>NZ_AAVU01000030.1 GCF_000169095.1 Lyngbya sp. PCC 8106
TTTGCGATCGCTTTGATTTGCAAACCGAAATTTGGCGGGGTCGAATTTTGCGAGCAGTACGCGATCGTGAAAAACGAGGGGGTGAAGGACGGGGAACCGGATTTCTCAACTGGCTTAAAGACCGGGAAATCAGCAAAAGTCAAGCCTATGCTTTAATTGAACTGGCAAACAGTGCCGACACACTCCTCGCCCAGGGTCAGTTAAACCCAGACTCGATCAACAACTTCAGTAAACGAGCCTTTGTTGAGACGGCGAAATCTTCCCCACAAGTCCAACAAATGATCTCAGATGCCGCTTGCAATGGCGATCGCATTACTCGCCGTCAGGTGCGTCAGATGTCTGATGAATGGACTGCAATGAGTTCTGATCTCCTCCCAGAAGAAGTGCGAGAAAAAGCCCAGGCTGGAGTGATGCCGACTCGTTATCTGGCTCCTCTGGTACGGGAAATGGAAAAATTACCTGAGTCTCATATTACTGAAATTCGTCGGGAAGTTTCTGCCAATCCAGATGTCGATACGATTAAAAATCTGACTTCAGAAGCCAAAAATTTATCAAAATATCTTGATGCTGCCGCTCAGGTACAGGCGATCAACCAATCTTCTGTGGATGTGGAAATGGCGTTAGAAGAAGCATTGCGAGTGGGTTGTTTGAACACTGCGGCAGATCTCGTTAAACAAGCCACTCAACTCGAACAAGCGATCGTCAAACTTCATAGTACCTGGAAGCGGGTTGGTAGTTTAGCGGATCGGCTTTATGTCGATACTGGTGCAAGTACCCCCCATTTGCGATCGCTGCTTTCCTGTTTAGAACAACTTGCAGGTCAAGTCTTAGAAGTTCAGCTTGGAGACAGTCGAGAGGGCAGAATTCGCTTACAGATTTTAGCGGATAATGAAGAATCTTTTCGGGAATAAAGAGTTAGAGATTTAAGATTTTAACTGATCTTTTTTACTCCAACTTTACCTCTATAAGTTCCCTTAACCAGGTAAAGCTTTGGCGGGGATTGTTTAACCTTAGACCGACTCAAACTCCTGTTAATCAAGAACTTCAGACAAGTCCAGGGCAGCACCAATCCCCAAAATAAGAGTTGATAAACCAGAGTCATCAAACGAGGTTGAGAACTAACCTGAGAAGTCTGAGGCGGATAGGAACGTAAGGTCAAACAATATTGATTGATCTTGTTTATTAAAATTATTATACTGGCCGCAGTTATTAAAAGTAAAATTGTAATTTTCATCTATTTTTTGGAATTTTCAGTCAACAAGAAGCTCTGGAATTTAGAAATAATTCCTAACAAAACTTCAGGCTAGGAACCATTTTTAGAGAAAAGATTAACCTCATACTATCTCACCACTGATTGCTGACGGCTATATTTTGAGAGATGTAAACTCTTTCCAATATTGGTTAGTAATCTTTCTTAATCCCAGGATAGTTAACTTTTATTGAGTCTGACAAGAGAATTTTATAAAGATTTAGTAATTTGTGGAGCCTGAGATGTAAATGTTCAGTAAACCCCTTCTACAGAGGCTCATCGGCGATTTTCGTTGCTGAAGTTCTGCACCTGACTACATTGAAGATCCAGAACCATGGGGAATAGGTGAATAGTCTTGGTATAAGAGAAGAGTCAATACAACAAAAGTCTAGATTTTGCAATAACATCTACGAACAAAATTCAAGTGAATCGTATGATTTGATACAAACTTTAAATTTTTTTAAAGTATTATTAGGTCAATCCAGGCCATTTTTCAATGCTTAAGTTTCGGATCAACCGATCCACTCTGATCGCTAGTCTGGGAGAACGATAACAGCTTGATTGAACTGGCTCTATTTTCTATATTGAGATAAAAATAGGGATTCGTTCAAGGGGTATGACATTTTGATTCATCAAAAAGCTCTGAAGATAAAGTGAACGCTGTATTTCATTCGGAAGCTTGATTGATACAGCAACTCATTAATAGTAAAAACAAAGTCCATAAATTGCGTCGTTTAAACTTCAATAATATTAGCCATGAATAATTGTCCTTGTTGCTCCACCAATCTGCTCCGTCACATTCGTCATTCCCAAGTGTATTGGTACTGCTCAAACTGCAAGCAAGAAATGCCAAATTTGTCAGATTGCGTTAAAGTCGGCACGATCTTAAATCGCTTTCGCACTCATTCGTGTCAAATACCGATGAAGTTTGCCGATCAATTCCCGAATACTCATTTGCCTCAGCCTCAAGAGGGAACCGTCCAAAGTATACTCGGCATGGGGTGTTAATACCCCGTCATCAAGCTGACAAGCTACTCGGATTTTTGAAGATTTAAGAGGAATCACGAGTCTCAAAAATGATCTCGAGACTATTAACAGTTGAAGCTCTATAATCTTTAACGATAGGGGTGAGGAGGTCAAATCCTCAAAGTTGAGGCATGATATTAATCTCAACTCACCGCAGCTTATGTCAAAATATCTTAATCCTGACGAATTTTTTCGATCTCCGGGCGTCATCCTTGATGTTCGCAGTCCCGCCGAATATACTCAAGGACATATTCCAGGGGCGATCAGTTTTCCTTTGTTTTCTGACGAAGAACGCGCTCTAGTCGGAATTTGCTACAAACAAAAAGGACGCAATCATGCTGTTGAGTTAGGGATGAAGATCGCTGGTCCAAAATTTGCCGATTTTATCGCTCAAGCTAGAGTTTTAGCCGCAGAGAGTTCCGTGCGAATATATTGCTGGCGGGGAGGAATGCGAAGTAGTGGAGTGGCTTGGGTGTTGGAAATGGCTGGATTTCAGGTTTTTCTTCTCCAGGGAGGATACAAAGCCTTTCGCCGTTGGGGACGTTCTTTGTTTGCAGTTCCTCAAAAAATAATGATTTTGGGGGGAATGACGGGAACAGGTAAAACAGAGATTCTCAATGTTTTAGCGACGTTAGGAGAACAAACCCTCGATTTAGAAGATTTGGCGAATCATTGCGGAAGTAGTTATGGGGCTTTGGGTCAACCCCCTCAACCGACAAACGAACAATTCTGGAACTTGATCACGGTACAATGGTCACAATTTCAACGTCATCAATCGGTTTGGATCGAAGCAGAGAGTAAACGGATCGGAATTTGTCGGGTTCCTGAAGAGATTTTTGAGCAAATGGAACTTGCACCTGTGATTGAAATTCAGCGAACTCGCGAAGAACGACTTTCACTGTTGGTTGAACTTTATGGAACTGCAAATCGAAAAGAGTTGATTCAAGCAACAGAACGAATTCGTAAGCACTTAGGCGGGTTAGCGACTCAAGAAGCCATTAATTTTATAGAACAAGAGAAACTCACTGAAGCGTTTGATTTAATCTTGCGTTACTATGACAAAACTTATACTTATGACCTACAAAAGCGTCAAGGCTCAGTCTATCCTATCGATATTTCTGGAAAATCCACCCCAGAAGCGGCAATTTTAGTTTGTCAAACAGCCCAACAGATTTTTTCTCAAGATTGTGCTTAATATTTGTTTCGGGTTTGTATCCTGTACTCACCTCGAAAAAAGCTCCTCAATTTAGGTTAACTCGAAGATTCATCAGTTAACTCGCGGCGACCATTTCCGGCATTCCCTGGGCTGAGAGTTTAGCCTTGATTTCTTCAACGAATGCTTTGTGATCGATCACAGGCTTAGGAATATAACCATCTGCGCCACTTTTGTTGAGGAAATATTCTCGATCATGAGCGCCTCCATTTGCGGTGACGAGGATGATGGGTAGGTTTGCTGTTTCGGGGTTCGCTTTCAACATCTGGGTAATTTGAATCCCGTCAACGGCTTGACCTTGATAATAACTATTTGCTAATGCAATATCCATCAAAATTAGATCGGCTTGTTTGGATTGAGCTAATTCCATTACCGTTTCGACATCTTCTGTGTGTTTGGCGATTAATCCTCCTCGTTTGGTCAGGATGCGCTCAAATACTTTCCAGTTGATGGGGTTGTCTTCAACGACTAAAACGGTTTTCATCATGGATTCACCTTCCGATCTACAAGATAACTAGGGGATGTTCTACTATTAGTTTGACGGATTTTGTCCCAGAAGTCGATAGGGATAAGTTCAGGAGTTCAGGGCTTCTGTTCTGAGTACGGATGAAAAAAGATAGAAAAGTTCAGGATCAATCCGGGAGATATTCCATACAATCAGGGGAGTAACCCTTTCGGATTATCAGCCCTCATGTGAATCCTGAGTTCAGGCGATTGCCAAAATTTTCAATCCGATCAAGCGCGATATTGGCGAGGAAAAATCAGCAATGGTAGTAAAAATGTTAACGCATAATTTGATTAAATTGATGTTTTTACATGATTTTTTTTTCAATTGACAGTGTATAATTCATCAGAGACTTTGCCTCTGCACCCTGAAAATTTCCGGTAATCGGTGCCGCATGACGAGGAACAGCAGTAGCAACTAAAGCAATATGGCGATCGCTAACGGCTAACCCTTGGGTGGGATCATAACCTCGCCAACCTGCACCCGGTAAATAGACTTCCGCCCAAGCATGAAGGTGTTGTTCTTGAGAAGATAAATCCCCTTCACAATACCCACTCACGAACCGAGAAGCGATACCCA
Source organism: Lyngbya sp. PCC 8106 (assembly GCF_000169095.1). GTDB lineage: Bacteria > Cyanobacteriota > Cyanobacteriia > Cyanobacteriales > Microcoleaceae > Capilliphycus. The sequence goes on from NZ_AAVU01000030.1 coordinate 4,573, forward strand.
CCGCCCGACAAGCAGCGACAAAAACAACAGCTAAGTCTCGACAAGATCCAAATTGTTGTGTCCATGTTACTCCTGGGGGAAGCGGTGCGCCTGTTTCTCGAAACAGATGTTGACAGGTTTGATAAATTCGTTGATTGAGAGTATTCAAAAAGGCAATAATCCCTGCATTAGAACTTTGCCAAATTTCTTGAGCCAGTTGAGCAATAATCGGATCGGCTAAATTTGATTGTAAATAGGGCTGAAGATGAGCAAACATCGAAACTGGATAATCTGTAATGGGGAGTTCTAAAGCCCAAGGTTCCAACAAATAGTTAAAAGGATTGGTACAGTGAGTTTCCACAGAAGAACTAACTTTAATACTCAGTTTTTCAGTTTGTTGTTTAAACCAGAGTTTGATGATGTCATTTCCCGCTAAATCCACAATACTAGATTGACCGATGGGTTCAGGAAAAACTTCAATAAAAAAAGAGTGTAAGGTTTGAAAAGCATCAGAACGAGGACGCAAGCGAACAATGTGAGGGGCCAAATCAACAGCTTGAGTGTAAGTGTAAGTTGTGGTGTGAGTGATATTGTAATCCATCGAATGATGTCTCTGTAATACCTGATTTTATTTTCTCTGATTTAGGGAGTCAAAATTGTTTGTCGAGAACTAATTGTGATTTGATTGGGAATCGGTTCTAAAGCAAAAAAGGTTTCAAACATTTTATCTCCAATCAGATTGATTCTCCGTTGCAAATCATCGAGAAATTGATGCAATCCTCTGTCAGTAATATCATCAATGGTCATATAATCTAATTCAGCCCGTAATCGTCCTAATTCTCGTTCTGCGGAATTTTGCCACGTTCCCGATAAGGTTCCTGTGATTTGATGTAGGGATTGTTCGGCGTGGAGAAAACAGTATTGGATAGAACGAGGAAACTCTCGATCTAAGACAAAAAATTCAACCACTCCATAGGGTGTAATTTGATGACGTTTTTGACGTTTTCGGTACATCTCATAAGCACTGGTTGATTTTAATAAAGCTATCCATTGAATTTCATCGAGAGTCGTTCCCACATCTTCGACAGAAGGTAAAAGAATATAATATTTAACATCTAAAATTCGAGAGGCTTTATCCGCCCGTTCTAATAACCGTCCAATATTACCAAAATGCCAACCTTCGTTGTGAGACATGGTAGCATCCATAATCCCCGCAAATAGATGTCCATTCAGTTTAACTTTATAGAAAAATTCGGGTAAATCACAGAGATTTTGTCCTTTGGCGGCATCCCGAACCATCATATAAAATTCATTGACTTGTTCCCACATTTCTGAAGAAATAACTTCTCGAATTGAACGGGCATTTTCTCGGGCTGCTTTTAAACAGGAGAGAATTGAGTTTGAATAATCTGCATCAAAGGTGAGAAACTGAATCACATTTTCAGTCGTGGCTTCTCCATACCGTTCTTGAAAGAGGGGTAAATCTCCTGTAATTAATACTAAAGGTTGCCATTGTTCTTCAATTCCCAAAGGTGAATCTAGCAATAAATTGCGATTGACATCAACAAATCGGGCAATATTTTCGGCTCGTTCTACATAACGATTGAGCCAATAAATTGAATTTGCAACACGACTTAACATAAGCTATTTTTACTTATTTTTATAGGGACTTTACACTGAGATTTTCATTTTTAATCTTTTAAAACCCAAGTATCTTTACTCCCTCCCCCCTGAGAAGAATTGACAACTAAAGAGCCTTTTTTTAGAGCAACTCTGGTTAAGCCGCCGGGATGAACATAAATATCTTGACCATAAAGAATGTAAGGTCGCAAATCCACATGACAGCCTTCAAATTTGTCTTCTAATAGGGTCGGAACACGGGATAAAGATAAGGTCGGTTGAGCGATATAGTTGCGGGGATTTGCCTTGATTTTTTCACTAAATTCTTGGCGTTCTTCGGCTGTTGACTGTGTTCCGACTAACATTCCATAACCGCCCGCTTCATTTGCGGCTTTCACAACTAATTTATCGAGGTTAGCTAAGACATAATCAAGCTGTTTTTTTTCCCAACATACATAAGTTGGAACATTGGGTAAAATTTGTTCTTCGTCGAGGTAATAGCGGATCATTTGAGGAACATAGGCATAGATGACTTTATCATCAGCAACCCCCGATCCTAACGCATTTGCTAAGGCGACTCGACCTTGACTATAAACTTCCATTAAACCTGGAATACCGAGTAAAGATTCGGGATTAAACGCTAACGGATCTATAAAATTATCATCAATTCGACGATAAATTACATCAATGCGTTTTAAGCCTTTAGTGGTTCGCATCTGCACATAACCATCCACCACCACTAAATCTCGTCCCTCAACTAATTCTACACCCATTTGTCGGGCTAAAAATGAATGTTCAAAGTAAGCTGAGTTAAAAATTCCGGGGGTTAAAACGACGACCGTTGGATCAGCAATATGGGAAGGGGCGAGATTGAGTAAAGTTTCTAAGAGATGACTCGCATATTCATCAACGGGTTGAATTCCTAAAGTTGCAAAAATCTGGGGAAATGTACTTTTCATCACGCGGCGATTTTCTAACACATAAGAAATCCCCGAAGGACAGCGAAGATTATCTTCGAGTACATACCATTGTCCATCGCGATCGCGAACTAAATCGGTTCCAGTAATATGACACCAAATTTCTTGCGGGGGTTTTAATCCCATACAAGGCTTTAGAAATCCTTTGGAAGACTGAATTAAATCTGCCGGAATGATGCCATCTTTGATAATTTTTTGCTCACTGTAAATATCAGCAATGAACAAATTTAAAGCATGAATTCGTTGTTTGAGTCCTTTTTCTAACCATTTCCATTCGGAAGCGGAGACAATTCGAGGTACAATATCAAAAGGGAAAACTCGTTCAGTCCCTTGATTATCTCCATACACATTGAATGTAGCTCCGAGCTTGATCAAAGCCATTTGAGCGGCTTGTTGTCGCATGGTTAACTCCCCTGGAGAAAGAGAATTAATCCGTTCAATTAGCAGTTTAGCTTCAAGGCGAGGTTGCCCTTTCGCGATAAACATTTCATCGTAGAAATCCCCGGGTTCGTAGGAATCAAATCGCACTGGCTTTTGTCCCTATTGCTGTCACAACGAAGTAATTGGATTTGAGCGTTTTCAAATCTATTGATAAGTTCATCAAAGGTGTGTCTCAGCGCATTTTGTTTTTAATTTTTCTGTGATTTGCTTTTAACAACACATCATCAGAATAACTAACCGAACACAGCGCACTGCCGACTCAACTATGCCCTTTTTCAGAGAGTAACTAATACTCTACCAGAACTTTTGTCAGTTTGATATTTTTTTTGCTGATCAAAAAAATTAACAGATGTGATTTTATCGAAAGTGACGAAGCTTTAAAGGTATTAATCCTCCATCACAACGTCGTTTTATGAATTTTTGGCTATTATATCCCACGATAAGGGGAGTCTGAGTCTAGAGGCTGTAACTAATGATACGAAAATCGTCAAGCGGTTAATTTCACATCTCAAACATCTAGCTTAGATCTCAAACACCTAGCACTCAACAGTTGTGTTACATTAACAAAGAGTCAGTACAAACGGGTGAACTCAATCAAAGACCGTCAAATCACAAGTCGTGTGATTAAAGTCTAAAGAAAGTATTAAAAATCAAGAAAATATTTGAGATTGAGTGAATACAGGATTAATGTATGTCTATGTTTGAAGAAAAGGAAAACCCATTAAGCTATCAAGAAACCTACCCCTGTCCAGTGTGTCGCTGTGGTGATCTTTCTAATATTGCTTTAATGGACGCATTTGGTTGTGATGTTTGTCGTCACATTTTTACCATTTATCCAGAAAGACAACTCCTGAAAATGGCAGATCGCGAACCTTCTATCACTTGGCGATGGAATGGTCAAAACTGGAAAGGAGAACATATTGGCAACCTCGAAATTAGTTGGGTTTATGGGTTAGCTGCACTATTACTCATCTTGTTACCCCCGACTTTGATCGGACTCTCTGCTTTTTTGTTTCCTCCAATTTCGGGTGGATTTTGGGCTTGGTTCCCAATAATTTGGACGGTAATCGCTTTTTTATCTCATCTATTTTTAGTGTTGTGGTTAGTGGCAGAAGCTTACCAATTTCCTGTCTTTCTCTACTTGAGAACTCGATGGCAACAACTTCGATCATAAACATCATAAAACCAAATCTTCACCCAAATTTGTAAAATAAACTTCTTGAATTTGCCAATTCGGATTAGTGGTTAACGTTTCTCGCAAACTGCCAAATAAAGCCAATTGTTCGCAAGCCGAGAGAGAATACAAACTCCGACGAGAAGTGGTAGAAACTCGCAAATCAATCACGGCAATTTGATAATAATCATCAACTTCCACCCGATAACCCAACGGTAACTCAAAACCCGGTTGAATTTCTAACGTTTTTGCAACAGCATCTTCGATGGCTTTCTCCTCGGAAACTGTCACTTGTTCGGGAACGAGAGTTGAACACTCATTATCAACCCGATAGATAGTTACAGGTATGGTATCTGTGGGGGCTGTGGTTTCTTTGACAACAGGAGAAGCGGTGGCTGATTTTTGCGGTGGAGAAGTTGGGGGTTGCGAGGCGAGAGTGGCGGGAGTGGAAGCCTGTGTCTCTGTCAGTTGTGGGGACTCGGCTTCTAACTGCGTAGAACGACAACTCCCTAAACCGAACATCACTAAGCTGGCGATACCGACTGTCAAAATTTGGGGGAGATTCTTCATTGTAAATTCAGCATCAGGACATCTGTATTTGCAATTACTCCCTCAAAGGTACAAAATCCGAATTTTCACAGAATTCACAGAATTAAAAAGCACTCGATGCCAACTGTTGGTAAAATCAAGTGTTGGGTTGGCTGTCGAGATGTTCCGCAAGAATATCTGTACAGTTAATTGGTCTATTCTTATGGGTATCGATTTCTACAAATGGCTACTGCAACTTGGACTCGTCGCCACATTCTGTCCCTGGCGGATTTTACTTCGGATGAATACAACGCCATTTTACAAACTGCTTTAAGTTTTCGACAAGTCTTAAATAGCCGTACCAAAAAAGTCCCCGCTTTGCAAGGACAAGTTGTTGCGAATTTATTCTTTGAAGCTTCGACTCGAACCCGTAACAGTTTTGAACTTGCTGCTAAACGACTCTCTGCGGATACGCTTAATTTTGCCCCCGGAACTTCATCTTTATCGAAGGGAGAAACGATTTTAGATACTGCAAAAACCTATCTGGCAATGGGAACAGATATGATGGTAATTCGCCATCAACAAGCCGGAGTTCCGCAAGCAATCGCATCGGAAATGGATCGTTTAAATACAAAAGTTTCTGTTTTAAATGCAGGAGATGGTCAACACGCCCACCCCTCACAAGCGTTGTTGGATTTATTTACGATTTGTCGATTATTAGACCCGAATAATCCCAGAATAGAACTGTTAGAAGGGAAAAAAATTGCCATTGTGGGTGATATTTTGCATTCGAGAGTGGCGAGGTCGAATATTTGGAGTTTAACGGCGATTGATGCCGAATTACATTTAGTCAGTTCGCCGACATTATTACCTCAATATTTTAAATGTTTTGGTCAAGAAAGGCCGGGGAAATTATTCTTACACTGGGAGTTAGAACCTGCTTTAAAAGATGCTGATTTTGTGATGGCGCTGCGACTCCAACGAGAACGAATGACTCAGCATTTATTACCCAGTTTGCGAGAATATCATCAATATTATGGCATTACTCGCGATCGCCTCAAACTCTGCAAACCTGATGTGAAAATATTACATCCGGGTCCGGTTAATCGCGGTGTAGAATTAAGTTCAGAGTTGATGGATGATCCACAATTTAGTTTGATTTCTCAACAAGTAACAAGCGGTGTAGCGGTGCGGATGGCGTTGTTATATTTAATCGGAGGTGGAAAGCAAGAATAATGATATTTCCCGAAATTCCCCTTATTAATCCCCCTCCCGTCCCCCTTAGAAAGGGGGAAGCCAGAGGTTGCTTCGCTTTGATTAGTACGGGGGAATTTTTAGCAATATTCCTGAGTTTTTAAAATTAATAGGATTGTTGCTTTCTACTTGCTCGGAATTATAATAAACTAATCAAAGTCAAATTTATTTGCACGAATTGTCATGTTTGCCACCTCCCCAACTTATAATATTACCTGGGAAAAGTTGCCCGATGACTTTGTGCTTCCCGATGACCCTGTGGATAATATTAATCAACCCGCTTTGGCTGCGGCTTTAACCGAAAGTTTGCAGTTAGCAAAAAAACTCCCAGAAACGGCTCTTACTCCCACAAATTACGGTATTTGTGCCACGATTAATGGTAAGATTGTGGTCAAAGCGACCGATTGGGCTTATATTCCCAAAATTACGGTTGAGCGCTCCGAAGTTGTTCGCAGTTATACCCCTCAATTACAGGGCGAAATTCCGGCGTTGGTGCTAGAGTTTTTATCGGATACGCCAGGGGGAGAATATTCAATTAAAGAAACCTATCCTCCGGGTAAATTTTACTTTTATGAACAAGTTTTAAAAGTGCCGAATTACGGTATTTTTGAGCCGGAAAATGGCGCGTTAGAATTGTATCGTTTTGGCGATAACGGACGGTATCAGCTTGAGTTTGCGAACGAACAAAATCGGTTTTGGATACCGGAAATGCAGCTTTTTTTGGGAGTGTGGGAAGGAAGCCGAGAAAACCGCCTGGGTTATTGGTTGCGTTGGTGGGATGAACAGGGTAATTTATTATTGTGGGGAAGCGAACGAGTTGAACGATTAGCCGCTCAATTGCGTGCTGCGGGAATTGAACCGGAAGTCTAATAGAAGTGATTAAATTTAAACGAAAAACCCATGAACACGAATATTGAACTCAACGAACAATTGGTTAAAGAAGCGTTGGAATTAACTCAATTTAAAACCGAAAAAGAAGTGATTGAGTTTGCATTAAAAGAACTCATTCGCACTCGTAAAAAGCGGAAGAATTTACTGGATTTAAGCGGACAGATTGAATTTGCAACTGATGGGAAAAATACAGAACCTTCTTTAAATTTGGCTTCGGCGATTGAGCAACGTTTTGCCCCTTTTGGAGGGTTTGAACTCCCAACTATTCCTAGAGAACCCCTGCGCGAACCTCCTAATTTTTAGAATGGAATATCTTTGGTGTAGTTCCTCTTTATCCCCCCTAGCCCCCCTTGGAAAGGGGGGAATAAGAAGTTTGAAAGTCTCCCTTTCTAAGAGGGTAAAGAGAAATCAGAAGTAAAAAAGTCCCCCTTTCTAAGGGGGATTTAGGGGGATTTAAGCGATTAACTTAGGAATTAATTCTCAGATGAATTCTCAACCTCCCCAGAACCTTCCGACTTCAACTCCAACAAACGGTCTAAGTTTTCCTGAAATCTTTTTGTATAAGGATGGTCAACACCGAGAACCTTTTCGGCAATACTTAAAGCTTCTCGATAGAGGGGTTCGGCTTCTTCGTATTTGCCTTGGGATGAGTAGAGACCTGCCAAATTGTTGAGGCTGGTTGCAACATCGGGATGCTGCTGTCCGAGTAACAGCCGTCTCATCTCCAAAGCCTGTAGATAGAGAGGTTCGGCTTGTTCGTATTTGCCTTGGGATGAGTAGAGACCTGCCAAATTGTTGAGGCTGGTTGCCACATCGGGATGCTGCTGTCCGAGTAACAGCCGTTTCATCTCCAAAGCTTGTTGGTAGAGAGGTTCGGCTTGTTCGTATTTGCCTTGGGATGAGTAGAGACCTGCCAAATTGTTGAGGCTTTGTGCCACATCGGGATGCTGCTGTCCGAGTAACAGCCGTTTCATCTCCAAAGCTTGTTGGTAGAGGGGTTCGGCTTCTTCGTATTTGCCTTGGGATGAGTAGAGTAATGCCAAATTGTTGAGGCTTTGTGCCACATAAGGATGCTGCTGTCCGAGTAACTGCCGTCTCATCTCCAATGCTTGTTGATAGAGGGGTTCGGCTTGTTCGTATTTGCCTTGGGAGTCGTAGAGACCTGCCAAATTGTTGAGGCTGGTTGCGACATACGGATGCTGCTGTCCGAGTAACAGCCGTCTCATCTCCAATGCTTGTTGGTAGAGGGGTTCGGCTTCTTCGTATTTGCCTTGGGATTCGTAGAGTGATGCCAAATTGTTGAGGCTGGTTGCGACATACGGATGCTGCTGTCCGAGTAACAGCCGTTTCATCTCCAAAGCTTGTTGGTAGAGGGGTTCGGCTTCTTCGTATTTGCCTTGGGATGAGTAGAGTGATGCCAAATTGTTGAGGCTGGTTGCCACATCGGGATGCTGCTGTCCGAGTAACTGCCGACACATCTCCAATGCTTGTAGGTAGAGGGGTTCGGCTTCTTCGTATTTGCCTTGAGATTTGTAGACACTTGCCAAACCGTTGAGGCAGGTTGCTACATCGGGATGCTGCTGTCCCAAACGATTTTGAGTAATATCAAGACAGTTTTGATACCAAGGTTCCGCTTGACTATAAAATCCTTGACCGTCGTAAAAGTTTCCTAAACCAACAAAAGGCTGAATTAAATCTTCATCCGTTAGGTAATCTGTGAGGTTTTCCGCCACTTCTTCAAGATGGGGAATCTTCAGTGTTACCTTTAAAATATCATCCTGAGTGGGTGTCTCTGGAATCTGTTTGGCGACTGCTACAATCGCCTGACAAATACTTCGTTTCCATTCATCTACTTGTGACGGAAATTCTTCTAACTTGGTTTTCAGAAATTCTTGAATTAGGGGATGAAATTGATAGGTATTTTTTTCGACTCGCTGTAACAGACTCAGTTTCACCAGTTTATCATCTCGCCAATCTTCTAAATCTTCTTCATCGGTTTCGGGAAAGCAGGATTCAACCAGCGACCAAGGAATCGGCGCCAACGCCAATAAACTCAAGCCACAGGCTAATTGTTGTTCTTCGGGTTTGAGTTCTTTCCAGCTTAACTCAAAGGCCGCTTTTACCCCTCGTTTGGCGGTCATTTCTTGAGAGTTTTCGGGATTGAGTGAACGGTGTTCGAGTTTGAGTCTGTCTCGCATTTTAGCCAGAGATAAATCCGGCTTTCCGTTTAGATAGCGTCCGATTAATTCTAAGCCTAATGGCAAATATCCCAAATCTTCACAAAGGGTTTTTGCGGTTTCTAATTCAGTTTCTATTCTGTCTCCCACCAATGACGTTAATAACTCCAAGGCTGCGGCTTCATCTAAAACGTTGAGTGCGAGTTCTTTGAAAGAATCAAAACCTTTAACTCGAGTGGTGATTAATACTTTAAATCGGGGATTATTAGGCGGGAGATAGGGTTTAATCTTGTCATATTTGTCAACATCATCAAAAATAACCAGAACCTTTCCTTCTGGGGGTTGCCAGTTTCGCCAACAGTATTGAACTTGGGTTTCTAAATCACTATTATCGGGTGGGTTGAGGTTGAGATAGGCTTTCCCAAAGTTAACAATTTCAATCCCAACATTGGTATCGAGTGCGTATAACCAACAAATTCCGCCTAAATAGGTTTTTTGTTGACAATGATAGATACTATATTGCAGGGCGAGTTCTGTTTTGCCAATTCCTCCCATTCCGGTAATTGAAGTAATGGCTATTCGTTCGGTTTCTTGGAGTTGTTCGTGTAAATTCGTGAGGTCTTTCTCTCGTCCAACAAACTTTATAACTCCACTGTAGGGCAGATTTTGCGGGAAATCAATTGTTGTTTTATTGTTATCTTCTGTATCTGAAACTAGGATAATTTCTTCTGGGTTAATTTGTTCTCTGTGTATGAGTTCGGGAATATTTGCTTCAGAGATGTTGCTAGCCATTAAAGCAGATTTTGCTTGTGTAAAAGCTTGTTCCACTGAACGTCCAGAAGCAATTGCACCATAAAAAGTCGCCGCAAAATCAATAGCTGCTTCATCGTTAATGGCTGTATTCATTCCGATGACGCAATCAATATATTCTGCGATCGCTTCAGCTATAATTTTAGAATAACAAGCATTCCAGACAACTACTTTAATATTATCTTTGCTAACCGTTGAAAATAACGCCTTGATCGCTTCTAGACTAACAGCTTGAACTTGATCATATTTGTCGAGTAATATAATCTCACCTGTGTTGTTTCCGTGACCACTAAAATGAACAATATGGGGTTTATATTCGTTCAGACGTTGGATGAGTTCATCAAAGCGTACCGCCCAAGCTTGTTTAAATTCCAGAAAGTCTCTATTTTGAGAAGCCTGAATTTTATTCTCAATTTCTCGTATTTCTTTACCCAAATCTAAGGGCTGAGTCTGTTTGGGGTTCGAGGCGAGGAACAACACTTTGATCGGGTTCATATTGGCTCGACTTCCCGTTAGGTTGATTTTGTTCTCGATTTAGATAGCCTGAACTACCCTAGACCATCCTAATATGAAATTGACAAAAAGTTAATTGATCCCCCTAAATCCCCCTTAAAAAGCGTTAGATCCCCCTAAATCCCCCTTAAAAAGGGGGACTTTCAATAGACTTCTAACCTCCCAAACCTCCCTTTTTAAGGGAGGTGCCGCAGGCGGAGGGATCAAAGCGATCTTTTAATTTAAGAAATCAGTTCATCCCAGGGAACCTAACTGAACCCCTCGCCACAACCCCAACCTCCAAGAAAATATAAAAAATACTTATCTTATGAGTATTAGTACCAACCAATTCTTTTTTATATAACCAAACCTAATCTTTTTGGGGTTGAAGATTTAGACAAAAGGGTAGATTTGCGGAAGTTATCAGTCTGATAAAATTTTTTTGTTTACATTTCGTTGCTAAAAAACACATTACTTTGAGAGGATCAATATCAGGATTCAGTCGATTACTATTTCGCTACAAAGCTTATTTACAGAGGATTTTAGCTGATTCGAGCTTGAGAATCTGATCCCCCAAACCAACAAATTTTGATCGCTAACCTAGTCCCCTGAGTCCCCCTGTCGCAAAAATTGTTTCTTTTCTACAATGTAATTAACAAAAGTTCATATATAATGAACACAGTGTACGAAATAGGTATTTATTCTCACGGATCATGATCAGTCAACTTCCCTGGCTAACCACGATTATCTTGTTGCCCCTCTTGGCATCCCTCGCTATTCCCGTTTTACCCGATAAAGAAGGCCGTACTATTCGCTGGTATGCACTCGGAGTCGGTTTATTAGATCTAGCTTTAATAGTATTCTGCTTCTGGACTCACTACAACTTAGACAATTCAGGCTTCCAACTCAGCGAAACCTACGCTTGGATACCGCAACTGGAACTCAATTGGTCTGTCGCCGTTGATGGCCTGTCAATGCCCCTCATCGCCCTCACAGGTTTCGTCAACACTTTAGCAATACTCGCGTCGTGGAATGTTACCAAAAAACCACGACTTTTTTATGCGTTGATGTTGGCATTATATAGCGCCCAACTCGGAGTATTTGCCGCACAGGACTTACTGTTGTTCTTCCTGATGTGGGAATTGGAATTAGTACCCGTATATTTATTAATCTCAATTTGGGGCGGACAAAAGCGCCTTTACGCTGCAACTAAATTCATCCTTTACACCGCACTGGGTTCTGTTTTCATCCTCGCTGCTGCACTGGCAATGGCGTTTTATGGGGGTAACGTCACTTTCGACATGACGGAACTTTCCCACAAAAATTATCCCATTTTCTTAGAACTTTTACTCTACGCAGGCTTCATCATTGCTTACGGTGTAAAACTCCCCATTTTCCCCCTTCATACTTGGCTACCCGATGCCCACAGTGAAGCTTCTGCACCTGTTTCGATGATTTTAGCAGGTGTTTTATTAAAGATGGGCGGTTACGGGTTAATTCGGATGAACATTGAAATGTTGCCGAATGCTCACCTGTATTTTGCACCTGTTCTCGCTATTTTAGGAGTCGTTAATATTGTTTACGGGGCGTTAAGTGCATTCGCCCAAACTAACTTAAAACGACGACTGGCTTATTCCTCTATTTCCCACATGGGTTTTGTTCTCATCGGTATCGCCTCCTTAACAGAGTTAGGGTTAAATGGGGCTGTACTTCAGATGATTTCTCATGGTTTAATTGCCGCCATGTTGTTCTTCCTCACCGGAATTACCTACGAACGGACTCATACCTTGATGATGGAAAAATTGGGCGGTATAGCCGAGTCAATGCCGAAAGTATTTGCACTGTTCACCGCAGGCGCAATGGCATCATTAGCATTACCGGGAATGAGTGGTTTTGCAGGTGAGTTGAGCATCTTTTTAGGAATTACCACCAGCAATGTTTATAGTTCTAACTTTAAAGTGGTGGTTGTTGGTTTAGCGGCAGTTGGCTTGATTTTAACTCCGATTTATTTACTCAACCTATTGCGTCAAGTTTTCTACGGGAAAAACAGCTTTGGTTTGGTGATTGATGATTATCAGGGAGACGCCAAACCTCGGGAAGTTGCGATCGCTGTTTGTTTACTGATTCCCATTGTTGGAATTGGAGTTTATCCGAAGTTAGCCACTCGTACCTATGATGTGAAAACGGTTGAAGTCGCTTCTCAAGTCCGTGAGATCTTCCCCATTTTTGCTCAACAACAACAGGGTTCAGTGTTGTATTCTGGTGGTTATGTTGCACCCAAGATTCCTGATCCGACACAACAAGCGTTGTTTTCTAGCCTTGATGTAAATACCTAATTTCTGCACAATCATCACAAAAGCAACAAGAAGTTACATAGAAGGGTGGGTTTGATCAACTCACCCTTTACTCTTGAAAGAGAAAGTTCTATCAAATCAAAACAGGAGAGCATTTTTCATCTCTCCCGTCTAGTGCTTGATTAGATTGTCACCTCTGAGAATCGAGAACGCTCAATTATAAAAATTCAGAGTTTAATGTCCGATACCGACATATTGGAATCCAGCTTCTTCTAACTGTTTGCGATCAAGATAGTTTCGGCCATCAATCAGCATTGCTGAGTGCATTGACTTCGCCATCTTCGAGTAATTTAAGTTCTTAAACTGTTCCCAATCGGTAATCAAAACCAACGCATCACAACCATCTGCTAACAGTTCTGGATCAGTTTCAACAATTACATTAGACAAACCGTGACGCATTCCCGTTTGAGAAATAATGGGGTCATAGGCTTTAACTTTTGCCCCCAAACGATTCAGTTGTTCAATAATATTTAAAGCGGGAGCATCTCGCAAGTCATCGGTATCAGGTTTGAACGTTAATCCCAATAATCCAATCGTTTTCCCTTTGAGAATTTTGAGCATTTGTTGGAGTTTTTCAACCGCCATTAACCGTTGACGATTATTCACTTCAACCGCCGCTTTCAACAACTGCGCTTCATAATTGTAGTCATCGGCTGTATGAATTAACGCAGAAACATCTTTCGGGAAACAAGAACCCCCCCAACCAATTCCAGCTTCTAAGAACTTCTTACCGATCCGAGAGTCTAAACCAATCCCCAATGAAACCTGCTTAACATCTGCTCCGACGCGATCGCAAATATTGGCAATTTCATTAATAAAGCTAATTTTAGTTGCTAAGAATGAGTTCGCCGCGTATTTCACCATCTCTGCTGAACTTAGATCGGTAACGACAACCGGAACCGGAGGTAAAGTCGGATCATCTGCACACTTGCGCTCAATAATTGGGGTGTATAGTTGTTGCATCATATCGAGCGCTTTTTTGTTATTGCTCCCCAAAACAATCCGATCTGGGTTGAACGTATCAAAAATCGCAGAACCCTCTCGCAAAAATTCTGGGTTACTCACCACATCAAATGCAACTTCTACATCTTTTGTGGCTCCCTCTTGATTTTGTCGTTCAGCAACTCCATCGAGAACAATCATCCGCACCCAGTCACCCGAACCAATCGGTACAGTTGATTTATTGACGATAACTTTGTAACCTGCTGTTAGATGAGAACCAATTCCACGAGCAACTGCTTCGACATAACGAGTATCACTATCACCCGTCGGTAAAGCAGGAGTTCCGACTGCAATAAAGAGAATCTCCCCGTGATTGACCCCTGCACCCAAATCAGAAGTAAAGCACAACCGTCCTTCTTCCATATTCTTCTTCATCAATTCTGATAAACCCGGTTCATAAATCGGCGACTGACCGGATTTCATCAATTTGACTTTTTCTTCGTTATTATCTACGCAAAGTACATCGTGACCCGTATGAGCAAGGCACACTCCAGTCACTAAGCCGACATATCCCGTACCAATCACACAAACTCGCATAATAATGATATCCTCATTCTATAAACGAAACAAAAAAACGATAATTACTAGATGAGGGGGGTTGTTTACCCATCATCATCGCATTAGGATTCAAAGGGTATTGCAGCCTGGTGAATCCTGTTTCCATTCTATTGATGTTTTGACTGTTCCTCTAAAATTCGTTGATGGAAGTCTGAAATGGTTAGCTTTAAGCCTTCTTCTAGGGGAACAGTCGCTTCCCAATTCAGATAGGTTTTTGCCTTCGTGATGTCTGGTTGTCGCTGTCTCGGGTCATCTTGAGGGAGGGGTTTATATTGAATCTCCGCATCGGAATTAACCATCTGCTGAATCTTTTGCGCTAATTGAAGGATGGTATATTCACTCGGATTTCCTAAATTCACCGGGCCAATATAATCCCCATTCATCAGACGCATTAACCCATCTACCAAGTTAGACACATAACAAAAGCTGCGAGTTTGTGAACCATCTCCATAGACTGTTAACGGAATTCCTTGCAAAGCTTGGACGACAAAATTACTCACCACTCGACCATCGTTTTCTAACATTCGCGGCCCATAGGTATTGAAAATCCGAGCGACTCGAATATCAATCCCATTTTGACGGTGATAGTCAAAGGCTAGAGTCTCCGCCACTCGTTTTCCTTCATCGTAACAACTCCGAATCCCAATCGGATTAACATTTCCCCGATAGTCTTCAGTTTGGGGATGAACATCAGGATCTCCGTAGACTTCGGAAGTCGAAGCCAGCAAAAATCGTGCTTTCACTCGTTTTGCCAACCCCAACATATTCATCGTTCCCAAGACATTAGTTTTAATCGTCTTGACCGGGTTGTACTGATAATGAACCGGGGAAGCCGGACAAGCCAAATGATAAATCTGATCCGCTTCTATCCGAATCGGTTCTGTGATATCATGCCGTATCAGTTCAAAATAAGGGTTCCCAAACCATTTAACGAGGTTTCGCTTCGTACCTGTGAAGAAATTATCCAGGCAAACTACCTCATGTCCTTGTTCCATTAAACGATCAATGAGGTGTGAACCGATGAAACCTGCGCCGCCTGTTACTAAAATTCTCATTGTTGCACTTGCCACGCAAACGTAGAGGGTAATTCCATAGTACAAAAATCTGGCTTCAAATCCAAATTCACAAAAGTTGATCTCTCTGGTTTACCCGATTGACTGGATGTAATGCTGAAGGCCCTGACTAAATCAAAATCCAAGTTGGTCAACCTTATTAAAGGATAAATTCAAAAAAATGCAACCCAATACTATCGCATCACATTTATATTGTGTTGTCAATGGCAAGAGGGAACCGGAAACAATGACCCGGTTAACCTCCGTGAAATAAGTTTCCCCAACAACTGGGGTCACTTCACTTAACTGTTAGCGGTTAATGCCGTTCTAGGATTCTTGATTTAATCGTAGCACTGCCATAAACGCTTCCTGAGGAACATCAACAGATCCTAGAGATTTCATCCGTTTTTTCCCTTTTGCTTGTTTGGCGAGTAATTTCTTCTTCCGACTAATATCTCCCCCGTAACACTTCGCCAATACATCTTTTCGTAACGCCGGAATATGTTCACTGGCAATCACTTTAGAACCAATTGTCGCCTGTAACGGCACCTTAAACTGATGACGAGGAATCAACTCTTTTAACTTCTCGACCATCCCTCGACCAACACCATAAGCTTTATCTCGGTGAACAATCATCGACAGGGAATCAACCGGAT
This sequence comes from Lyngbya sp. PCC 8106, assembly GCF_000169095.1. Lineage (GTDB taxonomy): Bacteria > Cyanobacteriota > Cyanobacteriia > Cyanobacteriales > Microcoleaceae > Capilliphycus. The sequence continues at coordinate 20,538 of NZ_AAVU01000030.1, forward strand.
CACCATTGATCATCAGATCTAACTTCACCAACGGATTCGCCCGATAGCCAATCAAATGATACTCCATACTGGCATAACCCCGAGAGCGAGACTTCATCTGATCAAAGAAATCTGTTACGACTTCAGCGAGGGGAACTTCATACACCAATGTTGTTCGTCCGAGGGTCAAATATTTCATATCTTTGAAATCACCCCGACGAGTTTGACCCAAATCCATCAATGTCCCCACATATTCTTCGGGGGTAATCATTTCAACTCGCACATAGGGTTCTTCAATTTTTTCTCGGTAATTAGGTTCGGGTAAATTAGCGGGATTATCAATCATTAAAACTTCCCCTTTTAAGGTCGTTACTTGATAAACAACTGAGGGTGAAGTTACAATTAAATCTAAATTATATTCTCGTTCAAGACGTTCCTGCACAATTTCCATATGCAGTAAACCCAAAAACCCACAACGAAACCCAAATCCCATTGCGGTCGAGGTTTCGGGTTCATATGACAGGGCAGAATCATTCAGCTTGAGTTTATCGAGGGCTTCGCGTAGGTCGGGAAATTGATCGGAATCGGTTGGGAATAAACCACAAAATACCATCGGTTTTGCTTCTTTATAACCTGGTAACGGTTTTTCCGCTGCATCTTTGGCTAAGGTGATCGTATCTCCCACTCGGGCATCTTCAACGGCTTTAATGGCTGCGGCTACATACCCAACTTCCCCTGCGTGGAGTTCATCAACGGGCTTTTGAGTCGGACATAATATCCCAATTTCATCAATCTCATATTCTTTTTTAGAAGCCATTAACCGAATGCGATCGCCTTTTTTGAGCGTTCCATCCATGACTCGAAAATAGACAATTACTCCGCGATAACTATCGTAATAACTATCAAAAATTAACGCCCTTAACTTTTGCGAAACTGTATCTTCAGGCGGAGGAACTAATTTAACAATTGATTCTAAGATCTCATTAATGCCAATTCCTTCTTTAGCCGAAGCTAGGATCGCATCAGAACAGTCTAAACCAATGATTTCTTCGATTTCTTCCTTGACTCGCTCCGGTTCGGCTCCGGGTAAATCTATTTTATTTAAAACGGGGATAATTTCTAAATTATTTTCTAGAGCTAGATAGACATTTGCTAGGGTTTGAGCCTCGACCCCTTGAGACGCATCAACGACTAATAATGCCCCTTCACAAGCCGCCAAACTACGGGAAACTTCATAGGAAAAATCCACATGACCGGGAGTATCAATCAGATTTAAGACGTACTGATTGCCATCTTTGGCTGTATAATCCATACGAGCCGCTTGCAATTTGATCGTAATGCCGCGCTCTCTTTCCAAGTCCATCGAATCTAGAAATTGCTCCTTCATTTCCCGTTGTGCGACTGTCCCTGTATCTTGCAACAGGCGATCAGCTAAGGTGGACTTGCCATGATCAATGTGGGCAATAATTGAGAAGTTGCGAATTCGAGAAACAGGAACGTTTGTCATAGGGATTTTTCCACTACCGGGAGAGATGAATGATGATTGATGGCAAGATCAGGAGAGCTAAACTTAACTTAACGTATTTTAACAAAAACCTAGCCAGCCCGTCGTCCATCTTCAGACAACTTTTTTGTTGATGGCAAGAGATGAACTTAACCCCAAGAGATGTCAAAAATAGAGGTTGACAGTCCACCTTGGGGGGGGTTATGACTGCTTTTCTAACTCGGCTTTCATCCGTTCGAGTGTTGTGTTCATCTGAGAGAACATTTGATCGGGAGTGATGCCAAATTGACCTAGTTGAGTCTTCAACTGTTCCATCGTCATCTGAGCCATAAAATCTTCGGAGAGTTCAAAGCGCTTCATAAACACACGATAACGATCCATGATCGACTCCATCTGGGCGATGAACAGTTTTTTGCCTTCGCGATCAAACTTTCCGTAATCACCACCCAGTTGAATTAAGGATTGATAATCTTCAAATAACTGCTTGGCTTCTTGCTGAACGATCTCTGAGTCAAAGAATCCCATAGCTACTCTTTATTTTACTAAACTGCTATCATTTAAACTCAGGAATTACCTAAGTTTTTGTATTATTCTAACAGTCAAGATTGACAGTTTTCACACTTTTGTAAGTCGCAATTCCCGTACTTAGGACTCAAGGATAAACTTTGGGAAGTTAGAGATTATTCCTCTACGGGATTCATTTTCGGGGATTTGACTAGACCTGTCCCCAGCGATCAATCGGCCAAAAGCGAAAAGCAGCATGACCAATGATATTTTCTTGGGGAAGAAACCCCCAAATATGAGAGTCATTACTATCATTGCGGTTATCCCCCATGACAAAATAATGATCAGCCGGAACATTCTCAGGCCCCCAATTATAAGCAGGAGGTTCGGCGATATAATCTTCTTCTAGAGGTTGATTATCGACATAAACGATCCCGTTTCGCACCGCCACAGTTTGACCCGGTTGGGCGATAATCCTTTTAATAAAGGCTTGCTGAGTTGAATAGCCCTGAACTTGTAACGGTTTTGGAGGGCTGAAGACGATTATTTCTCCGGCTTTGGGGAGATGAAGGTGATAAGACACCTTTTCGACAACCAAGCGATCGCCAATTTCTAAGGTCGGTATCATCGAATCTGAGGGAATGTAGCGCGGTTCTGCCACAAACATTCGGATCAAGATCGATAATACCAGAGCGATCGCCAAAATTAAAAAATTTTCCCCCTGCTCACTCCAGATTTTCTTCCATCCGGTTTGTGTTGTCGCGGTTTGACTGTCTTTCTGCTGTGAGGGCATTTCCATCTATTTAAACTAACGAATTTAACTGCAATTGATCCAATTTTAGAGTGGCATTTTCTGGGGGTGACGATCAATGATGAAAGCGTATTCCCAAAAATATATCGTAAATAAAACCTCGAAAATCTTTTCCTTGTAGCAACCCCAACGTTTGAGGCGAACCCTTAGAATCGAGTAAGGGTTTCATTTTCTCATAAGCAGGCTTGTATTGATACCAGGGAATAGACGGCCACAAATGATGAATGAGATGATAATTCTGACCCAAGATTAAAAGGTTAAGAATTGCACTCGGGTAAACTCTGGCATTCTTCCAGCGATTACGTTCTTCAAAGGGACGATGGGGTAAGTAATCAAAAAATAACCCTAACGCTAGACCGACAACCAATGCAGGGGAGAACCAATAGTTGAGAATGTAATCTGTAAAGCCATAATAGAATGAACAGCCAACAATGCTAAACACAAACAACCGACTCAAAAACCATTCTAAAAGCTCATATTTTCGCCACAGTCGTCGTTTGAAGAAAAACACCTCATGGTAAAAGAAACGAGCGGCGATTAACCACAAAGGCCCACCTGTGGAAACAAAATGATCAGGGTCATTGTCTGGATCATTAACATGAGCATGATGTTGTATGTGAACCCGTGTAAATACTGGAAAGGCAAAACCTAGCATGAGCGCACTTCCATGTCCCAAGATGGCATTAACAATCCGATGACGATGCGCTGAATTATGAGAAGCATCGTGAATTACTGTTCCTGCCAAGTGCAGAGCAAGCACGTTAATGAAAAAACAGCACCAACCGACCCAGTTCCAACACCAATATCCGATCACGGAAGTCGTTACTAAACCTACTGAACCAAGAAACATCAGTAGCGTTACATTGAAGCCCCCCTCAGGGATAAGAAACTCCTTGGGAGCCGTCAGTGCCTTCGCGGCCTCCGACATTACTTTTCGCACTCCTTATTCTGTCACACCACTGTATTTTATGAGACAAAGCCACAAACTGTAAAGTTTCGTGACAAATATGAATCTCATCTTAACCTGTTGAAAACCAACTTTAAATTTACCCGAAGAAGGAGAAAAATTCCATGTCCTCTCGTTTAAAGTCTCAGTCTTACCTCTGTTCCAATGTACACCGAATCCTCAGTTTGTCCGTGAGTGTTTTGATTTTATTGGGTTTTGGTTCGTCAGCCCAAGCTAGACCTGACTGGACAGGAGGAGGTCGTACACCGGGGTGGTTCCCTCAACAAAATGATAATCGCCGCGATATCGATGTTCCGCCACCGGAAACAAACAACACAGAAACAGAACCTCCTCAAGACCAAAGTTCTCAATCCCCAGACTCAACTAACAATTCTCCAATTCCGGTCGAGGAAATTGAAACCGAAACCGCAACTGAACCTCGGTTTAGATGTGAAGTCATTGGCGGAGAGTATACCGTCATGTACTATCCAGTCAGTCAAGACAATCAAGGCTTTGCTTGGGCTGTTCCCGGTGAAATGGGAGGCGGTTGGACACCTGATCGTCGCTGTAACGAAATCAGTCGCCGTCTGGAGTCCTATCGACCAGATGGACTATATGAATTGCTCACCGGGCTTGAAAACGGCTATAACGTCATTTGTGCGACAACCGAAGATGTGCCGAACTGTCGAATTGTGTTAACGGTACCGACTGAAGAAAACCCGCAATTGGTACGCGATCGCATTTTCCAAAACCTTGTTGTTGCCGATAGCGGTAGCGCCACCCAAGCCGTCTATACCCTCACTGACGAAAACAGTACAGGTGATATTATTCAAGGAATATTCCGAGGGGGTACAGGTCGCAACTCCACTCAACGGAATCGCTCCCGAGGCATTAACCTCAAACCCTTTCTCGCCCCAGAAGATCGAGGAACTGGCACCCAATTACAGTTACCCAATTCCAATCAATAGGGCGAAGTGCGGTGAGTGCAGCCCAAACTTGTCACCCTGCGGTTCTCGGTAAGACTGAGTTTGTCAGAGAGTGAACAGTCAAAAGTCAAAAGTGAAAAAATTGAGAACGGTGTGCAGTGTATTACTCAAACACACTGACAAACACACTGATAACTGTAAACTGAAAAAACTGGTGAGCTAGTCCGGTCTTGGTGGTTTCCATCAAGGAGGAACTTTGCAAGAGAGCGAAGTTCGCGATCGTAGCAACTAGCGAACCCAAAGGGTCACTGAATAACTGATAACTGTTCACTGAAAAAGATGCACCGAACCAAAATTGTCGCCACTATTGGCCCTGCAACCCAGCAGCCAGATGTTCTACGCGCCTTGATCGAAGCAGGTGCTACCACTCTCCGACTCAACTTTTCTCATGGCACCCATGAAGATCACCAACGTAGTATTCGGATGATTCGGCAAATTTCCTTTGAACTGAATCAACCGGTTGGCATTCTTCAAGATCTTCAAGGCCCAAAAATTCGTTTAGGTAAATTTGAAAACGGTTCTATTGTCCTCAAGCGAGACGATCCCTTCATTCTCACGTCACGTCAGTTACCGGGAACCCAAGAAATCTCCTCTGTGACCTACGAACCTCTGGCTGAGGAAGTTCCTGAAGGTGCAGACATTTTGCTCGATGATGGCAAAGTCGAAATGAAGGTGGAAAAAATTGACCGCAAAGCCAAAGAACTTCACTGTCGGGTTGTCGTTGGCGGGCCGCTCTCCAATAGCAAAGGCGTTAATTTTCCGGGTGTTTATTTATCGATTAAAGCCTTAACGGACAAAGATCGTAAGGATTTGATGTTCGGCCTCGATCAAGGGGTTGATTGGGTTGCCCTCAGCTTTGTACGAAATCCTCAAGATATTTTAGAAATCAAAGAACTGATCGCTAGTGCCGGAAAAAATGTTCCTGTGGTTGCCAAAATCGAGAAACACGAAGCGATTGAACAAATGGAGGAAATCCTGACCCTCTGTAATGGTGTGATGGTCGCTCGGGGCGATTTAGGGGTGGAACTCCCGGCTGAAGATGTTCCGATCTTACAAAAACGGTTAATTGTGACGGCGAACCGCATAGGAATTCCGGTGATTACGGCCACTCAAATGTTAGACAGTATGGTGGGGAATCCCCGGCCAACTCGGGCGGAGATTTCTGATGTTGCCAACGCAATTTTAGATGGTACTGATGCAGTCATGCTTTCTAATGAAACGGCGGTGGGTAAATATCCGGTCGAAGCAGTGGCTACAATGGCTCGAATTGCTCGCCGAATTGAAAAAGAAGGGATTACGCGCAATATTTCTACTGTTGCTGATACTGGCCGCTCTGTTCCGAATGCGATTTCGGCGGCTGTTGCTCAGATTGCCCAACAACTGGATGCAGGGGCAATTATGACTTTAACGAAAACCGGGGCAACGGCTCGAAATGTTTCCAAGTTTCGCCCGGCCACTCCTATTTTAGCCGTGACGCCTCACGTGGAGGTAGCAAGACAGTTGAGCTTGGTTTGGGGGGTGAAGCCGTTATTGGTCTTGGATTTGTCTTCGACAGATCAAACGTTTCAGTCTGCGGTTAATGTCGCTCGGGAAAATCATTTACTTTCTGATGGGGATTTGGTCGTGACAACAGCCGGGACTCTACAAGGGGTTCCGGGTTCGACGGATTTGGTCAAGGTTGAAGTGGTTAATGCTTTGCTCGGCAAAGGAACGGCTGTGGGTCAGGGTTCGGTAACGGGACGGGCCAGAGTCGCACAAGAGGTGTCGCAACTAAATGATTTTAGTGCGGGTGATATTTTGGTTGTTCATCAAACCAATGCGGAGTTTGTCGAGTTGATTCGTAAAGCTTCGGGTATTGTGACGGAAGTTGATAGTTTAACGTCTCATGCGGCGGTGATTGGTTTGCGTTTGGGTATTCCGGTGATTATTGGGGTGAAGAATGCCACTGATGTGATTCGCAATGGCACAATTTTAACTTTGGATATGCAACGGGGTTGGGTATATTCGGGGGCGACGAGAGGGTAAATCAGAGAACAGAGAACAGGAGACAGGGGACAGTCAAAAGAACTGATAATGGGTCACTGTAAACTGTCTCCCAACTCCTGCACTCTTGTCGGCTGATGGTGTACAGAGTATTTCTGTTCTACAAAACCTGTACAAAACGTCGCATTACAACACTTTTGCACTGTTTGCTTCCTGTTTCAAACCAGGACTGTCGGCAGCACCCTGTCCACAGGCTGAAAATCGGCTGGAACCCAACCTATTATTGAGTTTTCAATCACAACTTTGGATCTCTACTCCACTATTTTCAGGAAATTTAAAACTGATGGCTTTACTCAGTTACCTTTTTACAGGCTGCCCACTAGACAAGAATTCTCTGGGATGTCAAGCCTTAAATGCTTTAATCGCTTGGTTTTCGCGTTTTTTGATTGTATCACATTCAGAAAATACCTTGAAGCCACTCAAAGTAACGCAAATCGTATACTAGATTACATCTCTACAAAAAAATACACCCTACCGTTGATCGCAGAGTGTATTGAAGCCTTGCACTTCGGAGCATTTAGATCCATCCACTCTTACATACGTCTCAACAAGGGGGACTTATGCAGTTACCGCAGAAATCACTCAAGTTACTCTGAATACAACTTGCGTATCCGAGAGATTTTCAACTCTAAAGATCTAACTCCTCAATTGATCAATGTCTAAATTATGAAAATTAACCCAACTTTTTCACATTTCAACTGTTAAGGGAGAGGAGAAACAACAGTCTTGATTTCTTGAAAATTGAGAGTAAACTCAAGGAGTTGAGTCGATTTTTGATTCAATAATAAGTATTTCAGATGAGATCCTGGTGAGGAGGATGCAATACATAGATGAGGTCTTGAGTGATTTTTTGTATAAAATTATACTTTTTTACTGTTTAGATTTATGAACCATAGCTTTCTCTTAACCTTATGTTGAGAAAACTTGGATAATATAAATATCTAAACTTAGAAAAAAATTGAATTGACTCACAGATTGAATAATTTAATCAATCAAAGTTTGAATCTCAACTTTTAATTTATAATAGGTTAATGAAATTAATTAATTCAAATCAAAAACTACATAAGTTGGTTTAATAAATAATTTTAGGCAAAAATTATGTTTTTTTTTCCTCAGCGTCTTAAACGAACTTGGTTAAATTCCCATTGGTTATCAATATTAGTAGGATTGAACTTTAGCGTCATCGCAATTTTTCTGGGGCGACAAGTTCAGATACGTGAACACAAATATCTTCAAGCGTTCATTCAATCAGATTCTCAGGGGATAGAAACCGCTTTTACCAATCAGTTGAACGATAAAATATCTTCCCTCGAACGGATGGGAGATCGCTGGATACTCTGGGGAGACAAAGACCAAAATCTATGGCAAATAGACACTTACAGTTATCTAGACTCTAATCCTTATATCCTCGCTCTCGGACGTATTAATCCAAACTCTCAAGTGCAATGGGTGATCCCCACGATAGAAACTCAGAATATTACTCGTTCACATGAGAAGATCAAACATTCTCAAAAACGGGTGATTACTCAGTCTGAAGTGTTTAATCAAACTCAAATTAGTGATCTGATTGAACTCAACTACTTCAACCCAAAATTAAATGATGGATTACTCATCTATGTTCCTTTGATCAAAGATCAAGAATTTCAAGGTTGGTTAGTAGCATTGATTCATGTGAATACTTTATTTGAAACCTTGCTCCAAAAACTCGCCACTGTCCATGATTATCATATTTTTCTAATCGAAGGACAAGATAAAATATACCAAACCCATTCACTCGAAACAAATCAGTCTATTTCTCCCCAACAAGTTCTCCACAGCCAAACTATTCCCGTTGAAATCGCTGGAGCATCGTGGCAACTCAAAATCATACCGACTTCCAAACTCCTATCACAATATCATTCTAACCTACCAACTGTGATTATTTACGGGGGATTATTGATTTCGGGATTGTTGGGGTTGATGGTGTACTTGCTGCAAGGTAGAACGCGACAGCTTGAGCATATCCAACTGCTGAACCGATCACTACGGACTTTGAGCGAGTGCAATCAAGTCTTAGTGCGGGCGACGACAAAACAAGAACTCTTGAAAGAAATTTGTCAGATTCTTGTTAAGATTGGTGGCTTTCAACGGGTACGAGTCGGGTTTGTACAAGAGGATCGCAATATTCTCTGTTGGGTGGCTGAGGATGGTCTAGAGAAATTCTCTTATTTGGGGAGTTGTCAAACCCGGCTGAATGATGCCGAGACATCGACTACAACTGTCCTCCAAACTGGAGTTTATAATGTTGTCCTGCTTAACTCTAGCAAAGAAGATTCAACTGACCCGAAAAAGACTTATATTGCTAGCTTTCCTCTGTTCAAGCTGAATGAAAGTGACGGTTATATTTTAACAGAAAACCATTCATCATCAATACATAGAGATATTTTGGGGGTGTTGGTACTCGAATCTACTCAAAAAGAAGCATTTGACGAAGCAGAAATTCCCTTACTTCAGGAACTCGCCTCCGATCTTGCTTATGGAATTAACACCCTACAAACCCGTCGTGCTAGACAAGAAAGTGAGGAAAAATTTCGCCAAATTGCTGAAAATATTGGGGATGTCTTTTTTGTGCGTTCTCTACATCCGCCTCAAGTTCTTTATGTTAACCCCATATACGAAAAAATTTGGGAACAGAGTTGTCAGGAACTCTACCAAAAACATGATGCTTGGCTTGATGCAGTACATCCTGATGATCGTGAATTTCTTGTAGAACAACTCAACCCTTCTCTAAATTCCGGTGAATTGGTTGTAGAATATCGGATTATTCAATCAACAGGTGATATTCGTTGGATTTTGTCAAAAGCGTTTCCCCTTTACAATGAACAAGATGAGGTTTATCGAACTATTGAGATTGCTAGTGATATTACAAATCGTAAACAAGCAGAAGAACAATTGAGTAAGCTTTCAGAACGCTTGCAGTTGGCACTCAGATCGGGAAATATTGGTATTTGGGAATGGGATATTGTCAATAATATCTTGACTTGGGATCAGCGAATGTATGAACTTTACGGCGTTAAACCGTCAGATTTTGAGGGAGTTTATCAAGCCTGGCAACAAGGATTACACCCGGAAGATCGAGAGCGCTCAGAGTGGATTTGTCAACAAGCTTTGCAAGGGAAAAGGGAATATAATACAGAGCTTAGAGTTGTGCATCCTGATGGTTCGATTCACTATCTGAAAGCTGATGCTATTGTTCAACGCGATGAAGCTGATGAACCTATAGGAGTGGTGGGAATAAACTATGATATTACTGAGCGCAAACAAACAGAAATTAAGCTCAAAGAACAAAAGGAACTGCTGCAAAGTATTTTTGATAATATTCCGGTGATGATCGCTTTGATGGATAGTCAGAGAAATTTTATTTGGGTTAACCCGGAATGGGAAAAAGTTTCCGGTTATAAGTTTGAAGAAACTCATCATTTTGATGTCTGGGGGGATGCTTTTCCTGATCCAAAATACCGTCAATATATTGCAGAAAAGTTGCAAACTGAACCGGGAAGTTGGGTTGATGTTAAAGTCCGAGTTCGAGATGGAAAAGTGACTGATCAAATTTGGATTAATATCTTCCTTTCTGACGGAAAAATCATGGGAATTGGTCAGGATATTACAGACCGCAAACGAGAGGATAAAAAACTCCGTGAAAGTGAAGAACGGTTGCGGAAAGTCTTAGAAAATATGACGGTGATGTTGGATGCGTTTGATCAGCATGGGAATATTATTGTTTGGAATAAAGCCTGTGAACAGGTGACTGGATATACAGCGGCTGAAATGATTAATAATCCCGAGGCTTTGGTTTGGTTATATCCGAATTCTGAGTATCGTCAAAACATGATCAATCATTGGCAGAAAAGAGGGGATAATTATTATGACTGGGAATGGAATTTGACCGCGAAAGATGGAAGTGTTAAAACCATTAGCTGGACGAATGTTTCTGATGTGTATCCGGTTCCAGGTTGGGCAACTTGGGGAGTGGGAATAGATGTGACTGAGCGTAAATACCAGGAAGAAAAACAACGTCTTTTATATGAAATCAATCAAGCGATGACCGGGGCTGAGGATTTGGATTCAGCCCTAGAAATTGCCTTATCATTTATCTGTGAATCGATTGATTGGGATTTTGCAGAAGCTTGGATACCGGATATAGAACAGCAATCTCTAGAACTTTGTTCTCATTTTTACAGCAACAGTTTTAATTTTGAAGACTTTTTCTTGGGAAGTATCAAGACAAAGTTTAGCCCCAATGAAGGAGTGCCGGGGCGAGTTTTTATGACTCAGAAACCGGAATGGTTAACTCCGATTTCCCAACAACTCGATTCGGTTTATTTACGAAAAGATTTAGCGAAGTTAGTTCAACTAGAAACGGCTTTAGCTATTCCGATTCAGTTAGAAACTCAGGTTGTGGCTATTTTTGTTTTCTATTGTCGAGAATTTCGGGAGCAAGATCACTATCTAATTGAGTTAGTTTGTTCTTTAGGAGAGCAACTGGCTTTGACGCTTCAGCGACGACGGATTGAACAAGAAGTACGAGAGGTTAACCAACACCTTGAAGAACGGGTAAAAGCCCGCACTGCGGCTCTCGAACTCACCAACCAAGCCCTTAAACAATCTAAAGCGAATGCTGATGCAGCAAATCTGGCTAAAAGTAAATTTCTCGCCCAGATGAGTCACGAATTGCGAACACCTTTGAATGGGATTTTGGGCTATACTCAAATTCTCCAACGAGATCAAACATTAACCGAACAACAGCAACAAAGTTTAGAGATTATTTATAAATGTGGTAATCATCTCTTAGATTTGATTAATGATATTTTAGACTTGGCAAAAATTGAAGCTCAAAAGATGGATTTATATCCGAATACGCTCAAGCTAAAAGCTTTTTTGGATGAGATTGCTGTGATTATTCATCCGAGAGCCACAGGAAAAGGATTAACTTGGACATATTTCACTGATCCTCAGCTTTCTAATTTATTTTGTTTAGTTGATTCAAAAAGACTCCGACAAATTTTACTAAATCTCTTGAGTAATGCGGTTAAATTTACGGACACAGGTGAGGTTATACTTGAGGTAGAGGTAATTTCCCCTTTTACGAATTCCAATCCTTATGTTACACTCAGGTTTAAAGTTAAAGACACAGGAATTGGGATTCCCTCTGAAAAAATTGAAAGTTTGTTTCAGCCCTTTGAACAAGGTACGGAAGCGTACAAACAATCAGAAGGAACGGGTTTGGGTTTAACCATTACTCAAAAACTTTTAGAAATGATGGGAGCGAAACTAGAGGTTGAGAGCCAATACAATCAAGGGAGTTTGTTTAGGTTTGATCTTCAGTTACCAATTGTAGAAGGGGTTGATTTCCCTAACGGCGAGGCGAGTGAATCGTCTGAAACGATAGTTGGAATTGTAGGGGCGTCTCCTCAAGTTCTAGTTATCGATGATCGATTAGAAAATTGTCTGTTTTTGCAGGATTTTCTCTCCTCGATTGGATTTAGAGTAGAGATAGCCAATAATGGTAAAGTGGGTTTAGAGAAAATCGAGTTACTCTATCCTGATTTAGATTTAATTATTACTGATTTGGTCATGCCAGAAATGAGAGGGCTAGAGATGATTGCTAAGATTCGCGAAAATCCTGTCTATAAAAACCTTAAAATTATTGTTGCCTCAGCCAGTGTGTTTATCACTGATCAAGCCCTGTGTTTTGAAGCCGGAGGAGATGCGTTTCTGATCAAACCAATTAATAGCCATGACTTGTTAAAAAAATTGGATGAATTACTGACAATACAATGGATTTATGCAGAGGAAGATGATTCTCAATCGGTCTTGGCAGAATCAACTCAGTCCAGTGGTGAACTTCCCGTGAATATCGATGATCTATTACTCGAAAATTTATATGAGTTAGCCTTAGACGGAAAAATTAAACAAATTAAACAACAAGCTCTAAACCTCAAACAAGTTGACCCAAGCCATGCTTCCTTTGCAGAAATTTTGCTAGAACTTGCGAATAATTTTCAAGAAAAAGAAATTTGTAATCTGCTCGAAAAATATCGGAGTAAAAACAATGAATAATTCTTTATCGATGAAAAGTAAAATCATTATTGTTGATGATAATTCTCAAAATCTAGGTGTACTTTTTAATATACTTGATGGTCTGGGTTATGATGTGCGAGTGGCTCAAGATGGAGAAAGTGCGCTCGTCAAAATTAAACGTGATCCAGCCGATTTAATTTTACTCGATGTGATGATGCCGGGAATTAATGGATTTGAAACCTGTTCTCGTTTAAAATCTGATCCCAGTTTAGCCAAAATTCCGATTATTTTTATGACCGCATTATCGGAGACGATAGACAGACTCAAAGGGTTACAACTTGGTGCTGTTGATTATATTACCAAACCTTTTAGTCACGATGAAGTAATTGCCCGGATTCAACTCCATTTACAACTCTATAAAACAACTCAACAACTTCAACAAGAAGTGATTGAACGCACCAAAGCGGAAACGGCTCTCGCTCAACTTAATCAAGAGTTAGAAAAGCAAGTTTTCGAGCGTACACAGGAGCTAGAAATAACCCTGGAACAACTTCAAAAAACCCATAATGAGTTATTAGTTCGCAAGCAAAAGTTAGAGTTTATGGCGATCCATGATAGCTTAACAAGTCTCCCAAATCGAGATTGGTTAATGTCTAGATTAGATAATTTGATTAACCGTACAAAAGTTGATTCAGGCTTTCATTTTGGCTTGATGTATATCGATCTCGATCATTTCAAAGTAATCAACGAGAGTATGGGACATATTGTGGGCGACGGTTTACTCAATCAAGTTGCTCAACTCCTGCTCAAAACTTGTGCAAATTTTGGAGGTTCGGTGATTCGTTTAGGGGGAGATGAATTTGTAATTTTATTAGAAAATGTTTGCCATATTGAGCGAGCAAGTTCTTTGGCTGAAACCATTTTAAATCAGTTAAAATCACCTTTAGTATGGGAAGATTATCAGTATTATATTAATGCGAGTATTGGGATTACTCATAGTTCTTTTGGGTATCAAGAGGTCGCAGACGTATTGCGAGATGCAGATTTAGCGATGTATAGTGCCAAACAAGCCGGACGAGGCTGTTATCGGGTTCTAACGACCGCTCTCCAAAAGCAAGCCGCGTTACGGTTACAGCTTGAACAGAAACTTAGAATAGGAATTGAAAATCAAGAATTTTGTTTATACTATCAACCCATTGTTTCTTTAACAACCGGAGAATTAGCCGGATTTGAAGCTTTAGTGCGTTGGCAACATCCAGAAGAGGGAATCATTTCACCCGGACTTTTTATCCCGATTGCAGAAGAAACAGGTTTGATTTATGAACTCGGAGATTGGATTTTAAACTCAGCAATTAGTCAGTGGAAAGAGTGGCAACAAAAATTTCCCTGTTGTCTTGATTTAGTGCTTCATATTAATATATCTGCGGTTCAATTATCTCAGTATAAATTCTTTACTAATCTTGAAAAAATGTTAATCGAGAAAAATGTAGAACGTTCGGGTTTGAAGTTAGAAATAACTGAAAGTTGCTTGATTTCTAAGCAAGTCAAAACATCTCGCTTACTAGATCGGGCTAAAGCAATGGGTTTGCAATTATGTATTGATGATTTTGGAACCGGTTATTCTTGTTTAAGTCATCTGCGAGAATTACCGCTTGATAGCTTAAAAATAGATCGATCTTTTGTGATGAATCTTGAGGACAAAGATCATGATGCTACAGTGGTACGGGCAATTATTGCCTTAGCCCACAATTTAGGAATGGAGCTAGTTGCAGAAGGCATTGAAACCTCGGAACAATGGCAACATTTAAGAATGTTAGGTTGTGAATGGGGACAGGGATATTTGTTTGCTAAACCAATGACTGTTCAGCACGCAGAAAATGCAATCCAATCCCTTCAACAAGGAACGACAACATTTATAGACAGTTTATCTATCTTCAATGATCGGGTTGCGAATTAATTAAAATGTTATGAAATGGTCATTAAAAACAACAATTTTAACGGGATGCGCCTTAGCGATTACCATCTTAGCAACAGTTAGTGGATTGTCTTATTGGAATACAATTCGCTTGGTTGAGACTTCTCAAGATGTTTCAAGAAAGCATAAAGTAATCTCCGAAATTCAAGAACTTACTGCTTTAATAGAGTTGATTAAAAACCAACAAGAACGATATATTGTTACGGGTGATAAAAATTATTTTTATGGTTATCAATAAAAGTATATCTTAATTCAAAAACAGCTTGATTATATTCAAAAAATTACCCAAGATAATCCGAGTCATCAAAACCGAATTTCGATTTTAAAGTCTCTGATTGATGACCAGATTAACCTTATAGAAACGAGCATGAATATCCGCATAACAGATGGATTAGAACCTGCTTTTAGATTTATACAAACTGGTTAAAATCAGGTTGTTAATGAGAAAATACGCCAACTAATTAATCAATTACAAACTGAAGAAAACCAATTATTATAACAGCGAACAACCGCAGCCATCGCTACCACATAAAAGAGAATCTCCGCAATTATTCTGAGTAGTATTTTAGCAGATTTAACTAAACAATCGGAGTGACATCAAAGCTTAAATTATAATCGGTTTCTCCTTCAAACTGCGAGACTCGGACAAAATAAGTTCCAGTTGTAAGTTCGTCAAAAATCAGAGATTCTGAGGCTATCCCTAAATTCTTTGATGTTGCAAAAGTTTCATCAAACTCGATCACTTCATTGGCGTTAAGATCTTGTAAAATCTCTAAATCAGCATCCGCCGTTAATTCACTTAGGCGAATACTCACTTGACTGGTTTCATTGGGTATAACAAAACGATAAATATCAACTGGATTTTCTGTACTCACAGACTCAATAACAGTACGACTTCCGAGGAGAGTATCGAGTTGAAATACTCCTGATAAATCATTCTCAGGTTCGGGAGAAACGCCCAATTTTCCACGCTTGAGTCCGAAGCGAATAAAATGCTCAAATAGACTATTTACAACCCCGTCTTCGATAGCGGTAATCACTTCAGGATTGCGTTCTTGATAAAATAAAGCATCAAAAAATAAACTGGGATTTCGCCCTTCAAATTGACCAAATCTAAAAAAGTGTTCAAAAGGGGTGAGTTGTTCTGCTTGAAAAGCCGTTTCAACATCGGGATATTGTTCTAAATAATAAGCAGTATCAAATAAAGGATTGGGGTTCCGTTGTTCAAACTGACCAAATAAGATAAAATGTTCGGCTTCTGTGATCGCTTCTCGTTCAATTGCGGCGGAAACATCAGTATAAATCGAACGATAATAAGCCGGATCAAATAGGGGGTTGGGTTGTAAACTTTCAAACTGTCCGACTTGTAAAAAATGATCAAGTCCGCTTTCAAATTCTCCCGCGTCAACCGCTTCTGAAACTGCGGGATATTGGTCTAAATAAAAGTCTTCATCTAATAATTCTTCAAACGTCAGCATAGAGAGTTAATTCCTTAAGGTTTTAATGTTAAACTTTCTGTTTTTATGCTAGAAAATGATCATATCATAATTAGACAATTTGCCAAACTAAAACTTAATGTATATTTTTGTGAAATTTTTAACTGATGTTAACGATAATGAATAACAATAGATCCGAATTCATCAATAAAACTTAAAAAGTGAGATTATACTATGCCTAAATCTGCGTTAATGCGGGTCTTGCGTCAGGCTTATCGTATCGCTCAAACCTCAAGAAAAACAGGAATCCCTACTGATGAACTATTAGAAATACACAATGAAAATCGCCAATCTCATGCACTTTTAACTCGTCGTCGTTTGCTACAAATTGGACTCGCCAGCGCCAGTGCAATCACAACTGCAACAATTAGCCAATATCGACATCGGGCGAATGCTCAGTCTAGCATTTCTCCAGTGTTAATTGTTGGGGCGGGAATTGCGGGATTAGCAGCCGCTTATCGGTTAACTCAGGCAGGAGTTCCAGTCGATATTATCGAAGCCAGAAACCGGGTAGGAGGACGAATTAACACCCTCAAAAAAGCCGCAGGCACCCCTTTAATTGCCGAATTAGGCGGAGAATTTATTAATACTGATCATATTTGTATTCGCAGTTTAGCCGAAGAATTAGGTTTACCTTTAATTGATCTATTAGCCGTTGATGCGGGATTAATTCCCGATACTTATTTTTTTGAAGGACGACGAATTTCATTAGAAGAAATTATTAATGATTTTGTGACGGTAGCTGCACAAGTTGAAGCGGATTTAGAAGCGATTGATAACTTTGAAGATTATACCACCGAAGATGAAACAACTATCGCCCTTGATAATATTTCCTTAGCTCAATATTTGAATCAAATTCCCACGACTCCGATTATTCGTCAACTGTTGAGAATTGCTTATACGATTGAGTTTGGTTTAAATGCTGAAGAACAATCGCCGTTAAACTTTATTTATTATATTGGCACTGAACCGGGAACATTTGAAGTTTTTGGAGACCGTGATAAACGCTTTTATCTCGATGGCGGGAGTGAACAAATTACCCAAAGACTCGCCCAACTTTTAGAAGGTTCAATCACGATAAGCACAGTTTTAGAGTCCATTCGGGAACAGTCTAGCGGTCGTTTTTTAGTCAGTTTACGTTCAGGAATCAGTAGTTTTGAACGCACCTATGAACGAGTTGTTTTAGCGATTCCTTTTAGTGTTCTTAGAACTATTGAAATTGATGTGGAGTTACCCGAAATCAAACGAGAGGCAATTGATACAGTTGGTTATGGAACAAACTCGAAATTAATTACAGGCTATACTGATAAAATCTGGCGAACTCGTTTTAATTCAAGAGGAAATGTTTTCACTGATTTAGGATTTCAAAATACCTGGGAAAGTAGCAATAGTCGTTATGCTTCGAGTACAATTGGTTTGATTACAAACTACACCGGAGGAACTCAAGGGGTGGCAGTGGGGGCGGGAACGGTTGAAGACCAAGCCCAATTATTTCGGACGCAATTTGAGGCGGTATTTCCGGGTATTAATTCCGTGGCAATTCGTAATCAAGCAAACCGTGCATTTTGGACAGGAAGTCCGTTTAGCTTGGGGTCATATTTGTGTTATCGACCGGGAGAATTTACCCGATTTTATGGCGTTGAAGGGGAACGAGTGGGGAATTTATTTTTTGCAGGAGAACACACTTCTTTAGAGTATCAAGGCTTTATGGAAGGAGGTTGTGAAACAGGAGAATTAGTCGCCAGTGATATTTTAGAAGATGTGGGTTTAACTGAAATTGCCGAAGCCATTCGCGCTAAACTGAGATTTAATCGTCGTTCCCGAATTCGTCAAAATCGCCGTCCAGGTCGTCGTAGAATGCAAAGACGACTTCAGCAGAGATAATTCTATCAATCATAAAAAATGAAACGTTACTTACAAATTTTACAACTCTTTTGGAGAACAGCAATAGCGGCTGAATTAGAGTATAGAGTGAACTTTCTTTTAGCCACAATAAGTAGTTTAGGAAGCTTAGTTGGGAGTATTTTTGGATTGTTTTTATTTTATCGGACTGGATATGAATTTGAAGGGTGGAGTTGGCAAGAAGCGTTAGTCGTTTTAGGCATTTTTACACTTTTACAAGGATTTTCTGCAACGCTTTTAGTTCCTAATTTGAATCGTATTGTCACTCATGTTCAAGAAGGAACTCTTGACTTTATCTTATTAAAACCAATTAGTAGTCAGTTTTGGCTTTCTACCCGTACTGTTTCTCCTTGGGGTTTACCTGATTTAGTTTTTGGGTGTCTTGTTATTTATTATGCAGGTCAGCAATTACAGTTAGAAATAACTGATTATTTGTTGAGTTTAATTCCGCTTTTGTTTGGAATAATCAGTTTATACAGTTTGTGGTTTATGTTAGGGTCGATGAGTATTTGGTTTGTGAAAGTCTATAATGTCACGGAAGTATTGAGAGGGTTATTAGAAGCGGGTCGATTTCCAATGGTGGCTTATCCTACGGTTTATCGATTTTTCTTTACCTTTATTATTCCTGTCGCTTTTTTAACAACAATTCCCGCAGAAACGCTATTAGGTCGAACTGAAGCAACTTGGGTTATGGGTTCAGGAATTTTAGCCTTAATATTATTCTGTTTTTCTGCCGGGTTTTGGCGGTTTGCGTTGCGATTTTATACCAGTGCATCCAGTTAATTGATTTTTAGGGTTAATTCAGGTCAAATTTACTGGCGACCAATCAGCCAATAAGTCATCATTTTTCCTTTTCCTTTGATGGGAATTTCTCCCCGTTTTTCAAATATATATTCATTTTTAAGTCGTTCATAAACTGCTGCTGTTACTTGAATTTTTCCCGGTTTACCTGAAGATTCCATGCGATATGCAATATTAACGGTATCTCCCCACAAATCATAAATAAACTTATGAGTTCCAATCACTCCAGCCACGACAGTTCCGGTATGAATTCCAATCCGAATTTGTAGAGTTTCACCATAATCAAAAGGAAAATGATCGACCACCAATTGCATTGAAAGAGCCATATCTGCAATGGTTTCTGCATGATCTTCGCGAGGTAAAGGTAAACCCGCAGCCATCATGTAAGCATCTCCAATCGTTTTAATTTTTTCTAAGTCTAAGCCTTCCGCTAATTGATCAAACGTGGAAAAAATTTCATTAAGTAATTTAACCAGTTGAATGGGTGTCAACCGTTCAGAAAGAGCAGTAAAATCAACTAAATCTGCAAATAAAATACTGACTTCATCATACTTTTCCGCAATTAAACCCTGTTTTTCTTGCTTGAGTGTTTCAACAATTTTTTGGGGTAAAATATTCAATAATAATCGTTCAGATTTTTCTCGTTCTATACGGAGTTCTTCTTCAGCGAGTCGGCGTTCTGTTGTGTCTGTGGCGACAGATAAAACTTCAACTAAATTACCATCTTTATCAAAAATCGGTTGATTAATCCAAGTCACCCAAATTCGTTTACCATCGCTACGAATATTCTCATTTTCGTGAACAATATATTGATCTGGATTCTGACAAATATTATCGATTAAAGTTCGCAAATCTCGTCCTGATGTCTCAATTTCAGGAATCACGTTTCCCAGTAACGATTGTCCTAAAATTTCTGCTTCCTGATAACCAAAAAACTTCAAGCCATATTCATTAATAAATAAAATTCGTCCTGATCGATCCCATTGTACAATTGCAGAACTAACGTTATGAACGACATGACGCAGTTTTTCTTCATTGGTTTTTAATGCTTCTTCTGTAATTTTTCGTTGACTAATATCTCTAGAAACCCAAATTACTGTGTTTGGGGTCAACGGTGAAATACTTCCTAAAAACCAGACGAACTGTTCGTTAATGGTCAGATGATATTCCACTTGAACAGTCTGTTTTGTTCTCAAAGCAGTTTGAATAAATCCTAATAATCGTTCTGCTTCGTCAGCCGGAAAATAATCGGATAATTTTTGTCCAACTATTGCTTCGGGAGTACAAAAAGATTGATGAGTTGGTTCTAGCTTTAACCCCTTTCCAGAAGCATCCAAAACCATAACAACTTCTGTCATAGCGGCAAATAATGCCTTCATTTCTACTTCGGATTTCTTTTGTTGAAGAATGGCTCCGAGTTGATTACTTGCTGCATAAACTAACTCAACAAATCGTTGATATTGAGGACGATACTTCCTCATAAAGAAAACCAATACTGCTAAGACTGGAACCGTTGCCGCCTCGACTGTTTTCCAATTAGAGTTTCCCAGAATTGGAACGCTAAAATGAGCTTTTAAACCGTAGTTTTTAGCTGGATTTTGACTTAATGACCGATGACGAACAGGAGAAAAATTAATCGGTTTATTTTGAGCTTCAATATTATCAATCCATTCCGGTTGTTTCGATTGCCAAACTCGTCCTGCAATTCCTTCTCCCGGTTGAAATGTGACTCCCTCTAAATGAGAGCGAAAGGATGTCAAATCAGCAATAATTTGAGGATTTTCTTGAGGACAATAATAAGACCAAATCGGACTGCATTCTAAAACCGTTTGATCGCTGGCTGGAATCCAAACTTCTCCATAAATCCAGCTTGTTGTTTCACAAAGCGTCTGTAATGCAATTTCTAAAGCAGTTTCTAAATCTGGAGCCGAACTAATGGCTTGGCTTAAGGCTAAGAGCAGTTGTAATTCTTCTTCGGCTTGTTGACGTTCTTGAACTTCTTTTTTGAGTTTTTTATTCGCTGAAATTAATTCTAAAGTTCGTTCAGTTACTTTCTGTTCTAAAGACGCATTTAAGCGTTTTAGGGCTTGATTTTGTAAGGCTAATGTTTTTTCTTGAAGATAACATCTTAGAGCTTCTCTAACCGTTAAAACTAAATCTGTTTCATCCCAAGGTTTAGTAATATAACGATATAAGTTGGCTTGATTAATCACTCGAATAACAGTATTGGTTTCTGTCATTCCGGTGAGCATAATTTTGAGGATTTTCGGATATTGAGCCTGAACCCTAACTAGCAGTTCATCTCCAGTCATTCCTGGCATAACTTGATCAACAATCAAGAGAGCAATTTCCAGTTTTTCTTCTTGATAATTCTCTAAAATTCCTAGTGCAGCGTCTCCACTTTGAGCCGCAATAATCTCATAGTGATCACCAAGATATTTCTCAAGTAACGCTTTGAGACTTACTAAAATAGACCATTGATCATCAACACATAAAATCGCTAGATTACTCATAGATTATTTTAAAGCCGAGGAAATAATATCAACCAAATCTTTTTCACTCCAAGGTTTATACAAGCAAGAGTACAAGTTTGCACTATCTTGAGCGCGTTTGACAGCTAAACCATCTGCTTGACCTGTTAGCATTACGGTCACAATTTGAGGATATTTCTCATGCACTTTAATTAAAAATTCATCTCCTTTTATTTCCGGCATTAACCAATCCGAAATAATCATTAAAATCTCAATATCTTCTTCCTTAAGTTCTTCAATAATTTCCCAAGCTTCTTCTACACTTTCAGCCATCTCATACAGATATTGATTGCCAAACCGTCTTTTGAGTTGTTCTTTGAGACTTTCTAAAATTATCGCCTCATCATCAACGCATACAATCGCTTTCTCTGTCATAATAATAATCTTTTAACTTGATTACGAATTAGAATGATCGCTGATCTCACTGGTTTTGGGGGAGATTTTATCCTCCTCTATGAACGAATGACTGACGGCAGAGGGTGGGGTTTTATCCATTGGCAACCAAACTTCAAATGTGGTCTGTCCAGGTTGGCTTTCAAACTCAATTCTACCCTCATGTTTTTCAATGATTTTACGAGCAATATCCAATCCTAAACCACTGCCTTCTCCAACAGATTTTGTAGTGAAAAAGGGTTCAAAGATTCTCGGCTGAACTTGGGGAGGAATCCCTTGTCCCGAGTCTGTAATTGCAACCACCAAATAACTTTGACGTTCAGATACACTGATTTGTAAAGCACCCTTACCCTGCATCGCATGAATCGCATTGTGAATCAGATTTGTCCAAACCTGGTTTAATTCATCAGGATAACACCAGACGGGAGTATTAGGTTGATAATCTCGAATGAGTTCAATTCCCGAGGAGATTTGATTGCGATAGAGTTCTAAAACTGTTTCTAAACCCTCTGTGACTTGAACAAACTGTTTTTGACCACTATTATCATAACGAGCATAGCTTTTAAGTGCAAATACAATTTTTGCCGCTCGTTCGACAGCCATAATAATATTTTGACTATTTATTTTTAAGGAAATGAGATTATAAGCCTGTTGTAATATCCAATCGACATCAAGACTTTTAAATAGTGGAAAAAAGACTTCTATTCCTTCATAAATTTCTAAATCGATTAAAGTATCTGCAATTCGTCTGGCTTGAACAATTCCTTGTTCTTCGAGTTTCAGGGCGATTTCTCGCTTAAACTGACGCTTTTCTCGACTATTGAGTTTGCGTTTTTCTGCTTTCAGTGAACAATCTAATAAAGTAAAAAATTGTTGCTTTTGTTCTAAGGAAGTTTCATTAACCAGTTGAGGGAGTTTCTCTAAAAATTCATATAAAGCGGTTTGAGAATTATTACTTGAGGCTAAGATTGCCCCTAAAGGAGTATTAATTTCATGGGCTATACTCGCAAGTAACTGTCCCAGTGCTGCCATTTTCTCCGATTGCAATAAATGTTTTTGAGTTTCTTGCACTTGTGATAATGCTTCAGATAACTCCTGATTTTTTGCTTGAAGACTTTGACGTAAACAACGATTTTCTAACTGAATCTGAACTCGGGCTAAAACTTCTTCGACATGAAAAGGCTTGGTAATATAATCGACTCCCCCCACTTGAAAGGCTTTGACTTTATCAATTGCTGTATTCATCGCACTGATAAAAATCACAGGAATATCTTGGGTTTCCGGATCAGACTTGAGTTTTTGACACACCTCATAGCCACTGATTTCCGGCATCATCACATCGAGTAAAATCAAATCAGGAGGTGTTTTTTTGATTCCTTGAAGTGCAATATTTCCACTAATATACGCTCGGACTTGATAACCGACACTCGTTAACAATTGTACCATGAGTTGTAAATTTTCTGGAGTATCATCAATGATTAAAATCTCGGCAGAACAGGAGATGCTTTCTAATGGTGTATTCATATTTTGCTCAAGAATAATCTCATGTTGAAATTCATCGCTTAACCCGGAGACTCAGTTCGGGGGAATCTTCTATTTAAATTCCACTAGAGTAAAATAAGCTCAATTTTATAAGTATTTTATTATACGGCAAAAATCTAAAGACGATGAGATTGTTTTTCAAGTTGTTAAAAATTTTTTGATCACTTCTGTCTTCAATTGACGATTTGATGATCGGATTTGGATCAACCGAGACAATCAAGACATGAATCTGAAAATATAAATTAAAACTTAAGAAATGAGTCAGAGTACACAAATACTGATAAATAACCCTGACTCCTTCACCTTTCCGACGATTCTATCTAAACATCAAAATTGATGAAGTATTATTACTTATTTTTCTCTAACAAAGCATTACTGTCAGATTTTCTAACGTCATTTAGATACAAAAATTTGTGAAGTATTGTTGTCTCTTTATTTTTTGAGAAAAGGTTTATACAGAACCAAAAAATTAATAAAGTGTTCATAATGAGCAAATGATTAAGTATCTTCTTAAGACAATGTTAAAGGGGTTAGAGTAACGAATGAGTGAATTCTGTATATGTAGCAGTCAAATCAACTCAAAGTTTCTCTGTCTAGAGTATTTATTACATTGCAATACTACTTTTAACTACCTATTCTAATCTAGATTCTAAATTCTTGTCCAAGTTGCTTAAAACAGGGTAGATGCAATATTAGAATGCTACTTATGCAAGATTCGGGATATGTTTTCCTCTAGCCTAAACCTCGAACTATCCCTCAAAAAAGAACTCATCACTTTTTGAACACTTACCGATATTCAATATTAGTATTCAGTTCATCCAAGAGCAGCTCTTTCCGAATAAAGTTCAACACAAAGGTTAGGGGTATAAATTCCTCTTTCCAGTTTAAATTGTTGTTTCAGTGTCTTTTATCCCTCTAAACTATGCCCTATTCAATACCTGAAAATTGTTCTGGATGTGGAACCTGTAAACCGAATTGTCCGACCGGCGCCATTCAAGAAGTCGAAGGACAACTCTGGATCGATCCGGCCCTTTGTAACCACTGCGAAGGCTACTATAGCGAACCCCAATGCGTGGTTCAATGTCCGATTAGTTGTCCTGTTCCCTCACAACCCAAAAAAGGACGGTATAAAGCCACTGTCCGGATGCCAACCAGTCCTGATATTTTTCTGAACGCCAAAAATAATCCTTTTGCGTCGTCAATGGTGGTTTGGGAAGCCTGTAACCTACTCACTAGCGCCTCTTTAATCCCCTGGGAACTCAATGATCAAGGTCAACCCTACTATGAACGAACCGTCAAACAAGGGGCAGGATCAATCGTCTTCCGACTCACCAATGAAATGGACTCTGAGACTCCGAAGATACTGGCAGATGAGGCTGCATTGTCAGCAATCGAAGGGATTGATATTCGCGCCGCTTGTTTGCATCTAATTTATGCTGCTTATGCCACCACCCTAGATCGCCCTTGGGAACAAGAATTTGTGATTAACGATCGCCAAATCGAACAATATCTCGGACTCGACAAACGCAAAGATCTCAGTAAATCCACAAAATTAACCCTAATCAAAGCCCTCGCCCAACAACCCTGTCAACTACTGACAACCATTGACTGGCCCCAACAAGGCAAAGTCAGAGGGTTCTCCGTCGGTGAAGATCGCCTCTGGCATCTCCTTGACATCAAACATCACTTTCAACAAGATACTGAAGGCAACAAATATCTCACGGGTTTAACCTTCACCTTCAAAGCCGGGGCTTGGGCGCAATATTTCCTAAACAAAAACGACTACCGCAAACGAACTGCTTTTTATCAATACGGTACATTGCCCAAATTCCTACTCAATACCGTAATGAGTATCTGGCAACAACACACCGGCGCCGCCCGGATGATGCTGTGGTTGTTGTTCAAAGCCAAAATGGGACGGAAACAGTGCATCACCATTCCCACCCTGATGCGAGTCGCCTATGGAGAGGAAAAGATTTCTCTAGCCGGCCTTCATAGTGAACATCGCAAACGCCTGATTCGCACCTTTGAAAGCGATCTCGAAGTTCTCAACCACTATGGCATCAAAGCCGTATTCGACCCCGCCACCTATGTCCCGGAAATTCAACCCCTGTGGGCAAAACTCGCGGACTTACCTGATGATGCCGAAGAAGCCCTCGATTTTTGGATTAACGATGGGGGTCAAGATCAACGCTTAACCGATTCTAGTCCCCGAGGAAAATGGAATCGCTTGATGAAAGCCCGAATTTCTTGGTTTAATCTTCCCCCCGATTGGGAACAACAACTTGCCAAACTCGACAAGAAAAAAACAAAACGCATCTCTCGTAAAACCCAATCTTCCACCAAAATTGGTTTATCGGCCCACCAAATTGCCAACGCCCGAAAACGCCAGGGAATCAGTCAAAGACTATTAGCAGAAATGGCCGGAAAAAGTCAAAGCTGGATTCGGGACTTGGAGAAAGGTCGTTTTTCGGCAAAACCCAAAGATGAAGCGGTATTGCGAAAAGTGCTAGAAATTTGAGGAATCTAGATCGTGATTCCGGTTTGGAGTGAGGAGTGAGTGCATGGCGATCGCCATAACGTCAGAGGATAGAGTTGAAAAAGTACGTTTCAAATCCGTAATATCAGGAAATGTGATCGCCACAATGAATCAGCTTGCTGTCGCTGAATTTGCCCAATCAATATAAGGAAGTTGACTAGCCGTTGTTTGAATATCCTTCACATTTGCTAACAATTGACCACAACTATCCCAAGTTCCACTCAAGAACATTTGTCGTGATCCGGTATTCATATTCACTTCCAGAGTTAAATCCCCACATTTGACCTGTTGTTCTTCTAAATTCACCTGCATCGAGAGTTGAGGAGATTCTTGCAGGGCTTGTTGTAGCTGTTGAACTTGTTCCGGTGTTGCAGTCAAACAAGGCACTCCAATCGCCACACAATTTCCGAAGAAAATCTCTGCAAAACTTTCACCAATAATCGCTTGAATTCCCCATTTTGCTAAAGCTTGAGGTGCGTGTTCCCTCGATGAACCACAACCAAAATTACCATTGACTACCAAAATATTCGCCCCTTGATATTGGGGTAAATCAAACGGATGATTTCCTTGAGTTTGTTGGCGATCGTCTGCAAACACCTGTTCCCCTAACCCGTCAAACGTGACACAGCGTAAAAACCGGGCTGGAATAATTCGATCCGTATCAATATCACTTCCAACTAAAGGAATTCCCCGTCCTGAAATGGTTTGAATTTGACTCATTTTTTTCTCCTGTAAATTCCTGTCAATTATTTGTGAGCGATCGCAAAAAACATGGTAATATCTAGCCAAACTCCATCTGCTGTGGCTAACGTCTCAATTTGTCTTTTCTACATCAGCTTCGATCAATTGAATATTATTCAAGCTGGCGATCGCAATTTTTTCTCGGGCTTGACCCAACATCACGGGAGAACAATCAACCCCGATCACATCCCCCTCATCCCCAACCTGCGGACTAATTGCGATCGCAATCATCATCGGTTACAACAACTCTCGCACATCGCTGACTTTACCACTAACAGCCGCCGCCACCACCATCGCCGGACTCATCAACAACGTTCGCCCCGTAGACGAACCCTGACGCCCTTTAAAATTCCGATTCGACGAAGACGCACTAATTTGATTTCCTTGCAGCTTATCGGGATTCATCGCCAAACACATCGAACATCCCGCCTCTCGCCACTCAAACCCCGCAGCTTGAAAGATTTTATCAAGTCCTTCGGCTTCTGCTTCTTTCTTAATGCGTTCAGAAGCCGGAACCACAAAGGCTTTCACCCCATTTGCCACATGACGTCCTTGGGCAAATTTCGCCGCTTCCCGCAAATCACTTAACCGTCCATTGGTACAACTGCCAATAAAACAAACATCCACTTTTGTGCCTTTAATGGGTGTACCCGGCGAAAACTCCATATAACGGTAAGCTTCAGTTGCGACATCGCGATCGCTGATCTCAAAACTGTCTAAACTGGGAATCGTCTCATCGACAGCTATTCCTTGACCGGGCGTAATTCCCCAAGTCACGGTCGGAGAAATCTCAGCCGCATCAAAAATTACCACATCATCATAAACCGCATCGGCATCACTGTGAAGACTCTGCCACCAACTCACGGCTTTATCCCAATTTTCCCCAATGGGTGCAAAATCTCGGCCCTGGAGATAGTCAAACGTCACCTGATCCGGGTTAACATAGCCACACCGGGCGCCGCCTTCAATCGACATATTACAAACGGTCATCCGTTCTTCCATCGACATCGCCGCTAAGGTACTCCCCGCAAATTCATAGGCGTAACCGACACCGCCTTTCACGCCTAATTTACGGATAATATGCAGAATCACATCTTTGGCGTAAACACCGGGACGCAATTCGCCATTGACTTCGATGCGACGAACTTTTAATTTAGACAGCGCTAAGGTTTGGGAAGCCAAGACATCCCGCACTTGTGAAGTCCCAATCCCAAACGCTATCGCCCCAAACGCGCCGTGAGTCGAGGTGTGCGAGTCCCCACAAGCGATCGTCATTCCTGGCTGTGTTAGACCTTGTTCTGGGGCGATCGCATGAACAATCCCTTGATCACCCGAACCGATATTGTAGAAGCGGATGCCGTAGTCTTTACAGCTTTTTTCCAACGATTGCATCATCTCCTCGGCCAAGACATCCACAAAGGGACGGGCTTGGTTTTCTGTCGGAACGATATGATCGACAGTTGCAACCGTGCGATCCGGATACAATACCTGTAAATTTCGTTCATGCAGCATCGCAAAAGCTTGAGGACTCGTGACTTCGTGGATCAGGTGCAAACCGATGAAGAGTTGAGTTTGACCGGATGGTAAAGTTCCTACCCTGTGCAAGTCCCAAACCTTATCAAATAGTGTTCCGTTGCTCATAATCAGACCAGCCTGTATTGCGGGTATTTCACGCTTTCTATCTTTAAGATTTATTTTAATCCAAACTGAGATTCTCAAACAAACCAATTTAGCCGCGTGGGTGAGTGAGTTTACCGCTTGGTCTGGTTTGAGTTGTTGATCGGATTCTAGGTGTTGTCGTTTTGTTCAACCTTTGTTAAAATAGAAGGTAGAAAAAGTAAAAAGCACCCTTTCTCTAAACGCAATAATTGGGTGCTAAGAGGTTGAAGTTTCATCACAACAGGATCATATCACAATGACATCCCCCATTGATCACCCCTGCCGTTCAAATTTCGTGGGAAGTGTAAAGAATTCTTTAGAGATCACAATACAAACTCCCCAAATTCCCGCCTTAGTTTCAGCGAATATTCAAGTTGAACGGATTCAAACCGTTGGAGTCGGAAACATTCCCCAAATCATTTATAAAACTCCCAAAGGACGCTGTTCAACACTGTTATCTAAAACTCAGTTTACCAAAATTTGGCAATGTTGGCTACAAATTCGATCTTCTAATATTACTCAACTTCAAGCGTGGGAAATCAAGGCTTCTGGTCTTCAGTTCAAGACAAATCAAGGTCAATTTTGGCTGAATATTTCTGAAGCAAAAGCCTTTTTATCGCGTTACAATCGTGTCGCTATTGAACCATTATCGGTGAAATTCACAGAACATGATATTGTGGTTTGGAATCCGATTCATCAGACCATTTCTCAAGTGAATAAAACCGGATGCAGTTGTGCAGATTCGCAGTATCGCCATACCACTTGTAAGCATCAAATCGCTGTGCAGTTATGTCGAATGCAAACCCATGAAGAAAGTCAGTCCATTGCATCATTAAATTGACTTCTAAATTGGGATTTCTATAGCACTACGCGAATACATGATTGTCATTTCTAAATCCTAAAACCCCGAGCCAGTCTACTGTTCCCTCTCTTGGTGCGCGTTCGTGATTGCGAGGAAACCTCGCCGGGGTCTGACCGCAAGACCGCACTAGACTCACCGCACTTTGCGCTGTTCCCTGTTCCCTGTTCCCTGTTCCCTAAGATTGCAAACTAAGTCTCGCCGGAAACCGCGCCCGCCGCAAGGCAAGCGCTGTTCCCTGTTCCCTAGCGCTATAGCTTTAATCGACTCGTATCCAACGTAACATTGATCCAATCGCCCGTTCAACAAAACTATCAGGCTTTTCCTGGATTAATTTACGTTGGGCTTTATTTCGTTCAAGTTCTAATTCTGCAATTAAACGTTCACCCTTTTGTAGACGAATCAAATTCACCAAATAATCGTGAGAAAGTTGATAGCGATCTTCGGGAATATCGGGAAGCAAAAATACTAATCCATTTTCCACAAAGACTTCTAAAACCATATCTATTTTTTCAGAGGATGCTGTATCCAAATCTGCGATTAATTCAGCACGAGTTTTGAGAGGACGAGTTCCATTATCCTGAGTAAGTGAATAAAGAATCAGCACAGCCACTCGTTCATTTTTGAACCCACAATCTGTTAAAGCCTCATCTAAAAATCGGGCGACAAGATTCAGTCGAGGATGATCACAAAATTGTTGATATTGTTCTAAGGTTGTAATCCCATCATTTTCGAGTTGTGAACCTGTAATCTGTAATTCAATTGGACTAATTTCTTCTAAGCGAGTCCCTAAATCTTGTACCCATTGATTGATTAACTCCTCCTCAAATTGAGAAGATTTGTGTTGAGTTTGGTATTTAATAAAAGCTTTCGCTTGATCCACTGAAAAGTTTCTCAATTCATAAATAACCTGTTTAGAAAGAACTTCATAGCCAATCACCGCTTCTAAACAAGTGGTGCGATCGCATTCTAATAAATAATGCAAGAAATCAGTTCGCATTGAAAGGATAACACTGATAGATTCTAAAGCTAAACAGTCTCGCAAAAATTGATAAAAAGGTAAGCGTTGATTGGGTTCTGTACAGACGAGAAAAAATTCTTCAAATTGATCAAAGATCAACACCGTCGATAAATGATTTTCACTATTTTTTCTTAAACGGTTTAAAACAGTTTCCAAATTCCAGGTGTCGGAATTAGGTTCTCGTAGCCAATCTGTATAAATCCTCAACGCAATTGGAATTGAAACTTGGGGATTTGTTGCTTGTTTTTGTAGTAGACTAGGAACAATCCCCCCATTAATCAAAGAACTTTTTCCAACTCCAGATTCTCCATGCAAAACAATCAATTTATGCTCGGGACTTTCGATTCGTTCAACCAACTCATTAATCTCATTTAATCGACCCGAAGCGAGCATCTCAGGTGCTATTTTTCCGGTAACTTCTTGAGGTTGTAGCTGCTGTTTTAGCGGACGTACCCCCACAAAAGACCGAAATCCAAATTGATATTCTACTTGTAGTTTTTTCTCTTTGAGATGAGTTGCACTGCCATAATAATCTTGTTCAAAATAAAGTTGATGGAGAGCCTTTAAAATTTGTAAATAAGTTTTAGTTTCCTCAGAAGGATTAGTTTCATTTAAAGCATCTTCTAAACGATTTACCGTCGCTTGCCAAACCTTTAATTCATGTTTAGACTCTGCTAATAACAATAAATAAGGATTTTCATCAGATAAGGTATGAAGCGGATCGCGCAAAGATTGATTCTGAATTTCTAAAGCCAATTCAGCTAGTTGATTGGCGTGTGACCATTGAGATTGGTGCATCGCCGCCTCAGCTAAAAAGCCATAATCTTGAGCGATATCATGGTGTGAACCATAAGAAATATGTAAATCCAGAGATTTTTGAGCCAAGATTTGTAGTTCTTCCCAAGCTTGCAATTGTTGGAGAACAAGACATAATTTTGGGGTGAATTTTGCAACTAAATCCTGACGTCCTGCCCGTTCTAAAATCTCTAAACAGCGTTTAAAATAGATTTTTGCTTCTCGATAGTGACTCTGTTGATTGGAAGAATCAAGCTGCGATTTCCGAGTATAACTCAATCCAATATGAAACAAAATAGCCCCTAAACGTTCTAAAGAATTAGAAGCCGGAATAATCTCCGGATCAGCAAATAAGTTTTGATTAAAAGAAGTTAAGGCAGCTGGCCAGAATCCTAAACTATGTTGATAATGATTTAGGGCTAAATCAATTTGGTCATTTGCATAGTCTTCACGACCGAGTAGAAAATCTAAACCCGCCGCTAGTGATGATGTCAGTTCTTGTTGTTGGGGTTGAACCGTCTCAATAATCGTCCTCAGTTGTGCGTGAGATTCACCGAGAATACTGGCATTAGACTCGAATAAATCGCTATGGGGATCGAGAACAGAGGCAAAAACTTGGTCGGTACAATCATTGAGAAAACCAATAACATCCGCACCACCGAACTCTGCACGACCTTCTGATAAATGACTATCGCTCATAGGGCTTATTGGCTGAGGGGATACTTTCCAAATTAGCACGTCAATCTCCGATCAGCCAACCTATAGAACCGATACAAACTGTTACACAGGGGGAACTTCAACTTGTCGTTCAAGGGCCAGTTGAACTAAGCGATCAACCAATTCTGAAAAAGAAATTCCACTCGCTGCCCAAAGTTGAGGGTACATACTGGTTGCGGTAAAACCAGGAAGTGTATTAATTTCATTGATCAAAACCTCGCCTGTTTTCTCTACATAAAAGAAATCCACTCGGGCTAAACCTGCCGCATCCACGGCTAAAAAGGCTTTAACAGCCATTTCTTTGACTTGATTGGCAATATTATCACTCACCTTTGCAGGGATGAATAAATCGGCTTGACCTGCCGTATATTTAGTTTCATAATCATAAAAATCACTGGCAAAAGTAATTTCTCCCACCGTTGAAGCTTGGGGCGTGTCATTGCCTAAAACTGCACATTCTAGTTCTCTGGCTTCGACTCCGGCTTCAACAATAATCCGCCGATCGTAACTGGCCGCATTATCAAGAGCCGTTTCTAATTCCGCACGCGATCGCACTTTAGAAATTCCCACCGATGAACCCAAATTCGCAGGTTTTACAAAACAAGGATATCCTAATTCTAGTTCTAATTCATCACATAATTTGGGAAACACACAAGGATTAGACCAAATTTGCGATCGCGTGACCATTTTATACTTGACTTGCGACAGTCCAGCTTGAGAAAAAATCATTTTCATGGCAATTTTATCCATGCCAACTGCTGAACCCAAAACACCCGATCCTACAAACGGAACTTGCATTAAGGTGAGTAATCCTTGAATGGTACCATCTTCTCCGTTGGGGCCGTGTAAAATCGGAAACCAAACCTCAATTTCTGCAAAATTTGTAGGATCAGGAAGTAGCGAAGGACTGGGAACTAAATCTGTTGATGTTGTCTTTTCATCTGTCAGATAAAGAGGTTCACCCGAAGCGATAATTTGTTGAGCAATTTCACCTTTTTGCCAAACTCCATCCTTGCCGATATAAACGGGTAGCAGTTCATACTTGCTAGCATTTTGATCGCTTTTTAAGGCTTTAGCGATCGCTTGTGCCGAACGAATGCTGACTTCATGTTCACCTGAACGTCCACCAAATAACAATCCTACCCGTGTTTTACTCATATAATTTCTCACACTAAGACATTTTGAATACTATATCAGCTCTTTGTCCCCCCTTTTCCGGAATTTTGTGAATGTGTAGGGCAAATTAAATTACACTGATCTTTTTTTGGTGATCGCGAATCTTCTGTTTGATACACTCTCAAGTTTTCAATGATCACAGTTGACAGGTTTCTGCCCGAGCAAATAACCAGTATAACGGCCAACGACATCCCGAGAATTTTTGAGCCGCATTTTTGCAGGTGGGAAACTGACCCCTAAGTGCATTTTCATCAAAGGTTAAGTCAGAATATTCTAACCAATCGCCATTTTTTCGCCAACCAATGCGATCGCCAAATTTATGATAACTTGACTCTTGAAATTTCCCCAGAGGATTTCCAGTTTCTAGGTAAATTTCTTTTTGAATACTTAACCCAAATTTTCCCTCTGAATATTTCATCCAAACTTGATCAAGTTCACGTAAATCAGCACAGGATAAACTTTCAATTGCATTGGCATCAATCCATCCTTCTGCCTCTCGGTTAGCAATTTTTAGCATAACTTTTTCTGTTTCTATATCTGCTTCTTTCCATTGTTTTTGACTCAGTAAGTTTTGCAGTTCGGTGTAATCTGTTTTCAGTGAATTTGAAGGTGATCTCAGATTTTCTAGCGTGATATAAACTCCACCCACAAAAAAGATGACGGTGATTATTCCGCCTAAAGAGCTTTTGATTGATTGAGTTACAGATTGTCGAAAAGGAGGGGTAGAAATGGGTGTAGTTGCCGCAGACTGACTTATATTAACGGTCGTTAACCTGTGAGTATTCGCTGTTGAAAAATTATTAGATTGAGTCAGTAAAGAAGTTAGTGAAGTTAAGGCTTCAGACGCATTAGAATAGCGATCACTTAACCGTTCTTGTACCATTTTATTGAGGATTTCCGCGAGTTCATCACTGACATTAGCGTGATTTCTCCAGAGGATTTCATCAGTTTTTTGATCGCGGGGAAATTGAGAGGGTTTTAACCCAGTGAGAGCTTGAATTCCGATGATTCCCACTGCATAAATATCGCTGGCGAATTTGGGGCGTCCTTGGGCTTGTTCGCTGGGCATATATCCCGGTGAACCAATACTCACGGTGAGGTGAGTTTGTCCTTGAGCGTTAACTTCTATTCCTTGAATTTCTTTAACGGCTCCAAAGTCAATTAATATGATTTTCTCATCGGAGTTTCGCCGCATAATATTGGTCGGTTTGAGATCGCGATGAATCACATTTTCTTGATGAACAACGACTAAAACTTCTAAAATGTCAGACAACAATTTAACGGTTTTTTCTTCACTCCATTGTTGTCCGGGTTGGAGTTCGTGGCTGAGATCTTTTCCCTCGATCAATTCTTGAACGAAGTAAAATTCTCCTTGATCGTTAAAATGAGCATAAAGCCGAGGAATTTGAGAATGTTCTCCCAAGCGATGTAAGAGTTGTGCTTCTTGATCAAATAATCGTTGAGCCACCGTCAGGACTTGGGGACTGGTATCTTTTGGAGAAAGATGTTTAACGACACATTGAGGTTGACCAGGTAAAGCGAGATCAACAGCTAAATAAGTATCTCCAAATCCTCCTGTTCCAATTTGTTGAGTAACTTGATAACGGCTCAAAAGTGTTCGACCAATGAGTGTCATATGTTTTTAATTTTTCAGAGATTAATTAAAATTATAGCAATTGAACTCGCCTTTGATTTTGAACTCATCTCTAATTTTTTGTTAAATTTATTAGCTCAAACTAGCTCTCAATCTTCAAGATTTTGGGAGGAGTAATTTCGAGGGAATTTTTACCCCCATTCTCAGCAAAAATAAAATCAGCAACTTTGTCTGGCCCTGCTGCTTGCAATGCTAATAATAAATTTTTGGTTTGATGAATTAACTGTTCAACATTAATCTCAAAATAATCAGGTTTAAAATAATCTAACCGACGCATTCCTTCACCCATCGAAGTTACAGTACCTTGCCAGTTATGATTGCTCAAATGATAGAGTCCTACGGCAATTTGTAAGATGCCTTGATAGAACTTTTTAGTCGGTTCCATCGCTTCCATCCACAACGCCTCTAAGGTATCGTGACAAGCATAATATTCTTGTTGGTTAAACTGTTCAATACCTTGCCAAAATTCTGACGGAATTTCCTCACGCATAATCTTTGTTTAAAAAATGATAGATTTACCGATAATTTTAAGTAAAAATTGGGTTGCCCTAATTTAAAATAGAGCGAACCCGCTCAAACAATCATCTAATCTCTCAAAAAATTAAAATGAGGTTTATTATTTGATGTTATTATGCCATGCTTTGACGAGCCGCTTCGAGATCTTCAGGGG
The DNA here is from genome assembly GCF_000169095.1 of Lyngbya sp. PCC 8106. GTDB lineage: Bacteria > Cyanobacteriota > Cyanobacteriia > Cyanobacteriales > Microcoleaceae > Capilliphycus. Next base: position 55,842 of record NZ_AAVU01000030.1, read on the forward strand.
TAATATCTTGTTCCTCACCTGCAAAATCATTATCCGGAGTTAAAAATAACATACAATGACATTCTTTGCGTTCCCGCATCGGAATACAAGGACAGTTCCAGAAAGTATTTTTAACTTCAGCTTCCTTATCTTCATAGTGGCGACAAGGACAAAGAGGCGCCCCTAAGTCATCTTTATGTTTAGCGAGTCCTTCGATCACGACTGCGGTGACTGAAGGATCAGAACAAAAATAGGTTCCTGTCCGCTTGGCATACTGTTCAGCGAATTTTTTCATCGCTTTCAAGCTTTTGTCAGTTGATAAATTTCCGTTAGTCTCAGTTGTCATGGTATCAGAGCTTAACATCTCGCATATTTTTTTAGATTGTAACGCACGATGGGATCATTATAATCAAAAGTGATCAGTGATCAGTTGCCCCAATTCTGCTGAACTCCTGAACACAGCAACTTATTTTGGCATCTTATTTCAATGCAGACTGAAGTTGAAGTTGTAGGGGTTGCTCCGGGAAAATTTGTAAACCTTGTTCGGAAAATTGAGCAGTTTTTGTAGAGTTAAAATGATCTTCATCTGACCACAAAACCCAACGACTTCCCTCGGGAAGTGATGTAATACTCTGGGAATTTTGAGTCAGCCAAATTAGGGGAGTATTGGGTAAATTTTCACCCCTTGCTTCTTCTGTCGCCATCACCGCAGCGAGTGTTGATAATACGACTCGATTTCCCTGAACTGAGCCTGTTTTTGCCGTCCATAATCGTACATTGAGTTGCGATCGCGAAGCATAAAAATATAGAGATCCGGCGGCAATTACAGCCTGTTCAAAATGCTCACTTTGCCAAGAATAGCTACTATCAAGACCAATGATAATTTCTTGGCCTCCGGTGGCGACTTCTAACTCCCGAACTCGCAGTTGATTATAACGCGCACTTGAGCGCCAATGAATTAAACGAGTGGGATCACCATAACGGTAGGGTCGAAGGGTACGAGTGACCCCTTCGGTTGCCATCTGAAACTGACTGCGATCGAGAACTTGTTGATTTTGTTCCCATCCCATTTGATCCACTAACGGGCAGGTTGTCAAGGGTAAAATAGTCGGATAGACAATCGCGGTTGCTTTGGCCTTTTGGGAACGACGACACCAAAATAAACCCAAAGGAGCCGCTGTCCGAAGCTGAACCTGATCCCAATGATAAACCCCTCGTCGTTCAGTCGGCAGATAATACACCCAATGATAAGTGCTGCTAGGAGCCAGGGTTTCGATAGCTGTTGCGGATTTTCCTAAAATTGAGGGGAGTTGATCGTATACTTGTAAAAGAGTTTTCGGTTGATTAGAGCGATTGTAAATTTCTAGTTCGACCGTGAGTTGACTTCCCACGCTAACAGGTTCAAGGGAACGACGGTGAACATCTAGGGATTTTAGCGATCGCCCCGGTAATACTGCCGCAATTGTTAATAAAGCAAAACTGATCCCACTGATCACATACAACCAACCCGTCATCGTATTTGTCGCTGCTCCAAAGAAAAAGAGCGATAAAAAAGTGAGTAATCCTCCCGCATACGCTGGCGCGATCCAATGGGTTTCGAGCCAATAGCTGATTTTTCGATTAATTTTCATAGCAAATACTGCTGGTTTGTGTTCCCGTTGGGCGAGAATATCTGTAATTTTATCCGCTTAGAAGTTCTCAGTTATGATAAATTAACAGGAAGATTTTCAGCAAAGTATAGAAGGGATCTGCTCCAGTCTGATCTCAAAATTTGATTACAAAACTTTTAAAAAGTCTACAGGAAGTCATCAGATTTTCTATAATTACTGTTAATTGACCTGAATAAAAATCAACTGAGTTCGCGCTTCCAGGAGAATTCAACCTATGACAAATGCTGCTATCCCTCAGTCGTCGAACCCTCCTTTGCCAAAGGTCCCCCCTCCTCCCAAATCTCAAGACTCCAATCCCAAAAGCTCTCACGCCAAGACCACGATTAAACAAATGGTCAAGGATGCGTATCATCTCAAAGCCTCTGATATTCATATTCGCGTTGGACATACTCCTCGCTTTCGGATTCAAGGTGAGATGGTCAGAGCCAAGGATCAGGTCAAGGTTACACCAGAGATTTTTGAACAGTACCTGATTGAGATTCTCAGTCCCAATCAACGACAGCAGTTTTCCCACGACAAGGAACTCGATGCGGCGATTTTTTATCCCGGTTTAGTCCGTTGTCGGGTTAACTGTTTTGACTCCCTCAGTGGCGGAGCGATGGTACTGCGGTTAATTAGCTTGAAAGTTCCCTCCATTGATGAAATGGGTTTACCCGAAGTCCTCAAAAGGATTATTACCAATCCACAGGGATTGATTTTGGTGACAGGGCCAACGGGTTCAGGTAAATCGACAACGCTGGCGGCGATGATTCGTTATCTCAATGAAACCGCCAAAAAGCACGTCATTACCATTGAAGATCCGATTGAATTTGTACATCCTTCCCATCGCTGTCTGATTAGTCAACGGGAAGTCGGCCTGCATACGCTAGAATTTAATAAAGCTTTACGATCGGCTTTGCGGGAAGACCCCGATGTGATTCTAATTGGGGAAATGCGCGATCGGATAACGGTGAACACGGCTTTGCAAGCGGCACAAACGGGTCACTTGGTTCTCGGAACCCTGCACACTCGCAGTGCAATTAATAGCCTTAACCGTTTATTAAACCTGTTTAATGTTGATGAACAGCCCGCCATGCGAATTCAAATTTGTGATTCTTTAGTGGCAGTTGTTGCTCAATTACTGGTTCCGACTGTGGAAAATCGTCGGACTGGGGTACATGAAATTTTGGTTAATACTCCGGCAATGCGCGATTATCTGCTCAAAGGAGATGACGAAAGTGCAACCCAATTGATGGAGTCAGACTCCTACGAAGGTATGCAACTCCTGAACCAATCGATCTTTGAAAAAGTTATCGAAGGGCGGATTACGATGGAGGAAGCTGAAAAAGTCTCACCTGAACCTGCCGATCTCGATCGCCGTTTCCGAATGGCTGGGATTGATACAGATGGTTCTGTGCGTCAATTCAAAGCTGGGAAGTCTCCCTTCAGTGCTGACGGTTAACTCCTGCCAGTCGCCGTATACATCTCTCCCCCTCTGGCTTCTGGGTGTGCCTAATGGGATATTGAGTAGTTCTGGGGTCGAATACCATTGGCTCCCAACCGATTTGTGCCTTTCTCCTCAGCGTTACGGTTATCGGATTTCTGCTCAATCATCTCTGGCGTTTTCAAATCGTCCTATAATTTGTCAGTAACTCCTACAATGGCTCAATCGTGATTGCGATTTACCCGGGTAGCTTTGATCCGATTACCTTAGGCCACTTAGATATTATAGAACGAGGTTGTAAGCTCTTTGAATTGGTGATCGTTGCTGTTCTGCGAAATCCAAACAAAACTCCTTTGTTTACTGTCGAGGAACGCATCGAGCAAATTAACACCTCCGTTCAACATCTGCATAATTTAGAAGTCGCCAGTTTTAAGGGTCTTACGGTAGAGTATGCAAAACAACGGAATGCTCAGGTTCTACTTCGAGGTCTGCGAGTCTTGTCTGATTTTGAAATGGAGCTGCAAATGGCTCACACGAATAAGACCCTCTCTGATAAAATCGAGACAGTTTTCTTGGCAACCTCAAATGAATATAGCTTTTTATCCAGTAGTGTGGTAAAAGAGATTGCTAAGTTTAGTGGTTCTATCGATCATCTCGTTCCAAAACACGTTGCTCAAGATATATATAAAAGATATTTATAGATGCTACGCCAGGAATCAAATCCCCAAATCGAACCCGAACAAAACGCACTGATCCCAGAAATAGACACCACTCCCAGTGGCGTACCTGGGATCGATATTCAACGAGAACTGAATCGACTCGAAGAAATGATTCTGGATAGTCTTCAGGTGCCGCTGATTCGACGAACTTTAATTGATGAAGAACAGTTACTCGATCAGTTGGATCTAATCCGCTTGAATTTACCGAGTGCGTTTCAAGAGGCTGATATTATTGTTCGCCACAAAGACGAAATTCTCACTGAAGCTGAAGAATACGCCCAAGAAATTTTAGAAGCGGCTGAACACCGAGCGACTCAACTCTTAAATGAAATGGGAATTGTTCAGCAAGCCCAAGCAGAAGCCGAACAGTTACGACAACAAGTTCAAGTTGAGTGTGAAACTCATCAGCAACAGACCATTGCAGAAGTTGAACAAATTCGCTATCAAGCTCAACAAGAACTCGATGACATCCGCTCTCGAACTTTAGCTGAGTGTAAAGAGATTCAAAATGGTGCTGATGAGTATGCTGACCACGTTTTAGGAAATATTGAACAGCAGCTTGGTGAAATGTTACGAGTGATTCGTAATGGTCGTCAACAGTTGCACATTCAACATGATAATACCTCGGGACAACTACGAGGACAGTAAACAGCCAACAGTTCTGACTTGTGATTTCTGACTTCTGAGTTGTGGGGTGGCGGTTCCCTCAATTGTGCAGGTTTAAGAGGTGTCTAAGGCGGTGGTGAAAGACTAGCCATTAATGACAAACTAGAAACTGTAACTAGGGATATGATCGTCTTTTAGAGGCGAATAAATAAAAGATGGCTTCCGAAAAATTTCGTCGCCAACTGCGCCACGAAGCCCAACTTTGGAAAGCAGAAGGATTAATCAACGATTCCGCTTATCAACAGATTTCTGATCGTTATCAATTCAACAGTATTGATACTGCTGCAAGTTCCCGCTTTGTGATGATTCTCATCGGTTTAGGTGGCATTCTGTTGGGTTTGGGTGTGATTACTTTTGTCGCAGCAAATTGGCAAGAGTGGCCGAGAGAACTCAAAATTATCTTGCTACTCAGTTTATTTATTGGTCTGAATACAAGTGGATTTTATCTCTGGCAAGCTAACCCTAAAACGGGAAAAACAAAACATTTAGGAGAAGGATTACTCCTTTTTGGCGCACTCAGTTTGGGGGCTAATATCTCCCTGATGGCGCAAATGTTTCATATTGGCGGTTCTCCCTACGGACTGTTTTTGGTTTGGGGATTGGGCGTTTTATTGATGGCTTACAGCCTACGTCTGGTGTCTCTTGGTATTTTATCAATTTTACTGCTGGGAATTGGCTATTGGTCGGGAGTCAGTAATATTTTTGTTCCGGCTGAATTAACGGGGCTAGAATTTCTGCTAGTACACATGGCGTTAGTCAGTGCAATTTTGTTTGTTCCTCTGGCCTATTGGTGTCAGTCCCGATCAATTTTTATCATGGCGGTATTACTGCTTATTCCCGCTTTACAGATGAATATTGCGGTACTTTTAGACTACAATTTCTCCTCAGAATTGATGACAATTGGATTGATTTTACCCCCGGCGTTATTATGGAGTTATGATGATAGTCTTTTTCCGGGTATTGATAGCCGACTGTTTCGACCTCATACTCGCAATTTAGCGATTTGGTTTTTAGCCGTTTTATTTTATCTCTTTTCCTTTCGAGGAATTGGGATGTCTTTATTCTATTATGGCTCTAACTCCTCTTTAGCAATTAATGGGTTTCATTTGCTCATTGATGTGATTTTATTGGGCGGTTTAACGATTTGGCAATGGCTTTATTTAGCTAAACCCCGTCATTCCTATCAACATTGGGGACTGGATGCAGTTAGCAGTACAATCGCTGTATTTTTGGGAGTGACAGCACTGGTTGGTTTTGGATATCAAAGTATTAGTGTCACCCTATTTGTATTTGTTTTCAATATTCTACTCTTTTTACTGTCAGGTGGTTTAGTTAGAATCGGATTAGGAGAAGGAAACCGAGGAGCATTTTGGGGCGGTATGATCTTACTGACGCTACAAATTATGAGTCGGACTTTTGAATACAATACCGAATTACTGTTTAAAGCACTTGTCTTTGTATTATGTGGTGTGGGTGTTATCTTAGCGGGTTTATGGTTTGAACGGCATTTATCTCGTCAACATACTTAGTTTCCGCTCTTGATTAAAACCGCGATATCAAGCGGCTAAACTGGGTCTATTTTTAGCAAAATCTGGAGGATTAATTCAATGCAAGAACCAAATCATAAAAATACAGAGAGTCAAAATACAGAAACTTTATCTAATAATTTTTCTGAAAATCTGGAGACTGAAACCGAATCTCTAATTAATCAATCTCTCGTTCAAAAAAAACGCCTTCCGAGTTGGCGGTTGTTGCTTCCGTTGTGTTTTCAACTCGCTATCATTGGCTTAGTTCCGGCTCAAGCGGTGTATACTCATATTACCGGAAAAACCGTTGTTTTGCAAACTGCACCTGTTGATCCTTATGATTTTTTACGAGGTTATTATCAGGTGTTGAATTATGATATTTCGACTCTAGAAAACCTAAAAACTCTCCCCGGTTGGGAAGAATTTTCCAACAATCAAGATTATCTTCCATCGGGAACAACAATTTATGTGATTTTAGAACAACCGACTCTACAACCCACTGAATCCCCTCGTCCGCAAGCTTGGGAACCGATTAAAATTAGTTCAACTTTACCCAAAGACTTACCTAACAATCAAATTGCACTGAAAGGAGAATCTAACGGTTGGCGAATTGAATATGGTTTAGAAACCTATTATATGCCTGAAGATCAACGGGTGCAAGTCAATCAAAATATTACAGATGCTCAACGAAATGAACCCCAATCTTTTGTTGTGGAAGTGAAAGTCAATGCTCAAGGAAAAGCGGTTCCGGTGAGTTTGTGGGTTCGCAATCAAAACTATAAGTTTTAATGAACTTTTAGGTAACAATTAAACCTACGATTCTACAAAGTCAAATAATACTGTTGTCATGTAATAATCCGCCCACTCTGTCCCAAACGCTTTTTCTAAAACCCGTCGAGTTTTGTCATTTTGTTGCTGTTGAGTGCAATAATATTTTTGAGCAGATTGAATTTGAGTTTGTTCTTCCGGTGAAACAGGATTTTGAGCAGTTGCATACTGACAGTGAACCCGTAGATAAGCATCAACTTGGTTTAAAAACGCTGCTTCTTCTGTTTCATCCATCGGACGAATAAATAAGCAAAATTCCGAGAAAATATCGCCCCAGTCGGGAATATCACGAGGTTGAGAAAAAGTATTCGGTAAGGAAGATAAAGCCTGATGATAATCACTCGGAAGATGGGGTTTGGGGTAAATCGGCGATAAATCAACAATCGCGGCGCTAATTTTTCCTCGTCCACCCACCAAGTCTGTCCCAAACATGGGTAAGGCGTAGTCAACCCGAGGAAACATCACACAATGGAGAATATCGAGACTCTGACCGACTTTTGCCAATTCCAGGTGTAGCTTCCGAAATTGGGGCGTTTGATAACAACGGTTTTCAATAGTCAGTTTTTCCCCTTCCAGTCGCCCTTCGACATAGCCTAATTCTGCGGGAAGGTGATAAGGTTCAAGGTCGAGATATTGTTCCCAAATTGCCTCAATTCGGTTAGCAAGTTGACGAATTAAGGAATGTTGTTGTTCGCGTAGGGAAGGGGTTGATGCTTCTACCATAGAAAAATTTTTGCTTGTTACTGCGTCAAATCATCTCTAACAGACGCTAATTTAGCTCTCTGTAGATCTAGAATATCAGGTTACAGTCTACAAAAATTTGCAACTTGGGAAAATAAAGCTTCTCTGAGGTGCTGCGCTTCTCAATACTGTCTAAATTTCTCGGTAAGATGAAGGGGTCTATCTGCATCGAGGAAGTTGTGATGTTTGGTTTGGGATTGCCAGAAATGGGAGTAATTTTGTTAGTTGCTGTATTTATCTTCGGGCCAAAAAAGATTCCCGAGTTAGGAAAAACCATCGGTCAAGCGCTAAAAGGCTTCAAAGATGAAATGCAGAATGATTTAGAAACCGACAGTGACAACCCAGAAGTTAAAAAATCTGAGGGAAATTAAGCATTAGGGATGAGAAATTGAACTTTTGGGGTTGATTCTCATCCCAAGCTTTGAGATTTGCTTAAACCTGCGACGGTTTCAAGTTTGTAGAATAGGGCGCAGAAGCCGTTCCGTTTTGACCAGTCGATGAATCCGAAATCGGATTGCGAGCTTCGATCAGACTAATTGCCCGAGTCACACTTTCCGGTAAAATGACGACTAAACCGCCATTGGGAGCGCGATCGAGAGTTGTTTCTATCGCTTCGGTTTCATTGAGAATGGTTTCATGGCTAACTCGGGGGTCAGGAACTCGACTCAACACCTGTTCAATCCCTTCGCGAATTAAGTCAGCCCCATTGCCCCGTTCTCGACCTCGGGTGTCATCATCTTCTTTGATCACAATTTGGTCAAACATCTCAGCGGCCAGTTTGCCCAAGGTGACAAAATCTTCATCTCGGCGATCGCCAGGGCCACCAACAACCCCAATCCGTACCCCTTCCCAGTTACGAACAAACCCGGCTAAGGCTTCATAACTTGCGGGATTATGAGCATAATCAATCAGGGCGTGATATTTACCCATATTAAACAGGTTCATCCGTCCGGGGGTTTGAGAAGCCGAAGCCACAAAAGTTGATAAACCGGCACGAATATGTTCAATTTTGATCCCTTGAGCAAAGGCCGCCAAACAAGCTGCTAAAGCGTTAGCAATCATAAATGGGGCTTTTCCTTCCATCGTCAGAGGCACATTAACCGCCTGTTCGATCCGGAGTGTCCAGTCTCCTTTAAGGATGGAGAGATAGCCATTTTCATACACCGCAGCCAACCCGCCTGCTGCCGTATGTTTGAGAACGGTTTCATTTTCGGGGTTCATCGAGAAATAGGCGACTTGGGCTTTGGTGCGTTCAGCCATTTCTGCCACTAACGGGTCATCTGCGTTCAACACCACGTAGCCTTTAGGGATCACTGACTCTGCTACAACGCTTTTCACTTTAGCGAGTTGTTCAACGGTGTCAATATCGCCTAAGCCCAGGTGATCGGCGGACACATTCAAGACAATACCCACATCACAGGTATCAAACCCTAAACCGGAACGGAGAATTCCTCCCCGAGCGGCTTCGAGGACAGCAATTTCCACAGTTGGATCACAGAGAATCAGTTGAGCGCTTTGGGGGCCTGTGTTATCCCCTGCTTCTACGAGATAGTCACCGATATAGGTGCCGTCTGTGGTGGTGTAGCCGACCATAGAACCCGTTTCTTTGACAATGTGAGCCAGTAGACGAGTGGTTGTGGTTTTACCATTCGTCCCGGTGACAGCCAAAATGGGAATGCGACTCAGTTGACCTGTGGGGAACAGCATATCCATGACCGCCCCAGCCACGTTCCGGGGTAAACCTTCACTGGGGGCAACGTGCATCCGAAATCCTGGTGCGGCGTTAACTTCGACGATCACCCCATCAACTTCTCGCAAGGGGCGGCTAATATCGGGGCTAACGACATCAATTCCGGCGATATCAAGACCGATTATTTTTGCCACTCGGGAAAACAGCCAGATATTTTCTGGGTGAACTTCATCGGTGCGGTCAATGGCACTTCCCCCAGTGCTGAGGTTGGCGGTTGCCCGTAGGAAGCAGCGTTCTCCTTCTGGCAATACCGAATCTAAAGCATGGCCTTGTTCGGCAATCATTGACAGGGCTGTTTGATCAATTTCAATTCGAGTCAGGACGTTATCATGTCCATCGCCTCGTCGAGAGTCGCGGTTGGTTTCCTCGATCAGTTCTTCGATAGTGGAACGACCATCACCAATGACGTGACCCGGAACTCGTTCGGAGACGGCGACGACTTTTCCGTTCACCACTAACACCCGAAAGTCCCGACCTTGATAGAAGCGTTCTACAATCACGCTGCGAGTTTTAGAAGCGGTACTCGCCGAATCGTAGGCTTGTTCTGCTGTTTCCCACCGGGTTATATCGAGGGTAATACCGCGACCGTGATTTCGTCTAGGGGTTTCATGGCGATGGGATAACCGCCCACAAAGTCAACGGAATCTTTCAAATCATCAAAGTAGCGAATGACAGTCCCTCTGGGAACTGGAATCCCGGCATTTCGCAGAATTTGTTTGGTGCCTTCTTTATCACAGGCCAGTTCTACGCCTAAAATGCTGGTATGACCGCTCAGAGTGGCTTGGATACGTTTTTGATTGACGCCGTAACCGAGCTGAATCATAAAGCGGGTTTTCAATTCAAGCCAAGGAATTCCTCGGGCTTCGGCTTCACTAACGATCGCATCGGTACTCGGGCCTAGAGCAGCCTGGGCTTTGAGTTCTTTGAGGTCTTCGATATCTTGGTTGAGTTCTTCTTCGCTATAGGTTCCATTTTCGACAATACTCTGACACAGGCGTACCGCAGCCCGACCTGCATACCGACCCACTTGTTCACTTTGATACTCATAGACCACCTGAAAAATTCCGGGTGTCGCGGTTTCTCTGGTTCGACCAAACCCGACTGACATTCCGGCTAAGTTCTGGAGTTCGAGGGCGACGTGTTCGATAATGTGTCCCATTAACGTTCCCCGTTGTACCCGACTGAGAAATCCTCCTCTGACTCCCGGTGAACAGTGATGTTCGACTAAACTCGGCAAAGCGGAGGTTATACCTTCATAGAAGCCGGGAATATCACAAGAATAGCGTTCCACGAGATCTTCGAGGTCTAGGCGCATGACGATCAGTTTATGCCGTCTGATGCTCCAGTAGTTGGGGCCGCGTAATGTCAGAACCTTGAGAATTTTCATATCTGTCTATGAGTGTGTGATGCCGGAGTGTTCCAGAATAATAATTATACTGTTATCAATTTCTAACTTTAAAATACATCCTAGCTGTTCTCAATGAACAGTTGAGCAATTTAATATGATGAGAATTGAGTTGAAATTTTGAATCGGCTTTAGGAGCTACAGGAGTTAGATGATTGAGTTGGGTTGATAACGAGGATTGTTTGTCGTTATTTCCCGGTCTTTTTCCCGCAGCTCCTCTTGCCTTAGCATTTCAACAACATTTTCTGTTCAAACTAGAGAGAAAATTGACATTTAGGAATTGTTCCCTAGAGGCTCTGTGCTGCGATCGGAATCCGGGTGCGGATGTTGTATTCATCGCCGTGGGAGAGGATATGAACTCGCAAATTAAACAGACTCAAAGGATCTGCTGCACCGACTTTAGACGCATTAGTATAAGACATTTCAGTTGCATCCACAATGGTTACGGTGCCTTTACCAATGACCTTAAGTTTTTCTTGAGCTTCAAACATCGCACAAGTGTCTTCATCAATTCCCAAGCCTAAACGTTCGGGATGAGAAGTAATGGCGCTGATCAAACGACCCAAACGATTGCGGTTGTGGAAGTGTTGATCGACAATGACTTCAGGCATGATATCTAAACCGGTTGCCATGTCCACGAGAGAACGATTTGGAGATTCTCCACTACCCCCGCCTGCGATCATGTGATGGCTCATGACTGCTGCGCCTGCACTGGTTCCCGCCAGCGCCATTCTCCCTTCACGAGCGGCGACCCGAATTTTACTCATTAAGGGTGTATCTGCCAGCAAACTATAAAGGCGCAGTTGATCTCCTCCGGTTAGAAAGACTCCTGTACAGGAGGTATCTAGATAGGAGTGCCATTCTGTGTTTTCACAGTGATGACGTTCGCGGATATCAAAGATTTTGATCTCTTTGGCTCCCATCTCCTCAAAGATTTTTTGATAACGTTCGCCTTGAAGACCCGGTTCTCGCGACGCTGAAGGAACAATGGCAAGCTGTGCTTTTGCTCCGCCTGCACGGTTAAAAAAGGTTTGCAGAATCTCACGTCCATGAACTTTATCTTCCGCTCCCCCAATGATTAAAATTGAGGTCTGAGTGGGTCGGGGTATCATTTGTTCAAGGGCTTGAGACGTCAACTGCTGCATATCTAATCTCCTCTGATCAGCATAAGTTTAATCAGTGGGATATAATCCCTACTTAAAATATTTACAGGCTTTTTTGGGGGGGTTCTGGTCAATTTTTGACTTTTTATATTGGGCATTTGAGAGGTAAAGCCGGAGATCTTCGACCCCGACGGGTAAACGACTGATCACCGGAGCAGGTGTTGACGGGTTGACCTGGCTGTTTTGATTGGGTTTAACTTTCCGATTTTCTGAGGTCTGAAAGTCATCAGCTTCTCTGTTGACAAGGGTTACAGTCACCTCCGTTATTTGAGGGCGGAGTCATCGATGACTTGAGCCGGAAGATTCTTTTGCGGTGTTTAACCCGGTTGACCTCAACGCTTAGGTGGGTCTTTGGTAAGGAGTCTCACCCCACTCAATGATCCGGGATCTTTTTGTTGACCTAATCTAAGTTGCATCAGCAGAGATGGAAGGTTAACTTTACACCCAGTCAAGGTTGAATTTGAACCTCGAATTTAGGGTGCTAGCTTGAGAATTCTATCATCTCATGCTAGTGAGCCTAGCTTCAGATTTTTTCGTTGATCCCCACGACAGACAACCTCTATCGGTTTTTGTTCGTAAAGTTAGCTTTACACCCAAAGTATAGTATATTTTGATACCAAATTAAACGATTTTTGAGATTTTATCGCTTATCATATAGCATTGTACAGATTTTGTGGTTTCCAGTTTTCAACGTTTCTTAACAATTAATTCCTCTGAGTTTTATTCCTGTGCGATTTGACATTATCACCCTGTTCCCAGATTTTTTCAGTTCTCCACTGCAATCCGGATTGCTAGGTAAGGCTTTAGCCAAGGAAATTGCCCAGATTCATTTGGTCAACCCGCGAGATTTTACGACGGATAAGCATCGACGAGTTGATGATGAACCCTATGGCGGTGGAGTTGGAATGGTACTTAAGCCAGAACCGATTTTTGCCGCCGTTGAGTCTGTACCTATCTTACCCCGACGAGACATCATTTTGTTGACTCCCCAGGGAGAACGAATGAATCAAAGTTTATTTCGGGAGTGGGCGACAAATTTCGATCAACTGGTTGTCATTTGCGGTCATTATGAAGGCATTGACGAACGGATTACTCATATTGTGACTCGGGAAGTCTCTTTAGGCGATTTTGTCCTTACTGGCGGCGAAATTCCGGCGATGACTTTAGTTAACGGGGTGATTCGTTTACTTCCGGGAACGGTGGGTAAGGAAGAATCTCTCAAAGCCGAAAGTTTTGAACAACAGTTACTTGATTATCCCCACTACACCCGACCCGCAGAATTTCGCGGTTGGAAAGTTCCCGATGTTTTACGGTCGGGAAATCATGCTGAAATTGAAAAGTGGCGACAACAACAGCAACTTCAACGCACTCGTGAACGTCGTCCGGATTTATTGGATCTTGATCTGTAATTGAATTGAGGGGAGAAACACTTGAGGATGAATCCTTCTGCGGTGATTTACCCCTCGTTTATTCGGGGAAAATATCAAACCTTGTTCTTTTTTGGTCTACTCTCACAATTCAAGTTCAAGATTACCCGTTCTTCCAATGACAGAAACGATACAGACCGTTGGTGAGAATTAATTCCCCAAAATTTTACTTCTCAAAAAACTGTTTTTAATCAAATTCGGTGTATAATAAAGTGTTTAAGGAGTTCAACTATAGGATATTCCGTTAAGTCTGTCATTACAGATTGACGCTTCCTAGAAAGTTCTACATTTCCTTTTTCTAAACCTCAATATCTTCATTTGTTACAATCATCAGGGATTGTTGCTATCCGGGCATTTTGTAGAGATAGATCAGACTAAAACCCCTCTCTCACCCACTCTACTTAGACTCAGAATTAGGGGCATCTAGAACCATCAGAGGATCTCGTTTAAAAGTTTTTTTCATTTCTATATCTAGGTTTAATTTAATCTGGAATACTTTCAAGTCAGAGGTTTAGAACTCTGGCTAGTCGTTTGGTTGCAAAAATAAGCTTAAAAGTAGGATAAAGATATGGCTATTACTCAATCCCTCGAAAAATATCAATACTTTCAACAGCGAGTTCAACCCTTATTAGAAATCATTTATGATCAATCTACAGTCCAAACCTTATTAAAGCAAATTTTTGAGATTCTTCAAGACCATTCCTCAGACTTTCACGAAGAAAATCTCAATAAATGGAGTCAAGACAACATTTTACTGATTACTTACGGTAACAGTATTGAAAAATTTGGAGAACAACCCTTACTCACCCTCAAAAACTTCTTAGATAAATATCTCAAAGACACCATTACAGGGGTTCACATTTTACCCTTTTTTCCTTACAGTTCCGACGATGGATTTTCAGTAATTGACTATCTAAAGGTAAATCCCCAACTTGGAGATTGGGAAGATATCGAAAATATTGCCAATCAATTTGACTTGATGGCTGATCTTGTGATTAATCATATCTCCAGTCAAAGCGATTGGTTTCAGCAGTTTCAACAAGGCGAAAAACCCGGTTCTGATTATTTTATCACCGTTGATCCGAGTACAGATTTATCAGCCGTTGTTCGTCCTCGTAGTACACCTGTGATCACTCCAGTTGACACACCAGAAGGCGAAAAACACGTTTGGGCAACTTTTAGTGAAGATCAAATTGATCTCAACTTTGCCAATCCAAATGTCTTGTTAGAATTTATCAAAATTATTCTCATTTATGTTAGCAAAGGTGCTAAATATATTCGCTTAGATGCGGTGGGATTTCTCTGGAAAGAAATCGGTACTTCTTGTATTCATCTTCCTCAAACTCATGCTGTAGTTAAACTCCTGCGAGAACTCTTGCAACTGGTAAATCCTTCTGTTGTGTTAATTACAGAAACCAACGTTCCCAACCGAGAGAATTTAAGCTATTTGGGCAACCGAAATGAGGCACACATGATTTATAATTTTAGTTTGCCTCCTCTGGTTTTACACGCCCTCATTCAAGGAAAATCCGACTATTTAAAAACCTGGATGATGAGTATGCCACCTGCCCCTTTAGGCTGTGCTTACTTCAATTTTACGGCTTCCCATGATGGCATTGGTTTACGTCCAACTGAGGGATTATTATCAGAACAAGAGTATTGGACGATGTTAGAAACCATGAAAAAATTTGGGGGAAAAGTGAGTATGAGAACAAAACCGGATGGGAGTGAAAGCCCCTATGAACTGAATATTTCTCTGTTTGATGCAATGAAAGGAACGGTTCGAGGGGAAGATAAATGGCAAGTTCAACGGTTTCTCTGTTCACAAACAATTATGATGTCGTTAGAAGGAATTCCGGCTTTTTATATTCATAGTTTGCTAGCGACACCCAATGATTATATTAAGCTGAAACAAACAGGCAGAAATCGTTCGATTAATCGCCATGAATGTGATCTAAACGAACTGGAAAATAAACTCAGTCATCCTCATTCACCCCAATCTATTGTCTTTCGAGAACTCTGTCGTCGGATTCAAATTCGTCGCCGTCAAAGCGCTTTTCATCCTAATGCAACTCAGTATACACTACAATTGAAGCGAGTGCTATTTGGGTTTTGGCGACAGAGTATTATTCGCGATCAAAGTATCTTTTGTATTTTCAATTTAACGGATCAGCCACAAGTTTTGCGATTATCAGATTTGAATTTAGTATGTACCGATCCCTGGTGTGATTTGATTAGTGGTGAGACAGTCGATAATATCTATTCTTGCTTAAATCTGCATCCTT
Organism: Lyngbya sp. PCC 8106; assembly: GCF_000169095.1. Taxonomy (GTDB): domain Bacteria; phylum Cyanobacteriota; class Cyanobacteriia; order Cyanobacteriales; family Microcoleaceae; genus Capilliphycus. The sequence goes on from NZ_AAVU01000030.1 coordinate 71,424, forward strand.
ATCAAGCGATTTGGCTAACGAATAAATTCTAATTTCCGGTTGAGTCATCTGGCGTTTAAAGTTCACAAAATCTTACTTGTATTATACCTTGGAGGTGTTCGATTTGAGCATCTCTATTTATTTTTGAGCAGAAATCAAATGTCGATTTGTAAAATTGATTACCCGATCAAGAAATTTTGATGATAAGATAAGAGACTTCATTTTTTTCTGAAGTTTCACTTACTTGAGAGTTGGGTTTATGAGTTTAACTGAGATTTATCCAAAAACAAATCAAAAAGTAAAATCCTATTTATGGATGATTCTTCTTTTTGATCTAGTTTTCCTGGGTTTAACAATTCGTCGGGCGGTTTTACTGGGAAAAAGTCCGATGGTTTACTTTGGAGAAACAGGGATTATTAGCTGGTTATCTTGTTTGCAGTTGTTGATTCTTTCGGGATTAGCCTGGAAAATTTATCGCATCCGAAAATTAGCCCCGATAGAAACAAAAGGAAAAAAATTACCGCAAACGTTATGGAAACTGATTGCCATTGGATTTTTATTTTTGGCTGTAGATGAAATTGTGCAAATTCACGAAGCAACGGATTTTTTGATTCATTGGGTTTTTCAAATTCCAGATAACAGTAAGTTTCTACAACTTGATGGGTTAATTGTTGCGGGTTATAGTGCTATTGGTGCATATATTTTATACTCTTTTTGGGATGAATTTAAACGGTATAAACCTGCATTTTATCTGTTTGTTTTAGGTTTTGCTTTCAAAGCCACTATGGTTTTCATTGATTTGGGTACCGATGATGACAGCATTTTTTCATTTTGGTTAGCCGATCCCAAACGTCATAAACTGATGTATGACTGGGTACAAACGGTAGAAGAATCGTTTAAAATTCTAGCTGAAGGTGCATTTATCGCTGCTTTTATTGCTTGTTTACAAATTGCTAAACGAATGACTCGAAACCAAATTCCCGAGTAAAATAGAGTCAACCCTCAGTTATCAGATTTGGAAATCAAGCTAATTTTTTAACTGAGGGTGATCACAGAAATCAAGCTATATTTTACCTTTACAAACCATATACCCAAATAATCAGTAAGGGTGTAAAGATGCTTAATAAGAGCGAGAGAGGGGCACCAACTCGGGTAAAGTCAAAAAACTTATATCCCCCTGTACTATAAACCATTGTATTAGTTTGATAGCCAATCGGTGTCATAAAGCTACAAGATGCGGCTAATGTCACTGCAAACATTAACGCAAACGGGTTTAAACCTAGAGTTTTTGCAACTTCCACAGAAATCGGAATCATCAATAAAACAGAAGCATTATTGGAAAGGATTTCAGTCAGTAAAACAGTCACAACATAGAAGAACATCACAATCCAATAACCCGAAAGATTTCCCCCAACTGCAACTAAACCTCGGGCTAACAATTCCGTTGTTCCTGATTTTTCCATCGCAATTCCTAAGGGGATTAATCCTGCTAACAGAAAAATAACATCCCAACGAATCGCCCCATAAATTTCTCCCGGCTTGAGACATCCGGTAATCACCATTACAATCACACCTGCTAAAGCACTCACCAAAATGGGAAGTAAATTAAAAGCAGACATCAGTACAACACCAACTACAATTCCCACCGCAATTTTAGCTTTATCTTGTCGTAAACTTTCGACATCCCGTTGTTCGAGTACCAATAATTCTCGGGTTGTTTGTAAACCAATAAAGCTTTGTTTTGGGCCTTGAACTAATAATAAATCTCCAAATCTCAATGGAGTTTTTCCGAGACGTCCACGAACTAATTCCGCACCTCTACGAATGGCTAAAACGGTTGCATTATAACGTTGTCGGAAGCGTAAATCTTTTAACGTTGTTCCAATCAGTCGAGAGTTTGAAAGAATTAACACTTCTCCAATTTTTTCCTCTCCTGAACTCAACATCGATTCAATGGAATCCTCTTTAAACTGTACATCTGGTAATATATTCAGTCCTCGTTCTTCTCGAATTTTCAGTAAGTCATCTCGACTACAACGAATAATTAAAATATCACCTTCACGCAAGTTTTTATCGGCGAAAGGTTGAGGAAGATGAACTTTATCCCGAACCAACTCTAAAACGTCTAAGTCAAATTTACGCTGAATTTCACTTTGTTGTAACGTTTGTCCGACTAAACTCGATTGAGGAGTAATAATCACTTCACTCAGATAGTCGTTGATCTCATAACTCTGACCTAAAAAATCACTACCATTCGATTTACGTTTAGGGAGAAGATAGGGAGCAATAAAAGAAATATAAACTAAGCCAATAAAAAAAGAAATTATTCCGACTTTAGTAAACTGAAATAAGCTAAACGCCCCATAACCCAATTTTTCGGATAAACCACTCGCGAGAATATTGGTAGAAGTCCCAATTAGAGTGATCATTCCTCCTAAAATAGAAGAATAAGAAAGCGGAATCAAAACTTTGGATAACGGAATTTTTCGTTGTTTACACCAATCTTCAATAATCGGCAGAAAAATCGCCACCACAGCCGTATTATTAATAAAAGCACTAATCGGGCCAACAATTGCCCCCATGATAAAAATTTGTTGAGAAGGATGTTTTCCGCCCCATTTGATTAACAAGTCTCGAACAATTTGAATCACACCTGTACGAGTAATTCCTGCACTGAGAATAAACATCGCCATGACTGTAATTGTGGCGGAGTTTCCAAAGCCAGAAATTCCTTCATTGGGCGTTACTAACCCTAATACCATCAGGAGAACCGTAACACTCAATGCCGTTAAATCGACAGGTAACCATTCAACAACAAAACTGATTAAGGCTAAAATCAGTACACTAAGGGTCAGAACAATTTCCATACTAAAGTAATACCTGGTTGATTAGCATTGCAAGAGAGATCGGTTCCATTGGGTTGATCGAAATGACTTAATTCTAAGTCGATGATTTCAGAAATTTTATCCAGTCTAACCTAATTTCTTAGTCGTCACAGTTTTCATCTCAATTAACTCAAGGGTATTGCATCGGGATAATGGTGAGTAGACAAGTAGTAGATTTTTAACCCATAACATTAAATTGGGTTCATTTGCAGATCACAGCAACCTGGACAGAAATCCTTTAAAATTGTCTCAAAGCTTATGGTTTAGTGTCCCTGATCTCTGAATATTTTTAGGGGGGCAATTGCCGACAATCACTAAGATATCAATGAAGAATGATCATAAAACATCTTTGCATCTGACCGTCAATCCTGCATCAACAGACTATTCTTCCAATACACCCAGAGTTTGTACTTCTGATCCCAATCATTCGGCCTTCTGCAATGACAGTGTTCTCATACAGTCGGATTTTTCGTCAACTGTTTATCCTTGACTAGATTGGGCGTTGGTTTACACAATATAGCTAAACCTGACAATTGATTCTAATCTAATCTAACATGGTCGTGTCTGACGTCAAATTGTGTTCAGATCGTGGAGTTGATTACACAACCCTGCAAGATCTTCTCGCCAATGGTCAATGGAAAGCCGCCAGTCGAGAAACCTCTCGGGTGATATTGATGGCGGCGCGTCATACTTCTAACAGTGAACTCAGTGCATCGGATGTAGAAAAACTGCCTTGCTTGGATTTGCAGACTATCGATCAGCTTTGGGTTGCGTCTTCTGATGGACATTTTGGCTTTTCGGTACAGTACCAGATTTGGGAGAATCTAGGAAAAGGAACCGACTGGGATAGTTATTGTCAGTTAGGCGATGCTTTGGGGTGGCGAACCGGAGGAAGTTGGATTTCTTTCTTTAAACTCATCTACAACTTACAAGCCCCTCCTGGCCATCTTCCGTTTGCTCATAAGTGGTTTTTTTCGGTAATGAATCGTATTGAAGCTTGTCAAAATTGAGTTGTAAAGTGCGTTGAATCGTTAACGTTTTTTGAATGAAATTCAACGGGTTTCAGGCATTGATCGCAATCAGAATTATTTTGTAAATGACATTACCCCCAAACTCCCAAATTGGGGGTTTATCTGCATTTTTGTAATTACAATGGGTTGGGACTCACCTCTGATTTCGGTAAGCGCTGATAAAAACTCGCAACGATCGCCATCATTAACCACCACAACGTATTCACTTGTGGACGATACCAAACGGTATCAACAGAACCATGCGCCATCATACCGATAATTGTCGCGATCGCAGCGATTAACCACAATCCTTGAGTATTTCTCAATTCTCGCAACCGTTGCAATTGTAACCAGCCTTGATGCAAAGTAACAACTAATAACCACAGAAAACAAGTTAAACCAATTATTCCCGTTTCGACGGCGATTTCTAAGATCACAGAATAGGCACTCAAAGCGCTGTAGCGAGGTCTCATGTAAAGGGGGTAAATTTTGTTAAAAGCGTTATTACCCGGCCCTATGCCCAAAATAGGGCGATCCTGAATCATTTCTAGGACTGCCGCCCAAACGTTCATGCGAAAGTTGTTGCTGCTATCTTCTCGTCCAACAAAAATACTCGCCACTCGCAAGCGTAAAGCCGGAACTGTTATCACTGCTAAGATTAAAAATGCGGCTAAACTGCCAATTCCAATCGGTACTGCCCATTGACGCCAAAACGGTGAAAAGTTAATACTCAACCAATACAATAATAATACCGCCAACGTAAACATTAAAGCCACAAAACCGATCCAACCACCTCGACTAAATGTAAGTACCAAACAGGCGGAATTAACAACTGTCATGGTTAATCCTAAAGCTTTCGGTAGCCAACCTTCCCAAACAAACATCGCCGCCACACTAAACGCACAAGCAGGTAATAAATATCCCGCTAATAAGTTCGGATTTCCTAAGTAGCTAAACACCCGAATTAAATCCGCTTGTGCAGAAGTCGGATCAACCCAAGTTGCTGAGGCTTCTACCCCAAAAAACCATTGTCGCAAACCGTAAATACTGACAATCAGAACAATATGTAGATAAAACGTGATAAAAATAGATCGAATCCGAGGCGATCGCAATATTCTCGCCATTAGGAAAAATAGGATTAAATACAGCGTTAGTTTGATTAAACCGCTTAAGGCGGCAGCTTTCACCGGAGATAATGCGGTTGCAGTTACAGCAACTCCCCAGTACAACAAAACTAATAGATGAATTGGGGTAAATGCAGTTTCTGACGGATCATCACACAAGGTTAATAGTACCCAAAACCCTGCACAAGCAATGAGTAAAACTCCAATTAAAGCAGTACCCACAAACGGCGCTAAACTAAACACCAAACTGATTAAAACGGCGCCGAGAGGTTCCCCCCATTGCATCAGCCAACTACCTTGTCGCCAGTTTCGCAGACAACCACTCAGGCGATAAATCAGGCTACCACTGCGCCACTGATAGGGAGATAAATAAGTAAGTGTTAACTGTTGCCAAACTGAATTAAGCGTTGTCATAGGTTTATTGTTTGCAGCGGATGTGAGAAGATTTTTGTTCTAGTAATGTCTACAGCACAGAGTATCATCGATGAGGACAGTATTCAAGATTTTCGATCATCCTCTAACATTTTCTAAATATATCAGTTAAAAATCAAGTGATGAATTCCTCAAAACCTACAAATAATTGGTTCAAACAGTTGGCGATTATTTTGATTATTGTTGGCGTTGGATTTCGGTTTGTCAATCTCGGTCATCAAGTTTATTGGTATGATGAAGTTCAAACGTCTTTTAGAATTTCCGGCTATACCCAAGAGGATTTTTTTCAACAGGTTTACATCGGTTGGCCTCATACCGTCGAAGATTTACTCAATACCTATCAATATCCAACCTCAGAACGCAACTTACAGGATTCTTTTACAGCTTTAACTAAACATCCTGAACATTCACCGCTTTATTTTCTCACGGCCCGCCTTTGGATGCAAACCTTTCCTCATTCCGTCACCACAATTAGAACTTTATCGGCTTTGATTAGTTTACTCATTTTTCCGGCGATTTATTGGTTGTGTTGGGAGTTGTTTCAGTCGGTGTCTGTGAGTTGGGTTGCGATGGGGATTATTGCGATTTCTCCGTTTCATCTTCTCTACGCTCAAGAAGCCCGTGCTTATAGTCTTTGGGCTGTTAGTATTTTACTTTCAAGTGCGGCTTTATTGCAAGCGTTGAGAATTAGTAAAACTGAAAAATCTCTCCAATCTAAAATTTTAAATTGGGGAATTTATTCGCTGACTGTTGGCTTTGGATTATATAGTCATTTATTTTCTATTTTTGTTTTGGCGGCACAGACTGCTTATGTTTTTTTTACTCCAGTTTGGCAAAAGCGAAAATTCATCCTTCCCTATCTGTTTTCGAGTTTAATTGGAGTTGTGCTGTTTACTCCTTGGTTGTTTGTTTTTGTTCAGAACTTAGCCTTTTTTCTCGAAAATACAGAATCTCGTTTGGTTCCTCGTGAGGGTTTGATGTTATTTTGGTTATTAAATTTAAACCGAATTTTCTTTGATGTTAACCAGGGAATTAGTCCGTTAAATCTCACTTTGTATTTAACTCTAGGTTTAACGATATACGCCTTATATTTTTTAATCAAAAACACGCCGAAAAACGTTTGGTTATTCATTTTAACTTTAATAGGAGTTCCGGGAATGATTTTGATTTTACCGGATATTATTTTAGGGGGACGGGGTTCAACCATTGCGCGATATGCCATGCCTTGTTATTTAGGAATTCAAATATCTGTCGCTTATCTTTTGACGGAAAAACTAACAACTGCGAAAATTCCAAGTTCACAGAAAAAACGATGGAAATGGATTTTATACACTCTGATTTTGAGTGGGATTTTATCCTGTACTGTGAGTTTATTTCATCCCGTTTGGTGGCACAAAAGTTATGCTAAAAGTCGAGATATTCCCATCTCCGCTAAGATTATTAATCAATCTCCATCTCCCCTTATAATTAGTGATGAAGAACCGGGAAGAATTATGTCTTTATTACATCAACTCAAACCTAATGTTACGATTCAATTGATGCCCGAATATCAAGTTCCTGTCTTGCCAAATTTAGAACCCTTTAGTGATGTTTTGTTATACCGTCCAACCCAAAGATTAATTGAGGGAATGGAAAAAATTTATAACGTTAAAGTTGAAAAACCCTATGAAACCAGTTGGGTGAGAAAAGTCTTATTTCCACAAAAATAATAGCTAACTGCTACAGTAAAATAGTAATGATTTGAGGTAAAATGATTAGGATGACAGAGATATCGACTGACCCCAATGTATCGCTTACATTTCCCGATCACACTCAACTTCCCGAATCAGATGGTAGATTTGTGAAAAATTTTCAGGAGCATCCTCAAAGTCTACTTTTAACGGATTCTATCGGATTAATTTTACAACAATTACATCCCGATGGGCAATATGCTATCGGACAAGATTGTGGAATTTATTGGCGAGAAACGAATCCCCCCGAACAAGGTGCAATTGCTCCAGACTGGTTTTATGTTCCCAATGTTCAGCCGAGACTGGGAGACAAAATTCGCCGTTCCTATGTTTACTGGCGGGAACTGATGGTGCCGTTGATTGTGTTAGAATTTGCGAGTGGAGAAGGCCTCGAAGAACGGGATAAAACTCCCTTATTTACATCAAGCGGAGAAGTGCAGAAACCGGGTAAATTTTGGGTTTATGAACGCATTCTTCGCATTCCCTATTACGGGATTTTTGAGATTAATCGCAATCAATTAGAAGTTTATCATTTGGTTGATTTCACCTATCAACAGATGGAAGCAAACGAACGGAATCATTATCCAATTCCTCCCCTTGGTGTAGAATTAGGGTTATGGAATGGAACCTATCAAAATCAGACTCAATCTTGGTTGCGTTGGTGGAATTTAGACGGAAATTTGTTGCTGATTGGACAAGAACAAGCAGAAAAAGAACGAAAACGAGCCGAACTTGCAGAACAAAAAGCTGCAAAATTAGCCGAACGTTTGCGAGAAATGGGAATTGAACCCGAAACGTTAGAATAGGAACTAAAGGCGATAAATAGCATCTGCGACTCGACAAACCTCAACCATTTCTTGAACATCGTGAACCCGCAAAATATCCCCCGAACCCACAATAGCCGCAACACAAGCCGCAGCCGTTCCCCAAACCCGTTTTTGGGGGTCTTTTTCGTTGAGAATATGACCAATAAAACTTTTCCGAGATGGCCCCACTAACAGGGGAAAACCGAGTGATTTCAATTGAGGAAGTTGTCGGAGAATTTCTAAATTTTGTTCAAAGGTTTTTGCAAATCCAATCCCTGGATCGAGTATAATATTACTAGGCTCAATTCCGGCAATTTTACAAGCTTGTATTCGGTCTTGGAAAAACAGGGAAATCTCCCCAATCAAATCTTGATAGTCGGTTAATTGTTGCATGGTTTTCGGAGTCCCACGAATGTGCATTAACACAATGGGAACACCCAATTTTGCAACAACCGATAACATTTCAGGTTCAAATGTTGCACCCGAAATATCATTAATTAAATCAGCCCCCGCTTCGATAGCCGCTTGTGCAATTGCTGTTCTTGTGGTATCAATAGAAATAGGAATATGGGCTAACGGGTTCGGTTGACTTCGCAGTAACTCAACCACTGGAATCACCCGATTTAACTCTTCTTCTACCGAGATTTGTTCAGAACCCGGGCGAGTAGATTGACCCCCAATATCAATAATATCCACTCCCGCAGCTAGCATTTTTTGAGCTTGAGTCAAAGCTGCGTCTAAAGTATTAAACTCTCCGCCATCACTAAAACTATCGGGTGTCACGTTCAAAACACCCATAATATAAGTTCGTTTTCCCCACTCAAACACCTGATGTTGCAGGATGATTTTTTGTGTCATTGAATGATTGTAAAATTGACTCAAATGAGCAAAAATTAAAATGGGGAACAGTTGCTCACGTTTTCGATTCTCAATTCCCCATTTTTAAGTTGTATTTTATTGATAATTTACAATGCGAGCAAAACTTTCTGGTTTCAAACTAGCGCCCCCAACCAAAGCACCATCAATCTCAGGTTGAGCCATAATTTCATCAATATTGTTGGGTTTAACAGAGCCACCATACTGAATAGAAACATCAGGATTTTTCAACTTGCTGCGAATCAAACCAATGACTCGATTGGCTTCTTCAGCCTCACAAGTTTCGCCCGTTCCAATTGCCCAAATCGGTTCATAAGCAACCACCAAATTGTTTGGATCAACATCAACTAAACCCTCTTGTAACTGAGAGAAAATGTGGGCTTCCGTTTCTCTAGCATCGCGCTGTTGTTTGCTTTCTCCCACGCATAAAATCGGCGTTAAACCATGACGTTGAGCTGCTTTAAGTCTGCGGTTAACCGTTTCGTCTGTTTCTCCAAAATATTCCCGTCGTTCGCTATGGCCAACAATAGCATAACGCACCCCAATTTCTAGTAACATCGGGCCAGAAATTTCTCCCGTATAAGCACCCGAGTCTTCCCAGTGAATATTTTGAGCGCCGAGTCTAATTCGACTGCCATGCAAACTTTTGGACATAATCCACAAGTCTGTAAACGGTACACACAGCACAGTTTCTTGCTCATCAGGCGTTTCATCTAACGCGGTAATAAACCCCTGCAAAAACTCTTGAGCTTCTGCCTGAGTTTTGAACATTTTCCAGTTCCCGGCAATAATCTTTTTTCTCACTGCTTAATCAATCAACTTCAGAACACAACAAAATGCCAAACTCCAGTTTAAAGCGTTAGGGGACATTTTTGCAGTCACCTCAGGCGATTGAGGATCACTGACTCCCCGAACCCAACCTCATCACCTACTGACCAAACTCTACCCTTGCTTTTTCGACCAGTTCGACTGTTATCTCCTCAAAGTCCCCTTCACGGGCAAGTTGTTCAATACGTTTGCGGGCTTGCGATCGCACAAAATAGGGGATCTTCTGAAGTTTGGCTTTGGCTTCAGGCGTCCACGGTCGATCATCTAAAAAGTCATCGTTGGACATCATTAACTTGCGGTGAAAAGGACGAAAGTTTAAGGTCGCTTATCGAGTCATTCAGGACTTCATTTTTCTGCTCCTAAAACATTAAGCAAGTGCCGAATGAGAGCAATCATCATTGCAGGTTCTTCGAGATGGGGAGTTAAGCCCACATCATCTAAGCGTTGAAAAACTCTAACAGCGGTTCGATTGAGGTTTGCCAAACGTTGTCCAATTTCTGGACTGGTAAACTCTGATTTTTCTCCCCAAATTATAGCAGTTGGAGTGGTAAGCTGACTCATATACAGCGATAAATCAAAGCACAAATCACCCCGTACAAAAGAAAGGGCAGCGTATTCTGCATTAGGCTGTACAGAAGATTCGAGATAAGCTTCAACAATCTCTGGATAAACTCGGTTAGGACGAGCAAACTGGCGGTCTTCTAAAAAGCGACGAATTCCAGCACTATTGGCGACACCTGCACTGTAGATCACTCGGTCTAAGAGGGGAGTTTTAACCAGTTGGGCAAAAAAGCTATTGCGATAATTTTCTCCAAAATCAGACAAACCCGAAGGTGTTGTCAAGATCAGAGATTGAAACAAATCAGGTCGTTCAATGGCGGCTCGAATGGTCAAAGCAGCCGTCAACGACGAAGCAATTACCGGGGTTGGACTCTGACAAGTTTGTTCGAGAAATTCAATAATCGTAGTGATGTAATCGTGAATATTGTATTCTCGGGCGGGATGTTCAGAACGTCCCCAACCGATTAAATCTGGGGCAAAGATCTGATATTCGCCCCCAAAAGCGGGATAAACTTGTGACCATTCATAGGCCGAAGATCCCCCCCCAAAACCATGCAAAAAGACCAACTTGGGTAAATCTTCAATCCCAGGGGTTTCTAAGGACAACCCAGGTAATTTCTTGGCTGTGTAATAAACCATCCTTCCGAGTGAGGTCACGATGGAACGTTGCTCAAAGCCACGGGGCAGAAACATAAAAAACCTCTTTCAATTTTGATTCACAATTGAGCGATGCAAAAGGCAGCTCGGTAAAAGGCTGTTGTGCAAAAAAACTGCATCTTACCAAGCATAAAAGATACTCTATCGGTTTTTCCTCTGCTTAAGGTAGTCAATTACGGGAACGGGGTTGCTGTCAACGGTCTTCCCATTTCCTCAGAGATCAGTATACTGTGACTATAATATGGTGAGGGGTAAAACCCCCTGTTGGTGCATAACCTCCCCAATCACAATCCTAATTATTTACTGAGGAGCCAAGCAAGCACCTGAATTATTAGATGTATAGGAATTTCCATCTCGATCAAAACAGAGTGCGGAAAGCGCCGTCAAACCCCCTGAACCCGTAAGAAAGGACATCTCCCAATGAAAACTGTTATGGAACAAGAGTGCCGCCCCTTTTCTAATTGCATCCATGTCGGTGATCTACTGAATGGGGCGATGGAATGGAATAGTCCCGAAGAATTGATTGTCTCTCCTCAAAAGCAAAAAGAATCTTCAGAGAAAGTGTTGATTCAATCTCACCAACGTATTTGTCTGGCTTTACAACAGCTACAATGTTTTGAAGTGGTCGAGCATCAGTTTCAAGCCTGGGGGATAATGTTTGTGAATGCAATTGCTCTACAACCCTCTAACCCGGCTTTTGGAATTCGACCCAATCAAACCGTCTTGATGGGCGCTCCAAAAAGTGGGTGGTTAGAAGTTCACTTTCAGCACCCCGTTCGTCGTGTCGAAGCAGTCGTCACCAGTTCTCGCCGAACGATTTTATCAGCCTACAATCAAGAAGGTCACGAAATTAACCGCACAGAGATGGCAAAACCCTTTAACCGTAGCTCTATACCCCGAGTTTTACCCAGTGACCAACTCAGTGTACAAGCCCCTGATATTTATAAAGTTACCTTTTACACGTTTGATGGTCAACTGATTGTTGATCAGTTAAAAGTCGAATTTTAATCTTAGATAAAAAGTTACTCGTTTTCGAGAGGAATTGATCGGGCATTTGTCTGGCTTTAGACTCTATCGATCTCAAAATACTGACAATCAACCCATCGACAACTCCAAACCTTAACATCATCCCGTCAAACTACACCTCCATTGAAAGTCGCTACAAACAGGAGGTCATTTGTATTGGGCGATCACCACTCAAGAGACAGTCGAAAACTTGAGTTTGTGAAATTTTCGGTAAAACAATTAGTTTTATAGTTTAAGATAGACTGGTATTCAATTCTATTTTTAGTTTGTCGCTGCACAACCGGGCTATCAAAACAGATTTGCCCGACTTGACTCAGAGGGGTTCTTAGAGATCATAGACTGAAAACTAAACCCATTGATCAATACCTGAGTGCGATCGCGCATCATTCATCTTGTATTCGAGCCTATGTCTAGTTCGCCAAATCAGCAGTTTACGATTCACTTTTGGGGAGTCAGAGGAAGCATTGCCTGTCCTGGAGCAGAGACAGTACGCTACGGGGGCAATACCTCCTGTATAGAAATGCGAGTCGGAACCGAGCGCTTGATCTTTGATGGAGGAACAGGTTTGCGGGTTCTAGGACAATCTTTGATGTCTCAGATCCCAGTTACAGCCCATCTGTTTTTTACCCACGCTCATTGGGATCATATTCAAGGTTTTCCATTCTTTACCCCGGCTTTTGTTCCTAAAAATACGTTTCATATCTATGGAGCGGTTGCTCCCAATGGTTCTACGGTGCAGCAACGACTCAACGACCAAATGCTTCACCCCAATTTTCCGGTTCCCTTACAAACGATGGGGGCTGTGATGAAGTTTTTTGATATCAATATTGGTCAAACTCTAGAAATCGGAGACGGGATTAAAGTTGAAACGGCTTTGTTAAATCATCCCGGTGAAGCCGTCGGTTATCGAGTCAATTGGAATGGTTACGCCGCAGCTTATGTCAGCGATACAGAACATTTTCCCGAGGGTTTAGATGACAATGTATTGTTTCTCGCTCGTAATGCCGATGTTTTAATCTATGATGCCACCTACACCGATGAGGAGTATTACTCGGAAAAAACCAGTAAGGTAGGGTGGGGTCATTCAACTTGGCAAGAAGCAGTTAAAGTGGCAAAAGCAGCCAATGTGAAACGGTTGGTGATTTTTCATCATGATCCTCTCCATAATGATGATTTTCTCGATCAAGTCGGAGAACAAGTTGCTCAACGCTTTCCAAATAGTCTCATGGCTCGAGAAGGTCTTTCGATTCAATTAATCTCTCCCGAAGATACTGCAAAGCCTCAACTGATCTAAAAATTTGTTGCATGATTTTTGATCAGAATTCCTAAGTTTGTGTCAAAATGTAAAGCGTGTGGATTACTTCTTCGCTAAACACTGTTCTAACTCCGACTGCCGTTGCCTTAGGAAACTTTGATGGAATACATCGAGGGCATCGACAGGTGATTCAGCCTATCTTCAAGCAATCTCAGTCGTTCAGTTCCTCTTTGCTGTCGCAGCAACAGCCAGAAATCCTCTTAACTCAAGTCGATTCGCCTTTACAACCCCCCACTCCGGCTCAAAACTATCGTTCGGGTGTCTCCCTGACTCCAGAGGAAAATCGTCTCAATTTTGATGCAGGTGAGAGTCATCAACGTTACGCTACGGTTGTCACTTTTCACCCTCATCCTCAAGAATTTTTTACAGGTCAATCCAAGAAGCTTCTGACTCCTATTGATGAGAAGATAGAATGTCTACAAATGATGGGTGTCGAGCAAATGGTTTTGCTGGCTTTTGATCAACAACTTGCGAGTTTGAGTCCCCCTGAATTTGTTGAAGAAATTGTGATCAAGCATCTCCAAGCGTCTCATGTGACAATTGGTTTTGATTTTCGCTTCGGAAAAGGTCGCACGGGGACGGCGAAAGACTTACAAGCGATCGCGGCTCCCTATGGGGTAGAAGTGACGATTGTTGATCGCTATCCTTGTGAACAAGGGGAACGAATTAGTAGTTCGATGATTCGTCAAGCTCTAGAACAAGGTAATCTGCAACGCGCTCATCAATTACTCGGCCGTGACTATACTTTAGTGGGTCAAGTCGTTCCAGGTCAACAGTTAGGTCGAACAATCGGATTTCCCACTGCAAATTTACAAGTACCCCCAGAAAAATTTCTCCCAAGCTATGGGGTTTATGCGGTACAGGTTTTCAGTTCAGGTGAAGCGTTGAATTTAACCGCTTATCCTGCGGTGATGAATATTGGTTGTCGTCCAACGGTGGAAGGTCAGCAGCCAACTGTAGAAGTTTATTTGTTAGATTGGTCGGGTGATTTGTATGGTCAAACCTTGACCATTTGCTTAAAAGAATTCTTACGCCCAGAACAAAAGTTTGCTTCTCTTGATGAACTCAAAGCACAAATTGTAGCTGATTGTGTTCAAGCCAAAAAAGTGCTAAATAGTGAACAGTAAACTGATTGTTTAGGGTATCGTGATCTGAAGAACGGGGAACAGAGAACAGCTAGGTGTATCCTTGATTGGCACTAAACTGAAGACTATTACCTGACGACCACTCAATACTAACACTTGATAACAAGCCATTAATAGAATGAGAGAAAAAATTGAACGGCTCAAACACAATCTCAGCCGGACAATTGTGGGAAAAGGGGATGCCATTCGTCTAACGCTCGTTGCTTTACTCTCTGGGGGTCACGCTCTCCTAGAAGATGTTCCGGGCGTCGGTAAAACTTTACTGGCGAAGTCAATCGCTCGTTCAATTGCGGGAGAGTTTCAACGGATTCAATGTACACCGGATTTGTTACCCACAGATATCACCGGAACTAATATTTGGAACCCCCGTACAGGTGAGTTTGAATTCTTACCGGGGCCTGTTTTTACCAATATCTTATTAACCGATGAGATTAACCGGGCGACTCCCCGAACTCAGTCTGCGTTGTTGGAGGTGATGGAGGAACAACAGGTGACGGTTGATCGGGTTTCTCGTCAGGTTCCTAAACCTTTTTTTGTGATTGCGACTCAAAACCCAATTGAATATCAGGGAACGTTTCCGCTTCCTGAAGCCCAAATGGATCGCTTTGCGTTGTCACTCAGTTTAGGCTATCCTTCGGAGTCGGAAGAATTGCAAATGCTTCAACGGCTTACAAGTGGGGTGAAGGTTGAGGAGTTACAACCTTGTTTGACTCCCGAAGAAGTGTTGGAATTGCAACAGTTTTGTAGTCGGGTGCAAGTAGAATCTTCTGTGCAGCAATATATGCTCAATTTAGTCAGAAGCACACGAGATCACGAAGAGATTGCTTTAGGGGTAAGTCCGCGAGGGGCGATTGCTTTGCATCGAGCGACTCAAGCTTTAGCCTTTTTAGCCGGGCGCGATTATGCTTTACCAGATGATGTCAAGTTTTTGGCGCCTTATGTGCTGTCTCATCGTTTAATTCCGGTTGGGGGAAGACGAGCAAAAGCGATCATTGAACAGTTATTGCATTCTGTCTCGATTCCCTAATTTCACAGCAATTAATATTTTCAGGCTGGCGATGACTAACCTTCCGTCAAAACCAGCCAGAATTATGATGCGCGGCGCAGGTTTTTCTGAATCAGGAATAGATTGTATTTAATTTAATCCCGCTCGGAAAAATAGAAGTCGAAAACGATACTGTGCGAGTTATGACGCTTCGAGTTCTTCTCCCGGTTCGACTTGTCTGAGATGAATATGTTTACGGCCTAAAGAAATTTCAAATTCATCACCGGGTTGCAGATCCATTTGTTTGGTATAAGCTGCACCAATTAATAAATTTCCATTTGACTGTACACTAATTCGATAGCTTGCCGAGCGTCCGCCTCGTCCATTTCCGAGTTGCTTACCATCTAACTCGATTCCTTCTGCATCAATCAGAGCATTCAGGAATTTCATCATGTTGACTCGCTCAACCCCATTTTTTGTCAGGGTGTAGTAACCACATTCTCTTGCTTTCTCTTCTTTGTTGAGATGTTCGAGATCTTTAACTTTTCTCAGTAAA
>NZ_AAVU01000029.1 GCF_000169095.1 Lyngbya sp. PCC 8106
GAACTACACTTACCGCATTTACCCCAGTGCCGCTCAACAGAAATCAATGTTGAGTTGGCTGGAGACTTGTAGACGACTATACAATCGTTGTCTGCGAGACTTGAAAGATTGGATGAATAGTCGGAAGTGTACGATTGATAGGTGTTCTCTGGATAGAGAATACATTATGCCGACCGAGACTCCTTTCCCCGGTTACATAGAGCAAAAGCGACAGTTAACGCAATGGAAAAAGACCAACCCTTACTTAAAAGAAGTTCACTCTCAAGTCACTCAAGATGTAGTCAAAAGATTACATAACTCTTGGGAATCTTTCAGACAAAGAGGACGAGGTTTTCCACGCTACAAGAAATATGGTCGCTATCAATCATTTTTGTTTCCTCAATTCAAAAACAATCCAATCGAAGGGAATCAGATTAAACTCCCTAAGTTTGGTCTTGTAGATATCAACCTGCACCGTGAAATCCCTCAAGGATTTAGTATTAAAGGGGTGCGAGTTGTATCAAGATGCAGAGGAACAAAATGGTTTGTTGTGATCACAATTCAAGCTGATGTTTCGATACCAGATACACCTTCTTTTGGGAGAGCTATCGGGATCGACTTAGGGTTGATCGATCTTGTGGCTACATCAGATGGACTAACCATTCCTAGACCTAAGTTTTTTGTAGAGCTACAAAGCAAGCTTAAATTGCTGCAACGTAGAGCATCTCGAAAACAGAAACGGTCTAAAAATTGGGAGAAAGAACAAGTTAAAGTAGCACGATTACATAACAGAATTGCCAACACCCGCAAGGATTTTCACCTAAAAACAGCCCATCAACTTTGTGATCAAGCTGACTCAATATTTGTTGAAGACATTGATTTTAGAGTGATGGCAAAAGGTTTTCTGGGTAAGCATTCTCTAGATGCAGGGTTTGGGCAGTTCAGAGACTTATTAAAATGGGTGTGTTGGAAACGAGGAAAGTTCTTTTCCGTTGTTGATCACAGAGGAACATCTAAGCAGTGTCCTAGCTGTGGCAGTGAATGGAATAACAACCTTTCAGTTCGTTGGCATACCTGTGATGAATGTGACTATTCAAACAACAGAGATATTGCCTCAGCCGAGGTAATTTGTAATCGTGGAATCGAAAAGTACCCAAGGATCATTGGGGAACGGAAACCGCCTACTGAATGCGTACTGTCGGGGGAGAAATCCTAGACAAGTGCAACGTAGGAAATCTTGATTGCGAGGTCAAGAAGCCCGCGTTATATTGCTAGGCAATTAACGCCGGGAGAATGTCACATAGATGTTAATTGTAGAGATAGCGCAACTACAAACTTGTGTTATATTAAACGTAGTCGGAATGAGTACGACTTAGCAATCAAGTTTGGGATCATAGTATGGTAAAAATTGTAGGAATTGGTGGGAGTCTGCGTTGGGAGTCCTACAGTCAGCAGGCGTTAAAAATAGCAGCGCAACGGGTAGAAGTCTTGGGTGCGGAAGTAGAAATATTAGACTTGCGCCAGATGCGTCTACCTTTTTGTGATGGGGGAAAAGAATATCCCGACTATCCCGACGTGGAAAAATTACGAGAAACCGTTAAGCAAGCAGATGGGTTAATTTTAGCAACACCAGAATATCACGGTAGCGTTAGTGGTGTGATTAAAAATGCCTTAGATTTAATGAGTTTTGAGCAGCTTGACGGTAAAGTAGCTGGTTTAATCAGTGTGTTGGGGGGTCAAGTTAATAGTAATGCTTTAAATGACCTGAGATTAATTATGCGATGGGTTCATGCTTGGGTTATTCCCGAACAAATTGCCATTGGTCAAGCTTGGGGTGCTTTTAACGAAGAAGGAAAGTTACTCGATGAAAAGTTATCTCAACGGTTTGATGGATTTGCTCAAAGTTTAGTAGATAATACCACAAAATTACGTGGAAATTAGTTAATAATTATAGAGACGTTCTCATCGGGGAGCGTCTCCAAAATAGATGAGCATAACCAGACTAAGTACAAGAGCTTACTCCAAATGAGTGACACACAAACGGGCGATGTGCTATCGGACAATTATTGACTAAAATGAGACATAATCTTTTTTGTTCTGATTTTAGGGAAAAAGTCAATGCTAAAAAATATCAGTCATGCCGGGGGAGTCAACCCACAAGCAAAAGAGAGAAGGGAACAAACCGAAGAAATTCTATTTAGTACACCTTTTGGTTATATGTTCCCCGACTTGGTAATGGGGGAAAATACAGAGGCGAATAAATTACCTGTAGCCAGCAACACGGTTCCTGCTTTAAAGATGCTAGGAGACGCCATGGCTGACTTAGGAGAAGCGGGGGCAGAAATGAAGAAATTCAACTCTAATATTCCTTCTGTTTTTACCTATTTAGGTCAGTTTATTGATCACGATATTACCGCTCGAACAGATCGGGAAACAGAGATCAGTATGATTAGTATTGGTGATAATGCCAATGATGAATTAAAACCGATTGACCCACAAATTATTATCAATAAGCTCAAAAATGGGCGGCGTCCTCAGCTTGATCTCGATAGTCTTTATGGTGACGGGCCAGCATTAATACCGGGCGGAAAAGTTGGAGCAAATACAGAAGCTCAGTTTCTTTATGAGGATGAAAGCTTACTGTTAAAAGTTCAAGATTTGGGTAAATTTGTGGATTTACCTCGGGCTGATCGCAAAGCCAAAATTGCGGATATGCGTAATGATGAAAACGTGATTATTAGTCAGCTTCATGCTGCTTTTTTAAAGTTTCATAATGTAATTGCTTGTACTTTACCGAAACATTTATCTCCTCAAAGTCGGTATATTTATGCTCGTCAGTTTGTGCGTTGGTGTTATCAGTATGTTGTCATCAATGACTATCTCAGATCAGTTTGCGACCCCAATATTGTAGACGATATTCTGCTCAACGGGCCGCGTTTTTATCTCCCTGGCTTTAGTGGAAATTCGGTTTTTATGCCGCTAGAATTCTCCGTCGCCGGATTTCGGTTTGGTCACTCGATGATTCGTCCGTTTTATCAACTTAATCGTCAGTCTCAAGTCAAAATTATGAATCTCTTGGGTGTTTCCAAAGATCGACCTCAAGAGTCTGATTTGCTAGAAAAGAACGGTGATAATTATCAACTCAAGAAAAGTTTTAGTGTTGACTGGGAAAACTTTGTCAGATTTGTACCGGATGAACCGATTCCTAACGTCGCTCGTAAAATCGATCCGCAGATTTCTCAAGGCTTATTTGATCTTCAACTCGACGGAGTAAGAGCGAATACATTCATGTCTCATTTAGCTCAACGAAATCTAGTCAGAGGTTATTCATTGAGTTTACCAACTGGACAAAAACTAGCTAAAGCATTTGGTTTTCAACCCCTAACAAGAGAAGATTTAATCGATAAAGAACCGAATGAAAAACTAAAGCAAGCACTTGAATATGGGAATTTTGGAGACAGAACACCTTTATGGTATTACATTCTCAAAGAAGCCGCATTACAAACAGGAGGAAACACGTTAGGAGCTGTAGGAAGTAGTATTGTTGCAGAGACTTTAATTGGGTTAGTCAAACAAGATCCCAACAGCTATTTAAACCATTTGCATAATCCGGCTGTACGACCCAATGGAATTCGCATTCCTCGGCTTTATGGTCGTGCTTCAATCATTAACTCGATTGGAGATATTTTATCCTGTGCAGGAGTTCGTTAGAGATTAATTAAAATCAGTTAGAATCTGAGTTTTAACTCTGTCTATGTTAAAAGTTTGTCTCCTATTCATCTGGATGAAAAAGTTAAAGGTTGTCAAAATCTTTCTCTCATTCAGATGATATTTTTATGGGTTGCTATCTATAAAACCGCTTATAAAATTAACCAAATCGCTAAACCCCAAAAGGGAACAAATCTTAACCCTCGCTTTCGACTATCAACGGGTTCAATACTTCCCATTAAGATGATTTGGAAAATATAAAATAAAACCACATCAACACAAAAAGCAATCGTAACGCGATTACTCATAAAATTTCCGATAAAAAATTCTGTTTTAGCCGGAATATCTCCAAATTCAGGTCGAGCAAAAACAGCCCAAAAAACAGAGACTATTCCCACAATTAAGCCAATATAACCAAATATTTTCGCTAATAAACCTTTAGTTTGTTTTTCTTCGGGTTGTAGTTCAGGAACAGTAAATCGCCACGCCATATAAGGAAGTAAAAAAGTATTGGTGAGGAACATTGCCAAACTCCAAATGATAATTTTTGGGAGTTCTTTACCTTTAGAATCAAGCAGTAATAAAGGCAAAAACATCAAAATCCAGGCTTCCGCAAAGTTGAATAAACTCTCAATCCACGGATGAACAATTGGGGCTTGCATAGATTTAATCCCCACTGCATTGAAAAGTGGTAAAATAAAGAAAAAATTAATTGATTCGTTGACAATTTCCTTAAGAGTTTCCGGTTGAACAGCCCAAATGGGTTCACCAGGAAGGAGTTGTTGGGACGGAGAAAGCAGTAAAATATAAATGTAGATAGCCGAGAGTAGCCACAATAATGCAGAAATTAAACGTTGAGACGGTTGGAGTTTGGTAAAATTTGATTGTGCCATTGAGTAACCTAACTGATCTCTCACAAATTTTAAACGATTCGATCCAGAAATGAACTATTTTTCTCAAAAACAAAATGCTTTTTCTCTAACCTATCTCAACTCGCTGCGCGGAGAAATTCTGGCTTGTCCTTATCTCGCTATCAACAACCTTAACCGTGATTTTATCGACACAAAAGGGTTTTCAGTGGTGTTTAAACGCTCGAAACAGGCGGAAGTCGAACGGCGCTTTCCTTTCTTTAAAAGCTATCTAGAACAGGCGTTAAAGCCTTCTTGTAATGCTTTTTATCTTAACCCTCTGGTGTTACAAGCGGGTTCAAGAGTTGATCCTCATATTGATCGATCTTTACGATCTTATTGCAAAACCGTTGAACCGCCTGCATTTGTGAGTGTTTTATATGTGCAAGTTCCTGATTATTTACAAGGGGGAGAACTGGTTTTACGTTCTTATAAAAAGCAAGTCGGACAGATTAAACCTCAAGTGAATACTTTACTGTTTTTTCAGGGAAATCTCACCCATTCTGTGAATGCGGTTAAAACAACTGGAACTCGTTTGAGTTTAGTTTGTGAACAATATAATTTGAGTGAAACTGAATTGCAAGAAATTCCAGAGTTTACGATAGAATCAAGAGCAGCAAAGACCAAACGGAAGTAAGTCTAGACCTACGCCATTTAATCAGAGTGATTACACATTTATAGAAAACTTATAGAGATCATCTTTCGGGGTTCAATACAACCCATCGACGGAATAGTTCAACGATTATTTTCCAATGATTTCCAGTAAGGTGATGGAATAATATTTTATTCCTCTTGTAATAAAATGATAAATCCCTCTTGGGTAAAATGTTTATCATTGGTTAGCACTTCAATAATATCTAATTGACGCATAGTCTGCATTGAGATACAGTCTGTTAAACTATATCCTTTGTCAGGTCTATTTTTATAGAGATTTAAACCATCCATAAATGATTCGTGTGTTTGTTGAATTACCCGAACATTCGGATTAATAATAATTCCCTCAACCAGTTTAACAATACGTTGACGCATTTGATATCCGTATGTTGAAAAGAAGGTTAGCACTTCAACTAAAACTTCTTCAGTTGTCACCAGATTAGCCCGTTGCAAAGTCTTAGTAATTTCTAAAACTCTGTTATGCCAGTTATCGGCTGGGTTTATTGAAGCAACCCAGTAAAATGTATCAGCAAATATAGTTTTCATCAATCTTGTTTCGGAGTCTTGTAAATATAATGATTGTGTTGTTCAGCACCATCTTTGGGAAGCTGTTTAATTTCCTCATCCGTCATATCACCTGTAACCTGTTCAAAAAGTTCTAGCAAAGATTGTCCTGTTGTTTGAGGTTCGACAGTCTGTTGAACTAAATAAGCTTTGATAGCTTCTTTAATTTGGTCAATTACTCCGTCTAGAGAGTTATCCTCAACTCGACATCCAGCAATTTCTGGACTATACGCAGAATATCCGGTTTCATTTTGTTCGATTTGAATACTGATTTTAGTGTTCATCTTTTCTCCTTGATTTCCACTTTTCAATTTCCTCTATAGGCAATAATAACGTTTCTTCTATCTCTTGTCGAACCTCTCGACTCACATAACAATCACTGTTTAAACATTCAACAAGCAACAAATTAGCATCATAATACTGTTGTAATAGCTTCTTTTGTTCATTATTAAATTTCCAGTTATGTCCAATATTACGCCACAGAATCATTAAGCTTCTGATATCTTCGCACCATATTGGACGAACAGAAGCCCATAATTTTTGAAATTTTTCTTGTTCTTGATGAGGGTCAGGAAACTCTCTAAGCAGATTCTTCAATTTTGTTTTAATAATTTGTAATTTTATTTTAATATCTGAACTAAAAGTATAGTGCTTGCAAATATCATCAATGCTGGTTATGATAGCATCTTTAGGTAAAAAAGATGAAGAATCACGGAATTGATTTAACAGATAAAGCTCATGATCTAAAGAAAGTTCAGGCTCGCACTGAATATCAACATGAAATTCTTTCTGAATATCAACGTGAAATTCTTTTACCATCTCAATAAGTTGAGCCTCGTAAAAAATGCGAAATGAATAAATGAATTCAGCACAGAAGTAAAAAATTCTTATTGATAAATTATGACTGGATCTGATTTTTATAGAGTCTGCTTTGTGATCTAGCCATAGGAGAAATTTCTGTACTTTTTCATTATTCTGTACTAATAAATCTATTGATGTTTTTAAATTTAGTAAAAAACTGTCAGCACTATCTAACATCTGAACGGTCAGAAGAAATACCTCTCGCCAGTTAGGTTCTGTAATATGACTAACTAATTCTCTCAAAGTTGGATCATTAATATCGTATTGATTACAATTGGTGACAATCTTACGAGCAGTTAAATACTCGTGAAATGTTAGATGGGAAAAAGAATAAATATTTCTGGCTCGTTCTACTAATAAGCCGTGCTGTGCTTCTATAGATTTTAACACAGCTTCACTGTCTAACTCTAATGCTTTAGGATCAGTCTTTGCATTGGGTAAATTTTGAATATATTCACTAATATAACGTTCTATTTCCCGTTTTTTAAAAAAGTAGTCACCCGCTTGAAAAGTTGTGTGAGCGATTCGACTCAGTAAGTCTTCCTTCCGTTTTAGGGATAATCCTTTATAAACTTGATCGCGTTCAATATTACGGTTTACATCCCATGTTTTCAGCAAAACATCAAGTCCAATTTCATAAAGTTCAGCACGATTACTGGGAAAACTACCCACATTTTCAAACACCAAACACAACAAAGTTAGGAGTAGAGGATTGGTTGCAAGTTCGAGAATGGGTTCATCTTGTTTTAGCTTTTCGAGAAAACGTTCTGCTTTTACTGGATCGTTTTTACTGTGAAACCATTTTTGAGAAAAATTAGCAATTTGTTCTTCGTTAAAATCAGCAACTTCAACTTCAGTAAATTTTTCAAATGTGTATTCTTTTGCTGCAATCCGACAGGTGATTACAAATTGGTTTTGAGGAAATTGCTGTGAAAGCTGTTTAATCTCTCTCAAGATTCGGCTAGAGTCAATTTCTCTAACTTCGTCCAAGCCATCTAATAAAACGAAAAATTTTCCTGCTTTTAACAGACTTGTTAGAGTTGAAATATCTTCCATTTCATTAGAATAACCTTTCAATAAACGTTGAAGGTATTCCAATAAATTCGGGTGTTCCTTAATATCTGCAAAATCTTTTAACGTGATAAATACTGGAACTCGTTCGGCTTGAAACGCTCCACCTATACACTGAATTGCCAAGTGTTTGAGAAATGTTGTTTTTCCCGCCCCTGGTTTTCCCAATATCATCAACTTCGAGAACTTTTCAGCCGCTTCTATACCGGGAATTCTTTCTTCTTTTACTGTACCCCGACCCCAACGTTCAAAATTTTCTCGACTAACTTTTTCTTGCAATTGGGCGATTTCCCGCCAAGTTCGTCCCGTAATTTTCTCTAAAATATTAACGTTTGTATAGATTTTCCCTAACTCAATGGGTTGCGTCATATCAAGTACCCGCATCGTACCGCAACATTCTTGAATATAGGGCTGAATTTGCTGGCGTGTCTTCTTTACTAATGTTTGGATACTTACGTCTGTGTTCTCAATAAACAATGAGCTATTAGAGTTCTCTGCTTGCCAACGTTGATATCGGTTGGTGAGATAATCCTTCAATCTACTTTCTTTTCCTGGGCCTTTCCCACCAATTTGAAACTTCTTGTAAATTCCACGCAAATGCTCTTTAAGAGAGCCTTCACTAATATTTAATTGCAGTGTAATTTGTATTCTACTCAGATCATCTCCGAACAGTGAAAGAAAAACCTCTTTTTCTTTGTCAGTTAGTCCCTTCTCATCGGCTAACTGGTCTAAAAAGTCTTTTGGGAACCCCATCTGCTGCACCAACTGCTTCTCTAACATACCAGTTTAACTGCTTTTTTGGCTATTAAGTCAGAAAGTCAGGGTAAGTCAGGAAAGTCAGCTTAAGTCAGTTTCAAGTCAGGGAAATAACTCCAAAATAAAAATGCGACAGTTAATTCAGTCGAGTTAATTGCATTAAAAATATGAAAAACCAATTCTGGTCAGATAAACCCCTTCCCCGTTACCCTGGAAAAGCCTGCACTAAAAATGGTCTGGGTGGGATGCAAGACAGTCGGGGAAATTTTCTTCCGAGTTTCACAACAATTAGAGATAAAATGCGATCGCCTGCGGAAAAAGGACGACTCGCCTCTTGGAGAAAAAATAAAGGTTCTCAAGCGAATTTAGCTTGTCAAATTGGCAGACTCGGACATCGCCAAATTGAAAACTATTTCAACAATGGGGATAAATCTTGTCCTGTAATTCTTCAACGTCATTGGGAACAGGCGTTACCCGTTCTCAACAAAATTCATAATATTCGACTGGTAGAAAGTCCGATTTTCCATTATTATGAAGGTTATTCTGGACGAGTTGATTGTGTCGGAAAGTTTGATAATTTACCCGATGAAATGGTTTTTGAGTTTAAATTTTCTGATCGTATTCGCATCTACGATGAACAAAAACTACAAATTGCGGCTTATGCAGGGGGATTAAATCGACATTATGGCCCTCCCCATAACGTGCAAATTAATAGCGGAATTTTAATTACAATTACTCCAAATGAAGTTGATACTACTTTTCTAGACAGTCTAGAAATATACAAATATTGGAAACAGTGGCAAAAACAGGTTAATCAATTCTGGTCACAATATCCAAACATTGCTTAATCTATTTTTGAGTCTTACTTCTCCCTCTCCTCGTCGGAGGGGGTTGAGGTGAGATTTAGGAATTTTGTTTTCCGGGTTTTAACCAATCAAAAACTTGATTAACGGTTAGATTTAGTTCTAAAAAATCTGGTATAATTAAACTGTTTTCACCCATTAATTCAACGGGTTGCTGTTCGGCTTGAAACACCAAAATAAATCGTTCTGTCGGATCAATTAACCAACCCAATTGAGTCCCGTATCGTAAACCGTGTAAAATATTGCGAACGGAACGGGTAGAAGCCTGTTCGGGTGAGAGAATTTCAATCATCCAGTCTGGATGGGTTTCAAATCGATTTTCTATTTCTCCCTCTGCATCAAAAGGAATCCTTTCCCATCTCAAAACAACCACATCAGGAACCATTGAACGTTCGCCAAAGGTACAACGTAACTCAGGAAACGCCAAAGCAACTTTTCCATCTTCTACAACGTCGTTAATAGCATTACAAAGCTTGAGTTGAAGACGAGAATGTTTACCTTGAGGCATAGGTTTTTGATAAATATAACCCTCTACAAACTCACTTGCCGGGGTTGTTTCTGGAAGCTGAATAAATTCCTCTAAGCTGAGAGTTTTCGAGGTTGTGCTAACCATGATTAAAATCAAATACCAGTGTTTAAACTTCTCCTCATCGGAGAGGGTTGGGGTGAGGTTATATTTTCTGTTTACTCAACAGGAACTTCTTCTAACGCTTTGTCTTCTTTATCTTTTTCTTTGGGTGTCGGAGTTGGAATGGGAACCGCTTCAACTACCGGATGTGTTTCTAAGGTTAGAGTTGATTGTTGTGAACCGGATAACCGCTTAAGAAGCTTAGGTTTGGGATCATGGAGAAGATAAATAATTCGATCATCAAGTTGCCAGGTTTCCGAAGCGGGTAAAACTTGTAAATTCCCTTGTCTTTCGATTAATAGCGGAATTAACTCATTAGAACGAATCAAAGCTTGTAAATGCGCTCTTTGAAACTCTAACCCTGGTTGCTTCAGAACTGTTTCTCCTAACTTCACCTCTTGATTTTCCATGAACTTATTCCACTTTTTCAGAGGAACATCGGGAATAAAAGCCTGTTGTACTTTTTCCTTATTTGCTGATGCTTTTGATTGCGGATCACGAGGATACAGCGCCAACACACGCGGCGGTTTAAATTCTTCTGCTGCTCGTTCCGCTAAAACTAAATTAACCTCTCCGTTACTCGTCATGGCTAAGAACGTACCAATTGATTCTAATCCCGCTTCTTCTAACACATTTGGATCTAAAGCACTACTTTGATAAACCCGCAAACCTTCTTTTTTTGCCTGTTCACAAGCTTCAGAATTGGTGTCTATGATGACTACAGATTCACCCCGTTCCTGAAACAAACTTCCAATCAACCGACTCATTGGGTTAGACCCCACAATCACCGCACCCGTCGCCGCACTGGAATTAATCTGTAATAAACCTGCCATCCAACGAGCAGTTAATCCTTGAGTTACAACCGTCATAATAATCGTTAAAAAGACTAAAGCCTTAATCGAATCTCCCCCGTTAATCCCCCGTTGCGTTAACAAAATCGCAAACAGAGAAGAAACTGAAGCAGAGACAATTCCTCGGGGGCCAACCCAAGAAACAAAGGCTTTTTGTCGCCAGTTAAGGTTACTGTTGAACGTACAAAGCCAGACGTTAATCGGACGAACAATCCACATCAACGCCAAAACCGTGAGAACACTTCCCCAACCTAAAGCCACAATACTTTCTAAAGACAGATCAGCCGCCAGCAAAATAAACAACACTGAAACACACAGCATCGTTAACTGACCTTTGAATCGCCTTAACTGTCGCATTTCTGGTACACCAACAGTTCGCACGGTAATCCCTGAAACCACCGCCGCCATCAGTCCAGATTCACTGTAAACCACTTCTGCTAAATCATACAAACCCCACACGGCTGCTAAAGCAATCAGGTTTTTCAACTCCTCAGACAGAGAATGACCTTGCTTCAAACTCCACCCGAGTAAACCCCCTCCCAGCACTCCAATTGCGGCGCCAATTCCCAAGCGAATCATCAATTCTTGAAAGAGTTCTAAAGGATTGGCATTCCCGCTTAAAACGACGTTCAGGACTAATACCGCGAGAATTGCACCGACGGGATCGATCAGAACCCCTTCTCCTTCTAGCAAAGCTGCAACCCGGCGATCAACAGAAACTTGTTTGAGTAATGGCCCGACCACCGTTGGCCCGGTAACGACCACCAATGAAGCGTAGAGAAAGGCGATCGGCCAGGGAAATTCACCTAACCAGTGGGCAGCCATTCCGCCCCCTGTGAGGGTGATCAGGGTACCGACGGTCACTAAATTGCGAATACTCCCAGAAACTTGTCCTAAAGCACGTAATTCTAAGTTTAAACCGCCCTCAAACAGAATGAGAGCAACGGATAGAGAAACAATCACCTCCAACCCTTCACCAAGTAAGTTGGGATGAACTAGCCCTAAGCCATCATTGCCGACTAGGATACCAAATAGTAGTAGGAAGACAATTGCAGGAACTCTTAGATAGTCCGCTAACACTTGAGCACCTATCCCACTGACGATTGTGATCACCATCAGTACGGTAATGTCAAAGGAAGTTGTTTCCATAAGCGTTAGGGGTTCGGCTACTCACTACGGTTGAAATGCCTGGTATTCTGGGCTGCGGTCATATCTGAACCTGTTCGTCAGGTTTGATCACACCGGGACGATCATCTGACAACTGGATTTTCACTTGAAGGTGAAACCCTATTGACGGTTATCATAACTCATTACATACCCTATACCGACGGCCTCAGTTGGTGAATAGAGGTTCAAAGCTACTGGTTTCAGAAGAATTGACACTCCCGGTCGTAAACGACGGGGATTCTTGGTTCAGCGAGTCCATTTAATACAGATAGGCTGCCCTATCTGCACCAGAGATGAATTCTCCCCAAGCGTTTTGCTCCATTTCAGAAACCTGTTTGGGTATGCCCTACCCTACAGTTCAAAACCTAAAATCTTGGTTTCTCTGTACTTGTTGCGTTGCGCTAATAAGCGTACAAGCTTTCCTGTACGGAACCCCATAACTTCAGTGCGTCAAGGTGCGTTGCCTTTCGGTGACTGGGTTTTTAGTGTGGTTGATTACCCTTTCCACAAAAGAAAGTTTAACATAAAGCCGTCCTCAAGGACGGGGCTTGTATCCCAATTTTTTCGGTCAGAAATCAGAAACTATTTACCTCCCCATCTCCCCATTTTTGATATCACCCTGAGTCAAAGGAAGGGTCTATTAGAGATTATTTGCGATCGCGCAGCGTCTCCGCAGGAGAATCGCTTACCAATAACAAAAAACGCCTAATTATCCATAAAATAATTTTATGATCGAGAATTGGGTTTTCGCCAACGTCGAGCAAATTCAGAAAGTGTTTCTGGTGGAAGTTGAGCTTGTAACCATTCAAGTGCTTCTTTTTGAGTGGGAAGTTCTTGATAGTATTTACAGACATCAACTAAGCGAATATCAGGTTTAACGATTGGAACTTGAGGTTGATTCCACTTCTGTTCAAATTCTATCCAAGTTGCAATCGGAATCTGTCGAAATAACCACAACAAAGACTCATCTTGATTCGATAATCCCCGATAATATTTACAAACATCAATCAAATCAATTGAACGACTCGAAGATTGAGATAAATTGCGCCAACGTTGAGCAAATTCCAGCAATGTTGTCTCAGAAATTTGCTGTTGTAACCATTTTAACGCCTCACTTTGGACAGGTTCCCCTTTGTAAGCCTTACAAACTTTGATGAAATCTAATGTCGTTTGTGGAGGTGCAGGCGTCGGTTCTGGTATCGGTTCTGGTGGAGGTGCAGGTGTCGGTTCTGGTGCCGGTTCTGGTGTTGGATTCACTGCTAATTCTAGCTGAGTTAATAGCGCCGTCCAAGTTTTTAAATTCGCAATTCCATCTTCAGCTAATCCCTTAGACTTCTGAAATTTTAAAATTGCAGTTTTAGTCCCATTT
Source organism: Lyngbya sp. PCC 8106 (assembly GCF_000169095.1). Classification (GTDB taxonomy): domain Bacteria; phylum Cyanobacteriota; class Cyanobacteriia; order Cyanobacteriales; family Microcoleaceae; genus Capilliphycus. The sequence goes on from NZ_AAVU01000029.1 coordinate 13,380, forward strand.
CCAAAAATTCCATCAATTGAACCGGGATCAAATCCTCTATTTTTTAATAGACTTTGTAAATCCTGTACTTTTGAACCCGTTGTTCCCACGGTAGAGACTTCAAATAAATTAACATCGACTCCACCACTCACCCCTGTTACTTGACCTCGATCTGTAAATTGCCAAAATAACCAGGTTTTCCAACCGCCAGGAACCATCGGTTGTTCAGCTTGGGTGTAGTGAGCGATCCACAATGGATACTCCGAAAACCGTTTGGTATTTAAACTTTGCCAAAATCCGGGATAAGTGTAAATAATCGGGCGAAATCCAGTTGCTCGTTCAACAATATCGAGCCATTCTTGAGCGCGATCACACAACGTTTGAGTGTCTAAACCATCAGTGGTTTCGATATCTAAAACGGGGGATAAATCTCCGGCTTCTAGTTTGACTGTCTTGAGAAAATTATCCGCTTGTGCTTTGGGATCACTTGCGGGTCTAAAAAAATGATAGGCTCCTCTCTGTAAACCATTGGCTTTGGATTGTTTCCAGTAGGTATCAAATACTTCCGCAACAAAAGTTTGGCCTTCGGTTGCTTTGATAAATGCAAACGTAATCCCCGCATCGACAACGGCTTTCCAGTCTACGTTGGGTTGATAGTCAGAAACGTCAATACCACGAATGCTCATCGATTTAGCAGTTAGAATTGGGCAAGAAAGAAAAAATCTGAGGCTATCCTTATCCTACTCTGAGTTTAGTCGTAATACCGGATAGGGCGATATTTTACCTAGACTATTTGTGATTGTTAATTGATTTAGCCATGTTTCAAATTCAAGTGATTCTAGGCGATATTACTCGCAGAATGTCGTCAGCTAGGGGGTTGTCCGACGGTCGAAGCCAAAATCACCCCAGGTTACGATCTTCGCTGTCGGTGGGTAATTCATACCGTTGGCCCGGTTTGGCGAGGCGGCGCGCGCCATGAAGATGAATTATTAGCCTGTTGTTATCGCAATAGTTTAAAATTAGCTCAACAAAATGTCATAAAAACTATTGCTTTTCCCTCCATTAGTACGGGTGCTTATCGGTTTCCCTTCCAACAAGCAACTCTAATTGCAGTTCGTGAAATTCAACAGTTTTTTAAGAACAATCCTCAGATTTCTCTCGAACAGGTGATTTTAGTTGCTTACACTCAAGAGGATTATCATGGTTTACAACAAGTCGTTGAATCTTCTATAGCCTAATAGCTTCTCAACTTTGATAGGCTCGTTCTGCCGTCCAATGGCGATCGCTAGATTGATAGATTTTGACGTTTTCTAACCCCACTTCTGCGATCATTTGATGAATTTCTTCGAGGGTAAATGCCGCTTGCAATGAATCTCGAAATAGTTGTCTTTGATGATCGTTACAATCTCCGGCATATTGTTCAACTAAATGATCTCTGATGACTTCATCCCCGGGCCGTAATAAATCACGCAAAAATATTCCACCTTGAGGTTTGAGGACTCGTTTTAATTCTCTCAAAAAAGGAATGGGATTGCTCAAATGATGTATAATACTATTAGAAATAATCAAATCAAACTGAGCCTCTATGTAGGGAAGTTGTTTGGCATCCACCCGTTCTAATTTGACTTGAGTTTGTACACCCGAGCGCTCAACGTTTTGCTGACCAATTTTGAGCATATTTTCTGACAAATCAATGGCGATAATTTGCCAGTCTGGGCGCTGTTGAGCTATTAAAATCGGAATACGAGCGGTTCCCGTTCCCGCATCAAGAACTTGGGCGGTTGTTGGCCCTAGAGTAATGGTGTGTTCAGCAAAAGCGGTATTGACTGCGGAGAAGTCCATTGAGTCATACTCAACTGCTTCTTCCCAGGTGTCCATCACTTCTGGTTCTAAGACTCTTTGCATGATCTATTGTTGTAATTTTTCAGTGCCGAAGCGATAAAATTCTCTCAAGAGTTTATCAAAACATCAAGAGTTAAAAGTTTATTCCCTCTTGTCTGAGTATCTTTCCCGTTTCCTCTATTTTGAAATTCTCCTAAAAATTCGCTATAATTCGTTAAAACGAAGTCATTATGAGTTTATATTAAAAAGCAATGAGCAATCCAGCAGTAGAAAACGTTGTCATTATCGGTTCAGGGCCAGCAGGTTACACCGCAGCTATCTACGCCGGACGAGCCAACCTCAAACCTGTGATGTTTGAAGGCTATCAAATGGGCGGAATTCCGGGCGGACAATTAATGACCACCACCGAAGTTGAGAACTTTCCAGGCTTTCCCGAAGGCATCACCGGGCCACAACTCATGGATAGAATGAAAGCCCAAGCCGAACGTTGGGGGGCTGAACTCTACACCGAAGACGTGATCGAAGTCGATCTCAGTCAACGTCCCTTTACCGTGCGTTCAGACGAACGAGAATTCAAAACCCATACTATTATATTGGCAACCGGAGCCACAGCCAAACGTTTAAATCTACCCAGTGAGGATAAATTCTGGAGTCATGGAATTTCTGCTTGTGCAATTTGTGACGGGGCGAGTCCGATTTTCAAAGGCGTAGAACTGGCGGTTATTGGGGGCGGAGATAGTGCAGCCGAAGAAGCGGTATATTTAACAAAATATGGTTCTCACGTTCACTTGTTAGTCCGTCGGGATGAACTCAGAGCGAGTAAAGCCATGCAGCAACGGGTACTCGATCACCCGAAAGTCACCGTTCACTGGAATACAGAAACCGTAGATGTCTTCGGGAATGGCAAAATGGAAGGAATTCGGCTGAAAAACCGCCAAACAGACGAAGAAACAGAACTCTCCGTCGGCGGATTATTTTATGCAATTGGTCACACACCTAATACTCAAATTGTCAAAGGACAGCTCGAACTCGATGATGTCGGTTATATTGTGACCCAACATGGCGGTGTAGAAACCTCTGTAGAAGGCGTTTATGCGGTCGGAGACGTTCAAGACCATGAATTCCGTCAAGCCATTACCGCCGCCGGAAGTGGGTGTATGGGAGCGATGTTAGCCGAACGGTGGTTATCAGCAAAGGGGTTGGTGCAGGAGTTTAAACAAGCTGAAACCGGAGATGCGACCAAAACAGAAGAAACCCCTTCAGAAAGTATCGCGGATACCGAAGAAACCTTTGATCCTCAAGCGACTCATCACGTCGGAGGTTATGCACTACGGAAGTTATACCACGATAGCGATCGCCTGATTATGGTGAAATATGTTTCCCCGAGTTGTGGGCCTTGTCACCGTTTGAAGCCAATTTTAGATAAGGTTGTGTCCGAGTTTGACGGGAAAATTCACTTTGTAGAAATTGATATCGAACAAGACCCCGAAATTGCTCAAAATGCTGGCGTGAGTGGCACCCCAACCATTCAGTTATTCAAAGAAAAAGGTCTTGTTAAACAGCTTAATGGTGTTCAACCTAAGAGTTTGTATCGAGAAGTGATTGCAAGTAACTTATAACCGTTCACTGACAACACCTCAACTCAGGTAAGGGAAGCTCTTATTGAGTTCATCGGGGCTTTCCCTTCTTTTTTTTGAGTCAAGCCACCTTAACTCCGACAAATGGATGATTGCTGAGAATCTTGTTCTGCTACGAGGTCATAATCATAATCTTCGTAAGAGTCCTGTCTTCTTGGAGCTATATATTCAAGTAATAAATTGATGGTCGCGGGCTTAATCCATCCGGCTTGGACTGCTAATTCTCCAAACCGTAAACGGCTATCCTGTTGCTGTTTGAGGATTATCTGAATTTGATCATCATTCAACAACGCCGCTGACTTTAGGTAATAACCAATCGGTTTTTTTTGTTGCTTAATTGCTAGGCGAGGAATTTCTTCGGCGAAAAAGTCTACTGTTTCTGGTTTCAACCAGTTTTGTTGAGCCAGAATTTCTCCAAATCGCTGTTTTGTTCCTTCTGCTTGAGTGTGTAAGATCGTCCGAACTTGTTCAGTGGAGAGTAAACCCGCTTCAATTAAGGTTTGACCCACCGGGCGGTACATTGGAAGTCGAGAAGAAAGTTGATCTTGTTGCGACTCAATCAGGAGTTGTTTGGTGGCTAACAACACAAAGGGAGGAATCGTCTGACTATAGCGTTTCCAAAGCCGATTGGGTTCTTGTACCAAACGATAGAACCATTCAAGTCCAGATTCTCTAACCCACAAGGGGGCGCGAGTTTGCTGTCCTGCATACAGCGGAAAAACGGCTCCGACTCCCAGCATCACGGCTTTAATTTTACCTCGATGTTGAGCCATAAATCGCTCTTGTTTCGGACATCCTAAAGAAACAAATACAATTCCCGCACCACTATCATTAATTTCTTTAATGACAGCATCATCTTCCTCGGGTGTAAGCGGACGAAAGGGTAAAGAACGTAATCCGGCGACTTGAAGTTTAGGAAAATCCTGAGTGAGTCTATTTCCAATTCGGCTTAAAGTTGGTTCATCTGAACCCAAGAAAAAAACGCTAATATTTTCCTCGGGAGCTAACTGACATAAACGTAAAAGGATATCCATTCCAGCAACCCGATCTTGAGGAACTCCCATTTTCTTCAACATCCAAACAAGGGGCATTCCATCCGGTGTAACGATATCGGCATTATGGAGAATTTGAGCAAATTTTGGTTCCCAATAGGCTTCCATGACCATATGAACATTTGCAACGCAGACCATACGGCTTTCATGGCAACTCGCCCACTTTAAAATCGTTCCCATCTGATCTTCAAGGCGTAGAGCAGTAATTGCTGAATTCAATACCCGCTTACTTGGCAAATACATATGTTATATGATGACCATCTACTAAATTTGAACTAATCAAGACTTTTTAGTCTAGCAGAACCCCTTTCCTCTACCTATAAAATAAAATTGTTAGCATTGAGCATAATTTTACTAGCTTTTCATAGATCTAGACAACCACAGTGTTTTATTTCTATGTGTTTTGTAAAAATTATTGTCAATTCTTTACAGCAAAGTCTTAATTATAAAAGTTAGATACTGCTGCAATCAATCGCTTTCAGAATTTAATCTAAGTATCGTTACACAATGAACATCTACATATAAATTAGGTTTAACTCTTATTCATCTCCGTCTGCACTCCGGTAACAACACCCCCCTTTATTGATCGTCTACGACTTAATCTTAGCATGGGTTTTGAACGAGATTATCTTATTTGTTTAAGGTAGATTATCTAAGCGGATTTGTCAACCGTTAACAATGACAAAACGGGCTTCTTCCCTTGCCTATATCGGAATATAAATTAAAATTGATACCAAACCTGACCCAACAATCATGACTTTATCGATTACGAATAGCCTGAGCATTCAGGTAGAGCTTTGTCCATTCACTCAGAACTTGGGTTGTTTTTAACTTCAGATCTTTGGCGATCATTTCAATTGTTTGATTTGCTTGCAACTTTTCAATCACTTGACGTTGCATTGGGCTAAGACTGTCCCAATATTCCTGCCATTGACTCGGAGTTAAACCCAAATGATGTTCTGATAGCGAAGTTCCTAGCCAACCATCTACTAATTCAGGGGAATGTTTCAAGGCAAAATTGCGAACCGCATGATAACTGACTTTCTCACGCAAGCGATAAACTTGTTTAATCGGCAAATTTAATGTCTTCGCGATCGCTTCTTGGGACTCACCTTTCAAGTATAGTTGTAACCAATCCCCTGCCACCGGATCAACCTTTTCTCTGAGATAGGCTTCAAACTCTGCTTGTACCGTCAAACGTTGAACTTGTTGTTCTTCTATGTAATGAGTATCTTCGTATTGGGCGAGGGCTTGTTCATCGAGTAAACTGACTCGTTCTTGGGTGTCATCGGAGACAATTTCTTCTGAGACTTGTCGTATCCATTCACCCGTGGGAACCTGGGTTAATCCTCCTCGCTGAGAACGGCGCAAATAGTTGACAAAGCGGTAAACGAGTAGAGGTTGATTGCGAATTGGTCGCAGACAATATTCTTCTAAACTGGTCAGCAATAGAGAATTTCGCAAGCGAGAATCTGTTGTACATTCAGCGATCCATTGTAGTTGTTGCTGTAAATAGCGATCGCTATTGAGCATTTCTTGAATCACTTCTTGCAAGACATCAACGACATTTCGCTGACGATCCCGACTGGTCGCCACCCAAGCCCGAATTTTTTGACGTAAAATCACTAAACTGCCCAATCGCTTCATCAAACTGCGATAGGCTTGTTCTGGGGAAATATCTAGATATCGTTGTTGCAAAACCCGATAGCGGAAATTTAGCCCTTGTTTAAAGGCGGATTGTTCTGAGGGCGTTAGCCCATCCAACGCTTCCGAATTTGGCCCTAACAACCACTGTATGATACTTTCGTGTGTATTAGGACTGTGATTTGGATAGTCGTTCTGGAGTTGAGAACGCCACTGACTGGTTAGGGATTCTACAAAAGTCATTCGGGAGGTTGATGATGTCACCGTCAATTGATTGAGGCAAAAGTGATACAACGATATTAACATTGTCACTCAAAAGCCAACATTCTCAACCCTGAATTAAGATTTATAGACAAATTAATGAATTTTAGTCTTGACAGTTTGATTTTTTTATGCAGTACCGATAATTCCGAAAAATCTTCTCGGGAAGCTTCCTCAACAGACTCACTTCGTGAATTGAGCAATTAAAAATAGAAATTATTCGGTGAGTTTGAAAGCAAAACTCATTTTTGAATAAACTCTCAACAATAAAATTAAATCCCTTGCCACTTCAAAAAGAGTTCGATAAAATTCAATCAATAACTTCATCTCTATCCCCAAGATCAATTTAACAGCACAAATCAATGCAACAAAAAACAACGCCAGTGTCTGAGGGTGCGGTATTCTCACCTTTTTTAGATGCAGTGAATACTCACTTTCCCGGCTCATTACCCTTAAAATATTATATGAAAAGAACCTATGATTGCTTAAGTCAAAATGGGTTTGAAGACGAAAATACAATGGGAATGATAGCTATTTGTCGAGATGAACTGACAGACCCCCTCTATGAAGAAGTTGTTAAATACTGGGGAAAAACCTTCAATTGTTGCAGTTTAGCCGGATTTATTACCCTGGGAAAAACGGGGTTAGCCGCAGCCACAAATCATACCCCTATTTTCGATAATATCCGTCGTTTTACCTTTTATGCAATGCCTCATATTGCCATCTCCCGTTACGGAGAAATTGGCAAAGTTTACCGAGAAGGAATTCAAAAAGCATCTCACGCTTGTGGAGCCTTAGAAACCATTGTTAAAGAGTTAGAATGCGGACGTCTCAACCTAGAAATGGATTTACAAGATCTCGAACAAAGTATCATTCGTCAAAAAATTCTCTCCTCTTTAAATTATGGCGATAAACCCAATTTAGTCGAGATCACAAAACTCGCTTGTCAGATTATCTCCGAAGATGTAGAACGATTATTAAATCCCCTCGATCCGACCATTTTCAACTATGCCGTAATGACTGGAATTCAGATTCACGGGCCGCTAGAAACCCAATGGATTTATCCGCAAAATTTCTATATCGTCAGTTCCCAGTTTAAACGAACCAAGAAAACCATTGCTATTTTTATAAACTAAGCTCTCCCAAGGTCTAGAGAATAGTCAAAATTAAACAATGAAATCGGATAATCTTGGTCAAAATTAACTCACTCCACTCAATACACACTGGCAGAATCGGATAGCGTTGAGGATAATTGAACATAAGTGAGTTGTATTATTTTAGATTTCCCATTCTAAACTCAACCGCTAAACTTCATTTTTAGAGTTTCCCGATGTTCAAACCTTCCCTTCGCCTCAACAATACCAAAGCAGCTTTCGCCGCTTTCCTCACCGGAATCGCAATTTTAGCAACAGTGGGATGGGTTGAACACGCCGAAAGAGAACGGTTTGAACAACAAAGTCGCGCCAAAGTCCTCGCCCGACTCAGTACAGTCAGAGCTAACCTAGAAAAAGCCCTCAACCAGCGATTATTTCTCTCTCGGGGATTAGTCGCCTACGTTTCCACCGTGAACCCCGACCTTGACCAAGAAACTTTTGAACGCCTCACTCAAGTTATTGTCGCCCAACAGTCGGGAATTCGTAGCATTGTTCTTTACAAAGACAATACCGTTAGCCATATCTATCCTCTCGTTGGTAATGATGCTGCTTTGGGGTTTAGTCCCATGTCTATCCCCGAAGAACGCGAAGCCATTGAACGGGCTGTCCAAAATCGTCAGACTGTTGTAGCTGGCCCAGTCAATATAGTCGGACTTACCCAAATTTCTGATGTCTGTCCGGCTGATGCTCCCCGTCTTCAAATGACACCTGACTCGACTCAAAATCAACAGTCTTGCTTAGTCGAAGGCGGTATTGCTTTTATTGGACGAACTCCAATTTTTCTCACCCCACCCAATGAAGTTCCAGAAAGTGGTGCTTACTGGGGATTGGCAGGGATTATCATTGACCAAAATACTCTGTTTAAAGAAGCCGGACTTTTAGACAAAAATACTGATGTTAAATATGCGATTCGAGGAAAAGATGGACTCGGCGCAGACGGCGAAGTTTTTTTTGGTGAGAGCCAAATTTTCCAACAAAATCCGGTGCTTTCTTCTATTACTTTACCGAATGGGTCTTGGCAGTTAGCAGCTATTCCTCAAACGGGTTGGCTTGATGGTTTTCCCTTGCTTGTTTGGTTGCGCTTGGGAGGAAGTGTTACGGCAGTCTTAGCAGGAGGATTAGTCTTTGTTTTAGTCAGTGCGCCCGCTCGCTTGAAAAAAGCAGTTGAACGGGCAACTATAGCTTTGAGAGAACGAGAAGAAGACCTCGAACGTGCCAATACTGACCTCAAACATCTTGACCAATTAAAAGATGAATTTTTAGCAAATACTTCCCATGAATTGCGAACACCACTCAATGGAATTATTGGGATTGCAGAATCGTTAATAGATGGGGCAACGGGTCAACTTTCTGACTTGACTCAATCTAATTTAGCGATGATTGTTTCTAGTGGTCGCCGTTTATCAAGTTTAGTGAATGATGTGCTTGATTTTTCTAAAATTCGCTACAGTAATATCGATTTACAATTAAAACCTGTTGATTTATATACTATTACTGACTTAGTGATTACATTGAGTCAACCGCTAGTCGGAAAGAAAAATTTACAACTGATTAATTCCATCAATCCTGAGAGTCCTGCTGTACAAGCTGATGAAAATCGTTTACAACAAATTCTACATAATCTAGTCGGAAATGCGATTAAATTTACGGCTGCGGGTCAGGTGGAGATTTTAGCGAAAAAAGTAGATAATTTAGAGTCAGATCAAGAGTTTTTAAAGATCGTTATTGCTGATACGGGAATTGGTATTTCTGAAGATAAGTTTGAACAGATTTTTGAATCTTTTGAACAAGCGTCAGGAACGACTGCGAGAGAATATGGGGGAACGGGATTAGGATTGGCGATTACTAAACAGTTAGTCGAATTACAGGGTGGAAAAATTGAGGTTTTTTCACGATTAGGAGAAGGTTCTCAGTTTAGCTTTACTTTGCCAATAGCAACTGAAAATGTTGGTCTACAAGCTGCAAAAAAATCTTTAATATCTCTATTTGAATTAAGAAAGGAAAAGATATTAAATTCTCAATTAAATCCCGAATTAAAGTCTGAACCTGTGATTTCATCAAATACTGAAAATGGAAAGAATGATATTTTAGTTTTTATTGTGGATGACGAACCGATTAATTTACAGGTATTAATGAATATGTTGTCTCTGCATGATTATACAATTACTCAAGCGAGTGATGGTGAAGAAGCTTTGGCTATCCTAGAGACAGGATACAAGCCTGATATTATTTTACTTGATGTGATGATGCCAAAAATGACAGGCTATGAAGTGACTCAAAAAATTAGAGAACGTTTTACAACAACTGAACTCCCCATTTTATTGTTAACAGCAAAAACACAAGTTCAAGATATTGTTACAGGTTTGGGTTTTGGTGCGAATGATTATCTGAATAAACCGATTGCAAAAGATGAACTTTTAGCTCGAATGAAAACTCAGATTAATATGTGTCGTTTAAGAGCGGAAAATATTCGTTTGTCTGCGGAAGTGGAGGTGATTAAAAAATTACAAAAAATGGTTTTACCAAAAGATGTTGAATTAGAATCAATACAAGATTTAGAAATTGCGAGTTTTATTCAACCCGCCGATGAGGTTGGGGGAGATTATTATGATGTTTTACAATACGATAATCAGGTTAAAATTGGAATTGGAGATGTTACAGGACATGGATTAGAAAGCGGTCTATTAATGATTATGGCACAAACGGCTGTGCGAACATTAATAGAAAGTTTAGAAACCGATCCGATTAAATTTATGGATATCCTCAATCGAACTTTATATGGTAATATTCAGCGCATGAATTCCAGTAAAAATATGACGCTAGCATTATTAGATTATGCAGATAAATCGATTAAACTGAGTGGTCAACATGAGGAAGTGATTTTGGTTCGTGCTGATGGAGAAGTCGAACGCATTGATACTGTTGACTTGGGTTTTCCAATTGGTTTAGATGGAGAGATTGCGGAATTTGTTGCTCAACAAACGATTCCTTTAAGTTCAGGAGATGTTGTGGTTTTATATACTGACGGAATTACCGAAGCTGAAAACCTAGAGGGAGATCAATATGGTTTAGAACGTTTGTGTGAAATTATTGTGAAAAATCATCGACAGTCTGCGGAAAAAATCAAGCAAGCCATTGTAGAAGAGGTCTGGAGGTATATTGGTCAGCAAAAAGTGTTTGATGATATGACTGTTGTTGTGATAAAACAAAAATAAAGTTTGACTTCAATTTTACTGATTTCTTTGTATATACATCATATACATCATATACATCACATATACCTTTCAAAGTGTAACATCCGTCTATTTATCTCCTGGACTCTCACCCCTCTATGCTCTCACCTCAGTGAACAGTCAGATTTCTACTTAGTCTGATGAAATAATCAAACTCTCAGAGATTGTGTAAAGATCACTAACAACAAAAAAATGTCTGAGTCAAAGTTAGCTAAACTTAGGTTTGAGTCGTTAACTTCAAAAAAGTACCATGATCGCTCAAAATCAATCCATGTTAGTTTCTACCACTTTAAGTTTGACGATCGGGAGTTTCTGGCTGACTCAGCCCGCCAACGCCCTCAAACTTGAACCGATAACAACTGTTCCCTCAGACTCGACTTCCCTGGGGTGGAAGCTAGAAGGACGAGCAGGAGTCTTTGGAGGAGCAGACTATGAGTTTGCTATCGGGCAAAATGGAGCGCAAGCCGACAATACAGGTCAAGTCTATTGGGACTGGGAAAATGATGTCGAAGTCAACTGGTTTCTCAATTGGGACGGTACAACTGCCTTATTTAGTGTAGAAAATATTGACCCAGTTTCCTATTCCGTATTCCCCAATTCTGATGCTGTTTTTGAGGGCTTTTCTTTATTCACGGTTGCCAAGACTGAAACGGGTTTTGTTGAGCCGGAAACGGAGATTGAAGTCGCTGTTAATCAAGTTAATGGTATCACCGTTGATCAGATTTTTAGCAAAAGTGTAGCACCGAGTAATGGGGTGGATTTAAACCTATTGGCTTGGACAAGTGATACTTTGATTTCGAGTTTAACTGGAACAGCTCGGATGCGTTGGAATACACTTAATCCAAATCAAGCCCAAGCTCGTTCTCGTTTGGATTTTCAAATTGTCGGATTTGATCTCGATTCTACTCCCAAAACTTCTATTCCTGAACCCTCGTCAGCCTTGAGTTTTTTGACTTTAGGAGTTTTTGCGTTAGGACGTTTATGGATGAAAAATAAAACCGTTATTTAGTTTGATCTTAATTTGTGTTAAAATCCTAGCTTGGAGACAGTATTTTAGGTTGATGTTTATCAAGTTGGGAATACTGATAAATAGAGAAATGAGCTTTTTTATATTTGACCACAAGCTATGAAATTTTGCGAATCTAGATTAAAGCAAATAGATGCAAACACCGACAATTCTTTGTGTAGATGATGAACTATTTTTACTCAGGAGTTTAGCCGAAACCCTCAAGCGGAAGTTTGGCGAAGATTATGCAGTAGAAATTGCAGAAACCGCTGAGATTGCTTTAGAAATTATCGCTGAATTGCAAGCTGAGAAAATCGAGATTCCCTTAATTATATCCGACCAAATTATGCCGGATATGAAAGGTGTAGATTTATTGATTCAAGTTTATCAAGAATCTCCGAAAACCTTGCAAATTTTGCTGACCGGAAAAGCCAGTGTAGATGATGTCGGAAAAGCTGTTAATCATGCTAAACTTTATCGATATATTAGTAAGCCTTGGGAAGAAGAAGATTTAATTTTGACTGTTAAAGAAGCACTTCGTAGCTATTATCAAGATAAAAAATTAGCGGAACAAAATCAGGTTTTGCACCGATTAAATGTGGGTTTAGAACAAAAAGTAATTGAGCGCACTGCTGAACTTGAAAAAGCAAAACAAGCCGCTGAAATGGCGAATCAAGCTAAAAGTAACTTCTTCTCTTTTATGAGTCATGAACTGAGAACACCTCTGAATTCTATTTTGGGCTTTAGTCAATTGCTAGCTGCTGACTCCAGCTTACAAGAAGAACAATGTAAAAATATTAAAATTATTAACCGTAGTGGTGAGCAACTTCTGACCTTAATTAATGACATTCTCGCCATTTCTCGGTTAGAAGCAGGTTTAATGACCTTGAATGAACGTCAATTTGATTTACATCGGTTGCTGAATTTTATTAAGGAAATGCTGGAAGTTAAAGCAGCCGCAAAAAGTTTACAATTAATTTTAGAATGGAGTTCCAACTTACCCCAGTATATCCATGCAGATGATGTCAAACTACGTCATATTTTACTTCATCTTGTTAGTAATGCAATTTACCTGACTGAAACCGGAACAATTACATTACGAGTCTTTGAAAATCGAGTTAAAAATCAGCCTATTGATGAACATACATTGCTTCATTTTGAAGTAGAAGATACAGGATTGGGAATAAATTCAAATTGTATAGATAGTTTGTTATTTAATCCTTTTAAATCAACTTTAAATGTGGATTTAACTGATAAAATAGATTTGAATTGGTCAATTAGTCATGAATTCATCCGGTTAATGGGGGGAGAATTAATCGCTCATCCGGGAGTCAGTCAGGGTTCTGTTTTTACCTTTGAAATCAACGTGAAAGCCTATACAAAAGCTGATCAGACAGTCCCCGACTCAACGATTCAACCCTCCCAGGAGCCAGGGATCGTTTTTACTCCGGAAGTTCTCCATTCAGAAAAACTCTGCGCTCAAAGTTTAGCGATGATGCCAGGAAGTTGGGTTGAACAACTTTATCACAGTGCGGCTCAATGTAGCGATCGCCAAATTCAGTCTTTGATTGAGAGAATACCTCCAGAATATTCTACCCTCGCTCAGGCTTTAAAACAGCTCGTCGAAGATTTTCGATTTGATGTCATCCTAGATCTGAGCGCTCCCTACGTTTATAAATAAGTTCAGATAAAATCAAAATTTTGCGGATTTCTCTAACATGGTATAAGAATAAGAAGAAAACACTTCATTATCTGTTTCAAAGCCGTGCCAAATCGGACTTCCTTCCTGACCGTACTACTCAGTCTCTGCGTGTGGAGCATTCCCAGTCCGGCGACAAGCCAAGCACTGGTGCCCTACACTCTGCAACTGAATCCTGACCAACTCGAACAAACAGGCTTAGGCTTGATTGAAGAAGCAGCCCAGTTAACTCGATTTCAGCAATATCAACTCGCTCTCCCCAGGGCGGAACTCGCAACACAGCTTGCTCCCAAAAGTTACCAGACTTGGGCTTTACTCGGTAGCCTATACATTCAAGTTGATCGCATCGATGAAGGAGTCGCCGCCCTCGAACAAGCACAAAGGCTTGAACCTGAAAACGCTCCAGTGCGGTTTGTCTTGGGAGAAGCTTATTTTCGGAATGGAAAATACCAAGCCGCTATCGATCAAATTGAAGCAGGTCTAAAAGTTCGTTCCGATGTTCCCGGTGCGTTGTTTGATCTCGGTAATGCTTACTATATGTTGGGTAAGTATGACCAGGCGATCGCTCAGTATGAAAAAGCATTTGCTCAAGAGAAAAACCTTTGGCCGGCAATTAACAATATTGGTTTAGTTCACTATGAAAGAGGAGATATTAAAGGCGCGATCAAAAAATGGCAAGAGGCAATCAAAATAGACGAAAAAGCCGCCGAACCGATCCTAGCGATCGCGGTTGCTTTATATACTCAAGGTCAACGCCAAGAAGCTTTAGCCATGGGAGAAACAGCACTCGAACTTGATGGTCGTTATGCCGATCTCGAATTTCTCAAAGAAAACCTTTGGGGCGATCGCTTGCTCAACGATACCCAAAAGTTTCTAGACACGCCTCAGATGCAAGCAACAATCGCCCAATTGGAAGACTCACCTGCATCTGTCTCTCCCTAGTGATTAGTGATTTGACCCACACAGGGGATCACCGGGTTCAAGCGACTCGATCCTTAAAAAACCATCTCTAGTCTTTCATAGAGAACCGTCCTCACTCCTCTGGTAGGAGTGACTTAATCTTGTCTACAAATTGCTGATGATCAATCACAGGCTTAGAAATATAGTCATCAGCACCGCTTTGAGCGAGGAAATCTTCGCGATCGCCAGCCATAGCATGAGCTGTCACTAAGATAATCGGCAACTTTGCCGTTTGAGGATCACCTTTGAGTATTTGGGTAATTTTAATCCCATCGATCGCCTTGCCTTCATAAACACTGCGGGCGAGGGATACATCCATTAAGATGAGATCCGCCTCCCGAGAGCGAGCTATTTTGATCACCTCATCCACATTTTCCGTATGCTTAACAGCTAACCCGCCTCGTTTTGTCAGGATTTTAGAAAAAACACGGGCATTAACCGGATCGTCTTCTACAATCAGAACGGTCTTCATCTAGGTCTCCCGCTGGACAAACTCTCCGATAAATGAACGATGTGTCATCATATCATGCCCTTTTGGAGCAAAGAATAACAGTTTAACCTCATATCCTTGAGCAGATCGAGTGTTGATCACTCTCATCTAATTCTACAAAACTCGGTTTAGAGTTGC
The DNA here is from genome assembly GCF_000169095.1 of Lyngbya sp. PCC 8106. Taxonomy (GTDB): domain Bacteria; phylum Cyanobacteriota; class Cyanobacteriia; order Cyanobacteriales; family Microcoleaceae; genus Capilliphycus. The sequence continues at coordinate 28,475 of NZ_AAVU01000029.1, forward strand.
AGTTTTCCCTCACCTGATCATAACCTGAAAGCCATCTAGTCTGAGTTTCAGGCAATTGATCAGCGGTTCCGGCCGACAAACCCCAATATTTGACATGATAGTTGACAGCACTTTAAGTCTTGCTTGATCTTAGATTGACAACTCCCGTCACTAAAAGTGAGGGTCTTCTGGCAGGTTAAGATAAATGACTTTTGTTCACCAAACACAACGGAAAAGGTTGGTATTGGACACATTAGCCCCTAGAAACCTGTCTCAACTGTATATTCTTAATCCATTAAGATTATTGAGATCACACACCCTTTGTCAGCGAACTGACAGGATTAACTCAGAACAGTCTAACGAAAAATACTTAAAGTGGCTGTCTAGATGTTTAGTTTGGATGGTTCGACGGAAAATTTTATCTCTTGTTTAAAACCTCTCTAACCTCTGACCAATCAATCGTTTGAGTCCTCTGCGACTCACTTGATCACTCGGATCAAAATTTCAAATCTGGATATTGAGACTCCATAATAGGGAAACAGAGTGCCAAGTGCATTCCCGTTCAACTCCTTTTTCTTCTTGAACTTCTGTTTAGGCGTGCTGTGGTGCGTCTAAGCTCACGCTAAACTCTCAACTTGATCTTCCTCATGGCTAGACAACTCAACCTACTCTCCGGGCAAGTGATCGCTACCCCTCTCCATACCGAGATGCAACAGTCCTATCTCGAATACGCCATGAGTGTGATCGTGGGACGAGCCTTGCCTGATGTCCGGGATGGATTAAAACCTGTTCACCGTCGTATTCTCTATGCGATGCACGAGTTGGGTTTAACCCCTGATCGCCCTTATCGTAAATGTGCCAGAGTCGTAGGTGATGTTCTCGGAAAATATCATCCCCACGGCGATCAATCGGTCTATGATGCCTTAGTTCGGTTGGTACAAGAATTTTCCAGTCGTTATCCCTTACTCGCCGGACATGGTAATTTTGGTTCGGTTGATAATGATCCGCCTGCGGCGATGCGCTACACCGAAACTCGTCTGGCTTCGATTGGCAATGAAGGCTTATTAACCCAAGTCGGAGAAGCCACAGTTGATTTTATTAGTAATTTTGACAACTCTCAACAAGAACCGACTGTTCTTCCGGCGCAGTTGCCGTTTTTACTCCTCAATGGGAGTTCGGGAATTGCGGTGGGAATGGCAACCAATGTTCCGCCTCACAATTTGGGTGAAGTGGTCGATGGTTTAATTGCGTTAATTGATAATAGTGATCTCTCGGATGAAAGATTAAGGTCGATTATTCCCGCACCGGACTTTCCGACGGGGGGCGAAATTGTCAGCACAGACGGGATTGCTGAAGCATATACCCAAGGACGCGGTAGTATTGTCATGCGGGGGGTCGCTAAAATTGAACAAGTTCCCACCGCTCAACGTCGCCGCACTAAAACGGCTATTGTCGTGACTGAGTTACCTTTTCAAGTCAATAAAGCCAGTTGGATCGAGAAAACGGCGAGTTTAGTTAATGCGGGACGGTTAGAAGGAATTTCCGATATCCGGGATGAAAGCGATCGCGATGGGATTCGAGTGGTGATCGAACTGAAGCGGGAAGCTTCTCCCCAAGTGGTGCTACATCATCTCTATCAACAAACGGATTTGATGTCGAAATTTGGAGCGATTTTTCTGGCATTGGTAGACAGTCAACCTCGTCAGTTAACTCTCAAACAAATTCTTCAAGAATTTCTCAATTTTCGCGAACAAACTCTAATTCGTCAGTATACTCACGAGTTAGAAGCGGCTTTGCGTCGGGGTCACATCGTTGAGGGCTTACTCAATGCTTTGGCAAATTTAGATGCAGTGATTGAAATTCTGCGGAATGCTCCCGATGGGGGAACTGCTAAAATTAGCTTGGAAAGTGATTTGCAGATGAGTGAAGCTCAAGCGGATGCGATTTTAGCTATGCCGATGCGACGGCTAACTGGGTTAGAACGACAAAAGCTGCAAGAAGAATTTGAGGAACTCAGCGAACAAATTCGACAATTACGACGGTTGATCGATGATCGTTCTGAGTTGATGAAATCTTTGAAAAAAGAATTGCGATCGCTCAAGCGTCAATACGGCGATCCCCGACGCACTCGCATTATTGTTCAAGATCCCAAAGCTCAACCCGAACAATCGAGTAGCCGAATTCGCTCTGGCAAGCCGAAAAGCAAGGGTTCTCAGACGACTGCTATTTTACAACCTGTTGCTCCTGCCGAAGAAGAAACTTTTCTAGAATTTACCCATCGTGGCTATGTCAGACGTTTATCGGCGAAAACTGGAGACTCGAAAAGCCGCAGTAAAGCTGATAAATCGGAGATCATTGTTGAAGATAGTGATGATTTTAATGTCGGTAGTTACCTGACTAACACCGGACAGAATTTAGCGATTATCACTCGCACAGGTAAGGCTTATCCCCTAAATGTGGGTGATATTCCCACAACTTCTAACCGTTCGCGAGGAACACCGTTAATTACGTTACTCCCGTCTTCGGTGACGAAAGATCCACCGATGAGTCTTCAAGAACTGATTTTGGCTCATTTTATTGTGGCTCAACATTCCGATAAAACGGATTTAATCTTAGTGACGCAACAGGGGAAAATTAAACGATTGTCTTTAACGGAGTTGATGGATCTCACCAATCGAGGGATTACAATTATTAAGTTGAAAGATCAAGATGAACTTGGTTATGCCAGTTTGACTCGCCCTGGTGAACAGATGATTTTAGCGACTTCCGGTGGACGAGTGTTGCGTTTACCTGTTAATGATGAACAGTTACCCCCGATGGGACGTACTGCTCAAGGATCACAAGTCACTCGTTTACGCAAACAAGAACGGTTGGTGAGTTGTCTGACTGTTCCTCCGAAGGCGAGTTTATTGTTGGTTTCGGAACTGGGGTTTGCTAAACGAATTTCTCTAGATCGAGTTCGTTCGACTACTCGCGGTGCTATTGGTACTCAACTGTTTCAGTTTAAAGGTCAAAAGGATGCGTTAGCAGGTATGGTATCTGTTAATTCTCATCAAGAGGCTTATCTGATCACCAGTGAAAGTCGTATTGTGCGTTTTGCGGTTGATGAAGTCAAGCTTCAAAATGAGGAGGCTACGGGTAATCGTTTATTTAAATTGAATACGGGAGAAACAATTATTGGGGTTCGTGATCCGTTATTGCTTCATCATCCTTAGAACATAATTGGGTGGAATGGAGTTAGCCCAATTCTGAATTCTGAATTCTGAAAGGGGGGAATTTATGAGTGATCAATTCTGAATTCTGAAGCGCGAGATTTATTGAGATGGGTACAGAGATTTCTGTTTGACTCTCAATGATCGGGTTTGAATAATTCATTATTCATAAGTTCTCATAATTCGTTTGATTTGCGCCCTCTCTTTCAGGTCATCAATTTATAATTTATAATTTATAATTCATAGAACTGATGGCTCAGGTTGTCTTAGAAAATATTTATAAAACGTTTTCGTCTTCTATTCGGGTGCAAGCAAACCGTCATCGTCTCGAATCGGATGATCATGAACAGGTTTCGATTTCTGAGGGGTTAATGTCTTCTGGGGCGGTTCTCCGACGGATTAACCTGACGATCAATGATGGCGAATTTATGGTACTGGTGGGGCCGTCTGGTTGTGGGAAAAGTACGCTATTACGGTTGATTGCCGGGTTAGAATCGCTCACGGGTGGTAATATTTGGATCGGGGAAGCTTTGGTGAATGGTTTACCCCCAAAAGCTCGAGATATTGCGATGGTTTTTCAAAATTATGCTCTTTATCCCCATCTTAAGGTTTATGATAATTTGGCGTTTGGGCTGCGACGAATGGGGGAGAGGTTAGGGGAAAATCAAGACTTGATCTCAGAGAATAATCAGGATTTTTCTTCGATGCTCAAACGCTTTGGGGAGGAAGCATTGGGGGTGATAACGCGATCGCTAAAACCGGGTTTGCGTTATCGTTCGGCGCAGGAAAAGGCAATAGCGGCGAGAGTCTTTGCGGTGGCGAGGTTATTACAAATTGAATTGCTTTTGGAGCGGTATCCCAAGCAACTTTCGGGAGGACAAAAGCAACGGGTGGCTTTGGGACGGGCGATGGCTCGTAATCCCCAGGTTTTTTTGATGGATGAACCCTTATCGAATTTGGATGCGAAATTACGGACAGAAACTCGCGCTCAAATTGTGGAATTACAGCGTCAATTGGGGACAACGACGATTTATGTGACTCACGATCAAACTGAAGCGATGACAATGGGTTCTCGAATTGCGGTGATGAATCGCGGTCAAATCCAACAGGTGGCGACTCCCCTAGAGTTATATAATCGTCCGGCGAATCAATTTGTTGCTGAATTTATTGGTTCTCCCCCGATGAATTTTTTAACGGTTCAGTTTTCAGCGCCGTTGTTGATTGTACATCCTTTGTTTCGTCTGACTTTACCGGAGCGATGGGGGTTTAATCTTAAGGCTTATCAGCAGCAATCGTTAATTTTGGGCGTGCGACCTGAACATTTGAAAATCAGTTGTGCTGCTCCGAGAAATCTCCCGGTTCAGGTGGAACGAATTGAGAGTTTAGGACATGAAACTCTCTTGTCGGTTCGTCCCTATTCCCGCGAGAACGGTGCTTTTTCTTTACTACAATTACGGGTTCCGGGGGAGGTGTCGGTGAGTCTCGGGGAAAAGATTTGGATGGCGATCGCTATTGACCATATTCACTTATTTGATTCCCAAACCGAACAGGCTATTTTTCCCCGCTAGTTCTCTAGATAGAGGTTATCGACAGATAGAAAAGGTTAATCTGTATCTTAGGACTGAGATTTGACAAAATCATCCTTATCTTGCTTGCACTTTCTTTACAATTTAGTTACATTTATTTACAGAGAGCAATAAGTTTCAAGAAAGGAGATTGCCCGATGGAAAATCAAAATCGTAACAACTGGAACTGGGGCTTCACCACCGGAGCCGAAAACTGGAATGGTCGCCTAGCGATGATCGGCTTTATTTCTGCCGTCGTCATCGAACTCGCTTCTGGACAAGGTTTACTACATTTCTGGGGCTTAATGTAAGCTAGAGCAATGGATAATTTGCATAGAGAGTTGTGCAGTTTTCCATTCCACTAGCCTAGATATTAATAGAGGCTTTAAGTTAGCTAGATTTAAAGCGTAGAGAGATTTTAACACGACTTGGGAGGTTTTATGTAACTCTCAAGTTTTTTGTTGAGTTAAAATTGAGAATTTCCAGAAAAAATAAGGGCAAAGCGGAAACAACCTCCTGACTTTGCCCATTCACGCCTTAGATAGCCTTAACGAAACTAGCGAATGTACTCTTTTAAGATGCTGTTGCGATTAGGATGGCGCAACTTCCGTAAAGCTTTCGCTTCAATTTGACGAATTCGTTCACGAGTGACATTGAAGATTTGACCAATTTCTTCAAGCGTCTTCATGCGACCATCGTCTAAACCGTAGCGCAACCGTAAAACATCACGTTCACGAGGACTTAGCGTATCTAAAACACTTTCGAGATCTTCGCGCAGGAGGTTTTTAGAAACCTGATCTTCGGGGGTTTCACCATCGGACTCAATAAAATCACCCAGGCGAGAATCTTCTTCTTTACCAATAGGCGTTTCTAGAGAGATGGGCAATTGAGCCGATTTAGCAATAAACCGTAACTTCTCAATCGTCATTTCCATGCGAGTGGCGATTTCCTCTTCCGTGGGTTTGCGACCCATTTCTTGGGAGAGTAATTTCGTTGTCTTTTTGATGCGAGAAATGGTTTCATACAGGTGAACCGGAAGCCGAATTGTCCGAGATTGATCAGCGATCGCTCGGGTAATGGCTTGACGAATCCACCAGGTCGCATAGGTACTGAACTTGTAACCTTTTTCGTGGTCAAACTTTTCAGCCGCCCGAATCAATCCAAGACTTCCTTCTTGAATCAAGTCTTGAAATGACAAGCCTCGGTTCATGTACTTTTTCGCGATCGAAACCACCAAACGCAGGTTTGACTGCACCATCTTATCCTTTGCTCGTCTACCTAAGTAAAGACGGCGACGAAACTCAGGCAATGCCATGTCAACAGCACTCGCCCATTCTCGGTCTTCAGGTTCGCAATGGTTATGTTCGACCAGTTTTTCTCGGATGCGCTCTAGCTCTAACAAATCGGCAATTCGACGAGCTAATTCAATTTCTTCATCAGCTCGTAACAATCGAATCCGACCTATTTCTTGGAGGTAGAGTCTAATCGAATCCTCCGTATAGTGTTTTTTCTTCGCCTGAGTCCGACGTCGTGACTTAGCAACTCCTTCGGACTTGCTTTCATCTTCTTCTTCCGACTGAGATTCAACATAGTCTTCTTCTTGAGAGTCGTCATCTTCAATCAAAAGATCTAGTTCATTTTCCGGTTGGGTTCGGGTTGCTTTTTGAAGAAGTTCGATCGGTTCCATCTCCGGCTGAATGGGGGTTGCGAGTCCGTTGTTCGTCTGGATCATGCCGCGTTCCTCATGCTCCTCAATGCAAGAATCAATCACTGTAAACAATTAGTAGTTTGTCTATTTCTAGACAGTTTAGCCAATTCTAACCGCAATTACGGTTTGATGAGAATGTTGCCAATATTTGAGTAAACTCGACTTCACTCAAATTTAGACATTCAGTATTAGACAACACCAATTGGTGTTCGGACAATTGCAGTTAGACCTTTTCGATTGTAGCCTCTCTTATTCAAATTGCACGGCCTCACTACAAGTTCAAGGTTTGTACTGGGATTAAAAGTTGGAAATTCCTCAGATTATGCTCGTTTGGTCTGAGTGTTACACACCTTTAGCATTTTTGGGCTAACCGCAAAATGAGAGCGGTAGGGGTTGTAATTGCTCAATACCAACTGGCTTTTACCTTGGGTCTGACAAGACAGTTTTTCAGATTTTTCCCTTCTCAGGAAATAGCTGAAGCCTCAATGGGCATTTTAGCGAGATTAATTGGTTTGGGAATGTTTGATGATCTTCGACTGTAGATTTTTCAGCCTCCTCCATCATGTTAACCCAACAGAGACAGTTTCTTCAGCTCACCCAGCCTATTGACTGAGGAATGTGAATTGATCTTCACAACTTTTCAAAGAAACGATTTGAACGTAAGTCCTTTTTTGTACGTTAACTCAAATCTCAAAAATTGGATCCTACTCTAATGTTAAATCAAGTTAAGCTATTGACGCCATCTTCTCAGAGTTATTAAGCAAGTTGTTATATTGTTTTAATATTCAACTTGTAAATCTAAAGATAACAGAAAATATACATTTCTTTACAGGAAGTCTGCTAGCAATCCAGCTCTTATTAAGGGAAAACAGCAACTCTAGACCCCATTACACCTAGCGTTGATTTCTCAGTCGTGGATTAACCCAATCATTCAATCCTTCTCCCACCAACGATAACCCCACCACCATCAACGTTAGGGCTAACCCCGGAAAAAAAGCAGTCCACCAAATCCCGGTGGGCAGTGCCTCCAACGCCAACCGTAAATCATGGCCCCATTCTGGTGTTTCTTCGGGGAGTCCCAACCCCAAAAATCCCAAACTGCCTAAAGTTAAAATCGCATCGGCTGCATTCAATGTAAACAAAACAGGTACACTTTGAATGACATTGAGAAACAGGTAACGCGATAATACCGTCCAAGTATTCGCCCCCATCGCCTGCGCCGCTTCAATAAACAACTCCGTTTTCACACTGGTTGTATGATTGCGAACCACGCGATAATATTGCGGTACATAAGCAATACTCAAAGCGATCGCCGCATTGAATATCCCTCGCCCCACCACAAAAGCCAACGTAATCGACAGCAACAGTCCCGGTAAGGTATACACCGCATCCATCAAAAACATTAACCCTCGGTCTAGTTTCCCCCCGAGATAACCACTCACTAACCCCAGAGGTACCCCAATCACCAAACTTAACCCTGTAGCGAGTAACAGCACCTTCCACGCCGCAGTAGCGCCAAATAAAGTTCGAGAAAGCACATCATAGCCCTGACGATTGGTTCCAAACCAATAGTCTAGTCCTGGAGGTTCGTGAATCGGGTTTGACAAAAACTCTGTTGGACTTTGTATCCATCCCCAAGCCAAAAACACCGGGGATAACAACACAATTAAAATAAAAACCAATGTTATCCCCAAACCCACTAACATCATGCGAGTTGAGAGATTGGGTTGTTTCCAAAGGGTTAGAAATTCTAAAAAACGAGATTTAGCCGCCGTCATTGACTCTAAAACAGATGAGTTCGGCTTAATTGTCTCACAAATCCATAAATTTGCAGAAGAACACCGATAGGTAATGAGAAGGGATGAAGAGATGGGAAGACAGTGACCCGTTTACTGACCTGAAATATCTCAGGAATAAATGTTGAGGAAACTGTAGTGGAATTCAACTCCAGGCTAGAGCTTTTTGTTTAGACTTCTATTTTAACGAACCATGAACAAACTTAAACACTGCTTTGAGTTAATAGACTCAATATCTGCTGTGTGGAAAATATTGATTTTTTCTCCCTTGTTATTAACAGGATGTCAACTCAGTATTTCCATTCCTGAACTTGAAGAAATGTCTCCTTTTGAGAGTAGTAATCAAGCGTCTTTTGTGATGCAAACGATGACGGCTGGACAACAAGCCTATTATGAAGTCAATGGTCAGTTTGCTAGTTCTCTAGACAGTCTTTCTGTTGATCTAAATGTCGAAACGGGAGAATATCGTTATCAACTGGTTACTGTGGGAGACTCTGCTCAAACTGTTGTGATGACAGCCGCCGCGAAGACAGGCGAACTTCCCAGTTATGCAGGCGTGGTTACAGTCGGACAAACGGAAGGGGGAGTTATGGCGTTTGCGAACATCTGTCAAACCGATGAACCGTCAACTGTTCCTCCCCCGCTTTCAACGACACCAATTCCCGGTGAGGGGTTAAAATGTCCTCCGGGTTCGAGTCCCGTAAACTAAGCTAAAACAAAATCAACTTCATCTGCGCCATCTGTTTCGCCTTGGCCAGATGCGATTTTTTCGCCATTGACTTCAACTGCAAAAGGTGTATCTTCTAAACCTGGCATATTGTAGTCCGTTTTATCGGATGTATATCCGACACTAGCAATCATTTTACGGCCGGCATCCGTATATTGAAATGCCATCATTTGGTTTTTATCTTGCTTGTTGTCTCGCGCCCAAATGACCATATATTGTCCACCTTGGTAGTCAAAAACTTTAGGTGAACGAGTGGGTTCATAACGCCCCGGATCACCAAAGCTAGCATCTAAAAACGATTGTACCGAATCATCTTGAACAACAGCATAACTAACTTGCTCAGGGGGTGTTTCGGCTTCATCAACATCTCCTTCACTTTCGTCTGGAGCTTCTTCTTTATTACGGTTTTTGAAGTAATCAACTGCCATTTTTGTTCCAACTGCACCGACGGTAGCAATACCTGCACCAGCAAGAATGTTGCGAAGTCTACTCATAGTCTTTTCCGAGGATATACAATGATCTTGTTGGGATTGATTTCAACCAACTAAAGAATTGTATCAAACTTTGCAGAAAAAATCGCTGTTTTCGTAGATAAAAGCCAGAACTCGACAGGCTGTTTACGGTTTTCGAGTGGATGTTTGGTTGTGAACAGTCTGAAATCACCTTCAATTCGCTTTTTGTCGGGGTTAGGAGAAATTTGGGCTTATGGGTTATATTTAACTGCGGTTCCACTCGCGGCCACCATCAACATACTTCCACCGCCACTAGAGTTAATCGTTTCATAATCTAAATCTATCCCAATAATCGCATTTGCCCCTAATGCGACTGCCGCTTGTTGCATTTCTTTGATAGCGGTTTCTTTGGCTTCACGCAAGGATTTTTCATAACCGGCTGACCGTCCACCCACAACGTCTCGAATACTCGCAAAAAAGTCTCGAAAAACATTAGCCCCTAGAATTGCTTCTCCGCTAACAATTCCACAATATTGAGTAATCTCTTTGCCTTGGAGTGTGCTGGTTGTGGTTAAAATCATAAGCTTTTTTGAACACCCATTAAATCCTTGTCTTGATTTTAGATTTTGCCGGGGGAGATTGTCAATCGATGCTGGAGAAATGACAAACTGTTTAAATTTGAGTTTTAAACTAATCCTAACTCTGCTTTAATTTCAGTTAAGGGTCTTTCCCAGTTTTCCTCGAAACGATAATTCAACAAAATTTTTGCTTGCTTTCCTAATTCTCGACCTCGACGAAGGTTCGTAAAAATTTGCGGAATTTGTTGAGGGGCTAAAATTGGATAAAGTAGTCGCGCCATCCTCAGCGAAAGCTTTAAACTAGGGCTGTATTGAGTTCTCCATGCTTTAAAAAACATGGATTCGTGCGCGGAATTGTTACACGGATTAAAATCCGCTTCACAATGCTGCTTACGATATGATCTAGAAAGATTGTCCAGAAAATATCGATGTGGGAGACTCAAGACTCCCCTAACAACCTTGGCTAATTGCTGTGTTGATACGTTTATTTTGCGGATTATATTGGCAGCACCATTACAATCTGCATTAATTAATTGTCCTTTGGAATCTCTGTACAAACCTCTTTTTACTCGCTTTCCTGATGAAATCCACCCTAACTCCTTCGGAGTGGCTTCGCCTACGGGTTTCTCACCGAATGTAGGTAGAGTATCGTTGTCTAAAAAGCTTGACCTCGATGTGTAAGATTCTTCAGTCTCGACAAACTCTATCCCGTGTTGTTCACAAAGTTGAGCGATACGGGATTTTAATTTTGCAGTAGGAACCTGCACGAAAGATTGGTTATTCTTCTTACCGATATTAATACCGTCTTTGTTGCGCTGGTTCCATCCAAATACAATGGTTGAAACCTTGTTTTTGAGACACCAGTTAATGATGAATCTTGCCGCCTTATCAACATTGTCGCGCATTTGACGGTTGCGCTTTTCGGTGACAGCCGCAAGCTGTTCATCCCAGTATCCCTGTAATGCACCAGTCTTTAACTTTGCAACCTGCTTGTTATACCATTGATTTTGAGACTTAACCTTTTTGCCATCAATAATAAATGATTTTCCGGTTGTGCTAACGCAAGTTAACCAATTATTTAAACCCGGGTCAATCCCAAGGATATGCTCAGTTTTTTCAACCTGTTTTACTTTTGGTTGTTCATAGACAAACTCCAAATAAAAGTTGTTGTTTCGAGGCGTAAACCTAAACTCTTTAATGTCATCAAAGCTTAAGTTGGTTGGCATAGGCAGCGTAAAGTTATCAATTCCAAACCAGGCTTTTACTTGCTTGCCCAATGAAAATTGTAACTGACCATCAGTGAACTTTACCCATCGCCTTGAATAGCTTACAACTGCTAAACCCCCTTTCTTTCTGTACTTGGGTAACTTAGGCTTGTTGCTTAACTCCCCTCGCTTGTACATTTTAATTAGCTTTTTATAGGAGTTGAATGACTCAACTACCCCATGTAAAGTTTGTTGAGCGCAAGCTGCTCTCAAGGCTTTAAAATGCGGGTTGGTTTTCAGCATTTTATCAAGGTCATACTTCGACAAAAAGTGATTAGCCTTGAAAAACATTTGACGACATAAATAAATACCGCAGTTTGTTAGCTTATTGGATTCTGAGCAGATCTACTCAAGTATCGCTGCAATTTCTTGACTGGTATTGATTAAGTGTTGCTGGCAACCGTACAATTTCATCACCTCCTGTAGATACAATAGCATCAATAAACTATTTTCAGATACACTTAATGAAACGTCATCCTGATGAATACCGCATAAATCCACACTCGGTAACACTACTCAACTACCATTTTGTCTTCTGTCCAAAGAGGAGAAAGAAAGTATTGGTAGGAGAAGTGGCAATGAGACTTCAAGATATAATCTTTGAGCTTTGTGTGGAAAACAACTGGAGATTAATAGCCTTAGAAGTTATGCCTGACCATGTTCATTTATTTCTAGAGGTTGACCCAACTTTTTCGCCCTCAACAATAATAAAGAGAATTAAAGGAAGAGCCTCACATCATTTAAGAAAAGAATATCCACATCTACTCAAATTACCGACTCTTTGGACTCCCAGTTATTTCTGTGCGACGACCGGGAATGCTTCAACTGAAACCATTAAAAAGTACATCGAAAATCAGAAAGGAAAGTAATGGCAGATTAAAATCTGCCGCGTCGCTATTCGTCCATGTCTTAAAAGACATGGCTAACTTTCTCCCGCATTATTTCAAGGTTTTGTTCGGGTGCAAATGCTAAGACTCCGATTTCTCCAGCATAACTGGTATCAAAGCCTAGCAATACATGAAAAAGATCGTGGGTGATGGAATATAGCGCTACTTGAATCGGGAATAGGGAACAGCGCTTGCCTTGCGGCGGGCGCGGTTTCCGGCGAGACTTAGTTTGCAATCTTAGGGAACAGGGAACAGCAGACTATGAAAGCGGTGTGACCCTGCGGCTTTGTAAGCCGCCAAGGAATGCACACGCCTGAGAGGGTTTCAGAATTTAGAAATGTCCTAACCAATTTGCGTAGTGCTATATCTCCTAAGTAATCTGGGTTTTTGGAAATTTTAAGAACATGAATTAAGGGTTTTATCTTAATTCTCATTGTGCTTTTATCCTCTGATTTATCAATTGAAGTTAAGTTGAATCCAATTGTTTTCTATTTATTTCGCTGTTGAACTTGAGTAATTGTTTGATCTAACTTGTTTAAAAGTCGTTCAGAGAGTTTGTACTGACCGTTGAAAATTTAGTCAGAAATAAGAATTGCACTGAAGATGATTGATAAGGATAAAAATTCCATCATTTATTTAACGTCTGAGTTTACTGTCTATTATCAATGATGACGCTAAAATTAGGATTGAACTCGGGAAAATAAGAAAGTTAAGCCGGAACTTAAGTTCTCGCTCATTGGTCTAAATCAAATTATAGTAACATTTTCGTTAAGCTGGTATCATTAACTTCAGATTCTCAAGGGTTGGGAATAATTTAGGTCAAAATAAAAAGCAGCCTAATGATAGACTGCTAAAGGGAGAGATTTGAAACCATTGTTGTTTCTAGGAGAGAAGAAATCTATTTCATACCACCGTGAATTAAAACAAGTTTTAAAAAATAATTGAAATTAAAGATTCAAAGTGAAAAAGTTTAAGGCAATTACCGAGCAAGTTTAATACTCTGAAACTTCCCTTTAACAGGCGATAACAGATGTTTTAACTTGAGGTAAATCTATCTCCAACATAAGTGTACTTCACCCCGCCCGGCTGTGACCTCAGTCTAGATTTGTTGTGATATCCTTCATTCCACCTAATGAGAGATATCACAACCTAGCTTCTAAGACCTTAACTCTATCCTCAGCAAGCTGTAAGTGCCAAGATGAGGGGCTACACTTTTGTTGTTGCATTTTTAGAACGTATTGCTAGCGTAGGCATCCAAGGCATAAGCCGGAACACGTTCGTTATAGTCAATTTCTGCACCTGTTACAGACTGAGCAATTTGTTCAAAGGAATCATTGTCCCAGTTACGTTGGTGAATTGGCTTGCTTTGTTCGCCTCGGAAATAGGCCATCGTACCGATAACGGCAGCCGCAGACCAACCTGCAATGAATAAAGCCGCTAATGCGATTAAGTAAATCATGTGTGTTAACTCCTTAACTTTTATTAACTTATGTAAACTAATGTAACAGAGTATTACCGAGACTGTCAACTCGACTCGGTAGAGAAAACCGAACCACCCAACCTCACTCGACTTATAATTACTTAAATATTTGGGTGACCTCTGATTGATGGGGTGCAGGGGGAGGTGGGGAGATAGGGAGATAGGGAGATAGGGAGATAGGGAGATAGGGAGATAGGGAGATGGAGAGAAAGATATAGCACTACGCGAATACATGATTGTCATTTCTAAATCCTAAAACCCCAGCCCAGTCTACTGTTCCCTCTCTTGGTGCGCGTTACGCAGAGCGGATGGAACATCGCGCCTAGTCGCACCGCTGTTCCCTGTTCCCTAGTGCGTAGCGCCATAGCAGACATCAACAACAAAGAGCGGGAACTCTGTCCCGCCCTTGATAAAAAACTTGAGATTACCCTATAGTATTGAATGATACTTTCGGCTTCTAGCTGCTGCCTTCTTTAATTGACACGAACGGCTGAGGAATTCAAATGATACTCCAGTTCTTCTAAATTCCAAGCTTGACCTTCAAGAGCCATCTGCTCAATTAAACTTGCCAAACGTAAAGCCTTGAGAGCCTGTTCACCGCCGACAGAGGGTTGATTCCCTCCGCGAACACAATGAACAAAATGTTCTAACTCCGCGTGTAAAGGTTCAATATTACTCGTGTGAACTTTCTCAATCAATCCATCCTGGCGGTAAAGAACCTGGCCATAGTCTGTGACATAATTCGCTGTCGTTTGACGATGAATCAGAATTTCATTATTGAGAAAATCAGCTTCAGTCAGAGAACTTTTACAATGAGCGACAATAGAACGCAACTTCCGATGAGTCACTTTACTCGCAATCAACGTAGCAACAATCCCGTTGGCAAAGCCTAGTGTTGCGGTAACATAATCCAAATAACCCGAATCTGCCGCTCGACTCCCACTGGCTGTCAGTCGCACCACAGGAGAAGCAACCAACTCAAGTAATAAGTCGATATCATGTATCATCAAATCTAAAACAACGGAGACATCGTTAGCGCGATTCGAGTAAGGACTCATCCGATGGGCTTCTAAAGCCAGTAATTCCTCAGTTTTGAGAACTTTACTCAACTCTTGAAACGCCGGGTTAAAGCGTTCGATGTGGCCGACTTGCAAAATCCGTTGATATTTAGCAGCAGCATTAACCAAAGATTCGGCTTCAGCAATACTCGCCGCAATAGGTTTCTCAATTAAAACATGAACCCCCGCTTGTAAACAGCTCATCCCCACAGAATAATGCAAACGAGTGGGAACCGCGATACAAACGGCATCGACGTGTTCGAGTAAATCCTGATAATCTTCAAAAAAATGAACTCGATACTTGCTAGCAGTATCTAGCCCTCTTTCTACATTAATATCCGCAACACCCACCAACTGGACATCCTTGAGTAAACTCAGAACTCGGGTGTGATGTTGTCCCATATTACCAACCCCAATCACTCCAATTCGCAGGGGGTGTGGCTGGCTATGGTTTCCCAGACCCGTTAAATATCCCTCTGACATCCTATTGAGCATCCCTGGACTCTCCTCCACCACAGGCTATAGGCTTGTATCGCCTACTGAATAAGTCGTGCAAATCCATCCAGATACTATCACAGCCTCTTACTTTGTAAAGAATTTCTAAGCCCGATTGAAGTTCCTCAACGGTCGAAATTTTTCACATCAGAGAGAATTGAAGATTTGTTTTCTTGATTTCTCACTTTAACCAAAGGTCGTTCCATTCCAACCCCACAGGGTTCCGGGAGCATTCGCAAATTCAATATAGATGCGATTGACTGGAATATCTAAAGCTTTATTGATGGTTTGGCAAAAATCGGCACTCATCGTCTTGGTTTTACTCTCTGGTAAGCCAATACTTTTAATTTCCATGTAGCAAACGGGGTCTGTTGTCCCGGCGAATGTCATGGGAATATTGGGTTCAAAGGCTGTCATCACATAGGATTCGGGTTTTCCTAAATGCTTGGCTAATGCGGCTGACAGGCTTTTGAGTAGGGTTTCAACTTCCGATTTTTCAGGTGTTGAAACTGAAGTTTGAACTTTGATTAAAGGCATAGTTTAAGTTTTGAGAGGTAGAAAACTAATTTTTGAGGGGGTCTGAGGGGTCACTAATTTTTAACCGCCATAGTTCCAGCCTGTACTAGCCAGTGATAAGATTTCTCCGTCTCGATGTACACCTGCGGCAATGACTTCGCCCACAAAAACGGTATGATCACCTTGAGGTACGCTGCCGACAACCCGACATTCTACATAGCCCAAGGAGTCGGTGATGATTGGACAGCCTGTTTCTCCCAAGTAGAATTCTACGTCTTCAAATTTGTTCCCGACTCGACGTTGAGGTTTGAAGAATTTTTGAGCCATTTCTTTTTGGCCATCTTCTAGAAAACTCAGAGAAAATACTCCACTGGCTTCTATCATGGCGTGGGATTTTGAGTCTTGTTTGACACAGTTGACGACTAGCGGGGGTTTGAAGGAGGCTTGCATCACCCAACTGGCGGTGAAACCGTTAACTTCTTCGCCGTCTTTGACTCCGCAAATGTACAGGGCGTGAGGAATTTTGCGGAGTATTGTGGTTTTGGCTTGTTCGTCTAGCAAGGGTTTGTCTGTTGTGAGTGGTTTTACACGATTTAGTTTACCAATCTTCTGTACCGCATCGCAGAGTTATTTCAATGTTTGTCACCCATCGAAAAATACTGATGAGTAGACTGAGGTATCAAAATATTTTCATCTATCTTTAGGTTGAGACTTGTTCCATGACGGATAATACATAGTCACATTGATTGACGGTATGATTGGTGGAAACATCAAAAATGACTCCGCTTGATTCGGCTTTGATGTCTATAATTTGCGGTAAGTTTTCGGTTTTGTTAAAGCTGAGAATTTGGTAGAGGGTTTCTCCTGTGTTGACGAAGCTTCCCAGTTCAACTCGATTTTGAATCATTCCGCCTGTGGGTGCATAATATCGTTTAGCATGGCTTTTTAGGGTGAGTTTTAGAGGATGGTTTGTGGCTTCTGATAATGGAAAATTGTCGATTTTTAACAAGTTTTTGTGAGCTAAATAGTTTTTGATCCCGCGAATTCCTTTTTCGACTGATTCTGGATTCATTTTCATTCCTGAACCGAGTTCTAATGTCCAAGATTCAATGTCAAATTGAACGGTTTTTCCCAGAGAGGACAATTGCTTTTCTAAGGCTAACCAGGGTTTAAGAAAGGCTTCATCAAAGGCATCTCCATCGTAGTTATTCATCAGAATTCCGTAATCGATCAAGAAGGCTTTTGCACTTTCTTCTCGACTTTTAAAACAGTATAAATAATCAATCGCTTGATTGCTAGAACTGTGTAAATCAATCACATAATCTGCATCCAAACAGAGAGATTGTAAAATCGTGCGATAATATTCTGAATAAGAGCTTTGACTTTGATTTTTTGTATTTTGAATTAGAGTTTGAAAGCGTTCTAATATTTTTTTGCGGTAGTTTTGCTGAATTTCTGGTAAGCTTAAATGCTGTTGCGATCGCGCAAATTCTGCGATATCGACTTCTGTTTTTTCATAGTCCCAAAAGATGCGATTCCAGTCTTTGCCATCATAACTATTATAGCGGCCAGAGGAAAAATGATGAGCGCGTTGATTGACTCCGAGAGGATTACAAACGGGAACCAGCCAAATTTCACCGCTGAGTTGAGTTTGATCTAATTTGATCAAATCTGCAATTAAATGATGAATTACAGCGTTTCCACTAATTTCAGCCCCGTGTAAGTTTGACTGGATATAGGCTTTTTTTCCAGGTGTTGCACCTTGAAATTTGTAAACTTGCAGAGATAAATGATCGCCAGAAGCGAGTTTGATGAGTGGAATTGTTGAAATTTGAGGTTGCATTTAATTATCAATCAAAAAGTGAAATCCTAGTCCTAATCCCAAACCCAAAAGAGAAGTGATCAACAGTATAAAAAAAGCTGACCAATTTTTGATTCCTAAAGTTTGCAGTTCCATCCGAACTAATGTAGTTGCAGAAAGAATTAAGAGAATTTTAGCAAAAGTGTTTAAGTAGGTGGCAATCACAACAATTAGAAAAGAGCCTAACAGTATAGAGATAAAAGTCCCAAAATCGGTTTTAAACCATTTAACAATCGGCTTTTGCAACTGATTGATTGGAGTCGTAAATAATAAGCACAAGATGACAACACTTGTAATAATACCTCCCCATTCATAGAGATTTATTTCCGCTTCAAATAGCGTCCATCCAAAAGTGATATAAGTTAAAATCAACAGGAATAAAGAAAGCCAAGTCGTCTTTTTCACGTTTCAATTCCCAGAATCTCATTGAGAAGATATTTGACGTTTAAAGATTGGTTGAAATTGCCTGGACTGGACAAGCAGAAATACATTGTTCACAAACAATACAGCGTGAGCGAGTAAAGGTCAAATAAAAGGTATCCGAATCAAGGGTTAAAGCTTCAGTCGGACAAACTCCTGTACACAAACCACAATCGACACAAATTTCCTCATCAATGAGAATTTCTCGTCGTTCTAATGAAACCTTAATATTTTTGGATTGCATCCAATCAATAGCAGCTTCAAGTTGATCAATGTCTCCGGATAATTCTACAACAAGAGTGCCAATTTGATTCGGTGTAACTTGAGCGCGGATAATGTTTGATGCTACATTAAAATCCTTCGCCAACCGATAGGTGATCGGGACTTGAACGGAGGTTCGAGGAAATGTCAGCGTGACCCGTTTTTTCATCTGATCAATCTTGGAAACATCGCTCTGATCATATCATTGACTCAGGAGATTTAGCAGTGGACTCTAGCTCTAGTTGTTTGACTATAGAAGAAGCTGAAACATTGTGCTAGCATAGATGCACCCCTTTCTAAGTGCCAAGCACTTCAGGTCTAATTTTGCCTGAGTTTTGAGATCAAATATTCCATATTATTGAGTGAGCAGAGTAGAGAGTCTAATCTTGAAAATACAATGGGTTTTGAGTGGGAAAAATAATCGGCTGCGATCACGATGAACAAGCTAACTCTACGGATTGAACGAAATCAGCCATTTCGATACCTGAGTCTATTAATATTAGTGGTGTTGGCGATTCCCAATCTGGGTTTGGCTCAAGCCTCAGCCGTCCCTCAAACGAGTTCAGTCAACTTGTCATTCAATCCTCCCCAAACAGAAGATGCTTATCGGTTAGGCTCCGGTGATCGCATTAGCATCAATATATTTCAAGCTCCTCAATATAGTGGTGAGTTTGAAGTGTTGGTGAATGGCACAGTTAATTTACCGCAAATTGGGGGTGTTGTGCTAGAGGGGCTGACACTCGAACAAGCTGCTACTCTAATTGCGACTCAATATGAAAGTGCAAGAATTCTTAGACAACCGCGAATTACAGTCAGTTTAGTTACTTCTCGACCTTTAATCATTGGGATAGCCGGAGAAGTTCATCGTCCGGGATCTTATACTCTCAGTCTAGAAGGATCGAAATTACCCACCGTTAGCCGAGCCATTAAAATAGCGGGGGGGATTACTCAATCAGCGAATTTGGAACAAGTTCAACTGCGGCGTCCCCGTCGAGATGGTTCAGAAGAAATCATTAATGTAAACTTATGGCAGCTTTTGCAAACGGGTAATCTCAGTTATGACAGTTCATTGCGAGATGGAGATACAATCTTCATCCCGACGATGAGTCAGATTGATCCGGTAGTAGGTTCTCAACTGGCTAATGCTAGCTTTGCGGCCGATCAAAGTCAACCGATTAGTATTGCGGTAGGGGGAGAAGTTCAACGACCTGGCCCCTATGTGGTCGCTGGAACGGGTGCATCCAGTGGGATTCCGACCATTACCCAAGCCATTCAGCAAGCGGGGGGAGTGAAGTTGATGGCTGATATTCGCTCCATTCAGATTCGTCGGATCACAAATACGGGATTTGAGCAAACCCTGGAGGTTGATTTGATGCCGTTATTAGAAGGGGGAGATCTCGGACAAGATATTCTATTGCAAGAAGGGGATAGTATTTTTGTTCCTTCAGTTGACAATATTAACTTAGCTCAGGTTTCTCAACTCAGGACAGCCAGCTTTGCGGCTTCTCAAACCGAACCGTTGAATATTGCAATTATTGGTGAAGTGTTTCGACCAGGCCCGTATACAGTTACAGGAAGTTCGAGAACGGGTGAAGCGGGCATTCCAGGTAGTGGTGCTAATGGAAATACACCTCCAACGGTTACTAGGGCGATTCAAGTTGCAGGTGGAATCAAGCCGCTAGCCGATATTCGCTCCATAGAGATTCGGCGGGTCAGCAATTCGGGTTTACCAACCGTGATTACGATTAACCTCTGGGAATTGTTAAAACAGGGAGATGCAACTCAAGATACAATTTTACAGGAGGGAGATACGGTTTTTGTGCCAACGGCAACCGAAGTCAATCCCGAAGAAATTGGTCAAATTGCGGAAGCCAGTTTTGCACCCAATACAATCCGCGTTAACATCGTTGGAGAAGTACAAAGACCGGGATTGGTAGAAATTCCACCGAATACCCCGCTTAATGAAGCTCTGTTAAGAACAGGTGGATTTAACTCTCGGGCAAATGAAGGTTTAATCGAACTGATTCGTTATAATCCCAATGGTACAGTTGAGCAACGCCGAGTCCAACTTGACTTTACTCAAAATGCCAACGAGCAGACGAATCCCATACTCCGCAACAATGATGTGGTGATTGTTACCCCTTCTACCTTGGCGAATATTTCCGATACTGTGGATAAAATTGTCACTCCTTTGAATCGTATTCGGTCTTTATTTGTAGTGCCTTCTGCGTTTATTGATGTTTTCAGAAACTTTTAGGGTCTTGAGTTAAAGAATTAACTATACTGGGGCTAGAGTGAGGGTGAAAATGCGGTTATCTCGCAGTTAGGTTATTTTTTTGTAGGAACTTATGATTCCGGTTGGACGAAATTCTCAATCACTACCAACTACCTATGCTCCCCCTCCCGAGGATGATGACGAGGGAGGATTAGATCTTGGTCAACTTCTGGGGGCAATTCGTCGTCGTGTTTTGCTGATTATTGGAATGACGACGATTGTTGCATTAGGGGCGGCTTACAAGGCAGCAACTGAGACGACTATTTATCAAGCCCAATTTGAGATTTTAACAGAGCCAGTTACGATTGAGACTCAAGTGATTTCTTCGACTAACCCAGAAACCTTGAGTAGTCGAGAGGATATCGTTGCAGTGAATGCCGATGCCATTAAACTTAAACTGCTCAAAAGCCCTAAAGTTCTTGATCCGGTTGTTGAACAACTTCAGGCTCAATACCCAGGGATTAACTACAGTGCATTGGCTAGTAACCTCAATGTCAAACCGTCAGATCCAGATCTTTTGATTGTGGGATATCGAAGTCCGAATCCTGAGTTAGTGAAATCGGTTTTAGGCTTAGTGGCTGAAGCTTATCTTGAGTATAGTTTGCAAGTTCGCCAAACTGATATTTTGAAGGGAATTAAGTTTGTTGAAGAGCAACTTCCATATTTACATGATCGGGTGCAAACTCAGCAAGAACGTTTACAAGGACTACGGCAAAAGTATAACTTAGTCGATCCAGCAACGACAGGTCAACAACTAGCGACTCAAATTACTGAGATTGAACAACAGCGTCTTGATGCTCAGTTACAACTACGTCAAGCACAAGCGGTTTATACCAATCTCCAACAACAACTGGCAAATTCATCAACAACGACTGAAACGGCTTCGGCTTCGATACTTACTCAAAGTTCTCGCTACCAAGCAATTCTGAGTGAATTACGAGCGATTGATAATGAGATCGCAAAGGGATCTGTTCTATATTTAGAAGAAAGTCCAGAAATTCAATTGTTGGAAGAACAACGGGAAAGATTACTGCCGTTACTTCGTCAAGAAGGAGAACAAGCTGCCAGGGATTTAGCCAGCCAAGTTCGAGAATTAGAAGCCCGTTATGAGATTTTGACTGATACTCTGAATCGTCTCAATCAACAAGTTAAGCAACTGTCTGTAGTGAGTCGGGAATATACAGATATTCAAAGAGAATTAACGATTGCAACAGATAACCTCAATCAATTCCTGTCTAAACGAGAAGCATTTAAAATTGATGCGGCTCAACGAGAGCAACCTTGGCAGCTACTTACTCCTGCGGGTGAACCAAAACCTTCTTCTTCGAGTGTTAAGAAAAACTTAGTGTTGGGATCGGTTTTAGGGATGCTGCTGGGTTTGGGAGCTGCTTTAGCGCTTGATAAATTGAGCAATATGCTTTATACACCGAAAGAGGTTAAGGATATTGCGAGACTTCCTTTACTGGGAATTATTCCGTTTGATAAAAATCTTAAACGTAACAATCGAACTGTCGATATTGGTAATGTCTTTTTGCAGAGTGATGCCAATGAATTGAGTTTGGGTGTTCAAAATCAACCTCAACAATTAGTTTCTATTTTTTATGAAGCTTTCCGATCCTTATATACAAATATTCGGCTTTTGAGTCCAGACGCTGCTATTGGTTCGGTTGTGATTAGTTCGAGCCAGCCGGGAGAGGGAAAATCAACAGTTGCAATTTATCTCGCTCAAGCCGCAGCAGAACAAGGTAGACGAGTTTTATTAGTCGATACGGATTTGCGTCATCCAAGTCTTCATTATTTTTTAGGACTCGCAAATATGCAAGGGTTAACAGATGTGATTTCGACTGACATTGATTTCAATCATGTCATTCAGCAATCTCCTCAAGAAAATAACTTATTTGTGTTAACAGCAGGTTCAATTCCTCCAGATCCAATTCGAGTGTTAGCCTCTCAAAAAATGTTAGATTTGATGTCTAAATTAAGATCTGCTTTTGATCTGATTGTGTATGATACTCCTCCTTTAACTGGACTGGCTGATGCTTTTTTATTGGCCGCAGAAACAAATGGTTTGATTTTAGTGACAGGTTTGGGTCAGGTCAAGCGTTCGGTTCTTGAAAGTGCTTTAGATCAGTTAAAAGATCGTTCTAAATTTAGCACTCCTATTCTCGGGATTGTTGCCAATCGAGCTAAAAATGTTCCGTTGACTTCCTACGGTCATAGTTATTATAATCAATCTGCTTACAGCCAGAAGCCAATCGGAAAGAATTTAAACAAGAATGGTGGAATTTATCAGGAAGAATCTTCGCTGTTAACTTTCTTTCGGAAAAAATCCAAATAGTCAAAAGTTGAGATAGATTTAGTAACCTAAGTACGGAAAAATTTTCTCTAACTTTCGACGGTTAGGGTTGATTATGTCTTTAGTTGTATTCTCTTTTGTTTCTCGAACTAAGACTTCATATCCGGTTGCTGTGGGTAGATAAGAACGAGTAATAATCGCTACTCTGGAATTATCATTGATATATTGAGCTTGAGGAGGTGTGGTATCTGGAATATCAGAGTTAATATAAATAAATCCTCCTTGGACTACTGTAGAACCATTGTTTCTGGTTTCTAAAATTGTACCGGGTTTCTCTGTTTTGAGTCCTAAAATCCAAAGCTGACCCCCATCATTGAGAATTTTAGGTTCAGAGTCAGTCGGTAATCCTTCTACATTCAAACTTCTAGCCCAAGCATTTTGATGATGAATTTTTACATTTTCTGAGACAATATCTTCTAAAAAAAGATCACCAATACCATTATCTGTATTTTGATAAGACTTTAACCAAGCGTGTTTAATTACAAGGGTACGTTGGGAGTTATGCTCAATGCTTGGCCCTTCCATACGTTCAATCATAACGATGGGTTCATCCCCCTCCTCAAAGCGAAAAATCGGATCAACTGAATCGAGCGAAAAACGCGCTCTCATCCCAATAATTTTCTTGACGCTACCTCGAATAAGTATCGGTTCACTGACTTCATAAGTTTGGTTAGGAAGAAATACCGTTTTCACTCCTGGAGTATCAATAGCGGCTTGAATATCGGCTCCTGTATTCCCTTCTACAACAATAATATTATTCAGGTCATGTGGGATGTCCGGTGTTTCTTTAACAGGTAGTTTGAGCATCTTATTTTGGGTTGAAAATCCGGTTAATGGACTACCACAACTCCATTCTTCAATGTTTCCTTTGAGGGTTTCCAATTGTCCGGTTTCACAGTTATAAATTTCACCTGTATTTTGATATCCACTCTGCTTAATATCAGATAAAAATACGTTGATTGTTCGCCGTTCGCCTGGAGTTTCTCGACCATCTTGACGATATTCTGTAATGATTGCGGTTTCTCCACCTGATCCTTGAAGTTCTGCTCCAGATAAAGTGAATGTTGCTCCATGACCTTTCACAAAAACAGCCGGAACTGAGTTAATACTTTTTAAGTTGCGAATGGTGAGAACTTGCATAACTTGTTCAATTCCCACTTGATTTTGATTCATTAAAGTAATATTTTCCATCGTGAGCGAGTTAGTTGTTCCACCGCCAACTAAAATACCTCGCTTAAATCCTTCTACAGAGACATTTTTAATCAGTAATGGGCCTATTTCTGTAGAAGTTAAGTCCAGACCTCGATCTCCTTGACCATCACCGGAAATAATCGAAACATTAAAGATACCCCCGCCATTATTAGAATTAATTCTGATTCCAATTGCATCTTTATTTCCAGCACCTACATGAACAGTTAGGTTCTCAATACGGTTCCGAAATCCATTGGCTCGATTATCTTTTGTATCTAAAACAGGTTTGCTTTCTCCTGTTGAAAATTTAGGATTATTATTCACAAGCCGGATAATACTTCCTTCTCTGGTTTCACCTAAAAGGGTTGTGCGTTTATAGTAAAGTCCACTATGTGATCCTTTCGGCCATTCTATCGTATTACTTACAATATAAGTCCCATTGGGAACATAGATAATTTTGCTCCCGTTAGCTATTTCATCTCGACTCATAGCCTGTTTAAAAGCTTCAGTATCGTCAGTTACGCCATTCCCTTTTGCGCCATAATCTTTAACATTAATAATCCCTCCTTCTGCTTCTGAAATATTTGGAAAAACTTCTCGTTGAGCTTGAGAAGAACTCATTCTGCTATTCAGTAGAATTCCATTCTGTGATACATCTAATCTTGAATTTTGGAAGAATTTTTGGGTAAAACTGTCTTTCCAGACACAGCTAGAAGTAACAAAAGTTAGTCCAATTAAAAATAGTATTTTGTAAATCATAGTTCACCCTAGAGTTTTATTTAAAAATCAAACGGAAATTGGATGATAATTTCAAGGATTACCAATATTTATTTTAACAGTAATACAATCTGAAATACATCTTTGAGCGATTTAGGACGCTTGTTAATTTGCTGAGGTGCAACAACTTCACTTACTTGATTTTGTTTTTGACAATGATATTCTTGCCATCGAAGTCCAATGATACTGGCAACATAAAGCATATAACCTGGTTCTTCCATTTGCGTAAAAACTAATCCAAAAACTAGAGGAGTAAGAGCTAGAAGTCTAGAAATATCATCGAAACAGAGTCGTCGCCAAACAACCCACCAAATATATAGAAAAGAAATTAAACCGAGCCATCCTACATCTCCCCAGATTCCCGCCCAACCAAACAAGGGAGAAAACATACTGGATTGATCTCCTAACCAACTATCCCCTACTGCTTGCCAAACGGCAATACTTGCCGGATGTTCGGTTGAACCGAGTGGACGCAATAGACTATCATATTCTCGAAGCATCCATCCTCCTAATCGTCCGACTGTATGACCTGGCCCCAAACCCAACAAAGGATGTAAAGGTGAATCATAGAACGTGGGAACAATACGAAAGGTTGCTGTTTTTAAAAGGGTTGCTTCTCCTTCAGGGCCATAAATTTCAGGTCGCATCCAGGTTTGAAAACCTCCAAGAGCTTCTACATTTTCTACAGCCCAAAAGAATACATAAGCGAATATTGTACCTCCAGTTATATATTTAAGTGCTTCTACAATATTCTGAAATTTGCTAATTAACAATATAATTCCTGCTACTCCAAAGACAAGAAGGGCTTGTTTAGCGTCCGCCATATTCATATGCCAAAAAGTAGCCATCGCCACAGCGGCACGAAACAAAATTGGGATTTTTTTAGCCGCAGAAAAATAGTATACCCCAAACGTTAGCGCAACCGAAGCTCCGACAACATGACCCGCTCCCCCTCCAATAAAAACACCTTTTATATTATCTGCGAGACCTTGACGGAGATGTAGATTTAAAACATAGCGTTGCACATAAGCAAATATTGTATTAGTAAAAGAAGAAAAAATAATAAAGGCTCGAAATCTCAATAACTTCTCTGGGGTCAGAGGTAAACAAATAATTGCAATGAGTAAAAGAAAATGCTCACAAAAAAACAAAAAATTTAAACAGGCATTAATTAAACCTGCATTATTTAAAATTGCACTAGCAATATTAACGCAAAAAAAAATTATTACTGCAATTGTTAGTTCCTGAACAATTGCGATTTGTTGACGATCTTTAACCTTACTTTTGAGTAGTATAAATATACACAACCAGGGAATAATAGCCAAATGAGCAAGGTTAATAATAGACGGAAATTTTAATAAGGTTAAAACTCGGGGGAAAAAAGCTGAAGAAAACCCAAAAAGCACTAGAGTAGAGAGTTGAAAATATCCTTTGCGCTTTTTAGGAGGTCGATAATAGTAGTCTATTTCTCTTGTATGATCAGAGGATTTCACAAATTCTAAGCCCCTTACGCCTGACAAACTTCAACTTGATATACGACAAGCAATTTCATAAATTTCCAAAAGCTGATGGTAGTTTTTTTCCGCAGTATATTTTGCCTCAAACTCGGCTCTAGCAGCATGACGCATTTGCATTAATTCTTGAGGGTAACTCAGAGCTTTTTCGACTTGAGTAGCTAAGTCTAAGGGATCGCTCGGACGAAAATGCAGTCCAGTACGACCATTATCGACTAATTCGGCGATCGCTCCTAAATTAGAAGCAATAACCGGAGTCCCTTTCGCAAAGGCTTCTATCGCAACTCGACCAAAGGTTTCATACCATTTTGAAGGAAAAACCAAAAACATCGCTTCTCCCATCATGTCATAAACCTCAGCCATTGGTCTGCGTCCCAACCATTCGACATTAGGCATTCGTTGAGTGGCTTCAACCACCAAACCCGATAAGGGGCCGTCTCCCACTATTTTAAGCGGAATAGGAGTTTTCAGGTGTTCCCAAGCTTGAAGTAAAATATCGAGTCCTTTTTCTACGGAAAGCCGACCGACATACAGCGCATATCCACCGTTTCCCGATCCGATTCCGGGGTCTGGAGAAACAAAGTTAGGTTTAACAACTATTTTCTCTCCAGGCCATCCTGCTTCAATAAATTTTTGTCGAGCAAACTGACTTAAACTGACAAAAATATTCACCTGTTTTAACCAAGTATTAATCGCTCGGTGAGTTGTTAACATGGCAATTGTTCCGGCTGTTGCTAGGCGATTTTCTCGATAGCAAGCGTGTATCAATCCCGGATAAGGAATGGGTTTTCCGAGACAGTCTTCGCAAACTTTACCTTGACGAAAAAAGAGTCCGTTGGGGCAAATTAGGCGATAATTTCTCAAGGTTTGTACAACAGGAACCCCCGCAGAACGAGCCGCATAATAAACGGAGGGAGAAATCAGAGGAAAAAAGTTTTGAACGTGTACAATATCGGTGGGCTTTTTCAGCTTTTGTTGAACAATGTGATAAGATTCTTGAGACCAAATGCTTTTCAGGGCTAAATGAGCGGGATTCAAGCTAGAAATGCGATCGTTGTGTTCTTCGTAGCTATCTACTTCGTGTCCTTGTTCTCTGAGAAGATTGGCTTCGGCTTGGGTAGATTCATCTTCTCCGCCTCGAACTTGATAGTTATTATGGATACTGAGAATACGCATTTAATTGTTCCTTTGATCAAGAATAGATTGATAAATTGTTTCTAACACGGCCGCTTGTTTATCTTGGTTAAAATTGCTCTCAACCTGTGTTCGCCCTCGCTGACTAAACTGTTGCCATAATTCTAAGTTATCTAATAACTGTAAACTATATTCAGCTAATCCTTTAATATCTTTTTCTGGGGTGAGAAAACCTGTTTCTCCATGAATGATTGCTTCTGGAATTCCCGCATGATAGGTACTCACTACAGGAAGTCCCATAGCTTGAGCTTCTAAAACCACATTGGGTAATCCCTCTGAATCCCCTTGAGAAGCAGTTATACTGGGCAATATTAGTATACGAGATCGGTTCATCCAATTTCGCACCGTTTCTGGGGGTTGTGTTCCTAAAAATTGATAGTTTTTAAGTTTTTGAGCAGCTAAAGTTTCTAGTTTAGTTCTTAACTCTCCATCTCCGATGATCACCAGTTTAACTTCGGGTTTTTCGGTTTGAACCTGACTCATGGCTTTGATTAAATATTCACCGCCTTTTTTCTCGGTTAAACGTCCAACAAATAAAACAATTGGTTCTCGCTGTATTTCTGGACTAGGACAAAATTTGTTAATATCTACGCCGTGATAGTGAGGTCTAATTTTTTCAGGAGGAAAGCCATTTTCTAAGAGTTTTTTCTGAATAAATTTAGAAACGGTTAAAAATAATGTTGTTTTTTGTTTCAGTGCTTCTAGACGGTTAAAATAAATCCAATGGTTCAGAGATATATAGCGAGACTGTTCGGGTTTAACGGTAGCATCGGCACCTCGATAGTGAACAATAAGAGGAATATTTAGTGATTCTATCCAGGGTAACATCAAAGCTCCACTCAACCCAAACTGAGCATGAATTAAGACTGGATTTAACCGCTGAATCTGACGATAAAGTTGGGGAGCAAAGCCAGATAGTTTAAATATTTGTTCATCAATTTTACCTTTAAAACTCCCCGAATTAATGACTAAAGTTCGTTCGGTTGGTAATTCCAATCCTTGCACTCGACGAGAACCCACATAATAGGCATTAAACTGTTGCAATTTCTCCGCAGGGTCTCGTATAAAGGTTTGCGAAGGCGGAAGTAAAAGGCTATTAAATAGAATGACTGCGGGTTTACTTTTGAAATTGGTTTTATTGATCATTCAATGAACTCCTATACTTTGAAAATTAACTAATAATTTCTTCGTAAAGTTGAGCTAACTTTTGACCTTTAATGTCCCAAGAAAATTCTTTTTGAACTCGCTCTTGTCCGGCTTTCGCCATCTGCATTCGCAATTCGGAATTTTCAGCTAAAGTTTTCATGGCTGAGGCTAAACCTTCTATTGCCTGTTCAGGAGTCTCGGCAGAGATTTTAAAGCCTGTTTCTTCTGTGACTTGAAGTGCTGGCCCGCCCAGGTTTAAACAGATAACAGGACAACCTGCTGCCATTGCTTCTAAACAAACTAACCCGCCAGATTCATGTAAACTTGGATGAACTAGAGCTACACATTGTTTGAGTTTATCTAAGGTGTCTTGGCGAGAGAGCTTATTCCAAAATTTAACCTGGGTTTGAATGCCTAATGTCTCAACTAAAGTCTCAAGTCTTTGGATCTCTGAGCCATCACCAATTATCCAATATTCTGTATTTTTGGGTAAGTTAGCTTGAGCAAAAGCTTGTAATCCTAAGTGAAACCCTTTCCAGTGTAACAAACGACCAATACTGACAAATCTTATCAGATTTCGCTCAATTTGAGCAGCTTCTCCGAGTTGAGTAATTTCTTCTTGAGATAGTCCTAATTGAGAGATGACTTCGACCTGAGTGGCTCCGAGTTTTCGCAGCCTTTGAGCGGTGTCTTCGGTGGTTGCTCTGGCTAGAATACTTCGTTGGGCTGTTAGGCGAACAAAGGGGTCAAGTTCTCCTATGTTTCGGACAATATCTCGAATCATTTCATAGCGTTTTCCTGAAGAACTAAAGTCTTTGCGAAAGGCTAAAGGTGCAACTTCTCCCCCACCGACTGGCCCCCAAACAAAAGGAATAGGAAGTAATGCTAAAAAACTGGGTGCTGCATAACGAACGTAGGTGACATGATGAACGAGATCAAAGCCAATTTGTTGATGCAGTTTGCGACTAATAAAATAAGCTGAAATTTGCCAAAGATAGTAGTGTAAATAAACCAGTCGTTGGTTTCGGTTGAGTTTCTGCACTAAAGCGGAGGGTTCACAGTAGATAAATTCTATCCCAGGTAAGGGATTTTTTTTGAGTTCAGCTTCTATTCCCGGACGATTATTTTCTCGGGTTAATACCCAGACTTTGTGGTATTTAACCAGTTCTCGAACGATGTTCCATCCGACTCCGGGTTCAGAACCTTCTCCCGGACGACAGGCATAGGCTGAAATGAGAACTTTTAAACTACTCAAAGCTTTTGTTTTTCCTCCGCATAAATTGAATGGTACAGAAATGGGATTAAAGATTGCAATTGATATCTATAAAATTAAATAGTAAGATACCTTTCTGAAGGAAAATAAAGCAATCTGAAGCCTTCTTTGATTGTTTATGAAGAAATCAGACTACTCTTTTTATTGCTGATCAATACTCATAAATTTATTCAATTTGATTTTTAACTCTTTGATAGCGTTGCAGATCTCGGCGATGATAACGCCAGTTATTAAATTGTCTTGCCACAAAATAAAGAGGTTGTCTAAGGACGGTAAAAATTTTCCATGTTGTCCAGGTATGCTGGATAGGATAATCATATTTCTCCAAGTAAGAAGAACCAATTAACTCAAATATTAATTGATCAAAGCTTGACATTTCATCTTTGAATTTTTGTATATTGTTGCTATCAATTCCTTGGTAAATTTTAGCATGAATGGTTTTCTTATGACTGGATAACAGAAGGTCTTTATTTTGCTTAGCTTGATAATAGTTTTGGGAAATCGATGGATCATAATTAATATTGAGGAAGTGAAACAGTTTCTCCAATGTGTTGTCTGAATCGGTGACTAAATCGCAATAGGTGAATTCGTAGATGTTCCGGTCTGACTTAAATCTTTCAATTCGTCGGATACCATCAATCCAATAAAATGCCCCAGTAATTATCCCTGAAGGGCCAAATTTAGCTTTACCTTCTTCAGTTTGATGAACTTTTTTATAGGATAAAATTACATCTCGACCATCCCGTACCATATGGATAATTTTAGCATCGGGAAACAAACCTCTAATTTGATCTAAATGAAAAATTAAAACAGGAGTTTTTATACCCCATTGTAAGTTTTTTAAATGCTCCTGTTCAAAATAGGCTTGACAAATATCACTCTGAACTTCTGCCAAGGTTTGACAGTTTTGTTGTTTTAGATAGGAAAGAAGATATTCTTCTGTCATTCCCCATCCTGATTTCTGAGAATTTTTAATAAAAAGCTTAACTAAAAATTGGTAATCTTCTTCAGTCAAACTTTGCTTGTCTTTATAAAACGGATAAGCTCTAGCAATAAAATCACTTTCATGGGGAAAATAGATTTGATTGCTAGCGTTTAGAATTCCTCGCAGGAGTGTAGTCCCGGCCCGACCTGAACTAACAATAAAAATTGGTGCAAGATTCCGCTGCTTATATTCATTCATAATTTCTACAGTCGCTCTCCTTAATAACAAGGCAAATTCTTTTTGATTGGCTCAAGCCTCTACCCATCAACTTCTCTTAAAAGGTTTTAAAGATTTGATCACGTTACTCAAAAAGTGAGCAGCAGCTTCAGGGGTGTATTGAGTCATGATCTGTTCTGATTGTTCACCCATCTTAGCATTTTGTTCGGGGTTGTGAATACAAGACATCATTAACTCGGCTAATTGTTCGGGAGTATAAGGGTCAAAACAGTAGCCATTTTCTCCTTCCTTAATTAATTCAGAAGCACCTGCAAATTTTGAGCAGAGAATGGGTTTTCCTAATATCATTGCTTCTAAAATTACCATTCCCCAAGTATCTTCTAAAGTCGGTAAAACAAACACATCTGATTTCTGAAAGTAGGCTCCGAGTTCTCCATATTTGACTCTACCTATCCATTGCACACAATCGTTTAATTCATTCTCTTGACAGAATTGCTTGAGTTCTTCCTGTTGATCACCATCTCCTACTATTATAACAGTATAATTTGTATGTCCTTGCTTTTTTAAGTGGGTACAAGCATCTAACAGAAAATTTAATCCTTTTCTGGGAATAATACTTCCGACATAAATAAATACAGGTTTCTTCCAAGATTGCGAAAAAACTTGAGAATCAGAAGACTGGCTAAAAAGAGCTTGAACCGCAGGAACTTCATAGGGATGTACAAAAACCCGTTCGGTTTGGGCATCAAGAATTTCTGTTAGATAGGCTTTACCGGCTTGAGAATTGCTAATACAAGCATCAGCCGCTTTCACCATCGCCCGTCTTATGGCTAACCGAGGGGCAGAATTTCGAGCATCAATACTGGGTGAACTTCCTTCATAAGCAATCACAACTCGCCATTTTCCCAAGGGTTTTAAAAGCAAAGCCAGCATTGTCCAAATCCCAAAGGAATTAGAAAAAACTACATCAGGCTTGAACTTCAACAATCGATTAACGATATTTAACGGTAGATAGGTAAAACTGTAACCATAACCCTGAGATGATTTCATAATGGGTATGATTTTTCGTTCTCCCACAATATCAATCTTAAAAGAGTCTTCAAAACCTGGAGAATAACCCCGCCAATTGGCGACAAAAGCTGTTGTTTCAGGAAACAGTTTCGTTAACTCAGCTAAAGGAGGATGCCAGTAGTAAAATGCGGAGGTTAAAAGCCAAGCAATACGATGATTTTTCATTACTAAATAACTACATTAATGTCTAAAAAGATTAGATTTATACTTCTGACGTGCTAGATCGAGATATTGTCCTAAAAAGGGAAGCCCACCCAGTGCCGGGAGGAAATAACGAGAGGTACAAAGTAAACCTAAAGCCGCTGCTGTTGTCGCATCAAAATAGGGTTGATAAAGTAAGACTAATGCCGTGTCACGGGTTCCAACTCCAGCAAAGGTTAAGGGTAATAATCCGGCTAAAATTGCTAAGGGAGAAAGGGCTAAATTTGCCCAAAATGGAGTCCAAGCATTTAAGGCGAGTATAAAAAACCAGATTTGCAGTAAATGGAGAAACCAAATAAAAACAGAAGTCGCACTAATTTTCAACAGTTGAGTTTTATCACTCCAAAAATACTCGTGCATCTCTCCCCAAGAGACTTGGAGTTTTTTGAGCTTTTCTCCCAGTTTTTTAGGTGTAATTTTTCGGCTGAGTAAGAAAAAGTAATCCGCGATTTGACGATATCCTAAAAGTGACACTCCAGCAATCAAGCCCACACTAACACCGAGGGTCATTGTCCAGAATAAGAGATCTTTCTCAGGATAAACGATTAACCCTAGAACACACCATAACAAGAGTGATAAAAGATCGCAAGTCTTTTCAAAGACAACGAGAGATAATGATAATGATCCCTTTAAATGTCCCCGTTGCTGCATGAAGTAAGCCTTGACAATATCCCCCATTTTCGAGGGTAAGATCATATTTAGAACAGAAGCCGCTAAAATTAAACGATTCGCCTCAGTAAATCTCAAACTTGTTCCCTGTGGCATGAGTTGTTGGAGTCGCCAAGCTGTGATCATAGTAATCGGAATTACCATTCCTAAACTAATCACCATCCATTGGCGATCGCAATTTTGAAAGATCTCAACTAAACTGACAATATCAATTTGAGAATAAAGCATGAGCAAAATCCCCAAACTAATGACGATAGAAACAAGCCGCTTGATCACTGCAATGAATCCGTATTACTTAGATTTTGTTTGGATTTTGTAAACTTTTCAAACTCCGATCTTCGTAATCGTAACTGTACATCTTCTAAAATTTTTCGGTTAACTGCCATCACATCCGCCACTAAACCAAACATCCAAAGTTGGAAACCAATAATGATTAAAATTGCCGCTAAAATCAAGCTCGGTGTTCTTGCTCGGGTCATATCTTCAAAGAATAACACGAGCCAACGCACACACAACAAAAATCCGAAAGTAAAAGGAATACTCCCAAAGACCGTAAAAAAACGTAACGGTCTGTAGGTCATAAAAATGCGTAAAATTGTAAAAATTGACTGTTTAATATAAGAGGGAATACTCTTAACTAAACGAGAAGGTCGTAAATCGGGATTAGTCCGAACCGGAACCGAAGTAATGGCAATTCCCTTTTGTCCAGCCTGAATAATTGTTTCTAGGGTATAAGTATATTCATTAAAAACATTGATTTGCATGGCTGCGTTGCGACTAAATGCCCGAAATCCGCTGGGCGCATCGGGAATATTCGTACTACTAGCTAAACGAACCACCCAACTTCCGAGTTGTTGCAAGAACTTTTTACTGGGGGAAAAATGTTTAATTTGGCGAATGGGTCTAGCCCCGACCACAATTTCGGCATAACCCAGTAAAATCGGCTCTATTAAACGGGGAATATCCTCCGCGCAATATTGGTTATCGGCATCGGTATTAACAATAATATCAGCGCCCGCTTTGAGGCTGGCTTCTATTCCGACCATAAATGCTTTGGCCAAGCCTTGATTGTATTCAAAACTGACAATGTGATCAACCCCGCAAGTACGAGCGACATCGACGGTGCGATCTAGGCTACCATCGTTAATGATTAGCCATTCTACGGTATCAATACCGGGAATTTGACGGGGAAGTTGGGCAAGGGCAATTTCCAGGGTTTCTTCTTCGTTGTAGCAAGGAATCTGGATAATGAGTTTAGGCATTCCTCAGTTTTAAAGAAGGATTGGGTATCGCAGTTGCGATCGCTAAGATACTTTTAACCCTTAGTTTCACTTTTGTCTAGCTGCTCAACACCAATATTCTCAAAAATGATTTGAGCAAAGGCTTCAGCCGAATTATCTTCTGCAAAAGACTTCATACGAGTCCGATTATATAGTTGCTCAAGATCAGTTTGCAAAAGTTGACTCAACCCTTGAGCTATTTCGCGAGGAATAGTTGAATCAACAGTTAAACCCAGTTGATAGCGTCTGACTATTTCTCCCATTAAACCGTAGTTTGAACTCAGGACAGGTTTTTCAGCCGCAGCGGCTAAGAGTAAAATTCCACTCATTCCTACATGACGTTGGTAAGGGGCTAGGACAACATCAATCATTCTAAAGTAAGTTGGGATTTCCTCATCGGGAATAAACTCATATCTGCGAATTACCTGTACAGGTTTAACTTGGCAAAGTTTTTCTATTTTAGTTTCGAGATCGGCTGAGATCCCCGACTCTCCAACTAAAACTAAACAGAGTTTTTGGCATTCTTCAGGAGATAAAAGTGAGATGGCTTCTAAAAGCTGATAAACTCCCTTCCGTGATGTAATTGCTCCAAACAGAAGAAAGATCTTTCGATGGAGTTCGATGCCTAATTTTTCTTTGAGTTGGTGAGATTGATCGAGTGAAACTGTGATAGGTTCTACCGGATCGGGCAGATGAATCGCCTTTGTATTACCTTTATACTGATTAATATATTTAATCGCAAAAGGATCTAAACAGAATAGATTTTGAAGCTGAGAATTTCTCAAGATACGAGACAGAAACACTCGTTCTCGCCATTGCTGAATTTTATCTTGACGAGAAGGCTGATAGTTTGTCAGTTCCTGGCAATAGTGAAATGTGGGTCGGAAATAAATCCCTGAAAATTCACAAGGTGATTTAACTCCCAATGCCAAAGGAATTTCACAAGTATCAAAGTACATCAACAAACCGTGAGTTGCTTGTAAACGTTTGGCATAATTACAGAATATTTTCCACTCTTGAAAGTTTCGCATCAATCTTTTAATTCTCGGCTTTCGAGAATTAAGAATTGCGACTTCCTCGGAAGTAATTGCCACAAAATTTATAGCATTTTGAGTATAGCTAGCAGCTAAATTGACAACATCTTTATGTTCTTCTAGAAATTGAGGTAATACGACAATATCAAGATTACCTAGCAGATTATATTTGTGCCAATACTCAATCAGATGACGAATATAGATCGGATGATGTCCTCTTAAAGACAGGTCAAACAGCATTAATCTGATATAGCTCGGAAATTGCTGAACATTTGACTGAGATAATGTTAAATTTTCTATCACGATCAGTTTCCTAATTTACAGTGTATATCACGATTTTACCTCGTTTATATTTAAACCTTTTAGAAGGAATTGATGAATTTTTATTGATAAATCAATCTTTGGCAAAATTGCTATAATTAAGTTGAGACATCAGTGGAGAAATCATCGGGATAATTTTCTCGATTTTTTCTTTGTTTTTTGATTTCCATTTATCTTTTTTAGGGGCTGATATTGTCGTTCGGCTTTGGGGCTTTTCTTTGACGTACTTGAGACAGTCTTCGGTAACTTTTAGTTGACAAAAACTCGATACCTGTTCGATGACAGGCAAAGGATCATTGATAAAATCTTCATAATAGACTCGCATATACTTTCGCTGAAAGTTGAGGTCTTTTTCTGATTTTTCGAGAATGTAACGATTATGTTCTACCCAACTCCAAGCACAAATTTCTTCTAAGGGTTTATCAACCCAATCTTTCCAGCCCGGAGGTAAAGCATAAGACCAGTGAGAAATGGTGGAGTTTTCCGGAAAGGTAAGACCTGCTCCCACCTTTACAAAGACATCCCATCCTTCCATCATTGAAGAAATAGTCGGCCGTCCATCCCGAACAAGATGAATATATAAAGCATCTGGAAATATTTTTTCGAGTGCATCGAGATGAAAGCAGTTAGCAATTGTTTTTTCCATATAACGAATTGGCTTTCTGAATAAAGAATGTTTTATAGCCACTTGCAAATCTTGATTTTTAACTAAGGGATTTTCTAAACTAAATCCATGAGTGATTCCCTTGATAACAATAAAGGATTTAAGAGCATTAATTACCTGTTCGTTACACTCATCGGGATCGATATAATCAGATTGAGGAATATTTCTTTGATAGGGAAACATCCTGATCCACATCGGGGTATTTTCTGTCCCGAAGGAGAAAATATCCTTCATTTTTCTGATACAGTGATAAAAATAGGTTGAACCGGAACGAGGAGCGCTGATAATAAAAATTGGCCGATCAAAGTTCGGTGCAACAAACTTGATGGAAGACAATAAAGAACGGCTGGTTTGAGATTTTTTTAGCATTTTATTTGTGGTTTTCTTATTATAAAACTGAATAAATCAGAGAGATTGTTTACTACTATTTATCGCTTGATCAACTCTCTCTAGAATTTGGTTTTAACTTTTTTTTATTCTTGAGTCAGTACCAACTTTTGTTGTGAATAATATATTCACTTATTATGATCGCATAAATAACTCTATAAAGCAAGTTATTTAAGGATCTATTTACCCGTTCCTTGAATGATTTCAGTGTACAGAGACCGATAACGATGGGCTTGAGTTTCTAAGC
The DNA here is from genome assembly GCF_000169095.1 of Lyngbya sp. PCC 8106. Classification (GTDB taxonomy): domain Bacteria; phylum Cyanobacteriota; class Cyanobacteriia; order Cyanobacteriales; family Microcoleaceae; genus Capilliphycus. The sequence goes on from NZ_AAVU01000029.1 coordinate 65,497, forward strand.
TAAATTCATCCTGAACTTGCTCTCTCGCGCATAAACACAAATGGTTATAACGATCTTGATCTTCCAACACCCAAGTAATTCCTCTCGCTAAATCATCCACTTCAAAGGGTTGAGCTAAATAACCATTTTGCTGATGATTAACGATATCCTTTAAGCCTGTTGCTCCAAAGGCAACTACAGGTGTACCACAAACTAGAGCTTCAGAAGCAGTCTGTCCAAACGCTTCCTGTATTGAGGGTACAACCATGACATTTGCTGCGGAATAAACTAATGCCAGAGAAATATCATCTTGAAATTGACCGAGATAATGAATTTTGAATCCTAAATCTAAAGGTTTCTCCGGTTTAGAACCTCCAAAAACCACCAGTTCAATTTTGTCTTTCCACTCCAACTGAATCAGTTTTTGTAGTGCGGGTTGTAGTAATTGAAATCCTTTGCGGGGATCTCCAGTTGTTCCCGGTGAAGCTCCAAAAAGAACTAATTGTTTATCAAGGGGTAAATTGAGTAGTTTCCGTGCTAGGGGTTTTTCAATCACTCTATACTTCTCTAAATCCAGACCATGAGGAATAACTTCAACTCGCAGATTCTTGAATAAAGAACTCGATGTAGCACAGTTAGCCAACCAATGACTAGGACTCACAATTGTTAAATTTATATCTTTCCAAGCTCTGTTTTTACGCTGCCATATCCAACGGGATAAATCCCAATTTTTATAGCTTTTAAGTTGAGGACAACTTCCACAGGAATGGGTGTAGTGATCGCAGTTTTCGGTATAGTGACATCCGCCTGTAAAAGGCCACATATCATGCAATGTCCAGACTAAAGGTTTTTGCAATTTAGCCAAAGTTTCTATTTGTAAAAATCCATTGCAAATCCAGTGTAAATGAACAATATCCGGGTCAAGTTGTTTAACCTTTTGACTAAGCGCATCTGGAAACCACTGAGCGGAAAACCGAGTCCGGGGACGGTTAGAATAAAACTTTAAAGGTAGACTAGAAGAAGGAGGGCCTAATTTAGTGAGTAAACGGGTTTCTTGAATGACGGTTTTATCAATGCTAGATTTGGCTCGGACTAACATTTGGGAAGTCACATCTAGAGATTGTAGTCCTTGATGGAGTCGATCAGCTGCACGAGCCGCACCACCGTCAATATCTGAGGTACTAAGATGCAAAACTTTCATTTGATTTCCAGATAGGTTTTAGATTAGCCAAGGTGTTAACTTTTAACTTCCAAATATTAGCCGAGCGACTGATTTCCGTTGCATCATCAAATGAGTTGCTATCCAACTGATCACAAAGGCTAAGACAGCAAAAAGTATTAAGCCTGGAGTTGAAACCCGAAACATGACTCCATTATACAGTTGAGTTTCAAGTATTTGTAAAGCTTCTACAAACAAAAGATGAGAAAGATAGATGCCAAAAGAGCATAAGCTAACGCTGGTTAAAAGTGGACTAGGTGATAGATATTTTGATAAGGAAATAGCCGAGAGTAAAGCTAAATAACCTCGACTGACTTCATAAATAGATTCGGGTAAAAAATAAGCTCCCAGTAAGTTAACAATCAAGAAAGAGAGGCATAAAAACATGAGAACATAAAAGTTATTTAGCTTGTTGTGAATTTTATTTTTTAAAGCTGGATGAACCAAGATACTAGAAACCAATATATAAGGCAAGCACCTGATACTCCAAGCCAATTCAACAAGGAAAATTCTCAGGAGTTGATTTTGTTCAAGTACGTTCCTTCCCGCCCATTTTTGAAAAGCCATACCTGAACCAATATCAAAACTATTACCGGATATAATTATCAGCTCATACAAGATTAAACTCAAGATCAAGAGTCCAATCAAATATTGAACTTTAATCTGCTGTTTGCGCTCTAATATTAGGGAAAAAATCTTTACAAGTAAAGTCCCAGAAGCCAACAATGGTAAAAAATAGAGATGAAATGCTGCACCCCCAAAAAAGAGAATAGAAACAGGATCTTGAATTAACTTCGATAGATTTTCTGATTCATTTTGGATGAGATATTTAAACACCTTATAGCCAAAATAAATCAGAGTCCAGGTTAAATAAGGATACAGAAGACGGATTAATCTTGACTGTAAATCATATTTTCCAATCGTGACATAGATCTTATTTATTCCCAAGTAGAAAGACACCGCTAGAAAAAAGGGAACTGCAAAAGCAGAAAATTCTAGAATGTGATTCCACAGAGGAGGTACAACTGTAATCCCTTCATCAGAATGCAGTAGGACTACAGCAAAAATAGCTAGCCCCCTGAAAAGATCTATTCCTGTTAATCTTGGTTTTCCTCCCATACCTTTACTCTCTATTTTTGATTTTATAAAAACGGAAAACAGTCAGTTTTAATGATGCAAACACCACTGATAAACCTCATGAGTTTTCGTGGCAACATAATCCCAACTCCATCCTTGAGCAAGTTCTAAATTATGCTGACCCATTTCTTCTAGACTTTGTTTTTTATCAATTGATAAATTCAGAGCATTTAATAATCCATCTTCAGTATTTGGGTCATATAAAAATGCTCCATTGTCATCTAACATATCCTGAAAAAACCCTAAAAGGGGTGCAATACAAACTTTACCATAGGACATCGCTAAAACAGCTACTCCCGAAGTTGTAAAGATGGTGTAGGGAAGTACAACACAGTCACAAGCATTCATATAAATCTGTATTTGTTCGTCCGGTATTCCATCAGGTGGAGCGGTGAACAGAATATTTTTGCGATCGCCAATGGCTTGTAAAGCTGAAGTTCTAAGCTCATATTTTGATACTTTACCAGCAATGACAAGATGAGTATGTTCCTGTTTTATTTTTTTAAAAGCTTCAATGCCGTCGAGTGTTCCTTTCCCTTTATGAATTCCCCCAAACATTAAAAAAACGAAGTCATTCTCAGGAATACTTAATTGTTGTCTAGCTTCTATTTGAGAAATATTATTTTCATAAGCATCAATATAATTACCGTGAAATACAACAAAAACTTTTTCAGGATTTTTTAGTTTAAGTTCAACTATCATTTCCTCTTTTGTGCTTTCACAATGAGTAATAATAGCTGTAAAAGTCCTCCCAAGAATCGCAGCCTGTAATGGGAAGATATTATGCTTTCCATCAGAAATTTTATCTTTCCATTCATGCACAGTCCAGACTATTTTGATTCCGATGAATCTTAAAAATAAAAGCTGTACAATAAAGAATAAAAATTTAATCCAACAATAAACTTTATTTCTTGAAGCGAAAAAATAGTGAAGTGTTTGTAGGTGTAAAATATGAGGTTTACCCTGACTCAGAACTTTGGGGATAAAGAATACACTCTGATAGTATTCTTCAGCATAGACTTTTTGATGATTAAGATGCTTAATTAATAAATCCTTATAGGGATTTTCAAACCAATTGGAGATGAGAACAACATTTAAAGGACTAACTTTCATAATTCTCTCGTAAGAAGATTTTTAGCCTCAAGGGGTGACAAGAGCTTTGAGAGACTCTTGAAATATTACCTTTTCTATTGTAGCAATATTTTACGGCTCAAATCCTTAACCTCTATTTTAGAGCTGATTAATTTCTTGTCACCCCTGGGTCTCGTTAATTTAAACTATAGTTCAATTTTTCCATAGCATAGCCATGAAGTTTCTGGATTTGATTGAGCTCATTGTCAGAATAGCTTTCAAGCAACTTCCGCTTTTTGCCTGAACGATAATAGTTGGGGCTTTTCTTCTGTAATTCGTCAAATGAAGGGATCTTTTTATCAGCTTTGTAATCCAAGCCAATTAAATTCTTAATTTCTTCACAGGCTTTTAATTGATTGGAGACTACATCTTTAAACTTCAGTTGCAAGAATCGATCCTTGAGTTGAGGACTGATTTCTTCCCAAGCTAAATGCCATTCACTCCAGGAACCATAGGGAATATTGCCATGAATGATATCGTGCAGGCTCTTTGGAGACTGGTAATATTTTTTAATGAAATTGTGGTATGAGGTAAACACCTGAGCCGGGTGACGAACAATCTGTAATACATATTCGCCTTCAAAATATTCTGGATAGGGATGATGATGAGTTTTAACGAAAAAGTAAGTGGGTTCCTGAGCCAGTTTTTGGCGATTTTTGGGGGTTAATATATTTAAACATCCCGGTAATAGATAACGACAGTTTTTGGTATGGGGAGGAATATTGAGATCGTATAGAGCAATCCAATCCTCCAAAGTATATAGTTTCAAGACTTTCTGATTTAGTTTACTCCACCAATATTTCCAGCCTGTACTTTTCTGACTTTCTAGTCTCTCCTGATCCTATCTCCAATTCGTAAAATATTTGGGAACACCTGTCACTCGATTCAGAGGCTTATTAATGGAGTCAACCTCTGTCCAAGGCTTTTCAAAAAAAGTATTGATGGTTTGCTGCATCAATGAACTTCCAGAACGAGGGTAAGATGAAACGTAAACTAGCATATCTGTCGGGTTAATCTCCATATACTTAAAAATCTTGATTTGATTCTAAAACATAAAGTTAAAGTTGTAAACCTTCATAATTGAAGTTAAGGATTAACCCACAATATTTTAAGTCTAGTATCCAAGTTTACTTAACCAATTTCCGGCTTCTTTTTCGAGCTGCTGCACTTGTTCTTCTGATAACTCCGCTTGCCAACCCCCCATAGAATCAGCCTTTGCTTTCTTGGTAACAAACTCACAAAACTTGGATCGAGATTCGGTATTTTTAATCTCCAAAAAGTCTAATAAACGTTCGGATTCTTCCTGAGGATTTGTCACCAAATCTTCATAGCGCAATTCATAATACTGATCGGTGGGTAACTGAGCGGCACCTGCTGAAGCTTCCTCCAGGTATCTACGCCAGAGCCACATACAACGATGTACATCATTTGTAGTTTCAAATTCTTCGATGCGATCGGGTTCAACCCAGAAGCGAGCTATTGGCCCAAATGGATAACCTCCAGGATCTTTAGCGCCAGAACCTCTCATATCATTTCTATACCAAGGTCTTTTTGCTAAAGAAATAGAAGCATCCCGTCCATCCCGAATAATATGAATAAAACGAGCATCAGGAAATGTTTCGTATAAAAAAGGAAGAACAAAACAGTTTCGAGGAGTCTTTTCTGCCAATCGTAAATCCCCATTCAAATGAATTCTCAGCAGCCAAGAATAAACTCTTTTATAAAAGGCTTTAGCCTGATTCTTATCCCATTGATTAGTATAAATATATCGAGCAGCAGCTTTGGTTAAGACGGGTTCAAAATGGTAGCTAATCTCGGGGATTTCAGCGATACAATTCCCTAAAAATGTTGTACCCGATCTCGGTGAACCAAAGATAAAGATAGGCTTTTCTAGGTTGGGAAATATAAACCGTTTTAATCGCTCTGCGGAGAGGGGTCGATCTTTAGGTTTATAATGCTGCCAGTCTTCACTAAATGTATATTGTATCCAGAAAGGAAGGTTATACCATTCAATCGGTCTAATTTGATCTTTCCAAGCTTCACCGATCAATTTTGCCTTCACAGTTCTTAAAGCAGGCTTCAGATTGGTTTTCCAAAGATTCTTCATAAACTTTTTGAGAATACCCCCATGTAAAAAATTCACTAAAGCTATACTAGCCTACTTTTCACGTTTGTTACTTAGTATTCTTCTCAATTGTTAATAATTGGTCGGCTACAGGTTGAGCGATGGTTTTAACTGTACCATCGGGCCATATCACCTGAATCGAATCAGGCTTATCTTGCTTTCCTAATCCAAAATAAAGTCGATAGTGTCCCTGAGAATAATGAGAATTTTCTGAACTACCAATTTGTTGAACTTGAGTTTTATCAGCGGTTTTCACCTGAACTTTAGCACCAATAGCTTCAGGATTTCCCGGAGAACCGATGAGTTTGACTTCTAGCCAGTGATGATCGGAAATTTTATTTTGATAAAATCGAGATTGCCAAATTCGAGAGGTATCTCGTTTCTGAATCTGATTTAGAATCCGGTCTTTTAAAGAGGGGGTTTCTTGCAAGATGGACGGAGTTTGTTGAAAGGCAATTATAACATCTCTAGCTCCATCATTATTGGCATCAAACCATACCGAACGAGCATTCCAAGTGTTAAACTTAGGAAATCTCATGTCTAATAACTGAGTTTCTTCAAATGTATGCTGGGCATTTTGACTATACAAACCACTGGGTACAACGTGAAGATCCGGTAAACTATCATTATTATAATCAACCCAATTTGCAGTCAAGCCTTTCGAGGGTAAACCGATAGAATTTGGGTTTGTCAGAGTATATTTTCCCTCGGTATTAATGAGCAGAGCATTTTCACCTGCTGTGACAATATAAACATCAAAATCTCCATCTAAATCATAATCTGAAACGGCAAATTTGATAATGCTTTTGTTGAGTGTTTCACTAAAACGCTGTTGAAACTTCCCGGCTTCGTTAAGATAAAGATAAACGTTTTCTTCTTGGGAAGTAAGTAAGTCCATATCTTTGTCATTATCTGCATCAAACCAGAACATATACCCCGCTTGAGGTAAATCTAAACCGACCTGACTGGCTACATTAATAAACTGACCGTTAGTAGTTTGTTGATAGAGTTGATTCCGGTAAGGTATGGGATCATCTTTTGAGCGACCACAAATCGTATATAAATCAAGGCGATCATCGTTGTTAAAATCTACCCAAGCTGACTGTCTTCCCGGACAACCTTCTTTCAAAAAACCAAGTTTTTCAGCTTGATCTTGAAGGGTTATATCATTACGACTTACGAATAATTCATCAGTAAAACGTTCGGATAAATCAGCCATTTTTCCTCGAACTGCACCCCGACCAATGAAGACATCTTTGTATCCATCTCTATTAAAATCTGTCCAAGCCATACTGTGACGATCGCGCCACATTAAGTCAAAATTGTAGGATTCTGGAGGCTGCTTTTGAAAGCCAATATAAATTTGTTCTAATGGAATATTTTGAGTAATTTCAAAAGAGTGGAGGATTTCGGGAAAACCTTGTAAGACCAATTCTCCATTATTTTGTACTGAAAAGTCTACAGTCGTTTGATTTTTTCCGGCTGATGTATTTTCTTGTATATTCGCTTCAGCCAGATGATTTTTTTTCACCTCAATAGGTAAGGATAGCTTTAACGTTCCCCGGAGTTTATCTAAATTTTGTAACTGATTAGCACGAATATGTAAATCAAAGTTTTGTCGATAAATATAAAGTCCAGGACTGTTAATTGGCGGTTGAATATCCGTATCTTCTGACCAAGCAAACTGACGATCTTGATCGAGATTCCAGTCGGAAAGAACATCCACAAATTCGCCGGATTCACTCCCCAATAATAAATTTTGTCTGGCGCTATGGTTTAAGGTAAAAACATCTATAATGTTATCATTATTGGCATCTACAACGCCAAGATCAAAAATATCATATGTCGCAGTTAAAGGGGTTGGCTTTGGGGAAAAATTACCCAAAGTTTTTATCGTCGGACTCCAAAGCTTCCAAGCGAACGTAATTAATAAAATTGTTATGAAAGCGGTAAAAAAAAGTTGACTAAAGCGAACAAATTTTTTATTCATACTTTAAAAATAATTCTCATAAGAGCGAATAAAATTTTTACGTTTCATACATCTAAAGTCAGTCAACATAGAGACTCATTTTCATCCGCCCAACTCCCCACTCCTGACCTCTGCTCTACCTCAACGATCGGTAGTTATGCTATTTTCTTCTCCTAAAACAACTTCATGATAGGTTCCTGACTTAACGATTTGACCTTTTTCCATCATGTGTATACAATCACAATGTTCAACGGTTGTCAAGCGGTGAGCAATAATAATCATTGTTTTTGTACCGCTTAAAGATTTAATTGACTCCGTTACCAGATGTTCGGTTTCATTATCTAGTGCTGCTGTTGCTTCATCCAGCACCAATATTTCTCTTTCATGATAAAGTGCTCTGGCTATTCCAACTCGCTGGCGTTGACCTCCAGAAAGTAAAACCCCCCGCTCTCCAACAATGGTTTTCAACCCTCCGGGAAGTGCTTCAATCACTTGAGTAAGTTGTGCGGCTTCAATGGCTTTCTTGAGTCTGACTTGATCGATCAAATCATCAGGAACACCAAAAGCAATATTTCTTTCTATGGTATCGTCTATCAAAAAGATTGATTGAGGAATATAACCGATTAAATTTTGCCACAGGCGTAAATTATTGTCATCATAAATGGATTGAGTATCAACTTTAATATCTCCTCCTTGGGGAACTAACAAACCTAAAATAACATCGACTAAAGTTGTCTTTCCGGCTCCTGATTTTCCAATAAAAGCAATAGATTGACCTTTATCTATCGTTAAACAGATATCTTTTAAAGCATCTGCTGGTGAATTGGGATAACAATATCGAACCCGATCCAGAATAATTTTTTCTTGAAACTTTAATTCTTTTTTTTCTGGAGAATGAAGCACTTTCTTTTCAATTTGGGGTGTGATTTCTTCTATCTCTTTGAGATCGCAGTAGAGTTTATTGACGGTAAAACTTGAATTTTTTAAAGTGCTGACTCCACTAGCGATGTTACTGACTGCTGGAATTAAACGGATTGAAGCCAAAGCAAATACACCTAGCGTAGCTGTTAGTTGTTGTACATCTTGTTTGAGCAGAAGAAATATAGCGATAAAACCAACTAAAAAAATTACGAGCAACGTTTCCACGAGCAGTCTCGGAGTTAGCTTATAAGAATAAAATTTTCCACAAGCTTCTGTATATCTTTCTGTTTGTGTAGCAATCTGAGATTCAAAGTGAGCTTCACAACCAATTAATTTTGTTTCTTTAATTCCACCTAAGCTATGATTAATTATACGAATGACTTCTTTATCAGATTGAGAAGCTTCTTTCCCCCATGCACCAATTTTGTTTTTAGATATATTAAAAAATAAAAATAAAGGAAATATAATCCCTAAAATAACAACTATACTGGTTAAGTTAGTGATTCCCAATAAAAGAATGAGACAGAACACGATAATACAGTTAGAAGTGCAGGTGAGTAGAGGAATTAAAACTCCATTAGCAAATTGTTTGGTCTCCGTGATTATATTCTGAATAATATTAACACTATTTTGACTGAGGTGAAAAGTATAGGGAGCGCTCAGATAGGCATTCATCAGTTTTTCGGTGAGTTCTCCTTTTTTTCGATAAGTGAACAGAAAAACTTCAGTTTGAACTCGCCAACTAATCAAAGACTTTACACAAAAAACAACAATAATTGCCAAACCAATTAAAGCAATAAAAGTTCCTTCATCTTGAAACTCAAATTTTTTGTATAAGCCTTCTAAAAAAGGAATGTCATAAATTAAATTTTTATTAGTCGATAAACTCAGAAAAGGGCCAATAATTCCCAGTCCGAAAACTTCCAACAATGATACGAATAAAAAAGATAAGACTAAAAGAATTAAACTGCTTTTCTTACCGGGCAAAATATATAACACCTTGGCAAGATAGTTCATAATACAATTCCCCCGAATCTAGGTGTTCTGACTCTGATTCTTGTCAAACCATTATGGCTTTTTAAAGGTTGAACAAGCAACCTGTTAGCTACTGTCAGTCACTAACAGGCTACTCCCAATCAATGTTCAAGGTTGTTTCGATGAGTCTAGTTTAACCCTCATCTTTTCAACTATACACTGAAATACTTCTGTTGCAGATAGTTGTTAACTTGGGTTTGTTCAGCTTCCGATAAAGCCCGGTCAAAAACGAGGATTTCTGCCACATCCATATCTACAAATGGACTACCATCAATCTCCGATCCCAAAACGATTTTGTCCAGTAAGGTGTTGTAGGTACGAGTACGACTATCAATCACCGTGCCATCTTTATAATGGTTCAGAGTGCCAGCTTGTAAGACTGCTGATTGAGTCAACCAACCCACACCCGTACCATCAACGTTGCTATCAGCATCATTTTTACCCCAAGCTTGTACCATCAAGTCACCATCATTCTTGACGAGCAAGCCAAAGGCTTCATTGGTGAAGTTCTTACCGTAGGCAAAACCACCGTAGCCTATACCATCATATTTGGCAACCATAAACACCGTGCGATCGGCATTCCCAGATGGTAAGTTATTGAGATTGGAGTCTCGTTCGAGCTGATCGCCGTCACCATCAAGGTTGATGTAGTTCTGTCCGTTGAGTCCGTTTGTTACCAGAGTGGGATCGCCAAAGCCTGTCAGGTCGTTTCCAGAAGCGGACTGATCAGCCCAACCCGTAACCACACCGTTATTAGTGGTGACTCCATTATTGGCATCGAGTTGCAGCACTAAGCCATTGGTTACAGGGACGCCCGAAGCTTCAGCCACATTCAGAGAGACTTGAGCGCTGGAGGTGCTACCTGTAGAGTCCGCAATGGTGTAAGTAAAGGACTCTGTACCGACAAAGCCATTGCCTGGGGTGTAAATCAGTCCATCATTGCTGGCGTTGATACTCACAGTACCGCCATTATTAGTAGCACTAACTCCAGTAATGGTTAAGGTATCACCCGAATCGGGGTCTGTGTCGTTAACTAAAACATCTAGAGCGTTATTGCTGCTATCTACAGCGATGTTGAGATTATCATTAGCTGCTGTGGGAGCATCGTTGACATTGTTAACGTTCATAGTGACGGTTGCAGTATTCACACCCCCGTTACCATCGCTAACAGTATAGGTGAACGTCTCAGTTCCCGTGAAATCTGTTGCGGGAGTATAGACTAAACCATCGTTGGTATTGTTAATCGTCACCATTCCCCCGTTATCCGTCGCCCCTACACTCGTAATACTGAGGGGGTCATTCTCGGGATCGGTATCGTTAACCAACACATCTAGCGGATTGTTACTACTGTCTTCATCTACGGTAAAGCCATCATTGACTATATTGGGAAGACCATTACCGGTGCCGACCACATTAACTGTTACCGTTGCCTGATCGGTGCCACCGTTGCCATCAGTAATACTGTAGTTGAAGGTATCTGTCCCACTAAAACTTGCATTGGGAGTATACAGTAACGCATCATTTGTGGCATTAATCTCAACAGAACCATTAGTCGGGGTTCCGACTGATCCAAATACCAGAGCATCTCCATCGGGATCGCTATCGTTCGCTAAAACATCAAGAGTATTATTGGTGCTTTGTGATGTCACTTCAAAAGTATCAGCGACGGCTGAGGGCTGTTGATTGCCGCTACCGCTACCCGAACCAAAATACTTCTGTTGCAGATAGTTGTTAACTTGGGTTTGTTCGCTTTGTGATAAAGCCCGGTCAAAAACAAGGATCTCGGCGACATCCATGTCTACAAACGGATTACTATCAATCTCTGCTCCCAAAACGATTTTGTCGAGGAAAGTGTTGTAGGTAAGGGTTTTAGTATCAATCACCGTGCCATCTTTATAATGGTTCAGAGTGCCAGCTTGTAAAACGGCCGATTGAGTCAACCAACCTGCACCCGTACCATCAACATTACTATCGGCATCATTTTTACCCCAAGCTTGGACCATCAAGTCACCATCATTCTTCACCAGCAAACCAAAGGCTTCATTCGTGAAGTTTTTACCATAGGTAAAGCCTCCGTTGCCAGTACCATCATACTTAGCAACCATAAACACCGTGCGGTCAGCATTCCCCGATGGCAAGTTGCTGAGATTTGAGTCTCGTACGAACTGATCTCCGTTACCATCTAAGCTGATATAGTTCTGACCGTTGAGTCCGTTTGTTACCAGAGTGGGATCGCCAAAGCCTGTCAGGTCGTTTCCAGAAGCGGACTGATCAGCCCAACCCGTAACCACACCGTTATTAGTGGTGACTCCATTATTGGCATCGAGTTGCAGGACTAAACCGGTTACGGGGACGCCCGAAGCTTCAGCCACATTCAGAGAGACTTGAGCGCTGGAGGTGTTACCGGTAGAATCTGCAATGGTGTAAGTAAAGGACTCTGTACCGACAAACCCATTGCCAGGGGTGTAAATCAGTCCATCACTGTTGGAGTTGATGCTGACAGTCCCGCCATTGTTGGTAGCACTAACTCCAGTAATGGTTAAGGTATCACCCGGATCAGCGTCTGTATCGTTAGCTAAGACATTGAGGGCGTTATCTTGACTTCCCGTGACAATATTGATCGAGTCATCGTTCGCAACGGGTGGTTCCGGATCGGGATTAGGATCATTAACAATATAGTTGGCGGTATAGGTTTGGTTAGTCTCAGGCGCAGCAATATTCAAAGTGGCGGTGGTAGCGACGGTTGAGGAGCCAACAGACCAGTTATCAAAGAGGTACTCGATACCATTAATCGTTACGTTTGAGGGGGCTGTCGCCTCATGTTGGAAATTCACTGCGGTCTCAACAGTAAGGGGATTGTTATCAGAACTGGTTTGAGTAAATCCATCAAGAGTGAAGTCAAAATCACCTGGAAGATTATCATTGAAAGCCAAGTCTATTTTCTCTGGGAAGATTGATTTAGCCTCAGTTGTTGTCAAACCATCTGAGTCAGTTACAGTCAAAATAAATTCAAATCCAGTTTCAGCAGGAAATCCATGTTCAGTGGTTGTAATATCAAGCTCTCCACTACTACCAACGAAGTCGTTTAATTCTGGGTGAGCGTGTGTGTTGTGTAGGAAATCAATATCCCAACTGTAGCTATTATTGGTTAATGAACCATCTGCATCCGTGGCATCGGCTTCAAAGAAGATTGTGTCTCCAGCTTTAAATAGATCGACTCCTTCTTGAAAGATCGTGCCATCTTGCTTTCTCAGGATGATATTTGCTGTCGGAGGAGTCCCCAAAACAACAGGAGACAAAAGATAACTGTCTTGTTCTTGGCCATCAGAAACGATCAATCGAGGCGTATACTGACCATTTGCAGTGTAGGTATGACTAATATTCGCACCCGTGGCTTGATTTCCATCCCCAAAATCCCAAGTGTAGCTGAGGGAATCTCCATCCGCGTCGGTGGCTACACCCGTGAAATCTACTGTTAATCCATTTCCTTTCGTTGCAGTTGTGGCTTGTTCGTTAATTACCGGAGAAGCGTTACCTCCGGTTGGATCGTTGTAAACGATGCGGCGTATTTCTCCAGGGTTGCCACCCGGTCGGGAGAGATTAAGATAATACAGCGCTCCATCTGGCCCTTGATCGATAAAGACGGGTCTTGTAACGGGTCCATCCTCTTCAAAATTAAAAGCATCTACTACTGTAGGTGTCGAGGGATCGGCATCAATCACATTGTTATTGGCATCAAACTTGAGGTACTGCATTGTGCCAGCCACAAAGTCAGCAAAGAAGTATGATCCCTGAAACTCACTCGGGAACATTGTGCCTCGGTAAATACTCCCTCCAATGACCGCAGCACCACCATTTATATGTTCAAACTGGTAAATGGGATCGGTGAGACCGGGAACACCATTGGAGCTACCTTCATATTGATTCCAACCTAAGTTGGCACCACCATCATTAATACCTAAACGGTTAACTTCTTCCCAAGTCTCCAGACCGACATCACCAATATACAAGTTATTGGTTTGGAAATCCCAATCTGAACGGAAAGGATTTCGGACACCATAAGCCCAAATTTCAGGGCGAGCACCAGGAGTATTTATAAAGGGATTATCATTGGGAACAGTGCCATCTGGATTGAATCGCAGAACCTTACCTTCAAATACCGTTAAATCTTGTGCTTTTTCAGGACTATTAAATCCTTTATCTCCAATTGATAGATAAAGTTTACCATCGGGGCCGAAATTTAGACCTCCGCCATAGTGATCGGGAGGACCTGCAGGAGTTGGATCTTTCCAAATTACGGTCTCACTACCCAGGTTTCCCGTGTTACCGTTGTGTGTGAAACGAGAGATTTGGAATGATTTGTCTGAACCCTTTGTATAATACAGATAAAAATAACCGTTACTTTCAAAGTCTGGATCGACAGCAATATCAATTAGCCCTTTCTCAGAACTGGTATTCACATCTGGAAGGGTCATGTATGGAGTTAAGGATGGGGCTGGATCTTGGAGATCCGTAATATACATCTCCCCAGTTTTACTCAGAACCAGTGAGCGACCATCGGGCAACCACTCCATTGAAATCGGGTCGCTTGCTTGCACAAGAAGCTCATTCTCAAAGTTGGGATCGTTGGGTACAACCGGATCGTTATGGAAATGCCCTTCATGTAAAATTTCACTGTAATTTTCTAAGGCTTCCCCGAAAACGGCTAACTCTGCTTCAATTGAACCTGTTGTTACTTCTAAATCTCCATCTCCTCCTAATGCTGCATTCCCGGTTAAATCATCTGAAGCGGCAATATCTGCTCCGGTTAAGTTAGCTAATTGTTTAATAAAATTTTCATCTAGTCCAATATCGCAACCATACAACAGGATATCTGCCTCGGTCGTCAGATGCTCAGACCAACTCATTAAAGGATCTATATATTCATCTAAATTGTCTGAATTGAGAGCGTTATCACCGATTTGTATACTGCCTAAACTACCGTGAGAAATAATATGAATAGATTCTACGTTACTCTTTTGCGTTAAGACTTGGGTGATTTGATCGATGCCGTCTTCATTGGGGTTTAGAGTGATTGTCTCAAATCCTGAGCTAATATTAGCTGCAATTTCATCATAATTTAATACATTAGAATCTATAAAGATAAGACTTGAATTTGAATCAACGGGTAATTCCATAACACCTATACCTTCCGGGTTTTGATAGACTTTAAGTAGACATCTGCTTACTATTGTATAAACAAATTAAAGATTTACCTGTATAAATATGGATTTTTACAGAATCTTTAAACTTTTGTCTAACTCCGTAGGAATTGAGAGTCTCTTAAGTAGCTATAGTCTTGATAATTCGGCTTTTTGAAATAACTTAACAAGTTTTATTGTGATTAATTTAAGAAGATATGGTAAGGAATAGAGTCTTTGTAAAGCTTTGATAAAGGCTGTCAGAATTTTGGGATAGTTTTTGGTAGACGGGCGACATAAACAGCCTGCGTTCAGTAGCCCTGTTTGGTTACTTAGCACTTGATGGCGATCAGAATTTTTCTGATGATTGTGGCGATCGCACTTAAAAACACCAATCCCATCAAACCCGCTAACGGATTTTGATCAATCCCGACAACCCAATCCGGAACTCGCCCCGAATATTGGATTTTTCCGCCGACACTGATGATATAATACCCCCAAACCAATCCGCCATGAAGCCCAATCGGTAAACCGAGATTTCCCTGAGTAACGGGTTTTTTTTTGGACGGGGAACTGATCACAGATTTAGCCCAAACGAAGATTAATCCGAGTAAGATTAAACCGGGAAATTGTGGCCAGGTACGGAGAATTTCAGCCAGAGGTTTAATAAAGTGGGCGATCGCATAGATAATACTACACACCCAAGCTGCAATCCCATCTGAATAGTCTCGCTGGAGTTCATTTAGCAGCCATCCCCGGAAGAATAGTTCCTCGCCGAACCCAATCCCTAAAGCGATCGCCAGTCCTTCTAAGATCACTTGGGGGAACTGTGTAACATCAGGATACCACGCTAGCCATCCCAGTTGAGCTTCTAGGGCAAATAAACTGAGTAAACTCAAACAACCCCAACTCAATCCACTGATCAATAACCAAGTATTTTCAGGGTTGAGACGTAAGCCGTAGTGTTGAAGAAGCTTAGGTTGATGATAAATCCGTTTTCCCCAGAAACGTACTAATACAATAAATTCTACATATAGTAATAGCAGAGTAATAATACTAACGGTATTGGGATCATCCCCAAGTAAATAGATGGGAACTGCTAACGGTAGCCACAACCCCAACAACATGAGGATAAACAGAGTCAGTCTTAGGGGAGCCGCAAAAGTAGAAATTCGACTAAAAATGAACTACACCCCGCTTGATCGATGCGGGGGTTTCTAGCTTCTTTGACGACTGCCGAAACTTGGTTTTAGGGCCAAGCTTGGTCTTACATTCCCCTCCACTAGCAGGCACCTCCGTCCCAGAGGTCAAAATTCTAATTCCTTCTGCTCTCAAGTTCTTTCCGGCATTTTCATCTCTATCATGATGGGTTCCACAGTGAGAACAAGTCCATTCACGAACGTCTAATGGCATTTCTGGCATTAGATGAAAACATTCAGAGCAAAGTTTGGAACTCGGGAAAAATCGATCAACCTCTACATACTGACCCGAACGTTGTTCAAGCTTGTATGAGCAGAAATTGGTAAACATTCCCCAACCCGAATCGCTGATTGCCTTAGCTAAATTATGGTTTCTAACCATCCCTTTTACGTTGAGATTTTCAAAAACTAGAGTTTGGTTTTCATCTACTAGCTTTCTACTGAGCTTATGGCAAAAGTCGTATCGGGCATTGAAGATGCGATGATGCACCTTCGCTACAAGTTTTCGAGCTTTTTGTCTAGAGTTACTACCTAGTTTCTTTCGGGATAACGTTTTTTGTTTCTTGGCTAAATTCCGGCTGTGTTTTTTGAGGATTTTCGGGTGAGCATATTTCTTAACCTTGCTACCATCGTGGACAATAGCGAAGTGCTTTAACCCTAAATCCACACCAGAGATTTTGTCTGAGGTTCCAGGTAAATCACAACATTCACAGTCAACTAACACCGAAGCATGGTACTGACCTGCTGGGTTTAGCGTGATTGTTACTGTCTTTATTCTTCCCTCAAACCATCGGTGAATTTTAGCCTTGACAATTCCGATTTTAGGAATTTTCAAATTTTCGCCAACACGAGAAACATTCTGAGGAAACTGAATCGATTGCTTTGAGCGTTTAGATTTGAACTTCGGAAATCTAGCTCGTTTCTCAAAGAAGTTTTTGAATGCTCTTGTCAAATTGAGCGTAGTTGCTTGTAAAACCTGAGAGTAACATTCGGCTAACCATTCAGTCTCTTCTGCTTTTTTCAGTGGTGGTAATAGTGCGTTTAGCTGAGTACGAGACAAACCCTTACCTGTTGCCTTGTATTCTTCTATGGTTTTGTTCAAAGCATAATTCCACCACCAACGAGAACAACCAAACATCCGGGCTAACTGGATGCGTTGTTCTTGTGAGGGATAGATTCTGACCTTGACAATCTTGTTTAGCACGTTTACCACTAAATTAGTTGCCGATAAGATCGTAACATAGACCCAGAGTCACTCGTTCTCTGGATTTCAAATCCAGAGCTTGCGAGTGACCGCGTGCTGCGGTTTTATGTTGCTCACCTTCGGCTCGCGGCTTACATCCCGGCAGCGTGGCAACGGGGATTTACGCTTTGTTCAGTTAAATTTCAAATGAAGTGAGTCTAAATAAATTAATCACCCGGATCGATTTTCGGGAGTGAAAATGTTTCCGGGGTCAAATCTGAGGCTGATTGATTATTCATCTGGCTCGATGGTACTGGTCAAGCCATTATTTTTCAGCGTTTCACAGTAGAACTCGGCGTGTTCTTGAGCGCAAGTAATCACTAAAGCCAGACCATTGGTATGAGCTTCCATCATAATGCTGACTGCTTGGGGCTGAGTTAAACTCGGTACAGTCTGGAGCAAGACCTGTACCACATACTCCATCCCGTTAAACTCATCATTATGAAGCAATACGCGGTAACGCGGTGCGAGCTTACGGACTGTTGAACGCTTCTCAAGTGTTTCCACAGACACGGCTCTATCTCCTTATATTAGGTTCCTAGTTCAAACTTTGTTTTTCACTTTACATAGTTTAATGAATCCTGGCAATCCCGACAAGGTATTTACAGTTTACAGTTATAGTGCTTCGTACCGCTTACCTAAAATTGATCGGGGTCGCTCAGAGATGCTCATACTCCATATCTCGCCTAGACTTGGGGTTCTAAACGCACAGTTAGGTCAGCACTTGTTAAAATAACGGTTAGGAGAGTCAATGGAACGTTAAGCCCGAAATATAAGACTTTGTAAGTGTTGTTCTTGATCAATTTTTTTCTGCTTAATAGCTGATATGAAACGTAAAACCCGCACATCCCCGGCTCGATCAACTTTTAACTATACGGCTTTAGCCGTGATTGGTGGTGTATTAATATTAGGGATTGGGATTGGAATTGCGATTAGTTCAACAACGACTTTTAGCCCGGAAAACGTCGCTTCTAGCCAATTTATTGATCGCAGCGCACCGAGTACCGAAACTTGTATTAAATTTGGGGCGAGTGCGATGGTTACAGATATGCGGGTTTTTGTGACGTTGAACCCGTTTAATGTTTACATCTCCCAACCCCGAATGCAGCCCGGTTGTGTTTTGCGGACGAGTAACTGGACAATTCTCAAACAAAATAATCTGATTTCTTCTGAACAAGAACGGGACTGTAAACAACGGATGAACACGTTTGGGTATACGGGTGAGTTGGAGAGTAGTCCTGAAATTAGCTGTATCTATCAAAATAATAGTGCTGAGAACCTATTCCTGTCTCAACCTGGAGGAGGAGGAATGACTCCCGCACGTCCTAGAGCCGAATCTGATCGGTTCTAGTCTTCCCGAATATAGACAAATTGTGATTGACGTAAATCTTCGCTCAGGCGCACTTCAATCACTTGATCCGGTTGTAACGTTGTCGGTTGGGGAGAGGTGGCGAAACCCACTGCTGCACCGCCGAGCGCACCCACCAACAAACCAACACCTGTAAAGCCGGTCAGCAAAAATAGCCCTAACCCGCCAATTCCGGTATCACGAAGAACGTTTTTGGGTTCGGGATCTAATCGACCGGGAATCCAACCGGATTCGGCTTGAATGGGAATGCTACGCCCTTCTAAATTAATCGCTTCGACTTGAAATCGACTCCCTTTGGAACTGGTTTCAAAGTATCCGACAATCGGCGTATCGGGCGGAACGATATAGTTTCCTTCCCGATCAACAATTCCACCTTGCAGGATTAAAACATCTTGTCGTTCCGGTTTATCTTTTAATCGCACTTCATTGGGGTTGGGATAACGAAGCGTCAGTTGAGTTCCCGCCGGAAGCAGGACACTGGGAGGACGTTGATCGATGGTTCTCGAAGAAATCGTGCTTTGAGGTTGGGAAGTTCTCGGTAACGGTTGACCGAAGGGAATGGTGCCTTCTGCGGGTTGAAGTGGATTGGGTTGAGCTTGAGTGGTAATCGTGGGAGGCGGAGGGGGGGGTTGAAATAACGGGTCAGTGAAAAATTCAACTTGATTTGTTCCTCCCAACGGAATTCGCACTGCTTCTATGTCAGATGAGGGTATGGGCTGGGGATTGGGAATAAAGGTTTGATCGACGGTTTGAGGGGAACGAAAGCCGGGAGGGGGAGAAGTGGCGGGGGGAGGTGTTTCTGGGGTTTCGGTAACTTCTAAATCTGCGGCTGAGTCGGAAGTGGTTTGATCAACTTGATCGACGTTTTGATCAACGGTAGCGGGAGTTGTGGCGGTTTGGGCGGTGGGGAATGTCGGTACAGGTTGAGGACGATCTAGAATTGTTGGACGCAATACCCACAAGTTTTCGACTCCAATTGGACGAAAATCAATTTCTTGTTCATCTAAAACGACGCCAGGAACAAAATTGATTGTAATTTGGGCGAGTTCGGGTTCGCTTTGGCTAAAACTAACTTGACTGATGACTCCCGACTCAAAGCGCTCGGTGAGGTTAATTCCAATTTCGGTGTTGGGTAAATCGACGACTAGACGCGGAGGTTCTGTCCCCACTGACAAACGAGGTCGCACACCTTCGGGCAATAATACTTCTATAATACCTGTGCTGGGATCAATTTTCCAGTCTTCTAAAATCGCAGCATAAACAGGTAAACTCAGGGTTGAGCTAGAGACCATAGCGGCTAGGGCAATTGTGCCGGATGTTCGGATTAACAGGCTACCATACAACACAGATACAACAGATGCGATCGAGGAATAGATTTGCTGAAATTTCTGTTTTTGTTTTAGGGTTTGCATGGTTCCTGTGCGATGGTTAAAGGTTGAGCGATTTTTGATGAGTCATTCTGAGCATTTCTTATCATGTTTGAGGGCAAAATGCAAGCCAATCAAAGGGGTTTTATTCCGGTTGTAAACACCTCGAACAAACAGTGAATAGTTCTTCATGTCATCCCCACCCAAATATTTAACGATGAAAAAAATCGCCAAGTGGAAACAATTAGATTCTAAGTTGGTACTAAACCATCAATGGTGTCGAGTCAGACAGGATACCGTTGAGTTACCCAATGGAATTATTATTGATGATTTTTTTGTAAATGTTCGCCCGGATATTGCTTTGGTTTTACCAATAACCTCTGAGAATGAAATTGTTTTTGTTTGTCAATATCGTCATGGAGTGGGTGAGGTTTTATTAGAGTTACCTGCGGGGAGTTTTGATCCCAAAAAAGAAAGTGCAGAATCTGCGGCTACTCGCGAACTGACTGAAGAAACGGGATATATTGCTGAATCTATGGTGAGGTTAACTACATTATATGATAATCCGGTTAAAGATACAAATTCAGTTCATTTATTTTTGGCTTCTAATGTCAAACAGGTACAGGAATGTCAGTTAGATGTTACAGAAGATATTGAAGTTGTTTTGGTTCCTGTTTATGAAGTTATGGAATATATTAATCAAGGTAAGGTTTGTGTCGCCGGGACAGTTGCGGCTTTATTTTTAGGGTTAAACAAGTTAGGAATTTTACAAGATAAAAATTGATGTTAAAAATGAGATTCTGAAAAATACTCTCAAGCTTGCTATGATTAATAAAGGTTTTTTGAACAAACGATAATATTCTCTATGAATGTTGCAATTATTGGCTGTGGTTATGTTGGGAATGCGGTATCTCGCTATTGGAGTCAAACGCTGGGGTTAACTGTAACGGCGACAACAACGACTCCTGGACGGGTAGAAAATTTAGAAAAAATTGCTAACAGAGTGATGGTAGTAAATGGGAATGATCCAGAGGCGTTAAAGTCAGTTTTGCAGGGTCAAAAGACTATTTTGTTGAGTGTAGCAGCAAAAGACAGAGATCCGCAAGCCTATCAACTTGCTTATCAGAAAACCGCCCAAACTTTAGCAACCGTTTTACCTCAAGTTCCCGAAGTTAAACAGTTAATTTATACGGGAAGTTTTGGCTTATACGGCGATCAAAATGGTGCGACTGTTGATGAAAGTTCGCCCGTAAAACCCAGCAGCAAAAATCACGAAATTCTGTACAAAGCCGAACAAATATTACTCGAATTAGCCTCGGAAAATCTCAAAGTTTGTATTCTGCGACTGGGTGGAATTTATGGCCCAGGTCGAGAAATTGTTAAAATTTTTAGTCGAATGTTCGGGACAACTCAAGCGGGAAATGGACGTTATCCAACGGCTTGGATACATTTAGATGATATTATCGGTGCAATTGAATTTGTTCGTCAAAATCAGTTAGAAGGAATCTACAATTTAGTCGATAATTCTAATCTCACTCGACGAGAGTTGATTGATTTAATGTGTGACAAACATGATGTTCCTAACGTCACTTGGGATGTCTCACAACCGAATAATCGACCTTATAATGTGCGGGTTTCTAATCAAAAAATTCAAGAGGCTGGATATCAGTTTATTCATCCTCAAACTCTTGTTTAACACTATAAAATTTGCTTAAATATGTCTGAAATACAATCTCCAAAAGTTGTCGTTGTCGGTGCGGGTTGGGCGGGTTTAGGTGCTACTTATCACCTCGCCAAACAAGGTTATGATGTGACTTTACTTGAGGCGAGTTCCTATGCAGGGGGTTTAGTTGCGGGTTGGAAAACTCCTGGTGGACGTTCAGTTGAAGCGGGAATACATGGGTTTTGGTATCCCTATAAAAACATCTTTTCTCTAGTAGATGAACTAGGCTTAAAACCGTTTACTCCTTGGACAAGATCCGCCCAATATTCTCCGGCTGGACTCGAAGTTGAATCACCGATTTTTCAAGATTTACCGTACCTTCCAACTCCACTCGGAACGTTCATTTATACTCAATTTCAACGTCTACCTTTAAGCGATCGCCTATCTGCTTTACCGCTACTTTATGCAGTTGTTGATTTTGACAATTCAGATGAAGCTTGGCGACGATATGATTGTATCACAGCCCGAGAACTTTTCAAACAATATGGTGTTTCAGCGCGACTTTATAATGATGCGTTTAACCCGATGTTATTAGTGGGGTTATTTGCGCCTGGTGAACAATGTTCTGCTGCCGCAGCGTTAGGAATGTTATATTATTTTATTTTAGCACATCAACCTGATTTTGATGTTGTTTGGTGTCGGGGAACGGTTGGTGATCGTATTTTTTCACCTTGGATTAAACAGATTGAACAATTAGGGGGAAAAGTCTTAACAAATCAACGGGTTACTGACTTAAGAGTTGATGAATTTGGTCAAGCCCAAGCAGTGGTTTGCGGGGAAGAAATCTTTACCGCAGATGCGATTATTTTTGCAGTGGGAATTACGGGAATGAAGAAAATATTAGCCGGAAGTTCGGCTTTACAAAATCGCCCAGAGTTCCGAAATCTTAATAATCTGAATGCGGTAGATGTGTTATCAACTCGGCTTTGGTTTGACCGCAAAGTTAATATTCCTCGCGCTTCTAATGCTTGTTTTGGGTTCGATACGACAACAGGTTGGACGTTTTTTGATTTAAACGCATTACATGATGAATTTAAAGATGAACCGGGAACCGTTTTGGAAGTAGATTTTTATCACGCTAATCAATTTTTATCCCTGAGTGATGATGAAATTATCAAAATTGTTCAAGGTTATCTTACGACTTGTATTCCTGCATTTGGAGAGGCAAAAATCATCGATCAAAGTGTAGTTAAGTTACGACAAGCAGTGACGCATTTCTTCCCCGGAAGTTATCAATATTTACTCTCTGCTAAGACCATTTTTGAGAATGTATTTATGAGTGGGGATTGGGTGATTAACCGTCATGGATCTTGGTCACAGGAAAAAGCCTATGTTACGGGTTTAGAAGCTGCAAATCTAGTCATTGATCAGTTTAAAATTGGTCAAAAAGCTGCTATTATTCCGGTTCAAGCTGACGAAGAACACATTCAAGTTTTGCGACAAATGAACAAATCTGTTCGACAGGTTAGCCAATCCTTTTTTCCGAATCTTTGGCTGTAATTATAGAGTATAATAATATTATTCTGGGAGGTAACAGGCTATGAGGAAATCCCGCGCCGTCAATTTTTACCTGACTTAGATTTTGAACTCTTAGCAAGTTATATTCAGTCATCTGCTAAACCGAAGGATATTCTGTTTGAGTGGAAAACAAAGATCTCTATTCTCTAAGAATTAATCTTT
>NZ_AAVU01000028.1 GCF_000169095.1 Lyngbya sp. PCC 8106
GGACGAGCCGATATCGGTGCAGACTATGGGTTAGTTACATCTAGATATACCAGTCATTCAATTTTACTGACAATTGCGGTTATTCATCTATTTAATATACATCTTTCTCGTCCTCATAATCAGTATAAAAAATCAATATTTACTGACAGAATATTAGCTTACAGCTTTTGCTTAGGACTAATGACAAATTTAATGTTGGTTCGATCTTATCAAAGTCTAAATATAGTCAAAACCCAGGTCTATCAACCGACTCAGATCGCTCAAACCTGCTTATATTTTATTAATTATTTAGACTTGGAAAAATCACATTTTTTTCAAAATTCCCCCCATCATTGTTTGAGTTCTATCGTACCGACTACAGCCGGATTTTCAGAACAAGTTAAACGTCTGCAAAAAATTAACTTGAGAAACTTTGCTGAAGATATTTCTTTTGTCGAAGAACCCGATCAAATTCATGGTTTTATTAGTTCGCCTTGGACTGTTGAAAAAAGCTTTAGTGTACCTCCAGGTGGAATCGTTAAAGTAGATGGCTGGGCTATTCTTCCCAATCAACCTCAACAACCTCAGCTGGTCTTTTTATCTTTAAACAATCATCAATCTTTTTTTGCGAGTGCTTATATTCATTTACCGAGTCCAGATATCATTGAATTTATGAAGTCTGATGCTTATCAAAATTCTAGATGGGAAATCTCTTTTTATGCTGACAATTTAACATCTGAAGAAAATATAATAAAAGCTTGGATTTATGACCCCAAAGAAAGACAGTTTGTAAAATTATCTGGAGAAATGCAGATTACCGTTCAAGAGAATCAAAATTTTTAAACAATAGATTTTATCTAATATTTTTAACTATTGATCAACTGAGTATTTTGAGATTAATAATGCTCCTGTATCGATCAATTTATGCTAAAATAGAGAGCAATCAACCTTTATGAGTATGAGGATTGCAGCAAAATTATGAAAAATTCAAGATGTAATGTTACATTATAAATAAATTCAGCTCGTCCTACTGTTATTATCTTAGAGCAGTTAAATTTGACTGGATCTACGCTAGTTATCGAGCAATTGAATAAAAATCTCTGAATCGATGATAGATCAATAGATCGCATAGGTCGGATCAGGGTTGATCTAACAAAAGGAGGTTGAGTTCAGCAAATGCTGGACCCAGACAAGCTCAAGGTAATCACCCCTAGCTTGATTCTTCGGTCCCGTACCGTACTCCAATTCAAGCGTGAGTGATTGTACGGTAGCAGTTTGAGGCAAAGGAGAAAAAAATTATGAGTCTGAAAGGATCGCAGCACGAGCAGATCCCCAAGAAAAATCGTCGAACTCCCGGAGATACCAACATCCGTTTTTGGGGGTTTGATATGCACCCTGAAGTTTCTTTGACTTCAGGCAGTTTGATTATTTTATTCATCGCTATGACGTTGATTTTTAATGATCAAACCCAACAAGTTTTTAACACAGTTCAAAGTTTTATTGCCAATACATCTGGCTGGTTTTTGATTTTAGCAACGAATATTTACTTGGGAGTTGTGATTCTTCTCGCCTTCAGTAAATATGGCAAAATTCGCTTAGGAGGGCCGAATGCCAAGCCCGAATTTTCTACTTTTGCTTGGTTTGCAATGCTGATGAGTGCAGGAATGGGAATTGGACTGATGTTTTGGAGTGTGGCTGAACCCGTCTTTCACATGGAAAGTCCCGCTCCGTTCTTTAATAACGTTGATCCTAGTACCCCGACAGCAGCCCGAGATGCAATGTCAATTACCTTTTTTCATTGGGGACTTCATGCTTGGGGAATTTATGCTTTAGTCGGTTTATCTTTGGCATTTTTTGCATTTAACCGAGGACTTCCTCTAACCATTCGTTCTGTTTTTTATCCCATTTTGGGTGAAAGAATTTATGGGTGGCCGGGAAATGCAATTGATATTTTATCGGTATTAGCAACATTATTTGGTCTGGCAACTTCTCTCGGCTTAGGAGCAAGACAAGTCAGCACCGGATTAAACTTTTTGTTTAATTCACCCGATACAGTTTGGTTTCAGGTCGTACTAATTGCTGTTATTACGGGTTTTGCCACGATGTCTGTTGTGGCAGGTTTAGATAATGGTGTACGATTTTTGAGTGAAATCAATATTTACATTGCTGCCGCTTTTATGGGGTTTGTCCTGTTGGTGGGGCCAACATTATTTATCATCGGTTCTTTTGTTGAAAATCTCGGATATTACGTTTCAATTTTACCGAGTCTTAGCTTCTGGACAGAAACTTTTGATGGGACTAAATGGCAGAATTCCTGGACGGTTTTTTACTGGGGATGGTGGATTTCTTGGTCTCCCTTTGTCGGGATGTTTATTGCCCGAGTGTCTAAAGGTCGAACAGTTAAAGAGTTTGTTTTGGGAGTATTATTTATTCCCTCTTTACTGTCTTTTGTTTGGATGTCAGTCTTTGGAGGTTCAGCCTTAAACTTAGTTTTACAGGGAATTGGAAACTTACCCGAAGCTGTCAATGAAAATGTATCAACTGCCCTATTTGTAATGTTAGAACAGTTACCTTTAACTGGAGTAAGTTCTCTCATTGGCGTGATTTTAGTGGTGACTTTCTTTGTCACTTCTTCAGACTCAGGCTCTTTAGTTGTTGATCATTTAGTGTCTGGCGGAAAGTTAGAGTCTCCCGTTACTCAACGGGTATTTTGGGCAGTAACAGAAGGCGTTGTCGCTGCTGTTTTATTACTCGGTGGAGGATTAAAAGCCCTACAAACGGCAGCCATTACCACAGGTTTACCCTTTGCCATTGTATTAATTGTCATGTGCTTTAGCTTACACAGAGGATTATTTGAAGATTGGGTTGAATTAGAATCCAAACAATTGCGTTCTTCTCAAGCTGCAATTAAAACTAAGCCTAAAATATCTTCTCATCCAGAAATTGAACAATCTGCATCTCGTGAATAATCTGGAAATAATCTGGAGTATAACTCGCTAACAAGTAGTGTGGGCAATGCCCACCTACACCATTAATTGATTGAGGAGGAAAAGATTATGTATAGCACAATTTTAGTCCCTTTAGATGGTTCTGAACGTGCTGAAATCATTATTCCCTACGTTAAACAGCTCGCCCAAAAAGAAAATGTTCATGTGGTTTTTACTCAAGTCATTGAACCTAAAGTTCGGAGTGCTATTCTGAATCTAGAAAAAGACCGCAACCTTGCTTATCCTCTCCAAAATATTGATCAAGTTCAGGATTATTTGATGGGATGGAAACATCAATTTCAACAGCAAGGTTTATCGGCTGATATTCTGTTATTGCGAGGGGTTGCAGTTGAGGGAATTTTGCAAGCGGTGGAGTTTACCAATGCAGATTTAGTCGCTATGACTTCTCAGGGAAAAACAGGATTAGCCCGAGCTTTATACGGGACTGTTACTTCTGGGGTACTCAATAAAATTCACTGTCCTTTATTAGTTACTCAATCCCAAAAGTCCGAAAAATTACCTCAAATTAATCAGATTTTAATCCCTTTAGATGGTTCTCAACGGGCTGAAAAAGTGATTGATTATGCTGTAATAATTTCTCAACTTTATCAAGCAAAAATTATTTTGCTTCAGGTTGTCAGAAGGGGATATCAAACAACAACTATCCAAGATTTAGACTCAGAAATTAACGATGAATCTGTCGCCAAAGATATCTTTAAACGCCTGGAACAAAATCAAGAAATTGAACGCATTAAACAAACCAGAGAATATTTACTGGATATTCGTTCTCAACTTCAATCACAAGATTTAACGGTGGATGCACATCTCATGTATGGTAGACCGATTGAGAGTATTATTACCCTCGCGAATGATCTCAATATTGATTTAATTACCATTACAAACCAAGGACGAACAGGTTTATCTAAGGTTTTGTATGGTAGCGTCGCATCGGGAGTTCTTAATGCTAGTAATCGTCCTTTATTAATCGTACCCACCTCACAATAATTATCGACTAAAGTTAATCGAAAAAATCTGATTTTCAATGGTTCCAGCCACAAAAATTGAAGAGATCAAAGAGAGATCAGAACTGTATTGAATATCTGCAACTCCACTTGCATCTGAGATATCCGAATCAATCAGATCAATTTTAATTCCGAACGGATCTCGGCGAGTGACTTGACCTTGAAAATGGACTAATTGTTCATTGCTATTCCGAAAAATCAGTTCGGTTTTTCCATTGTCATCAATGCTGACAGAAACAAAAGTTATCGTTCCTCGAAAGCGATTATTGATAGAATAAGTACCCGTACCCTCCTGAGTTAAGCGAACATCTCCTAAACCTTCAGAATTTTGTACAATAGTCAAATTACTTTGAGTGGAGGGTAAAGACATCGCTAAATTGTTTTCAATTAATGTCCAACTTCCATAGACAATTATCACTAGAGATATTAAACCTTTCATCGAAAAACTCCTTTTATTTGTTTATCTCAAGTCAGAGGGCGAAAAAACTCCCGTTTAGCTAACGGTTTTATTTGCTCAGTTCTATTATCTCTCAAATTGAGAAAAACAGTATCCCCATCCAGATATAACTTAACTCACTCTATTGACTTGTTTTTTCGGTTTAATGACTTCCAAAAAGACGTTTTTTTTAACTCCTCAACGCTTGATTGTATTCCTCCTTTATTTGATACCGATTCTGGTTGTCTGTGGATTAGTTGGTTATTTTGGTGTCAATATTCCCCTCTATGATCAATGGGTGTTACCCTATTGGTTTGAGAAATTTCACGCAGGAACTCTCACGTTAAAAAATCTATTTGCTCAACACAACAGCCACCGCATTTTTTTTCCTA
This sequence comes from Lyngbya sp. PCC 8106, assembly GCF_000169095.1. GTDB lineage: Bacteria > Cyanobacteriota > Cyanobacteriia > Cyanobacteriales > Microcoleaceae > Capilliphycus. Next base: position 4,817 of record NZ_AAVU01000028.1, read on the forward strand.
AACTTATTTTTATTGCGTTGTCTTTTACCTCGGGTTGGAATATTTTATGGGAACTTTATTTTAGTATTATTCTAGCCATACTAACCTTTTTAGCATTATATCGTCTCTCTCAAATTACCGCTCAAAATTTAACTCAAACTAGCCTACATCTAGCTAACTTATCAAGTTGTTTTTTGCTGTTCTCTTGGGTTCAACATGAAAACTGGCTGTGGGGATTTCAAATTGCTATTTTTTTGATAAACTTTTGTGTTCTTCTCTCTTGTTTTATTTTATCCACTTCATCCCTCAAGCCTCCAGTTAAACTCACAATTTCCGCTCTTTTATGCAGTATTGCTAGCTTATCTTCCGCCCAGGGATTATTATCTTGGTTAGCGATAATTCCTTCGGTTTTGGCTATCGAAGGAAGTATCAAACACACAAAAAAGCGATTGTTGGTTTGGCTATGTTTGTTCTTGTTTTCAGGTTTTATTTATTCAATTAACTACCGACAAGAGACTGATACTGTTCCTGTTGTTGTATCCGATAATAAAATATTCGCAACGGTTCACTTTTTTTTCAATCTCTTAGCGACACCTTTTTTAAATTCAGCTAATATTAATTGGCTGATTGGATTGATAATTTTTTCAATATTCTTAGGATTAACACTTTTGGCTTTATTCTCTTTAAAATCTGAGCAGTTAATTAGGAACTTATCCCCTTGGGTTTCTATTAGTTTATTTTCTTTACTGTGTAGTGCTTTAATTGCGGTTGGTCGGTCGGGTTTAGGTGCTGACTATGCGATTTTAGCCTCTCGATATACAACTCATGCGATTTTACTACCCATTGCAATTCTTCAACTGAGTCCACGAATTATATTTAATCCTACTCTCAATTTTATCACCATTTCCCGCTCTAATCAATTATTAATTTTTGGATTTTTAACTGGAATATTAGTCAGTTTAAACTTAGTCAGGTCAGCCAATGCAGTCGTTTATGTCAACTCTCGACTTCCCTTAATTCAAAGTGGAAAAACTTGTTTTAATCTGATCAACTATTTAGAACAATCTACTTTTTTCAAGACCTCCCCTCAAAGTTGCTTTAGTTTGATCAATTCAAGCCAGTGGAGAGAATTAATCTGGGATTCGGCGGAAAAACTGAACCGCTTAAACTTGAGAAAATTCGCCCAAAATGTAGCCTTTATCGATACTCCTCAACAAACCTATGGTGAAATCACCTCTCCTCAAACTTTAGATCAAGTCATTAATATTTCAACGACAGAATCAGTTCAACTCAAAGGATGGATTAACCCCACAAAAAATCCTCATCTCGTTCTATTTTCTATCGCAAATCAAACGACTTTTTTTGCTAACGCCTACGCCATCAAATCCACTGAACCGCCCTTAAACCCCAACGAATTATCATCTAAAAATTTGCTCAAATGGGAAGTCGAATTCTCTGCTGATTTTCTCCCCATCGGAACCAGCATAATTCATGCTTGGATTTATAATTCCACCGAGAATCAATTTATTAAACTCAATCATCAAGTCAATCTCCGGGTGTTCAATTCTACTTCTTTGGAAGAATAACCCTCAAAACGATCCCAAAGCAAAGATAAATTTTTATTTAAAAAAACGACTCTTTTTTTTTGTAACCAACTCACGATAAATTTGGTACTATAGTTGAGAGCATAGCCGAACTCTTAATTGCAATGAATGTTTCCAATGACATCATTATTATTGGTGGTGGATTAATGGGGTTGTCCGTAGCAGTCGAACTCAAACTGCGAGGTGCAAATGTCACTATTCTAAGCCGCAATTTCCACGAAGCAGCAGGTCATGTCGCTGCGGGAATGTTAGCGCCGCAAGCCGAATTCATCCCATCCGGGCCAATGTTAGAGTTAGGCTTACGCAGTCGTTCGCTGTATCCCCAGTGGACGCAGAAACTCGAAGACATCACAGGTTTAGATACCAGTTATTGGCCTTGTGGGATTCTCGCGCCTGTTTACGAAATTCCCGACACTACCGAAATTGATCACCCTGTTGATTCTCCCGCGATTTGGCTCGATCAACAAGCCATTCACAAACACCAACCCGGTTTAGGAGTCGATGTGGTTGGGGGTTGGTGGTTTCCCCAAGATGCACAAGTTGATAACCGTCGTCATCTCCTCAAAGCCTTACAAGCTGCTAGCGAAAAGTTGGGCGTTCAAACCGTTGAGGGCGTCGAAGTTCAAGCCATTATCCGCAACTCCAAAGCCGTTGAAGCCGTTGAAACCAATCGGGGTAAAATCACTGGGTCACAGTATATCCTCACCACAGGCGCTTGGACAGGACAACTCCTCCCGCAAGTTCCCGTTTATCCCCGCAAAGGACAAATGTTATCGGTAAAAGTCCCAGAATCCTTTGATTCCCTTCCCTTGAAACAGGTTTTATTTGGTACCGAAATTTACGTTGTTCCCCGTCGAGATGGTTTAATTGTGATTGGTGCCACCCTCGAAGATGTTGGTTTTAACGTTGGTTTAACGCCAGATGGGGTTCAAAGTCTACTCTCACGCGCTATCCGAATTTTCCCACTTTTGCGTGATTTTCCAATTCAAGAATTTTGGTGGGGATTTCGACCCACAACACCCGATTTACTCCCCATTTTAGGAAGCAGTCCCTTTGACAATTTAACTCTCGCTGTGGGTCATTATCGCAACGGAATTTTACTCGCGCCGATTACCGCTAAACTGATTACAGAATGGGTATTAGAGCAGAAATCTGATCCTTTATTAGAATACTTCTGTTGGGAACGATTTTCAACGGCTCAACTTCAATACTAAAACAGGGAACAAAAAGCAGATGGATTGGGGTCTTTTTGTCAGGATTCCCATTAAAAGCAGCAGCATTTTTATTTTCGATGAATTTTGATCTCACGACAAAACAATTAGTGAACCCTCCAATCTATTCCTATGAAATTAAAACAAAATACGGCTTCTGGCTGAAGTGGGTGTTTGTCACCGTTGTTGGTTTTTTTGTGAGTTTACTCTGGATTGAAATTGGCGAAAGGCCAGATATGGGACTGTTAGCCGGAGTAGTGGGTGGAACAGCAATTGGGTTTGCTCAATGGTTTGTTCTCAAACAGTATATCTATCAACCTTGGCAATGGATTTTTGCCAGCATCATCGGTTGGACGGTATTAGGATACTCCCATCTTGGGGCGATTGCTTGGGTTGCGCCTCGAACGTTAGATGTCTTTGATCGCATATTATATGGCGTCATAGACGGTAGCCAGGTGGGAATCTGGATTGGTTTTTTGCAGTGGCTAGCCCTCAGAATTCAAGTTCCTCGCGCTTGGAAATGGTTGTGGGTGAGTCCTCTCTGTTGGTCTGTGGGATTATCTATCGGTTGGGCGTTTGGGGGGGTTATGCGTCAATCCACTCAGCTTTTTTTAGGAGATGTCTTTGGTTTGACTATCACTTGGACAATTGTTGCTGGAATGACGGGAATTGCGTTGGTGGGGTTATTTTGGATTGACGATTGGTAATCAAAAATGCTCTCAACTCCGGTTAATTGTACGGTAAACGCCCAATTAAAGGGGTTTGTTCCCCACTGTTTTTAAAGCCAAATTGAGTTAAGATCAAATAAACACAGTTCAATCTTTAGGTTCAGTTCTAGAAAATGTGATCAATGATCCGGATCTGGTTGGAACTTCCCCCGTAAAGAGATGAAGTAAAACTTCCTGATTATTCACAAACCATTCTCAATTTTCAGCATTTCCCTAAGTTTTGTGCCATTTTCAACACGCTTTTGAGAGTAGATGAGATTAGATAAAATTGTTCTCTCTCTGTCTTGATACCCTCGTCAAAAATTGCCTTTAGGTTTTCATCCCAACGGATGATTTTTTTTCCCTCTAAAAAAGAATGATGTCCACTAATCAGTCGTTTTCCGGTGCGCCACCTGAAACCATTCAGTTTCTCACCGTTTGACAAGTTTAAGAGAATTCTTAATAATAGTCAGCAGAAACTTACAAATTCAGCACAATTCTATCCGTTAACCGCGAAAACACACGAAAATAACGAATAAAGGGCGATTATATCCCTAAAATTCCGGCTGAAGTTGTGAGATTGAGAATAATAAAATAAGGAAGAAATGAAAACAATCAATCCCAAATCAACCCTGAACTGAAATAATAGATGAGGTTAAAAAAAAGATGAAAATGACACCCGGACAGTTACGTTTAATGATAGCACTTCCGATGCTACTGATGCTCGGTGGGACTTCGAGTTTGGCCAGTAGTCTGGAAGTTCAACCCTCGACTCCCCAATTCAAACCCTTCTCTGACTTAGAGACTCAAGACTCTACTCTGATTCTTCCTGAGAAGCCCTTCTCACCCGAGGTTTTTTATGATCGTACACCTTGTAAGCTTTACGGGAAATGCTAGACAGTCCATCAACTCCGCTGTGTGAGGAGTGAACGATAATATTGATCAATTTAGTATGGGGTAGACTTTCCGAGTTCTGTACAACGGAAAACAGCTTTTCCCCCCATTTAAAATGAAACGCAGAGTGCTATGATTATTTAAACTGACAACCCTGAGTCTTTGAGCGTTTAACAGAGAAAGCCTGACTATTCGACGAGTAGATAATGCGATCAATGGAGATCGTTCCATCACCTAAAGGTGAAAATATTGAACTGATTCTCCAAGTTTATTGAAAGCAATGCTATCGTGATCTATATTTTTAGTCTTTATTGATCTTAAATTAAGTTAATCTAGGTGTATATTCCCAGAAATTGACCAGCCCAATGAATGTATATCCCCAAGACGATACAGTAACTCAGAATCAAAGCCAGATTGATACTCTTTCTCGGACTCTAAAACTATCTGAGGGAGAATTTTCATTACTGTTACTTCGCTGTAACTATACAACTCTGCGGGAAAAAGTGGTTAAACAACTCCAGCAAAAATCCTCTTTACCCATTCGAGAAGTTTATGTCAATGCTTCTATTGATAACCTTTATCGAACCCTAGAAACTGAACTCTCAGAAGAACAACCTGCGGTGGTGATGGTGTTTGGTTTAGAACAGGTAAAAGCCATCAATGAAGTTCTCGCAGCAACGAATTTAGCCCGAGAAGCCTTTTTAAATTTTCCCTTTCCCTTATTGTTGTGGATTAATGATCAACTGTGGAAGAAGTTAAACCGACGATCGCCGGATTTTACCGGGTACGCAACGACCTATGTTTTCTCACAAAGTTCTGCGGATTTAATCCAGTTTATTCATCAAAAATCTCAGCAACTTTTTAACACCGTTTTAGAAATTGGTGGATGTTCGTTTGTTTCTAATAGTAAGATTTTAGGTGAATATTGTGCTTCAGAACTTCAACTTGCTTATCAAGATTTACAAAGTCGCAACGTCACCTTAAAGCCCGCTTTGACGGCGAGTTTAAGATTTGTTCTAGCTCGACATTATTATGCTGATCAACAGATTTCAGAAGCCTTAGAACAGTATCACTTGAGTTTGAAGTTTTGGCAACAGGAATCCGGTCAAAATTTATCTCGAACCACAAGTTTTGATATTGAATATCCCCTGATTAATTCTTCCCCCTTAAAGACTTCGTTGATTTGGGAAGGTATTATTTTACATCATTTAGGACTCTGTGTAGCGTATCAAGCCGAACAACATATCCGACACACCAGCCACGAAGAATGGCAACAAGCAAGACTCTATTTTGAGCAATCTCTAGAGAGTTTTGAACGCGCCCAGCGTCAGGATTTAGTTGCAAAATTCATTAATCAACTGGGTGAGATTCTGAGTAAACTCGAAGACTGGGATGCGTTATTTAAACTGGCTTTGAAGTCTCGAAAAATGCATCAAAATGAAAATTCCAAGCCATTACAACTGGCTCAAGATTACGGTTTTTTGGCTGAATATTATCTTCATAAAAGAGACTGGCAAAATACCAAAGAATTTGCGACAGTCGCCTTAGAAATTCTCAAGCAAAACCCCGATCATACTTGTGATGATCCCGTCAAAAATCAAAATCAAGGTTTATATTATTGGTTACTCGCTCAAGCTTTTGAACAGTTAAGTCTACCTTGGGATGCTATAGAAAAGTTAGAAATTGCCTATAAAGAAACTGCACCTAAATACAATCCTAGATTTTATTTACAAATTTTAGGAATGTTGCACCGACTCTATTTTAAACTCGGTGAATATCGAGAAGCGTTTGATACAAAAAAAGAATATCGTACCAAATCAAGTGCTTTTGGTTATACTGCTTTTATTGGTGCCGGACGACTGCAACCGCGAGAACAAGCCGTCGATCCGATGTTAGGAACAGTCTCGACAGAAGCAACTGTTACCGATGAAATCAAAGCCTCGGGTCGTGAAGAAGCAATTAATCGTTTACTCCAACGAGTCGGAAGCACTCAGCATAAATTAACAGTCATTTATGGTCAGTCTGGCGTGGGTAAAAGTTCAATTATGCGAGCGGGTTTAGTTCCGGCTTTACAAGATTTTAGCATTGAAGCCCGTCAAGTTGTCCCCATTTTACTGAGAACCTATAATTCCTTTGCTAAAGAACTCGAAAAAAGGCTATCTAATTATCCATTAACAGAGTTTTCAGAAGTCGAAAAAACGCCGATCCAAAACGGAGAATCCCAAAATTCAAATCGCACGAACCAGCGCAGCAATCAAGAAGCAATTGAAAATATTTTACTCCAATTAAAAGCCAATGCTAACCACAACAAAATCACTATTTTAATCTTTGATCAATTTGAAGAATTTTTCTTTACTTATACCCGACCTAAAGCCCGTTTGCTTTTCTTTGAAGCCTTAAGAGACTGTCTCAATTTGCCCTATGTTAAAGTAATCATTTCAGTTCGAGATGACTACTTACATCATCTACTAGAAGGGGTGCGGCTAATAGATTTTGAAATTATTAATAATGATATATTAAATAAAGATATTTTATTTTATCTCGGAAACTTCACCCGTAAAGAAGCTTATAATGTCATCAAAAGTTTGACAGATCGTTCTCATTTCTTTCTCGAAGATGCACTAATTAAAGCTTTAGTCAACGATCTCTCGAGTGAACTTGGAGAAGTTCGTCCGATTGAATTGCAAGTCGTCGGCGCCCAACTTCAAGCCGAAGATATTACCACCTTAGCTGAATATGAAAACAAAGGCCCTAAACAAAAATTAGTTGAACGCTTTCTCGAAGAAGTGATTCAAGATTGCGGATTAGAACATCAACAAGCCGCCAATTTAATTCTCTATTTACTCACAGATGAAAACAACACTCGTCCTCTCAAAACACGTTCAGAACTCGCAGAAGAATTAAAAGAAGCACTCGGAAAAACAGGCGTTGAATATCAACTCGACTTAATTTTATATATTCTTTCTCAGTCTGGCTTGGTGTCCCGAGAAATTGTAGACGGAACCGAATTTTATCAACTGGTTCACGATTATCTCGCAGATTTTATCCGACAAAAACATCGCTCAGACAGAGAATTTGCCTTTGAACAACTCCAACAAAAAAATAAAGAACTTGAAGAAGATGTCGATATCTATTCTCGCCTCGCCAAAGAAACCGAACGTCGCCGCAAAGCCGAAACCCGCAGTCGCCAACTTGAACGAATTATGGCGGCTTTAGCTGGAGTATTATTCGCAGGTTTTACACTATTTGCTATGGGGCAGAAAAGACAAGAAGCCCAAGCGAGAATTGAAGCTATTGAGGCAGCAAAAGACTCTTTAATTGTTGCCGATCAAAACGATCAAATTGGAATTTTACGGGCAAGTCTAATTATTGGGGAAAATATTCAACAAACTCAAGCTTCAAAAGACCTCGAAAATGAGATTGCTAAAGGACTACGGAAATTATCTGATAATAGCCTCCATGAACGAAATCGACTCAAACAAAATGATAGTGTTTTAGCAGCCAGTTACAGCCCCGATGGAGAACAGATAGCAACTGGTGGAAACGAAAAAGTGATCAAACTCTGGAATCGAAATGGAAAATTTATTACTAACTTTATCGATCCAGCCCTCAGTTCACAATCTCTCTCCCATGAAGATGGCATCTTAGGCATTAGCTTTAGTCCCGATGGCCAAATGATGGCTTCGGCGAGTCGTGATACAACCGTCAAACTCTGGAGTCGAGAGGGTCAATGGTTAAAAACACTCAGGGGACATCAGGCTGTTGTCACCAGTGTTCGCTTCAGTCCCGATGGTCAAATAATAGCTTCGGCGAGTGCAGATGGTACGGTTAAACTTTGGAATATTAACAGCGACACCCCCATAAAAACCATTAACGCCCATAAAGGGGGAGTGCTAGATGTGAAGTTTAGCCCCGACGGAGAAATGATCGCTTCGTCCGGGAGTTTTGATCCCACCGTTAAACTGTGGAAAATAGACGGCACCCGACTGAAAACCCTCAGAGGACATTGTGAGTCTTTTAAACAAACCGAAGACTGTATCGGGGTTTATGAGGTGAGTTTTAGTCCCGATGGGGCAATTTTGGCTTCTGCGAGTGGCGATCGCACGGTGAAACTCTGGAATGTACAAACCGGAAAAGAGATCGAAACTCTAAAAGGGCATAATAACGATGTTTTGAGTGTCAGTTTCAGCCCCGACGGTCAGACCATTGCCAGTGGTAGCCGGGATCGGACGGTGAAGCTGTGGAACAAAGACGGCGTGATTTTACAAACCTTCACTGGACATAAAAATGATGTCTGGACGGTGAGTTTTAGTCCCGATAGTGAGATGATCGCTTCAGCCAGTGGCGATCACACCGTGAAACTCTGGGATCGCAATAGCAATCCTCTCGATCATATTCTCCAAGGACATCCGTTAGCCGTTAATGACGTTGATTTTAGTCCCAACGGCGAAATTATTGCGACAGCCAGTGACGATCAAACCGTTCGACTCTGGAAGACTGACACGGTTCAATTGTTGAAAAATTCAGATGATCAACCGTTATTATTGCAACATCAAAACAAAGTGCGTTGGGTGAGTCTGAGTCCTGACGGACAAACCCTAGCAACGGTTGGCACCTCAGAACCGACGATTCAATTCTGGACTATCCAAAACGTAGAGACGGGGTATACCGCATCCGTCAAGACTTTGAACGGACATGACTCGGTGGTGAATACGGTTGAGTTTAGTCCCAATGGAATGATGGCTTCAGGAGGTGAAGACGGCAGAGTGAAGCTTTGGCAAAAGGACGGGACTTTAATAGAGACTTTCACCCTTGATGCTCCGGTTGTTAGTATTGAGTTTGATCAAACCGGAGATTTAATGGCGATCGCTACTTCTGATCCGCAAACCCAATCCCAACTTCAATTGTGGAGTCAAGACAAAACGGGTTGGAGATCCCGCACGATTCGATCTTATCGGCAACAAATTATTAATGAAATTAGTTACGTCTCAAAAGCCGGACTTTTAGCGATCGCAGTTGAAGATCAAGTGGAACTCTGGAGTCCGAGTCAGGGTACTTCTTGTCCTCTAAAACATCAAGCCACAGTTCGCGGTGTCGATGTTCATCCGAATGGGACGATTCTGGCAACGGCAAGTGATGATAAAAAGGTTCGACTTTGGCAGCTTGATCGCCAACAGCTTTGGCCGACGGATGGCAACTGTCAGACTCAAGAGATTGAACCGTTTTACACCATTGATCAAGATGTTTTTCTCAATCAGGTTCATTTCAATCCAGATGGCACAATTTTAGCGATCGCCAAAGAGGATGGAACAACTATTCTTTGGAATATGAAAGGCTTTCAGTTAGATTATCAAATCACCCAAGGGTGTTTGTGGCTTCAGGACTATCTCTCCAATCTTCCCGATCAAGAACGTGGTTCTCTGTGTCAGAACTCACAATAGAGGGAGGTTGGGAGATGGGAAGGACGGTCGGTTGGGAGGTTGGGAGGTTGGGAAGTGGGGAGGTTGGGAGGTTGGGAAGTGGGGAGGTTGGGAAGTGGGGAGGTTGGGAGGTTGGGAGGTTGGGAAGTGGGGAGGTTGGGAAGTGGGGAGGTTGGGAGGATTTTTATTAATAAAAAGTTATTTTTCATCTTCAAAAAGACCTCTCCCCACCACCCCCGTCACCCTATCACCCCATCAACCTCGGCAATTTTTAACTCGGGAAGCGAGTCATCCGCGAGCAATGTTACGCTTAGACTGTACAGTGTGGTACTGTTGGGAGCGAGTTAGAAGCATAATATACAGAAAAAAATAGGAGAATCGAAGCGATGCGTAAAATCACAAACTTTGAATATTCACGTCCTGGATATGCTGAGAAAGCCGACCAAATTCTCCGAGGTGCCATGCCCGAATTTTTAGCCCATGGCTACGCTTGCACCAGTATGGATAAAATTGCCAAATCTGCTGGAGTATCCAAACAAACCCTGTACAGTCACTTTTGCGATAAAGACGGCCTATTTACCGCCCTTGTCAAACGCATCGCCTCCGAGAAATTTCGCCTCGTTTGGTCACAACCCCTCAAAGGTCAACCGGACTTAGTGTTGCGAGATCTTGCCCACAGAATCATTGAAAATGCCTCAGAGGATGAATATCTCTGTTTTGCCCGTTTAATTATCGGTGAGTCTAGCAAACGACCGGATTTAGCTGAAATCTTTGTGCAGGAACTGATTCAACCCGCCACAGTCACGTTAACCGAATATCTCCAAGATTGTCCACACTTAGAAATCAACGACCCAGAAGCCATCGCCCGCATCTTTGTCGGAGGGTTAATCCATTTTATTATGGTGCAGAACGTCCTCCAGGGAGACAAACTCATGCCCATGGACTCCGAACGGTTGATCGATAGCCTCGTTGATACTATCGTTAAATCTGGACAACAAACCCGCAGTCAAAAAAACAAGCCTGTGAACTCTATCCATTAAGCTGATAAGTCTGCCATCATTAACCTATGAAAATATAACTTATCCCTTCTGCTTTCGGTAATGGATCAACTCTCCTACACTCCCCCCTTTTTGCTAAAAAATGGCTTGACGATGACTGTTTATGCGGCATTGAGAGCCAAGAAAACCTGGGAAAAAACCACCCCTCATCGAGAACCCCCCTATCAAGAACAAATCTTTCTTGGTGCGGGAAAAGTTCCGATTTTTGGTCAATATGCCATTGCTGAACAGTCACACGGTACAATCATCGGTACTTATGGAATTACCGGAGATTTAGACAATCAATGGTTTCTGCGGCTGTTGGGGCGCAAAGCCTACGCGAAGGGCTACAGCGTTGTTTTGTTTGACTGGCGGGCGCATGGTAAAACGGCAGAACTCTCCCCTACACTCACCTCAGATGGAATCTTTGAGGGAGAAGACTTTGTTCGCATCGCTGCTAAAGCGAAAGCCTTGGGATGTCCGCCTCCGTTTTGGTTTACAGGATATTCTTTGGGTGGACAGTTAGCGCTTTGGGGCGTGAAAGCCGCACAAACTGTTTCCAGTTGGGGAAGTAACCTCGAATTTAGTGAGTCTGACTTTGCTGGAGGAGCGGTGATTTGTCCAAGTTTGGATTCTAATCGTTCTCTGTCTTATTTGGTTAAAGATCCTTTCGGAAAATATCTCGAAAAAGCGATCGCCAAAGAATTAAAAAGACTGGCTAGACGTATTCACAAAGCCCATCCCCAAGATATTGATCCAGAAGCGATCAAGCGAGCTAATAGTATTTGGGGATTTGATCAAGAATTGGTGATCGAACGATTAGGATTTTCATCAGTCGAAGACTACTATAATGCCAGTAGCGCCTTACCATTATTAACTCAATTTCAGAAACCCACATTGATTCTTTATGCAATCGATGATCCTTTATTTGATCCCACGATTATTCCCGATTTACAAGCCGCCGCTCGCCAAAATTCTAAAATAGACTTGATGTTAACTCAATACGGGGGTCATGTCGGCTATATCAGTCGTAAATCTTGTCAACGTCAATCCCAAGATCCTGATCGTTGGTGGGCTTGGAATCGGGTGTTGCAGTGGTGCGATCGCTTTGGTTATTCTAATCATTGACTAAAATCCGAGACGGAGTAAAACTCTTTTTTGCAGCCCTTAAAAATGATTTGAATTTCTAGACTGAAATTGATCAATACAAGGGCTGATCATTTATAATGATTGAGGGAAATAATCATCGGTTTAGTTGACGTTTCTCCCAAAGGCGATAAAATATTTCAGTAGAGTTAGGATACCTGGAAAATTAATTCTTTAATTTGCCTAAAAATGCGATATGAACAGGAAAATAGGGGATGATAAATTTACATTAGGAGGAGTCGTTGCCATCATATTCCTCTGTCAAGGTGAGGTGAGTCTGGCGACACCAAATCCTCCACCCCACGAACAAGCTCAATGGTCAACGGTTAACTCTTTTTCAGATATTCAAGGACATTGGGCGGAAAGATGTATTCAAACCTTGGCGCAACGAGAAGTTGTGGGAGGAAATCGCGAAGATGATCGCTTTCGCCCCGATGAACCGATGAAAAGAGTAGAATTAGCGATTATTTTAAGTCAGGCTTTTTCTAATGTTGAGACGGTTCGTGAACCGACAAACTTTGCAGATATTCCGACGAATTATTGGGCTTATGATGCTATTCGAGAAGCGGATCGTAAAGGCTTTTTATCGGGGTATATTGCCGGGGCGTTTAATCCCATGGTAACAGTCTCAAGGGCGCAGGTTTTAACGGCTTTAACACAAGGTTTAGACTATGAACCCCAGTTGTTATCTACACAGCAATTAGATCAGATTTTTACCGATGCCGATCAAATTCCAGAAACGGCAATGACGGCAATTACGGCGGCGACTGAAAACGGTTTAGTGGTGAATTATCCCGATGTTAAACGTTTAAACCCGAATCAACCTGCAACTCGCGCTGAAGTAGCGACTTTTATCTGTCAAGCGATCGCAGATTCTCGTCAAACTCCTTTTATTCCGACTCAATATATCGCCCGAGTTTCAGCCGATGAGTTATCAAATCCAACTCCTCAACCTATTGTTTTAAACGCTAAACAAGGTGAAGAAAAACCGGAAATTGTAACTTCAGCCACAGCAAAACCAGAAGAAATAATCCCCCCGGAATCCTCCTCAGAAATCGCGGCTTCTGAACCTTCTCCCAATTCCTCCCCAGAACCCTCTGAATCTTTACCCCTAATTCCCGAAATTCCCGAGACATTAGAAGCAACTGCTCGGGCTGAAGATGTGGAAGCATTACTCTTTTATCAACCGGAAGAACAGACTTCAAATAACCGCAAATTACGCTTACAAATTGTGCGCCGAGGTGTATTAAAATTTAGTGAAGCGATTTTATTGATGGCGGGGAGAAATAATCAACCCACTGATCAATTTTTGGGTGTAGAAATTGAAGATATTGATCAAGACAAAGAACCCGAAATTATTCTAGACTTCAAAATCAATAGCTCTAATTCTCCGGTTTATTATTCTTTGATTTATCGTTATAATCCCATTCGAGGTGAATATGTTCCCCTGCGTCAAGATTGGGGAACAACCCCTCCAGAACGATTACAACAGCAGGAAAATAGGGAGACTTAAGTTAGCCCGAAATTTGCTGAACACAATATTGAACTCCGGTGTCAAAAATGCGAGTTCCGCCCCCTTCTGCAACCGTTTGACGCAACGCCTGGGGGTTAGTAATCCGAACTCCGGCTAAATAATTAACCCCCATTTCGGCTAATTCTTCTAACCAAGGTAAAGTCGGCCCCATTAATACTAATGTCGCATTTTTTGATAATTCAGCCAAGCGAGGAAAGGTTTTATTGGCGATAGAAGTTGAGGTTAAAAACACCCATTCAGACTCTGGTAAAATATATTCACAAGCGGGGTCGGGTAAATCTCCCCCAGCAGGTTGTCTTTCAATAACAACCAAATTCATTTCTTTTTCATAGCGAGAAAGTTCGGGATAGCGTCCAATAATTGACACCCGTTTTCCACGAATTTGAGGCAGAAAATGTTCAAAGACTGATAAATTTGCCGGGCCAGTGGGAGAGAGAGGTTTAGCCGTTTTTAGTAAGGGAGAATCTGAGTTTATTATAGCATTAATCACTGCCATTCCTACTGTTGCTTGATAACTATCCCACGATCGCACCCAAGAGGTCAACTCCGAGGCGGGTTTATTGACTAAAGTTCCTGACCAGGGTAAAGTACGAGTGGGAATTCCAGGACTCATACACAAGCCCATTCCTTCGGCTTTACACAGCGTCCAGGTTAAACCAATAATCACTTCTTGAATGGGAGTATTACTAGCACTTTTATCGAGGAGTAGGTCATAAATTTCACGGGGATTAATCATCGAAATTTGGGGTTAACTTATTTTGTTATTATTAACCGATTTCTGCTCAACTTCCCTTCACTTAATAAGTTCTTTGGGTTTGTAGGAAAATACTAGATTGACTTTCTACCTTTTTACCCGACGATCAGTTTCTCGGAAATCTCACCAAAAATAATCATTAAAATTGGGCGCAAACCTTACGCCCCGATAAGAGGTTTAGGGATTAAAATCCTTGTTGTGAAACCAAATCCATACAAAGCTGATTGACAATAGATTCATCGACAGATTTGGGCAGAGTAGAAACGGTTTCGGCTTCATCGAGTTGTTGATAGAGTTGTTTTGCTATTTGCATCACTTCATCGTAGGAATGTTGACCTTTTTTGATAGCTAATAATTCTTCAGCATCTCCGGCTTCTCGACGATCAACAATTAAAGTTTGAGTCTTTAAAACCTCTATTCCCGTTTTTAATAATCGAATCGCTTGCATGGCAAATTTACAGTCATAGCCAACTTTTGCTTCCATTTTTGCTCGTTCAGGATTGCGATTTTTTTTCCAACTTTGATAGTTTTTGTATTCTCGAATAGCCCGTTGATACTGTTGGCTTTTCTGTAACCGTTGAATAAATTCATCTGAACAATTGGCTAACTTTTGAGTAGTTTCTAATGCTTCGTCAGGAAGGGAATGTTGTTTTAAAATTCCTTTGTAGTCAATTTCTGCGGTTAACAGATTATACAACGCTTTGGCGGGTTCTAAATATTCAATGCGATCCCGTACCAATAAATACAAATATTCTAAAAAACTATTAATCTGGCTAACATTTAAAGGCGGCTTTTCTACAAATCCAAATTCAGCCGCAGTGGGTTGATGTTGGGGAGGATTGAGTAACCAACGACGATGAGATTCTAACTTTTTTATTTGGGCATAACCATACCCTGAATAGGTTTGTTTGATGCGTTTAGAAAGAAACAATTGTCGATGTTGCTGCAATATATGTCCAACTTCTGTCAAGTGAACATAGTCTTTAAACCAGAATAATTCTAAAATATTGGGATTATTATCAATAGCTAATTTTAAGAACTTTCTGAGTTCATAAATACAGGTATCTTTGGCTAAATACGGAAAATTTTTAGAGGGGGTTGTATCCCAGCCTTTATCCTGTTGTTCGATGTGACTTAATCCCAAATAATAGGGCTTTGTCGCAATAAAAATTCCGCGATAGTCATAGTCTGAGGTTGCAGTTGATAACCCATAACCTCGTGAACCTGTTAAGGCAATTAAAATCGTTCTATTTTCAATTTCTTCACGATTCATTAATTAGTTAAACGAACAACTTCTGCTGATCGTTCCTCACTTGTCTAAAGCTGTAATATATTTGTAGTATAGCAGATTGATCATTAACCTGCAACCCTGAACACTGGACAGGTTAAATTATCCAAGGCACAACAACAAATTTACCCTGGCTTTCTCCCTAGATTGTCGCAAATTAATGATTGTTTGAATGTTTAGAAATATAAGTGATTAAAAACTCCTTCATCTCTGGAAATTTATTACAATCAAAGCCCATTTCTTTACCTTGTTCTAGGATAATATCTGCCGATATTTTTTCTTTGATCGCAATATACATTAACGCCATTGCACCCGAACGCAATCCACTTTTACAATGCAGTAAGATAGGTTTCGGAAGTTGATCAATTTGTTCTATAATTTTCTCTGCAAGTTCATCTGTAATCCCATTGGCTTTGACAGGAATATTAACATATTCTAATCCGGCTGCTTCTGCCTGTTTCTCCTCATCACTAAGGAAACCTTCTTCTTGAGGAGATCGAAAATTTAGCACAGATTTAAACCCCGCTTGTGCTGCTTCTTGTAACTGAGTAGGTGTAACTTGATTTGTCGCAATTGAGAGTTGCCCATTAATAGTCTTGAGATTTTCCATAACTGCACTGATCCTTTGTGACTTAATCCCCCAAATATAATACTCCCCCGGAGTTAACCCGAGGGAATCTTCTTTCTACCTTTCAATATATCGAGTGTTCAAAGTTAAAGTTTGTGCTAGTTCTTTTAGTTAGAAGACTCGGAACCCCGTAGACGTTCTAACTCTAGTCGCAAAGCGGCAATTTGAGCAGTGAGTTCCTGAAGTTCCTCAGCAGAGTTGGGTTCAGAAACCGAGACTGGGGTTGTAGTCATAGACGATGAAGACGTTGAAGTTGTCGTCTCAGTAGCACCAGAATTACTTTGTTGCTCTAAGATTGTATCAACAAACTTGCGAGCTTCTTCCTCGGTTTGTTCTCCTTTTTCAGCCCACTCCTCAGCAAGCTGACTCCATTGAGACTGAAGTTTTTCTAGATTCTCATTTCGCTTTTGCGAATCTTGCAGCATTTCAATCATAGAGGAGGTTGCGCCGAGAGTGACGCGGAACCCTTGGTGTAAAATTTGAGTTAAGTTATCGGCATTCATGAGAATCAGAACATGAGTGGATAAAAAACTGACCGTCTCGTTAGAAATCAGTCAAGTTGGGTGAACATCTTAACACTAGGTCGCTCATTTGAGCTATAAACTCATTATCTTTTTAGCAGACCTGCTCGATATACTGATTGACATCTTCAATAATCCGAGTCAATTCAGCTTCACTGTTCACCTTAATACGGTCATCTCGGACTGTAATCAGTAACTTTGCAGCAAACGGACTCGGCCAAATATTGGGATTACAAAATACTTCTAAAAATACATCTCCCGTATGTTGATATTCCATTGATTTTTGCGGGATGGGTTTACCCGTTGTACCGGAAGTAGACTTCATCGCAACCGCTTTGAGTTGCTGCATCAATTCATCAAGGGCTGCTTTTAAACCCAGAGCCGCTTCTGGAGTAAAACGAACGGAAACTGAGCCTTGAATTAAATTTAACGTCAGGGGAGCAGTGGGCATAAACACAGAATCGAACACTTTTCACAGCCCTCTGATTTTACCTGTCCGGCTCCACCTAAAATTTTAACCTCTGGGTTCTCTAGTCTACCTCAACCCTGACTGTCAGGGAATTATCAGCCTCAACGGGGGATACAAAACTTAACGTCTAATAGCGAATTTGCAAAGTAACGGAGGCTTGCACTTGCTGTTCTCCGCCAATTACAGGCGTGTCTGCTTGTTCGGCGACCATATTCGCCTGACGCATCATCAGCGGGCGAGGCGGAGGCGCGCTGGCATTATTAACTTGAATACCGACAATTTCCCGCTTGGTTAAATTCAGTGTATCGAGAACCGCATCGGCTTGACGTTGGGCTTCTTGAGTCGCCTGTTTCAATGCTTGTTGTTGAGCCACTTCTATGGCATTATCAGCAGCAACAAAGCTAATCCCATCAATCCGAGTTGCTCCCGCTTTCACCGCATCATCCATCAAACTTCCGACTTTTTCGGTGGGCATACGAAAACTAACAGTATTAGTCGCGGAGTATCCAGTTAACTCTTGTTGGTTGTTGTTATAGCTATAGTTGGGGTTGAGACGAATTCCCGTGGTTTCCAGTTTCTCAACATTACGCGATCGCAATAATTCTACCACGGCTGAGGTGCGTTTGGCAGCCTCTTGTTGAACTTCATCGGCTGTTTTTCCCTGTACTTCTACACCCAGTTGAACTTGAGTTAGAGAGGTGGGAATATTAACAATACCTTGACCACTAACGGTTAATGTTCTCATTTGTTGTTCTTGGGCAATAACGGGCGGGGTTTGGGAAAAATTGACTAAACCAACCAGGCCTATACCCAGTGATAAAGCGGTAAATAAACCCCAGGAAGAAGAAGATAAACGAGCAACGGACATAGTAGGTTTTCTCTCAATCAAATTATCAAGTGAGGTGAGTGGCAAATCTCAGTCTCTGCATCACTCATCTGTTTCAGTTTGCCCCCATTCAGTTCAGGATCTTTCATCAATTCAATCCGGTTTAAAGTTTGGGCAATTCCTAAATAAATAGACGGAAAAGGAACCCAAAAAGATTCCGAATTGTGACAGTTTTTACAGTGACCCGTATAGGGAAAAGTTATGAATTGTTCGTACCACTGACCTTACCCAAAGTTAAATGTGGCAATCACCTCTTGGTCTTCCATATACCATTGCCTTTCGTGAACGTATTTAGCACAATTAATATTGAGTTCACCATAGTCTTCTTTTTCAGCGGTTTGAATAAACGATTTTAGTTCCTGAAAACACACTTCACCAACGGGATCAAGAATTCGTCCGAGGGAGATATGTCCGAGATTAGATTGTTGGGGTGAAGCCCAAGGAATTTGTTGAGATAATTGTTCCCGCAGTTGATCAAACTCTCCATCTCCTTTGACAATTAGGGTGCCATCGGGTGTAATTAAAAATCCTCGATAAGACATTTTAAAGGGTTGATAATTATTCAAGACTTCTTGTAGAACCTTTGTCGTTTTCATCAGTAACTTTTCCTCGACTTCTTCCTGGGGTCGTTTGATGATAAACATTTCCCAGTGATAGTTTTGTGGCTGAACTTGATAAAATCGAGTAGAATTAGGAAGGAATTGAATAATTTGATCAAACAGGGATTGAAATCTTGTTGTTAGTGACTGAGGAAGGGGAAGACCGACTAAGGTTGTCCAAACTTCAAACCGCTTAGGAACAATTCTTCGGTCATTAAAGTCAAAGAGATTTCGAGACGTTCCTAAAAACTCTAAGGGAAAATCATCAAGGTCTAGAAATCGTTGTTTAAGTGTTTGATAACGTTGATTTAGTTTCATTGTTTAATGTGGTTTTTAAATGATTTGCATCTACTGATTCAATTTTCCCAGTATTGTATCTCGTGTATCTCCGTTTTAGATATCTTTTTTTTGAAATTATTTAAACATGACAGAATCTTCTTTCTCCTCAGACAGTCGGCGTCGTTCCAGAATTGTTGTTTCTACAAATAACCCCAATGAACCTCGCTCACTTATTCAACCCGGAACAGGTTTTGATGGAGTTGTCGCATGGGGAATGAATGGAGAGATTGATTGTACTGGATCATTACTCTATACAGGTCGTCATATTCTCACCGTTGCTCACTGTTTTAACAATATTGATGATACACCCAATCTCAATCCGAATCCTAGCGATTATACCGTATTTTTAGATTTACCCACAGGTCGAATTTCTATCCCCGCCAAACAAATTTTTGTTCATCCCAATTGGCGTTCAGACTATGACAACAACTCCGATATTGCTATTATTGAACTCTCACAAACCGCGCCAATAGAAGCAGATCGTTATCAAATTTATACTCAGTTTAATGAAGTGGGTCAAGTCTTTGAAAAAGTTGGATATGGGACAAGTGGAACGGGATGGACAGGAGAAAATTTTAATGATGTCAATCTAATTAAACGCAAAGGAAAAAATCGCTATGATGCTTTTAGTGATATCTTTAATGATGATCCTCAAAGTAACATTGTACTCGGATCTCAACTCGCTTATGACTTTGATAGTGGTTCGTTTTTCAATGATGCTTTTGGGGTAGAATATGGTATTGTAGACTTAGGATTAGGGTTTGAGGAAGTTGGAATTAGTGGAGGAGATTCAGGCGCACCCGCTTTTATTGATGGAAAAATAGCAGGTTTAAGTTCTTTTGGTCAAAGTCCATTTGATCCAACAGTTGACGTTACCAATGAAAATGATACCAGTTTCGGAGAGTTTTTTAGTGATACCCGAGTCTCGGTTTATTCAACTTGGATAGAAGAAACGATAGCGTTATCAAATAGTGAAGAAGATTTGATTCAAGGAAGTCCGGAAAGTGATCTTTTAAATGGAAATCAGGGAAATGATCAAATCGAGGGTTTCAGTGGAGAAGATACATTATTTGGGGGGCGAGATAATGATACTATTAATGGTGGGAATGATGATGATTTAATTTATGGAAATCGAGGTAATGATTACCTAGAAGGGGGAAGTGGAAATGATAGCTTGTTTGGCGGTCAAGAAGATGATATATTGAATGGAGCAGAGGGTCAAGATACCCTGAGTGGAGATAGAGGACGTGATATTTTAACGGGAGGAAATGGTGATGATTTGTTTATTTTATCCACCCAAAGCGCAGTTAGTGATATAGTTCAAGCCGATATTATTACTGATTTTAGTTTAGGTGATCGCATTGGATTAACAGCAGGATTAACCGTAGAAAGTTTAAGTCTAGAAGCTGTTGACTTAGCCGGAACTTCTAATATTTTAATCCGTAATTCTTTAGAAAATACGGTGTTAGGATTTGTGCAGAATATCACGGAAGATCAACTTTCTGAGAGTTTTATTTCAATTTAATCTGTTTGAATATTATAGAGGAGTAAACTAAGATGGTATAAGATTATAGATCAGATCAGAGAGTGCAAACCTTGCATCCCTGGGGTGTTTAATCATTCTCAGGATCGATCAAATAAGAACACCAATCACTCCAACTTCCCGCATAGAGTTTTCCCTGATGAATTCCCGCCATTTCTAATGACCATAAATTCACACAAGCTGTTACCCCAGAACCGCAATAAACAATAATTTCTTCTGTATTTTTAATCGGAGTCCAACGTTGAGCTTGCTCATCTATTTTAGCATATCCAGCTTGATCAGAAACCTGTTTCCAAGGATAGTTAACAGCACCAGGAATGTGTCCAGCAATCGGATCAATGGGTTCAGTTTTTCCCAAGTACCGATCCGGATCACGAGAATCAATTAAAGCAACTTGAGGCTGATCTTTTCTCGCTTTCACGGTGTCGATATCAACGACTAATTCGGAATTAATTTTTGGGTTAAACTGACCCAATTTAGGAGTGGGTAGAGTATTATTAACGGGATAACCTTGAGTTTTCCAACTGCTCAATCCTCCGTCTAAAATAGCGACCTTTTCGTGTCCCATGTATCGCAATAACCACCACAAACGAGCCGCAAATGCAAAGCGAGAATCATCATATGCAACCACAAAGGTGTTAGAACGAATTCCCATTTCGCTAAAAGTTTGAGCTAATTGGGGGAGATTTGGAAGGGGATGACGACCGCCATGTCGAGCAACAGGACTGGAAAGATCTCGGTTCAGATCAAGATAGTATGCTCCGGGAATATGACTTTCTTGATACTGGCGTTGTCCGAGTTCAGAGTCAGCTAATGAAAAGCGACAGTCAACAACGACAATATTCGGATTATCAAGTTTATTAGCTAACCAAGAAGCAGAAACAACTAAAGCATTATCCGTCATATTTTGATCTCAATTCTGAATAAAATTAAGGTTCTCAGTTCAGAGACTCCTGATCCTACTTTAATGAGAGTCGGAAATGGCTTTTTCAAACTCCATGCGTTGTTTAGCACTGTAGAGGAAATAACCATTCATCATCGCTGAAGCGAGAAGACGACCCAACTGTTGACGATTTGTATTGATATTAACATCAAAGTGGTCAGAGGGTAAACCACCTAAAAGTTGAGCAAGACGATGTTCCATAATTTGAGCAACTTCAGGATCAGGTTGAGAAAGGTGAGAGATAGTTTCTGGGTTCATCGACTGAAGGTATTGTAACAGTTGATTTCCGTCTGATGAAGCGTCTTTGAAAAAATCAGGAACTCGATTCGATACATTTTTATCGTGCATTTTAAATCCTTTTTTGTATTCTGTAAAATTTTAGGCTGACTTGCTTTCTACTCTAGCCACTGATCCTATCCTGTTCTAGTGAGTAAAACCGAACCAAATGGGGGGATGTTTCGACTTTTATCTTTCGTCTTGATTTGATGCTGATGGACGTTGAATAAATTGTTTTAAAATTGTTGCTGGAGAACGATCCCAAGTATCTTCGTGGTGATAGACTAAGGCGTGTTTAGTGAGCTTGTAAGCAGAAGAACCGTTAAAAAATATTTGCGGTTTCCACGGAAGTCGTAGGGTTCCCCGTACTGTCCAGTCAGCCGTAATCAGATCCACTGCGGTTTGTTGAACTCGGTGTAAATCAAAGTAAATTTCACTAAAAAATAAGCGAGCATGAAATCGGAGTGTCCAAAAGATAATTCTGTAGTTAAATTTCCATTTAAACGTATTCACGGGGTCGGTAAAGTAAATATCTGAGGTGTAAATATTATAGGATATATCTTTTTCAAACAAGGTAGGGAGGTCATTTTTTAGGGTTGTGATCACCGTTTCTATTTGAGCTTGGTATTGTTCGGGTGTCAGTTGGGGTGAGGTTGCCGTCATAATTTTTTCTTGCAAAAATCATCCAAAAGTTATCAGTAAAGACAGGGTAGCATTTTACTTAAATTTTGGGAAGACGGGTAAAGATTGAGTGGATAATCCCCCCTTGAAAACTCAAAAAGGAGGGAATTACAAGAATTATTAGTTTTTAATCCATTCTACTAATTGTTACATTTGACTCGTTGCTTTTCGAGATCCTTATTCCGAGGAATTTTGGAGAGATCAACTCCGGGTTTATAAATGGTTTTCGCATCCCAAAGTTTAGCCCCCTCTAAGTTGGCGTCAGTCAGGTTAGTTGTCTCATCAAGAATGGCTCCACTCAGGTCTGTTTTACTCAAATCAGCGCCACTTAAATCGGCTCCACTGAGGTTGGCATCAACAAAGTTTGCGTAGGGAAATTCAGCATTTCCTAACTTGGCTCGGGTGAGATCTGCACAGGTAAAATAGGCTCCTTCAAAATAACTATCACTGAGGTTGGCTTCAGTTAAATCTGCTTGGCGGAGTTGAGCATTAACGCGCCGGGTATTACTGAGATCTGCGCCTCGGAGGTTACATCCTTGACAAGAACTGGCTTGTCCTTTGATAAAAACGTCAGGATCGTTGGTATTAAACTGAGCGAAACTGGGAGCAATTGCAATGAGGGGAATAAGCAACCCCAATATTCCTAGTAGTTTAGACTTCATTTTATGTTCCTCCTATTCCTCGGATCAGTTTGTTCTGATATTTCGAGAGTTTAGCATATTTATTTTGTCGATAGAGAATCCTAAAAAGTTTCTGAACATGAGAATAGTCTTAAGTTTGAGAAGTTAGTTGATCTCCGTAGTCCGCCGGTTTTATCCCCTAATCTAATTATCAATTTTTGTGAAAAAAATGCACGGTATTCTTATACAAATCAAACTCAACTAAAACGATGGATCTATCTGGAGATAGATGTCAATTCATTTCCAAATAGATCCACTAGAAAACAATCACCGCTTTTAATCAGCTTTAATTATCGTAAACCCGAGCTTCGGCAGCATCTGGATTTTCTTCACAAAAAACCTCAAAAGCCGTCTGATCAAGACGTTCTGCTTTTTGGTGTGCTGCTTCTGCTTGTAATTCTTCGACAATATCCCAAGCCGCAGCACATTCTTTGGAAGTTGCGCCTTTTTCTGTGCAGGTGGCGCGAGCGTCTTTAATAGCTTCTTGGATACGTTCTTCGAGGAGAATACTTTTCGGTTTTTCGACAAAATCGCCTTTTTTGAGGATGTCACCAATCGAAATAATCCCCATCAACGTTTCCTGAATAACAGGTGCTAAATGAATGTGAGTCTGAGCAAACAACCGAGCAACGTATTCTACACCCAAATCGGGGTTAACAACGATGCAGGGTTTGGTCATAATTTCATAGACTCGCATCTGTTTGGGATCTTTACCGAAAGCCGCAACTTTGTAGATGATGTCTGTTTCGGTGACAATACCGTAAGCATCCTGTTCGTGACGACGTTCGACTATTAAAGCACGCCGCCCTTTTTCGTTCATTTTCTTAACGGCTTCAGCGACGGTAGCTGAACCGCGAATGGTGACAACATCAGTCGTCATAATATCTTTGGCTTTGAGCATCATGGATCTTTCTCCATTAATTCACTGCAAACTCTAGTTTGCCTTGTTATGGGATCAAAAGAAAGTATTGTTAAATTAATTCTAAACTGTTAAAATTTAAACTTTAAAAGATTTAAGATTTACGACAGTTGGGATAACAATTGGCACAAGATGGTAATCACACAAACTTCATTGAGAATCGAGAAAGGCAACCTAACTCACTTAAGGTCAGAAAAGTCAGTTCGATTGTTCTTTAATCCCCAGTCAATTCTCAACAAAAGTTCAAGAAAATTAATCACACTTGTGAGTTCACAAACCCGAGAATCTGTGGACATCAAATCAGCCTTTTCTGGAGTGATTCACTGGGTTGAATTCAAGTCAATCCGTTGATATTGATAGGATTGATCTTCAGCCCCCCAAATCTGATTTCCCTTTTGATCATATCCGCGATCAAAAGTCTCCATACTTTCAGCATCTAAAGTAATCTGATTCGTGATAGTGACTGCGCCTTTATAATTGGCTGGACATCCTTCCGGTTGAGTTTGACCAATATATTGAGAACCCGCAGGTTGGAGGAAAACACTACAGCGATAATCTCCAATGTCCTCAATTGTAACCAGACGTTCCGACTCCGACTGACTACAAAAATTCACCAAAGCCCTGGGGTTAGCAGGAACAAAAGTCGCCGACTCCACCTGTTGACCATCCGCACTCGGAGAAATCTGTAAAAACCGTTGGCGATAGGGTTTTTTGGGATTACTCGTCATCGCCTGTTCTTGATACAGAAAAATCGCAGGAGATCGTTGGGTAATTTCATCAGCATCAGCAACTTTGACCACACAGGTTGTCATCCGAACACTCGGCGCATCTGGAACCGCCTGGGCTTGGGCGCTGGTTTCCATCACACCTGTGAGATAAGAGACAACCTCCAGGACTTGACGGGGAGTTGAGTTGAAGATCAAGCCACATCCAAATAAACTAGCAGTAGTGATCAACGTGGCGATCGCATAGCCTGTTTTCCGGGGATAACTCACCTGCACCTCCATTGCATAAAATCCAATACAGTTGTTTCTATTATTTGCAACTACTTTAATAAATTTGTCAACATGATCAGGTCAGCCTAATTTTAAGTTAGACCGGAATAGACTTTCAGTTTACCGTTGCAAAATACTATGCCAACTTACACCGGAATTTCAAGTGAAGCGTTTCGCCATCCTCTCGACCGACAAGCAGAAGAAGCCCTCCGCAGCGTTCCGGGGTTTGATCTGATTGCCAGTAAGTTTGTCGAATTTGTCTACGAACGTCCTCAGTACGTTTATCTGATGGGGAATAGTATTCAAGTCGGGCCACGTCAATATGCCAGTATCTATCATATTTTTCGTGAATGTATTCGAGATCTCGATGTCTTGAATGAACCCGTTTTATTCGTAGCACAAAACCCCCAAGTCAATAGCTATTCTCTCGGACAGGAACGCCCCTATATTGTTCTAAATACAGGTTTATTAGATGTTGTTGATCAAGCCCAATTGCGGGCGGTTTTAGCCCATGAACTCGGTCATATCAAATGTGGTCATCCGATTTTAAATCAAATGGCGATTTGGGCGATGGGTGTCGCTTCTACGATTGGAGAAATGACGATGGGACTCGGAAATTTAGTCAGTAGTGGATTGATTTATGCCTTTTATGAATGGCGACGCAAAGCGGAACTTTCGGCTGATCGGGCGGCGTTGTTGGTCACAGATGATTTGAAATGTGTTATGCAGTCAATGATGACGATGGCTGGGGTGAGTGGAAAATACGCTTCTGAATGTTCTCTCGATGAGTTTATTCGCCAGTCTGAACAGTA
This sequence comes from Lyngbya sp. PCC 8106, assembly GCF_000169095.1. Lineage (GTDB taxonomy): Bacteria > Cyanobacteriota > Cyanobacteriia > Cyanobacteriales > Microcoleaceae > Capilliphycus. The sequence goes on from NZ_AAVU01000028.1 coordinate 30,682, forward strand.
TCACAATCTCGATAGCGATGGCTTGAATCAAGTGTATAAATTTTTGCTGTATAACGGGGGTCAAGGAATGATGCTGACTCATCCTTTCCCGGTGGAACGAATTCAATATTTACGGGAGTGGGCGACTTCTGAAGAATATCGACAAATTCGGTTAGGAAATTATAAACAAAGGGTTTCCGAAGGTGCGGTTGAAGTCGAAGTTGAGGAGTCGAATGATGAAGTCGAGGCGTTACGGCGTCAAGTTGAGGAGTTACAGCGAGAAATCAATCAAGTTAAATCGAGTCAAGGAGAAAGCTAAATGCTAAAGGGTGAGGAGGTAGCCGAAAATCATTCCTGCGTCCTCCTCGCTTTTTAGAATGTTTGACAATCTCCGGAATTGACTAACTCGGAAATGAAGGATAATGTTAAGGTAAAGGATTAAAATCGGGAAAAACTCTAACATGATAGGCACTTTTGATCGGAAAAAAAATAATTCTGGGGGATTTAAACCCAACTGGGGCGATTTTTTGGGTAAAGGCGCAATTGTCTTAGCGATTTTGGCGGGTACTATGTATCTGACTAATCCTTCACGAGAAGAATATTTGAATTATGCTTCGGGTAGATTAGTGACAGAAGCTCAGGAAAAATGGTGTACAAAGTCTAATATACCTGAGTTTTTGAATGGAATTTCCGAATCATTAGTTGATACTTGTCAATCGCTTGTGACGAATAGACGAGAGTGGATTCAGGACAATATTAATACAGGAACTGACCGTCATAATGCAGTATTGTTCAGCATTTATACGACGGATTTTGATTTTGTAGATAAGCGCTATCGAACGATAGCAGTTTTTGGTAATTTTCTGACCTTTTCCTCAGAAGATCTACAACAAACCGAAAAAGTCGAAAACGTCGAAAATGTCGAAAACGTTAATCAAGATTCTGAGTAACTTAGTTCATTTCTGTGGTCTGTGAAATTTTGCTTTTTCTTCACCGTTAGACGGTATTTTTTTGTTTTTTGAGTGGAATTGCTTGTTTTCCTCTCTAGAAAACCCATCAATAGACCCGTTCTCATGGGTAGAGATTATATAAATATTGACTTTAAAAGTCTAGTTTATCTAAAAAAATAAGGATGGATTAACAACAAATTAATCCACCCTAAAAACTTTAATTTAACTGATATTCAACCGAAATAATTAGGTTCAGAACCCGGATGCCATTTAATATTACAGCCTATACTGGGTACTTGATCCGGACTCACAGCTTGATCGGCTAAAACAGCATCCAACGCCGCCCGTAAATCTTTACCTGTAACAGGTTTCTCATTACTCGGACGACTCTCATCGAGTTGACCCCGATAAACTAATTGGCGATCGCCATCAAATACAAAAAAGTCAGGTGTACAAGCGGCTGTGTATATCTTTGCGACGTCCTGAGTTTCATCATAGCAGTAGGGAAAATTAAAGCCTAATTCCTGCGCCATTTCTTTGAGTTGATCTGGTGCATCACCTGGATGAGTTTGGACAGAATTAGAACTAATTGCGACAATACCCACTCCTTTGGGAATATAATCTTTGCCAATTTTTGCGAGTTCATTTTGAACGTGTTTGACAAAGGGACAATGACGACAAATAAACATCACTAACAACGCTTTTTTGTCCGCAAAAGTCTCCAAAGAGATCATTTCCCCTGTGGTGACATCCGGTAGTTGAAAATCCGGTGCAGGGGTTGATAGCGCTAACATGGTAGAAGCCGTTAAAGACATTGTTAAACTTTCCTTAATTACAATCAACAACAAACAGACTTATTGTTATTATCAGGTATCGAGGGGATATCTTTCCAGTCAATAAAATACTGATTCAGTTGGAGGGGTTGCCAAACGGATTGCTAGACTAGAGTTTGCCTTATTTGAGTTGATATCACCATTCATGCACAGGCTGTTAACTGGTTCACTTCGAGTTGAATATCTGACCTTGGCAATTGCCAATCTTCCCGCTTCATTAGACGGAATTCGACTGGTTCAGTTGAGTGATTTGCATTACGATGGGATTAGACTGTCAGATCGTTTATTGGCAGAGGCGATCGCAGAAACCAATCACGCCAAACCTGATTTAATTTTTCTGACCGGGGATTATGTCACCGATGACCCCAAACCCGTTCACCGCTTAGTTTGGCATCTGAAACTGTTGCGAAGTCAAGCTGGAATTTATGCGGTGTTGGGAAACCATGATTACTATTATCCTCACTCTCAAGGGATGATCACAGAAGCATTCACACAAATTGGCATTCAAGTTTTATCCAATCAAGTCGTTTATCCGTTAGGATCTGAGTTAGCAGTTATAGGATTACCGGATATTTATTCAGGTCAATTTAACCCAGAATCAGTGATGAATTTAGTTGACCCAATGACACCACGAATTGTTTTATCTCATAGCCCAGATACCGCCGAATTGCTCAACAAATGGCGAATTGATTTACAATTATCAGGTCATACGCATGGGGGTCAAATTGTGCTTCCGGGAATCGGCCCTTTACGGGGGTGGATGCAAAAGGTTCAGAGTCAACTTCCCAAATCTCTAAGATTTTTAGTGCCGTTAAAATCAAACTGCAAGAAGATGTTTAAACATTGGGAATGGGCTTCTGGATTGCATTCTGTGGGATCAAATTCTTTATATGTCAATCGAGGTTTAGGAACTTACCCGCCAGGACGATTTAATTGTCCGCCCGAAGTCACGGTTATTACTTTAAAATGTAAGTAAACTTGGGGTCAATGAAATTGGGAAAACTGCTACTGGGCAAGGAGAGTTAAATGGGATAATGTAAGAGTTGGTGTGTTAGTTGGTTATATTAGATCTATTTTTGAAACACAACGCCAAAATTATTCCTTCTATTTTACTCTTCAAAAGACTACAGTACCACTCGACAATTACTTAAACCAATGGAAGAACTACTTACTCTTAAAGAACTCTTACATCAAGGCAATATAACAGAAGCTCTGTTAATTGTAGAAGAATTAGAAGAAATGAGCAAATCAGATAAACTGAATAAAATATTTAGTTATGGTATTATTTTACTCCTACACCTGATTAAGCAATCTGCTGAAAGCCGCACCACTAGGTCTTGGAATCTTTCTATTCGCAATTCTATCAAGCAAATTCAACGCACTAATTGCCAGAAAACAAAGGGAACCTATATGACTGAAGAAGAATTAGCAGCAACCCTAGAAGATGCTTATGATTTAGCATTGGAAAAAGCCGCGATAGAAGCTTTTGAAGGAAAATATGAAGCTGAAGAATTAAGTCAATTCGTCCAACGAGAGGAGATTATAAAAAAGGCAATGAATTTAATCTGGGAACGAGAAATATAGGACTTGCAGGATTGATTGCGAGTCTTTATTCCCGGCTATGTGGTAAGATTAGAATTAGAATTTATAATTGGCAAGATATTTTTAGAGAATATTGGCGATCGTGCATTGTTCTAGTTTCCCAAAAATTGCGAGTTAAATTAGGTCAATTATAGCGATGAAAAGAACAGATGAAGTTTGGAAAACAGCCCAACTCGCCCAAACCTTTTTAGAAGGGGTTCGGGGTGCCATTCCTCTGGCGAGTGAACAGTTAGAGATGATGTTGCGAATTATTCAAAGGGCGAAGTCTCAAGTGAATACAGTCTTAGATTTAGGCTGTGGTGATGGGATACTCGGACGAACAATATTAACTCAGTATCCTCATGCAAAAGTTGTGTTTTTAGACTTTTCAGAAGCGATGATTTCGGCTGTTAAAAATAAATTTCAAAACTCAGACTATCAGGTTAATTTTGTATTAGGAGATTTTGCTCAAACAAGTTGGGTGAATTGGGTTCAGGATTTCGGGAAATTTGATGTCATTGTTTCGGGTTTTGCTATTCATCATCAACCGGATGATCGCAAACAGGAAATTTATCAAGAGATTTATAATGTATTAAATCCGGTCGGTCTTTTTCTGAATTTAGAACACGTTCAATCTACTTCTAATTTCGGTGAATCTGTCTTTAATGAGATGTTTATTGACTCACTTTCTAGTTATCATCATCAACGGGGAAATCATCAATCGAGAGAAGAAATTGCTCAACAGTATTATAACAGACCTGATAAAGAAGCAAATATCCTAGCACCTGTTGAACTGCAATGTCAGTGGTTACGAGAGATAGGCTTTCTTGATGTTGATTGCTTTATGAAAGTGTTAGAATTGGCATTGTTTGGGGGTATAAAACCTCAAAACTGAGTCACTTCGTCTCAAGTTTTTCTAGTCTCCAAATCGATATCCTTTTCGGTAAACAGTATGAATCAGTTGTCGTTCTTTGGGATCTTCAATTTTGCGCCGGAGAAGTCGAATTTGAGCCGCTAACACGTTACTACTGGGTTGATCTGAATCTGCCCATAAATGTTGATAAATTTGTTGATGAGTGAGTAACTGACCGGAATGACGCATAAAATATTCCAACAGTTGACATTCTTTTTCCGACAATTCAATAATACGTCCGTTTCGATAAGCCAGTTGATTTTCAATATCTAATTCTAGATTAAAAATTTGCAGTCGAGAATTCGCTGCTGGAGATTCTAACGTGGGTGGACGCCGTAATAAAGCCCGTACCCGTGCTAATAATTCTCGCAGTTCAAAGGGTTTAACTAAATAATCATCAGCCCCGGCATCAAGTCCTTCTACACGGTCATTTAAAGTGTCTTTTGCTGTTAGAAATAAAATGGGGATTTGATTGTTTTTTAAGCGCAATTGTTGACACATTTCAACTCCCGATTGATGCGGCAACATCCAATCCAAAATCAATAAATCATAGTGATGTTGAGTGGCTAAATTGTACCCGGTTGCCCCCTCATCGGCTACATCAACCGCATACCCTTCTCGGGTTAAAGCCCGACTCAAGGGTAGGGTGAGTTCAACTTCATCATCAACGAGAAGAATACGCATATTTCTGATTAGTAATTCGTTGCTGACTCCAACTCAAAATTAATGCTGTGACTGGGGAAATCGATCTAAATATTCTAACTCGACTGCTGCTGCATCTATCCATGTATTAATCGCAGGTAAAGACCAGATAGCATCCATATAAGCTTGTTCAACTGAACCTAACTTGACACCATAGGTAATAAATCGAGAAACAACTGGAGCAAACATCGCATCGGCAATACTAAATTCCCCAAAAAGTAGATCACCATTTTCCCCATATTTTTGACGACATTCTCGCCAAATTGTAGAGACGCGATCAATATCTGCTTGCACATCTGGCTTCATTCCCTCACCGGGGAAACGACCCCGACAATCCATCGGCATTTGAGAGCGTAAATTGAAAAAGTTAGCGTGCATTTCGTGACTGACTGAACGTGCAATTGCTTTTGCTTTTCGATCTTTTGGCCACAAATCAGGAGCGAAATTATCTGCAATATATTCACAAATTGCCAGAGATTCCCAAATGGTTAAATCATCATCAAGTAAGACTGGAACTTGTCCGGATGGAGAATATTGACGAACCTGTTGATAAAAGGTGGGTGTACTGAGGGGAATGCGAATTTCCGCAAATTCTAGTCCAGCTTGTTTCATCGTCAGCCAAGCCCGCAACGACCAAGAAGAATAATTTTTGTTGCCGATAACCAGAGTAAGTTTGCTCATAATCTGGTAAATATTATGTATGTGGTTGTAAATTGTTATCCGTCATTTTTGATGTAACCTTAAATTACTAACAACACAGATATTCAGTTTTGATATCTCTATCTCTGAAGTCTGGAAAAACAGCCATTGATAACCTTTCGATGATCCCTAAACGAATATGATTACCGTAGCACTTCCCAAAGGCGCCCTGTTAGAAGATAGCATTCAACTGTTACAAGAAGTTGGATTAGATTTTAGCGCATTTCTTGATTCTAGTAACCGACAATTACAAATTGATGACCCTACACACACTGCTAAAGGTTTACTGGTCAGGGCGCAGGATGTTCCCGTCTATGTCGAATATGGTCAAGCTCAGTTGGGAATTGTCGGCTATGATGTTTTGCGGGAGAAAAAACCGCAAGTGGCTTGTTTAGTTGACCTCAAATTTGGAAAGTGTCGGATGTCAGTTGCTGTCAAACAATCGAGTCCTTTTCGCAGTCCAGTTGAGTTACCGCTTCATAGTCGAGTTGCTTCTAAGTTTGTTCATTGTGCGAGTGAATATTTTGAGAGTTTAGATCTTCCTGTAGAGATTATACCGCTTTCTGGTTCAGTCGAACTTGGGCCGATTACGGGAATGTCGGAAGCCATTGTTGATTTAGTTTCTACAGGTCGCACGTTAAAACAAAATGGTTTAATTGAAATCGAGGTTTTGTTTGAAAGTACCGCTCAGTTAATTGTTCATCCGTTGAGTTATCGTGTGAATACAGGGGAATTGAAAACGGTTGTTGAAAAAGTGCGATCGCACATCTTAGCACCTGTGTAAAAGTATAACAGAAATGTTGTAAAAATGACTGTTCAAGGCGACCATCGTGAAAATGAATTAATTCATCTTTTTGAGTTAAGAAAACCTCTAAATCCAACTCTAAGCGGTGTTGATGCGGTTTTAGATTGGAATCACCAACAAATTCCTTAGCTTCAGTTACAACCGTTCGAGATTTTAGTCCCGAACATATTCGCGCATTGGGAAGATAAACAGTGGTTATTTGGTTTTTATAGCTCAGATGGTCGTCAATTACAATATTGTTTGTATGCTTCTTCAGTTAAATTCCAACCTTGATGAAAAGATGACACTGCTTTTAAAGTTAACCGATAAAATAATCAAAAAAATAATCTTAAAATCGTTGTCTAATCGCTTACTATCTTATCATCAATTCCCCCTAAAAATCAACCTCAAATCTATAACTTTAACTAACGTCTGTCCATTTATAGAGAAATCTTCAGCTAAAAGTGCTACATTAAGAACGTTTAACCTGTTCGACTATTAGCAAAGATCAGATATTTTTTGAATGACTAGCCTATTTCCACAAAGCAAAACGCGCAAAAATCAATCCGGTCAGGAGACAGACTGGCGACTCATAGCCCGTCTAGGAGGATACGCCAAACGCAGTAAAGGAATCCTCGCCCTTTCTATGATACTGTTAGTTCCCCTGTCTATCTCGGGCGCGATTCAACCGCTTCTCATCGGACAGACAATTTCACTGATTCGAGGTGAACCGACTTACGAATTTCTCGATTCAATGTCGCAGTCTGAGGGATTAAATTTTCTGGCTTGGTTGTTATTAATCACGATTCTTCTACGCTTTATTTTACAAGCTGTACAAGGGTTTTTAGTACAGAAAGTTGGGCAAAAAATAACGGCTGATATTCGCAATGATTTATTCCGTCATGTCACCTCATTAGCTGTGCGATTTTTTGACCGTACACCTGTTGGAAAATTAATCACTCGTCTCACCAGTGATATTGATGCGTTAGGGGATGTTTTCTCCACCGGTGCCATTGGGATTATTAGTGATTTATTTTCGATTGGGGTAATCGCAGTTACGATGTTTACCCTGCAATGGAAACTGGCTTTAATCCTGGTTTTATCTATTTTTCCAGTAACAGCCGTCATTATTTACTTTCAACAACAATATCGAGTTGCGAACTACAAAGCCCGAGAAGAACTCTCTAATTTAAACTCAAAATTACAAGAAAACCTCACCGGAATTAACGTCGTTCAGCTTTTCCGTCGGGAACCTTTTAATGCTGATTTGTTTCGTTCCAACAACAATCGCTATATCAAAGCCGTTGATAAAACCATCTTTTATGACTCAGCCGTATCTGCAACATTAGAATGGATTGCCCTCGTTGCAATTGGTGCTGTTTTGTGGTTTGGTGGACAGCAAGTTGTAGGAGGAACTCTCAGCTTTGGTGCGCTTTCTTCTTTTATTCTTTTTGCCCAACGTTTGTTTGACCCGTTGCGGCAATTTGCCGACAAATTTACGGCTATTCAAGCCGGGTTAACTGCGATTGAACGGATTAATAATCTTCTGAGTGAATCTGTAGAAATTCGTGATCCTGAAGAACATAATCGTCAATATTTTAGCACCCAAAAAACTCAAGTTACAGGTAAAATTGAATTTGAAAATGTCAATTTTGCCTACAAAAAAGACGAATACGTTTTAAAAAATCTAAATTTTACCATTCATCCAGGAGAAAAAGTCGCCTTAGTCGGGCCAACTGGTGCGGGAAAAAGTTCAGTTATTCGTTTATTGTGTCGCTTGTATGAACCCAATCAAGGACGAATTTTAGTGGATGGAATCGATATTCGAGATTTACCTCAAGCCGAACTTCGCCGTCATATTGGAGTGATTTTACAAGATGGTTTTATCTTTGCTGGAGATGTCAAAAGTAATATTTCTTTGGGTGAAACTTACAGCATGGATGAAATTATAATCGCGGCAGAGAAAACTAATATTGCTTCTTTTATTAAGAAGTTACCCCAAGGGTATGATACAGAACTTCGAGAGCGAGGAACCAATCTTTCTAGTGGTCAAAAACAGTTACTCGCCTTTGCTAGAGTCGCCATTCGTAACCCGAAAATATTGGTTCTTGATGAAGCCACAGCTAATTTAGATGTGATGACAGAAGCGTTTATTCAAGAAGCCTTAGAACGACTTTTAGAAAACCGCACCGCTATTATTATCGCTCATCGTCTTTCAACGATTAAAAATGTAGACAAAATTTTGGTGTTAAAACAGGGTGAAATTATCGAGTTTGGCAGTCACGAAGAATTAATTGCACGTCCGGGGGTTTATGCTCGTTTGTACCAGTTACAAATGTTAGGAAGTTAAAACTAGACTTGCTATAATTTCCCCAATCCATGATAATAGTACAGTTGAATTAAAAGATCTATGAAAGGACTTTGGCTCGAAAATCAGCAACTTCAATTTAGAGAAAATCTTCCCGTTCCTGAACCCCCAAAAGATGAGGTGAGAGTGCGGGTTTTAAGAGCAGGAATTTGCAATACAGACTTAGAATTAATTCGCGGCTATTACCCATACAAAGGAATTTTGGGTCACGAATTTGTGGGAATAATTGAACAGGGGCCAGAAGAATTAATCAATCAACGAGTCGTGGGTGAAATTAATGCCAGTTGTGGAGAATGTTGGTTTTGTCGCACGGGACAACCAACCCACTGTGAAAACCGCACCGTTTTAGGAATTGTGAACCGCAATGGTGCCTTTGCTGATTATCTCACCTTGCCGTTAAAAAACCTACATTTAGTCCCTGAAAATGTTACTACAGACGCGGCAACTTTTACTGAACCTGTCGCAGCAGCGTTGGAAATTCAGCAACAAATTTCGATTCAACCCAATCAAAAAGTTTTAGTGGTTGGAGATGGTAAACTCGGTCAATTAATTGCTCAAACGTTAGCATTAACAGGTTGCGATTTATTGGCTGTTGGTCGTCATCGGGAGAAGTTAGAAAACTTAGAAAAACAAGGAATAAAAACAGGTTTTTCAGACGCAGTAAAGCCAAAACATTTTGATATTGCGGTTGAATGTACGGGAAACCCAAGCGGCTTTGAACTCGCCCATCAAGCTTTACGTCCTCGAGGAACTTTAGTGTTAAAAAGTACCTACGCTGGAAAGTTAACTTTTGATGCGTCAGCGTTAGTTGTCGATGAAATTACCTTGATGGGTTCCCGTTGTGGCCCCTTTGCTCCAGCGTTAGAATTATTAGCTGAAAATAAAATTGATGTCGAGTCACTAATTCAAGCGCGTTATCCGCTTAGTGAAGGTGTAGAAGCGTTCAATCATGCTCAACAAAAAGGTGTAATGAAGGTATTATTAGAGATGAGTTAATCTTGTATTTCACTTTCAATCGAACTTTGAATGGGTAAAGTGATCATAAATTCTGTTCCTTCATGTTCTGAAGAATGAACTTGAATTTTGCCTTGATGTTTTTCAATGATTTTGTAAGAGATAGCTAAACCCAATCCGGTTCCTTTTCCAACAGGCTTGGTTGTAAAAAAGGGATCGAACAGTTTCCCTAAAATCTCGGCTGGAATTCCGCCCCCATTATCAGAAATTCTAATAATGACTTCCTCATCTTGACTTTCGGTGAGAATCATTATTTTTTTGTCAAGTTGATTTTCTTGCTCTAATAGTGCATCAATTGCATTGCTGAGAATATTCATAAAGACTTGATTAATTTGAGCCGGATGACAAGCAACTTCCGGAATTTGACCATAGTTTTTAACGATATCAATTTGAGAATTTAAACGATGATTTAAGAGTAATAATGTACTTTCTAATCCTTCATGTAAGTCACAAGCTTTAACCTGAGCTTCATCCAAACGAGAGAAATTTCGCAAAGAGAGAACAATTTCACAAATTCGATCTGTTCCCATTCGCATCGATTGTAATATTTTAGGAAAATCTTCACGAATAAAGTCTAGGTCGCTTTCTTCAATTAAAGTTGTAACTTCCGGTGAAACTTGTGAACGATGTTCTCGAAAAAGTGTAACCACATTGAGAAGTTCTTCTGCATAAGATTCAATGTGGATCAGATTACCATGAATAAAGCCGATTGGATTATTAATTTCATGGGCAATTCCGGCAACCATTTGACCTAAACTTGACATTTTTTCCGTTTGAATCAGTTGAGTTTGAGTCTCATTTAATTCGCGTGTATAGTGTTCAATCCATTCAATTAATTGATTAAAAGAAATGGCTAATATACCCACCTCATCTGTACTGGTTACAGGAACTCGTAAATCAAAATCTTCTGTACCTGTTACTGTTTGTGCAACTTCAGTAACTTTTTGAATCGGACGAGCAATTGTTCGACCTGTATAAAAAGCTAAAATTGTCGCAATTATAACTGAAAGCAATAAACTGGCTAAAATCACAAAAGTTCTAAATTGATCTGCTTTCACTAAGGCTTGTTCGGCTTGTTCAATTTGTTGCTCTGAAGATTCAATTAAAGTTTTAAGTTCATCAGAATAACGACTAAATTTAACCGCAGGAGGACTATTTAAAAAACGATTAATTTGTCGTTCTGTTCGGGAAAAATCTGCTGTTTCCCACTGGTCTTTAGCCAATAAATTCAGAATCATTCGCTGACGTTGAGCATAATCATCGACTACCTGTTCATACACTTCTAGAAAAGGCTGCATTGGAGTCATTTGGTCTGAAAGTGTTGTAGCTTGGAGTTGAGTGAGTAAGGTTTTTGTTTGTTCAATTCGACGATCAAAATCAGTTTCTGCTTGACGAAATAAAGGTTCATTTCCTAAGACTGGAATAAATTCTTGTTCAGGTCTAAACTCAATAGCTAAAAGTTGTAATTTGCCTAAAAGTGAACCTTGAGTTCGAGCAATTTTTAGTTGTTCTTTTGCAGTTTGATGATAGTGATTGCCTAACCCCAAGCCTATTAATACCCCTAACACTGCAATTCCTAGAGAAATACCGTATCCCCAATAAATTTTGTGAACAATGCTAGTTTTCTTTAATTGACAAAAAAAAGGTTGACGATGACTGGTGTTAGATTTTGTGAGATTATCCATAGAGTTTAACGAATTTTTGAGAAGGTAATAACATAAATTGACTGAAACTTTAAAAAAGATTCAACTTTATTCAAAATAGTTCAACCTCTCAACTGTTCAATTGTGGTATAATTATCAAGATGAAGTAACAGATAACTACGATGATAAGATGACAGCATTGATGCCAAGCAGAAAGAGGGTTTGCATTTTGGCTGAAACACTGTCTCTTTATTTAATTCTCTATTATAATCTCTATTTGCCCCAAACTTGATCTGTGTCGTCTTCTCCTGGACAACTCATTTTAACTTTTGTTGTTTATTTATGCTTGTTCATAATTCTGATCATTCTTACAGTTTAGACTCAAAAGAAATCCCTCTAACCCCGAATCAGGATGAACAACTTTACCTTTGGATATCATGCCAAGTTTTTGAGCGAGATGAAAACTAGCTGTATTTTGAGGTGCCGAATAAGCTCGAATTTCTGAAATCCATTCATTCGCTTTGAGTCGATCTAATAACGCTTTTGTCGCTTCGTAAGCGTAGCCTTGTCTGCGATACTGAGAATTAATGCTATAATAAACTTCTACACAATTTCCCTGATCCGGTGCAAACCCACAAGAACCCACATATTCATTGGAATGATTGAGCGCGATCGCATAAGCATGAATGATCTGATCAGATTCATAGCTAGAACACACAAAATCAAAAAGTTCAGTAGCACCTTCTAGGGTTTTTTGGGAATCTTCAAATGCTAAATATTCAGTAGACTTTGGATCAAGCATAAACGCTAAGTAACCCGCTAAATCCTGAGAAATAAACGGTCTAATCACTAAACGATAAGTTTGAATCGGTAATTGTATAGAAAGATTTTGAAATTGCATTGTCATTTAAAAAGGAGTTTATAAAAATAATTTTTAAGATTGTCAAGAATTTTTTTAGAGAGAGCAGAACAACCAAATCTGACCGGACATTAATATTTAATTCAAAAAATATTTAAAATGATGATTTTATAATTAATTAAATCGTGAGTGAGATTGAGAAAAAAAGGTGAGGAGCTGATCAAAACTAGAAAAAATCTCTAAAAACGTTGCCAGAAATGATTCGGCTTAAGTTGAGATTTTAGTTCAAGAATACTGAACCCGTTCCTGTAATATTTAAAGATCGGGTGTCGAGAAAGAAATTACCCGTCGGTTGAAAACGAACCTCTAACACGCCCTGTTCCACGGCTTTCGGAACAACCAGCAACAATCCACCATCCTGACGTCGATAAGTCAAGTTTAACGGAATCGGTAATCCTTGTAATTCCACCTGAGAACTTCCCTCTAAAGTTCGTTCTCCCGTTCCCTCGATCACTTGATAAGTAATCGTTGTATCTGTGGTATTAACAAGCTTAACAGTCACCGACTGACGACCATTCAAGGACATCATCGCACTGGGTTCAGGAAAGCGAGGGGGAGGTTCAGAACTTTGGGGTTCTTCTTCCTGTTCATCTCGCAGGGGTTGAGCCGGAGTGGATGTTGGTGCCGCAGGAGTCGCTTCTTCGGCTTCCATTTCTTCCTCCTCCTCCTCCGGTTCAACTACCGCAGGTTTTCCTTGTGGTCGGGGTGGCCCTCCGGCTTGAGCGATCGCCGTGAACCCGATCAAAAGACTGCAACACAACAAACCCCAAAATCGGACGGAACTTTGAGACAATAAATTGAATCGAATCATCTAGATCTACTCTCCTTGTCGTTGAAATCAACCAATATTAGATGAGATGTGATCTAGTGTACTGGACACTGCTTCAACCGAGAGGAACGAATTCATTTTTTTAGTTGTTTCTACTAAGCCTCCTGAGAAGCTATCCTGGGAAAAGAAAACCAATCAATAGACCCATTAGACCCTTATCCTGGTTATGAAACTTTTAAAACTCCCCCGCATTTTGGCTTTAACATTGACAGTTATTTTGGCTTCTGTCGTTGCGATCGCGCAGACGGTGCTAGGTTTACACCAGACTCCTCGTTTAATCGCTCAACTGATTGGGACTTCCAACTCAACCCCAGTCGAACACCAAAACTCAACCCCCTTTGTGAGTCTAAACCAAATATCGGCGGAGTTGAGTCAATCTGCCATCAATTCAACCTCTGTTAACAATCACCCCTTAATCGCCCAAACTGACTCTCATCAATCCCAAACTCCCTACTCGGGTTGTAACTGTCCTCAATGTCAGGGAGTTAGCATTTAGTTCCTCTTGACTCAAATCTGGTGATCAAATCGGGAGAGAGCAGTAACTTAGTTGACGATTTATGGTACAACACGGTACTATCTGTCAGATCACATCATACATCTATGCAACGAGCTTTTAAAACAAAGTTAAAACTGAATAACAAGCAGAAAACTTTAATGGTGCGGAAGGCACCGACAGGCAAGCACTCGAATTGAATTCGAGTGAACCTGTCGGCTCAACACGCAGGCTATTCTAGATGGGTTTGGAATTGGGCGTTAAACCTTTGGCGTGAAGCTTATGCTGCGGATTTAAAACCCTCTGTTAATAAGCTCAAAAAGTTCTACACCCATCATGTTAAGCCTTACTACCCTTGGATGAAAACCTTGTCCTCAAGGGTTTATCAGTTTGCCTTCATGCACTTGGGAGAAGCATTTAGTCGGTTTTTCAAAGGTTTGGCTAAACATCCTAAATTCAAGAAGAAAGGCAGAAATGATAGCTTTACTCTTGATAATTGCGGTAAGGTTATGCAGTTTTCAGGGACTCGGTTAAAGATCCCCTTCATTGGATGGGTTAGTACCTATGAGCCGTTACCTGAAATCAACACAAAGCGAGTCACGATTAGTCGAGTTGCGGATTCCTGGTATATTTCACTCGCTTATGAATTTGAACCCGAACACACTATAAAATCAAGAGTTTATCTGGGGGTTGATGTTGGAGTTAAGGTATTGGCGACCTGCTCAGATGGGACTGTGTTTGACAATCCTAGAGCCTACAAAAAAGCTACAAAAAAGTTAGCGCGACTTCAACGTGAACTCTCTAGAAAACAAAAGGTTTCAAATAACAGGAATAAAGCTAGACTGAGACTGGCAAAAGCACATGAAAGAGTGGCTAACATCCGAAAAGTGTCAATTCATAAATTGACCTCATGGCTCTGCAAAAATCACGCGGTCATTGGGTTAGAAGACTTGAATGTTTCTGGGATGTTAAGGAATCATAAGTTAGCAGGTGCTATTGCTGATTCGGCTTTGTATGAAATTCGCCGCCAAGTTGAGTATAAGTCCTCGTGGTACGGTTCAATCGTAGTTTTTGCGCTATAGATTCTATCCGTCAACTAAGACCTGTTCAAGTTGCGGACATATTCAAGAAATGTCCCTCAAAGAAAGAGTTTTTAGCTGCGAGGCTTGTGGTATCGTCATCGACCGTGACTTAAATGCAAGCCTCAATTTAGAATGTTATGCCGAAGGCTATTCGGTTTGAGCCTGTGGAATAGGAAGTGCCGACACCCTATGAAACACCAGATTATTGGAAAGAAGCAGGAACGGAACATTAATACGGGTTATACCGCGTTATATCAGTTTTCGATAGCAGTGGAAATACCCTTCATTCTGCTTTCTCCCTTTTGCTAATTTTTCCCCATCAACATCAGGCAGAAGTCAAAAGTAAAAAAGTGTTTTCTGCTTTCTCGATCTCCCTTGAAGATCGCAAACTGCCCAGGATATCGCTCACGTTCACTGGGCAAAATATAACGACTAATTCCTCGGAATATTGCCACTCACCACCTGAGAAAATTCTGTAGGAGTGAGAGACTTTAGCACACTCAACGTATAGGGTGCTTCTCCAATTTCTTGACCATAAGCCGCTTGCAGATAGGGTTTGTATTCTAGATCTTCAGACACATAGGTTCCAAAAAACGCCACACTCAAAGCATTCATATAGTTGCGTGTGACTTCAACTCCTGGCGATAATAATCCACCCATTCCAGGAATTTCACTCACATTCGATTGATTGACATCAAAAAAGTGACTATCGCCGCGTTTAATAACTAAATAACGATTAGATGTCGTGAGCCAAGTAAAGGTTTGAATTTGTTCTATCACAGCAGGTGCTAATAAATCACCACTACTCGCCCCCATCATCACCGGAATCGAAATTTGACTTAATCCTAATTGACCTAAAACACCACTATTAACTGGGTTGAGAACGACAACTGCTTTTACACGCGGATCGCGGAATTGATACTCACTTTGAGGCAATTCTAAAGCCCGACATTGCAAAAACATTGAGGGGTTAACAATTTTATTTTCCAGTGTACAATCAGCTTGTAATTTTTCAAAATCAATGGTTGCTCCTGCTAACGCCAGGGCTGTGTATCCCCCAAAAGAATGACCCCAAACCCCAACTTGTTCTAAGTTTAACTGATTCTTGAGTTCTTTTTTGTTTAACCGTTCTAGGTGATTGAGTAAGTAGGAAATATCGTGAGGACGATCAATAAATTGATTCACTTCAAAGATATCGTTTCTCTCACCTGCGAGTAGTTGTTGTAGCGCTTGATAATCACTACCCGGATGTTGAGGAACTGCAACCGCAAACCCATAAGAAGCGAGATGTCTTGCTAAGTCTTCAAAGCGAGAACGTTCAGAAGCTAAACCATGAGAAATAACAATAACTGGAGTTGATTTTTCGGTTGCGATATTTTCTGCAACCTGATTGGGGAGATAAAGATCCGCCTCAAATTGACGATTTCTCTGCCAATCAAATAAAGATAATGTTTGTTTGGAAACTTCAATTGATCCGCGTTGGCGTAAGTCAGGTATCTGATTAAAATCAACCCCACTAGAAGCCGTGACTTCAGATAAAGCCAATTGTTCTAAAGAGGTAATCACGGTGTCTGTTTGACGAACTAAAGAGACGACTCGTACCATTGTATCGAGGGCTTCTTCGAGATCGAGATGAATGGTTTCTGCGGGGAATTGGCGCAAAATTTCAATAATATTGAAGCCTTCAGGATCTGTAGCGGTTGCTGCAATTATTGCATCATAAATCGCCTCTGAACCGTTTTCTCCAAACTCACTTTGAATCAAACCCCCCAGGTATTCTAGAAAAGAAGCAACCATAGGAGATTTTAAGAGTTGGGTTGCCGCTTTGGTATCAAAAGAGTAACGAGTTCGTAATAATTCTCTGACTTGTCGTTGTTCACTCGGGGTGAACCAGTTGAGATAGGTTTCTAGAGGTTGATTATCGGGGAGTAAACCCGTTTCAGCATAATTTTCTAAGGTGTTGAGGGAAATCTCTAAATTCATTTTTCCGACTGGAAACACAATCGTTTCAGCAGCCCTTACAGGTAAGGCAACCAATACAGCAGGCACAATACTTAAGGCGAGAGATTTTAACCAACCCATAGTTTTAAGCTCTTATTTGAGTCTGACAGCTTATATCTTTATCTTAATTGATTGACTCGGAGAAAATTGTGAACTATAACGTTTGGTTTATCTTTCAATAATAAATATTTAATAATGGTATCTAAAGTCACCATTTGATTGAATTTTCAAGCTCTTTTTTCTTTTGTCTAGGTTTAAATAACTATCTCGAATTGTAAGTTTTTACTTTTGATAAAATTGTAACTGAAATGATCAACAATATTTGTATTACTTAATTCTAGATTATAAAAATCAATTACATCCTGCTCAAAATATGGCCCAGCGTGCCAAGTTCCAACTTCTAGCTTAATAAAACAGTTGCCAGGGATACGGAATGCCTTGAGTTTGTTGATATCGGGTTCATCGCTATCTGAAGGCGGCGCAACGGCCATTAACCAGTCTTTTCCTTCTAATGACCCCAAACATTGAGTACATTCAATATGACGGGTAATTTTGTTAAATTGGCGACCTCTTTTATCTAGCCGCATGATGTAAAATCTCGGTATACCGTTTGCTAGATTCAGTTGAGCATCGGTTTCATCATAAGTTTTGCCGTCTGTTGAGGCGGAAATGACTTGTCCGTAGGGTTTAAATGTTTCCGGGGTAATCCATTCAGCAGTGAGTTGTTGAACGGGAATTGATTCACGCATTAATTTTCCTCTAATATTTAATTGGATTGATCAGAACTTGATTGATATTCAAAACCGTTTTCTTCGGCGTAACGGTTTAAAAATCGCATCACCCGTTCAAAGATTTCTTCAGATTCAACTTCAAACGTACATTCGACTTTGGAAAGTTCATCATCTCCGACATAGAAAAATTTCACTCCGGTTGGGGTAACTTTAATCTCGCCTTCTTCATCCCGTAACCATAAGTTTGTGATTTGTTTGCGATAAGCTCGGAGTTGTTCGACTGCTTGTAAACGCTCAAACGTTAACACCACAATTTTTTTCTCAGAGTTACGCACTTTGCGAAGACTGACTCCACTAATTTCTTCGTCGAGTCCTTTTATAAATTGGATGGATGTAGACACATCTACCACCAGCATAGACTTATACTTTAAGTTTATCAAACTTTTAGACGAAGATTAAACTTTAAAATAATAAGTTTTTATAAGTTAGACTTGAGTAAAAACCAGGTTTTTGAGTTGAGTTAGGTGAATTCAAGAAAGCCGGTTAAGGATTCCACTCCAAAACTATAAGTTTTTAGAAATTCTGTCTCGCCGATATTGAACGATAAAACCCGTTTTTTATCAGCCTAAACACTCAAGTTATTAATGTATTGTTTAATCGCGGGTTGTAGGGTTAAAGTCGAAGATTTATCGAGTAAATTCCGTTTTCTCAGGGATTGTATCGCTTTAAAAAAATCGGAGTCTGATAAAAGTTCGGGGGGTTTATGGCTGATATCTACGGGTTGGTATTGGTTTGCTAACCAGTTAATGAGGATTTTCTCGGATTCTGATAGACGTTGATAATGTTGTTTGAGGATAGGTTCTAAATCTCCCAAAAACAGGGTAGAATAGGAGAGGAATTGTTTGACGCTACCGTTAAATAAATCGAGGATAGCAGTCGCAATTATATTTAACCATAAAGGGTTAGCATTGTAAAGTTCAATTAGCCGTGACCATTGATTTTTGTCTTGGAGTTTTCTGGCGGTTAAAAGTTGGCTAGCCGATTTCCCTAAGCCGGGAATTTGTAAAGTTTTGCAGTAGATATTTTCAGCTTCTAAAGTCGCAATTTCTAATGGTTTTTCCCAACTGAGGAGAAGTAGACAACTGTTGTGGTTTAATTGTCCAATTTCGTTGAGTAATTGACCATAGTTTTGATATTTTGGGCGATAATGTCCGACGAATTCACCAGGGGTTAATGTTTCTTGTAAGTCATCGAGGATAATTAAGCAACGGTAATTTCTCAGATAGTCTAAGATGGAACTACGCGAGTTGAAGTAATTAATAATTGATCGGTTTTGACTGGGTGCGGGTGGGGCGAGAAATTCGATGAGATTAGTTTGTAGAGCGTTCAGAGTGGGAAATTTACGATGACTGCGCCATAAAATGCGAACAAAGTTGTCTTTTATTTGTTCAACCAGTTGTCTAGCGAGGGCGGTTTTCCCAATACCTGATAATCCGGTTATGGTGATAATACGGCTATTTTCTTCTAATATCCACTGTTTGAGGGTAGCCAGTTCGTCGGTGCGGTTGTAGAATCGAATATTTTCTGGCGCTTGGCTGAGATCGTGGTGGGGTTGAGATTCTTTTTTTGGGGTGGAAGGTGATCGGTTTTTGGGTTTTTTTGAGGGATTTTCTGGGTCGTTACAGACATTTATTTGATTGCCAATTTGTATCCCATCATTGTAATAAGAAAATACCCCATTTTCAACCAGCGATCGCACATTCTTTTTTTTAACATCTTCTCCCAACAAATCCGACAGGAGTTTCCATAATTCCGATGCAGATTTTTTCACATGATCGCCACTACAGTGGTATTTCTCAGCGATATCCTTATATCCTTTCCCTTCCCATACCCCCTCCAAAATAGCCCGTTGCAGCGAGTCCAGATGCTTCCCTGTCGTGGTAAATATCAGATGGTCTGTCCACTGCAAAGCTTCTTGCATCTCCATAGCTGTAAATGGGGTTGTAGTTTTGCCTCCTGTAACTGTCAATTATCCCACATTATCCCCCTTTTAACCACCAAATCCCACCTTTTCCCCTTTTTGTACTTTTAACCCCTTAATAAATCCCCCCTAAATCCCACTTTTATGGGGTTGCCAAAGTTGGAATAAATTCAGACAATAATAGACATGGGGAAATACAACTCTGCATCAATTAATTAGGATTAAATCCTTTTAATTTTAACTGTCAATTTTAATCAAAACTTACTCTGGTTCAGGCGAACACGGGTCTGAATTCAGTGAAGAAAAATAGTTAACACACCATTATCTATCCTGTCTTTTGACTGTTGTAAATTCTTTAAACTCTGAAGGAAATATCATTATGCTTTCTGATATCATCACCGAAAACGGGTTGGATTTGGGTATAGCTACGACTGGGAACGACTCTATTATCATGTCTCAGCTTCCCCCAGATCAACTTGCCTATTTCAGCGCTTCACCTTTTCCAGATGCGATCGCACTTTTGCAGGGAGACGATAATTTACTCAACGACAATACTGGACGTATTTTCTACGGAAACCAAGGCAGTGACACCATTATTGGCGGGGGTGGAAATGATACCCTCTTTGGTGGTCAAGAAGATGATTTCCTAGAAGCTGGTGGTGGTAACAGTATTTTATTTGGTAATTTCGGAAATGATACTTTAATTGGAGGGCCGGGAAACGATAGTTTGTATGGCGGCGCGGGTAATGATGTGGTTATTGGAGGCTCTGGAAATAGCATTGTCTCCGGTGATAAAGGATTAGACACTTTAACAGGTAGTGGTGGTGCTAATCAATTTATCCTGGCATCATCGGGGGCTGACCAGGATGTGATTACTGATTTCCAACCCGGTATCGATAAGATGCGTCTCCCCGCAGGTGTTACCTTTGCTGATTTAGAGGTTCGCGGTTCTGGCGCCAATACAGAAATTCTCAGCAATGGTGAAGTTGTGGCAATTCTCAATGGTGTGATTTCTTCTTCTATTAATAGCAATGACTTTATCGCAGCCGGACAAGAAACACCACCCCCACCGCCACCACCGCCAGTCTCAATTGAACCAGGTAATACACCGGAAACTGCTGGCGACCTGGGCTTATTTAGTGGAATTCGTGAGTTTGATAACTTTGTAGGTACTGCTGATAGCGATGATTACTATCGTTTTACGCTGAGTGAAGTACATGAATTTGATTTAGACCTCTTTAATCTCGAACAAGATGCTACCGTTCAGCTATACTTGGGCGAAGAAAATCTAGATGGCACTTTTGATCTCGGACAGCTGATAGAAACTTCAAATAACTGGAGTGATGCAGAAGAATCAATAAGCCGAAGTTTGGGCGCAGGAACTTATTTTGTCAGAGTTTATCCCCGTTATAATGATGTAGACACGAGATACAACTTAAGATTAACTGCAACTCCTACTGGTATCACTGATAGTCCCCAGGATGGCTTGAGTTTCCTCAATTTGGGTTCTCTCAATGGCACTCGTACCTTTACTGATTTTGTAGGGACTGCTGATAGCAATGATTACTATGGTTTTTTGCTGGACGAAGTAAAGGATTTTAATTTAGTTCTTGGGGATCTTGAGCAAGATGCCACAGTTCAGCTATACTTGGGCGAAGACAATTTAGATGGTACTTCTAACCTCGGACGAGTGATAGAAACTTCAAATAACTGGAGTGATGCAGAAGAATCAATAAGCCGAAGTTTGGGTGCAGGAATTTATTTTGTCAGAGTTTATCCGCGTTATAACGATGTAGACACGAGATACACTTTACAACTGACTGCCACTGCTTAAACCATTCCTGTAGGTTAGGTTGAGGCAACGAAACCCAACACCACTATCTCTGATTAATGTTGGGTTTCACTGCGTTTCACCTAACCTACAAACTTGATTGGAAAGTGATGATAATTTTTTGAGTTTAATTCTCTAGATATAGTTAAATGAAAACATTCAATATATTTGCCAGAGCAAGTGACCTAGATTACTCTTGGCAATTAAGAGAAAAAGCAACTGCTACTTTAGAAGATTCTGCAAGATAAGAATGATTTAGTAATTCTATATTTTAGGAGAGAATCCATGAAAAACAAATTTATTTTATCCTTAGCATTTAGCTTGATGATTGGAGGAATTAACCCAGCTAGAGCAAATACTATTTATATAGATAATAAGTGTAATCAAAATCAAAATTTAGGGCAATACGATAGATTCAGGATTTTCTACCAAGCAGAATTTAAGGTCAGTAGTCAAAGCTATTGGTCCTATGCAGACTGATGACCGAATATAGAGTTAGCTTTGCTAATCCTAATCAACCAGAAATAACAAAATTAAAATCAATGAGATTGCCACATACTGATCGACTTAAATAAAACTATGATTCACTAATCAGGAGGATAAAACCATGAAAACGACTAAGATTAATATTCCTAAATACAAGCGATTAACTTTGACTATTTTAGTCAGTTCTACAACAATGCTGACTATATTATTACCAGGATTAGCACAGATAAAACCTGAATATTTCGCTGAAAATACCCAATTAGCCCAAGCTCCAGATCCCTGTCCAGATCCTCCCCGTATACCACCAGCAAAAGAAACAGAAAGAGTAACAGTTTCACGCTTGGGTATTTCATTTAATAAGCCCGTTAACTATCGATTAGAAGAAAATCCACGAGATAATAATTTAATATTGTTATATAATCCAGCAGATGATCATGTAATGGATTGTTATCAACGTAATAGAATAAGAGGTGGGGGTCATCGAACTCTACCTATAGCGATAAGAATAGAAACTTCTCCATCTAATACTTCCCTTCTTCCTGAAATAGGACGAACAATTATCCGTTTAGAAAATATCAGACCAACAACAATTGCTAATCAAAAAGGTATGGTTTATGTCGTTAAGTCAATAATGGGTAGAAGCGACAATCTTGATACTTCTTTAGAAGCAAGTTTTCTAACACCCAATCAGCAAAATAAAATCACAGTTTCCTTTTTTACCTATGGAGAACAAATTTCTCAAGTGGATCAACAAGCATTCAATGTAGTAGTTTCCTCGTTATCTCTGATTTAGCCTTTTATTCTACTTAAATCCAATGAAAATATTCTGTTTTCATCAAAATCAACCTCTTTCTCGAACACTATTCTACTTCAGTCTTTCTCTGATTGGATTAGCCTTGATCTTATGTATGGCGATCGCTTCCGTTAATGCTCAAGCTAAATTAACAGAACAATCCAAAGTGTCTATTTATGGGATTGGCTCAGTACGAGCCGGAATGACAATTGCTGAAGCTTACAGTGCCGCAGGAACTCCTTTGATTAAAGGAAACAGTGGTGGAGAAAGATATGGCTGTTTTTACTATAAACCACAGGGAGGGCCAGAAGGAGTTAGTTTTATGGTCAGAAACGGTAAAATTGCCACAGTTGGTATTAGTAATCAACGGATTACAACCGTTAGTGGAGCAAAAATTGGAGATACGGAGCAAAGAATCTACTCGCTTTATCCTGGGCAAATTCAAGTAACTAAGACTTTTGGAATGGGTAATGCTTTAACATTTATTCCTACTTCTGTCTCAGATAAAAATTATCGTCTTATTTTTGAAACAGATAAAGAAGGTTTTGTTCGGTCTTTTAGATCGGGTCAACTTCCTGAAGTTGAATTTATTGAAGGATGCTCATAAAGTTTACTACAACATCAAGGGCGAGGAAATATGATTTTATATTGGTACCTAACAGCAAAAAGAGAGAAAAGGTATGAGAAAACAAAAGAGAAACTTTTTGGCTACAGTGACCTCTTTGGTGCTTTTCAGTACAGTTTTATTAACAAAAAACGTTTCGGTAAATTCTGAACCTGCACCGATATTTACACCAATTCTCAGAGATATTCAAAATCAACTTCCTAAAGGAATGGTGCTGCGTTTACCTTCTAGGGTAAATATCAGAAATATACCAATTTATCCCCAAGTTGTTACAACTATCCCTGGACGGTTTGCAGTTTCCTTAAATACACAGCCAAACTGTATGGATAGAGTTTGTCAATTGGGAATTATATCAGTTGCTGAGAATCCTGAATCTAATAATATACTGCGTTCTCGTCCAATCTTTTCCAAGACTGATATAGAAAGAATTAGAGCCATTAGACATGAGGTTCAACTTGACTATCAATCGTCCCAATTAAATCCCCTATTTTTTCCGATAAAGGTTCGGTTTCAGGCTGGGACTGAGAAAGTTGATTTACAATCCAATTTTCAGGGGTTAAACCTTGTTTTTGGGCAACTTCTAAGAGAGCTTGGTAAGTTTTTTCAGATAGGGTAATGGTATGTTCTGCCATGATTTTACTCGGTTCGCTTGATATTATTTTAACAACGCTCAATGTTAATTTAAGTTATTTATAATAAATCATATTACGGTGATCACACAAATTCTCCAAAGGTTGTAGCATAAATGTAAAAACTGGGTTTTGTGCGGGAAATTTTGTATCCTCATCGAGATTTCCCTAGAAACCCGCTTTCTTTGTACTTGCAGTGATCGCCCTAGCATAAAATAGAGTGAGTTGACCTTTATCTATAATGAGTGAAACGGTTTATATCGAAACAAGTATCTTGGGGTATCTAACCGCCAGATCAACCAAAAACTTGATTATCGCTGCAAACATGGAGATTACAAGGGACTGGTGGGAACTGCGCCGAAACGCTTTCACTCTCTATACATCAGAAGCTGTTTTAGACGAAGTAGCACAAGGAGATCCGGCGATCGCCGCCCAACGACTACAAATTTTAGGTAATTTTCCTTTGCTAGCCTTGAATCAGGCGGTACAAGGCTTGGCAGCACAATTTTTAGCCCGAACCAATTTGCCCCCTAAAGCCAAGATAGATGCGATCCACATCGCTGCCGCAACCGTTCACGGCATGGATTATTTGTTAACATGGAACTGCAAGCACATCGCCAATGCTCAACTTCAAGGAAAACTAGCAGAAATTAGTCTTGATTTTGGCTATGTTCTGCCTGTTCTATGTACGCCCAACGAACTGATGGGAGATTAGTCCATGTGGAAAGATGAAATTGTCGAAGAAATTCACCAAATTCGTGATAACTATGCCAAGTCTTTCAACTACGATTTGAATGCCATATTTGAAGACCTACGCAAAAAGCAAGCAGAAAGCGGCAAAGAAGTTGTTACTTTGTCGCGCAAACCCGGAGTAAAAAGTCGTTGGAGTAGACCCTATCTTGATGGTGAAACAAAGGAAAACAGCCACCCATCATCAACTTAGCCGTTAGGTTGTTTGAGTCTTGATCGCGTAGCAACAAGTGATCGAATCGGCTCGGGATTGCTAAAAAAATTCCGCTCAATTCTCAGAAATGAAACGTTTTAACTCATCGCTTCTGGGTCAACCATCAGTCTTGAAGTTCAGCAACATGATCATTTTCATACTGTTCAATTAAAACGCCGATAATCTCCATCAGTGAAGCCAGGGGATGCTGTTCAATTTCCCCCACTTCATCAATTAATTTATCCAGCCAATCAACCAGATATTGATAACTCACTTCATCGCGGGGAATGACTAATTTCGTCGCCCGGCGCTGCCACAATTTTTGAGTCTCATCAATCCTCAACATTTTTACTCTCTTCATTGCTTGTGATGAGGTGCATAATGAAACTCAGGGATATTCCCCAATTCTATCATAGTTTTAAATGTCGGCGATCGCACTTTTCAACCCCTCCTCAAAATAACTGCGATCACGCTATTTTTGGGGGAAATCCGTTAGCAACTGGGTTTTTGAGTATTTCTCAGAAGTTACCGAATTTTTGAGTGATCGGATAATATTATTATGGTAATACATGAGTTTATCTTTGATTTTTTGCAATGGCTAAAATGTTTATTGATTTGTTTTCAGGTGCGGGAGGAATGTCCTGCGGTTTAGAACAAGCGGGGTTTGAATGTATATTAGGAATTGACCAGGATAAAGCCTCTTTAGAAACTTTTCAAGCCAATCATCATCACGCTAATATTATTTGTGGAGATTTGCGAGAAATTACACTAGAAGACATTTACGAACAAATTGACAATCAAACCGTTGATTTAATTTGTGGTGGGCCTCCCTGTCAGGGTTTTTCAACGATTGGGGCGAACGATAACCGCGACAAACGCAATTTTTTATTCTTTGAATTTCTGAGAATTGTTACCGCTTTTAAACCGGATTATTTAATCATGGAAAATGTCACAGGGTTACTGTCTCGAAACAACGAACCCACCCTTTCATTAATTCTGAATTCTTTTGCGGAGTTGGGATATACTATCGAAGTCAGAGTTTTAGCCGCCCATCATTACGGAGTTCCTCAAGCGAGAAGACGAACAATCTTTCTCGGAAATCGGTTTGGGGTTCAAAATTGTTATCCCCAAAAACAGTTTAAAGATTCTCCCAAAGATAGCGAAAATTTACCCGCAGCGAGAACGGTTGGTTGGGCGTTTGAGAACTTGTTAGCCTGTCAAAATACAACGTTTAACCACGATATTCAAACCGCAAAAATTACTAACGAACTTGAACGAAAACGAATTCATCACATCCCAGAAGGACAAGGAATTCGCTATCAAAAAGATGAATTAGCCTATCTTCCCCGTGAACTGTGGTTTAATGTAGATTGGGAGAATTTACGAGAACAACGGTTTCGAGAAACCAAATTAAAACGATTGGATAGAAACGCCGTTTCTAACACCATCAACACCAGTCGCACCACTTACTATCATCCCACAGAACATCGCTATTTAACCGTTAGAGAAGCAGCAGCAATTCAATCTTTCCCCCCCGAGTTTATTTTCAAAGGAAGCCTAACCCAACAATGGAGACAAATTGGCAATGCAGTTCCGCCCCTGTTCGCTAAAGCTATTGGAGAAGGAATTTTAAGCTTAGATGAACAAAAACATCAACTCGAAAAAACAGACTTTATTCAAGATATTTCTGAAATTCGATCTAAAGCATTTTCTTACCGAAACTCAGCCCAGTCACCCTTGATCAATTAATCTCCGTTTTATTAGAACGCGGACGCCTCATTCCTTTAGAAATAATCGCCAAGAATACTCCCGTCAAAATTGATAATTCCCAATGAGTCTGAACTGTTGTCAATGTTAGTGAACCCAGAATCAGTAAACCAATGGGTGTATATCGAATCCATTTCATTTTAGACATATCTCTGTCCTTTGTCGTAAAATTTTTAATCACATCAATGTCATTGTCACAACTTTGAATTATACAAGATTTTCAAATGATTTGTACTGAGCTTTTTTTGATATTTATTTTCTGGCAATATCAATCAGTTCTGCAACTCAGAATCCTCCAGAATATTGTTTCTAGTATAATTCATTTGCCTTCAATTTCAGCTTGAGGTTAAATACGTTATGCAAACTTAGAGATGATAGACTCTGGCAGAATCAACTGATGCGTGTATATCAAATCCATGTTATTTTAGACCTATCCCTGCGCTTTGATCTAAAAATTTCAATTACTTTAATACAAATTAGACAGCTTTGAACTATAATATAAAGACTAAACTCATCAATCGGTAGCAAAATACATCCTCTTGTTTGCGAGGCGAATCTGAAAATTAACGATAAAATGACTACAACTCCCCGTCGCTATCACATCACCACCTTCGGCTGTCAAATGAACAAAGCCGACTCAGAACGCATGGCTGGAATTTTAGAAGAAATGGGGTTACTTTTCACCGCAGACCCCAACGAAGCGGATGTCGTTCTCTACAATACTTGTACCATTCGCGACAACGCTGAACACAAAGTCTATTCCTATTTGGGAAGACAAGCCAAACGTAAACACAAACAACCCAATTTAACCCTAATTCTCGCCGGATGTGTCGCCCAACAAGAAGGTCAAACGCTACTCAGACGGGTGCCTGAACTGGATTTAGTCATGGGGCCACAACACGCCAACCGTCTACAAGAATTATTAGAACAGGTTGATGAGGGGAATCAAGTTGTTGCCACTGAACCGATTCATATTGTTGAAGATATCACAAAACCTCGTCGAGATAGTAATGTTACGGCTTGGGTGAATGTGATTTATGGCTGCAATGAACGCTGTACTTATTGTGTGGTTCCGAATGTACGCGGAATTGAACAGTCAAGAACTCCCGAAGCCATTCGCAGCGAAATGGAAGAATTAGGGCGTTTGGGTTATAAAGAAATCACATTATTAGGTCAAAATATTGATGCTTATGGGCGAGATTTACCCGGTTCTACACCTGAAGGACGCCACAAACATACCTTAACCGATTTGTTGTCTTTTGTTCACGATGTCCCCGGAATTGAACGTTTGCGGTTTGCTACCAGTCATCCTCGTTATTTTACCGAACGTTTGATTAAAGCTTGTGCAGAACTTCCTAAAGTTTGTGAACATTTTCACATTCCGTTTCAGTCGGGTGATAACCAAATTTTGAAGGCGATGTCACGGGGATATACTCACGAAAAATATCGTCGCATTATTAATACTGTTCGTGAATATATGCCGGATGCGTCTATTAGTGCCGATGCAATTGTTGGGTTTCCGGGTGAAACCGAAGAACAGTTTGAAAATACTTTAAAGTTGGTTGATGATATCGGATTTGATTTGTTGAATACTGCGGCTTATTCACCGCGTCCAGGAACCCCGGCGGCGTTGTGGGAAAATCAAGTTCCAGATGACGTAAAAGCAGATCGTTTACAACAATTAAATCATTTAGTTGGGGTAAAAGCTGCTGAACGATCACAACGGTACTTCGGACGCATTGAAGAAGTGTTAGTAGAAGGGGAAAACCCCAGAGATCCCTCTCAGGTGATGGGACGGACACGGGGAAACCGTTTAACCTTTTTTGTGGGAAATCTTGCGGAATTGAAGGGTAAAGTCTTGAAAGTGAAAGTAACAGAAGTGCGGCCGTTTAGCCTCACTGCTGAAGCAATTGAGTTATGTTTAAGCCGATGATTACTAAAATTATTAAAGCAAATCCTAGCAACGTTCGCAAGTTAAGTGCGTTGTTAATGTTGGGTGTAATTTGGATGGGAACGATGGCTTGTGAAAGTTCATCTTTGGTCTTTAAACAAAATCCGACAAAAACGGCTTTCTTTGATCAAAACTCGGTTCCCAGTTTACCTCAACCCATAGAAAATGGTGATTATCGTCGTTCATCTCAGATGACTTGGGAAGCTGTTGATGCTGACCCCAATGGGTTGAATTGTCATTCTCTCGATCTAACCTACGAACAACTGATTGATCCTCGCAATTCGGTTGAATTTAATATTGGAAAGTGGCCTGTAGTTGGGGCTTTGAAACAAGGACAAGACTTTGAAATTAATCCGGGTCCTGCTGGATTTGGGGTGGTTTATGATACCAAACAAAACCCCTGGATGTATGTAGAAAATATCGCCGGAGAAAACGGCCCAAGTAATTGTTTTGTGCGGGCAAATCGTCGCTTTGTTCAGCCGATTTCAGTGAATGTTTTTAATCAAGGGTGAACTACCCATCACCAACGCTATTCGCTTATGGCGTGGGCTTCTGATTTCGCAGGGGAACGCCTCAGCTTAGACTTTCGTCCCGGCTTTGGTCTGACTTCCCCGACCTCAGCAGCAGTCCCGGTTCCCGAGACTGATAGAATTCTAATGCCTTCTGCTCTGATATTTATCGCCGCGTTTTCGTCTCTGTCGTGATGAGTGCCGCAATTTGGACAAGTCCAACTTCTGATCTCTAGCGGCATTTCACCAATTTGATAATGACAATTTGAGCAGAGTTTTGAACTGGGAAACCATCGATCAATTTCTATCAATACCTTGCCCTCTTTCTCGAGCTTATAAGACAAGAAGTTGACAAACGTTCCCCATCCAACTGTCTGCCGATAAGGGGTCGCCCGTTATAACCCTCCGGGTTTAACGGGTGGGGAATTATCGGATAGGGTCTTGATCTTCGACATATTTTTTTAACTGTTCGACAGTTACGCCTCCACAAGAAGCCAGAAAGTATGAGCCAGTCCAGAAAACTGGCTTTTTGTAAAACTTAGCCAGATGTTCAGGATATTCTTTTCGGATTAATCGACTAGATACTGTTTTCAAGTTAGCGATTAATTTACTTAGATGAACTTGAGGGGCGTAGGTGAACAGTAAGTGAACATGATCACTTTCTCCGTTGAATTCAATTAATCTACATCCCCACTTCTGGAAGGTTTCATTAAATATTATGTT
Source organism: Lyngbya sp. PCC 8106 (assembly GCF_000169095.1). Classification (GTDB taxonomy): domain Bacteria; phylum Cyanobacteriota; class Cyanobacteriia; order Cyanobacteriales; family Microcoleaceae; genus Capilliphycus. The sequence continues at coordinate 60,441 of NZ_AAVU01000028.1, forward strand.
TAACCTATCTAGCATCTGTTGTGAAATGGCTTTTTTACGGTATTTTGTCACCAAAACCATGTGAGCGGCAAGAGAATAGACAGACCTAAAACCTTTTTCGTAGTTGGTTGTCATAAAAAGCGGTAAATGATCTGATCAGGTCTATGATAATCACTCACTGCTACAAAATCAAGCCGAGTCAACAGCAAATCGACCAGATGGAATACTGGTGTGCGATTCGTTGGGTATAAACCAACACATTTTGCGTGTTTGGGGGACTGCCCGGAAGGTTAACAACCTTTACAACTAAATGTTCATGCAGGTGCAAGTAAGTATCAATGGATACTCGCCAAGTCCTGCCCTACAGGTGCGGTAGTGAAAGCATCATCCCTGGGTTCGCGACTAGCCATCAAAGCCTAAAGCGGGATGAAAAGGAGGTAAGCTAATAGCCTAAATTGGTATCCCTTCGAGCAAAGTACCTATGAGTAACGTGCATTGAAGATGCGTCCGAATCATCGTCATCCATAACCAGCTAAAAGGCTGATAAGCTGGAACCAAAAGGTAAAGGATATGGAGTCAGCATTATCAGTTTGACTGACCAGCACTTCCCTAAAACCCGGTGAAAAGCATCACTCTAAAGGTATATAGAATATGAACATTTGGAACGAAGTAACCTCTAATATGCTCTTGTAAGGTCAATTTACAAGTAGGTGCGTTCCCGTATGCTGCTAGTAGGAAAGATGATGTAAAAAGCGAATGCTAGAAGTAACTATCTAGATATGCTGACGTACATCCGATGATTTGGAAGATAGAGACTCAAGTAGGAGTACAAATGTCTAAAACCAGTTCAATTAATGACACTAGGGTGGAATGGAATGCGATTAACTGGCGCAAGCTAGAACGTCGTGTTTATAAGCTCCAAAAACGTATCTATCAAGCCTCTAATCGTGGTGATGTAAAAGCAGTTCGCAGACTCCAAAAAACGCTGATGAGGTCTTGGTCTGCAAGATGTTTAGCGGTGCGTAGAGTTACCCAGGACAACCAGGGGAGAAAAACTGCTGGTGTGGACGGCGTTAAATCGTTGACCCCAAAGCAAAGAGTAGCCTTGACTGGAAAACTAAAATTGGGTTCAAAGGTCAGCCCGACCCGGAGAGTTTGGATAGACAAACAAGGGTTGGATGAGAAGCGACCTTTAGGAATACCTACCATGTATGACCGCGCATTACAGTCGCTTGTCAAAATGGCTCTAGAGCCATTTTGGGAGGCGAAATTTGAGCCTAACTCATACGGGTTCAGACCGGGCCGCTCATGTCAAGATGCAGTTGCAGCAATATTCTCAGCAATCAATAAAAAGCCGAAATTCGTGCTAGATGCTGATATCGCAAAATGCTTCGACTGTATTGACCACAAACGACTCTTAGAAAAATTAAATACATTCCCTACCCTGTATCGACAAATTCGATCATGGTTAAAAGCGGGAGTGATGGATGGTACTGAGTTGTTCACAACATCTGAGGGTACGCCACAGGGCGGAGTCATCTCTCCGTTACTGGCTAACATTGCCCTTCACGGAATGGAATATCGGATTAATCAATTCGCAAAAACCCTCAACATACAAAATCAAAAGGGTCATCAAGTAAGCTGGCAAAGCAAAGTCGGTTCATTAAATATAATCCGATACGCCGACGACTTCGTGATTCTCCACGAGGACTTAACCGTTGTCCAAAGATGTAAAGAAATTATTTCGGAGTGGTTAAACGACATGGGTTTGGAATTAAAACCAAGAAAAACGAGATTAGCTCACACACTTAATAGGTATGAGCAAGAAAAACCCGGATTCGATTTTCTAGGGGTCAACATCCGGCAATTTAATGTCGGAAAATATCACTCTAAGCAAGGTTTTAAGACCATCATCACCCCAAGTAATAAAAGCATAAAGGTACATTACGATCAAATCGCAAAAGTAATTGATACTCACAAATCGGCAAGTCAAGAGGCGTTAATAAAACACCTAAACCCAATTATCCGAGGATGGAGTAATTACTATGCGTCTCAAGTAAGCAAGGTGGCTTATAAGAAATTAGACTACCTCCTGTACCAAAAGCTAGAAACTTGGGCAAACAGTCGTCACCCAAACAAGGGCAAAAGATGGGTAGCCAACAAATATTGGCACAGAACAGGCAACGCTAACTGGGTGTTCTGTTCCATGAAAAATGGAGAAATTACAGCCCGATTACTTAAACATGATGCGACACCAATTGTCCGCCATGTGAAAGTAAAAGGTAATGCCTCGCCCTATGACGGAAACTTAGTATACTGGAGTTCAAGAATGGGGAAAAACCCAGAAATGCCAACAAGAGTTGCAAAACTTTTGAAGGTACAAAAGGGTAAATGTACCCACTGCGGATTGCACTTCCGTTCTGGAGATGTAATGGAAGTAGACCACATCATCCCTAAGTCGAAAGGTGGGTGGGATGAACACAAAAATCTACAACTGTTGCATAGACATTGCCACGATAAAAAGACCCGTTTCGACGGTAGTTTAAGAGGTACTCGTAACAAGAGCCAAGTCATTGAGGAGCCGGATGAGGTGAAAGTCTCACGTCCGGTTCTGAAGACGAGTCAGAGAGGTGACTCTCTGGCTTAGTTTAATTAGAGTTGTTGCGACGGCACTGGAATTACGCACTCGGTCAGCGTCTAGACTGGTTAATGAGAACCCGTTGTTATGTAGATCGATGCTCGATAGTTTCATGCCCTATTGGTGAGATCCCTGCAAGAGTTGATTATTACTCTCAGCAATCAGAACTCAAGGAAACCAAAAAGCTTTTTCCCGACTACAAAGAGATTTATTCTGAAGTTCAACAGATTAACTTACAACGACTTAAGAAATCTTGGGAACGTTGGTTAATCCCGGACAAGTCGGGGAAACGTGGTGGTAAACCTCGGTTTAAGAAAGTAGGTTTTTTAAGATCATTTGGTTTCAGTCGGGTAAATCATGCTAAAGCTGCCATAAAGTTTGATGGAAAAAACATCATTACAACTCGAATCGGTATTATACCTGTTGTTGTTCATCGACCTATTCCTAATGGTTTTGTAATCAAGACAGCAACAATTATAAAAAAAGCCGATGGTTGGTATGTTGCTTTCAGTTTAAAAGATGATTCTGTTCCCGAATTAATACCAGTTGAACAAATCAAAACTGGGGTTGGTATCGATGTTGGTTTAAAGGAATTAGCTGTTACATCATCTGGTGAAACTTTTCCTTTTAAACGTTTTTACCGTAATGCTCAAGCTCAACTAGCGACGTCGCAACGAAGGTTATCAAGGAAGCAGAAACGTTCTAAGAACTACCTAAAACAACTCAACCGAGTTCAAAGAATTCATCAAAAAATACAGCGACAACGTAAAGAACAGCATTATAAAATAGCTCATTCTTTGGTTGATCGATACGACTTGATTGCTGTTGAGGATTTGAACATTAAAGGGTTGGCACGGACACCTTTAGGTAAATCTATTCTTGATGCGGGATGGGGAGGATTTTTAACAATATTGGAAGCAGTAGCGGTAAAACGCGGCGTTCATTTTGTTAAAGTCTCTGCCTATAGAACTACTCAAGAATGCTCAACCTGTGGTGCAATTGTGCCGAAGGATTTGTCGATCAGGACACATGAATGCCCGAAATGTAACACAGTTTTAGATCGTGATGAAAATGCGGCGATTAATATCTTAAATCGAGCATTAAACGAGGCAGGTATTGTCTTGTCTGCCTGGGTCGGCTTAGTCGATAGACAGCCTTTGAAGCAGGAAACTTCTAAAACAGAAAAGTATATTCAGCTTTCTCTATTTTAGAAGCCCCCGGTATAATTTTCAATTTACCGGGGGAGAACTTCACCATCAGAAATTGCTTTGGCTAATTTATGGTTGCTCACCATACCCTTAGTATTTAGTGATTCGACTACGATGACTTGGTTATCGTCAACAAGTTGTCCAGACAACTTATGCAAGTAGTCTTGACGGACATTGCTAATTCGTTCGTGAACCCTAGCAACAAGTTTTCTAGCTTTGTCTCTGGACTTACTTCCTTTCTGTTTCTTGGCTAATTTTTGCTGTTTTCTCTTTAGGTTGCGCTCATGCTTGGCTAAATGTTTGGGATTTGCGAACTTGGATGTTTTCAACCCGTCATTAACGATAGCAAAATCTTTGAGTCCTAAGTCAATACCCGCCACCTTCCCTTCGCTATTAGGCGATTGATTATCCCCTTCTAATTCCACCAATACCGACGCATAATATTTTCCTGATGGAGTCGTGCTGACGGTTACGGTTTTGATTTTTCCTTCAATTGGTCGATGAAGCTTTGCTTTAATGATGCCTACTCGACCGGGAAGCTTTAAACAAGCATCGACAATTTTTGTAGACTGAGGATACTGGATTGACTGCCTATTCTTCTTTGCCTTGAACCTCGGGTATCTTGCTCGACCTTCAAAGAAGTTTTTATAGGCAGTCACCAAATTTAATGTAGTTGCCTGCAATACTTGAGAGTAGCATTCAGACAACCAAGTGGTTCCTTCTTCCTTTTTGAGCTTAGGAAGCATTGAGTTCAACGCCGACTGATTCAAGCTTTTGCCCGTCGCTTTGTATGTTTCTATGCACAAATTGAGCGCATAATTCCACCAAAAACGGGAACAACCAAAGTGTTGAGCTAGTATCTGCTTTTGTTCAGTTGTCGGATATAACCTCACCTTGATGGCTTGATGTCGCATTGCATTCACCTCCTCTTTACTACTAGAGTACAAAGGTGGTAAGAGTTCAAAATTGCAATTCATCCCATCTCCAACACTCTGTTTTTGGAGTAGGACTTCTTGCAAAATTTAGTTAAAAAAGTCTAAGTCGGGGCAATTCATCAAGTCTTTTATAAAAATTTTAACCGATTACAACCTAAATAAACAAGGGGCTTAAGCCCCTCATCTTATGGATTGATCGTCGGTTCTGAAGATCTTGAAGCTTGAATTTTTGAGCGGATTTCCTCAGTTTTGGTCAACAAATCAGATTGAGGAATTTTATCCTGTTCTCCCGTTTTCAACCATTTTAAATTCACCGTTTGATTTTCAGCTTCCGCATCTCCCAACACTAAACAAGCCACCGCCCCACTGCGATCAGCCCGTTTAAACTGTTTCCCAAACGCACTCCCACTCAAATCAACTTCAACACTAAATTCAGCCTGACGTAATTTTTGAGCTAATATTGTGGCTTGAGGTTCAGCAGATTCCCCGCGAGAAACGATATAAAAATCAAGTTCAGATTGCGGTAAATTCTGGAGTTGCTGCAATAGCAAAATCAACCGTTCTAAACCCATCGCCCAACCCACAGCCGGAGTATCCGGGCCACCGAGTTCTTGAACTAAACCATCATACCGCCCACCTCCACAAACCGTTGCTTGGGCGCCGAGATCATCAGAGATAATTTCAAAAGCGGTATGCGTGTAATAATCCAGCCCCCGAACCAAACGAGGATTGAGGGTATAACTAATCTCTAACCCCGTTAATAATTGCTGTACCTTGTCAAAATGAGTGCGAGATTGTTCACCCAAATAATCCAGAATACTCGGTGCATTTTGAGTAATTTCTTGAGTGCGTTTGTCCTTGCTATCCAATATTCTCAAAGGATTACGAGAAAGACGATCTTGAGAATCAGCATCGAGTTCATCCTTGTAAGGGGTCAGATAATCAATTAACGCTTGACGATAACGCCCCCGATCTTCTAAATCTCCGACCGAATTTAAGTCTAGATGGAGATTTTTTAGACCCAACGCTTGTAAAATATTAGTAGCGATCGCAATCACTTCCACATCAGCACGGGGATTGTTACTTCCGAGAACCTCCACACCTAACTGATGAAATTGGCGCTGTCGTCCGGCTTGGGGGCGTTCATAGCGAAACATTGGCCCAGTATACCAAAGTCGTTGAACACCACCGACATGAAGTTTATTTTCAATATAGCTGCGAACAACCCCTGCGGTGCCTTCTGGACGCAAAGTAATCGAACGATCACCGCGATCGCTAAAGGTGTACATTTCCTTCCCCACCACATCGGTGGCTTCCCCGATCCCCCGTTCAAATAAACTGGTTTGTTCAAAGATCGGTGTGCGAATTTCGAGATAGTTAGCTTTGCCAAGAATTGTCCTAGCAATAGATTCTACCCATTGCCAATATCCCACCTCATCGGGCAGAATATCTCGCGTTCCCCGTATCGCTTGAATTAGTTCCATCTTTACCGTTATCAGTTATCAGTAGGCAACCATGCAACAGGCAAAAGGCAGTTTACAGTTTACAGTTACCAGTTTTGTCAGTTATCAGTAATTAGTGACCAGTCGTTTCTTTTGACTTCTGACTTCTATCTGTTCCCTAAGATTGCAAACTTTGCTCTCGCCGGAAACCGCCGGGCCGCAAGGCAAGCGCTGTTCCCTCTCTTGGTGCGCGTTACGCAGAGCGGATTGAGAATCGCGCCTAGTCGCACCGCTGTTCCCTGTTCCCTATCCCCTGTTCCCTATCCCCTGTAAAACCTCCCATGTCCCATAGCGATCGCCATAATAAGCCAAAATCTGATCGACCTGTTGACGGTTCGCGGAAGTGATATCGTCTTGATATTCTATCCAAAGACTTTCGACTTGGCTGCGTCCGTAGTCAAACGAGGGGGGTTGTGAGGGTTCACTAACACCCTGAATCGGGTTTAAACCAGTTTGAACCCCCTCCACCTGACGCAAATGAGCCGCCACCTCTTGGTAGACGGCGAACGGTAATCGGGGGCATTGGATTTGATAACGCAGTTGTTTGGAATTGGCTGTCTGCATCAACGCTTTTGTGAGTTTAGTTGCTTGACTCCAGGGACATCTGCTGTTCTTTCGCCTGTTCGAGTGGTTTAGGCAAAGTACAACAGTTAAAATTATCCAGACATACTTTACCCGATTTCAACGCCCAACTCACGAGGGCGACTCGATTCTCTGTCTCGGTCTTGGTGAGAATATTGCTGATGTGGTTGTCTACAGTCCGCTTACTGATTTCTAGCTGCTCTGCAATTTCCTGATTCGTCAACCCGGTGGCTATCAGATCAACGACCTGTAATTCCCGATCTGAAAGGGAAACCGGGGTATGAGACTTACTCTGCGTCATAATAATTTCCTATCTCTGCATAATTACCTATTTATAATTCTAAGAGGTGAACTATAAATTAAGAACGAACCGTTAAGTAAGAATTAATTTTTGTTATTTCTAACGTCCCGGATTTCCCTCTCCGATCTTTGTCTCTAAGTACAATTCTCTATGATTATGATCAACCCTGCTCGTGTTCTTTGTATAGGTGAAATTTTATTTGATTGTTTAGCGGACCAAACCGGGCGATCGCTTGAACAGGTTGCATCTTGGACTGCTTATCCGGGGGGCGCTCCGGCGAATGTTGCTTGTGGCTTAGTTAAGCTCGGAATTCCGACGGGTTTTATTGGTGTAGTCGGAATGGATGAAGCGGGGATGCAGCTTGTCCAACTGTTGCGACAGGTTGGGGTTGAAACAACTGGAATTCAGCAATACCCCGCCCCCACTCGAAAGGTGTTTGTCTTGCGTTCAGACGACGGTGAACGGGAGTTTGCAGGGTTTGGAAAGCCTCCGACAAACGAGTTCGCTGATACCCATCTGCAAGCCAGTCAAATCCCGGAAAGCTTATTTGTTGATGCTGATTTTCTGGTTTTAGGGACGATCGCTCTGGCTTATCCTGAATCTCGCCAAGCCTGTATTCAAGCGCTAAAAATGGCTGATCGCTACAATCTGAAAATCTTAGTTGATATTAATTGGCGTCCGGTTTTTTGGTCAAATCCTCTCGATGCACAACGCTTGATTCCTGATTTGCTTAAACAGGTTGATTTTGTGAAAGTTTCAACTGAAGAAGCGAAACTCTTTTTTAATACCACTGATCCGATTTCTATTCACTCTCAATTCGATTCGATTGAAGGGGTGATCATTACAGATGGTCAACAAGGCTGTGCTTATTCTCTGGGAGAATTTCAGGGAAAAATTCCGGCTTTTGCAGTCAATGTTGAGGATACAACGGGTGCGGGTGATGGATTTGTTGCGGGGTTTATTCATCAAATCTATCAGTATGGAATTCGCGGTTTAAATGATCCAGAAACGATTCAAAAAATGATCACCTATGCCAGTGCTGTTGGGGCTTTAACGGTGACTAAACCAGGGGCAATTTCCGCTCAACCGACAGCAGATGAAGTTGAGGTTTTCTTGAAATCAGTCTAAAGAGAAACTCCTCTGCTATAGCGTTTCTCAAGCTGATGAGGCACGGTTTAGAGATCAAAGTCCCCCTTTTGAAGGGGGATTTAGGGGGATTGTTCGTATCTCACCGGATCGATAACCGCTATATTACTCGCTTCTGGAATCCCCCCTTGCCCCCCTTTTTAATGCAGGGCTGTTTCATTCTAAGTTAAAAATTGCCGGGGTTGATGGGGTGAAAGGGTGATGGTGAGTCCACCCCCGTGCGCGGGTTCCCCGCGTTGAGGGGAGTGGCGAACCCGAAGGGGGTGATGGGGAGAGGAGTTTTTTCCGAGGAAAAATAGCTTTTTATTAATAAAAATCCTCCCTACCTCCCTACCTCCCTACCTCCCCACCTCCCCACAAATCAAGTTTTCGGGCAACGAAACGGCCCCCCTTTTTAATGGGGGTTTGGAGAGTGGTCAATCGCTTCAATTCAAAACTTTTTGAATTTCTTGTACAATCTCTGAGGGAGTCTGGGAAATATCTACCCAAATTCCCCCAGTAGGTTCTTCTAAGTCTTCAAATTGACTTTTAAGTAAGTCCGCTTTCATAAAATGATCGTGGCGTTTTTGCATCCGATCTTTAATTAGTTCAAATGATCCTTTCAAATAGACTAATTCCATTTTTTCGGAATCTCGCCACAACATTTGACGATATTTTTCTTTCAAAGCTGAACAGGTTAAAACGACATTTTGATTGTGTTGTAACCATTGATCAATAGCTGTTTGCATTTTTTCTAGCCAAGGCTGACGATCTTCATCGGTTAGCGGAATATTATTCGCCATTTTTTTAATGTTTTCATCGGGATGAAATTCATCCGCATCTCTAAACTGAAAATTGAGACTTTCAGCCAATTTCTCACCGATGGTTGTTTTTCCTGAACCTGAAACGCCCATCACTAAAATAATCATTTTTGTCAACACAATAACAAGTTATTCTGATTATAAATCATTCCTGAGAAATTAGGGTTTAAGGGTGGGTAAACTCAAGGTTGCTTGTACAGGTCGATGATCGCTTTTTTGAGAGGTATCGGGACAATAATCGGCTTCGGGATAGAGGATTTTGGATGAAGCGGATCTCGGCTGAATTTGACTAGAAATAAACACAAAATCTAATACAGTATCATAACGACTACTGCAATGAGTCGCAATGATTTCTTGAGGACGAACCCAAGTCCAGACCTGATTTTCTGTTAATAAATCATAGCCTGGATCACGTTTAGAATCCCCATTTTTGACATCCCAATCAAAGTTATAATCTCCGACTGTAATCATCGGAAGTTGCTGTTTTTGCGCCCATCGATTCAGTAAACGGGCTTGTTCATGGCGACCTTGATCATTCGTTCGATACAAATGATTGACCATAAATAAAAATTCTTGTTGAGTTGATTTGACTTGAAAATGTCCGACTAAAGCCGCCCGGACTGAACCGCCAATATTAATTTGTTTCAATTCCTCAAAGCTAATCAGATTAAATTGATTACTATTGTAAATAATGGCGAGTTTATCCGCTTTTCCTGTGGTTCCTAACACCGACTTAAAATCAGCTTGATTATTGACTTCAATCGCGGTTTCAAAACGATCCACCCAATCCTGATTTTGAACTTCAGAAAATCCCCATAAATCAACCCCTTGAATCGGTTGAATATATTGATCTGCAAGATAATTTGGGTCAGCATCTCCAGATTCAACATTAAAGCCAATCACCGAGAGTTGAGTCACTGACTGACAGCCACCCAGTAGAGTCAAAAGAACAGCAAACAGAGGGATAGATCGAGATTTCATAATAGAGTTTAAAAGAGTGAGAAATATGATACTGTAATAGAGTAGGATTAACCGCAGTCTGGGAGATTTGGCATCATTCAAACAAATCGGGACTGAAGCCAGGAAACTCAGCAAAGTCGAAAAAATCGAGTTGAGTTTATTGTAGTTCTAAATGCAGAAAAATGGGAATTGAAATTGAACGTAAATTTTTGGTCAAAGATGATCGTTGGCGATCGCTAGGAGTCGGGGTACTGTATTGTCAGGGCTATATTTCTAGCGAAAAAGAACGAACTGTGCGCGTTAGATTGATTGGAAATCAAGGGTATTTAACCATAAAAGGGCCTGTTTCTAGTCGAGTTCGATCTGAGTTTGAATATATGATTCCGGTCGAAGATGCAGAAGAAATGTTACAAATATTATGCGATCGTCCGTTTATTGAAAAAAAACGACATAAAATTTCCCTGGGGGATTTGATTTGGGAAGTTGATGAATTTTTGGGAGATAATCAAGGCTTAATTTTAGCTGAAGTTGAATTAAAAGACCCCAATCAAGTGATTGAAATTCCTGACTGGATTGCCGAAGAAGTTTCCCATGATGCTCGTTATTTTAACTCCAATTTAGTTAAAAATCCTTACAGTCAATGGGAGGAAAATAAAACTTAAATTGCAGCAGGAAATAGATATTTATATTATTAAATATTCTGAGGATATAGCAGTTATCGCTCCGGTGAGATACGAACAATCCCCCTAAATCCCCCTTAAAAAGGGGGACTTTGATCCCTAAACTGTACCTCATCAGTTTAAGAAACGCTATATCAATGTATCATCATAAATTAGCTAGGTTTGAATGTTAATCAGGAGAACAAAAACGGTGACAACTGAACAACAAATTAGTCAGCAAGATTTTGAACAACTCAAGTCGGAACTACACGACACCCGCGAGGAACTTGAACGCATTCAGGCGCAGTTTGATGAGGTGTTGGGAGAGTTGGAACAGACTCATTTTCAACTCCATCAAATTCAACAACAGGAACAGTCTTCCTCGGATTCGGTTCAACAGGAGTTGACTGAAACAAAGTCTAAGTTACAGCAAACTGAAGAAGTATTAGAACAGTCTCATACTCAACTCAAAGAGACGATGGAAGTCTTAGAACAATGTCACACGGAGTTACAAGAAACTCGCCAAGCGTTAGCAGAAAAGCAACAACAGTTTGAACAGTCTCAGTCAGAATTTGAACGGGTTTCTCAGGAGTTGGAAAAAACTCAATCTGAGTTAGATAAAATTCAACAAGAGTATGATAAAATTAAAGTAGAGCCAAAACAATCCAAAGAACAGAATTCTATAAGTTCGTTGTCTTTAACCGTGTCTGAGTGGGAGTTATTTTGATGATTCTCAATTTCTCAAAACCCCAAGTCCTATACGCGAGAACTTTATACATTAGACAGAGATTTTAATTTCTGGTGAGTTGAGAGTTTTTAAAAACTGTTTCCAGAGGGGGAGATTGTTAAGTTTAATTGGGTCAAACTGACAGTTATATTCTTGGGAAATGCGAGTAAATCTTTCTATCCAATTAGACAAAGTTTCTACTGTAGAATAGGGACTATAGGAAAGCGAACGTTTTAGCAGTTCAATCATCTGTTCAAATTCACCACTATGATAGCATAAAAAAGCCAACCAAACCCAAGTATTGTAATAGGCTTTTGGTTTTAACGGTTGCATCCAGTTGGGAAGATGAGGACGTTCAAAAAAGCGGTTTAAAATCTGTTCGCAGTCGTTAATTTTTTGAGTAATATTTTCTTCTAAAATCGGACAAAAAACCCCAATATTTTCTAAACAAATTCCCGCATACCCTCGCGAAGACAGATGTAAAACCCTATCCAAAATAGCAGCAGTTGGCGATAGGTTTGTATCGAATTCTCCACAACGTTTTAACGAATTTCGTTCAAACATTATCGAACTTGGATGCAACAATAACCATAAATTCGGTAACATCCAAATATGCAAACCGTGTAAACCTTGACTCCCTTTTAATACGGGTGAAAGAATAGGCGAAGGTTGAATAGAAGTGTGGGACGTTTCCCATCCAGAAAACACCATTTCGACTGAACCCGCTTGTTCTTCAAAACTGTTAATATATTGAGAAATAGCATCCGGTTTGAGAAGACAACCTTCATTCAGAAACAGGATAAATTCTCCTTGGGCGTGGTTTAATCCTGTATTGTAAGCGTCTACGGGATTGGAAAAAGATTGAGGGATGTAGCGAATATTATTTGAGTTTATCGGTTGGTGAATCTGATTAATAACAATAATTTCTAGATTTTTATTCGTTTGATTTTCGATACTTTCTAGAGTATTTTGCAGGTTTTCCGAGTGGTTTAAACCGGGAATAATAACCAAACTGACGCGAGGATTTTCTGAGGGGGATTGAAACGTTAAATAACAAGTTGCATCCGCACTATTTCCCGCAAATGTTCCCCGACTGAGGGCTTTATTGTGTTGGGCTTCTCCCCCGTGAAAGGCTTCCTGTCGCTGTCCTTTTAGGTGTAGATAGTCGTGGTTTTGATGAACTGCGGTTATCACCCGACTGGCGTTGATAACGGGGTAATTTTGGTTGAGGGCTTCCCCCACCATCCAGTTATCCCAACCCGCCCTTCCCACTGCAAATTCGGGTAATTTTGAGAATAAAGGTTTGGGAAATACGAAATAATCTAACGCCCCAATTCCCCCCAAGATTGCGGTTTGTTGAAGGCGATCGCGAAGTTGCTTTTCGACCTCGGAGGTGGTAAAATTAATAGGATGATTAATATCAAGATTCCAACGCCGTCCTAAGATTAAGAATTTTGGCTCTTGGCTGCTAACCTGTTGAACGGTGGGAAGGAAATCATTTAGTAGAATAATGTCGGCGTTAACATAGGCTAAAATTGGGTAAGTGGCGATTTGGTGAACTTGGGCAAAAATATCATTGAGTAGGGGCGTACCTTGAGGCGTACAACGAACGTTAGGAATATGTTTCACCCCGAATTCTTGGGCGACTTCCCGAACACCTTGATCGTTTCCAAACAAGATAATTTCCGGTTGGGGCGAGAGGTTCAACCAACTGGCGATCGCATTGCGTTGTAGAGTGGAAATCTGACCGATAAAGGGTTTGGGAACGGCGAATAGGGTTATTTTTAAAGTGGGTTGAATTTGGGGATAAATCGCAATTTTACTGGAGACAATCATATTGTTTAATTGAGTTTTTTTCTACCAAATATTTTCCAGATTTAACAAAAATCCGGGTAAAATGCGATCGCCGCTGAGAGTTTTAGGATTATCTAAACATTCAACTTTTGTTTGAGGGTGATAGATGTAAACTTGGCGATTTTTCCGGTCTATTAACCATCCGAGAGAAGCACCGTTATCAATATATTCTTGTAGTTTATCTTGCAAAGGTTGTAACGAATCGCTGGGAGGGCGAAGTTCGACAACAAAATCTGGACAAACGGGAGCAAATTTTATCTGTTGTTCTGGGGGAATTTGATTCCATTTTTCTAACGTCATCCAAGCCGCATCCGGTGAACGATTTGCCCCATTTGGCAGCTTGAAACCGGAGGAAGAATCGAAACCAATTCCCGTCCCATTTTCGTCTGTCCAGTTGGCAAGTTGTTGGGAGAGTTTCAAGTTTCGGTTTCCCGTTTCCGAACGTGTGGGCGACATAATCATTAATTCTCCGTGAGCCGTCCGTTCAATATGGTATTCTCGGTTGAGTTGACAGAATTGAAAAAATTGTTCGTCTGTCATTTCCAAAACCGGTTGCATCTGGAGAATAATGGGGGTATTTTCGAGTAGGGTTTCGGTCATGGTTTTAGTCAGGAGCATACACTTAACGATACACGTCCTCAGAGTTTTGGTTCAATGGGTTTGGCGAAGGTTCTTTATTTGAACTGGAAGGAAACTTTTGGGGGACGGTGTGCGTCGGGGTGGAGATGCCGGAATCAAATTTCTGGTTTTGAGTAAATTGTGGTGTCGGAACGTGGTAGGATTTTCTGCGTTGGGCATCTACCCGAAAGTTTTCAGTCGAAAGGTTGTGTGATGGTCAGTAAGTTTCAGGAAGCGAACCAGTTGCAAAGGAGCGGTCAGCTAGAGGAGGCTGTCGGCGCCTATCGTCAGGCTATTGCTGAAAATCCCGATTTTTATTGGTCTTACCACAACTTGGGGGAAACGCTTTGGAAGTTGGGGCGCTTGGATGAGGCGGTTGAGGTGTTTCGTCAGGCGGTGGCGTTGAACCCTTCGGCGGCTTGGTCTCATTTTAATTTGGGTGAGGTGTTGGAACAGCAGGGGAGGACGGAAGAGGCGATCGCGGCTTATCGTCAAGCACTTCAGTTTAATCCTGCTTGGAATGAGGTCAAGGAGAGGTTAGCTGAGTTGTTGTTAACGGTAGGTCGATCTTCATCTTCAGCTAAGGGTGCAAGGGGTTCCACGCTGGAAACTGCCCTGCCAGCAACAACCTCAGCTATGCTACAAAGGTCTCAAGAAAAAATACGGCAGTTCCATAACAAGCATTTGGGCGATCGCTGTGTGATTATTGGTAATGGCCCCAGTTTGAATGAGATGGATTTGTCATTTCTGAAGCATGAGATTTGTTTCGGAACCAACAAGATTTTTTTAGGGTTTGAACGTTGGGAGTTTTCACCCACTTATTATGTAGCTGTTAATCCCTTTGTGATTGAACAAAGTGTTAATGAGATTCGCAAGATATCTTGTCCCAAGTTTATTGGGAATCAGGGGATGTCTTATTTTAGCCCCACCGATGATTTGATTTTTGTAAAGACATCCCCCCCACCAGGTGAGCATTTTAGTAAGCACCCCGATTTGGGATTAAATGAAGGCTGTACGGTGACGTATGTAGCCATGCAGTTGGCTTATTATATGGGGTTTAGTGAGGTTGTTTTGATCGGGGTGGATCATCATTTTGTTACCCAGGGAACTCCACACAATGCGATCGTTTCTGATGGAGATGATCCCAATCATTTTGATCCTCGTTATTTCGGTAAAGGATTAAAATGGCAGTTACCTGATTTGGAAAATTCTGAGAAAAGCTATAAAGTTGCTAGGCAAGTATTTGAGGAAAGTGAGAGAAAAATTATCGATGCGACTGCTAATGGTCGATGTCAAGTTTTTCACAAGCAAGATTATAGATTAATTTTTCAGGGTATATCCGAAAAATCAGTCCAATACAAAAGTCCAGAAAATATAGCAATAATTAATCTGTATACCGCTGCCTTGGATGCTTATAAAAAAGCCCTGAAGACCTCAAATTTTCCTGATTTATTAAACGAATACTATCGCAATCAGGTCTCCTTGATCAGCCAATCACTTGAGCGAGAAAAAAATGAAATTACAGGTAAGAATATTGTATTGACAGCCTGCAATTTTAAATACTTTAGTAGCCTTCTACTATTTCTTGATAGTCTACTGAAAACAAATGCCCATATTGTTGACCATATTCTAATCTTTGACTTTGGGTTAGAGCCTTGGCAGGTGGATATCGTAAGCAGAATACAGAATGTCCATATCTTCAGGCAGACAGAAGAATCATTAATCTCTTATCCTCCATATCAAAGATTTAAGCTTGATGATCCTTCAACCTATTTCTTTAAAGTTTATGGCTTCCATGAAGGGATAATTCATTGTCGAAAATTTCTGGGCTACGAATCATTCAATCTTTTGTGGTGTGATAGCGGAATAAAAATTCGATCTAGCCTAGGTCTAGTCTTTTCAATCATTGAGAATGAATCTTGCTTTTTTGTCGATCATTCTGATGTCAATATCTATTACAAAGGCTCTTCTAATAACTTGGCTAACATTCTATCTCCCAAGCTTTTTCAAGGTAGTTTGCAGATTCCCGTTCCAACAAAACAACAGCTTCTCAAGACCCCGTATATTAAAGCTAACTTTTTCGGTTTTAAGATTGGTAGCAAATACGATATAATGCTCGACCTGCATCGAGACTTATGTTGTATGACCGACATCTTATTCGATCCCAGAAAAATCACTGAAAAAGCTCTCCAAAACCATTGGAAGGCTTTATATGGAAACAATTCTGACTTGACCTACAAGCTGGGTCGCCACGAACAAGCTGTATGGTCTTATCTCGTCGCCTTGAGTAACATCAAAATTAGGCGGTCTTCACCCTTTAACTTTACCATTGCTGCTGGTTCTGGATCAATTGATGCTCATACCTATAAGTCTCGGATGCGAAAAATATTAGAGTCCAGTTTTACAGAATTCAGAGACTCAGTGAAGCAGTTTGTGGTTGAGTATGGAAACAATGATGTTGACTCTTCTGTCTTGGAAAATGATTCTGTTCTTATTGAGAAGTATCTAGATATTTCAAAGGAGGTCTATCTAGACCAAAAGCTTTATCATGGTATTGGATTTCCTGCCCCAAAACAAGCAAAATCGTCTCTTGTTCTCCTTCACCGAGGATCGCTCGCCAAGAACGATCAACATAAGTATGCCGGCCGCCTTCTTAACCACAGCACTAATTTAAAAGATGATATCTTTATTTTACTAGGCAATGGGCCATCTTTGGCAGATGTCGATCTTCACTCTTTAAGCAGTTTCGATACCTTTGGTATGAACGCAGCATACCGAGCTTATGACAAGATCAATTTCTGGCCCAAGTATCTAGGTTGTTTTGATTCTCTTGTTTGTGGACATCATGCCGAGAATTTCAAAAAACTGATTAGAGATTCCCCTATTGAACGGTTTTTCTTCATCAATTTTAACGATGAAGGAAATGAAATTTTTACAGAGCAAGATATATTGTCTTCGCCGAAGTTTCAAAGAATCAGGTTCCAATATAGAACTCCAGAAGAAAAAAAGAGGACAGATATTCTTTCAGTATCATTTGAACGGTTTATAGATATGCGAACTTCAGGTCCTAATGTTATTCAAGTTGCTCTTCTTTTAGGATATCGGAAATTCATCATGCTAGGTGTGGATCAAAACTATACAGAAGTAGTTGATGGCGCTAAAAAAGATAAGCACTTTCAGAAGTTAGTCATGGAAAAGACCCCAGATCGTAATCCTAACTACTGGTTTGCGGACTACCAGCAGAAAGGGGATAAGTTTAATCGGCCAAACCTAACAAAGTCGCAGATTCCATCTTGGAACAACCTCTCTCAAACGCTAGAATGTCTTGGAATTAAAGCGGAGATTTACAATTGCTCACCCGTCACAAAGCTTGAGTGCTTCAAGAAAGCTAGCTTGTCCTTTGCTATCAAAAAACTGTCTAGTTTAAAAACTGAGGGATTAAGTCCTTACCGTTCTCAGCTAGGCAATTCAGAGATATGATGTGTTGTCAACAGATTATTTTTTTACGACTTAATTCTACTCATTAGTCTTTGCTAACTCCTCTCTAATCTTTATTACTCGCTAATCATTATGACTCAACTCAAACTAACAAAAGTTCAGCAGGCGATTGAGGCACAATTCTCGGCACTAAAAACCAGGGATGAAAAAAAGTTCGGTGGTATCCAGGAAACTTGTATAAGAGAAATTTATCGTGTTTGGATGCTCAAACAGGGGAATGTTTGCATAGATATTGGTGCCCATAAAGGACTACATACATTTGCTATGGCTGACAGTGTAGGAACAAAAGGCTTAGTTTTTTCTTACGAAGCTAACAAGTTTTTAGCTAGTTCATTAAAAGAAAGCTGTATCGAGAAAAATCGTCATCATATAAATGTTTATAATTATGCAGTTAGCAACAAACACGGCGAAACTATTACTTTTTATAATAATACCTCTCATCCAGGACAAAGCACGATTGTGCAAGGTTATGGAAAAAACTTTTCTGCTGCTGACACGATGGAAGTTACTAGCGTAACTCTTGATGAGCATTTACTTCCTCAGATCGATAAGCGGGTCTTAAGATTTATAAAGATTGATGCAGAAGGAGCCGAAATTGACATCTTGAAGGGTGCAATCAAGCTTTTAAGCAAGTATAAACCGCTAGTTGCTCTTGAGTTAAGCATCTATTATGTCAAACAACGTGAAAGAGAGTTTTTTGAAGTGTTAGATCGCTGTGGTTATCAATGCTATACTTTGTCTGGTATTCCTATAACGATCAAAACTCTAAATATGGGGTTTAAGTCTGATTGCTATACGATACTTGTATGCTCCAAAAACCACTGGATTAGCGATTTTTGTGCAAACCCTCAAAAGATGGCTCGCTTAATCTGTAGGGTTCTAAATTTAGAATTTACGCCAGATGAGGTTCAGACCGAAAAAATAAATCAGGACGGTTTTAAATATTTTACTGGAAAGGAAGAGATTATTCCTAAGTCCATTATTATAAGTGATTTCGAGAATGTATTAGTACCTTCCAGCGTACCAGAAGTTCCTGGAATGATTTCGCCTCAAGAGTGTAGATATTTGTACCACCTGGCATCAGAACTTTACACAGGTAGTGGTAAGATTGTTGAAGTAGGAACTTGGTTGGGGAAAAGCACTTCATACATTGCAGAAGGAATTAAGCAGAAACATAAATCCCAAAAACTATACTGTTACGATAATTATATATGGATTGATTTTTACAATTCACACCACTCAAAAACTATTTCGGGAACCCCGTTTCTCAATCCAGGTGAAGATTTTCTGCCGCTTTTTAAACAATATCAATTACAGTATCTCGACTTGCTCGAAGTTGTAAAGTGTGACATGGGTGACATAAAATGGACGGGAGGTCCAATAGAGGTTTTGATCTTAGATGCACCAAAAAGGTTTGAGGATCTATGCAAATGTTTAAAAATCTTCCATCCTCACCTTATGGATAACTCTATTATTGTCTTTCAAGACTTCTTTCATTCACCATCATATTCAATTCCGTTTACTCTGGGAATCTTAAAGCCATACATTAATCTTGATGCTGTTGTTATCAATTCATCAATGGCTGTATTTAAGCGAAACAGTATGTTTTCTTCTTTAATGCTAGATTTTGAAATCAACAACTTTAAAGAAAAACCGCATGACCTAGAAATGGTATGGGCTAAGATATTTTCAGGAATGCCAGAGGCTATGATGGGTGCCTTAGCTGTTTCAAAGGCTATGATGCACGAAGACCTAGGTATGCTAGATGAAATATATAGCACTTTTGCCACGATCAGGTTTTCTACTTTTGCGAAGAAAAGAGCTAAATTTCTTTCAAGTGTAGTGTCGTACAAAAGAAAATATCCCTGTGTGTTCCAAGCATTAGCTGAATTTGGGCAAATATGATAGAACTTTTACCATATCGCATTTCTAAGAAAGAGCATAGGCAGTCTAAGAGGCTTACTGTTGTATTTTCTAGCTACCTCTTGACCCATCAAGTTGGGAGTGGAAGCTTTACATATTATAATTATTTTTCTGCTTCCTCAGAGAATTCTGACATCCTTTTGGTTCGAGATCCACTGAACCTTTGGTATATAGAAAAAGTGGAAAACTTGGATTTGGATATAAATGCGCTTTCTATAGAGTCTTTGACTGAGACGCACGAAATGGTTAAATATTCTAGGAGCGAATTCGTCAAGATTCTAGAAGCCCTTCAAGCTGATTATTCGTATGTTACTTTTTTTGGTTCCTCAATGGGAGGATATGGAGCATTACTTTATGCTTCTAAATTGTCTCCTCATCAGGTCGTAGCACTTTGTCCGCAGACGTTTCATGCTAGGGGGTATCCCAGATTTAAGTCTGCACATCAAAAACATACATTTTTTGATATCGCTCAACTCAATTATACAATATCCAAGTTGCATTTATTGGTTGGTGCGGAAAATCTGTATGACATATATCATGCAACGAGAATAAAATCGTCTCTAGAGAGTTTAACTCTTGTTCCTTTGTCATGTCACAATATTCCGCTTTACTTCCACAGGTTAGATAGGTTTCAACTTCTCATCAATTCAGTCACTGACGGTTCATTTGAATCTTATTTAGAAAAACTTCAAAATGGGTACAGGAGTTATCCAACGCTTCAGCAGTATTTGAAAGGCTCGAAAATACAGGGTATTCTTGAGAGTCTGTTTTATAATATTTATATTGATAAAGATTTTCAGTTTGCTGAAAACTTGTTAACAGCAATTATTGAAAGGTTTCCTTGGCAAGCAGGTGCCAAGCGTACTCTTGGACTCCTTTGGTACGAGCAAAACTGTGTAGATGAACGCATTCCTAAAATTCTCACGGATGCACTCAATAGTGCTTATCTAATGGATGATGCGTATGGACCCCTCGCTCACTCATTGGCTTGTCATGGAAAAGTAGATGAAGCCATAGATTGGCTTCAAAAAGGACTAAAGATTAATAAAGTAGCTGTAATGCAATATATAGGTTGCGTTTGCGAATCATTGCCAAAGGATGCTACTAAAGAACGAGATATATTGCAAAATCTCCAATAATGAAGTGATACCACCAGTTTTTCTGCTTATCATCAAATCTCAGAAGAGGAAAAAGAAGGGGGAAGTTCAGGAATACATGGGGCTTGCTGAATAAGTTTAGAAAGTGGTGTGTGTAAGGGTTTGAGAAAAAAATGGCTTTGATTCATTTCAATCAGTCATAATCTGACGTATATCCTATCTTTATTGTATTTAATCTTATTTTGCTTCTATTTGCTCTGTTTTTCTTAAGAATGCAACAGCCCTGCTACAACGCAGAGGCTTTAATCCATTCGTGGTCTATGTTGATATGGATCGTGGTCTGGGTTGATACGGAAAAATTGGTGGCTCTTGTTCATTTAGATCTAATGTATAAAATTCTGTATTAACCTGCTTTTCCAATACACTATTAATACCTGACTCAAGAGTCTTTCTAGTAAAGGCGGCATAATCATAACCACCATAAGGATAATTTGGTTGATCTTGAAAAAAGCCAAGATATTTCGCCTCATGGCTTTTCAAATTATTCAAATCGCTTGTTCTTGTCACAGACTGGCCAAGAATTGCATAAAAACCTGGTTCTTGTTGACAAATGCACTCGCCCAATCGTGAAAACAACCCAAGATTCATTAAACCTCTCATTGCTTCGACACTTGGGACAAAAAAAGTTGTTTTATCGCCATTAATATTGATTCTTGTATTTAAATACATCCCTGCTCGGTTATCATTTTTAACAATCATCGACTGAAGTAAAAATAATCCTTTTTCTTTTAGTACCATTTTTGCTATTTCAACAAGTAAAAACGGATTTATTAAGTGGTACATAAGACCCGCAGAAAAAACGAAATCAAATGAATTTATCCATCGACTTCTATTTTTAATACCTTCTAAACCAAATGTAAAATAGTCAACTTTTTGACCAGAAACCTCAATGGCTGCTCGACATGTTGGAACATCATGCCCATCAACAGCGGCTACATAATCAGCACCTAATTTAGCTAAACCAATGGAAATTAGACCACTTCCCGGTCCTATTTCTAAGCATCTCATGCCACGAAAATCAATTGTATTCAACAAGTACATGCTAGAGTAAAGACTAATATTCGGGTATTTAAAATATTCTCCCTCGCGTCCAATTACTTCAAAATCTCCAAAATCAATAGAATTAAACCATCTTTGTTTTTTAAGGTTCTCAATATTTTGCTTATCATTGGTTGGCATAAAAAAATTCCTTGCAAATATGCAAATAGCTTAGTCACGAAGGGTTTATCATTCTCCAGTTTAGAACTATTCTAGCATCTTTCCTATATCTGAACTTCCCCAACACAAAAAATGATAACGGGGAATGTGTTAAGATTCATACTAAAAGCTCTTCACTCCGTACTCAACCTCGCCGTAGCCCCACCATCAACAACCAAACTCTGACCCGTCATAAAACCTGATCGCCCCCCATCCGCCAAAAAATAAATCGCCTCGGCAATCTCCCCAGGTTGACCCACTCGACCGATGACGTGCTTAGACCCCAATTGTTCCACCAACTCAGCTACGCCCTCTCCCTGCAAATGGCCGCGACTCAGCCCAGCATACAACATCGGGGTCTCCACCGCACCCGGCAAAACCGCATTGACCCGAATCTGATCACCAGCCAACTCAATAGCCAACGCCCTTGTCAAAGCCAGCATTGCTCCTTTACTAGCAGCATAAGCAGCAATATTAGCAGAAGTTGCGATCGCGTGTACAGAACTCACATTCACAATTGCACCTCCCTGCTGTTGCATAAAAGGATAAAGCTGACGCACCGCTAAATAAACCGATCGCACATTCACCGCCATCACCCGATCCCACTCCTCGGGTGTCGTTTCCACTAGAGGTTTGCAAACCTGAATAGCAGCATTATTCACGATCGCATTTAGATTTTCAATCCGTCCCGAAAGCTGATTAGCAATAGATTCCCAAGCCAACGGATCAGATACATCAGCCCGGATATAAAAGTCAACCCCCCCCACCTGATCCGACACCTCACCACAGTCCACCCCGACCACAGACCAGCCATTATTGTGGAATAACTCAGCAGTCGCCGAACCGATTCCCCCTAAAACCCCAGTAATTAAAACAACTTGTTTCATGGCTTAGACGCTATTATAACTACTGCCCCACTGTAAATATCTGTTCTGCCGTCAAGTTTAACTCTGGGAAAGTTGGCGATCGCAGAATATCTTGACCTCTAAATAAGTTGACCCTATATTCCCCATCAACCCAATCATAAATCGAAATGGTCGGTTGCTTCGGATCTCCAATATAACGCCGACCTCCCAAACCCAAGTAATCGACGATCCAATACTCGCCTATCCCTAATTTTTCATATTCTGCCAGCTTAGTTAAATAATCATCTTGCCAATTGGTACTGACTACTTCTACTGCTAATTTAATACTCGTACCTTGAGTAATAGTAGAACGCTTGTTCCACATTGGCTCGTTTTCCATGGCATTATCATCTAATACCATAACGTCGGGAATATAAGCCGACTTATCAGAATCTATGGCTTTAATTAGTCCTTGGCGAGGGATAAAAAATGGCAAATTCAAACGTTTAATTTCTACACCCAGTTCCAAAGCCAGAAAACCAGCTACTTTTTCGTGAGTTCCAGTTGGCTGCATTTTAACGATCGCCCCATCATGCAATTCAAATCGACCCTCATAACCATCCGGATACCAATCCAGAAACTCCTCTAAAGTCAATGAAATTTTCTGTTCTTCTGTCTGGGTCAACATATCTAACCTCCGCTTTCATTGCTCATACAGCCATCTGGACAGGTTTGATGATCGGATTCTCTTTATAACCCTTCTACCCCCAAACCTTGTAACAAATTAGCGATCGCCAACTCATTCACTCGTAAAACAGCTTCTTTGGTATGAGAACTATTATGAGTCCCAAAAATACATTGATCAAACTGACGCAGAGGACTATCCATCGGTAACGGTTCGACTTCAAACACATCTAAAGCCGCCCCCGCTACTTTCCCCAACTTTAAAGCCGCAACCAAAGCTGTTTCATCAATTAACGGTCCCCTGGCGACATTCACCAAACGCACCCCAGGTTTCATCAACTCAAACTGCTGATGACTCAATAAGTGATGGTTTTCTGGGGTCAAATTGCAAGAAAGAGCAATAAAATCAGACTGCTGCAACAGTTCCTCAAAGCTAACAGATTTAACCCCGAATTCAGCCTGAACAGCATCAGGAATTGACCTAATATCATAACCCAGCACCGACATTCCCACTGCCACACCCCGTTTAACAATTCCCCGTCCAATACTCCCCACACCGATCACACCCAAGGTTTTACCCCGTAGGGTCATCCCCGGAATTTGCAGCCATCCTCCCGATCGCACAGACTGATCCAATTTATGTAAGTGTCTTGCTAAAAGAATAATATAGCCCAATGCCACATCAGCCACTTCATCGGAAAAGACATCCGGTGTATTCTTGACCAGGATACCTAATCGGTTTGCTGCATCTCGATCAATCCCATCAACACCAATCCCCCACTTTGCCACAATTTTTAACCGTTTTCCCTTCTCCAAAACTTTAGCCGTAAACGGATCATCTCCCGCAATTACTCCATCAAAACGGTCAATAATCTCTAAAAGTTCAGCTTCACTCAACTGTTGAACTACAGAGGGAACTTCTAACTCAATCCCTTTTTCAACTAATCGTTCTCGATAAATATCTATCGTTTTTTGCAAATGAGGACAAGTAACTAAAACTTTATAAACCATTAAACCTTCTCCCGTTCTTCGTATAGAAATTCTGCGATTTTAAAATCAAGTTCTTCATCAATATCCACCGCTTCTAACCGTTCTATTTCAAACAAAAATGGACGAGTTCCAATCCGATTATGTTGTGATTCTAAAATCTCACGAGTAAAAATGTATAAACAAGAATTTTCTTCGTAAATAGGAGGTAAATCTTGAGTCCTTAATAAAATTGCTGGATTATGATTTACTGCTCTTGCTAAACTATCCCATAGCCTAGTTTGTAGGCGAGTGACTCCAAACAAAGAATCATACATTGGATAGTTATCTAAAAAAGACTGTACAGCTTGAGTAATCGTTTCAGCTTTTAATAAAGGGTTTGTACTATGAGTTTGTAAATAAAAATCTGCATCGATTTGACCCACAGCATTAAGTAAAACATCATTCATCGGAACAGTTCCGGCTCTCAAATGTTCGGGACGCTCCAGTAACTTCACTTGAGGAAAATATTTTGCTGCATCCTCTTGAATCTTCGGACTGTCAGTATCGATTACGACCTCTGTAATCAAGGAACAAGCCAACAGATTTTTGACAATGTAATGATATAATGGCGAACCTGCAAAACTCCGATAATTTTTGCCTGGAACCCGCTCGCTACTGTGACGCATGGGAACCAAAGCAACAATTTTAGCCATTCCCTTTACTCCTCGATTGACATTAACACCGCTCTCGCTGGAGCGCCATCCGAGCCTACTAATTTTAACGGTAAACAGATGAGTTGGTAGACTCCTGGTAGCACATTTGTCAAGTTCAGTCCTTCCACAATAATCACCCCTGCTTTGAGCAAGATTTCATGGGTTAAGGGACTATCATAGAAACGTTGCACCGATAAATAGTCTACCCCAATTAGGCGAATACCGCGATCGACAACCCACTGAGCCGCATCAGCCGTTAAAGCCACAAAGTCTTTCTGAAACTCACTCACCCCATTCTCCCAGAGTTTTGAGTTGCGGGTATGCAACAGCAACCGTGTTGTATTTTCAGGCAACGCCAAAGATTCTAAATCTGTTGCGGTAACAGAGGTAATATTCGGTAAATGGACAACCGTTGTTACCCCAATGAGAACATCCAAGGACAATTGTTCCACTGTAGAACCATCGGTAACAAAGTGCCAAGGAGCATCCACATGAGTCCCCACATGAACATCGGTTTCTAGCTTGGAAACATTGGCTTCATCTCCGTTATCCAAACGCATCGTTTGAAAGAGGTTAAACCCCTCACTTCCAGGCCAAACAGGGATTTGAGGCTGTAAACCCACTGAAATATCAATAATTTTCTGCAACCTGCTTCTCCTTTTGCTGAGTGGTATAGTCGATTAGGCGATCGCAACTTTCTTTAGACTCTGTAAACATCTGGACACGACTCAAACCGTTTGGATAGTAAAATGTCTGCTTAAGCTGGCTTGTAATTTGTCCTTGCTGTCTAAACCCCCGATATGTTCCCCAGAACTGCATAAAACGGAAAACAATAATTTCTCTGAGCTTGTCCCCAATGATTCCATCATGCCAAGCATGATAACAGTCACTTAGCACGTTAGCGGTAAATAACCGAGCAAAGTCCATCAGACGAAATTGCTCTTGAGGAAAAATTGTCTTAAGAGCGATCGCTTCCCGTCGATAGCGGTTAAAGAGCTTACTGGGAACCTCATCGTGAACGTGGACAATTTCAGCTTCAGCAGTATAGGCCATTCTATAACCTAGCTCCATCGCTCGTTTCGCCCAGTCCAAATCTTCTAGTCCAGTCAGTAACTTATTATAGGGTAAACGTTCCCATACAGAGCGGCGAATTGCTGCATTGGCATTGTTGCAGAAGGGATGGTCTTGGTAGAAGTTAGACTGATTGGGAAACCACTTGGCAAAAACTTGATGCTCCGCATACTTTGTTACCTCATTACCTCGTTGTTTACCATAGACTAGGGCAACATTAGGGTCTGAGAACGGACTCAGTAATTGCTCTAGCCAATCCTTGTATAGTGGGTATACATGGGCGCTCGCAATCACAATCACATCCCCGGTAGCAGCACGACAGCCTATGTTTAGCGCTCCTCCAAAGGAAAACTCTTGGGGCGAGATCGATAAAATTTTGACCGGGTAGCGAGAAGCGATGGAAACGGTTGCATCAGTTGAGCCAGAGTCTACTACAATGATCTCTACATCCTTAACAGTTTGCTGAAGGATACCACTGAGTAACCGACCAATGTGCTGTTCCTCATTGAAGCATCTAATTACGATAGAACACTTAATCATGGTTAAATTTAGTAAATTAAAGTTTTCCCAATAACACTAGCATCTCTTTGAGACTTAGTTAAATCTTTTGGAGTTCCCAAAATTTCCAAGATACCGAGCAACCCAACTCAACCTATACTTCTATTTAGAAATATTTTGTCATGTCGATAAAAATTGATCAGTTAATAGCTGCCATAAGTGAAACCGAGTCAAATGGGGTCTTAAAAAAGCTTGATCCAGAAATTTTGTCTGGCTTGTCAGGAGATAAAATTATTGGTACTCTACAAAGATTATGTTGTTTATTTGCAGCAGAGAAAGATACTTGCTATTTAGAAATTGGGGTTTTTCAAGGGTTAACACTTCTATCAACTGCATTGAGCTGTCCTGACATAAAGTGCTATGGCATTGATAATTTTGCCCAATTCGACCCCAAAAAAGAAAACTATTCAATTATCAAAGAACGTCAAAATAAACTGTCTATTAAAAATATCGAATTAATCAACGAAGATTACGAAGATGCCTTGGAAAAACTACCTAAATATATAGGAAAAAGTAAAGTCGGAGTTTATTTTGTTGATGGGCCTCATGATTATCGTAGTCAGTTAATGTGTCTAGAGCTGATCCTACCTTATTTACATGAGAATGCAGTCATTGTAGTAGATGATTGCAATTATCAGCACGTTAGACAAGCTAATCGAGATTTTTTAGTAACTCATCCTGAGTATAAGTTATTGTTTGATGCTTATACACGATGCCATCCAAATCATATGTCTTCAGAAGAAAATTATAGTGTAAGAAAAGGATGGTGGAATGGTATTAATGTGTTAGTTAGAGATATAAAAAATGATTTAAAATTTATGCTGCCACCGACAGAACGAAGTCGAGATATTTTTGAGAATGAACACAAAATACATCCTCACTTCTTAGCAAAACTAGCCCCAGAATTACTTAATATAACTTATATGATGTATGATTGCCACCTTAAAGGAATCGACATTCAAGCCGACAATAGAATAAAAGAATTTTTTAAAAAAATGGATAGCTTATCTAATAGTTATTCAATTTTAGGATATAAATTATACAAACAAATGAATACATTCAGTCAAAACTTATTAACACGATTTAATAGAGATGAAGAAAGACAAATGTATCACCAAAAATATATTAGTTATTTTCAGGAAGGTATAAAATATTTTAAAGAAGGTAGGCTTAAAGAAGCTGAAATAGCCTACCGTAAAGTAACTCAATTTAATCAAAATTCAGCATTGCCTTACTACAATTTGGCAGAAATCTTAACAAAAAAAGGTAAGATAGATGAAGCAATAGCAGCTTACCGAAAAGCTATTGAATTAAAACCAAGAACAGCTTCATTTAACTATAAACTAGCAGACGCTTTAGTTCAAAAAGGAAGTCTAGAAGAAGCTATCAAACATTATCAAAAAGCTTCAGAACTCAATCCCGAGTTTCCTCTGTTTCAGCGCAAGTTAGCAGAAATTATCAAGTTGCATCAGGAAGTTTCAGAACGTCCAACATCAAAATGACCCCAAATGGTTAGTTTTACTCAAGTTCAACCCCAAATCACCCTGGAAGAATTTTTAGAGCTTCCCGAAACCGAACCCGCCAGCGAATACATTGATGGAAAAATAGAGCAAAAGCCAATACCTCAAGGAGAACATAGTACCCTACAAATCCGTTTAGGAACAGTTATTAATCAGGTTGTTTTACCCAAAAAGTTAGCTCATGCTTTTCCCGAGTTACGGTGTACTTTTGGAGGACGTTCTGTTGTACCAGACATCAGCATTTTCACTTGGGATCGCATTCCCAAAACCGAACAGGGAAAAATTGCCAATCGTTTTGAAGTTCATCCAGATTGGGTAATAGAAATATTATCTCCCGAACAGTCTGCCAATCAAGTCATCCGGAAAATCATTTTTTGTATTAATCAAGGCACCCAACTCGGATGGTTAATCGATCCGACAGATGAGTCAGTCATGATATTTCAACCCAATTTATTTCCAGACATTAAATTAGGCGAAGAAATTTTACCCCCCTTAGAGACACTTCAAGACTTACAATTGTCAGCAAAAGAAATGTTTAGTTGGTTGCGTTTTGAGTAAATTTTTCCCCACGTTAAAACCGAATATTATTATCTCTCAAACTGCGATCGCGAAACGTCTCCGAACTCCAATCCCCGCCAAAACTTGACAAAAATGAGTATTTGTGTTATGTAACAGCCCCCTAACTCAAATTCGATTCATACAACAAAGGAACATCCCGCCTCACCCGGTTCAACTCAAAACCACCGATATCAGTTCCCATCAACCGAGAGTCGAAAAACTCCATTAATTGTTCATAATTCCTGACCAGAACTTGAGGCTTATACTTACATCTTTTAAACTGCACCTTCAACTTTTGGCTAACAGACTTACCATATTCTTCAGCTTCCGGGGAAAACTCCTTACCAATTATATAAAGCAAAGGATATTTACCATTCTTAGTGCGTTGCTTGTATCCCTCCACATATTGTCTATCCAAAATCTCATTAATAATCTCAACAGTTACCGTCCCTTTTTTCAACTCCATCAAAATATGTTGGGGGCTTTGGGTTCTAACAACCAGGTCAATAAAACGCTGCTGACCCAGACAATTTACCTCAAACTCCACATAAAAACGCCAGGGTAAATATTCACAAGCCTTAGCCAGATAGAAAGTCAAATCCTTTTGATAATCCTTCTCAAAGCGAGGTCTTCTACCTAAAACCCGGCGACTGGTTTCATCAAAAGGGTACCCCGAGTTCTTCGACTTGCCTTCTGGCGTACTCGTCTTGTTCCTTGCGTCTTTTAACCCAGGCTTGATAGCTGCTGTAGGTTTTCCTGAACCACTCGTCTGTTTGTCTTTCTCTGTAGTAATAAGATTTTGAGTATTTTGGGTCTTCTGGATAGTCATCGTACTCAAAAA
>NZ_AAVU01000027.1 GCF_000169095.1 Lyngbya sp. PCC 8106
ACTGTTGATTCAAGGGATGTTTATGCCCATTGCCCCGTCATCAATTCCTGAGTCTACCAATTTGTCTGCGCCGCCAGGTGTAACTGGACGCGCGCACGCTCATGGCTATCTGAATCCATTGTCTCGGGTGGGTCAGTGACCACTTGTATTGTACCAGAAATCCCTGTGCGGCATTCCTCCCAACTCCAACGTCCCTATCGTCGTGGGTCTCCTGCCGCCGGAAGATGAAAGCTGGTATCAGCAGCAACCCGGCTTAAAAACCTCTATTTCTGCGGGGGGAGTCGTTATCCGTCAGCAGAATGAGCAAATGTATATTGCAGTAGTTCAAGAAAATCAGAACCGTCCGGGCTATGTTTTACCCAAAGGTCGCATTGAACCGGGCGAAACGATTGAACAAGCAGCCCGTCGGGAAATAGAAGAGGAAGCAGGTTTAAACGATTTGCACAAAGTTGCGGAACTCGGGAGCAAGGAGCGACTAAGCTATTCCAAAACAATGTGGAAAAAAACCCACTACTTCCTGTTCACAACGAATCAAATCGAGGGAACTCCAACTGATCTCTACAAACCCTACAAACTGTTTTGGCTTCCCCTGAATGAATTTCAGAGCTGGTTTTGGCCGGAACAGCGAGAGTTAATTGCCGACCATCTAGACTTAATTCGTCAGTCTTTCAATCAGTAAAAACTTACTTCGTTTTCGCTTGAGATTTTTGAGCGGTGGCAATTTCTTGATTAAGAACTTCGAGAGCTTTAGCATATTGGGGATCATCTAACGTCCCGATTTTAGTGCGCTCTTTTCGCAGTTCTTCGCGTTGGGCTTCAGAGAGATCAATTTTGACATCCGGTTCAATCCCTTCATGGTTAATATCTCGACCGTCGGGAGTAAAGTATTTTGCAATAGTCACCGCCAGTCCTGAACCATTACCCACACCACGAACCGACTGTACTAAACCTTTCCCAAAACTCTTACTTCCCACAAGTAAAGCACGTTCATTGTCTTGTAAAGCGCCCGAGAGAATTTCACTCGCACTCGCCGAACCGCCATCAATCAGAACCACCATCGGCTTATCCGTTAAAGCCCGACTATTCGCCCGTTGACGGTCAAGTTCACCTCGTCGGTCTACTGTCGAGACAATATCGCCTTCATCCATCAACATCCGAGCAATTTCAATACTGGCGTAGAGCAAACCTCCCGGATTAGAGCGCAAGTCTAGAATATAACCGGAAACATTTTGTTTTTCGAGATCGGTAATCGCTTCTCGCATTTCATCGGCTGCATTCGCACTAAACGTATTCAAGCGAATATAACCTACTGTTCCCGTTGAGCTATTCTGAGTCGAGTAGCGTACCGGATGAATTTCGATTTTAGCCCGATTGATAGGAACGATAATTTCTTCATTTCCCCGCTTAATCGTCAGCGTGACCTCGGTTCCCACTGGGCCGCGAATCAACTTCACCGCGTCGTTGATATCCATATCTTTCGTGCTTTGGTCATCAATCTTCAGAATGATATCCTGAGCTTGAACCCCTGCATCAAAAGCCGGAGAATCTTCAATCGGAGAGATCACAATCAGCTTTTTCGACTCCTCATCCTGAGTCAGTTGAATCCCTACCCCGGTGAGTTCTCCAGAGGTATCAATCTGCATATTCTTGAACTCTTCCGGGTCCATGAAGCGCGTATAGGGATCATCGAGCTGATCGAGCATCTCTCGGATGGCTTCATAAGCCTGTTCATCGGTGGTATAGCTCCGATTCAGATATTCATTCCGAACGGCTGTCCAATCAACTTGATTAAATGTTCCATCAACATAACTTTTTTCAATAATTTGCCAAACTTCGTCAATTAGTTCTTTCGGACTTTCTCGAAACGACGCTTGACTGGAAAGATGTATTCCTGCACCTGCAACTGCAACTGCTGTTAACATGACTGCCGTTGCACTGACAACAAGCCCACTTTTTGATACAACCATCTGTCTTCTGAACCGGAGGAAAGGACTGCAATTTTATTATGCCCAATTTAGCACAGGCAATGCTATTTCATGTACTCTCAGTACACATATCTACAATCACGAGGGTAGATCAGGATTGTAAAATTAAAGAGACAAGCCAACAGCAATACTCATCAACGAATTGACCGTGAAAACCCCACACCCCTAAAGTAACATCATAAGATATTTACCATTTGTCTAACCGCAATCTGTATAACGGATAACTAGAGTAAATTGGGTTGGTTATCGCTGTGTCCTGTCTCTTTTAGATTCATCTACGGATCGATCCAGCGTCCATCTGCTTTAATTAAATTAATTAATTCTTCAACTCCTTGATCTTCTGGCACTTTTTTGACTTCTTCTCGTCCGCGATACAACGAGATATAACCCGGTTGTTTACCCACATAACCATAATCTGCATCTGCCATTTCGCCAGGGCCATTAACAATACAACCCATCACCGCAATATCTAAACCGGTTAAATGATTGGTGGCTTCTCGAACTTCATGTAACACATCTTCGAGATTAAATAAAGTCCGACCACAAGACGGACAAGCCACATATTCCACCATGGTTTTTCGCAATCCCAACGCTTGCAAAATGCTATAACAAACGGGGATTTCTTTTTCAGGTGCTTCGGTCAGAGAAACGCGAATCGTATCCCCAATTCCTTCAGCTAATAACGTCCCAATTCCGGCGGTTGATTTAATCCGACCATATTCACCATCTCCAGCTTCTGTGACGCCTAAATGTAAGGGATAATCCATTCCCAATTCATCCATACGTTGCGCCATTAATCGATAGGCTGCTAACATCACCGGAACTCGGGATGCTTTCAGAGAAATCACCAAATTCTGAAAATCCAAAGATTCACAAATGCGGATAAATTCTAAGGCTGATTCGACCATTCCTTCTGGAGTATCGCCGTAAGTAAATAGCATTCGTTCAGCAAGTGAACCATGATTAACTCCAATTCGCATCGCTTTTCCTTGCTCCCGTAGTGAAACCACTAACGGTTCTAAGGTTTCCCGAATTTTCTCCCCAATTTCATCAAATTCAGCTTGAGTGTATTCGTTGCGATCAGATTTGGGTTTTTCAAATACATATAACCCCGGATTAATCCGAACTTTATCAACGTGTTTGGCAACTTCTAGGGCGATTTTCATGCCATTATGATGAACATCTGCCACCAAGGGAACAGGTTGATAGGTTTGGGCGAGTTTTTGTTTAATTTCTCCGACGGCTTTGGCGTGACCCACACTCGGCACCGTTACCCGGACAATTTCACAGCCGATTTCATGTAAACGACGAATTCCTGCTACAGAACCGTCGATATCCATGGTATCTTCATTGATCATCGACTGAACAACGACCGGATGACCGCCACCGATGGTGACATCTCCGACTTGGACGGGACGAGTTTGGCGACGATGGATTTTTGTGTCAACAGCAGGTTGATTGGGTGTAGAATCGGTGGGACGAGGTAAAGTTTGCATAATTGAGTTGTTGATTGCTGTAGCAGAGATTTCAAAATATTTTTTCTCCTACTGTTTAGGTTGCCACAAAAGTGACACTTGTGGGAGAGGTTTAGGAGGCAATAGGTATATAGTCAGGAAAACTCTTGACTGTCTGGAATACACAATGAGTTGATTTCCTCATATAAGCTTTGAGGGCGATAAATTAAAGAGATCATCCTAAAGTCAAGGCTATGAAAAAGAACATCCAATATCTTATTAACCTAATTTTGCCTCCAAATTGTCATTGTCAGCATATTCAGCCTCGGACTTACCGTATTACCTGTTTTGATGATGGCACGGCTAGAGGCGTTTGGGAAAAACGACATCAATTTTATTCGATGTTAAACTCGGATGATATTCTCGAAGTTGTTGGAGATGAATACCACGCTAGAAGTCATTATCAGCCTTAAATTCCATTTAAACATAAATCATTTTGTGGGTCATTCCTCCATCAACGACAACATTGATACCCGTGATAAAAGTGGCTTCTTCTGAAGCTAAATAAACAACCATCGCTGCAATATCTTTCGGCTGTCCGACTCGTCCAACCGGATGCTGTTGATGATCTTTTGGAGTGAGTTGAGATTGTTGATATTCCGAGGTTACAATCCAACCAGGGCTAACACAATTAACGCGAATATCTGGCCCTAAACTGTTGGCTAAAGTATGAGTGAAAGCGACTAAACCGCCTTTAGCCATTGAATAAATTTCGGTATTCGGTTCAGACATCAAAGCCCGAGTTGAAGCAATATTGAGAATTGTACCTTGAGATTTTCGTAAGTGGGGAACTGCATATTTTGTACAGAGAAAAGCACCCGTTAGATTAACGGTTAAAATCTGGTTCCAATGTTCTAAGCTTAACTGTTCAATGGGGTCATTTTCCGGATCGGAAATTGCCGCGTTATTCACTAAAATATCCAAACGCCCCAATAATTCTATCGTTTGATGGATGACAGTTTTAACGGATTCTTCGTTAGCAATATCAGTTTGAATAAACTTAATTTCTCCCAACGAACCCAATTCGGTTTCTGTAGCGTTTCCCGCTTCTGAATCTATTTCTGCAATCACAACCTTTACCCCAACTTTGAGAAGATGTTGGGCGATCGCTTTTCCAATTCCCTGTCCGCCTCCGGTAACAATAGCAACTTTATTTTCAAAACTCATAATCACTCAACTTTGCTGACTGTTATTCATTTTTTACACTATTGCTAGGCTTTTGATCTACTCTCCCAAGACATAATCTTAAATATTACTCCTCATCCCCACTCAAAAAAAACATCAATAGCTTTTTAGCTAATCTATGTTATTAATATCAAAGACTATAGCAAACCCAAACACTGAAGTGCATCTATAGCGGCTTGTTTTTCAGCTTCTTTTTTCTTATTTCCAGTTCCCCGCCCATAAAATTTTCTATTAATTCGGACTTCTACTGTAAATATTTTAGCGTGATCTTTTCCCATTTCACTAACTACATAGTATTCGGGAATGGGTAGATCATTGGTCTGTGCTAAATTTTGCAAACGTCCTTTAACATCGATTAAAGTTTGCTGAGGAATACTATCTTCAACAGTTGCAGTATCAACCGACTCAAAAAACGGTTTGATTAATTCTCTCACCGCTTCAATTCCCGAATCTAAATAATAAGCCCCCATTACGGCTTCAAATGTATTACTCAGGAGTGAAGATTTTGTTCTACCTCCTTGTAATTCTTCTCCTTTTCCTAACTGCATCCACTCCCCTAAATTCAGTTTAACTGCAAACTGAGCGAATTGAGAATTATCTACAAAACTAGAACGGCGACGGGTGAGTTCTCCTTCATCGCGACGATGAGAATATTGTTCATACAGATAATCCCCCGCCAAAAAGTTTAATACAGAATCTCCTAAAAATTCTAACTGTTCATTATCACCCTCAGTTTTTGTTGGATGTTCAAAAACATAAGTGCGGTGAGTTAAAGCCCGTTGAAGCAGTCTAGCATCTTGAAAGGGGATTGTCTCCAGAAGTTCTTTTAAACGTTCTCTAACGGAAGATTCTTCGCCGGATATTTCGCTATCATGGGGGCGGGATTGTTCTTTGAGTAACCGTTTTAAAATTTCTTGTTTGTATTGATCAATTAAAGTTTCTTGTTCTGTCGCACTGATCGCATTTAATAGCCGAGATATACTATCTAAAGCGCGATAAGTATCTTCCGTGGAAAAATTAACTTGATGCGCCCATTTGTTGCGAACATCGATTAATTCGCTAACTAAAGCCCTTTCTACGCTGGATAAATGGGACTTAAAAACCTTCTCCCACCGCTTAGTAACAATAATTAGAATAACAGAAACATCTTCTTTTAAAGTTTCTTCAAATGACCGTTTTAAAGTTGCGTCTCTTGACAGTGCTTTTTCAGCTTGAGAAAGCCATTGATTGCCATAAATCGCTCTCATACACTGTTCAAAATAAGGATATAAACCCTGTTTTAATAAGTCTAAGCACCGACCAATTCTTTCACGGTTGTTCATCATAGTAGGTAGAATGAGTTCATAAGGTTCATCCGTTAACTACACAATCTTAGCAGTCAAATTCCAGAAAACATTCTAAAAAAACTCTCAAAAATTCCAAATTATTTCACTTGTTATATGGGAATAGATAAGTTTATCAATTAAAATAATACAGAATGTATATTACTTCGGAAAGGGCGTGTAGGGGCGCAAGGCTTGCGCCCTTCCTTGCGCCCTTCCTTGTCAAAAATTCAACCAATTTCAGTTAGGAATTTGACTGAAGTTGTTGTAAACGATCGCGTAAAATCGATCCTTGCTTTTCAGCTTCAGCTAACGAATCTCTCGCCGTTTGAACAACTTCCGGGTCAGCTTTATCAACGAAATTCTTATTGCTTAACCGCTTAGAAATTGACTCAATTTCCTTTTCGATTTTCGCCAATTTCTTCTCAGTTCGTTTTTGTAAACTGGCAAAATCCACCACACCCGCCAATGGAATTAACGCTTGAATTGTACCAATAACACCCGCAATAGTTTGACCTAAATCTGTAGGTAAAGTATCGGTAATATTCAACGTTTCAATCTTCACCAAATCCTTGAGATAATTCTCACCTTTTGTTAGGATTTCTCGTTCTTTGGCATTTTCACTTTGCAGAATTGCAGTAACTTTTGTTTTGGGTTTAATATCTGAATCAGCCCGCAGGTTTCGCAGCGTCCGAATGGTTCCAAAAATTAACTCAAATTCAGTCTCTAATTCATCATTAATCAGATCTGTTTCTAACTCTGGATAGGACTGAATAGCTAAACAAGTTTCTTCGCCCGTTTGAGTTAAAGTATGCCAGATTTCCTCGGTAATATGAGGCATAAAGGGATGCAACAGCTTCATAATTCCCTCTAAAACATAGGCTAAAGTCTGTTGGGCGACAAGTTTTGATTCTGTATTTTCGCCTTGTAAACGAGGTTTAACCAGTTCAATATACCAGTCACAAAAATCACCCCAGATGAACTCATATTGTTCTCTCGCTGCTTCTCCCAACCCGTAACTTTCCAGATATTCACAGGTTTGTTTAACCGTTTTATGGAAACGAGACAATATCCATTGATCGCACAATTCCAACTTTTCGCTATCCGGTTTTCCTAACTGTTGGGGAGTTTTTCCCTCCAAATTCATCATTACAAACCGAGACGCATTCCAAATTTTATTGGTAAAGTTCCGCGACGCTTCAACGGAAGCAGATTCATCTTTTTCGCGGTTATATTCTAGGCGAATATCCTGACCCGCCCCAATTACTTCTTTAATCAGTGTATATCGAACCGCATCCGTTCCGTACTTATTAATCAGCAATAACGGATCGATACCATTTCCGGCAGTTTTTGACATTTTCTTGCCGTTTTCATCCAAGATTAACCCGTGAATATAAACGGTTTTAAACGGCATTTTATCCATAAAATATCCCGCCATCATCGTCATTCTGGCGACCCAGAAGAAGATAATATCAAACCCCGTTGATAAGGTATTCGTGGGGAAATAGGTGGCTAAATCTGCCGTTTCTTGCGGCCATCCTAACGTTGAAAACGGCCACAAACCGGATGAAAACCAAGTATCTAATACATCGGGTTCCTGTTGCAGTTTAACGTCTTTGCCAAATTTTTCGGTGGCTTTTTTAACGGCTTCTGCTTCAGTTTTGGCAACCACAAACGGCGTATTATCGGTAATTTCTCCGTCAGTTTCACTCACCGCATACCAAGCCGGAATTTGATGTCCCCACCACAATTGACGGGAAATACACCAATCTTCTAACTTCACTAACCAATCCCGATAAACCTTCATCCAACGTTCGGGGACAAAACCGGGATTATCTTCATTATCTAGACAATTTAACGCCTTATCCGCAAGAGGACGAATTTTAACAAACCACTGGGTTGATAATAGCGGTTCGATGGGAACTTTTCCGCGATCGCTGTAGGGAACACTATGTTTATAATCTTCTATTTTAACTAAAAATCCCTCTTTTTCCAACTGTTTAACCACATTTTTTCGGGCTACAAATCTATCTTGACCCTCAAAAATTCCTGCATTTTCATTCAACGAACCATTTTTATTTAAAATATTAATCATCGGCAGTTGATGACGCTGACCCATTTGAAAATCGTTCGGGTCGTGGGCGGGTGTTACTTTTACACAACCTGTTCCAAATTCCGGGTCAACAAATTCATCGGCGATAATCGGAATTTCCCGGTTCATAATCGGTAAAGTTACCGTTTTTCCGATTAACTTTTTGTAGCGTTCATCATTAGGATTAACTGCAACTGCGGTATCTCCCAACATTGTTTCGGGGCGAGTTGTTGCGACTTCAACATAACCATTCCCTTCTGTTAAGGGGTAACGAAAATGCCACAAATTCCCCTGAACTTCTTTATTTTCGACCTCAACATCCGACACCGCAGACTCGCTAGCCGGACACCAATTTACCATATATTGACCGCGATAAATTAGCCCGTCTTCGTACAACCGAACAAACGCTTCAATTACCGCATTCGCCAGACCTTCATCGAGGGTAAAACGTTCTCTTGTCCAGTCGGCTGAAATTCCTAAACGTCGCAGTTGTCCTGTAATTGTACCGCTTGATTGTTCTTTCCATTCCCAAGCCCGTTCTAAAAATTTATCTCGTCCTAAATCAAAACGGGTTTTTCCTTCTTCTTTTAGTTGTCGTTCGATCACGCTATGAACCGCAATACTAGCATGATCGGTTCCGGGAAGATAGAGGGTATTGTCGCCCTTCATGCGATGATAACGAATCAGAGTATCAATCAAGGAATTATTGAAAGCGTGACCCATGTGGAGGCTTCCCGTAACGTTGGGAGGCGGAATCATAATGCAGTAGGGTTCGCCGGGATGGTTGGGGTCAGCTTTGAAGGTTTGTTTTTCTTCCCAATAAGTTTGCCATTTGGCTTCGGTGGTCGAGGAGTCGTATTGGCTTGGGAGGTTAGGAATAGTTGAGGTCATGGGCGATAATCGCAGACAATGTGAGCGTTTTCAATTGCTCTTAACATTTTGCCACATTGATCGGCAATCTCAATTAAAGTATCAAAATTTTGAAGGTCGAGAACAATAATAGCGTTATCCCAACGGATTACCTAAATTCTTCCCATACCCCATTTCCTAAATCCCTTAACGGTGGTAAGTCTTCAACAGCAGCTTCAAAGATTGAAGTTTCTTGAAAAATATCTTCTAGTGTGAGTAAGTGAATCTTAAACCGATCAATATTTGAACGTGTATTTAAGTGATATTCAAACTTAGAATTATAGCCAATTCCAGCAAGAAGAATGGCGATATCTGGTTGGTGAGTATCTAGCTGACCATAGAAAATATATGCCTCATCTTTATCCAGCAAACTTTTCCTGAGTTTAGATTGAAAGTATATTTCTTGTCCTTGCCAAAATCCAGAACCATCTACACCTCCGTCACGTCCCATTGGACCTGGAGTGAGTCCTAAATGTGCAGCAAACCGACGACCTAAATCTCCCTTAGTTGTACTATCAGAGTTAACAATTCCTTTAATAATTGCGCGGATTGCTAGATGGTCTTTCATTAGTTTAAGCCATTATTTAATCATGATTTTCTGGGTTACTGTTTTGAGTTAAATCATAGGAGTGAATCACATCATCATATAAGTTAATGGCTATTCTGACACATTCAGATACTTTTTCATCCATTTCTAAATCTTTAAGATTTCTCTGACCTTCTGCACTTAATGATAACTTAATATGCTGGGGCTTTTCACCTGAATCTGTATTACCATTACCCAAAAACTTCTTTTCAAGTTGATCCACAGAAGTACGCTTTTCTTTCACAACATAATGGCGAACTAAGCTGATTGCAGACTCTACTATAATGTCATCCCTTAGAGCAAGTCTTGACATAAGCTTACTCAACTTATCTGCATCTACTTTTGTTAACTCAATAGTAATTTTTTCTTCTTCTGATTCAGAATTTTTTGCCTTTTCTTGACCTATCTCCATTGCTCTTTGTGCGAGAGGATCATCAAAAGTATTGATCTTCTGGTTTGTTTCCTGATTAGCTTGGTTATCTGATGACATATACAAATCTCCTTTAGGCTGAATAATTCTAAATTCCTAACAATTTATTAAAATAGTCTTTCAAATATTCATATCCATTATAATTCCAGATATATTTTCTATCCTCATAGATAGCCTTTTGCATCTCATCTTGTAGATTAGACATTTCTTCTGCAACACTACATTTTCTAGGCTTATTTTCAGCTTTTTCAACAACCTGTAACAGTCGTTCTCTTTCAACTCCCAAGGGGACTATCTTAACTATTGGTGTAAAGCCCATATTAGACTCCATGTTAGCAATCACTTGTAAGGTACGGGGAAGATTGCGTAATGCTTTAGCTCTTTGGGACAGGTTGACAGGAACTAAAATCAGATTAGGATTATCTTGTAAAATAACTTGAACAGTATTCGCCAGAGGACTGTCAATGTCAAGTACAATGTGGTTGTACTGTTCGGGCTTAGTCATCTTTTTGATAGACTCTCGATCAGGATTGTAAGCTACCGAAATTTCATCATATTTCCCGGCACTTTGGAAATCCGGTTTGCCTTTTTCAGGAATTCTATCGACATAAAATTGCCAGGAGTCAGTTTGATCATCGCAATCTATCAGAAGAATTCTTCCTATCTGAGATGATAAAGCACCTACCGCATGAACCGCTAGAGTCGTTTTACCCACTCCCCCATCATTATGGGTGCATAGAATTTTCAATTGATACCTCCCCAACTGGTTTTAAAAATTGCACTGATATTTGAGATCATACCAGATTGCTTACTAAAACTGAGACCTTAATCTTAACTCATATAACATCATATCATAACCATAGATAACCCTTCCGTAGGATGTCTATACAAATTAGGCAGAGGTTAGATACCTAATAAATTAGTTGATCTATTTATCTGGAAATTTCTGGTGATTCTTGTAGAGGATGGAGATCTGATTAGATGATTTTTTAACGTCTGGGTTAATATGTTCAAGAAAAGAGTTTTTTATCCCTTTTTTGCTGTGGGTTTAGCTGCGGTTATGTCGGGGGCTTTTGTTTATCGGGCGAACTCTCAAAACCAAACTGCTGCTAATATTTTTGATCCCGCTGGAAATTCAACAAAAACAACAGTTTCTCGGACTGGATGTGGTGAAGGTTGATCTTCATCCTTTTGATGAAAATCGTTGGGTTGGAGAGGTAACGTTTGACGGCGAAGTAACCGTTACCGGGACTTACAAGCCGAATACTTTAATCGGTGAAAGTCAACAGGGTAGTCCTTGTTTCTACGTTGATAAACGCACAGAAAACCAACTCCCTCGGTTAAAGGGAGATGAACGGTTTATGTGGTTTTGTTTTAATAATTCTCAAGCGGTTTTAGATGCGTTGGGAACGGTTGAAAAAGATGTTAAAATTGTGATTGATGAGTACAAAACGATTTATATTCCCAGCGATGTCACGAATACAGCAACGTTTGTTCGATCGGTTTCTCGGTAGTCAAAACTCACACCTCAGCCATTCCCTTCTAATTACCGCCTCACCCGTCACCTGTGTTGTAGGGGCGGGTTTATATCCCTTGTCTCGGGAAATGATAAACTATAGCGGTTTTCAGTTGAATGAAGTACATACAGTAGAGACTAAAAAACCCGGTTTCTCAGAGAAACCGGGTTTTTCTCCCAACTCGGTGACTCCCAACTCCCGACTCCCGACTCGGTGACTCCCAACTCCCAATCAGTAAATGAGTACATTTACCTCTCCACAGTTTAAAAAGAATCGTTATAATAGGAAACAGGTTCTGCTGCGGCGTTGGTGACTGCCTTTATGTTTTTTTGATCTGTAAATCTCAGTATCCGGGAACCAGAGAAACTTCGAGTGGCAGTATACCGGACTTAGTATCCGGAAACTTAAAGCTCGACAAAGGTACCCACCTAAAAGGCATATTGAGGTCAAAAACTGGGGTAAGACGGCGTTGCGGTAAACCTAATCTTTCCGTAATGTAGTGTTCCGATACAACTCGACAACTGTGTTTAGGTGTTTTCCAAGCCTAATCACTCAGATGCTATACAAAAAATAAAAGTTTTAAGATTTGGAAAGTTTTAAAATTTGGGAGGATTTAGGCTAGTCTAATGCTAAGATTGGCTTAAATTTTTTTACGGTTTATTTCTATGTCAGCGCCTAAAACGGGTTTGGAAATGTATCAGCAACGACTGGTTGCTCTCTACAACAAGCAAATTTACACCCGTTTACCGACTCCTGCTTTTACTCCACTTTCTAAGGACTGGATACAGGTTTTTCAGGAAGAAGCTCAATTAATCAAAGCGGTAATTGCTTCTCAATCTAATTCTACACGATTAGCGGTTTTATTGGGGGATTCCCTAAGTATGTGGTTTCCCACTGCTTTACTTCCAGAGGGTATATTTTGGCTAAATCAAGGGATTTCTGGAGATACAACCGGAGGAATATTAAAGCGGTTGTTTGCTTTAGATGCAGTAGAACCCCATGCTATTTATATCTTAGCTGGAATTAACGATTTAAAACTCAAAACTCCAGTTCATGTTATTTTAAAAAACTATCAGCGCATTCTCCAAGAATTACAAGAAAAACATCCGACTTCTCAGCTTTTTGTTCAATCATTATTTCCCACTTCGCTACCGAGTCAGTTTTTATCTTTTACCATTCCCAATTCTCAAATCAATCAATTCAACCTCGAACTTAAACAACTCGCTCAACAAGAAAATACAAATTATCTCGATTTTCATCCTCGTTTCGCTAATCCATCGGGGAATTTGGATTCAAAACTAACAACTGATGGTTTACATTTGACACCAGAGGGTTATCAAGTTTGGCAATTTGCACTCACTCAAACCGAATCTCGCTACACAAAAGGACGGGATGAAAACTATCAAAAATGGCTACAATCTTCACCCGAGTTTAAGCTAAATGGAAAGTCTTATCGTTGGAGTTCCTACAAGGTTCAACCAGGAGAGACTTTAAAAACCATTACTCTCAAAGTATTTGGAACCGATGAATTTGACTATTGTGATTTGATTGCGATCCGAAATCAGCTCATTTCTGAGTCCCTTCAAGACTATCAAAACCTAGAAATTCCGACAGTTTAATGATGAGTATTAAAAAACAGACCAGAAACCTAAATTAGTCAAAACGGACTCCCTGTAAGCAGAGAACTTTATGGGTTTCCAGTCGGCTTTTGTAAGAATTTAGAAGCAATAATTCATACAGACATAGAACTCGCTTGTCGAGAAGCCATTTTTTCAAAATAAGCCTGAGTTTGTTGTAACATTTGCTCGCGACTATCTTTACCCTCTTCAGTCAATGCGGGAACTAAATTACGAGCCTGCAACGTCATGTGAAGTTGAAGGTCAGCCACGTACTCGCTGACATCATGATGCAGTGAACAGGATGGGTATTGTGTCATCTGTGAATTCAATGGGTTCTCCTCGTCGTGAGTCAACTGCAATTCGGTAAACACCTCTAGACACTATCACGCAAAACAGGTTTTCTCGTCAAACGCTTAACGATCTGTAATCCTAAGTATCAAAGTCGTTTATACTCTGTTACATTTCACAAAGCGATCACAGACAAGAACCTGATCTGCAAAAGAAAGGGAACATACGAC
Organism: Lyngbya sp. PCC 8106; assembly: GCF_000169095.1. Taxonomy (GTDB): domain Bacteria; phylum Cyanobacteriota; class Cyanobacteriia; order Cyanobacteriales; family Microcoleaceae; genus Capilliphycus. The sequence goes on from NZ_AAVU01000027.1 coordinate 13,678, forward strand.
AGGTTGAACCAATGTTAACAGCCTAGCCAATTGTGGGTATGCTGAGAACAATTTGAGACAACATGTTTGTATCTTTTCCTAAAAATGCAACAGTTAAGTCAGACTGTGGGTTTGGGACTATTCTTACCCCAAGTTACATTTGGCATTGATTGTGTTAATTTTTACAACGAGTTTCACCGGATTGACATTTGAACCATTTACCTGTTCACTGACACAACTTTTATGGCTAATATTATTGGTACTGCTAACCCAGATCTACTCGAAGGAACACTTGATACTGATTTGATACAGGGACTAGAAGGGAACGATACCTTGATTGGCTTTCCAGGTAATGATACCCTGATGGGCAACTCTGATAATGATTCCATTTTCGGAAGTCGAGATGATGACCTTTTACAAGGTGGCGAGGGAGATGACTCTGTATTCGGGGAATTTGGTAATGATACCGTAGAAGGGGATCTCGGAAATGATCTCTTATTCGGTAACGAAGGCGATGACTTCATTAGTGATATTGGTGGAAGTGATATTTTCTATGGTGGTCAAGGTAATGATACAATCCTCAATTTAGAAGGCGATGACCAATTGTTTGGCGATCGCGATAATGATATTATCTATACAGGATTCGGCTTAAATACCCTAACAGGAGGAGGCGGAGCGGACTTATTTGTAATTGGTCGTGAACTCAATGGCGGCTTAACTGATATTATTACCGATTTCCGATCCGGATTTGATTTAATTGCCTTAACCGAAGACTTAGAGTTTGAAGATTTAGAATTCATTCAAACGGGAAATAATACAACGATTATTGAACGTGAAAGTCGGGAAGAACTGGCGATATTAGAAGCAATCCAACGCAATACTCTAATTCGCTCAAACTTTACAAAATCCATCACCACAATCACTTCAGTTGTTGAGTTTAGTGAACAATCGGTTGAAATCAAAGAAGATCAAACTTCTGCTTTTGTAGAAATTGGGATTCAACGGACAGGTTCTCCCCTAAACACCGTCGGCGCACAATTGTTGCTCTCAGAAGCAAGTTCTTCGTCAAATGATTTAGACTTTCCCGCAGCCGGAATAGAGGTGGTTTTTGCACCCTTTGAAACCTTCAAACGAGTCACAATCGCGATTAATAATGATGATCAATTTGAGGGCGACGAATCGATTAGTTTGCGGTTAACTGATCCCATTGGTGGCGCAACTATTGGGGTACAAAGCGAATTCATCGTTAATATCGAAGATGATGACCAACCTCCCGCACCACCAACACCAACCCCAACCCCAACCCCGACACCCGACGATACACCCATTCTACCTGCGACTCCGCCCATTACTTCTTCAACCGTGGGGGTTTCCGTTTCTCCGACAGAAGTTCCAGAAGATCAAGGTCGGGAATTGGTTTATACTTTTAGCCGTTCGAGTGGTTCTCTCAGTACCGGAATTATCGTTGATTTTGCGATCGCCGGAAGTGCAGAGTTAGGAACAGATTACACTATAACCGGAGCCTTAGATTTTGCTGAGGGATCGGGACGTATCGTTTTTCCCCCCAATTCTTCTACCACTCAAATTACTCTGACTCCGGTTGCCAATGATATCTTTGAAGCCGATAAAACCGTTGAATTAACCGTCGCTAACTCGGGAACTTTGTATACAGCAGATTCTGCTCGTCAATCTGCAATAGGTACAATTATTAACGATGATGAGCCGCCCGATCCCCCTGTTTACGACTTTACTCAAGCTAACTTTATCGGCGTTGAAGGCGATCCAGACAATCCTCAACAAGCAGAAATCATCATTCGGCGATCAGCAGATCTGACTTTACAATCACGGGTTGATGTCATTTTAACCGATGGCACCGCCGTCGAAGGAACGGATTATAATACTCCTCCTCTACCCACTCCAGTTGTCTTTTTACCCGAAGAAGCCGAAAAATCTGTTTTAGTTGATCTGATTCCCAATATTGAGGAACAAGACGCGAGAAGTCTGAATCTCAGCTTTGGGAACTTCGAGATTATTACCGAAGAAGGTAATCCGATTATTGGGGGACAAGCGGGTGTTACGAATGGAACCGCTACACTCACGATTAACGACGATGATGGCCCGATTTCCTATGAGTTTACCAACCCCTCATTTATCGCTTCCGAAGGGAATGTCTTAAATACGATTAATGTCGTTGAGATCGTTCGTAGTGGACGCCTGGCTGACCCTTCCAGTGTGACGGTGAACTTACAGGGAATCAATAATGCTTTAGCTGACGTTGACTTTGGTGCAGGGCCAATTACGGTAAATTTTGAAGCCGATCAAAACACTGCAACGGTTCCCATTGCTATTATTGGAAATGTCGTTCCTGAACCGAACAAAACGGTAAGATTGTCTCTGGCTGCTCCTCCCGGACAAAATGTGGGGATGGATAATCCCACGGCTGATTTAATTATCGTTGATGATGACGATATTCCCACCTACGACTTCACGACGAATCAATATACAGCCAGTGAGGAGGAGGGAACGACAGAAGTTGTCACGGTTCTTCGCAGTGGAAATGCGGAAGTTGCTTCATCAGTCGATGTAGTTCTGACGACAGCAGCAATGAATGGGGGTACACCAGGAGAAGATATTACACCCGAACGGATCACCGTAGACTTTGCTCCAGGTGTAACCAGTCAAACGATTTCTTTAGACATCATTGACGATACGGTTGAGGAAGAAGCTGAAGCAGTCAGCTTGAGTTTTGAAAACTTTGCTCCCCAGGGACAAACGGGTAACACGTTCCCGACTGCGAATTTACTGATTTTAGATAATGACTCGCCTCCGGTTTACAATTTTTCTGCGGCGACTTTCAGCGCTCTCGAAGGCGATAGTCCGAATACAACCAATGTTGTTGAGGTTCTTCGTTCTGGGGAAACCAGCAATTCTTCATCAGTCGATGTGGTTCTGACTCAGGGAACTGCTGCTCCGGGTAGTGATTATACAGACGGTCCAGTTACAATTAATTTTGCATCCGGTGAAACCAGTCAAACGGTACCCATTCAGATTTTAGGGGATGATCGGGTTGAAAATGATGAGACGGTTGATTTGAGTTTTGCTAATTTTCTAGTTGTGGGTAATAATGGTCAGGAAGTCGCTGCCGGACGAGCCGGAACTTTGCAACCGGAATCGGTTTTAACCATTGAAAATGATGATACGGCGACGGTTTCTATTACCACGATTCAAGCGGATGCAATTGAAGCCGATCCGAGTCTAGAAATAGAGGCTCAAAATGGTACATTCCGCATTGATCGATCGCCTGAAGCAGCCAATCCCTTAACGGTTAATTTAACGGTTTCTGGGAATAAATTGTTGTTAAATGAGCCAGAATATGAACTCCGAGTTGGTGAGGATATCGTTCCCATTGAAGTAGATGAAGAAACCAATACCGGAACTGTGACTGTAACAATTCCCCGAGACCAACTGAGTGTAAATATAGCCTTAGTTCCGCTGGATGATCCGCAAGCCGAAGCCGATGAATCTCTGACATTAGAAATAGCAGAAATCGACGATTCTGAATATGTAATTGATTCGGAAGATAATCAAGCCACGGTGACGATTTTGGCAAATGATACGCAAGTCACTCGTTTAACCGATAGCGATCAAATTAATGATGAACAGGCTTATTTTGATGCGGTTGAGGGTTCGTTGCGACAAGCGTTAATTAATGCTCAAAACTTTTCGGGTGCAAATACAATTACTTTTGCGGCTCAATCTGCGGGGAATAATACGATTGATTTAGTTGCTGCATTACCCAATATTAACAGTGATCTCACGTTTGATGGCCCTGGAGCTAATGTACTCACCGTTGAACGTAGTGAGTCAGCAACTTCAGATTTCCGCATTTTTACAATTAATGGCGGAAATGTCACTTTTGAAGGGTTAACGATTGCTAACGGCGTTGCACCGGGAACGAATTTTGATGACTCTGGTAACGTTCAAACTGGAAGTCGAGGAGGTGCAATTAATGTTAGCTCTAGTAGTAGCACTGTCAATATTATTAATAGTGTGGTAACAGGTAGCCAAGCCAATAACGGCGGTGGAATTGCAAACTCTGGGCAATTAAACATTACCAATAGCACGATTAGCAATAATACAGGTGTTAATGGTGGCGGTATTGTGGTGATTGATGGTTCAGTCAATGTAACCAACAGCACGATTGCTGGAAATACAGCCGATTTAGGGGGAGGAATTTTTAACTCGATTGCTTCGTTAACCCTGACAAATAGTACCGTTGCACTCAATAATGCCAATAGCCGTGGCGGAGGTATTCGTAATATTGGGGGTGGGGTTAGCTTGAAAAATACTCTAATTGCCAGTAATACAACTGCAAGTGATCCAGATTTATCAACTCCGACTGACTTTGCTGCAAATAGTGGTGGAAATAACTTAATTGGAGATGCAGAAGGGGTTAATGGGTTAACCAATGGAGAAAATGGCGATCTTGTCGGTGTGACATCTGAGGCTTTGTTAATTGGTGAATTAGCGAATAATGGGGGATTGACTCCCACGATCGCATTGTTAGCAGGAAGTCCAGCGATTGATGCGGGAAATGCTAATTTTTCGGGAGTGTTTCCAGATCCCGGAGCGTTTGATCAACGAGGTGACGGATTCCCTCGTATTGCTAATGATGTGATTGATATTGGAGCGTTTGAGTTCCAAGTTTAACCCATTTGTTAGGCGATCAAATCACCTCACCCCCCTAGCCGACCGGGCTGTTTCATTCTCAGTTAAAAATTGCCGAGGTTGATGGGGTGATGGGGAGATGGGGAGAGGTATTTTTTAAACATGAAAAATAGCTTTTTATTAATAAAAATCCTCCCAACCTCCCAACCTCCCAACCTCCCGACCTCCCAACCTCCCAACCTCCCCACTTCCCAACCTCCCTAACTCACTGTCCTGCAAGGAGAGAGAAGAACCCAAACAAAGACTCTGTTGAGCATCAAAGTCCCTCACCTATTTGGAGAGGGATTTCGGGTGAGGTTCTTCTTCCCAGTCCCTCGCCTGTTTGGAGAGGGATTCAGGGTGAGGTTCTAAACCTTACTTGACCGCTCCTCCAGCAGCCGTTTTAGCCGCCGCAGCTTCATCCGGGTGAATATTCAAGCGAGTCAGGTTAATACGCCCTTTGCTGTCAATTTCACGGACTTTAACAATCACTTCATCGCCAATCGCGACTTCATCTTCGACACGGGGAACCCGATAATCAGCCAATTGGGAAATGTGAATCATCCCTTCTTTACCGGGAAGCACTTCCACAAACGCCCCAATGGGAATAATTCGGGTAATTCGGCCCACATAAACATCGCCTTCGTTGAGTTTGCGGGTCATTCCCTGAATAATCTGACAAGCGCGGGCGGCTTTATCACTGTCGGTAGAGGCAATGGTCACAGTACCATCGTCATCAATGTCAATTTTGACCCCTGTTTCCTCAGTAATTCCCTTGATGGTTTTCCCACCAGGCCCAATCACTAAACCAATCAGATCGGGATCAATCTTCATGGTTAACAAGCGAGGCGCAAAGGGAGACAAATCAGAACGGGGTTTTTGAATCGCCTCTAGCATACTTTCTAAGATATGCAAACGGGCAGGTTTGGCTTGATGAATCGCTTTGGCAATCACATCCAAAGATAAGCCTGTGATCTTCATATCCATTTGCAGGGCGGTAATGCCACTATCTGTCCCCGCAACTTTGAAGTCCATATCACCCAAAAAGTCTTCAATTCCTTGAATATCGGTGAGGATACGAACTTCTTCGCCTTCTTTGATTAAACCCATCGCCGCCCCACTCACGGGTTTAGTAATGGGAACACCTGCATCCATCAACGAAAGCGTCGAACCACATACCGAACCCATCGAAGTCGAACCGTTGGAAGATAACACTTCCGAGACAACCCGAATCACGTAGGGAAATTGTTCTTTAACGGGTAACACAGGTAATAAAGCCCGTTCTGCTAAAGCCCCGTGACCAATTTCTCGTCTTCCCGGCGATCGCATCGGTTTGGTTTCACCGACAGAATAGGGCGGGAAGTTGTAGTGGTGCATATAGCGTTTTTCGTCTTGGGGGTGCAAGTCATCCAAGTCTTGTGCATCTCCGGGAGTTCCCAAAGTCGCTATCGACAATACTTGTGTCAACCCTCGGTTAAACAAACCGCTTCCGTGAACCCGTTTCGGTAAAAATCCCACCCGACAAGAAACCGGACGGACTTGATCGAGGTTACGACCATCGACCCGAATACTGTCTTGAACGATTTGTTGTCGCATGAACTCGCGAGTCACATCTTTGAAAATGCGGCTAATTGCCTTGGGATCTTCACTGATGAGAACCTGTAGCGGATCATCTTCTGGTTTTTCTGCGAGGGGTTCTTCGACTTGGGTGTGTTTGATTTCGTCTAGAGCGGCATCCCGTTCACTTTTGGCAAAATGATATTGGGTGAGAACTTGTTTAATCGGTTCGGTCGTGCGTTCACGAATAAACTCAACCAGGGTGGTATCCTCTTGAGGGGATTCTCCGGGTGTAATATCGATATTGAGTTCTTTGGCAATCTCTTGTTGAGCTTTGATCAAGTCACAGACCGCTTCATAGCCAAAATCTATCGCTTCGATAATATCTTGTTCCGGAAGTTGGTTGGCTCCGGCTTCCACCATGACTACACCTTCAGGGGAACCCGCAACGACGAGATCTAAGTCTCCGTTTCTGACTTCTCGGTAAGTAGGATTAATGATAAAATCATCCCCTAACAGTCCGACGCGCACGGCAGCCATTGGCCCGTAAAAGGGGATTTGAGCCATGACCACGGCGACCGATGCACCTGTTACGGCTAAGACATCGGGTGGCACTTGTTCATCCATTGACAGGGTGGTAGCGACGATCTGAATATCATCGCGAATCCAGCCCGGAATCAGTGGACGTAGAGGGCGGTCAATTAAGCGACTGGTGAGTGTTACGCGATCCGGTGGACGACCTTCGCGACGCAGGAAACCGCCAGGGATTCTACCTCCGGCGTAGAGTCGTTCTTCGTAGTCTACTAACAACGGCAAAAAATCAATCCCGGGTCTTCCTTCAGCACGAGTTGCAGTGACTAAAACTGATGTATCTCCCGACTCGATTAATACGGCTCCACCTGCCTGAGGTGCCAGTAATCCAATCTTCAGTCGAATATCCCGTCCATCAAAGGATATTGACCTGTCCATTTCTTTCATGTATGCTATCTTCCTTCTCTTTCCACTATTCTTTTGCGCTCACGAACACCAAAAAGTTTGGTATTCTCGACGACCTTTACTTTCGGTGTCTGGTATCGCTCTATACTCTAATGGCTGTAGGCTTCTCACCGAAGCACAGAGGATAGAGGCGATGCTGAGGAGGTTTAAATTTCCCCACTCTCATTCTAGAAAAAACAGCCAATTAATGCCTGAGATCAGTATAATACCGAGTTATAGGCGTGGCACCCGTTGTCAGTACCAGTCGAAGGTTCGCTCAACTGATTTTTTGGAAATGTTCTTGCCCAAAGGAGCTTGATTTGGCTTAATCTACTCAATTGTATTCTTGCCATCAATTCTCCGAATTGGGTATTGGTCTGAGGTTGAGATTCTAGATCATGCTTGACTTTTCCTTGGCGCGAGTTCTATCGTTTGAGATCAGCTAATTCAGAGATTCTGAGCTAGTTTATTGAATATAGTTGCACATTATACTAGATCAGTGAGCCGTTGGTTAATCTACCCCCACAGTAGAATGCTTAAATACAGTATATACAACGATCTAGGGAGCAGCCCGATTACCCAAATCTTAAGATGAAAATCTGTTGCTCAAGTTTCATCAATAATCAAGTGATTAGTTGACGGATTCAGTGATGATGTAAACCCAGATTAGCGGGTTGATTGAAGTTGGAAGTCTGAGGATTAATTTTAAATGGCAATTTTACACGGAAGTTGGCTCCAGCACCCCAAAAATTATTTGTTTATTTGGGGAGAAACCTGGCGTCGCATTACACCCAATGAATTTAATCCGGCTGATGGTGTTTTGGGTTATCCTTTTGCTTTAAGCCCTGTTGAATTGGAAAAGTGGTGCAGTGAAAAGCAGTTATCTATAGAGAGTAAAGTTGTCGTTACAGAAACTCTCGCCCTTCCCACTAAACTCTCCCCAAAAATAGGACTATATCCCCTTCAATCTACGCCTCAAACTGATTCTGAAACTGATTCTGAGTCGATCTGTCTTTATCCCTGGAAAATTGAAGGTATTTGTCTCAACAGTACAGAAGCCTTTGACTTTTTACAATCCCTTCCTCTGGGAAACCTGACCACAGAAAACTCATTTATTGGCTCAGATTTACAGTTTTGGTCTCATCTTTCCCGTTGGAGTTTAGACTTACTCGCCCGGAGTAAATTTTTACCCAGTCTCACTTTTAACCCCTCAAAAGATCACTTTATCGCTGAATGGAAACCTTTACTCGATAGTGCGACAGATCAAGCCAGATTAATTCGTTTTTCTAAACAAATACCCTCTGCTTGTCGGATCTATCAACTCTGGTCAAAAGAGGCTCAAAATCAATTTGAAAATTTAGCCCTAGATTTACCTCAAAATCCCCAAAACTTAATTGATGATTTTTTAACGGCAATTATTGATAGTCAAGTCAAGAAAGTTGCAGAAGAAAGTGAAAAAAAAGCGATTACAAATCTAACCGCTATTCAACCGATTGTTCAGAGTTGGTTACACGCTTTAGCCAGTGAATCTAATCTAGCAAAATCCAAAAAATCTGAATCAAAAACCCTAGAAAAAATTCTTTCCAATTGGACGGCTCCTCTTCAACAAACTCTCGCTGAACATAATTTGTTTAGAACGGGATTTCGACTCTCTCCTCCGGAAAATAATCAAAAAAATTGGACGCTAGATTATTGTTTACAAGCAATTGATGAACCCGAATTTTTAGTGGATGCTCAAACTATTTGGACTCATCCAGTCGAAGCCTTTGTTCACAATGGACGTATGATTAAACGTCCTCAAGAAACCCTCCTCAAAGGTTTAGGTTTAGCCTCAAAACTATATCCTCTCCTAGAACCCAGTTTACAAGAAGCCCGTCCTCAAACTTGCTTATTAACGCCCCTACAAGCCTATGAATTTATTAAAAGTATTAATTGGCGGTTTACAGATAGCGGTTTAGGAGTGATTTTACCCCCGAGTTTAGTCAGTCAAAATGGATGGGCGAACCGTTTAGGTTTAAGTGTTCAAGCGGCGACATCAAAATCCAAACAAAATGTTAGCTTGGGATTAGATAGTCTGCTGAATTTTAAATGGGAATTGTCAATTGGGGGTCAAACCTTATCAAAAACAGAATTTAACCGTTTAGTCGCTCAAGAAAGTCCGTTAGTTGAAATTAATGGCGAATGGGTGGAATTACGTCCTACTGATATTAAAGCCGCTAAAGCCTTCTTTTCGAGTCGCAAAGATCAACTTTCACTTACCCTTGAAGATGCTTTACGTTTATCGACGGGTGACTCGCAAATGGTGGAAAAGTTACCGATTGTTAACTTTGAAGCGGGTGGAAAATTAGAAGAACTTCTCAATACTTTAACGAATAACCGTTCGCTCGATGAGATCAAAACTCCTAGTAATTTTCAAGGAGAACTACGCCCCTATCAAGCCCGAGGGGTGAGTTGGTTAGCCTTTTTAGAAGAATGGGGTTTAGGGGCTTGTTTAGCTGATGATATGGGGCTAGGAAAAACCATAGAATTAATTGCTTTTCTCTTGTATTTGCAGGAAAAAGAAACCTTAGACGCTCCTGTTTTACTGGTTTGTCCGACATCAGTTTTAGGAAACTGGGAACGAGAAGTTAAACGATTTAGTCCGAGTTTAAAAGTTACTGTTCATCACGGGGATAAACGCCAGAAAGGGAAAAACTTTGCTCAATTTGCCCAGAAATATAATTTAATTATTACCAGTTATCCGTTAACTTTTCGAGATGAGAAAGAACTCAAAACGGTAAATTGGAAAGGATTAGTTTTAGACGAAGCTCAAAATATTAAAAATCCCGAGGCTAAACAATCAAAAACGGTGAGAAATCTACAGGCGAGTTTTAAAATTGCTCTGACTGGAACACCTGTCGAAAACCGTCTGTCTGAATTATGGTCAATTATGGATTTTCTCAACCCAGGTTATTTAGGACAGCGACAATTTTTTCAGCGAAGATTTGCTATTCCGATTGAAAAATACGGCGATACAGACTCCTTAAAAACATTGCGATCTTTGGTTCAACCGTTTATTTTACGGCGCTTAAAAACAGATAGAGAGATTATCCAAGACTTACCCGAAAAACAGGAAAATACGATCTTTTGTTCTCTGTCTACAGAACAAGCAACGCTTTATCAAAAGATTGTTGATCAGTCTTTAGCTGACATAGACTCAGCCGCAGGAATTCAACGTCGAGGGATGATTTTAGCGTTGTTAGTGAAATTAAAACAGGTTTGTAATCATCCCATTTTATTGAATGGAAAAGCGACAAAAACTGGAAAGAAAAAGGTCGAGACTCAGGGTTTAAGCCTGCAAAGTTCAGGGAAGTTACAACGCTTCAAAGAAATGCTGGAAGAATTGTTGTCAGAAGGAGATCGCGCCATTGTATTTACCCAGTTTGCAGAATGGGGAAAAGTTTTACAACCTTATTTAGAACAGCAATTAAACCGAGAGGTATTATTTTTGTATGGCGCAACTCGTAAAAATAAACGAGAAGAAATGATTGATCGTTTTCAACAAGATCCTCAAGGGCCACCGATTTTTATTCTATCTTTAAAAGCGGGAGGTGTGGGTTTAAATTTGACTCGTGCTAATCATGTTTTTCACTTTGATCGTTGGTGGAACCCTGCGGTTGAAAATCAAGCAACAGATCGGGTGTTTAGAATTGGTCAAACGCGCAATGTTCAGGTTCATAAGTTTGTCTGTACCGGAACGTTGGAAGAAAAAATCCATGATTTAATTGAAAGTAAAAAAGTGTTGGCTGAACAAGTTGTGGGTTCAGGAGAAAATTGGTTAACTGAATTGGATACGGATCAACTCAGAAACTTACTCATTATTGACCGAAATGCGGTGATTGATGAAGAAGAATAATTGTTGATTTTAAACACTTTAAAAAAACTCAGGAGTGAATGATTATGACAAACTATGATATCCAAACTGATCGAGAATGGTGGTCACAACAATGGTTAGATTTACTTGATAAATATCGCTTTAAAAAACGCTTAGAACGTGCGCGAAATTACGCCAGACAGGGAAATGTATTAAGCATTGATTTTCAAGACCAAAAAGTTCAAGCTCAAGTTCAAGGAACCCAAAGTGAACCCTATGAGGTATCATTGTGGCTTGATCATTTTAGTGATGAAGAATGGGGTTTTGTGATTGAAACTTTGTCTCAGCAGGCGATTTTTTCTGCTAAACTTCTAGCAGGAGAAATGCCTCAAAATATAGAAGAAGTGTTTTCAGCAAATGGTTTAAGATTGTTTCCGTTTAGTTTAGATGATGTTCATGCTCATTGTACCTGTCCGGACAAAGCTAATCCCTGTAAACATATCGGTGCAGTTTATTATATGTTAGGGGATCGCTTTAGTGAAGATCCGTTTGTTTTATTTAAACTTCGAGGTCAAACTCAAGAAAAAATAATCGCCAATTTACGTCAGTTAAGAAGTCAAACGGACGAAGAAATTGAGACAAACTATCAACTTTTAGCGGAAACTGAAACTGTTAATTCTTATCCTCCCCAAGTTGAACAGTTTTGGGAATATAATGAACAATTAGATCCGTCTTTAGTCGTGATTACACCGCCTACAAGTTCCGATAATGTATTAAATGTTTTAGGTTCAATTCCATTGGAAACTGCTGCAAACCAAACTCCAGGACGTTCAATTTCAGCGAGTGAAACGGTTATGCAGTATTTAGATACAATTTATAAAAATATTAGCCAAAAAGCGGTTATCATAGCTCTGAGTCGTGATGAATGAGGACTCATTATTCCTGAATTGTCATGGCTTGAAGAACTTTAATCAGTTCCTGGGGATGATCAATTAAAGCATCGGGATGATGTCGAGACAAAATTTCCGAGGAGTTAAATCCCCAACTCACCGCAATGGTTTTAACTTTAGCCTTTTTTGCGGCTTCTATATCTCGGGTTTCATCTCCAATATAAAGAGCTTTTTCGGGGAGTAAGTTTTCTTGTTTAAGGATATTTTTGATATATCTAGACTTTCCAAAAAGAGTAGAGGCGGAATCAACTCGATCAAATAAATGCAGAATTTGATACTTTTGGAAAACTTCAATAACGTTTTCTCTAGAATTTGAAGTGAGAATATAAAGAGAATATCCTCGATTTTTTAATTCTTCTAGAATTTCTTTGATTTCAGGAAAAAGATGAATATATTGGATATCTTTTTGTAGTTCTTTACGAATGCGTCGTAATAAAAAGGGTAATTTAAAGATAGAAATCTTAGAACGTCGAATAATCTCCCAAGCACTTAGATTTTTAAGTTCTGCAAGATCTTCTGGGCTAGCAGGTGGATATCCAAACTCAACCGAGAGACGATTTGAAATTTGAGCAATCGCGTCAAGTGTATCTGCTAACGTTCCATCGAAGTCAAAAATGAGAATATTTTTCATAGAATAGAGAAGTGACAAACTATTTTTCAGCGAGCTATACTTTAAGCATAATATGCAATCTCCAAAATCAATTACGCCTCCCATTGGGAAGCGCATTGAACAAATGATCGAATCGGGTCATAATTCCGATAGGGTTGAGCAATATTACACGATTTTATGAGTAATCAATCAATCAGAATATTTTCGGGTGAGTCATCTTCGCGATGTTGCCAGTTAATATGGGGAATACAATCAAAAGCTTGTTTGAGAGATTCTTCCCAAAGCTGACGAACTTTAGCCAGATAGGGATCACCCAACCGCAGACGCAAACGATGTTTGATCGCTAAACTGTCTTTTTCGTACATAATCAGATTGATGGGTGGCCCAACGGAAATATTCGATTTCATGGTTGAATCAATAGATAGTAAAGCACATTTAGCTGCACTTTCTAAATTGGTGTTGTAACTTAAAGTTCGATCTAAAATCGGCTTACCATACTTTGTTTCCCCAATTTGTAGAAACGGAGTATCTGAGGTGGCGTGAATAAAGTTTCCCTGACTATAGATTAAAAATAACTCAGGATTTTGGTTTTGAATTTGACCGCCTAATAATAGACTGCATTGTGCTTCAATACCATCTTTTTTCAGCCAAACTTCATCATATTCTTGAATTTGTCGCAGTTTTCCTCCAATATAACGAGCGACTTCGTACATACAGGTAATATTGTGCAGATTGGTGTCTTCTTGGACTTTGAGATCTTTTTCGAGTTCACTGACAACCCCTTGAGTTACCGATAAATTTCCCGCCGAACACAGTAGGATGACTCGTTCTCCGGGGTGAGAAAAATCAAACAGCTTTTGATAGGTTGAAATATAATCAACCCCTGCATTCGTTCGTGAGTCAGCAGCCATGACGAGGCCATCGTTTGTGATGATACCAAGACAATAGGTCATATCATGTTTCGATTTGAGTGATAGGGACAATCTATTTTTGACACACTCCCACCAGTAAACCCTTCGAGTTCTACTGGGGGATTCTAAATCTCACGACTTAGATTTACTGCTTCTACGGCACTTATCTGTTCGCTTTCGCTCACCCGACAGTACGCCTACACAGTCAATTTCTTGAACCACGATCTGCCCAACCGCAGCAATACCCCGATTACAAATCACTTGTGCTGCTGCAACATCACGATTACATTCGTAGTTGCATGACCGACATTTATGTGTACGCTCGGACAGGTCTTTTTTTCCTGTATGCGCCCCACAGTTCGGACAAATTTGACTCGTATATCTGTAGTCAACCTTATCAAAATAAACCCCCCGCTTCCAGCACACCCAAGCCAATATATTGAAGAACTGACCGAACCCTGCATCTAAAGTAAGATCACCTAACATTCCTTTTGCCCAGGCTCTAAAATCTAAGTCCTCAACAAATATCATTCCCGCTTGGTCGCATAAATGATGAGCTAATTTAAAGTGAAAGTCTTTTCGGGTGTCTGATATCTTTTGATGAAGTCTTGAAGACTTCTGATTGAGTTTATGTCGATTAGCTGAACTGGATGTTTTTAACTTAAGTCTACGTTGTAGCAATTTCAGCTTACTATGTAGTTTATTCAAAAACTTCGGTCGTTCAATTAATTCACCATCAGAGGTTGCTAAGAACTTTTCAAGCCCAATGTCAATTCCTAGCGGATGCCCGGAAGCTGGAGTATCTGGAATGCTTACAGGGCTTTGTAAAGATAGCATTGCAAAATACCCGCTAGCTTTTCTCACAACCCTTACTTGTTTCAGTTTAAATCCTTCTGGAATTGGGCGAGATAATCTCATCTTCACCCACCCGATTTGAGGAAGTTTTATCCAGTTGTTTGAAACTGGATTGCTCTTAAACTGAGGGAACACAAAAGACCGCATTCGATACTTGTTTTTGAAGCGAGGAAAACCATAACCTTGCTCTTTCATGTTGTTAAATGCTCTTTCTAACGTTTTGAGAACTTGTTGCAAAACTTGAGCGTTTATTTTTTTGAGTTCAGGGTTAGTTTTCTTCGCTTTTGTCAAGCTAGCAGCTTGTATGTTGTAGTTGGGATATGGCGCATCTGCTGAAATGATATATTCTTGCTGCAACGAACAAGAATTAACCGCACACTTTCTACTATTTATCCAGTCTTTTCTCTCTCGTAGTGCGTAATTCCACACCTTTCTACAGACCACCAACATTTCTTCAATGGTGGCAATCTGTTCTTGAGAAGGAATCAACTTAAATTCGTAGGTTAGTGTTAACATTCTAAAAATATAACACAGTTCTATCTGGATTTTGTACTCGGCTAGAATTGCATCTGAAGAGGGTTGCTGTTGGTCGCAATTCATCTCGCCGTTAAGTCTTCGACTCTAACGGGAGTCAAGATTGCTCCATTCTTAGATAGCAAGGCAAAAGTCGTGAGGTCAGAAATCACAACTCTGAAGTCTCAAAGCAAGAGGCAACCATTTTTCTGATCACCTGATGTCCCCAACTCCCCATCCATCCCATTGGGGTCGAAGGAATAAACTTTAGAAAAATTTAAGTAATTTTGTCTAACTTGATGCAATTGTGAAGTTGATTTACAGGTAATGTCTACAGGTTAAGTTTGAACCTCGGGCCGACTCCACCTTAGGGGGGATAGTCATAAGTTCTAAGAAATGTTAAAATTCTTAACATCTAAGTATTGAGTAATGTTAACGTCCTCATTCCAAGCCAAAAGTCAGACAGGTTCGGTACACGCTCAGTCAGAAGTTAGTGTTCGCTGAGTCCA
The DNA here is from genome assembly GCF_000169095.1 of Lyngbya sp. PCC 8106. GTDB lineage: Bacteria > Cyanobacteriota > Cyanobacteriia > Cyanobacteriales > Microcoleaceae > Capilliphycus. The sequence continues at coordinate 29,097 of NZ_AAVU01000027.1, forward strand.
ACTCGGCAGACTAGCCCAACTGAAAGCGCAAAGGCAAACCTACTTTTTTAGCTAGATTCTTGGAGGGGGTTAACTTTTAAACCACTAGAGCATTGAGGTATCCAGCGGGAGATGAGCCATGAGAATTGCTAAACCCACAGATACAGATTCGGTCCGCACTTACCTGCGAGAAATTGGTCGTGTTCCCCTACTAACCCATGAGCAAGAGATTCTCTACGGTAAACAGGTGCAACAGAGCGCAATTCTGCAAGAAGGGAAAGAGAAACTAGCAAAACGGCTAGGGCGTGAACCCAGTTATGCAGAATGGGCAGAAAATGCAGGCGTATCTTTAAAAGAGTTAAAACAAGCTCTCGAAGATGGCCAAACTGCCAAGCGTAAGATGGTCGAAGCGAATCTGCGATTAGTCGTATCTGTGGCTAAAAAATATATCAAGCGTAATGTCGATCTTTTGGACTTAATCCAAGAAGGCACAATTGGGATGCAGCGGGGAGTCGAAAAATTCGATCCCACAAAAGGTTATCGCTTCTCAACTTATGCTTATTGGTGGATTCGTCAGGCAATCACTCGTGCGATCGCCGAAAAAGGTCGAACCATTCGTTTGCCTATCCACATCACCGAAAAACTGAACAAAATCAAGAAAGCGCAACGTTCCCTAGCTCAAGATCTAGGACGAGCCGCAACCATTGCTGAACTCGCCGACGAATTGGATCTCAATCCCAAGCAAATTCGTGAATATCTCGAACGAGCTAGACTGCCTTTGTCTCTTGATTTGCGGGTGGGAGACAACCAAGATACGGAGTTAGGAGATCTCTTAGAAGATGACGGTGCTTCTCCAGAAGATTATGCCTTGCAGTCTTCTATGCGTTCCGACTTGGAAGTATTAATGGCCGATCTCACCGATCAACAGCGTCAGGTTTTAGCCTTAAGATTTGGTTTAGAGAACGGACAAACCATGACTCTAGCAAAAATCGGCGATCGCCTGAATATTAGTCGTGAGCGAGTTCGACAAATTGAGCGGGAAGCTCTCACCAAACTGCGTAAACGCAAACAGGATATGGGAGACTATCTCGCGAGCTAAAAGAACCTGCAAAACAATCAGCAATCATTTTTTAACTAAATTTTGCAAGAAGTCCCACACCAAAAGCGCAAGCGTTGGTGATCGGTAGTTCACTTCATTCATATATTTAGAGTTCGGAGTCTTCAGTTGACCGTGAGGATAGAAGAATAGAGCGTGATCCAAGTCAAACGGCTTCAGAGGGCGCTTTACTCAACTTCCGGGTTGTCAACTTGAGGCTCCGAATTCAATTAAGTTCGGTTGTACCAACTTGTTCACAAAGTGATCCTGCTAAATTAAAGTATGTGGAGAAAGAGACAACAGCTAACGATTCCCAACTTATTATCTATAAATAGCTTCATCAATTGGAATTCTTGTAGAGCGGAGGTAAACAGGTGAACAATGAAGCCAATCACAACTCAAGATTTTTTGACGAAGGAGAAGGAGGCGAAGGAAATAACTTGCTCTGGCAATACGTGCAAGCAATGAGTCCCGATATCATTTCTCAATTGTCTAAACCCGGTTCCTCTGATGTTTTTCAAGTGATGGAACGAAATATTATCGGCTTGTTAGGCAATTTGCCATCCGAACATTTTGGGATGAGTATCACAACCAATCGCGAACATTTGGGTCGGTTGTTAGCTTCAGCGATGATTAGCGGTTATTTCCTGCGAAACGCTGAACAACGGATGGCGTTTGAACAGTCGGTGCAGGCGACAGACAAACATCGAGACCGTTAATCATTGTGCAGTAATCTCGTCTTTTCAGTAACTCGCTTGAATATTAGTTTATCCTCGGCAGACATTGATCAGTTGCGGCGATCGCTTTTAACTTGGTATAGCCGTGAAGGTCGAACGCTACCAGCAGCCAAATCTCCGCGATCCTGATTCGATTTGGATCGCAGAAATTATGCTGCAACAAACCCAAGTCACAGATTACTCCGCCGTACAACGACGGAGCCTGCTGTGACCGTTGGTCAAAACGGTTATACCCTATTATGAACGCTGGCTGAGTCAATTTCCAACAGTTGCAACTTTAGCGATCGCTGATTTGCAACAGGTTCTCAAAGCATGGCAAGGTTTGGGATATTATGCTCGGGCGAGAAATCTGCATAAAGCGGCTCAAATTGTTGTTGAAGAATATCAGGGCGTTTTCCCCAAACAATTAGAAGCGGTGTTACAGTTACCGGGAATTGGTCGAACAACGGCAGGAGAAATTCTGAGTGCGGCTTTTAATTTACCAAAAAAAGCGGGTCAAAAGCCCCGTCGTTCACGACGGATTATGTTTGTGCTACGATGGCTTATCGTCAGCGACGACGACAAATTATGCTCGTATATGAAATGAAGCTGCAAGGAACATATTGCCAGTACCGAAGCTTGGATGAAGCCATTCGGACAGGTCGATTTGTTCGCAACAGCGTCATCAGGGCATGGTTAGACGGTCAAGTTAAAAGTCGCAACGATGCCTACAAGCACTGCAAACTGTTGTCAGACAACCCAGAGTTTCCTTGGGCATCAAGGTTAAACTCAATGGCACGACAAGCACACGCAGAAAGAGCTTGGGCATCAATTGAAAGGTTTTATCGGAATTGCAAGCAGAAAATACCAGGCTCCAAAGGATTCCCAAAGTTTAAAAAGTATCAAGTCAGAGCGTCTGTTGAATACAAAACATCGGGCGGTCAACTTTCAGAGGACAGACGTTATTTAACGTTTACTGACAAGTTTCAAACGGGTACATTTAAGCTTTGGGGAAGCCGAAACCTACACTTTTATCAACTCGAACAAATCAAACGAGTGAGGGTAATTAGAAGACATGACGGGTATTATGCTCAATTTCTGATAGACCATGAACGAGAGGAGAAAAAAGAACTAACAGGAAAACAAACAGGATTAGATGTAGGTTTAAACTATTTCTACACAGATTGTTCTGGCAATCAAATAGACAATCCTCGGTTTTTGAGAAAGGATGAACGCAAGCTTAAAAAGCTGCAACGTCGATTATCTCGAACTAAAAAAGGAAGTCAAAACCGCAAAAAAGCCAGGAATCGGTTAGGTAGAGCGCATCTCAAGGTTTCACGCAGACGCCAGAATCGGGCTTGCAAACTAGCCCAACACGTCATCGGGTCTAACGACTTGGTAGCGATTGAAAACCTACGGATTCGCAACATGGTTAAAAACCATCATCTAGCCAAATCAATTAGCGATGCAGCTTGGTACAGATTTCGAGAATGGTTAGAGTATATGGCGCGGGTTTATGGGGTTCCAGTTATTGCTGTTGAACCCGCATATACTTCTCAAAACTGTTCAAATTGTGGCGAGAAAGTTGTAAAAACTCTTGCCACACGGACTCACAAATGTCCTCACTGTGGGTATATTGCTGACCGGGATAAAAATGCCGCCAGAAACATACTGAAATCTGCATTAAAACAACTATCAAATACCGTCGGGCAGACGGAAATTAACGCCTCTAGAGAGAATGCCCTCTGCTCTGTTGGGGAAACTCAACCTAGTAAGTCAGCTCGTGGAAAGAGGAAGCCCAGACAGTGATGTTTGGAATCTCCGTTGTTTACGACGGAGAGGATGTCAACCATCTCCATTTTAGACGGTAATGTTAAACGAGTGTTAGCTCGACTCACCGCTTTAAAAATTCCCCCTGCCAAAGCGATCAAAGACCTATGGCAACTCTCAGATCCCTTACTTGATTCGAGCAATCCCCAAGCATTTAACTAAGCCTTAATGGATTTAGGCGCAACGGTTTGTTTACCCAAAACCCCAAACTGTTCCGAATGTCCGTGGAAAACTGACTTCTTGCTCATTTATCTAACCTACAACTCCAAATTCCCATGCGTGAAGCCACTTCTCCCCTCCCCCATAAAATCATCGGTGTTGCTGTTATCTGGAACGAACAAGGAGAGATTTTGATTGACAAACGACCGGAAAAAGGCTTACTGGGAGGATTATGGGAATTTCCCGGTGGAAAACTCGAAGCCTCGGAAACGCTCCAAGATTGTATTCGGCGAGAAATTCGTGAAGAATTAGCCATTGAAGTCGAAGTCGGATCACACTTGATCACCCTCGAACACGCCTACACTCATTTTCGCGTTACCCTCAATGTTTATCATTGTCGTCATCTTAGTGGAGAACCTCAACCCCTAGAATGCGACGAAATTCGCTGGGTAACGTTAGATGAAATTGAACAATTTCCCTTTCCCAAGGCGAATGAAAAAATTATTGCAGCTTTGAAAAAAACTAGAAAATCTTAAAAACAAGAACGGGGCAACAAACAAACTCTTGAACAATTTTTCCTCTAAAAGTGAAAAACGGGTAGCGTAAAATGGAAGCAACTCCCTTGATTGAGAGAGGAGTCTACCCAAATTTGACCATAGTGGGCGCGGATAATGCGTTTACACAACGATAAACCAATTCCATAGCCATCGTGAGACTCATCTCGTTCGAGTCTAAACCGATCTTGAAAAATGCGATCGCGATTTTCTTCGGGAATACCCGGCCCACTGTCACAAATACTGACTTGTATTTTTTGAGTGGTACGATGCAAAATTGACACTTGCAGAGTTCCGCCTCTGGGAGTGTATTTGAGTGCATTATCCAAGAGATTGACAATCACCTGACGAATGCGTTCAGGATCGGCATAGACGAGAGGAATATCGTTGGGAATATCGGTTTTGAGTTGCAGAGATTTTCCTTGCAACTGAACGCTAAACTCACTTAGAACTTCCTGACAGAAATGAGCTAGATCCAGTTGAATCGGTTGAATCAGCAATTTTGAGCTAGGGCCTGTTGCTGTCTGCAAGATGTCTGTGATCATCCGATTGATGGTTCGGATCTGGTTACGGGCTTGTTGAACTAAGCGTTCTTTAAACGCCTGAGTGATCTGAGGAGACTCTTTTTCTTGGCGAGGATTTTGAGTCGATGCCAGTAGAGTTTCCAAAGCTAAGGATGCTGCGGTTAAAGGACTACGCAGATCATGAGCCAGAATTTCAATAATCCGATCTTTGAAACTGAGTTGCTGTAAAAGTTGCTCTTTTTCTTGTTTTAGGCGGAAGACTTCATCACTGAGTTTGATCAGTTCAGCGACATAAGCGACTGATGTGACAGAGTTAGCTGTCTTCGGGCTTTTGGAGGCTTTTGGGAGGGATTTTTGATCCAGACAACAACATTCCTCTAAAGCCCGTTGCCAACGGGGCCACCAATGTTCGAGTTGAGCCACCAGATCGCTACCTGCAAGGATATGGCGAGGTTCAGGAAAGATTTTGACTAGGGCAGGTGTTGCCACCAGTTTAAAATATTCCGCCAGATAAGGCTGTTGGCCGACATCAATAACTTGTAGTTCATAAGCCTCCTCACAATTTAATTTTTCTAGAAATTGGCGAATCTCACCGATCTGTTCCTTAGAACTAGGACGCTGGTCGGCGAACAGTAGAAGCTGTAGACACGCTTCCGGATTGGTCGATTTTTCTGGAAATACCTGCATGAAATCTGTTTGTAGCAGGGAGTATCTACTGTTTAGGCTGTCTCTCTGAGAACAAGAGTTAAGCATTGGCAAAAGATAATTACATAATAGTTTAATTTAAGATCTCCTTAATGATTCCATTTTTTTTTGGAGTCAGGAGCTAAAGTCGGCAAATGTACACTCAAGAGTTAGTTATCTGCTATTTATCACTGATATTCAGTAAGACAGGCTACCAGTTACCAATTACACAGACCTCATGGTTTGTCCTTAGAGTCTAACTTAAAGGCGCAAATTGTGGGATAGTAGGGGATTGAGACACCAAGGGGAATGACTCATGTTGGCAAATTGGCAGAAAAATTTATCACTCCAAGTCGTTGTTAAAGTCGCCACCGCATTTTTTGTGATTTGTCTGTTACTAACGCTACATCGTTATTTCAGCTTCTATGCGTCTTATGATCACGGCATTTTTAACCAGGTCTTCTGGAATAACTCTCATGGACGGTTTTTTCAGAGTTCTTTATCTTCGGCTTTATCAACGAATGTCGTTCATCAGGGTGAATATCCAGATGTGTCTTATCATCGTTTGGGCCAACACTTCACTCCCGCTTTACTGCTGTGGCTACCTTTCTATGCTTTATTTCCCTCGCCTGTAACGTTAATTTTCTTACAAGTCACTCTGGTAACGGCCGCAGGTTTGGTTTTATATATCCTAGCCAGACAACATCTAGAACCCCCTCTCTCGGCTTTAATTACCGTTAGTTTTTACGCTGCTAACGCCGTTATTGGCCCGACGCTGGCAAATTTCCATGATGTTTGTCAAATTCCTCTGTTTGTATTCAGTTTGTTACTTGCGATGGAAAAACGCAAGTGGTGGCTGTTTTGGCTATTGGCTGTTTTTATTCTAGGAGTTCGAGAAGATTCTGGAGTGGTGTTGTTTGGGGTTGGAGTGTACATGACGTTGAGCCAACGTTACCCCAAACAAGGCATTGCAGTTTGTATCTTTAGCTTCAGTTATATGATCTTGCTGACAAATCTGATTATGCCGTTGTTTTCTGAAGATATTTCCCAACGGTTTATGATGGAACGGTTTGGTCAATATGCCGAAGGGGAAGAAGCTTCGACTTTAGAAATTATTTGGGGAATGATTAGCAATCCCTGGCGATTAATGGTTGAACTGTTTACGCCATTTTTTGGGACGCTTAAATATTTATTGGGTCAATGGTTGCCGTTAGCATTTGTTCCGGCGGTTGCTCCTGCATCTTGGATGATTGCTGGATTTCCTTTACTTAAACTTTTTATTGCCAAAGGAGAATCGGTTTTATCAATTACTATTCGCTACGCCATGACGGTTGTTCCCGGATTATTTTACGGGAGTATACTTTGGTGGGCAAATCGTCAACAACAAAATTCAGAACAAAAACTCCCTTCACCCAAATTTAAACGATTTTGGCTCTTTTGTATCGGTTTATCTTTATTCTTTACCTTAACTTCCAACCCCAATCGTACCCTTTACTTTTTAATTCCTGACTCAGTTCAACCTTGGGTTTATATTCCTGTCACCAAACAATGGTCTCATGTAAATCAATTTCGCCCCTTACTCGCTCAAATTCCACCTGATGCGAGTGTGGCGACAACAACTTATATTATTCCTCATCTTTCGAGTCGTCGGGAAGTTTTACGATTTCCTCAATTTGAGTTACGCAATGATGCTGGAAATGTAGTGAAAGTGGAATATATTCTTCTGGATTTATGGCAGATGCAGCAATATCAAGAAGGATTTAAACGAGAGCGAGGTCAACTCAAAGAAATTATTCCGATTCTTGACCAGTTTACTGCTACGAATGAATATGGTATTATTGGGTTTGAAGATGGTGTAATTTTATTCCAAAAAGGTGCAGATTCTAATCCTCAAGCTGTAGAAAATTGGCAGCAATTTCGACAAGAATTAGAACCCGTTGTTGCGATGCACGCGCTGGAATAATTGGGCTAGAGCAACGAAAAATAGCCCAATAACAAACTGTTTAAAACGTTTGAGTAGGGTGCATCAGACCCAAGATTGAGTTGTGGTTTCATTAACTTAAAAATCTGATGCACCCTACAATACAAATTATCAGCGCCTGACAAGTTACCAGACAAGAAAGGAGGTTTTATGAACAAGGAATTTGAAAACGAAATGGAAGATGAATTACGTCCAGAGTACGACTTTGCAAAAATGCAGGGGGGAGTCAGAGGTAAATATATTAAACAGTATCGTAAAGGGACAAACTTAGTGCTTTTATATCCCGATGTTGCTCAAGCTTTCCCCAATGATAAAGCTGTTAATGAAGCCGAAGCGATCGCTAATTAAGACGACTCAACGCCAGCATCCTAACACTTGATTAGAGTAAAAACTCAGATGCAGATTAACTTAATCCCCATATCTAAAAGCACTCCCAACGCCAACGACATCATAACAGAAGCTATCACTCGTTGTAACTCTGATTCGTCTAACATCGTATTTTATTTCTTGAAAATTACTAATATTTTTTTAACACAAAAAAATCAAGGAAGATAGAGGAATCGAACCCCCAAGTGTTAACTTGCTCCCGTTTTCAAGACGGGTTGCTGTCCCTTCAGCAGTATCTTCCGAAAAGGGAGTCTGATGGGACTTGAACCCATTATTACTGGTGTCACAGACCAGCGTCTCGACCGCTTTGACTTCAGACTCCGCAATGGAACTGATCGGAGTTGAACCGACATCTACCCAGTTGCAAGCTTGGTGCTTTCCCAATTAAGCTACAGACCCTCATTTTTTAATTTTTAAAATGTGTTAAAGTGCTGACCACTCAGCCAGGTGGAAACCCCCAGGTTTTATGGAACCTACAACCAAAACCCCCGGATTTTATCGAACGTTAAACTTTGGGATTTAAGGCTTGATAGTCTAAGATTTGAGGCTTGAGATTTAAGCGTTAAGCGTTGAGCTTTAAGCTTTAAGATTTATGCTTGATGGAGTTGGAATCGAACCAACAACTCATGATGACTAATCATGCGCTCTACCTATTGAGCTATCCACCGAATCCATAATTTTAGAGGTTTTCGAGTGACCAGCACAGATTTTTGGGGTTTAAGACTGTCAAAAATTAAGTGATTTAATTGCCGACAATCTTAGATGAATTAATCGGGAATCTCAATCATGGTTCGAGCATTACTAATGGATAATACCCGGTCAACTGTTGATTGAAATTCTTCGACGAAAGTTTGCCGTTGTTCAATATCTGCGGATAAATCTATAGGGTCAAGTAATTCAACCCCTTCTCGCGCTAAGAAACTATCGGCTAAAGATTGATATTTCTCAGAAGCAGCATTTTTTCCTAACACTTCCATCGCTAATTTATCCAGACGTTCTTTCACCCGTGCTTGGGCGACATCAAAATCTTTGCGAGTGCGGTTATAAACTAATAACATGGTATTCATAACCGCTTCTGAATACAGGATGAAACTTTTCATTTCAATGGCTTCTGCCACCGTCATTTCTTGACCTGCAACTGAAACGGTTATAGACGCATTTGATAACACAATTGCTCGTTTAATGGTTCGACGTCGGGCAATTAACGCATCGACTTTTTGAACAGCAGCACGGGCTTGAGTGGTATAATCTTGACGGGATTTATAACCCGTTGGAACTTTACCAATTTCAATGACAGTAATTAAATTCTTCCCATCTAAAGCGGCTCGGGCTGATTCAATTCGTTTTTCTAATAACGTTAATTCTGCTAACGCATCGGTTACGGTCATTTGAGTCATATTATCCACCTCTTTTGTTTAATCCTCCTGACAGGATTTGAACCTGCAAAATAGAACAGATTTTAAGTCTGCTGCGTCTTCCAATTCCGCCACAGGAGGCATTAGGAATAAAAGATTAATTATTGGTTGCCCCGCCAGGGCTCGAACCTGGACTCAACGAACATTCAAAGTGCGGGATGTTGCCAATTACACCACAGGGCAATGAATGGGAATTGAACCCGTTACATCTGTCAAAGGCGGAGAGCAGTGGACTCGAACCACAAGCAGTTAAACTCTATCTGTTTAGCAAACAGCACCCATCCCCTGACAGGTTTACTCTCCTTGATTTTGGTAGGCCGGGCAGGATTCGCACCTGCAATGCTTTTAGCGGCTGTTTTACAGACAGTTGCCCTCTCTGATAGGCGAGCCGACCCAAACTGTTTGTATTACAATAAGCTGTAATACTACAGAACGCAGAGACTAGGATTTGAACCTAGATCGTCGGTTTTGGAGACCGAAATGTTACCGTTACACCATCCCTACAGGAGGCAGCGACGGGATTTGCACCCGTAACAACCTGGTTATGAGCCAGGGGCTTTACCATTAAGCTACGCTGCGTTGTTTGCAGTCCAACGCCTTACCATTTGGCAACCTGGACTCGGTGAGTAGCCTTGACGGGAGTTGCACCCGATCCTCTATGCTTGAAAGGCACAGCGACTTTTTTAATCGTCCACAAGGCTATGAGCGAGGGTGATGGGATTTGTTGCCGTAGTCTGCGCGTAACACATACCCACGACTTCGGTGTTCTACATCGGAAAAATGTAGTATAATATTCAGTTGTCTAGGTGCAGATGGCTTGCTCAATCAAGCTTTATCGCTTTCCTTTGCTTGCCACATTTACATACTACAAGTATACTACAGGTTTTGTCAAGGGGTGTGGCAAAAAAATTTTCACCCCGATCTTGTATCTTGGGGACAAATACGGGGGAAATCCTTTAATTCTGGGGTTTGTAGAAGAATTAGCTATAGATAAAAGTCAATAGTAGATTGGTTTACGATAGACAAAAATCAAAGTTAAACGGAGTCTCAAATATGCCTGGTAAACTTTCTCAGCCCTATCAACCCCTGCTTCTCCGTATTTTGCATGGAGTGACGGGGATCTGTGCGATCGCGGCAATTTTCACCGCAGCTTGGACTTATGACACCTATGATGGACGGTTTGGGCGATTTTTTTTACCGAAGTTAGAAGCGATAGAGGGGATTCATGGTACTTTTGGGCTGTGGACGCTGCTGATTTTTCCGATCTTTGTAGTATATGCTTTTCGTCGGGGTCAAAAACGTCTAATTCAGCCTGACTCTCTACAAAAGCTGAGTCAACCGAGAAAGCCGATTTTTGGGTACACTCTACACCGGATTACAAATACATTGGGGATTTTTGCGCTTACTTTTGCGCTGTTCTCCGGTAAGATGATGAGTGAGAAATGGCTACCCCAAGGAGAACTTAATCATACTTGGTACTATATTCATCTGATTTCTTGGGTGATTTTAGTCTTGGCGATCGCATTTCATGTGTTAATGGCGGCGAAAGTTGGCGGAACTCCGTTGCTGTTATCTATGATGAATTGGAAGTTTCGCACTCAGGATAGTCCGAAGTTGTGGCGGAAAAATATTTCTGAATGGAAAGCAAATGTTCAGATCAGTTCAATTCTGAATAACCACTCAGCGAGAATTTTTCAGATTTTAGAAGCGATTGTTTTAATCACGATTATTTTAGCTTGGGTGATTTCCCTGGCTAAAGAGTTGGGTTGAATTTTGCAGGTTTAAGTTCTAGATTATTCCTCCCCATAATTGATTTAGAAAAAAAGCTAACGCCGCACTACTGAGGGGAACTGTGAGATTATCTATTCCTAATTTTGAAAACGCTTCCATTGTAGTCGCGACAACTGCAACAATTAGAGAAATAACCCAAGTTTGCCAAATATTTCCTTGAACTGCGAATAAAATTAAGCTAGAAACAAGATAACTCACGAAACACATCGTTAGAGAACCTTCCCAACTTTTTTTAATTTCTCCAATTTTGTAGGGATGTCGTCCAAAACTCTGACCGATGACCGCCGCAAGTCCATCACCCCAAGCCATAATTAAAATCCCTAAAACAGCGTATTCCGGTTTGTTAATTGGCCAGAAACAGCCGATTAAAACGCCAATACTAACAGCATAAAAAAACGTTCCTAAACTTTTGCGTCCAACACTATTAATACTCGGTAAAATCGGAAATTTATAAGAGATTAAAGCAATAATACCGGAAATTACCCCGGCAGAAATTCCAATCCAAGCGGGAGTATTCAACCACCATGCCAGTAGAATAACATTTCCCGTACCAATATGAACCACTTTTCGAGAGACTTCCGCCTCCACAGAAATTAAACGATTCAAGCCTTCAGCAAGAACAACAACTACACCTAACCAAACTGCAACTAAACTAATTTGTTGCCAAATATTCAGACTTTCAGTAACAATAAACATCAAATTTATCTAAAACCTCTATGCTCAACTTTGATTTTGTATTCTCTTCTTGATTTTATTTCTCTTTTGTCATTTTTGTTGATTTTTTTAGATGATCGGATTGATACTAAATTTAATCAACCATTTTAATTTTGACCGATCACCGTTAAGATAAGCATGGAGTGTATCGGCTAAATCGTTAATTCGCTCTATAGGAACAACATAATCAAATACATTAGCCATCACACGAAGAGTTTGACCTGTCCATTCTCCATCTACAACTAAAACGCCCAGTAAATTGGTGTTATACCCCTTCCAATTAATAGCTGAAAACATCTTATCTTTTGCATATAGTGAGGCGTGTCGAGAAGAAGATTTACGCACTTCAATAAATGCTAATGTATGATTTGAATCAGGAATTACAAAATCAGCCCTAAAATTATAAACCACACCAGGTAGGCTTGTGTATTCACTTTCACGCTCAAAAGTTATCCCTCTTTTCTTGAGCGCATTTTCTACAATAGATTCTAGTAATAGACGTCCTACTAAATCACGAACAATACCTTCTAACGTTGCTTCAAGTCGTTGTAACACTTCTCCCCGATTAATATTACTGGGAAGAACTCTTTCTTCAAGTAGTTTAGATAAACGTTCAGATGCAGGGCGAGAAATTGAGGTATCGGAAACACTTCCAATCTGTTTTTTTAAAGCGGATTTACTAAATATTCCACTCAAATGTTGAAAAATGGGTAAAAGATAAGAGTGATTGTAAATACTTTCAGAAGAAAATGACTGAAACCCATCTGTAATTTCGTAGGCTTTCTCAAAAAATATTGTTCCTACTTGACGAATGTTACGGTATACAGAAAAAGTTACAGCCGTTTCCGTATCAAATTTGAGTGCTTGGCGTCGTTTCCACTCTTCAACAGCTTGATCGCTTGACATTTCTGAATTGATCACTCCTAAACCTGCTAGTAATAATTCTCTTGCTTCAGGATTACTAACTGAGTTGGCTGTAACATTAGTTAAGCCATTTGTAGCTTCAGATAATTGTAAATAAATGCCAATAGAATCATTCATTCTTTCCATTGCGATCTGGTAGAGTGTTTTTTCAGTCATATTACAATTGATTGAATCTGAATCAAATCTTAAATTATTTTAGAGCTTCTAGATGATATTCACCTAATCCAATTTGAGAGCCATCACGTTTTTCTAATAACCATCTGTGACCCCTCTTCCTAATAAATTGACACTTGATTTCTCTAAAGCCAATTTTTTGTAAAATGACTTCTAAATATTGAGGTGTACTAATGTGAATCCCATACAGTGCAGAATCGGCAATCATAATGTTTATGTAGGCATTTCTTTTCATCACTCTGTAACATTCTTTTAAAATTTGTGTCATTTGAAAAAAATAAGGATAAACTAAAAGATTATATTCCTTTTTACCTGCTCTAATTTTACGTTCTTCTTGAAGCTTATATACTATATAATCAAGTTCTGAATACAGTATAGAAGGGATTTTTTCTCTGTAAATATCTTGTTTATCCTTATGACCTTTAAGGGCTGTTGTTGTATTGACAACGAGCTTTGAACGAACTTGATTTGTAATTTCTGACCAAGAATTAGCGATTCCCCAAAAATATAGGTACATTCTTGTCATTTCTGCATAGTCAAAGTTATTAAGATACGGAGGTGATGTTACTATAAGTGAAATAGTATCTTTTTCAATTTCTGACATATTTTCTGATGAATGTTCAAAGAGCCTAGCTAATGATTTGAAGTTATTTTCTTTAAAAAGTAATAAATCCTTTCTTAATATTGCCAGTATATATTTTAATGCACATTCTGGCGTTTTTGACTGTTTTTTTGAAGTGGGAGCTTTATATATACCATCCGTCTGAGAATGAGAACAAAGATCTAATACTTTTGAAAGGATTAAAAAAGCAAGTTCACTATTTTTAAAATCAGATTTCAATAAGACTTGTTTTGCACCTAATAATGAAGATAACGTTTGTTGATCAAACAGTTGAGTTAAAAACTTAAAAGGAGCATCGGGTAATATTGATATTTCTTGAGAATTTTGAAATCCATTTAATAGAATATATTCAATTGTTTCTAGAGATTCTAAGCAATTTTTGAAGGGAAGTTTACCTTGAGTTATTCTACAAAAGAAAGGATTGGGTTCGTAGCCAAAACATCTTAGCCCATGTTTACAAGCTTCTACAAGAGTAGTACCACATCCCGCAAATGGATCTAGTATTTTTGAATCATCATCTAAGTTTGCTTTCTCGCAACAATTCCATACAAATTCAGGTGAAAATCCTGCGATAAAATTAAACCATCTATGTATTGCATGGTACTGTGTCGTTGTATTAGTTGGAAGCTTTTGTTTATCTAATATCATTAGTCTCATTATAATTGGGTAACAATTAAGCAATACTTCCGCGTTTTCGGGCTTCTTTATAAGACGTTCCGATATTCTTCATTCCCGCTTTAATCATTTCTTGTTCTAACATTGCAAAAAAACGAGTGCGATCGCCTCCTTTGACAACGGCTTGGTTGTGGGCTTCTGCTAACGCTACCGGATAACCGTAACCTTTTTTGACTTGGGCGATCATCATTCCTAACGCTAATTCTAACTGTTCAGAATTTTCAGCCACCCAAGCGGGAACTTCTATTCTAGCAATTTCTGTTCCGACATTTACATAACAAAAATAAACTTGATGACAATCATACAAATCTAATATTCTAGCTTGACTTCGCCATAACGGACTCCGTTGACCCGGTTGTAATTTAGACGCCCAAACGACAGTATCCCGCAGGGGTTCAAAGCTTTGACAGGGGGCTTTTTTATAAAAGCCTTTGCTATCAATAATTCCCACAGTCGGACAATATTTCACACAGTTTGGTTCTTCGTGGGGACAAGCTTCTAACCGCAAAAAAGACACCGTTTCACTACTGCGAGAAGCACTCACATATCCGAGTAACGGAATTCCGGCTAACCGCAAACTATCCCAAGCCTCTAATATCGGTTCTAAAATTAAATTGCGGGCTTCCGAGGGGAGTTGTTCAAGAAACCAATAGGTTAAACTCCCATCCACCATTGCTAAAGTTGGGATGGATAATAAATTTCCGGGAATCATCGATAAATATTCGCCAATTTCTGCTAAGATAACCGCTTCAGAAACCGTGCGTCGATATCCCATCCATTCTTCAGTTCTAATTCCCCATTGACGAGAAATATATAAGTCTTCCGGTTGATAATAAATTTCGGGTACACTATCTAAAACCGGATGACGACTCTGACCATAATATAAAATAATTCGACCTACATTTAACAAATAACAATAAGCGATTTCATGGGCGCTAGGTGAAATTTGAGAACCATCTGTGGCGAATACTGTATGAACTTTTGGAGGAACAGGAATATAGGAACAAGCATCTATCGCTTCAACCGGTTTGGCGGGATTAAACAGGATGCGATTTCCTAAATTTTCTTGATGTTCAACTAACTGACGTTGATGGGGTTTAGCCGCTTCTAAAAAGCGTTGAGCGATTTCTAACCGTTTCTGGGCGGCTTCGACTTCTCGACTCATATGTTGACTCATTCCCTGCATTTGTTGGGCGAGTTTAGTTAGATCAAGCATGGTGTTTTTACCTGAGAAGCAAACCGGGATTTTCTTTAAGTTTAGAATAAAATTAACCTTTCAACATTCATTTCAATTTTTAGGATCTCCAAGCCGAAAATTCTTGAGTAAACTGAGACGGAGATAAAAGCTGAATACGCGGATACTCTGTAACAGAATCTCGTTCGATTTGGGTATTATAACCCCAGTCAGCGAGAAACAAACGCACATCTCCTAAGTCTGGCTGTTGTTGAACTTTCAGTAACGTTTTCAGTCGATCTTCAACAAACCAAATTTGAGGAGTAGGTTTAGTTCCGGCTAATAACTCTCGCAAAATTTCATATTTGGGGCGTTTTTCCCCTTTGCCAAAAATCCTTCCTCTTTCGAGATTAACTCCTTCTTTTTCTAAAAGTGATCGCACAAACCGTTCTTCTTTTGTTGTGATAATATAAAGCGATAAAGAACTCTCTAAAAATAATTTCACCCGATCAATTACCCCTGGATAAAACTGATGCAAAGCCAACCAACTCGGTAAATTTGCAGAAATCCATTGATCTCGAATCCCATCGAGTTGAGTCGATAACAGTTTAGGGTCAAGATTTTCTTCCGTAATCGTCTGTTTAGCGATACTTTGCCAATCGTGTAAAATATCCGCTTCAGGTGTTCCCTTGATCAATTCTCGCACTAACACAGGCATTTCCCAACCCGTTTCAATTACTGGACGAGTCCGATAGAATTTTTGGGCGAGATCATCAGGAGGAACAGAGTTAGAAGGCGACCAAATACGACAATAGGTTCGCCATGCAGTCTGAAAATATTCAATCATGCCATCACAGATCACCCCATCAAAATCAAGGGCAAGCGTCGGTTGGTCGGCTATCATTAATCAAAACCTCCAATGGGATAATCAATCTGGGTCTAAACTGGGGATTTGGCGATCGCCCGCTTCAATGTATACTATGTCGATGTCTCTTAGCACAAGTCAACTCAGAACGTTTTCTGCTAGAAAGACTAAAATTGAAGTTAGGACTCATGTAGGACAGTGAAATATTTATGACACAAACACAACCGACAACTACACCCAACTTAGAAGAACCGAAATTTGGATTTAATCACTATGCGGAACGTTTGAATGGCCGTGCGGCGATGATGGGATTTGTCATTACCCTCGCGATTGAATATTTTACCGGACAAGGGTTGCTATCCTGGCTAGGCTTGAGTTAACCTATGGGCAACTTCCTCTCCTTTTACCAGGTTAGAGGAAATTGCTCTCTCTCTCCCAGGACGTTCTAATCTGTTAAGGTTAATTGAATTTGAGGATGTCAGTCAGTTTCATTACGGATACCCACTAAAAGTCAAAGAAAATAACGATAATAAAGAGTAGAGTCAGCAGAGATGAACGCATTATGGCTAAGGATGTTTAAGTCCGCTTATCGTAGAGAGCCAGTTGTCAGCTTTATCATTACCATTGGAGTAGTTGATGCTATGATTGGTGGAATCGGCGCGAGTTGGTCGCTGTTAAGTTTTGGATTGGGAACAGTTGGTGTTGCAGTTGCAGTTCGATGGTGGCAAAGTCCAGGTTCTGAGGTGGAGTCACCAGAAGCGACGCCTGAATATTATCTTCCTTCTAGTTCTTCTCGACCTCCCCTTCCGATGTTGAACCCTAAACACAAGCGCCCTCCTTATTGATTTAATTCAAATTTGTTCTAATGGTTTCTGTAACGCACGATAACTCACTCAAAATTGGGGAAGTCGCCTCTCTGAGTGGTTTATCGGTAAAAACGATTCGCTACTATGAAGATATTGGTTTGCTCAGTCCCACTGTTGAACGGTCGGAGTCAGGATATCGCCTGTTTAACTCTTTAGTTTTAACGCGGTTGAGTTTTGTTAAACGGGCTAAATCTTTGGGGTTAAGTTTGAGTGAAATTCGAGAAATTTTAGAAATTCGGGATCTTGGTCAATTGCCTTGTGGCGAAGTCAAGCAGTGTTTGCTGTCTAAGGTTGAAGCGATTAATCAGCAAATAGCCGCCTTAGAAATCCTCAGAGGGGAGTTAAAGGAGTTACTCGCTCATTGGCAAGAACAACCTTCAGCCAGCCAAGCGGCGCAAACCATTTGTCCGAATATTCAGTTGTAGTCCCAAAAACAAAGGGAAGGGGTTTTCTGATTTTCCCTTCCCTGGCTGTTCTGGTTGGTTTGGATTGCTCTGATTGCCCGGGTTGGGCTTCAGTTTGTTTCGCAGAACTTGTTGCCGTTTCTTCAGTTGTCTTGCTCGTGCGGAACCGCCTTTTCCTTTATTGTTTCTCCCCTGGCGGCGTGGGGATTCCCATCGCTTCATATGAGCCATAATATTGCCTCAGATTACCATTACCTCTACTGTAAATGAAAAATTCTGAATTGTCAACCCCTAAAGTGAAATTATTTCTATTTTTAAAATGGGTATCTTAAAGCTGCTATTTTGAGGAATAAAACAAGTCGAATAAACAAACAAACTTTTGAGGTTGGTATGATTTGAAACCTTGATTATCCGTAGTTTCAATGACTTAAACAAGGTCTATCCATACGGATAAATTAAAAAGAATCAGTATTTTTGGGGTTCCTTTTTTTGGCGATTCATAGGACAATAAGAGTAGAAGTTATTTCAATCAATCTTATGCTGTACTCTGAATCTAGTTTGTCTTCACTCAACACTACTTCTTTTCTTCTCCTTCGCAACTGGGTGAGAAGCAGTCTCTTTTTAATGCTCTTAATCTTGGCAACTGTTCCCTTAACGATATTTGCTTTATTAAGCTGGAAACTCGACAGTCAGACCCCGACAGAAAACTGAAAATTAAGTTAGAGTTAACCCCCTCATTTGAGCAAAAACTTATCGATCTACCAACACGGATCAGACTCAATAAACGCAATTGCCAGATCAGCCGAAACAGGTCGGAGAAAATAGAATCCTTGAGCAAATTCACAACCGAGTAGTCGTAATTGTTCGACTTGCTTTAGGGTTTCAACTCCTTCTGCAATCACTGCCAATTTTAACACATGAGCCAGGGTAATAATCGTCTGTACAACCACTAAATTTTCTCCTTCTCCATCGGTTTCCATTTGAGAAATAAAACTGCGGTCAATTTTGAGCGTATCAACCGGAAAACGGTTAAGAGAACTCAGTGAAGAAAAACCCGTGCCAAAATCATCAATACTGAGTCGCACATTCAGGGCTTTTAGCTGTTGTAATAAAGTAATCGTTTCATCAACCTCTTTCATCACAACACTTTCACTAATCTCTAGCCGTAAATTCTGAGGATTAATACCCGATGCTAGAATAATCTCTTGAATTTGTTCAACTAAATCAGGTTGGGAAAATTGTCGGCTTGATAAATTCACCCCCATAATTAAATCTAGAGAGTTTCCGAACTGATCTTGCAGCCTTTTTAATTGATGACAAGCTTCTTTAATCACCCATTGACCCATCGGAATAATTAAACCAGTTTCCTTCGCAATTGACATAAAGTCATCGGGAAATAGTAAATCTTTTTGAGGATGTTGCCAACGAATCAAGGCTTCTAAACCAATCAATTTACCCGTTTTTAATGAAACCAAAGGTTGATAATGGAGGACAAACTCTTGACGTTCTAAAGCCCGTCGTAAATCAGTTTCTAACTGAAGATGTTGTTTTCCATCCACACTCATTTTGTGTTCAAAGACTTGATAAGAACCTGTTCCTTGACTTCTTGCTTGATACATTGCAGTATTTGCATTTCGGAGTAAAGCCTCAGCAGTGGTATCTGTAGAGTCATTTAAAGCAATACCAATACTAATTGTTCTAAACACTTCTTGTCCTTGTAAATCAAAAGGTACAATCAACGCTTGCTGAATCCGTTCTGCAACCCAAATTGCATTTTGAGGCTGTCTAAGATGTTCAATCAAAATAGCAAATTCGTCAGCACTCAAGCGAGCAATCATGTCACGGGTTCGTACACAAGTTCTCAATCGTTGCACTAAATTGATTAAAAGTTGATCGCCTGCCTGATGACCTAAACTATCATTAATCACTTTGAAGCGATCAATATTTAAAAATAAGATTCCACAGAATGTTTTTTGCCTTGTTTTGAAATTTATTTCTTTCTCGATATAATTCAAAAAACCCCCTCGATTCGGTAAACCTGTTAAGGGATCATGAGAAAGAAAATAAACTTGTTTATAAGCAATAATACTAATACTGGTTAGTACAAAAGCAAGTGCAGGTGCAATTAGAGGGAACCATCCTTTAAACACAAATAATCCATAGCCAATTCCGAATAAAATCAGCAGTCCACTACTCAACACAATCGCTTGTTTAATCGGATGTCGAATCCGCCAGGTTATTCTCCCAGCAACCAAAGCCCAACCGAGAATCCAAATCGGTTCTAGCCATCGAGGTAAAAACCAAAATAATTGTGGAGAATGCCAGAATTTTAAAGATTGATTAATCCCAAAATTATTTAACGCGACACTAATTAGATGACTCGTCATCTGAGCATGAACAAATACTCCAGGCATCATGGCTTCATTTAATGCCGCCGCGCTATAAGGAGTAAAAAAAGAATCTTTTAAACTCGGTGCTGTTGCACCAATTAAGACAATTTTATCTTGAACTAAACTTGGATTGAGATTTCCGGCTAAAACCTCTCCGATTGAAACCGTTTTTGCGATTTGAGGACTGCGATAATTGAGTAAAAGTTGATACCCTTGATCGTCAATTTTGGCATATCCACCACTCCAAGTTTTCAAGGGAACAAAAACCTGATATCCCAAATGCATATAATTCGGGTTGGAAGAATAATTTTCAGGTTGAATTCCTTTAGTTTGCAAATAAAATAAAGCCAGTTGCAATGAAAAAGAAAATAAAGTTTCCTCCTCCGTACTGGCAAACAAAAGCTGACGTCGAATCACACCATCTGGATCAACAGGAACATCATTAAATCCAATGCGTTCAGGAGGAATATTCGGGGGAGGTGGAATGGGTGAAACCCCTAAGTTTGTAATTGCAATAATATTCTCAGCTTGGAGTTGAGTGGCGAGTTTCTCCATTCCTGGGGGTTGGGGTAAATCTCGATAAACGTCAATTCCAATCACTACAGGTTTATACTGTTGGAGTCGAGCTAAGGTTTCAGCCAGAACCTGATCTGATAATGGCCAGCCTTGGTTTTTTAAGTCTGCTTCTGTAATCGTTACTACTAACAGTCGAGGATCAGGTTTGTTTTCGGGTTGGAGTCGCACCAACAGATCAAAAATTCTCAATTCTAAAGGCTGTAAACTGCCCGATTGTTGTACAATAGCAACAACCACAGCGATCGCTAAACTGGCAATTAACCCCGGACAGAGGAGAGTCTTTAATCCGGTATAAAAACCACTTTGATCACTTTTAAGGAAAGGGATTCGCGATAAAATTGAACGAAGTTTAGGAGACCACATGGAGTAAGTGTAGAATTCAAAATCCGAATTCAAACCAAATCACATCATCTAGACTGTGAAATCGTAATCCAACTATTGTAACTTCCCCCTAAAGAAACAATTAAGCTGACAATATATATTTTGGCTCTTACTGAATTATGATAGTCTGAGTTTTGAGTTTTAAAAATCTCGTAATTAAAGTGTAGGATTAATTTAAGCAAATGACAAATCAATTGCCGATTCCAGTAATTGTTAATGGTGCAGGTGGTAAAATGGGACGAGAGGTGGTGAAAGCTGTTGCGACTGCCTCAGATCTGACTCTAATTGGTGCGATTGATCGCAATCCCCAAACCTTAAACCAAGATGCCGGATCTTTAGCCGGAATAGAGCCTCTAGAAATTCCGATTACCAATGATCGTGAAGGGACGCTGGTGATGGCAGCCCAGGAAAAACAACCCGGTGTGATGGTCGATTTTACCCATCCTGATTTTGTTTATGATAACGTTAGAGCAGCGATCGCCTATGGTATCCGTCCGGTTGTGGGGACGACAGGTTTAAGTCCTGAGCAAATTCAAGACTTAGCGGAGTTTGCAGATAAAGCAAGTATTGGTTGTTTGATTATTCCTAACTTTTGTATTGGGATGGTCTTGCTTCAACAAGCCGCAGTTACCGCGTCTCAATACTTTGATCATGTAGAAATTATCGAACTTCACCACAACCAAAAAGCAGATGCTCCCAGTGGAACCGCCATTAAAACCGCACAGATGTTGGGAGAATTTGGGAAAGCCTACAACCCGCCAAGTGTTGAAGAAAGCGAGAAATTAACCGGAGCAAGAGGCGCGACAGCAGCGGAAAATATTCGCATTCATAGTATTCGTTTACCGGGATTAATCGCCCATCAAGAAGTGATTTTTGGATCGCCCGGTGAAATTTATACCCTCCGCCATGATACCACAGATCGCGCTTGCTATATGCCAGGCGTAAAGCTAGCGATTCGTAAAGTTCTAGAACTCAAAACCCTCGTTTATGGGTTAGAAAAGATATTATAGAGGTTTAGGTGCGAAATGTTCCTGTCAAAGTGAAGGGATAAAACCCGAAACGTAAGCAGGGAAGTGGTTTTTGGAAAACAAAACCCACTTTAACTTTGAAAATGTGACCTTAAAGGAAGGTCAAACTCGGAGTCAATGGTATAAGTTACAGAGCCTTAACAGGCAAAAGTAACCCAAATCCAAAGAGTTAAGGCAATTTCCACAGTGTCAGACTGATTATCAAAACACTGAAGCTGGAAATAACGGGAAATCAGGTATAAGTCAAATACCAAAGTAGTTCTCTAGCCAATTGCCCAAGAATAACGAAAGTGAACGTCTGGCTTGAACCGTCGTAAATGTGAAGTAGCGAAAATGACTTGATACGCTGCGTTCAAAAGAACAAGGGGAATAGATAGAAATTTCTATGTGTTTCTATAAAGAGGTAAGATGTTAATCATAACACTTACACAGACTCCCAAAAGTACCCCGGCGGACAGGACGATTCTAAAGGCAATAACCCCGTTTTCAAGGAACGTTAAAAACCCTCATCTACTCCTACAGAGGTCGAATACTGATAGGTAGCCACAAATCTAAGGCGGATGTTATGAGGGCGAAAGATGGAGTCAGAAGCTAAAGCCTAGATGTAATATTTAGGATACGCTGATAGATTCCGGTCAAGTTGTTAGGTAAAGTTTCAATTAGCAGTTAAAACGGTGAAAACGAGTATAACCAAGACTACGACTGCATGGAATACAATCAATTGGGCGAAAGTTCAACGGATAGTATTTAAGCTGCAAAAGAGAATTTACCAGGCATCAATATCGGGTCAAAATGCGAAAGCTCGAAAGCTTCAAAAGCTCCTAGTTAAGTCGTATTACGCCAAACTCTTAGCAATAAGAAGGGTTACTCAAGATAATCAGGGTAAGAAAACAGCCGGGGTAGATGGAATTAAATCTATTACACCCAATCAACGGTTAGAACTTGCCAAAAATCTAAGCAAATACCAAAAGGCACCACTCCGCAGGAAATGGATACCCAAATCCAAGGATGAAAAACGCCCTTTAGGAATCCCGACTATACACGATAGAGTAAGGCAAGCTTTGGTAAAATCTGGGTTAGAACCACAATGGGAAGCCAGATTCGAGGGGGAAAGCTACGGGTTTAGACCCGGACGTTCAGCCCATGACGTAATGTCACGAATCTTCCAAAGTATCAACAAAGGTGAATATTACATCTTAGATGCTGACATCGCAAAGTGTTTCGACCAGATTAACCATGAACACCTACTGTCCAAAATCGATTGTCCATCAACAATAAAAGCCCAAATCAGACAATGGTTGAAGGCTGGAGTTATGGACAACTGCATATTTGAGGCAACAGAGGCAGGCACACCACAAGGAGGTGTTATTAGTCCTCTACTTGCTAACATCGCACTGGATGGAATGAGTAGGCTTGTTGAGAAATTCTTTCCAAAAAGAACAAACAACAATAAAAACTACGCAAAAATCATTAGGTATGCAGATGACTTTGTGGTAATTAGCCCACAAATAGAAATCATTCAACAGTGCCAAATCGCCATCGAAGAATGGTTAAAACCTATCGGGTTAGAACTGAAACCAGCTAAAACCCGTATATGTCATACACTAAAAGAAATTGAAGTGAAAGGCATAAAGGTTAAACCTGGATTCGACTTTCTAGGTTGGAACTTCAGACAATACCCAGTGGGAAAACACCACTCTGGTAAAACTGGTGGTAAGAACTCAAAACTAATAGGGTTCAGAACCATAATAAAACCTAGCAAGAAAGCAATTAAAGCTCACGCAGATAAGGTTAAGGAAGTGATTAAAACTCACAAAACTGCACCCCAATACACACTAATCAAACACCTAAACCCGGTAATTAGAGGATGGTGTAACTACCATTCCAAAGTTGTCTCCAAAAAGACATTCTCCTCTCTAGACAACATCAGATGGCAAAGATTAAGAGCATGGACAGTTAGCAGATGCGGTAAAGCTAGTTACGATCAACTGAAGAAATACTTCAGGAAAAACGGTAATATGGCATGGAGTTTTGAAACCAAGGATGGTTATAAACTACTAAACCATACTGAAATAGCTATTACCCGTCACGTAACTATAAGACCTGAAGCATCACCCTATGATGGAAACTGGACTTATTGGAGTACAAGAAAAGGTACAGCCTACGATGTACCTAAACGAGTAGCAAATTTGCTCAAAAAGCAAAAAGGCAAATGTAAATCATCTGGACAATATTTCACCCCAGATGATATTGTAGAAATCGATCATATCATCCCAACGTCAATAGGCGGTAAAGATGAATACAAAAATCTGCAATTATTACATCGCCACTGTCACGACATTAAAACGGCAACCGATGGGTCTTACAACTCAAAAGAAACCGGATGTTCTGATGATAACAGATAACTTGTACCAGGAGCCGTGTGCTGTGAAAGTAGCAAGCACGGTTTTGAATGGGAGTCGGGGGTTGTAAAGCCCCCCTCGACCCCTAATGGTTAGGGATAGAAAATCATCGTAATTTGACTGATTAATTTGGTCTGAGCCTCCGATCATGCTATCCCCTAATACCTGACACAATACCACTGAAGTTATTATATGTTGATTCCCTTAACTCGCAAAACCTTTGAGGAATTGATTCCTGCTGTTGCCACCAGCGAGCAATATCGTTATGCTTGGGGAAAACTCTCAGATTTTTTAAAGCGAGTGTTGATTTCGGCTGTTTGTGCCTCGGTGTGGATTATTATTGAGATTGCCGTTGAATCAGATAGCATCAAATCGGTTTTATTAATCTTAGGATTAATCACTATTCTTTACTGGTTTTGGGGACCCGTGGTTGAAGCCAGTTTACGCAATCTACAATGTCGTAAATATCCCTACTGTGGATTTTGGCAGGGAAAAGTTCTCGACTATTATATTACCGAAGAAGTGACCAGCGAACAGGAATCGGTCAACCAACGGGGAGATTTAATAATTATCGAAAACTTAGAGCGGCGAATAAATGTTGAAGTAGGAGACTCAAAAGGATTTACAACCAGCATTCAAGCCCCTCTAAACCGCTCTCACAAAAAACTTCATCGGGGTCAAGTTGCTCAACTGATTGTCATGTCTTACCTCGAAGATTTAAGCCGAATTAGCCAAGTTTCTGACCTCTATATTCCCAGTCAAAACTTGTGGGTCAGTAACTATCCTTATTTGCGTCGAGATGCCTTTGTTGATTTAAGTCGCTGGGTTCGTTCTCAACGCGAGACTCGCAGACGTTCACAAACTTCTGTAGATCGATAAAATCTGGATATCCTTCATCTGTGTTTCATCTGAAAAAACGACTGATAACTGGAGAAGATGCTCGTATACATTAGAAGTATCTGGGGTGGTCAACTTCCTGTTCATTCATCGGAGGAAACACAATGGAAACACCTGGAACTCTCAGTTTAGAGCAGCAATTCAAGTTAGAAGTTCTGCAAAAAGAAGTGAAACGATTAACCCAAGAACAAGCTCAAGCCTATCTGATTGAACTGATGCGTCAGAATATGGTTAAAGATAACTTACTCAAGCATTGGATAAAAAACTGAAGTGAACATGGTCTGATTCTCCAAAGCATTCTAGAAGAATACAATCATTTTTCAGAAGCACACGAGCCACAATATCATCTATCCGGTCAATCATCTGGTTGGTGAGACATTTTCGTCTATAAGCCGTTACAAAATAGCTGTGCAACTGAATTGATAATACTGAATGTGCGCCTTTTCTGTAGTGGGTTGTAACTTGTTCGGCTCAATGCTACGATAGCTTCTATGGTAACACGACGCATCACATACAGACTTTATCCAAATCGTCAGCAAGAAACCCAGTTGCATTGGGCGAGAAGAATGCACTGCTGTTTGTATAATGTGGCGATTGCCAACAGAAAAACGCAATATCAACGATTTAACCACTCGGTTGATTATTTCGAGCAACAGAATTCGCTGCCCGAGTTTAAGCAAGTTTGGACAGAGTACAAAAAGCTTGGTTCTCAAACATTGCAAGCAACTTTAAAGCGAGTTGATTTTGCGTTTAAACGTTTCTTTAAAGGATTGGGTAAATATCCCAAGTTCAAAGCCTCTCGACACTATTCAGGTTGGGATTATCCAAACAAACAAAGCTGGAAAGTCAACACCAATAACGGAATAAACGGTTACTTGAATCTTAGGGATTTAGATATCACCGTTCAGATGAGAGGAAAAGCCAGAACTTGGGGAGTTCCTAAAACTTGTACTGTTTTTTGGCGGAACGGTAAATGGTATGCGTCCATAACTGTTGAGTGTTGTCCGGGTAGACTCACAGGATTGGGAGCTATCGGTTTAGATTTCGGTTCTAAAGTTGCCATTGCCACCAGCGATGGTGAATTGATTGAGTCTCCTAAATTCCTCAAGCGAGCCATGGAAAACATCGCTCAACTTTCAAAAGGGTTAAGGCGCAAGCGTAAACCCGAAAAGCGTAAAGTCAAAGCGTCGAGGCGATGGAAAAAATGTCAGGCTCAAATCAACAAAGTTAAGCGTAAAGTCGCCAATCAACGGCAAGACTGGACACACAAAGTAGCAGCACAAATCGTTAGCGGTAATAGCTTGGTTGCTACAGAAAAACTAAATCTCAAAGGTATGACCCGTAAGGCAAAGAAAGGCAGTAAGAGAAAGTGCCAGAAGGCGGGACTTAACCGTAATTTATTAGACGTTGCGATTGGAATGCTTCGAGAATCAATCAAGTATAAAGTAGTCGAAGCAGGTGGAGTATTTTTAGAGGCTCCAACTAAGCAATTAAAGCCGACGCAACGATGCAACGAATGTTGGGAACTAACGCCTAAGACGCTCTCAGACAGACTGCATATTTGTAGCAATAAATCATGCGGTCATACTGCGGACAGAGATATTAATTCGGCTCAGGTTTGTTTGACTTGGGCAAGGGGTTTGGAACGAGCCTCTTTAGACGCAGAGTCGCGCATCTCTACTGATTGCGGAAGCATGAAGCAAATGTGGGCAAAGAAGCGTTACTAATCCCCAGTCTCTATAGACTGGGTGTAGTTCATCTAATTCACATTCATCTCACGACCGTAGGCTTGCCAAGCCAAATCGACCAAACCATTCACAATCGCAACAGAGACCACCGCACTGCCTTTGCGACCATCAATCCGAATGTGAGGCACCATCGAATCATGTAAACGAGATTTCGCCACATCCGCCCCCACAAAACCCGAAGGCGTTGCAATCACTAAAGCGGGTTTAATTTCTTCAGCCTCAATCAAATCAACCAAAGCCGAAAGCGCCGTTTGTTCTTGACCAATCACAAAAATGGCTTCAGGATAACGTCGGGCTAAAGTTTGAATTCCCCAAGCAGTGCGAGTTTTTTCTCGTTGGGGTCGAGTCACCGCTTCCATCGAACAATAGACAGGATTAGCAAAAGTCGCTAAAATCTGAGGACTAATCCCCACCTGCACCATCGGTACATCCACAACAATCGTTGTCCGGGCGGCTAAGGCTGCGGCTCCGGCTTGTAAAGCTTGATCAGAAAAGCGAACGAGGGACTTGTACTCAAAATCAGCAGTCGCGTAAATGACCCGACGGACAATCTCGTACTCGGCTGGAGAAAAGACATGATCACCAATTTCGTGATCAATAATCCCTAGACTTTGGGCATCGGTAATGTGCCATTCCATCATGATCTTCCGCTATTATCCGTCTGCGAATCCGTGCATTACCTCCGAACCGAAAAAATCTGAGCCAGGTTTGATCTGTTTACAGGAGTTCGGGATGGGAATTGAGTGCAGCAAGGATTCTATATATTAGATAAGTTTATCAGGCAAAATGTAGAGTCGATCACTTTCGAGGGATTGAATTTAGACTTGCTCAAAATCAAACAGGATCGAGAGTCTCGTCCATTCCCAATCCTGTATTGACACTCCCACGCCGTAAACGGCGGGGATTCTTGGTTCAGCGAGTCCATTTAATACAGATAGGCTGCCCTATCTGCACCAGAGATGAATTCTCCCCAAGCGTTTTGCTCCATTTCAGAAACCTGTTTGGGTATGCCCTACCCTACAGTTCAAAACCTAAAATCTTGGTTTCTCTGTACTTGTTGCGTTGCGCGCTAATAAGCGTACAAGCTTTCCTGTACGGAACCCCATAACTTCAGTGCGTCAAGGTGCGTTGCCTTTCGGTGACTGGGTTTTTAGTGTGGTTGATTACCCTTTCCACAAAAGAAAGTTTAACATAAAGCCGTCAATCACGGACGGGGCTTGTATCCCAATTTTTTCGGTCAAATCAGTTAGATTGTTGAATTGAAAATTAGCTTTCTGAAGTAGAAGCCTGATTAAACGCAGGAGTCAGATAAGCCGCCAAAACACCAATCAGAAATGCGGCAATATTACGAACTAATGGCACCCAATCCGAAGTCCGAGAGACAACCGGGCCGATCCCAAAGGCAATAAATAAGATTCCCCATAACGGAGAAAAAATCAAAGCCCACTGCCAAGCCACAATTTGTCCGGGTTTACGAGGAATAGCCGCAATACCACAAATCACTCCCCCCAAAGCAGAAGTAATCAGAGTTAAAATCCACTGTTCACGCGGAAGTCCGGGTACAACTCGACAACCCCCTTGGATTAAGCAAGATTTAACCGCATCCAGGGATTGAATGATAGATTGATCCTCGCCATTATCTCGTACAAAGTATTGGTTCCCATAACGGGTTTGTAGTTCCACCCAAAACGTCCGAGAAAGCAAAGCATAGAGGTCACGACCGACGTTAAAGTTGAGGATATTTCCGCCTCTTTGGTCAGCAACCAGCAAAACACTTTTATCATCGAGTCCCCAATAGCCCTTAACTGCACGACCCGGAGTGCGATCAAATTGAGTCAGAACTCTGAGTTTCCAGCCTGTCTCCGACTCAAATTGTTGAATTTCTGAGGCGATCAGTTGTTCTTGAGTGTCGGAGAGAATTTCTGCCAAGTCAATGATCGGAGTTTGAATCTTGGGGAGTAACTCCGGATTATCATAAGCCTGAGCAACCGGGGCGATCATCCAAGTCGATAAGCTTAGACAACACGCAACGATAGAGACCAGAAGCCGACGCAGCCATATCTGTTTCATGGGATTTTCTATCAAGGTTTAAATTGTCAAGGATAAAGGATTTTGTTAACCCGCAGATAATCGAAATCTTATATTTCTTTACAATTGTTAACTTTAACATAGAATTTGGGACTGTAGGGGCAATTGATCAATTCCCGCTACCCGTAAATTCTTCTCTCTTCTCCGTTAACTGACACAAACTCCGATCTTCATTGCTGATATAGGGATTGTACTTAAGATAATCACCCACCCATTCACAAGCCCGTTCTATGAGATCATCGAGATCCAAATTCCATAAAATCACCGTCTGATCTCGACTTGCGGAAGCTAACACCCGACTATCTGGACTAAAACTAATACTCATCACACTATTTTGATGACCCAGTAACGTTTTGAGCAAAGTCCCATTGTGGCGACTCCACAGCTTCACAAACCCGTCATAACTCGCTGAAGCAATCAGGTGACCATCGGGGCTAAAAACCACACTCGTGACACTATCACTCGAACCTTTTAACAACGTTTCCAACAAAATCCCCTCACGACTCCAAAGCTTAACCGTATTGTCATAACCGGCTGAAGCAATCGTATGACCATCGGGACTAAAACTCACCCCCAACACATAAGCGTTATGGGCCATAATCGTTTTCAACAACTTTCCCTGTAAATTCCATAATTTCACCGTACCGTCATCACTCGCCGAAGCAATCATTCGACCATCAGGACTAAAACTCACACTATTGACCCATCCTTGATGACCCACAAACGTTTGGAGTAAACGACCTTCAGGAGTCCACAGTTTAACCGTTTTATCCTTGCTTCCCGTCACAATGAACTGACTGTTTGGACTAAAACTCACACTCATCAAACTATCACTATGCGCCGTCCACGTATTCACGGTTGATAAGGGATGAAAAACTGAAGCCTCAGACTGAAGGAGAGATTGATCAAACTCTATACTTCCTCTCAGTGGAAAATAAAAGGATCGAAAATAAAGTTGTTCTCGCAATGATGTATAAGTCCAGAGAAAATGATCTCGTTGTTGAGCTTGTTTGGGATCAGGAGTAATCCGCCACAACTTCACACGATTGTCATAACTCACCGTTGCTAACAGTTGACCATCAGGACTAAAACTAATCGCTGAAACCCGATCTTGGTATCCTTTTAAGGTTTGTAGTAAAGTTCCCGAACGACTCCACAGCTTGACTGTTTGATCTTGAGATGCAGAAGCTAAGATTTGACCATCGGGACTAAAACTAACGCCTAAAACGCGATCCTGGTGTCCTTCTAATAGTTTCAGTGGAATATCTTCAATCCGCCACAATTTTACCTTTTTGTCATAACTCGAAGATGCCAAAATTTTACCATCTGGTGAAAAACTCACATTCGTCACCTGATCTCCATGTCCTTCAAAAGTTCTCAAAAGTTCTCCATCTCGACTCCAAAGTTTAACTGTTTTATCCCCGCTTGCTGTTGCGATCATTTGACTGTCCGGAGAAAACTCAACACCATAAATGATCTGTTCATGTCCCCATAATATTTTCAGTAAACGGCCTTGACGATTCCATAATTTAATCGTTCGATCTGAACCGACAGTCGCGATTAATTCACCATCGGGTGAAAAGGTCACAGTATAAACTTTCGACTGATCAGAACTACTATGACGTAGTGTTTTTAGGAGTCTTCCTCTTGGGGTTAATAATCGGGCTGTGCCGTCATTTCCTGCGGTGGCAATCACATCACCCTTGGGACTAAAACTCACCCAGTTTAAAGGAGAATAATGAGCCGTTATTGTTCTGAGTAGCTGTCCTTCTAAACTCCACAATTTTACAGTTTTGTCTTCGGAAGCGGAAGCAATAATTTGACCATCTGGTGAGAAAGACACACTAGAAACAATATCGCCATGACCTCTGAGTGTAATTGGAATGGCTGCTATTTGAGTATCTTGACCCAACTTCCACAACTTTACAGTTTGATCTTGGGAAGATGAAGCAATCATCTGAGCATTTGGACTAAAGCTCACACTGGTAATACTTTTTTGATGACCTTTCAAAGTATTGAGAAGTTTTCCTTTCGGAGTCCAAAGTTTAATCGCTTTATCTACACTACCCGAAGCAATAACATTCCCATCAGGACTAAAACTAACATCCCAAACCACTTCGTTGTGTCCTTCTAAACGGTTGAGTTCGTGAATCCCATAAACCGCTTGTTGTAGGGTTGCTGCAATTGAACTTTCGGTGTTTTGTAAGTCAAAGTTAATCAGGCTTAATTGTTTGAGTTGTCGCAAACGTTGTGCTGCTCTTAGACTTTCCATAATCGCATCAAACTTTTGATGGGAAAAAAACAAGGCATCAGAAGCAGCCGTTAAAGTTGCAATATTTGCAAGTTGTTTTTGTTTATAAGCAATTTTGGCGGTAAAAGCAAGTCCGATTGCGGTAATAACAGCTAATCCTAATAGTTGTTTTAAAACTCGATTACGATGAATCAACTGCTGTTGACTCATTTTTTGTAATGCTGCTTCTGCTTCTTTTTTCGCCACTTGTGCTTGTCTTAGTCGTTGATGAATTTCGGTTCGACGTTGTTGTTCTTTGATGGCGTAGCGTTGACGAATGGGTAAGACTAAATAATCATGTAAAAGTTGATAGCGATTTTCGGGTAGAGAGGTTTCACGAATACAGGTTTTTTCTCGTTGACGTAATAATAAACCTGATTCTAAAATCACATCAATAAATGATACAGGTTGTTCTAAATCTTTGGATAGATCGAATTTATTATGGGAATGAATAGCTGTAATTAACTCTCGACGAGTTTTGATCGGACGAGTAAATTTTTCATCGGTTAAAGCAAATAAAACATCCCAAGCTGCATCTTCATTTTCTTTTCCACAATCTTCGATCACTTGCTCAATAGAATGTTTGATCAGTTCTGCTTTGGGATTTTTTCCCAGTTGTTTATATTGGGCGAAGGTGGTAATTCCCTGTCCTCCTTCTTCTTGAAGTTGCGCTCCTACCACTTGTAATTCGATGGGGCGAACTTCACCTTGTTCATCGGCTAAATCTTGAACTAAAGCATCAATTAAAGCCGGCTCTAATTCAAATTTTGCTCGCTGAGTTAAACGCTCAATCACAGCTTTTGCTTCACTTTTTGAAAAGTCTTTTAAGTGATAACGAATTTTTTTATCTAGAATATTATTATTAATTGCATCTAATTTCACCAAGTTCTCACATTCTAAAAGATAATGAAGATAATCTTCTCTCAATGAGAATACAACTTTCACAAAAGGTAGATCTAAACAAATTCTCAAAAATTGAGAAAAAGCACAAATTTCTGCTCGAGAATTTACAAAGAAAAATTCTTCAAACTGATCAAATACCAGTACGGTTACTAAATTCCTTTCTCCATTCTTATGAAGATTTTTCAAAACAAATGAGTTGGGATTGAGTAAAAAGTCAGAGGGATAGTTTCTGGTTTTTTTCCAGGGCTTATAAGCAGCTTGAGCAATTGCTTTTTCCCATTGTTTTTTGATATCATTTTGTGGTTTTCTCGGATAACAATTTTCTTGTGCTAGGATTGCTTTTGTTAACGCTTGTTCAATTTCTTTTGACCAATGAGTATAGCTCCGAATTACCACAGGTAAAACATGACGAGCGCTCAAACTAATATTCGTTAACGCGGGAACTAATCCGGCATTTACTAATGAGCTTTTTCCCACTCCTGAACGTCCATGAATAATAATTAGCTTATGATCATCTCTGCCTAATCTTTGCAAGAGATTATGAATATCTTTTTGCCGACAAGATGCGATAATTTCTTCTGCCATCATCATCTGAGTTTCACCCTTTAAACTCGAAGGATTAACAACCTGTTTAGTCGGCTGAAGTTGATGAGCGCCAATAAACGCTCTAAACCCATATTGATGCTCAATCTCTCGTTGTTTTTTCTTGATTCTAAATGCTTTTAAATATTGACCTTTTTCGTAGTAAATTGAACGTAACTCTGCTAAAATATTAATATATAAATGAGGATCATATTCAGGTTCCGTTCCCGCTTGAGCCTGTTCTAAGACCTCAACCGCCTCATCCCATCGTCCTAGATTTTTGGTACTTCGAGCTAACAGCAAAAGATACACACTACGACTCGAAACGGGTTCAGATGTTGGTAAAATAGTTAACGCCAGTCGAGTCAGTTTATCGGCTTTTAACCATTGAGAATGTTGTAAACTCACTTCTGCCATAAACCCATAATCTTTCGCAAGCTGACGAGGTGTACCATAGGTGAGGTGCATTTTTAATACTCGTTGGGCGAAGGTTTGTAACTCATCCCACTTTTGCAGACGTTGTAACAATTCCCCCATATAAGACATCACACCTGCTACTAAATCAGGTCGTCCAGCCTGTTCAAATACTTGCTGACATTGTTCTAAACTGACTTGTGCTTTCCCTAATAATGTTTGACTCAAACCCGGATTTCGAGCGGCTTGTAAACGGTAAGTGAGAGCAATATAAAACAGCACAATTCCCTGATATTTAATCAGAGATTGTTGCTCATCTAAATCACTAGAATCAGGATGAATCTGCTGAGATTCTGTAATAGAATTGATATCTATAGAATCTTCAACAATGACTTCCCATTTAATCAATTGATGATCACGAACCCGACTTTTTTCCTCTGAGCGACTGCTATCATAATGCAGCAATGCCATAAAGCTTTTTTGGTAATGAATTCGAGCAATATCACTTTGATCACTTGCATCTCGGTCTTGGCCCCAAATAAACTCCCGACAGGCTTCTAAAGTGGGTTCCAACTCATAACCCCGATGTTGTAAGTCTCGCCAAGTCGATTCTAGTTCGCGCCGACGTCGAGAACCGGGAGAAAAATCATAGTTCTGTTGGGGAGAGTGGGGAAAAGAAATCGAATATTGAGTGGCAAGTTCCCCTTCTTTGATTTTTAGTTCAGCGCAGGAAAAGAGAATATTTGCTTGCTGTTGGAGATATTCAATCAGTTCACAGGTTGCGAGTTCAAATTTAAGCGTTGCTGCTGCCCAACTTTTGAAATCTGGGGCTAATCGAATTAATTTAGTCGCGACTTCATCGGTAATCCACATAATTAACGGAAAAGTAAAGTGTTTCCGAAATTCATCTCGAACTTGATTGGTAGAATTGAGTAAATGATCAAGAGAGGTAACTGTTTCTAACCCTAAAACCATCAAGGCAGTCGGAGGTTCATTTTGAATCGCTGAATATAAAGTTGTGTAAAGAGTTTCAACTGATTCTGGCAAGGTTAATTCTTGAATCGGAATCGGGGATTTTTGTTGTAATTGTTTGATTAGTTTGAGTTGGAGACTGGAATAGTTACATCGCACTAAAATTAGAGAAAATTGTCCTTGAGATAAAGCGATTGACCGCATCAATCGAGTTAGAAATTTCTCGTTGTGGGTGGCAGTTTGTTCGGAGGTATATAGAGTATCCATAGGATGAGCCGTTTTGCTCAAAATTATCGTAAAAGTTGACCCTGACTTCAGTTTATTTGATCTCAGCATAAATTATACCGAAGAAAGAAGATCTTAAGCTTCTTCGGATGACTCCTGTTCTTATCCACAAGATTGGTTAAGTCTTCTCCTTTTTGATCCAATCAATTGAATACATTTATCCTCAACATCAATAAACTGAAAGTTTTATCGAATGTTAAAGAAAGTATTAATCAAATTTTATTGGTATGTTTTGTACTTTGTCAAGCTTAGACTTGATTTCAGGATTTAAGACAATTTAGACTAACCTGGTTACACAACAACCAACTCAAACAAAACCCATAGAGTAGAGAGACTATCCTCGAAAAGACTGATTTAGCTCTAAAATACCCTTTTTAAATTGTCGAGTTTCCTCTAAAGCCGGATTGATCCCAAACCAACGACCATCACCATCACGATATTCAAAGACAAACATACTTCGGAGTAAAGTTTGACATTCTTCTTCTCCCCGAACGTGTTGATGATTGACGACTTGTACCAGCAATTTCCACTCATCTTCAGTAATTGCACCTAAGAGATCATCACGATATTCCCGAATTACATTGTCGAGACAATCGCGAGTAAAAGGTGGATCAGCTTGTTGTAGACAGCTATACATCAACATGAGTAACCGTCGCATATGACCCCCACTAATCCGACATAAGCGATCTAGAGTTTCTGGAGTGTCGAATAATTCTGGAATTAACTCAGGGCGTTGTTCAGCCGGAATCTTCGGAAAAGCCCTCGCTAAAACCATTTCTCGCAACATTTCCATTCCCTGAGAGTAATCTTCACCTTGACGAGTTTTAACCGGAATCATCGGGAGAACTTTGGGTTTAACCCCAAATCGACTGGATAATCTTCCATAATCGTTAGAGAACATTAAAGTCAGAGGAATGGTATAAACCACATGACAATTGAGTCGTTTGAGTTGTTCGCCCCGATCAACAAACAGATATTCGGGTTGAGTTCGCCCCCAAGGTTTAGGAGAGTTATCCACCCGATCGAGGTTATCGATAATCACAACTAAGCCTTTTTTTCCTTGTGCTTTTAATGCAGTGTTAGCGCGTTCAAGGAGTTCTTTATTGATTGCATCGAGAATACTACTGACTCGCGGTTCGAGATATTGTCTGAGTTGAGAGCGTAATTTGGGGGAATCTTTGGTGCGAGCGCTTAATTTAGCAAATCCAACTGACAGTTCTGCTTCTCCCGCGAGTTCTAAGGGAGTTTGCAAAAAGTCTGAAATTTCCGAGAACAGGTTGCCAAAGTATCCAGCTTTGATCCGAATTTGAGCGCCTTCGAGATTTTCACTGACTTGATGAGCGATCGCGAGTAAAATATCACTAATATCGACATCAGCCATGTCTAAATCTTGGGAAGACTCAAAATAAACGACATGGTATCCTTGGTGTTCTAAGGTATCCTTAAGTCGAAATAGTTCAGTCGATTTGCCACAACCGATGTGTCCTGAAAAAAGTTGGCAAGTCGGTTCATCCCCAGAAAGTAGCGTAATGGTGCGGCAGAGTTCTCGAACCAAATCGCTACCTCGAACTGAGGAAAAATCGATATAATACTGCCGATCCTCAGGATTTGCCATATCAATGGTTTTACTCGGATTGCAGGCTTTGTAAAATTGGATTAAATCTAAGCTCACCACAGCGGACTCTCTTGTGTGACAATTCTTTACCCAAAGTATAGATTGACACTTGGCTCAGTGGGGTGTGGACTCAAACAGAACAGGAGAGTCGGACAGACTAGGTGATATTACTGAAGGGCGAACCCCACTGGTGGTATTAATTGATATACCCTCGTCAGTCGTTAGCAGTTGCAGTCCAAATCTGAATATTGAGCGAATCAATCCCTAAATGATTGATCCCCAATCTTTTCTCCGCTCATTATATAAATGTGAACCAGCCCAACCGTCGCGACAAGAGAGACTTATGACGAATATTGTATCTGTTTCTTCTAACGAGTTAGGAAATCGGCGTCAGCAATTGCGTCGTCACCGTCGTCTACGCTTAGTACAAATTATTTGGCAAGCTCTAGCTGTGAGTGGTTTAACTGGGGGTGTCTTTTGGGCTGTTAACCAGCCGATTTGGTTGATTAATCAGCCTGAACAAGTCACCGTTGAAGGTAATCAATTACTCTCTGATCGACGAATTCGCGCTCTACTTCCCTTATCCTATCCTCAATCTTTGTGGGAAATTCAACCCCAAGCGTTAGCAAAGACTTTAGAATCTCAAGGCCAAATTGCCAAAGCCAGCGTCAGCCGACAGTTGTTTCCCCCTCAGTTAACCATAAAAATCCAAGAACGACGTCCAGTGGCGATCGCTCAACCGAGTCCGACTTTAACTCGACGTTCAGATGCCTCGCAAGTGGGTTGGCTTGACGCCAATGGGGGTTGGATTCCGTTAGAAAGCTATGCTAAGTTAGAGCGATCCCGACAGTTGCCCAGTTTGAAGGTGATTGGCAACCCAGAGCAGTACCGTCCGCATTGGAAACAAATGTATGAAACCTTGAGTCGCTCTCCAGTGATGGTTTCTGAGATTAACTGGCAAAATCCAGCCAATTTAATGATCACTACCGAAATTGGAGTTGTACATCTCGGTGCTTATAGTCCTTTGTTTACTCAACAGCTTCGCGTTTTGGATCAGATGAGAAATTTACCGCAACAAGTCGATTTAGCCTTAGTGGATTATATTGATTTACAAAATCCCGATCACCCAGTCATTCAGATGTTGCCAGAACCCTAAAACTTTGCTATTGTGCCGACTATCGCGATCAAGATACCTAAACCCCTCGCCTGATTGTGCTTGTCGCGCTCTGGTTCAAGTCCGTTGGGTAAACTGATTGCATCTTGAATTCCTCTTGGTTTAGATCGCAACTTACTTTATAGTTGAGTTTGAGTTGCGTCCTTTATTGAAACGTTATTCACTACCCCTATCGATTAAAATGGATTCTAAGAGTAACCTGGGGTCTACCCAAAGGAATAATAATAATAATGAGCAAGCTGATCAGAAAGCCAATCTCTGGTTAGCTGCCGAGTCAGCAAATCCATTCCGCAAAAACGAGCGTATGGTAAACCCCAATAACGAAAGTAATTCTATGCCTCACGAAGAGTCTTGGAGTACGGATATTATACCAAGTAACGCAGCGAAGATTAAAGTCATTGGTGTGGGCGGCAGTGGGGGAAATGCGGTCAATCGCATGATTGAGAGCGAGGTATCGGGTGTAGAGTTTTGGGCGGTCAATACAGATGCCCAAGCCTTGGCTCAGTCAAAAGCACTGAAACGTTTACAAGTCGGACAAAAGTTAACCCGAGGACTAGGAGCGGGCGGTAATCCGGCGATTGGACAAAAAGCCGCAGAAGAATCTCGTGACGAAATTGCCCATTCTTTAGAAGGGGCGGATTTAGTGTTTATTACAGCCGGATTAGGCGGGGGAACTGGAACAGGGGGCGCTCCGGTTGTGGCTGAAGTTGCCAAAGAAGTGGGTGCATTAACAATTGGTGTGGTGACACGACCTTTTACCTTTGAGGGGCGACGACGCATTTCTCAAGCCGATGAAGGGGTAGCTGCTTTACAAAGTCGGGTTGATACGTTGATTATTATTCCCAACAATAAGCTGTTGTCGGTGATTAACGAACAAACGCCTGTTCAGGAAGCCTTTCGCTATGCCGATGATGTCTTGCGTCAGGGTGTACAAGGGATCTCTGATATTATTACTATTCCTGGCTTAGTGAATGTTGACTTTGCTGATGTTCGGGCGGTGATGGCAGATGCGGGTTCAGCTTTGCTCGGTATTGGTTTGGGTTCGGGTAAATCAAGGGCTAGAGAAGCGGCAATGGGAGCGATTTCGTCTCCGTTACTAGAATCTTCTATTGATGGGGCAAAAGGGGTTGTCTTTAATATTACAGGTGGAACTGATTTGACGCTCCATGAGGTGAATGCGGCAGCCGAGACGATTTATGAAGTGGTTGATCCCAATGCCAATATTATCTTTGGGGCGGTGATTGATGAACGGCTACAGGGAGAAATTAAAATTACGGTGATTGCAACTGGATTTTCAGGTGAAAAACAACAAAGCATTTCCAGCACCCGAGAAACAACACCCCAACCCCGAAATGCACCGTCGTCACCTTCACCTCTAAGCCAACAACCGTCGAAAGAGCCGGACGTACAACCCCAACAGCCGGGACTTGATATTCCAGACTTCCTCAGACAACGACGCCCTCGACGTTAGTCGAGTCAGTATTCGCTAAGATGGCTTCACAATCTATGATTCCAGTCGCTCTCACCATTGCCGGCTCAGATAGTGGCGGGGGTGCAGGCATTCAAGCCGATTTGCGAACCTTTGCCTTTCATTGCGTTCACGGCACCAGTGCTTTAACTTGTGTTACGGCTCAAAATACTTTGGGGGTTAATCGAGTCGATGCCCTCTCACCCCAAGCCGTCGCTGACCAAATTACGGCGGTTGCTGAAGATATTGGGGTACAAGCGACGAAGACGGGAATGTTGCTCAACTCCGAGATTATTCAACAGGTTGTCACGCAGGTTGAGCAGTGGCATCTACAGCCGTTAGTGGTTGATCCGGTCATGGTTTCCCGGACAGGAGCGCAATTAATTGATGATCAGGCGATTACGGCTTTGCGGGAAACTCTATTTCCCCATGCAACGGTGATTACACCCAATCGCTACGAGGCTGAAATTCTCACGGGATTGAAAATACAAACCCTTGATCAGATGTATACTGCCGCTCAACAGATTTATGATCAACTGGGAGTCAAAGCGGTTTTGGTGAAGGGAGGAAGTTTAGAAGCGTCTTTGCGAGGAACAGATGTGTGGTTTGATGGCAAACAGCTTCAGACTCTACAAACTGAACTCGTCAAAACTTCTCATACTCATGGTACTGGTTGTACGCTTTCAGCCGCGATCACGGCTAACCTTGCCAAAGGACAAGATCTATTTACCGCTATCCAAGGCGCAAAAACTTACGTCACCCAAGCCCTTCAATTTTCCTTGAGTATTGGTCAGGGTCAAGGCCCGGTCGGACATTTTTTTCCGCTTCTCTCCCCGAGCCAATCTTGACTCTAATTCCATCACGCGAAATCGGTAAATTTATCTAGCCGATCTTTGACCCGAGGGTGAAGGATGCTTTTGTTGCCAGTAATACGGATGAGAGGGTAATTCCTTTGTGGTTTCCACTTCTGCTGTATTACTGCGAATGGCATTTTCAGCCATCACGTCCTCTTTTTCTTGAAATAGAGGAGTGGTACTTCGTAGGGGATCACGCTGCACGGCGGCTAACGCTTGACGAACTGCCGTTTTGATTTTAACTTGATATTCGTCTCTGGCGCATTTTTGTTGATGCAGCCACCCTTCGCGGCTAGAGGCATAGAGAGTTGGCAGACGGTTAAGCGCGTAGGTTTCAACTTCAGAACGCTGAATGTACTGCGTTAACCGAGGAGACAAAAGAGCCATTTGACTTCTGACTTCTTCAGCCACCAAGTCTTCCATGATGTTGTGGTATTTTCTGCGTTGCTTCACTGACATAGTAGTCACCGAAAACCTTAGTGTATTGAGTATTTTGACTGAATTGGTGCTGATCTTGCCCTGTCGTCCACACATCAACTGTGGATGATCTCCTTGACATCCTCCCAACGCCAACATTCTTTATGGCGTGGGATTCCCAAATATCGCTATTTGAGTTTCTGCGTCTTCCCGAGCGGGGCGAGCGCACCTGCCCTCCGAGAGTTATTCCCTTCAGGTCTTAAAGTCGCTCCACAGACTATCCCCGCAAGTCCTGCGGTTAGAGACGTGTCGAAATCCCAACTGGAATTCTCTTTAACTGTTGATTCAAGGGATGTTTATGCCCGCCCTGTCATCTTTCCCCGGTCTACCAATTTGTCTGCGCCGCCAGTGTAACTGGACGCGCGCTCGCTCATGGCTGTCTGAATCCATTGTCTCGGGTGGGTCAGTGACCACTTGTATTGTACCAGAAATCCCTGTGCGGCATTCCTCCCAACTCCAACGTCCCTATCGTCGTGGGTCTCCTGCCGCCGGAAGATGAACCTTTAGCGAGTCGGTCATAAGGCAGTCTCGATCAACTCCTCTATTTCATTCACCTGAACCTCCTCGGCTAAATAACCAATTCCACGATGCAGATGAAGACGAAGTTGTTCTGCGAGAGTTTGTCTATCTGTGCCTAAGCCGTCTTGACAACACCGATACTTCAAGGCGGCTATAAAGACATCAGACAGTTCACCACTAAAGACTCGCCAAGTCATTTCAATACCCTGATCAGCAGATAATGAAACTGAAGAAGGTACAGTAGACTCTACAAGTGATAGACAAAAAGCCCAACGACAAAGAATATTCCACTGCTCAATCTTCGTTGTTCGCTTCAGCTTAATGAGCTGTTCTTTCGCTTCAGAGGAAAGACGAACTCGATCAACGGGTGGCTCCATAAGTTCCTATGGTGAGTAAAATCTCTACAGACCAGGAATTTACTGAAACCTGTTTGATCTCTATTATACAACGATTAAGTGTTTTGTCGGTAGACAGATACGTTGTTTTTGACTCGAACATCTATCATAAGACTGAGATGTTCAAATTTTTATCTAAAGTTTGTTAAAAAATTAACATTCTGTTCTGACAACTTTACGTTTAAATACCCAGATGGTAGTTGTCAGCTTAACTGGTTTCCGTTAATTTGCGGAGGTACAAGTGTAGCTTAACTCAGGCTATCATAAAGCATAGCCATCGATGGGTCAAGTCAATCGCTAGAATTTTATCATTTTTCTCTTTCAACTCCTGAATCCAAATCAATCCTCTCTCCTACAACAGTCTCAAAAATGCTAGAACTTCATTGTCATACCACTTACTCCGATGGTACACTTGCCCCAAGCGAACTCGTCGCTTCAGCAATTCAAGCCGGAGTCAAAGCGCTCGCCATCACCGATCACGATACTCTTTCGGGTTGGGAAGAAGCCTTTGCTGCTGCTGCTGACTTTGATCTGGAAATTGTTCCTGGAGTTGAACTCTCTACGGTTTACAACGAGCGTTCTTTACATATTTTGGGATTTTATCCTAATAAAAATAAACTCTATTCTCCCCTCAAAGAACGGTTAGAAGGACGAAAAAGACGCGCTCAATTAATTATTAATAAACTCGCCGAATTAGGTTATCCGGTTGAACTTCCTCATCTGGGAGAAGGAATTGCACCTTCTCGTCCTCATATTGCTACAGCTTTGGTCAAAGCCGGCTATATTAAATCTTCCAAAGAAGCCTTTGAAAAATGGCTAGGAGATGATAAACCTGCCTTTGTTCAATATGAAAAATTTTCTACCGCAGAAGGTATTCAACTCTTACTCAATTGTGAAGCAATTCCGGTTTGGGCGCATCCTTATTTATTTCGAGGGGGTGAAGTTGAAACCGTGTTAAAAGATTTAGTTTCAGACGGATTATTAGGGATTGAAGTCTATCATCCTAGTCATACTCCTAAACAAATTGATCATTTAGAATCATTATGTGCTGACTATGGTTTATTAAAAACAGGTGGAAGTGACTTTCATAGTCCCAATTCTGAAACCCGTCTCAACCAACTTCATTTACCTCTAGAGTTGCTAGACTCTCTCAAAAAAGTTAGAAATCATGCCCGCTTAACTACAAACTGATTTAAAAAAGTTTGCCGATTTTTTGACTCAGACGAAAGCCCAAAAAACAGAATAATCTGTAACAATTATAGTGTTAGTTTCTTTTTGACTCTCCCCTATGACTTATCATGTGATTTACGATGGTAACTGCAATTTGTGTGTCACCTTAGTACAGCTTTTAGAGAACTTAGATCAAGGTCAAAAGTTTCAATATATTCCCATGCAAAATGAAGCTGAACTCAACCGCTTTGGGATTACATCAACCGACTGTGAACAGGGGATGATTTTAATTGATGATAACAACCCTCAGCGTCGTTGGCAAGGCAGTGATGCCGCCGAAGAAATTGGGAATTTATTACCCGCAGGCAATCTATTTGTGAGTGCGTATCGAGCATTACCAGGGTTAAAATGGACAGGCGATCGCATTTATGAACAAGTCCGCGACAACCGTTATCAGTGGTTTGGTCAGCGTTCTAGTACCTACAATTCAGCTTACCCCAGTTGTGAGAGTTGTCAAAAAAATTAGGGGTTGCGCGATCGCCATCCTTGAGTGTATAATACTGGTCATCAGTTAGCACTATTGTGGGCTGCTGTCTCACCGTCCGGAAAATTTCTGTATTGCTGGTATAGGTGTGTCAATTGGTTGTTACGTCAGGTCAGCCGAAAGCTTAGATTGCAAGTTAGCTAAAAGCTTTAATCTTCTGCAAAACCTAGTTTTTAAGGTCTGACTTAGCGTTACTACCAGTTTACATACACATACTTACGGATACATATTGCGGGTCGTGAGACATTAGCTGACATTTTGATGTAAAGTGTTCTGGCTTTGAATTTATCAGTTTCAAATGGAAATGCTATATCTAAGTTTTAGATAGTATTCCTTTGAAGCAACCTTGATGATGACTTCTATTTTGGGTGCAAAGAAGTCATTAATTTTCGAGAAGTTCATAACAGAATACTTCGTTAGTGCTAGGTGAGTTAACCC
This sequence comes from Lyngbya sp. PCC 8106, assembly GCF_000169095.1. Classification (GTDB taxonomy): domain Bacteria; phylum Cyanobacteriota; class Cyanobacteriia; order Cyanobacteriales; family Microcoleaceae; genus Capilliphycus. Next base: position 72,241 of record NZ_AAVU01000027.1, read on the forward strand.
GAAATAACTTCACTGAGACTAAAGCTATGAATACCCACAAATATCAGTCGAAAAACTCACAAGAGTTAAAAGCAATTTTTTGGGATTATGAAAATGTACCTCAATTTAATATCGCCTCAGATTTGTTAAAATTTTCTCATCAGCGAGGAAATGTTGGGGCTTCAAATGCTTACAGTTGTAACTTGGATAAAAAGGCTAAAAATCACTTACAAAAGCAAGGTTTCGAGTGTATTCAGGTAGAAAACCCTAATAAAAAAAATAAAAATGCAGTTGATTTTCAAATCGCCATAGACTGTTTTAAGCCAATCAAAACTAATTCTTACCCAGATGAGATCATTTTAGTGACAGGAGATTGTTATAGTCTGATTGTACAGGAAAACTTGAAGTCAGAAAACAGAAAATTAATTGTATTTGCACGGAGGGGAAGTGATTGTCACTCTTTAAAGAAAGAGGTTGATGAATTTTACTACATAGATGAACTTCCTAAGTTAGTGATAAATTGGGGTGCGGAAACTCTCCCAACAGACTCTTACATTAGTTATGAAGAAGCGGTAAAATGTTTGATAGAAGCTATTCAAACTGCGAGCAAAAGCGGCAAATCAACAACCATCGGTTTAATTGCTAAATTAATGTGTAATAATTCCAAATTTCCCAACTATAAAAATGTTTCATCAATCCGAAAACCAGATGGTAGTAAATTTTCAAAGTTTACTAAATTTATTGATCGGGTGATAGAGAAAGGAATAATCAGAAAAATCAATCAGGAGATCATTTTAGTTGATGAAATGAAACCGAATTAATCCTCTAAAGATATTGGCTGTACTAAAAATCCTCACTTTGTTGCGTAGAATCATCACCAGATGATAAACTTACCAGGGTGAGGAAACCCAAAACGTTATTTTTGATGTTCGCTTTTGAACGAGATAAAGATATAAAAAATGGATAAACTTCCAACCATTAAAGATGAAAAACTCCGCTTACGTGCTTTAACCCATCGTTCCTATGTCAACGAACACCCTGGAGACGGAAAAAATAACGAGCGCTTAGAATTCTTGGGAGATGCAGTCTTAGGCTTTTTGGTGGGGGAGTTACTTTATACTTATTATCCAGAAGAACTAAGTGAAGCCAAAATGACTCGTTTACGAGCCGCATTAGTTGATGAACAACAACTGGGAAAATTTGCGGCGCAACTCGGAATTGGTGAAATTATGCGACTGGGTAAAGGTGCGATCAAAGATGGAGGATATCAAAACCCGGCTTTGCTGAGTGATACCTTTGAAGCCTATATTGGAGCTTATTATTTAGATGCAGGAATAGAGAAAGTTAGAGAATTTATTACTCCTCTATTCACCAAAGTTGCTAATGAAATTCTGGGAATGCACACTGAAGAAAAAAATTCTGAACATTTAATTGATTCAAAAAATCGATTTCAGCAATGGGCGCTAGCCGAATTTGGAGAAAATCCTAAGTATTTTATTATTGATCAATCTGGCCCCGATCATGCCAAAGAGTTTATCGCAGAAGTGCGCGTCAAAGATCAAGTGTATGGTTTAGGACAAGGACGTCGTAAACAAGACGCTCAAAAAAAAGCCGCAGAAGCAGCTTTAAAGAAATTGGGAATTTTAGACAGTGAATCGTGAACCGTAAGTCGTAAAATAGTCGTGAGTGAGAGTTTGTGTGAGACTCAACTCCTAAGCTCGCAGAGCTAACTTAGTGATGGGTTGAGTTTCTTCGATCAGATATTCGAGGAACGTCTGAGCAACGACAGAAAGATGTTTACCCCCGAGATAAACAACATACCAGCGCCGCTTAATGGGAAAATGTTGGATATCTAAAATCGTTAATTCTTTGGATAGACTCTCCAAAACTAGAGTGTGTTTAGAGAGGACAGAAATTCCTAAGCCGCCTGCGATCGCGTGTTTGATCGCTTCATTACTACCGAGTTCTAGGCGAACCTTAACCTTAACCTTATGTTTTTCCAACAACTGTTGTACAGCTTGTCGAGTCCCAGAACCCGGTTCTCGCATGATGAACGCTTCACCCCGAAGTTGTTTGATCGAGACATTTTTCTGTTGAGCAAGGGGATGATCATGTCGGGCGACAACAACTAAAGGATTATCCAAAAAAGGTTTTGTACAAAGATCAAGATCCTCTGGAGGTTGACTCAATATATAAAGATCATCTTGATTATCCTGCATTCGTCGAGTTATTTCTTGGTGGTTGTTCACCTGAAGTGAAACATCAATACCGGGATACTTTTGGCAAAACGAACCCAGAAGTCGAGGAACAAAATATTTAGCCGTTGTCACGACTGCGAGGCGAAGTTGTCCTTGCTTCATCCCTTTTAAGTCTGCCACTTTCATTTCAAAGTTGTCTAGTTGTTCAAAAATGTTGTGACAGGTTGTAGATAACTCCCGGCCCGCTGCTGTGAGATAGAGTTGCTTACCAATTTGCTCAAATAACGGTAAACCGACGGCTTGACTGAGTTGCTTGACTTGGCTAGAAACTGTGGGCTGAGTGATATACAACTCTTCAGCCGCTTTGGTAAAGCTACCGTGACGAGCCACAGTTTCAAAGACTCGTAACTGATGTAGGGTTGCCTGGATCAAGAACTCCTCCTTTTTATGAGTATGGGTTGGAATTGCTATGAGTAAATGAAATTTGAAAAGGTTGCGTTCTATTTCGATTTTAATGGTATGCTAACCATAGATTTTAGTCAATCAATATTAGGATTCAGATAGACCCTTATCTATTTAAGCATTCACTCAGATTTCACAAACCCATGCAAATTACCAGGATTACAAATCAAATTCATTTCAGGAATCTACAAGGTGACATTTTTGGAGGAGTTACTGCCGCAGTTATTGCCCTACCGATGGCTCTCGCTTTCGGGGTCGCTTCCGGTGCGCCAAATGGAGCCGCAGTAGGTCTTTGGGGTGCTGTTTTGGTGGGTTTCTTTGCCGCTTTATTTGGAGGAACACCCACTTTAATTTCCGAACCGACAGGCCCGATGACGGTTGTATTCACGGCTGTCGTGGCTCGGTCACTCGCATCTGCCCCTGACGAACAAACGGGAATGGCAATGGCATTTACGGTTGTCATGCTGGCTGGGGTATTTCAGCTTGTGTTTGGGACACTCAAACTGGGTAAATACATTACCCTGATGCCCTACACCGTCATTTCCGGGTTTATGTCGGGTATCGGGATGATCCTAATCATTCTTCAGATTGGGCCGATGCTTGGACAAGCTAGCCCGAAAGGTGGAGTATTGGGAACCCTACAAAACATCCCCAACCTGATTAGCAATATCAATCCCATAGAAACCGTATTGGGTGTGCTGACAATTGGGATTATCTTCTTCATGCCCCAGAAATTAAAGAAGATTGTTCCCCCTCAATTAATTGCTTTAATTGCAGGAACTTTAATTTCTCTAATGGTCTTCCCGAACGTAGATATTCGTCGCATCGGTGAAATTCCGATGGGCTTACCTGAAATACATCTGCCCGTTTTCTCCCTCGGACAAATTAACTCGATGTTGATTGATGCTTTAGTTCTGGGGATGCTCGGTTGTATTGACTCTCTACTAACATCTGTAATTGCTGATAGTTTAACTCAAACTCAACACAATTCTGATAAAGAACTTATTGGTCAAGGAATTGGAAACCTCATCTCTGGAATCTGTGGCGGTTTACCGGGTGCAGGGGCAACAATGGGAACTGTTGTAAATATCCAAGCTGGGGGTCGCACTGCTGTTTCCGGTTTAACTCGCGCTTTGATTTTACTGGTAATTGTCCTGGCTGCTGCTCCTCTAACCCAAAACATTCCAATGGCAGTTTTGGCTGGTATCGCCCTGAAAGTGGGTATCGATATTATCGACTGGAAGTTCCTCAAACGCGCTCACAGACTTTCCTGGAAAGCGGCTGCCATCATGTATGGTGTGGTACTGTTAACAGTCTTCTACGACTTAATTGTCGCGGTTGGTGTTGGAGTATTCATTGCCAATATGCTCACCATCAAACGTTTAGCTGATATCCAAGCTGAACAGGTGAAAGCTATTGACACACCCAACGATGAAGTGATGTCTAATGAAGAAGCCAAACAGTTAATGAAACAAGCCAATGGTCGGATTCTTTTACTCGACCTCGGTGGCCCAATGAGCTTTGGTGCAGCAAAAGCAATTACTCAGCGTCAAACCATTTTAGATAACTATCAAGCCCTAATTATCGACTTAAATCACGTTCCTCTGTTGGGTGTAACTGCAACCCTGGCGCTGGAAAAAATGATCGATAGCGCTTATAACAAATCCATTGATATCTATATTGTCGGTGGTGAAGACAAAGTTAAAACTCGTCTACAACGCTTCAATATTTTGGATCGTTTACCCCAACAAAATCGAGTCGCAACCCGAGTTGCTGCTCTGCGCCGTGCTTTAGCTAGCATCAACGGTGAAGTCATTGAAAACAATGAAGTCATTGAACCTGAAAGCCATGATGAAGGAATCAATGGCTATCAAGTCGGCCCTAGTGATGCGGCTACATTGCAAAAATCTTGATTGTCTAGCCCCGGTTTGTAACTCCGTTTTCTCCCTCTGATCGGGGCTTTTTCCTAATCGACTTGAGATCGATCTCAACTCTGGGGACAAGCAGAACTCTCTTCAAAACTTTATTTTAAAGTTTATGCTGTTTCTGCCTCCCCAACTTCTTCAAATTTTTTGATCAACACTCATCTTCACAACTCAAAACAAAGATTTGTTGTGACCAAAATATTTGTGACTACACTGATTTAGATTACTTTTTTCCTGAAAACCAATCATGTTATACAATTTAGAATTTTCACTGTCTTTTCCCCTATTTGCAACCGCTACAGAAGCTGAAAAGGGACCGCTAGTATTAACTTCTGTTCTCCTGAGTTTAGTCATTGTTTATATTGCCAGTAAATTAGGCGGAGAATTATCAAAACGGCTTGATTTACCCCCCGTTTTAGGTGAACTCATCGGCGGAGTGATTGTCGGAACTTCGGCATTGCATCTGTTAGTTTTTCCCGAAAGTGGTGCAACTGCAACGGATTCACTCTTGATGACCTTTTTACAATCCATTAGTGATTTGAGTCCCGAGTTAGTCACCTCAATTTTTGCCAGTCAAAGTGAAGTAGTTTCGGTTCTGGCTGAATTGGGTGTGATTATTCTACTGTTTGAAATTGGTTTAGAATCCGAACTCAGAGAACTCCAAAGTGTGGGTTATCAAGCAGCAGTTGTAGCCGTTGTGGGAGTAGTAGCACCCTTTGCAGCCGGGACGTTAGGACTAATGTATTTCTTTGGAGTTTCTGCAATTCCTGCTATTTTTGCCGGGGCTGCATTAACCGCGACAAGCATCGGCATTACCTCAAAAGTTCTCTCAGAAATCGGACAGCTCAAATCAAAAGAAGGTCAAATTATTGTTGGGGCTGCCGTTATTGATGATGTTCTCGGGATTATTGTTTTAGCAGTTGTTGCCAGTTTAGCGAAAACAGGCGAGATAGACATTCTCAACGTTGTTTATCTGATTATTAGTGCCACAGCTTTTCTTCTCGGTTCCATTTTACTCGGGAAATTCTTCAATAAATCTTTTGTCTCGATTGCTGGGCTTTTACAAACCCGAGGACAGTTAGTTATTCCCGCCTTTACCTTTGCTTTCTTAATGGCATTTTTAGCCAACGCCATTCATTTAGAAGCCATTTTAGGAGCATTTGCAGCCGGTTTAGTATTAGATGAAACCGACAAACGTAAAGAACTCGATAAACAAGTTGTTCCAATTGCAGACATTTTAGTTCCGATTTTCTTCGTCAGTGTAGGAGCAAAAGCTGATTTAGGCGTATTAAATCCCGCAGTTCCCGCCAATCGTGAGGGGCTGATTATTGCCACATTTTTAATTGTTGTTGCGATCATCGGTAAAATAATTACAGGTTGGGCTGTGATTGGTCAACCCCAAATTAATCGTTTGGCTATAGGTGTAGGGATGATTCCTCGAGGTGAAGTCGGTTTGGTGTTTGCAGGAATTGGTTCAGCCAGTGGTGTACTTGATAAACCCCTAGAAGCCGCTATCATTATTATGGTGATTCTGACCACATTTATCGCACCGCCTTTTCTGCGGTTAGCTTTCAAACAGTCTGCACAACCAGACAAAGCTAGTGTAGAGTAACAAGGGAACCCGTAAATCGTTTTCGATCTGATCTTTCACAGGAGGCGAGGGGATTATTTAGAATAATTTTTCATTCTACCCATGAATTAAAATTCAGTGATCACTGAACAGTATATCTTGTTAAAGCCTGTTCCTTGATTGCTGAATTTTTAACTGTTTATATTCTGTGATTATTGAGTCGAAAGAGACACAATATTGATCAGATTTTTTCGCAGATAGAAGTTGATTAAATTGGTTTGATCTCTATTCTTTGAAATAATTAATATGGAAAATATTATCCAAGGTCTGCCGGATAGTCCAATTGTTACGTTTACAATTTTAATTCTCGTTAGCTTAACGATTCCTCCGATTTTTGAAAAGTTAAAACTACCGGGATTAGTCGGATTATTAGTGGCTGGTGTTCTGTTAGGAACAAACGGCTTTCAACTACTCAATCCGAATTCAGAAACCATGAAACTCTTTGCCGACATCGGTAAAATTTATCTGATGTTTGTGGCTGGTTTGGAAATCGATCTAGAAGAATTTAGACGCACAAAAGATCGCTCTTTGGGATTTGGTTTTGCGACTTTTACTATTCCTCTATTAACAGGAACTTCTATTGGTTTAATTTTTGGTTTTGGATTAAATGCTTCGATTTTAATCGGTTCACTTCTCGCTTCTCATACCTTACTTGGATATCCTATTGTTAATCGTTTGGGAGTTGTTAAAAACGAAGCCGTTACCGTAACAATTGGGGCAACAATTTTCACCGATATTGCCGCTCTCTTAGTTCTAGCTATTTGTATTTCTGTTTATGGCGGAGAATTTTCACTGACAACTTTAATTATTCAACTCGGTGCATTAGCCCTCTATTCTCTGATTGTTTTAGTGGGATTAGATTGGGCTGGAAAAGAATATTTTCGCCGCACTGGAGATGAAGAAGGCAATCAGTTTTTGTTTATTTTGTTAGCCGTTTTTCTAGCTTCTGTGGGCGCCCAAGTCATCAATATTGACAAAATTGTGGGTGCATTTTTAACCGGACTCGCTGTTAATGATGTTTTAGGTCATAGTCCTGTTGAAGAAAAGGTTGAATTTGTTGGGAGTACCCTATTTATTCCCTTTTTCTTTATTCACATGGGATTACTGATTGATGTTCCCGCCTTTGTTAGTAGTTTAACCACTGAATTACCTTTAACTTTAGCAATTGTTGCTGGACTGCTTGGGAGTAAATTTTTAGCAGCTTTTGTAGCGAAATTGCTCTACAAATATAACTGGTATGAAGCCTTAACGATGTGGTCGCTTTCACTTCCCCAAGTCGCGGCAACCTTAGCAGCCGCTTTAGTTGGAGTGGATGCAGGTCTTCTCAGTCAAGCCGTCTTTAATAGTGTGATTGTTTTGATGCTGGTGACTTCAATTTTGGGATCAGTTTTAACGGCTCGTGTGGCGAGAGAATTAACGATCCCAAAACCGGAATTAGAACCTCAAACCGACGAATGGAGGTTAACAATAGAAGCTTTTGAACCGCTCCATTCTCACCGAGAAAGAAGTCAATTTACAGTCTTAGTTCCCATTTATAATCCCCTTTCTCAACGCTATTTAATTGAAATGGCAGCGTTACTTGCCCGTCACGAATCGGGTATCATTGTTCCTTTATCTATTACTCAAGCCCATGTTCATATGGATGAACCCCAGTTGGATGTTGCCCTTGAACACAGCGATCGCCTATTGGAACGAGCGATAGAAGTGGCGAAAGAATTTAAGGTAGAAGCTAAACCCAAAGTTAGAATTGATGATGATGTTGCAGAAGGAATTAGTCGGGCGGCTCGTGAACAAAAAGCAAACTTAATTGTTATGGGTTGGAGTGATGCCGCAACCAGTTTACGGGCGAGGTTATTTGGAAGTTTGGTTGATAATGTTTTTTGGTCTTCTCACTGTCCAGTTGCGATGGTTAAACTCTTTGATGAACCGATTAATATTCGCCGGATTTTAGTTCCTGTTAAAAATATCACGCCACAAGCGATTAGAACTGTACGTTTTGCTCAACTATTAGCAGATACCAATCAGGCGAAAATCGCACTTTTACACGTTTGCGATCGCCGTACTTCTCCCGAACAAATTGCTCAGTTTGAGTCAGAAATTTCAGATGTTCTCGCTCAAGGCGGCCCTCAAGTTTCGGCAAGAATTAAAACAGTTGCTTATGATAATGTTCCTAAGGTAATTGTCAGAGCAGCGCAATCTTTTGATCTCGTTGTTTTGCGTTCAACACGTCGTCGAACTGCTGGAGGATTAGCAGTTAGTGATATAACCACGGAGATGATTAAACAACTCACTTGTTCTATTGTTTTATTTGGAGAACCTCATACTTAAAAACATATTAGAAGTAGGGTGGGTGACATCAAAGATGTATTAATTCTCATGTAAATTCTGGACTGTCACCTACCCTTCCCGATACTACGCGATCGCACAAATTGAAGATGCTCTGATATGATAGAGTTCAGATTTGGAGTAGAACTCAAATTAACAATGGCTCGAAAAGTTTTGGGGATTCACTTGGTTTGTAGAAAAGCGCTTAACGTTGAAGAATTAGGAGGTAGTCTATTCAAGAGTGGATACTGGAAAGTATCGGAAGAAGCAGCCAATACCGCACAATATTTAGCTCTCCACAACCAGAAAAATATTTCCTCCTATAAACAGGGAACAATTGAAGGTTGGGAACGCTCTGAGGCTCACAATGGGCGCATCATTTTTTATGTGAAAGAAACTGAAGAACCGTTAGAATGGCGGGGCGATGGAACGGGAGAAAAAGGATACTATTGGTCGGACGGTTAATGTTTGTAGGGTGGGTGACATCAAAGATGTATTAATTCTTATGTAAATTCTGAACTGTCATTCACCCGACTGGAATTTTATCTAAAAATACACGCCTATCCGTGTAAAATATGTAAAGTTAATGCTAGTTCCGCACAGCTTTTCTAAATAAATACTAATGTTTGAACGATATGCAGATGATCAACATACTCTATTTTATGGCGATGCCCTTCAGATTTTGTCTAGTGAGATTTCTTCTAACTCTGTAGATCTGATTTTTATCGATCCTCCTTACAACATCGGAAAGCGTTTTTCCAATTTCTACGACAAATGGGAATCAGAAGAAAAGTATGCAAATTGGGCTTACAAATTGCTTGATGAATGCCTTCGAGTATTGAAGCCCAGTGGAACATTATATGTTATGACAAGCACTCAAGCAATGCCCTACTTTGATCTTTACTTAAGGCAGAAAACAGTAATTCTGAGTCGAATTGTCTGGCATTATGATAGTTCTGGAGTTCAAGCTAAAAAATACTTTGGCTCGATGTATGAGCCAATACTTCACTGTGTTAAAAACAAGAACAATTATATTTTTAACTCAGATGATATTAAGGTAGAAGCAAAAACAGGCGCACAACGAAAATTGATTGATTACAGAAAAGCCGTTCCCTGCCAATACAATACAGAAAAAGTACCCGGTAATGTCTGGTATTTCCCCCGTGTTCGCTATCGAATGGAAGAATATGAAAAACATCCTTCACAAAAACCCGAAGCATTACTAGAAAGAATTATTCTTGCCAGTAGCAATCAAGATAGCTTGGTACTCGATCCCTTTGCAGGAACTTTTACATCTGCTGCTGTAGCCAAACGCTTGGGGCGAATTTCTATTAGCATAGAATCTCAAGAAGAATATCTTAAAATTGGTCTGAGACGGGTTTTAGGATTGAAAGAATACAAAGGAGAAAAGTTATTAACCCCATCTAAAAATCACACCAGAAAAAATAAAAATAGCCCGGAAAAAAACTTTATACAAAAGAGCATTTTCGATGCCGATAGTACAGCATGAATTTACCAACCTGATTCTTGAAATTTTAAATTATTACTTTCCAAACCGGGGAGATATAGTTTTAAACTCTAGTGAGTTATTGCAATATCTCAATATTAAAACCAAAGCTGCAAATCGAGGATCTAAATCACGAGCAGGATTAGTTAATGTTTGTAGGGTGGGTAACATCAAAGATATGTTAATTTTCATGGTAATTCTCGACTTTCATCCACCTTACCGGATACTACTACCCTAAGTCCCCCCGATATCGCCCCATACTTAATCAAAGTTTAAACAAAAGAACATCTATTTTTCCGTAATTCCACTGATGACCTTTCCTTGATTTCAGTTTAAGTTGGACTTAGGCGGAATAGAAGACTTGAACCCATTGGAGTTGAATATGAGATTCATCAAAGGAATTTTTGGCATTTTAGCTTACGGATCTGCCGCGTTCTTCCTATTGTCAGCAATTGTGGTATTGTTTGATAGTGATTCCGACTTAGCTTCTAACTTCTTTGTCTGTTTAATTTGTTTGGTAATTACTGCGGGATTTGCCAAGCTAGGACAGTGGTTAATGAAAAAACCGCCTCTTTCGGGTGAAGCAAATCAACAAGTAAAATCTGAGGAACAAACGGGGACTAAGGATCTACAATCAACTTTAGATCTACAATCAATTTTCTATAAACTGGTCGAGAAAAATCAGGGTTCGATCACGGTCATGCAGTTTGCGATCGCTGCGGGAATCTCTGGAGAAGATTCTAAGGCATATTTAGAACAGCAAGCGAAACAGTTTGAAGCTCATTTTGATGTCAGCGAAACGGGTACTATAGTTTATAAATTCCCGCTTTAACGAAATCAATAAAATTCACGCAGGGTTAACACTTTTTATATTAAGGATTTTTTAAATGTTACGCACAAAATTTGCCTGTCTTTGGGGATTTGCTTTAATTATTGCGGCGATGTTCTGTTTTTCCTCCCCGGTTTTTGCCCATCCTATTTATCCCATATTGGGGTTTGAATGGTCTTTTAATGCCGGAAATCAAAGTTCTCAGGTCGGTTCTTCTGAGGCTAATTTTTCCGGCTACGAACTCTCTAAAACCTTAAATGAAAATCGAGATGAAATTGGTCGAAATCTCTTTTCAATAATTCATCCGAATGCCAACTATGATTATACGGAACCTATTTTAATGGCGGAAAAACCGGGGAATCAAGTTATGTTTGAAATTCCCATACATTGGCATCGGGATCTGGTTGCATTTCAGCACAATCACCTTACCCGCATCCGTTGGCAAATTGGTAGTCACCAGCATCTCAAGGCTGAGGTAACTTATGATAATTCTACTTTTCCTCCGACTCATCTTAACGAGATGAATGATTCACTCCGGTTATTATTGAATCACTTTTAGTTTATCGGGTGGGTGACATCAAAGATATTTTAATTCTTATGTAAATTTTGGACTTTCACCCACCCTACCGGATACGTTAATTTTAACTCGCACTAACAAGCTGTTTTTTGTTCGTTTTTGCGGGTTCAATAGGCGCACTCAACGCTTCTTCTAACGGCGCTAAACCCAACCTTTCTTCGAGAATATTCATCACTTCCCGACCAAAATCATAGGGATTTCGTTGCCAAGCTTCTAGACAAACTTCTCCAAAAAATGATCCGAGTGGTTCAGGATTCCATAACAGCTTTCGAGCCGTCCAAGGCATCAAACTCATCGGATCATAATCGGGTTTAAGCATATCCTTTTCAAAGGCATATTCTTCTAAATGGGTATGGGGTTGTAACCCGATAAAGAAAATCGCAGGTTCGACTTTATCCGCTCCGAAAATATGCTCCAGTTCTCGATGATAAGCTAACGTTTGACGAATGGTTTCAAAGGTTTCATCAATCACGTTAAACGAATAATTCACCGAAACCAAATCATTAAACCCGGCGGCTTTTAAATCCCGACAATTTTCTAAAACCACCCGTAAGTTATAGCCCATTCGCATTTTACGAACCAATTCTTGAGAACCGCTCGTAATTCCAATTTCAAAATAATTCATCCCAGTTTTGACCATCAAATCACACAATTCCGGGTTTAAATTATCCGCTCGAATGTAAGCCGCCCAGTGAATATCATCCATCCCTGCATCTAGGATTTTTTGTAACAATTCCACTGCATCACTAATAAACCGACGCGCCGGGATAAATTGAGCATCTGTAAACCAAAAATTGCGAATTCCGCGATCGTAAAGTTGTTTGATTTCCGCCACAACTTCATCTGCGGGATTGATCCGGACTTGTTTTCCTTCAATCACTGTATAAATGCAATAGCAGCAATTGTGAGGACAGCCCCGTTTGGTTTGCACTCCGATATAAAAATCTTGGTCTTGGAAGTAATATTCAAACTCTGGCCAGATACTTTCAATGTAATTGTAATTGCAAGCCGTTTTTTCTAAAGGAGCAGGTTTTTCGTGAATGAGGCGATCGCGAGGAGTTGTTTGTCCGACAATATAACAACGCTCATCACTTAAACTTTGTCCCCGTAACAACTTTTCAAGTAACGCTTCTCCCTCTCCCACCGAAACAATAGTCCCAGTCGGAAGACTGCGCCCCAATTGTTCGTAAAAGACGCTGACTGCTCCTCCACCGACAACAACACTAGCTTCAGGGTTATAGGTTTGGGCGCGTTTGAGTCCTCGCTTAATTAAATCCTGGTTGCGCCAGAGTTCAGTGTAGTAGGAAGCGGCCAACCGTAGCCCGCCTAAAGCCCCTCTAAGTTTAATTAGGGGATTTTTAGCGTAGTAAAATTCAAAGGCATTTTGCAGGGGATTTCCGCCGCGTCCGCCTACGGGTGCATAAATTTGGATATCTCGCCACGAAAATACTAATAATGTGGGTTTAAACTCATCTACACAAGCATCTAAGGCTGAACGGTAGTCTAAGGGAGGAATCGCGCCTAAATCAAAGATTCGCTGCTGTACGTCGGGAAACAGCTTGTGAACATGATCAGCCAGGTAAACCACTCCAATCGGAAAGATGGGATTACAAGGGAGGCGAACGTAAAGGATTTTGTTGTTCATAATTTTGCGAAAGGATCTTTACTCTAAGGACAGCCTAACGACAAGGTTTAATGGGGTTTTATTTATATAACTTAACAATATATTGGAGTTTTTTGATTTTTGGATGGGTGATTCTGAAAATCTTTAAAACTTTCTAAAGATCAGTTACGGAGATGCTAAGAGGGGATTTACTCGCGTCCGTTTTTATTTTAAAGGATTGGGGGAATGATTGGGTAATTTCCCCCAAAGACAACCAAAACCCTTGGATTTTAACAGAAATCAGCGATTTACGAATGGGTATGAAAACGGATTGGTAGTCGCGTTTACAACTAACAGGGATCAGGTAGTGTTAGCTTGGCAATAAGTCCTAACACTTGTACACCAAAGCTCCTTAGCAGTCATGGCTCAAATTCTTGATCCCCTACCATCTAACGTTTCTAGTCAGATTCTTTGTTGCTACGTTAATGCAACCAGCCAAATCCAAATCGCTCGGATTAGCAACATTGCCAATTGGTATTTTGAGCGAGTCGTATTTCCAGGACAGCGTTTATTGTTTGAGGCTTTATCAGAAGCTTTGTTAGAAATTCACACCGGCAGTATGGCAAGTGCTATTCTGTCAGATCGGATTCCTTGCGCTCGTCTTCAGATTGATCAAAATGCTCCTAGTGTTCCGACAGAAGATGCTCATTCCTCTCAAGCCGCGCAAGCTTATCATCAACGAGTTATGTCTATGTCGCAGAAGCCACGCCAACCTGTTCCTGAGTCTCTAGCAAAACCCGCTTTAACTGCTGTTGACTAGATTCGGAACAAAAACCTTTTTAAAAAATCTCCTATCTAGCTGAAAAGTTCCTCTTTTAAAAGAACAAACTTGAAATCACTTATGACACCAATCGCACTTCTAGTAGACTAAGTTTAGATTTTTTATTAGAAGTGTACGGTGTCATAAATTACGGAACTCTCAGAGTAGGGGATAGAAATTAGAGAAAATTGATTATCGTGTAGAAGACGAAGGATCAAACCTAATGACAAATGGAATCTAACGCTGTTGTTTCATCAGATTCACGCCATTCATCCCCATCTCTGAATGCTGTTTTTCATATTTCTCCGATTATTCGGATCACCCTACTGGGGTTGTATACAGCATTAATGTTGCCTTTACCTTTCTTATCTCAAGCCGTTGATGCGCCTGTATCTCCTAATGTATTGTGGATTGGAATTAGTTTAGGCGCGATTATTGTTTATGCCGCAATGACTGAACAAGTTATCGTTGATGACCAACAAATTCAGGTCACTTATCCTCGTTGGGTTAAGCCTGTTTTTCGCAAAGGATGGTCTTTACCTTGGAATGAAGTCAAAGCACTCAAACCTCGTACCACTGGACAAGGAGGACTGGTTTATTATTTTCTCAGCGAGTCAGGAAAAGGGTATTTACTCCCGATGCGAATTGCTGGCTTTGCTCAGTTGGTCAGAATTGTACAGCAAAAAACGGGAATTGATACAACCGACGTTCGCCCCCTAGCTCAACCCTGGATGTATTTTATCCTATTTGGGTTTACGTTGCTGCTGTTCTTAATTGATATTTGGACAATTACAACCGCTTTTTCTGTTGGTCTTCCTTAACAGCAAACAGGGACTAATAAACAGTGATTTTAGTTTTGGCGATCGCGCTTTTTAAGTTGTGCGATCGCCTTTTTTGTTTGGAGTTATGTTCAATCGTATAAGATTATGTCAGAAATGCCATCAATTCACGAGAAGCTGAAAACGGTTTGGAAAAATGTCGATAATATCTTTTTACCTAATGACTCTTGGTGGAGTGATGATTATAAATGTCATAAAATTCAAGAAAAGTTGTCGAACTTCAACCCCGAACACGAAAAAACATCTGAACATATTGATCTAGTCTATAAAGTTCTCAGTCGGGGTGTCAATCTTACTCAAGCCGCAATTGATTGGGAACATCCAGTCATTGGTTCCCAGAGAAATTTAACAGGTAAGGCAAGAGGAATTCAATGGCGATTGGTAATCGCTTACAGTGGATTTGAAATTACAACCAAAGGGTTAATTAATAAATTAGAAGGTCAACTCAAGCCAGAGGATTTTAAATCGCTAATTAATAAATCTCAATCTAATCTTCACACTTACTCACCATTAAATCCACCAGCTTATGATAGTAGTAAAAGTTTGAAAAAGTGGTTAAGTAAAGAAGAAGAATCAATTGCAAAATTTCTAGGCTTGAGATCCAAGGATATACACGTGATCAAAGATTGGATGTTTGAGTCTCATCCCATTCAGACCTGGGAAGATGCGTTCTTTCTCGCTAAAGCTTTTAGAAATTGTACAACTCATGGATTTCTGGTTCCTCGTAAAGTGCAAGATTGGAAGCTGAAGCCAATTTTCAAGGTGTTGACGGAGAATTTAGCAGAAATTTTGATTGCAGCCTTAGAAAAAATAGAGTCTTGAGTACATCTAAAAAAAGATCTTGACAACCTTTGGCTTAATCCTGTATATTTAAAATGTTAATTTTAAACTCTGCTGTCCGTAAGGGTTGTGACTCAGAAAGTTAAGTCTATATCGGTACACCGATAACTAGGTTTTGCTTTCTTGGTGGCAACGACAGTATGGATATCCGAGTTTAAAATTTTCCCCACTTCAAGCGTTAAAGAGGCTGTAGATTAACTGAAGACAGCCCTAGTAAAGTTTAAATCAACAATCTATAGATCATTAAGTATTATTGGGTTTTGTGCGTTAATCCAATCTAGATTGAAATCAGGTTTATAATTGTTCTATTTTGTGCATCTGTAGGGGTGCAAGGCTTGCGCCCTGACTGTCATCCTGACTCTGGATAAATTTTTGGTTACTGTAAAACATTATTTTAACCTAAAATTGTGATAATTTTAACGAAAATTTTTGGGGAGTATTGAGCAAAATAGGAAAGACGTTTTGACTAAAAAAGAATTAACCGATTCCATGAGTTCTAACCAATCTTCCGATCTTCCCCTGTGGGTTAATGACCGAGAAACCGTAATTGCTAACGATACCGGAGTTGAATGGCGAGGCGGAGAACGACCCGACTATTCTCATACCAATCAATATCTCTACAAAGAAAGTCAATACAATCATCCCCCCGCATCTTTAGCTGCAATTGCTGAAAATTTAGTCCGAACTTTTGAGTTAGAAGCCACAAATAAAGTTAACCCTCAACAGTGGTTATCAATTGTTCAAGATCAGTTTAGAATGAGAGCCAATGGCGGGCCAGAATACACCGCAGAAGATGTTTCCCGAGCCGGAACTTATAATTTATTTATGGGAGAAACAGAACATTACAGTTCAGCAGCAGAAAGCTTTGAATCTTCTTTTCAAGTGTTTCATAAAGCCTTTCCAAATGGTTTTCTTTGGGAAGTTACAGAAGTCTTAGCAGGGCCTCCAAATGTTACATTTAAGTGGCGCCATTGGGGAACCTTTAACGGCCCCTTCAAAGACCATACACCCACCGGAGAAACCCTAGAAATTGTTGGGATGAGTATTGCTCGAGTGACGGAAGATTTAAAAATAGTTTCTTTAGAACATTTTTTTGATAATAGTGCATTTCTGCAAAAACTAACAAGCGGTTGTCCGTTCCACGCTCAACAGTCCTCTGATTAAACTCGACAAAATCTCCCCCGTTTGCGATAATTATGAGTTGGAAGATCAACCAACCTATAGTTACAAATTTGAGTTCTAACGCACCCGTTAATCCCCAACTCCAGTTAAACAATGTTTCTCTGCAATCAAAAATCGGTTTTCAGCCGATCTTGCAAGAGATTTCGCTAGAGGTACAACCGGGCGATCGCATTGCTTTGATTGGAATTTCGGGGGCGGGAAAAACTTCACTCTTGCGGTTATTAAATCGCTTAAATAGTCCCTCAAACGGGGAGATATTTTTTGAAGGACAAAATTACACACAGATTCCGGTTGTTCAACTCCGACAACAAATCACCTTCGTTTTATCCGACGCTAAACTATTAGGAATGACGGTGCGAGAGGCGATCATCTATCCTCTCCAGTTACGGGGTTTATCTGAGCATGATATTAGTCAACGGTTAACCCAATGGACAGAACGTTTAGAGATTCCCTCTGATTGGTTAAATCGAACAGAAGTGCAATTGTCAACAGGACAACGCCAAAAAATAGCGATCACCCGGGCTTTAGTGATTCAACCCCAAATTTTATTACTGGATGAACCGATCACGGCGTTAGATGTTGCTAGTCAGAAAAAGATACTCAATATTTTACAAACATTAAGCAGCGATGGGATGACCGTGATTTTTGCGACTCATCACCTCGATCTGATTCAAGACTGGGGAAATCGATTATGGTATTTATTGCAAGGAAAATTAGTTCAAGATGATCTGACTCGACAGGTAGACTGGCAAGCTTTAAAACAGCAATTTACTATCACTCAACAACAGGATATCCAGGAATGGGAATCTGAGGATTAATGATATTCTACTCACTGTTCAAGCAACTCAAATTAACTGCTGGCTCTCACGGGTATTGTGGGAGGTTTGCTATTCATCCGAGGATTCCAAGAATCAGGCTTTAGCATTTCCAAATTGAGCCGATACCCTACATTTCGTACAGTTTGAATCAGAATGGGTTGGCGAGGGTCTACTTCCACTTTTTTTCGCAATGATAAAACGTGAGTATCAATGGTACGCGGATTATCAATCGAGTCAGGCCAAGCCCGTCGCAGCAGTTCTGAACGACTCAGAGGTTCTCCATCCGCTTGAGCTAAAACATACAGTAAGCTATATTCTTGAGGGGTTAATTCAATCAGTTGTCCGCGTAGTCTTACCCGACGCTGCACTAAATCAATTTTGAGAATACCATAGTCTAAACTCGCAGGAGGAGCAGCAGTATGAGTGCGTCGCATCAGAGCTTCAGTCCGAGCTAAAAACTCTTGCATTCCAAAAGGTTTTGTTAAATAATCATCAGCCCCCGCTTTCAAACCTCGGACAATATCAGCCTCTGTTTTCCGAGAAGACAGCATGAGAATCAATGACTGTTGCTGTCGGAGCCAACGACAAAATTCTAAAGCGTTTCCCCCAGGCAATTCAACATCGAGAATGACCAAATTGGGTTGATGAGTATGGAATATCTCTCTGGCATGGTGAAAATCGGCTGACTGCCAAACGGAGTAGCCAACTTGTTGTAAATGCCAACCCAACAGTGATCTTAAATGAGGATTTCCTTCAATAATAGAAATGCAAACAGATCCCACGAGTGTTCAGTTATCCTTATTATTATTGGATTACAGGTTAACAGAGCCAATCCGATATATTTTGTAACCGATGCTACCCTCAATCAAGTTCTTATTTATCCGGGAACTTTTTGTATTTTATGTCGCGTAAATAACATTATTCGGATCTGAACCGATTGAGTGAGAATCAGACTCTTGACAGACAGGTTATGATCAAAATAGAAAGACTCAATCAACCGGAGTCGGTTAACCTCTCCTTTTAATTATTGAGTTGTGAACCCTTTTAAAGTCTAACTTAACTCGTATCTATCGAGTGTTTTGCCTTTCTCACTGATTATTGGAGTGAACAAGTAGAGTTGAACTGACTAAATAGCTTATAGCACAACTCTCCGATTGAGATTGATGAGGCTCACGCTTGATGCTTCGGTGTCGAGGAGATGAATCCATTCAAGAGCTTCACATCTAAGGGTAATTCCCCCGATACTGAGAAGATTGAGCTAAAATCTAAAATCTAAAAGGCTTGGATGAAGGAAATTGGCCCAAAATGAGGAAAATCTCCTGTTAAATCGTCCATTCCTATGATTAACTCTCTGGCCACATTCTAAAATACACTGTTAACTATGCTGCAAGACGCTCTTACTATTCGCCACTATCAAAAGCTGACCGACTCCCTAGTCGAAATGTGGAATCGTGGTTATCGCTATGATGATTTAAGAATGTATATCGATGGTTACTTAGCGGCTCTGAGACATTCCAGCGTCTTAGAACCCCATTTAGTGCATCGTTTAGAGGAAGAAACGTTTCGATATCTCAATGACCCCTCTAACTTTGAGATGGCGATGCCGATGGTCCAGCCTGAAGTTGACTACTATTAGTTAGGCTAGTATGAGTCTGAGGATTTTCCGAGATGATCTCAGACTCAGTGAAGCCGACTCTTGAAGGGCGGGAGTCGGCTCAGAAGGTACAGGCTACCTACAAATGTGAAACAGCTATTTAGTTCGCCTTATGATGCGAAAGCCACCTCAACCATTTGTTGTAACTCGCCCTTTTGATACAGTTCGATCACCACATCTGATCCGCCAACAAATTCACCATTGATATAAACTTGGGGAATCGTGGGCCAACTTGAGTATTCTTTGATTCCTTGACGAATATCAGGATCTTCTAAGACATCACAAGTTTCAAAGGGAACACCTAAGCTATTTAAAATCCCTACAACATTGTTAGAGAAGCCACACATTGGCATCAACTTAGTGCCTTTGATAAACACGAAAATTTTCTGGCTATTGACCAAGTTGTCAATTCTAGCTTGCAGTTCTGGAGTCATTGTTTTTCCTGAAGTAGCTGAGAGCAATCGTTTT
>NZ_AAVU01000026.1 GCF_000169095.1 Lyngbya sp. PCC 8106
ACTCTCATTGGTTTACCGGAAGTCGCCCAGGCAGGGGGTGGGCCGACAAGTAGTCAAACTTCTCAAAGCGGACAAACTCAAGCGGCGGCGGGAGATATTGTCGAAACGGCAACCAGTGCAGGTCAGTTCACGATTTTGGCACAGGCGTTAGAAGCCGCAGGTTTAATTGATACGCTCAAGGGAAACGGGCCATTTACCGTATTTGCCCCAACAGATGAAGCATTCAAGGCTTTACCCGAAGGCACTTTAGAAGAATTACTGCAACCGGAGAACAAAGATAAACTGATTGCGATTTTGACTTATCATGTTGTTCCGGGTCGAGTCACTTCAGGCGAACTTGAGTCTGGACAAGTCAAAACCGTTCAAGGAAGTTCTGTGATGGTGAAGGTTGATTCTGGCGTGATGGTCGATGAGGCTAACGTCATTAAAGCAGATATTCCGGCGAGTAACGGTGTGATTCATGTGATTGATACAGTTATTTTACCTAAATAGTTGAAGTCACAAGTTTTAGGTACAAAAAGGTAAAATCCCCGGACTCCTAGAGAGAGTTACGGGGTTTTATGGTCTATTCCATCAATTTAATTTTGAACATCAGGAGAATAAAATGAAAACTCAATATTATTTTCAGAAGTATAAAACAGTGAGTAGAATAGGAGCGATCGCGATCGCAATTACAATCATCAATGTACCCGGATTTACGACTCTAAATCAAGCGGTAGCCGTAGAAAAAAGCCAAGAATTGATCCTAACTCAAAGTTTTGAAGATCTCCCCGGTCAAATTAGAGAATCTATTAGTGGAGATATTATCGGCATTCTTTTGTCAGACTCTCGCTTCACCACATTAGCAACAGCATTAAAAGCAACAGGATTACTCGATCAACTCAAAGAAGGCGGGCCTTTTACGATTTTTGCACCGACAGATAAAGCATTTGCAGCTTTGCCCGATGGAGTGCTAGAAATGTTAATGAAACCAGAAAATCTTGAACAATTGACAAATTTGCTGAAGTATCATGTGATTCCGGGTGAGGTGACATCGGAGGAATTATCTTCTGGGGAAGTACAAACCGTTGAAGGAAGTTCGGTGAATGTTGATGTCGAGTCTGATGGGGTAATGGTAGGAGATGCAAATGTGATTGATGCCGATATTCCGGCGAGTAATGGAGTGGTTCATGTGATTGATAAGGTGATGGTCTTACCTGAGTGATGTCCGACTATCTAAAGATAGAGCTTTAACAGCGATTATTGATCAAAAAAGTTTGAGTATCTGTGATCTATGACTCAATAATAGACGACCCCATTACGTTATTTATAGTAGTGGGGGTTTTTTCTGACCGAATGTATTGTCTCTTTTTAGTCAAAGGATAGATTGAAAAGAGGCTAGAGTATTGTGTATTGAGTCCATAATTGAAGTCAAGGTAACGTGAGTCTATGAGTTTGAGTTTTTGCATGATTGT
Organism: Lyngbya sp. PCC 8106; assembly: GCF_000169095.1. GTDB lineage: Bacteria > Cyanobacteriota > Cyanobacteriia > Cyanobacteriales > Microcoleaceae > Capilliphycus. Next base: position 1,455 of record NZ_AAVU01000026.1, read on the forward strand.
GAGAAATGAAGAGCAGAATTTAGCGCAATGTCTGCAAAGTGTTAAGGGTGTCGTCGATGAGATGGTGGTACTTGATACAGGTTCAACCGATAGAACGACGGAAATTGCCAAAGAATGGGGGGCGCAAGTTTATTATTTTGACTGGTGTGATGACTTTGCGGTGGCTCGTAATTTTGCTTTAAAATATGTGACGGGAGAATGGATTTTAGTGCTGGATGCGGATGAAAGGTTAGTGTCAAGTATTGTTCCTCAAATTAAGCAAGCGATCACTCAGGAAGACTGTTTAGTGATTAACTTAGTTAGACAAGAAATTGGGGCATCTCAATCTCCATATTCATTAATTTCTAGGCTATTTAGAAATCATCCTAAAATACAGTTCAATCGTCCTTATCATGCTCTGATTGATGATAGTGTGAACCAGCTTTTAAAACAGGAATGTCGCTGGAAAATCGGCTCTATAGCAGATGTGGCGATTTTGCATGAAGGATATCAACCCGATGCGATCGCCCGACGCAATAAACAACAAATTGCCAAACAAGCCATGCAATCCTATCTCGCAGAACAACCTAGTGATCCCTATGTGGCGAGTAAATTGGGAGCATTATATGTAGATATGGGAGAGATTGCGAAGGGCTTACAGTTGCTGACTAAAGGACTCAAACAACTCAGTCTATATTCAAAATATGACGAAGCAGAGGCGGATGATTCTCTGTTTTATGAACTTCATTATCATCTCGGAATTGCCCATCGCAAAAAACAAAATATAGCCGAAGCCAAACATTATTACGAAATCGCGATCAAGGCTAATATTCTTCCCCAACTGAAACTCGGTGCTTATAATAATTTGGGTACTTTATTAAAAGATACCGGACATTTGCTAGAAGCCAAAGCCGCCTATGAAATGACATTACAAATTGATCCGAATTTTGTCCAAGGATACTATAACTTAGGGATGACTCTCAGAGTAATGGGAGACTATGCCGAAGCGATCGCCGCCTATCACAAAGCCATTCAACTCGATTCAAACTATGCGGAAGCTTATCAGAATTTGGGAGTTGCCCTTTTGAGTGCGGGTAAAGTGCTGAGTGCTTTAGAAGCTTTGAAAACGGCGATCGCCCTCCATCAAAAAAGTGATCCGACAGAAGCCGAACGTCTCCGTCAAACCCTACAACAGATGGGATTCAATCTCTAACATCCTCCCAGGGCGGACTTCTAGAGAATACTCGAATTCGTTTGATTTGTCTGACTACTGAGTGATTTGGGGAAGTTGTTCCCAAACTTGAACAGAATACGGCATCATATAACAGTTTGATACTACAATGCGTCAAAAACTAGGTTATTGTTGTTTCACATCACACAGGAGTTAGAAAATATGGGAGATGCAGAACAGGTATCGGTGGGGATAGTTGGGGCTTCCGGTTATGGTGGTGTCCAGCTTGTACGCCTGCTACAAGATCATCCCAATGTAAAAATTGTTTATCTCGGAGGAGATAGCAGCGCCGGAAAGCCTTTTTATACTTTATATCCTCACTTGAGTCACTGTATTGATTTGATGGTGGAACCCATTGACTTAGATCGTATAGCGAGTCAGTGTCAAGTTGTGTTTTTATCTCTCCCCAATGGTTTAGCTTTGAAGATGGCGCCTCAACTTTTGGAAAAGGGATGCAAGGTTCTTGATCTTTCCGCAGATTATCGCTTTTTTAACCTCGATACCTATAAAAAATGGTATGGTGGCGAACGGGATGATCAAGAAATTGCTTCGACGGCGGTTTATGGTTTACCAGAACTCTATCGCGATCGCATTTCTAAAGCCCAATTAATTGGTTGTCCGGGTTGTTATGTAACGGCGAGTTTATTGGCATTATCTCCGTTATTAAAGCAAGGATTGATTGCAACAGATAGCGCGATTATTGATGCTAAATCAGGGACTTCTGGAGGCGGGCGGCAAGCGAAAACTAATCTTTTACACGCAGAAGCCGATAATGCAATTTCAGCTTATGGAGTTGCAGGACATCATCGCCATACTCCAGAAATTGAACAGATTTGTAGTGATCTTGCTGGACATGATCTGAAAGTTCAATTTACACCGCATCTAATTCCGATGGCGCGAGGAATTTTAGCAACGGTTTATGCAACGCTTCGAGATCCGGGATTAGTTCGGGAAGATTTGATCACGATCTATACCGCTTTTTATCGGAATTCTCCTTGGGTGAAAGTGTTACCGAGTGGAACTTATCCTCAAACTAAATGGGCGTGTGGAACGAATCTTTGTTATCTGGGAGTGGAAGTTGATCAACGCACAAATCGAGTGATTGTGATGTCGGTGATTGATAATTTAATTAAAGGTCAAGCTGGACAAGGTGTACAATGTCTTAACTTAATGATGGGTTGGGATGAAACCTTGGGACTGCCGAAGTTGAGTTTTTATCCTTAAATTAGTCTATCTTTATTTTTGAGAACTCGATCAACTTTCCTGTGGTGTACTTTAGGGGCGCAAAGCTTGCGTCCTTTTCTGATTTTAAAGACTTCAATGTTTGAGAGAAAAAGGGGAGATATCCAAAAAACGTTTGTCTTCTAACTTCTTGATTATCGGGTTAAGTAGAACTTTAATTGGTTGAACGTTGCCAATTTTTAATATCCCAAGTGTTTGCATCCCACGGTGACGGTTCAACTCCAGTTAAACGATTACTAACGCCTTGAGTATTTGCCCGATCAACAATCGGAATGACGGCGATATCTGCTTGTAAGAGTTCATCCATCTGTTTAAAGAGTTCTGCCCGTTTGTTGGGGTCAAGTTCCGTACTCGCCTGTTGCCAGAGTTGATCATATTTGGGGTTACAATAACGAGCATAGTTTGGTTTTTGCCAATTATTAGATTTTTGAGAAATTTCTTCACAAGTCCACCATTTCATATGGGCTTGGGGATCAGGACTATCATTGCCTGTATTAAACATTTGTAAATCAGCATAGAAATGATTTAATGTATCTGTATTGGCGGGATCTCCAGAAAAGAAGACACTCGCATCAATGCTTTTGAGTTCGACTCCAACTCCGATTGATTCTAACGCTTGTTTGACAATTTCTTGGGTTTTTTGTCGCACTGGGTTCACAGAAGTTTGAAAGACAACCTGCATTTCTACGCCATTTTTATCGCGAATACCATTTCCATTGCTATCTTTCCACCCCGCTTCATCTAACAAATTTGCCGCCTTTTCTAAGTTAAATTCAGAAGTGATTTGATCGGATTTGTAGATTTGGGGGGCGACTAAAAGTTGAGAACTCGGGCGACCTGTTGGCCCGTAAAGTTGATTAGAAATTGTCTCACGATCAACTGCTAAATTAAACGCCTGACGAACATTTTGGTCACTAAAAAAAGGATGAGGAAACTTCACACTTGAACGTTCTCCGTCTGCTGTAGCTTGGTTTGGGTCTGTAAAATTAATCATAATTCGTTCAACATACGGCCCAAAGTTTGCCACCACTTTTCCCTTTCCTGCGGCTTCTAACTGTTTTAAAATATTCGCTTCCACTTGCAAATTATACGCATAGTCAGCATCTCCCGTTTGCAGTACCGCCCTTGCTGCTGAAACTGCATCACCTCCACCTTTGAGTTCGATTCTGTTAAAATAAGGCTTTCCTTCATCCCAATAATTAGAATTGGGTTCATAAATAATAATATCTCCGGGCTTAAATTCAACCACTTGATAAGGCCCGGTTCCAATGGGTTTTTGATTTGCTGGGGCTTCTCGAATATTAGCACCATTATATTCTGCAAAAATATGTTCCGGTAAAATCATCCCATTTTGACCTGTAAACGGCACCGACCAGCCCGGATTAACATCTTTAAAAGTAATTTTTACAGTATAATCATCAATTGCTTCTATTTTTTCAATTGTTGAATAATACTCTAAACTTGCCGAAGCAACATTAGGATTGCTAATAAAATCATAGGTGAAAACTACATCTTCTGCGGTAAACAGTTCACCATCGGCCCATTTGACATTTTGTTTGAGTTTCCAAGTCACAGATTTTCCATCTTTAGCAATTCCACCATTTTCTACTGTGGGAATTTCTGCGGCTAAAAAGGGAATCAATTGATCATTTTGATCGTAACTGGCTAAGGGTTCGTAAACAATACGGGCGGCGTCAAAGTCTTTGAACCCCGTGGCGAGATGAGGGTTGAGAATGGTTGGGGCTTGCCAATACAACATTCGTAAACTGTCTGTATTACCTGTGGTTGCTTGGTTTTGGGCAGTTTGAGGAGAACAGGCGCTCAGGTTAACACAGAGAGCGACAGATAACACCGAGACGGGAAAAAACAGACGACAACTCATCACAACAGTTCAAGGTAAAAGTAATCAGGATACTCTATCTTACTTATAATCGCGATCGCTGTTCCTCGCAAGCGGATTGAAACCCACAGAAAATAAAGGAGTTTAGGAGTTTAGAGTTTTTCTCTTGACTTTAGGACAAAAAAATAGAGGCGCTAACTTGCGCCCCGAAAAGATGATCAATATTGAGATCAAAGTTGATTAGTGAGGGTATATATCTATTTAAGTTTGTCAGGGATTAGAACTAAATATCCGCTTTACTATGAAGAAGCGAAGATTGAAAATTAAGAATGAAAAGACTGAAGCTTTTCCAGGTCGAACTCAACGAAAACAGAATCGCTCTAATTGTCAGACTCAACAGTGATTCTAAGACTCTTAAAACTAAGAGAGAACAGAATAAAGCTAATCTTCCAGTAAATACTAACATGATGGCTAACCTCAACTTATAAAATAATGTTTTGTCGTAGTCTTGCAATTAAATCCAACCTGAACAGACTAGATGTAAGTTTTTTGGGTCTGAGTTACTCACAAAAATACTCATCTAATAAGTCCGTTCCCTGCTCACCCATTTGTTCTAGCTCTTGTTTGATCAGCATCATCGCCATACGAGTAGGCTTTGTGCGACCATTTTCCCAGTTATTGACGGTTTGAAATACAACCCCTAGCTTCTCTCCTAATTTCCTCTGTGACAAGCCGAGGCGTTGTCTGAGGGTACGGATGAGAATAGGTATGTCGGAAGTGCTAACTGGCATTGGAATTTTGGAAACTCTATATCCAAGATAGACAATTTTCACGGGAAAACCCACAGCAATTATGCGGAACTTTTGAGATTTTGGTAGTGCTAAATTTTCAGCGTCTCTATGTAAATTTACGGAGTGAGCAAATGAGTCTATCCAATAATGCTTTGATTAGTGTTGTAGAAATTGTTATTAATTCAAGAATTATTTTAAAGCTTGATTGGGTGATGTAATTTAAGTTAATATGATTTTGTAGTCGTGACATTGACGAAAAAATCTTCTATAATTTTAAAGCTGTTATGGATAAATCAAAATGTCGTCTGCTGAGAAGCAATTAGAAAATAGAGTTTCACCTTCTGCCAAAAATCCGTTAGTCAGACCCTTTTTAAAGTGGGCTGGGGGGAAAAGACAATTGCTTCAGGTATTGAAAGAACATCTTCCCCCCAAAAAATACAAAACCTACTATGAACCTTTTGTGGGTGGCGGTGCTTTTTTATTTAATTTACAACCCAAACAAGTAGTTATTAATGATAGCAACAGAGAACTGATTAACTGTTATCGAGTGATTAGAGATTCTGTGGAAGAACTGATTGAAGATTTGGGAAGGCATAAAAATCAAGAAGATTACTACTATGACATGAGGGGATTAGACCGGAAAAGAAGCTTTGAGAAGAAAACCCCAGTCGAACGAGCATCAAGAATTATTTATTTGAACAAAACTTGTTATAACGGACTGTTTAGAGTGAATTCCAGGGGGCAATTTAATGTTCCTTTTGGTCGATATAAAAATCCAAATATTCTTGATATATCTGTACTAAAAGCCGTCAGTAAATATCTCAATGATAATCAAGTTAAAATCCTAAATAAAGACTTTGAAACAGCAGTGAAAACCGCTAAAAAAGGAGATTTTATTTATTTTGACCCTCCCTACGACCCGGTTTCGGATACCGCTTCTTTTACAGGTTATGATATTAATGGGTTTAATCGCAATGAACAGGAACGCTTAAAAGCCACCGTTGATGAGTTGACTCAAAAAGGATGTTATGTGTTGTTGAGTAATGCTTATACGGATTTTATTGTTGATTTGTACAAAGATTATAAACCACACATTAAAGTTTCTGCAATTAGGGCAATTAATTCTAACGCCAAAAAAAGAGGTAGGGTTGATGAGATTTTAGTTAAAAACTATGAGTAATTCAAATAAAAATAATCTCACAAAAAATGATATTGCATGGGAAAAGATATTTGAACAATATAACATTCTAGAAAATATTTCTGAACGGGGTAGTTTTGAAATTGATGCAGTTACCATTAATCAATTCAGAGAAAGTCGGTTAATGGCAAAATTTGACCATCAGGTTAATTTACCTCAAATTTTTCAAAAAAATTCACTGTCTATCCTTCCCCTTTCTCGTTCTCGGTATGTTATCGGACATTTTAATACTTACTATCAAGTTCAATATCATTCTGAAATTGAACCCATTCCGGTAACATTTCCAAGTTATATTGAAAGCTTGGACTATGAAACCTTATCTTCTGAAAGTTTGGCGATAAACTGTGCTTTTCATGCGGATATGATTGGCGATATTTTAGACACAGAAATAGACGAAGTTTTCCATACCATTTCGGGTCGGATGTCTACGGGAAGTTTTAATTTTTCGATTAACAGTTTATCGAGTAACTCTCCTTATTTACTGGAGGTTAATAACTCTCAATGTGAAATAGATGCGGGGTTTGAAACTAAAGAATACTTTCTCATTGTTGAAGCCAAGATGTATGGTGTGGAGGATTTTTTAATTAGACAATTGTATTATCCTTATCGGCTTTGGTCGAGTAAAGTTCATAAAAAAGTGTTAGTGGCTTTGATGACCTTTTCAAATTCAACCAATCAATTCAGCTTCTTTCTGTACGATTTCGAGAATTTATCAGATTACAATTCTATCCGGTTAATTCAGCAGAAAAATTATATCATCGATTCGGAAAAAATAACTAAAGATGATTTATTAGAAGTGTTTAAATCTGTTACAGTTGTCTGTGAACCAGATATTACATTTCCGCAAGCGGATGATTTTAATAAAGTTGTAGATTTATTAACACTGCTTTCTGAGAATGATTTAACTAAAGATGAAATTACAACCAAATATCAATTTACAGCCAGACAAACAAACTACTATACTGATGCGGGTAGATACTTGGGTTTGGTCGATAAAATTAAAACTTCTGGTAGTAAAGAGATTACTTTCTGTCTAACGGAGGAAGGAAGAAGTCTAATGAGTAAGAAGCATAAGTCAAAGATTCTTTCACTGATTAAAACGATTTTGAAATATCCAGTTTTCTACAAAACGTTTGAGATGAGACTTCAAACCGGAGAAATCCCTAAAAGAAATCAAGTTAGCGATATGATGTCACATTTAAACCTAAATAATAACACAAAATATAGACGTTCTCAAACGGTTATAAGTTGGATGAAATGGATTTGGAGTATGTGTTCAGATTAATGTTTTATAAGATTAACATCTGACCGATTTTTTTCAATCCCCTGAGAACATCATAAAACTCATTTCCGGGGTTGGAAATTGAAAAGGATTTGGATAAGCTGTATTCGGCTTTATTTTCACGACTCAGTTTGATAAAAACCGCTTCTCGACCATTAATAATTAATCCAAAAATGGGTTTTTCTAAGTTGGGACTTGCCATCATGTAAACGAGAGTTTGGGGAAGGGCGACCATCACATCTGCTTTGGTTCTTTTGGTTTCAATGATAGCAATCCAAAATTCTCCCTGAAACACCAAAAAATCTATTTTTCCGCGAATACTATCCCCTTTAAATTCGTCATCAATTTGAACTTCTCTTTCCGCAGCAATAGAAAAGGGAGAATTGAAAAATCCGGCGAGGTCAAGCAACGGCGAAACCACCACAATTTTAACGACTTCCTCTAACATTTCCCGTTTAGCGAGATAGAGATATTGCTGTTTGACTCTATCCAAACGCTGTTTTTCTTCGGGAGTAAGTTCGGGTATTTCATCCAACCAAGTTAGAAAGAAACTATCTTCTTGCAAAAACTCAAGATTAAATCGAGTTTCCACATCATAAAGCGTTAAGTTGGAAGCGGGAATAACTGGGGCTTTGTTCATGGTCTTCTTAAAATCTAATTGGGTGCGTTAACCGAAGTTAAACACACCCTTTTTTGTTAGTTTCCCACCGTTAAGGTTTGTTGACGATTCTGTATTTCTAGATAAATCAACAACGCATTAACATCAGCAGGATTTACACCACCAATTCTAGACGCTTGACCAATAGTTAACGGTCGAACTTTTGTTAACTTTTCCCGAGATTCCATCGACAAGGTTTCAATCATCATATAGTTAATATTTTCGGGTAATTTTCGATTTGCGTGGCGGCTAATTTGGTCGATTTGATTTTGTTGGCGTTGCAGATAACCGGAATATTTCACCTCAATTTCTGCACCTTCTTTTTCTACAGAATCTATATCGGGATTTCCCAGATTATACCGTTCTAGATTAACATAATGAAATCCCGGACGTCTTAACAAATCAGCTAAGGTTATTGAACCTTTAATCTTTTGCTGTGTATCGGAAACAATCGCCATTCCTACTTCATCTCGTTCTTTAATTCGAGTAGAATGTAAGCGTTCTTTTTCGGCGATAATATTCGCTTGTTTGTGTTCAAAAAGTTGCCAACGACGGTCATCAATCAAGCCAATTTCTCGACCCAATGGTGTTAACCGTTGGTCTGCATTATCCGAACGCAATAATAAACGATATTCCGAACGACTGGTTAACATTCGATAGGGTTCACGCAAATCTTTTGTACACAAATCATCAATTAAAGTTCCGAGATAACTCCCTTCACGAGGAAAGATAATCATCTCTTGATTTCGGGAAAATCTTGCTGCATTAATTCCGGCAACAATTCCCTGGGCTGCGGCTTCTTCATAACCTGTTGTTCCATTAATTTGACCTGCACAAAATAACCCTTCAATTCTCTTGGTCATCAACGTTGGATAACATTGGGTTGCAGGTAAATAATCGTATTCAACTGCATAAGCTGGACGCAACATGGTACACTTTTCTAAACCGGGTAAACTCCGCAACATTTGTAATTGCAGTCTTTCCGGTAAACCCGTAGAAAATCCTTGAATATACAATTCGGGAATATTTCGCCCTTCCGGTTCGATAAAAATTTGGTGGCTTTCTTTATCGGCAAACCGCACAATTTTGTCTTCAATACTCGGACAATAACGCGGCCCTTTCGCTTCTACCCAACCGCCATAAACGGGAGATAAATGTAAATTTTCCCGAATAATTCGATGGGTTTCTGCGGTAGTTCGAGTTAGATAACAGCACATTTGTTCTCGTTCAACCCACACTTCCGGGTCAAAACTAAACCAGCGCACTTCTTCATCTCCCGGTTGCGGTTCTAACTGACTATAATTCACCGAACGTTTGTCAACTCGGGCGGGAGTTCCTGTTTTTAACCGTCCAGTTTCAAAACCTAACTTATTCAGCGTATCTGTTAAACCAACCGCAGCAAATTCACCCGCACGTCCGGCGGACATTGACTTATTTCCCACCCAAATAACGCCGCCTAAAAACGTTCCGGTTGTTAGAATAACCGCCTTGCATTTAAACGCAACATCAAAATAAGTTTTTACCCCAATAATTTCATCATTTTCACCCAATACAACATCCGTAACCATGCCTTCACGAATGGCGAGATTTTCTTGGTTTTCAATAATATTTTGCATCACCGCAGCATATTCTCGTTTATCCGTTTGGGCGCGTAATGCCCAGACTGCGGGGCCGCGAGAGTTATTCAACAGGCGTTTTTGCAGGTAAGTTCGGTCGGCCATTTTGCCAATTTCGCCCCCCAATGCGTCCACTTCGTGGGTGAGTTGAGACTTAGCCGGCGCCCCAACGGCGGGGTTACAGGGTTGCCAAGCTATTTTATCGAGGTTCAAGGTCAACATCAGGGTGCGACATCCCAGACGGGCTGAGGCGAGGGCGGCTTCACAACCGGAATGTCCGCCACCGACAACTACAATATCAAATTCGTCTTGAAAGTCTACAGGAGAAGTTTGAGTCATTTTGAATGTTTGAGTCTGAGAACTTATTTTTAAATTTTAGCGGTTACAATGAATATTCAGCAGAGGAGTGAAAGAAATACTGTTTTGAGCAGCTAGTTAATCTTTTTAAGAATTCGGGGAGTTGAAGGCATTTTCCCGAATAGCAATAAGCTTGGATAAAAGAAGCATTAATATCAGTTATATAGGCAATTTAAAAACCAATTTTTTCACCTCCTAAATCTAAAAATCCTGCACCAGAAAAGAATGAAAAAATACAACTGTTCATGGATTATTTTAAATAATTGTTGAATAATTCAAGTTATCATGGGGTAATTTATGTTGTCAAGATAAGTTTTAAAATAATAAGTTAATTTAACATCAAATTTCATTTAATTATCCCATAATAGGGCTTGCAAAGGATTAACTGTTGAGGTATTCTAAGCTGTAGGTTTGATAAATCAAATGAGTTAACCTAACTTAACAATAGACCCATGACTCAACAACCCTCATCCAACAATCAAAGGCCAGTTGAAAAGCTTAAACAGTTTTTAAAAAAAGTTGAGAGTAAGCAAAATTTAATTTCTGCTTTAGGAGGAATTACAACCCTAATTGGTGCGATCGCAGGTGCAATTATTTTTCTTATGAAGCCAGAAGCAGCAATTCCTTCTACTCCTCCCGCAAATTGTAGCGGTTTCCTCGTTTATATTCCGGCTGATTCTGATACGATAAAAAACCTAGAAAGTAAGATTGATTGCTATCGCGATCTCATTGCGAATAACCCGAAAGATGCAGTTGCTTATACTAACTTGGGGGAAGCAGAACGTCGTTTGTCGAACATAAAAAATCACAGAATCAACAAGCGTATGAACGAATTGGAAGTCGCAAAAAAGCATCATTTGACTGCACAAAAATTAGATTTTAAATCGAAAGAAGTTCAACAAGGATTATCTACGGTGAATCAAGATATAGAATATTTGGAGAAATTAAAAGAGGATTCAATATCGAACAAGTTTCGAGAAACTATCCAGTCTAGAACAAATAAAATAATGACATTCAACCAACAGCAGTAGAAATTTTTACCAGTTTGGGGCGACAATCTTGCGTCCCGACAAAAAATATCCCCCCAGTGTTTGGGAGGATAGAGAATAAGAGAATAAATGATTATCCAATTAGGAAGTCATCAGAGGTGATTACATTGCTATCAACGCCTAACAATGTTGCTAATTCAGTTTGAGTATCTGCGAGTTTAATCAGGGTTGAACCGTTGTCTGAGGTAATCTCTAATTGTTCAAAAGTTAAACCTCCAGTCAAGGCAATTTTATCGAAACCATCAGCAAAGTCAGTGATAAAATTATCGTCGAAACTGCTGGAAATATAAAAGCGATCGCGACCTTCTCCACCTGTTAACGTATCATTTCCTTCGGCGCCAACTAACCAATCATCACCATTCCCTCCAATGAGGCTATCATCTCCGAAACCGCCATCGAGGGTATCATCTCCATTGTCACCGAAAAGAGTATCTGAACCGTTGTTTCCATCAAGCAGGTCATTTCCCTGACCCCCATAAATCAAGTCATCGCCATCATTACCAGAAATTGTATCAACTCCTTGGTTTCCGTGGAGAGTGTCATTTCCTTCGTTTCCTTCAACAATATCATCCCCGATATCCCCAAAAACGAGATCATTACCGACACCACCTTTAGCCAAATCATTATCTTGACCACTATATAAAGAATCGTTACCTTGAGCGCCTTCTAGGGTATCATTTCCAGTATTTCCGTAGATAACATCATCGCCATTTCCACCTGTAATGGCATCGTTATCTTTGTCACCAAACAGGGTATCATTGCCATTTTCACCCTTAATTTGATCGTTATTTTCTCCTCCGTAAATCGCTTCGCTATTGGCTTGACCTTCGATGTAGTCATTGCCCTTATTTCCAAAGATTTCCAAGGATGCAGACGTTCCGTAAATATTGTCATCTCCTTCTAAACCAAACACTTTTTGATTTTCCGAAGTTGCTTCGAGGTTGTCTCCTTGAGAGGTCGCTTCTCGACTGCGTTCATTTCGGATTAAGTTGGGTTTTAGACTCGGAAAGTTAATTAATGAGATGAAGTCTGTCGGATCATAATTTAAAGATGAATCAAAGTTTTCTATCCGAGTAATGCCTGTTTCTTGATCGGTTTCGTTATTATTTTCGGGTGTATTGTTGTTATTTCCCGTATCGGAATTACCGGGGTTTGAATTGAGATTTCCCGGATTTTGCGTATCTATGCCACCCCGAATTGGATTGTTTGTATTTCCGTTATTCCCATTTTCTGAATCCGAGTTATCAGTATTTGTATTATCTCCTGAATTGGAATTGTCGGGAGTTTCAGAATCCGGGTTTTCTTCCGGATCTGGATTTTCCGCTGTTTCGGGATTTTCGGGAGTTTCCCCGTCAGTTTCACCCCCGGAATTATCGGGAACTTCGGGAGTTTGATTTTCGGGATTTTCGGGAGTTTCCCCGTCAGTTTCACCCCCGGAATTATCGGGAACTTCGGGAGTTTGATTTTCGGGATTTTCGGGAGTTTCCCCGTCAGTTTCACCCCCGGAATTATCGGGAACTTCGGGAGTTTGATTTTCGGGATTTTCGGGAGTTTCCCCGTCAGTTTCACCCCCGGAATTATCGGGAACTTCGGGAGTTTGATTTTCGGGATTTTCGGGAGTTTCCCCGTCAGTTTCACCTTCGGAATTATCGGGAACTTCGGGAGTTTGATTTTCGGGATTTTCGGGAGTTTCCCCGTCAGTTTCACCCCCGGAATTATCGGGAACTTCGGGAGTTTGATTTTCGGGATTTTCGGGAGTTTCCCCGTCAGTTTCACCCCCGGAATTATCGGGAACTTCGGGAGTTTGATTTTCGGGATTTTCGGGAGTTACTCCGTCAGTTTCACCTTCGGAATTATCGGGAACTTCGGGAGTTTGATTTTCGGGATTTTCGGGAGTTTCCCCGTCAGTTTCACCTTCGGAATTATCGGGAACTTCGGGAGTTTGATTTTCGGGATTTTCGGGAGTTTCCCCGTCAGTTTCACCTTCGGAATTATCGGGAACTTCGTTGACATTGGTTAAATTAACCGCAACATCAATCGTATCAGTTAAGGAACCATCACTCACTTCAACGGTTAGAGAATATGCAGTTGGTTCAGTGTCAAAATCTAAACTATTATTGTTAGCAAGGCTAATTTCTCCCGTATCAGAATTAATTGCAAAAATGCCGTTATCATTCCCAGTCGTAATATTGTAGGTGAGATTATCTCCATCTGGATCAGTCGCCAAAACTTGACCAATTACTAATCCATTGGCTGCATTTTCAACTAACTCAAACGAATAACCTGTATTGTTGGCTGCTGTAGTAACAGAAATTTTTCCTAAGTGAATTTCGGCTTGCGCTGATGTGGTATTATCACCCAAGAAAATAAAGTTAGGCAATTCGTAAGGATCGGGACGATCATTAAATGCAGTGTAATCTCTTAATTGACCCGATAGAATAGAATTCCCATCCACAGAAAGGGTATAAGTTTCGCCAAGAATAGTTAGATCATATTGAATTAAACGATTAGTTGTGTCAAATATGACGCTTTCTGCTTGAGTGAATAAAGTGCGATCAAAAGTATTAGGTTCATTTGGGTTCGGTTCAGCAGAAGGATCATCTTGGGTTGTCTCATCTTCCTGCGCCCAAATTTGATCATTTTCAAACCCTAATTCAATCCCATTTTTGCCGTCACTACTAATAACAGTAACGTTAAACCCAGCCCGATCACGTTTACCGTCTGCGTTTTTATCACTGTCTGTATTATCTTCGGAAATGACTTGCGCGACAAAACTAAGAGTATAACCTGTATCGAGATCAAGAGTCGGAAAAGCAGCGTTTACCAAGTCATCTGACATTAGATTATAGTTACTATAACCGGCAAATAAATCTAACTCAGCCGTGCTATCTAATGTAGTAAAACTTCCATTGGCTGTAGGTGTAACGCTACCCGGAACAAGATTACCAAAAGCTAACCATGAACCGTTTATTGTAGCGGTGGAATCATCAGGAGTAACCTCAAAGTTGTCGTAGAGATTTAACCTATTAACAAACGTCGGGGGTTTATTTTCTGGGACTGGATTTTCGATAACTGGTTCTGTAAAAACACCGTAGATGTTATCATTATTACTCTCACTATTTGTATCATTGCTTGCCGTGTTGTCGCTAAACGTTACATTCGATAACAATAATGTGGGCAAATTAGGTAAATTAGTCGTATCGTTAGGAACAAAAATAGCCCCACCTAAACCTTGACCTGTTTCTGAACCCCCTCGACCTTCACCGCCTTGGGCGCTATTGTTGCTAAAAGTGCTGTTTTGAATCGTTAGAGTTCCTTCGCGGATAAATAACGCACCCCCGAAACCTGCCCCTCCGCCTCCAGCAGACTCGCCTCCATTTCCAGCGCCAAAACCGCCTTGACCCGGAGTAATACTACCGCGTCCTCCGCCACCGCCAAAACCTCCATTTCCGCCGTTAGCGTTGTAGCCGAAGCCTCCGCCACCGCCAAAACCTCCATCTCCGCCGTTAGCGTTGTTGCCCTCGCCACCGCCCCCGCCAAAACCCCCATCTCCGCCGTTAGCGTTGTTGCCGAAGCCACCGCCCTCACCAAAACCGCCATTTTCGCCTAAACCACTGCCATTTTCATCAGGGCCATCTGTAAATAAACCGCCTCCAACACGGTTGAAGCCTTTACCAGAAAGACCACCGCCAGCATAACCCCCGGAGTTGGCATCTCCCCCAATTGCGTAGTTTTTCTCAAAGGTAACGTTGTCAAGGGTGATGTCGCCGGAGTTAATGAATAACCCACCCCCAAGTCCGGCACCTCCACCCCCAGACAGGCTGCTTCCGCCTTTGGCGACTCCACCTGTGAACGTGAGATCTTCAAAACTGACTACTCCAGAGTTGATGAATAATAAAGGACGGTCTTCGCCGTTGAGGTCTATCACTCCGTCGTTATCGTTGTCACCGCTAATCGTTTTATTATTGCCAATAAAGTTGATATTGCTATTAATTAACGGCTGAATTCGTTTGAGGCTAGGGTCTAAGTTTAATCGGACATTAGTATTGAAACTAATGGTATCATCTCCGGCTGTTTGATTGGCTTGTTGTATTGCCCAGCTTAAGGTTCCGGGTAGATTTCCTGTTCCGTCATCAGTGGGTTGAGAAACGTCAAAAGTGGCAAGCACAAACGGATAGGATTCTTGTATTTTTTGACTGAATAAAATGGGTGTTTTAACGGGTTCTGTTTGATAATCTAAGTCCCATGAACCCCCAAGTTTAGCATTTCCGGTTAAGTGAGTAGAAGCTGCAATATTTGTTCTAGTGAGTTGACTTAACTGATGAACAAGTTCTTGACCTTTCGGAGTTTTAGCAACGTTACATCCGTACAGGAGAATGTCGGCATCAGCCGTTAAAACTTTATGCCATTGTTTGAGTAGGGGTGCATAGGTTTCGAGGGTTTTTGGAGTGAGATTAATCTGACCTAATCGTAGGTTATGATCTTCTCCGTGAAAGACAAAATGTATGGCGTTGACTTGAGAATATTTAGTTAAGATTTGTGTAACTTCTGCAAGAAAATTGGTTGTCTGTGAAATAATAAAGCTATGTAGATTCGGATGAGACTCAGGAGTTAAATGTTGAGTTAAATATTCAGGTTGTTGGACAGCAGAGTCGATAAAGAGTAGTTCCATGGTCATGGCATCTGTTGACAATAGTCATGTTTAGTGAGATAGAGTAGACGCTGTGAATTTGTTCAAACACCAGTTTAAACAAAACCTATGAACCTCACATTTATTGTTAGTGAGACTATTTAAAAATGAGAAATACACCCTTCAAAAAAATGAATGAACTGAAGTCAGTTTGATGAGGAAAATAATTTGTGATCGGTAAATATAGATATTGTTTTGTGAATGTTTCCTGAGCGCAAAATAAGTCTAGCTGCTTCACCAAACTCCAGTTATTTAGAAGACGTTTTAAAATTAATAACATTAGCCACACTATTCGTTGTATCTGTCCAAAAAGAAAGTTGACTAAATCGCTCAAATAAGTCTGGGGGTAGGATACTTCTACGAGGTTTAAATTCTACCCGAGAACGGACAGTATGTAAACCTTCTGTTTTCAGCTTTCGATCAAATTCGGGTTCTTCATATTCGATACTTTCTAGATCATGATTAAAGGGTTCCTCTCCTAGAAACTGATAAATTAATGATAACGTTTGCTCAGGAGCGATCGTCAAAAATTCATAATCTAGCAATAGTAAACGATCAGCTTGTTCACTGTAAAACGCTTCTTTCAAAGCATTATAAGCAAAACCCACTAAGCGATTGCCTTGGCTTAAGGCTTCTGTGCGACTGTAAACCGTTGAAATTTCAGCCCGATTTCTAAACATTCTAGAAATTTCAAAAGTATTCCGCCGAACTAATCGTTCGAGAGAATCCATAACCCAGGCAACATTACGCACACAACAAATCACTTTCGCTTCTGGGAATAACTGACAAATCAGAGGTAACTTACTGCACCAAAGACGATTTGTATCAAAAATGACTTTATTTTCAGCAATTTGCTGTTGATAATAAGCAGAGAATATGCTCAGAATTAGATCTTGTCTTTGTTCAGGAGAAATGAACACGGAGAACTCATTCTCCTCGCTCATTGCATCCAGCATTCGGTTGACTAATCCTCCGACGGGCGATGTCATTCCAGCATGAAAGCGAGGATTTTGCCGAAGTAAAGCCGCTAGCACCGTTGAGCCAGCACGAGGTAAGCCAGAAATTAGATGAAAGGGACTAGATAAAGACACAGCCAGTGTATTCAACTCCTAGAGGCTTTGCAAGCAAAAGCCTATAATTTGCTTATTTTGATCTAAATACTAAACTGAGAAGGTCTCAAATTCAAGACATCATCAGTAGAAGCACTCAAAACACTTTTAACAAATTATACTTCGGTTTGATCCCAAATCCAGAATATCTTAGAAAAATCAAAACATCAACCTCTGCCGTGAAGTTTTACACAATCTTGACAATTGTGCCAATATTTTGACTAAATTTTGAAAATTTGCTGAGGATCATCATTGCTGGAGTTGAACATCTAGAAGAAGCAGGTGCAAATTGGGTCAGTTACTTCTTTAAGAGACTAACCCCTAGAACTTTGACGGGAGTTACCCCCATTCTTTGTCTCATAAATCAAACCTGAGATAGATTTTTTAGAGTCAAACATTTGTTAAAATTCTGTGGTATTCTGATTGAATTAGCAATGGTTAGTGATAATTCAATAGAAAAGACAAGTGCTGAAATGATTAAAAAGGCAAAATTATTAGAGCTGATTTACGGCAAAAATCGCGGTTTATTAGCAAGTAAGCTAGATTGTCAGGCAATTTTAGCAGCAATCGCTCAACTCGAAGATTATAATCCTTATCCTCAGCCTCTAGAAGTAGCCGAACTTTTGGATGGAAACTGGAAATTACTTTATACCAGTAGTCAAGAATTATTAGGAATTGATCGTTTTCCCTTCTATAATCTTAGCAATGTCTATCAATGTATACGAGTCCAAACAGGTAAAATATACAATATAGCGGAGTTGGTTGGTATTCCGTATTCAGAAGGTTTAGTGAGTGTAGTTGCTAAATTTGAATCGGTTTCCAATCGACGAGTTGAGGTTAAATTTAATCGGTTTGTCGTCGGTTTACAGCGTTTTTTGGGTTATCAATCTCCTAATCAGTTTATTAATGCAATTGAAACAGACAAAAAGTTTTTAGGAATTGATTTTACAATTAATCCAGAGACTCAACAAGGATGGTTGGATTTTACCTATCTAGATGATAATATGCGAATTGGACGAGGGAATGAAGGGAGTGTCTTTGTCCTGAGTAAAGTTCCCTAAATTGGTGATAAAGAGTTTGAAATAAAATCACTCTCTTAATTTTTTAGCCATCACAATCTTAACAGCGTAGACCAGTATGGTGCATCAAGATTCAATAGAAATTAGCACAACCGGAAATGGAGATATGCAAGATCTCACCCAAGCTGCTAATAAAATCGTTAAAAGTTCTGGTATTAAAACTGGAATGGTAAATCTTTTTAATATAGGTAGTACAGGTGCAATTGGAACAATTGAATTTGAACCCGGATTACAAAAAGATTTACCAGAAATTCTAAATCAATTAATTCCACCGAGTCAAGACTATGGTCACGAACAAACTTGGCATGATGGTAATGGACATTCTCACCTACAAGCCACTTGGCTTGGCCCTTCATTAACCGTTCCGATCAAACAAGGTCAGTTAGAGTTAGGAACCTGGCAACAAATTTTTCACTTAGAGTGTGATATTAAACCACGTCAACGTCGAATCATAGTCACTATTTATGGAGAAAAATAAACAGTTTCTTAGCGTCGCCTTGAGATGGATTGAGTTAAACCTTGATTGAGTTTAAAATCAATAAATGGGTTATGTTATGCTAAATCCGGTTCTCATACTCCTCTCATTTTCGGAGCCTAGATTATTTATGATAGAACGGGATTAGGTCAATTTCTATAAAGGGATTTTGACAACCGGACTTAGTATTAGATTTTATTGATCGGTAGAGGTATAAATATATAGACAATAAAAAGATTACATAACTCTTGCCAATTGTAAAAATCATGTTATAATAACAGAGGTTAACATTAGTTATTTAAAAATAAAATTTGATGTACTAACTGCAACTCAATTAAAAAACTCTTGCTCTACGATGTAGATTAACGGAGAAAACCAAGGACTAAGATTATGAAGTGTATAGTTCTAGAATGCTAATTTATAGACCAATAGACGTTCTTATTTTGTGATCTGTAATTCATTCAATTAAGCACCAAAGAAAAAGATGCTTGTTTCGGTTTCGGCAATTTAAGTTGACAGATTATGAAATATAGATTATATTTTTACCATAAATTTAAACTATGTTTAAATGTTTAAAATAAAATAAATGAACTTCTTTAAGAAGTATATATTAGACAGGATGTATCTATGAAAATCGCCTTAGTTCACGACTATCTAACTCAAAAAGGAGGAGCAGAACGGGTTTTTGAACTGCTTTGCCATGCTTTTCCAAAAGCAGATATTTTTACTTCATTATATGAACCTCAAGAAACAATTAATCTTGAAAATAGACTTGTATACACAACAGCTCTGCAAAATATTCCGGGAGCATCCAAAAATTTTAGACTGCTAGCACCATTTTATTATCGAGCTTTTCGAGCTTTAGACTTACAAGAGTACGACTTAATTATTAGTAGTAGCACTAGCTTTGCGAAAGCAGTGAGAAAGCGAATTGGAGCCAAGCATATCTGTTTTTGTCATAATGTTACTCGTTTTCTTTGGGATACGGAAACTTACTTAGACAAATATCAAAGATATCGAGCATTTTATCCATTTCTAGAGCAAGTCTTCCGAGCGATGAGAAAAGTTGATCATAAATATGCTCAGGAACCAGATGTTTATATTGCTAACTCGACAGAAGTTGCCAAGCGCATTCGGCAAATTTACAACAAAAATGCGATGGTCGTGAATTATCCTATCGATACCAATAAGTTTTTCTTTTCGAGTTCAAAACAAGATTATTTTCTTGTCGCATCTCGTTTCTTAGGATATAAGCGCATTGATATCACGATTAAAGCATTTAATAAATTAGGATTACCCTTGAAAATTATTGGTAGTGGTCCCGAAGAAGAATCGTTGAGATCTTTAGCAAAAGAGAATATTGAATTTTTAGGTTTTGTCAGTGATGAACAGCGCAAAGAATTAATGACAAATGCCCGTGCTGTAATTGTTTCTGCTCTAGAAGACTATGGTTTAGTTCCGGTAGAAGCAAATGCCAGTGGCACCCCTGTTATTGCCTATGGTGCAGGTGGTGTCTTAGATACTCAAATTCCTGAATATACAGGATTATTTTTTGAGGAACAAACATCAGAATCACTTTATGCAGCCCTAATTAAATTCCAGGAAATTCAATGGAATTATTCAGGAATTAGAGATCATGCGGTGAATAAATTTTCACAGACTGCATTTTTTAGTAAACTTGAACCCATCTTCAAACAGCTTTGTGGACAAAGAATTATAATTGAAGAACCCCAGTCCAAAATTGCTTAGGTAGAGGGTCATGACATCAAACTTTTCTGAGAACAATTCTGAAGCAGATTTAGGGTATGGTAAACTCTTAGAAATTATTCTGCGCCGACGCTTTTGGCTGCTGACTATATTTGTAACCGTTCTATCGATTGCCGTGGTTAAAACGAAGTGGTATACCGAACCAACTTATGAAAGTAAAATGCAGCTTTTAGTTCAGCCTAATTTTCCGGCTAAAACGACTTTAGAAGGAGAACAAGAAACTCTATCTTCGGAAGAAGATTATGCTACTCAATTGACACTGATGCGAAGTTCTCAGTTTACAGAAAAAGCAGCCAAATTACTACGACCAGAATATCCATTAATAGAAGGAGGAGACATTGAGAAAAATTTAACTTTATCTCAAATAGAAGAGGGAGACACTCAAACTCGAGTTTTTGAAGCAGTATACACCGATAATAATCCGATTAAAACTCAGGAAGTGTTAACAGCAATGCAGAAAGTCTATCAAGACTATAATATCAAACAAGATCAACTCCGTTTAGAGCAAGGGTTATCATTTATAAATGAAGGATTGCCGACTGCTCAAGAAAAATTACTTCAAGCTGAAGGATCTTTAGAAGCATTTCGGGAAAAAGAAAACCTTATTGATCCTGAAGAGCAAGCTAAAGCTGTCAGTGATGCACTGAACACTGTAGAAAAAGATTTGCTCGAAACCCGTATTCAATATCAAAGTGTTCAAGCCCGTTATGAAACCTTACAAGAGCAACTTGAACTGTCTCCCCAACAAGCAAAAATTACAGCTCGTTTAAGTGAATCTTCTCGTTATCAAGAATTATTAAATAAACTTCAACAAACAGAAATTCTTCTGGCTGAACAACGAACAATATTTACCGATGCTGATCCCGAAGTGCAAAAGTTACTGGAACAACGTCAAAGTTTACTGGCATTATTGAGACAAGAAATCATCCGAATTTTAGGGAGAATCCCAGCCGAACTTAATATAACAGCCGAAGATTTACTCAAAACTGGACAGCTCAGTGGTATCGATCAGGAGTTAGTTCGTCAACTCGCTGAAACTCAAACAGAATTGCAAACACTACAAGCTCGCCTGCAAAGTTTAGCGGTAAGTGAAGAAGAACTGCGAGCAAGATTGAATCAATTTCCAAGTGTAATTGCTAACTACAATCGATTACAGCCCGAAGTAGAAATTCAACGGATGACGATTGAGCAACTGTTAGAAAAAAGGCAAGAAATTAGTTTAGAAATTACTCGAGGAGGGTTCAATTGGCAAGTTGTAGAACCTCCTCAGTTAGGAAGACAAATTGCACCCAATCTGAAAAAAAATGTAGCTTTGGGCGGAGTAGTGGGATTATTCCTTGGAGGAATTGCTGCTTTCTTGCGAGAAAGTATGGATGATACAGTTCATAGTTCTGATGATTTAAAGGAAAAGGTTGCGATACCCTTATTAGGAATTGTGCCTAAAATTCCTCATGCTCAATCCAGCAGTTCAATTATAAATCTACCTTTCCGTAAATCTTCCACTCAAGATTCTGTAATTTTACGGACTATTTATTGGCTTCCATTTCGAGAATCCCTTGACTTGATTTACAAAAATATCCAACTGTTGAGTTCACCCAAAAAACCCAAATCTCTATTAGTGACTTCAGCACTAAACGGAGCCGGTAAATCGACTTTAGTTGTCGGATTAGCTATAAGCGCAGCTCGCTTACATCAGAGGGTTTTACTAATCGATGCAAACTTACGTTCTCCCGCACTCCACGAACAGCTCAATCTTTCTAATGAACAAGGATTATCAACTTTTTTATCAAATGAAGTTTCGATGCCCCACTTAAATCAAATTTCTGCTTTAGGTTTGAGTATTGACGTTTTAACCGGAGGGTCAATTACTGCTGATCCAGTCAAGCTTTTGAGTTCTCATAAAATGCGACAACTGATGACAATTTTTGAAAGAAATTATGATTTAATATTATTGGATACATCTCCGATTCTGGGAACAGTAGATGTCCTAGAAACGGCTTCATTTTGTGATGGAGTTGTTCTCGTCGAACGAATCGATCAAATTACTCAAACAGAACTTAATCAAGCAACTACAATGCTTAAAAAATTAAATGTTATTGGAATTGTCGCGAATGCTTCTAACAACACAAAAAGTAACCAAATAACGTATATCGAAAAAAATGGTCAACTCTCAAATTCAGTAACCCACTCAATCGTTAACTTGCGAGACTATAGCTAGTTTACCAAAATTTCATTGTTAATCTCCTAAAATATACAAGGATAGTTTTTGAATATGACTCTAACTCTAGAACTCAAAAAAAATTTCAAACATCTAGTTAAAAAGACCAGTATTTGGAAAGATAATTCTGTTATCTTTAAAGAATTTAAAAATTTTCGTAAAACTCTGACTCTAGCAATAATATTTACTTTCTTGGCAGCAGCCTTTGAAGGATTTGGAGTTGGATTTCTTTTAACATTTTTACAAAACCTTACTGAACCAGATGCAGAACCCATCCGTACAGGAATTGAATGGTTTGATATTTGGATACTGGGAGTAAATGCCACAACGATTGCGCGAATTTATCGAATATCTGCTCTGATATTACTAACAACATTAGCACGAACCAGTATGATGTATCTGAGTGATGTCTACGGTGGCTTGTCTCAGAGTTATCTGGGATATTATTTACGAGTTCGTATATTTGAACAACTTCAAGGACTAAGCTTAAGTTTTTTCAGCAAAACTCGTTCCGGAGAGTTAGTTAATAGTATTACCTCTGAAATTGGACAGTTAATGCAAGCTGTTCAACTTTTCTTTTTTATATTAGTAAGAAGTTCGGTTTTGATGGTATACATTATTTCGATGATGTTACTATCTTGGCAGTTAACTGTTCTTTCACTGATACTGTTTAGCTTGCTAACGGTCGGAGTTTCCACTCTTATTAAGAAGGTTAGAGAGATCAGTTTTGAAAAAACAAAAGCTAGAGGTTCCTATACTGCAACCGCAATCGAGTTTATTAATGGAATTAACACAGTTCAAGCATCTGCGGCGGAAGACTTCGAGCGTAAACGTTTCTACCAAACCAGTAAAAAACTCTTAGAAACAGAAAATGATACTGTTACCTATAGTGCTTCAGTGGTTCCGATTTCCGAAGCCGTAGCCACCCTGATTTTAGTGGGAATATTAATGTTATCTTTTGCTATTTTTATTCCAAACGATCAATTACAGATTTCTTCCTTACTCACATTTCTATTTATTCTATTTCGCTTAATGCCAATTACTCGTCAACTTAATAATGCTCGTACAAGGCTGAGTGGTTTTCAAGGTTCAATTGATAATATTAAAGAACTCCTGAGAACTGATGATAAACTTTATCTAAAAAATGGAACTCAGCCTTTCGTTAAATTACAAAAATCTATAGAGTTTCAATCGGTTAAGTTCGGTTATGATGAAAAAGATTTAGTCTTGAAGGGTATTAATTTAACATTTAATCGAGGAGAAACAACCGCATTGGTAGGTGCATCGGGAGCAGGAAAAACAACTATAGCAAGTCTAGTTCCTCGCTTTTATGATGTTACTCAAGGTCAAATCTTAATAGATGGAATAGATCTACGAGAATTTGATATTTACTCACTGCGTCGAAGAATTTCAGTGGTGAGTCAAGATACTTTTATATTTAATACTACCGTTCGAGATAATATAGCCTATGCTTTAGAAAATGTCGAAGAGGAAGCTGTTTTAGAAGCCGCTCGTTTTGCCAATGCTTTGGATTTTATTCAAGAACTCCCTCTCGGGTTAGATACAAAATTAGGAGATCGAGGTGTACGATTATCGGGAGGTCAACGACAACGAATTGCAATCGCCCGCGCCATTTTACGCGATCCAGATATTCTGATTCTGGATGAAGCAACCAGCGCTTTAGATTCAGTTTCAGAACGATTAATTCAAGAATCAATGGAAAAACTAGCCGTAGGTCGAACGGTAATTGCTATTGCTCATCGACTTTCAACCATTGTTAGAGCAGACAAAGTTGTAGTGCTTGAACAAGGACAAATTGTGGAAGAGGGAGGTTATCAAGAGTTGTTAGAACAGCGTGGAAAACTTTGGAAATATCATCAAATGCAGCACGATTTAAGTCAAGTTAGCTAAACAGGATGGAAAATAATCATGCAGAGTCCAGAGGTTAATTATCTAGCAGGTCGTCCAAATTCTAGGGGTATTCTCTATTATGCAAAAGGGGAACGGTGGATTAAAGAGGCATTGCAATCGGCTCAAAGTGTTAAGGCTGTCATGCCGAATATTAAAACTGCAATCGTATCCGATACACCACTTCCGAAAGAACTCTTTGATATCCAAATCAAAGCACCAAATGAGGTAGGAATCAAGCAATTAAAGATGTGGTCACTTCGCAAAACTCCTTTTGAAAATACTTTATATCTTGATACAGATACTTATATTGCTGATAGTATTTGGGAATTATTCGAGATGCTTAATCGGTTTGAGATCGCTCTTGCCGTTACCCCAAGATGGATGGTTAAACTGAAAAGAAATGGAGGCAATGTAGAAGAAAATGGTGTTCCTGTTTGCTTTCCTAACCTAAATACAGGAGTAATTGTGTATCAAAAGAACCAACGAATAGATAATTTCTTTTCTGACTGGGCAAAACTTCATAAAGATTGGGGAGAAAAACAGGATCAACCCCCATTTCGGAATACGCTTTACCATAGTGATATTCGCTTTGGTGTTCTGCCGTCAAACTACAACTATCGCTTGCCCTATCCTGATGGTATTTGGGGAAATGTCAAAATCTTTCATGGTCATGAGGAGAACTTGGCAAAAATATGCGAAAGAATTAATGATTCAGAAAATTGGCGTATAACTTCACCTAGATATTATCACAACAACTCGATTTTATACGGTAAATTTAGTTTGCGCCGGACTTTAAGGAGTACCTTAAGAAAAGGGTTGAGGCAACTCCAAAGAACTTTACAAGTTCATCAGGTATAATACCGTTAACTTTTTTTAATATCTCTAAGTGCAAACAATAAATTTAAAAACCATGCAGCTAAACACAGAACTCCAACTTCCTAGCTTTTCTATCGTATATGAAACCGAAAACCTATCCAGCGTTGAACTTGAAAATATTTATCGAAGTTTAGCTTCGATAGCTACTCAAGAGATTTCTCCGAGTCAGGCTAACGAGTTTTTAATTATAGATGGTGGTAACGCGCCCCCAGAAATTATCGAACAACTAAGTACAAAATATCCTTGGATTACCGTTAAACGAGAACCGGGAATTGGTTATCACGAAGCCAAACTTTTGGGAGCCGAACTAGCAACGGGTGAGATTGTGATTTATATGGATTCGGACTGCGAATATGAACCTCAATGGTTAAGCAGTATACTCACAACTTTATCGCAGAATTATGACATTGAGGTGATAGGTGGAGAAACAAGCACACCAGTTAGAAATCCCTACGAATTAGCTGTAGCAATGCACTATTTCTTTCCTCGGTTCACTTCCCAAAAAGAACCCTATATCTCAAATCACTACTTTTTGAATGGAGTGGCTTTTCGCCGGGAATTTTTACTGCAAAATCCTTTTCCCACTAATTTACCGCTCTATCGAAGTAATTGTGCATTACATACTTATTACCTGTGTGATCTTCAAGGAAAGCAAATTTGGAAACATCCTCAAGCACAAGCGACTCACGAACCTCCAACACCATCCTTCATTTTTTGGCGTTATTTACTGAAAGGACGTGATAAAGCTTTAAGAGAAGTAATCAAGCATCGATTGACAGAGAGTGTAGATATTACAGACTCCTCTCAACTCTCAGCCCATATCAACTTTACACCCGAGCAAAAAACACACGGTGTTAGCCAAACAATTTCTCAGATCAAGCCGTTCCGTCTTAAACAAATCCGTACTGTTTTGTCACAAAACTCACGCTACTTACTTTTTTTTCCATTGGCAGTCCCCATTGTCTTGTGGTTTGAGCTACTTTTTGTTTCGGGTCGTATTATCGCTTACTTTAAACCCGACCTTTTACTCAAACTTTACAAAGAAAAGGAGCTTCTCGAATGAAAAATATACAGACCAGAATCTTGTTTCATTTAGCCAATCACAAAACCTCAATGCCGAAAGGAACACTACATAAATTCGAGGTAGACCTTGAGATGGTATCAACTCGCATAAGAGCGCTAAAGTGGAAAAATGATGTCTCTTAAAACTCAAAACTTATCCGAATATTAAGCATTTTTTATCCAATATTATTTGGGCTTTTCCGGTCTTCCAGTCAATATTTTTAGACTTAAATCAGGGGTGTAAAAATGACAAATCTAGAAACATCGAAACCTTTGGTCAGCGTTCTCATTAACAACTATAACTACGGACACTTTCTCAATGATGCAATTGATAGTGCATTGAATCAAACTTATTCTAATATCGAAGTGATTGTTGTAGATGATGGTTCTACCGACAATTCCCGAGAAGTTATTGCAAGCTATGGAGATAAAATCGTTTCAATATTTCAAGAAAATCGGGGTCAAGGTTCCGCTTTTAATTCGGGTTGGAAAGCCTCTCAAGGTGAGATGATTTGTTTTTTAGACTCCGATGACACCTTTTACTCTGAGAAAGTAGAAGAATGTGTAAAGTTAATTTTGAGCCAACAGGAAATTAGTCCTTTAACTCTTGTATCTCATAATTTGGATGTTGTAGATCAATGCGGCAATTTTTTGAGTCGCATACAGACATCTAAACTCAACAATAAATATAAGGATTATTCTAATTTCTATCAGTTTGCTTGTAAATCTAAGTATGTACCTTTTGCTACTTCTACTACCAGCGGAAATGTGATCGCCAGAAAGCTTGCCGAACGCATTTTTCCAATTCCAGAGTTTGGCGTGCAGACATCAGCAGACGATTTTGTGGTTAAAACTGCACTCCTGTTAGGAAATGTATATGGTATTGATAAAAGTCTTGGTCAATATCGGATTCACGGTCAAAATAATTGGTCTGATGGTACAAGGAAAGTTCATGGCAAAGAGTTCTTAGTTTTGCGTGAGGAGTTTTTGAATATGAAACTAAAAGAAAACGGTATGAAACCCGTAATATCATTTCTAAACTCTATGGGATCGGCTGCCTATTATAAAATATACGGCTCTCCTATAGATTATCTGAAGTTGGGCTTCAAAGTTTTTGTCAATCAACCCGATTTCAGAACGTTTCAATTTTTTCAGAAAACAGCACAGGTAACGCAGAAAAATATGATTAAGAAAGTTTTTGGTATTAAGAAACCCTCTCTCTAAAACTTTGAACTTTAGTTCATCCAAATCATCCGGTTCGAGAAAAAATGTAAAAGTTCGATACAACATATAAAGAAGGAACAGTTTACCATGAATCAGAAAATTGATGTTTCGGTTATTATTCCCACATACAATCGAATTTATATGCTGGAAGAAGCACTTAAAAGTGTCTTGACTCAAGAGTTCGATGGGACGGTTGAAATTATTGTTGTTGATGACAATTCTTCGGACAAAACTTCGGAAATTATTGATCACAAATATCCGCAAATAAACTTGATTAGTCTCAAGCAAAATGGGGGAGCCGCCGCTGCCAGAAATCGGGGTTTATCAGTAGCTAAGGGAAAATACATTGCTTTTCTCGATTCCGATGATCTGTGGGAAAAAAATTATCTTCCAACTCAAATCTCAGCTTTAGAAGGTAAAGATAAGTGTTTCAGCGTTAGTAATATCGTGGTTTGGGATACTGTAAAAAATGAAAAACAGATTCAAGTTTTGCAGCCTAATTTAAAACAATACACCTCACCTCTTCATCATATGATGGTCGGGAATTTTATTCATACTTTTTCCTGCGTTATTTTTCCTCAGCAGGTACTACAAGAAGTTGGTTTATTAGATGAGAGAATTAGATACGGTCAAGATGCAGAGTTTTTTGCTCGATGTTTTATAGCTGATTATGTTCCTATACTGACAAATAAACCTTTAGTCATCCAACGTAAACATGATAAAGAACAGTTAACGGATCTAAAAAATCAACAAGATAGAATTAAAAATCGATTATTGAGCATTCAAAAAAATTATCCTTTAATTAAAGATAAAAGTAAATTAAACGTATCTCAAAATCGGCTTTATGCAGATTTGTATAAAAAGTATGCTCGAATGTATCTCAAACAGAATAACTTTAAGCAATGGTTTATTTGCTCAAAAAAAATTGCTAATTATACATTTCCAGGTTATGGTTTATATTATATGACCAGAACTCTACTCTCTTACATTAAAAAAAAGCTAACTCGGAAAATATGATAAAAATTTAGAGTTGAAATATTGATAAAATCTTTTCAAAAAGCTAAACCAAAGATGATAAATTAGATTTGAACTTGAAAATTCTCACAGAAAATGTCATGAACAAAGATTTTGATGTTTCAGTAATTATTCCGACATACAATCGCCTGACGATGTTAAAGGAAGCCTTAACCAGTATATTGTCTCAAGATTATCAGGAAAAGGTAGAAGTTATTGTTGTTGATGACAACTCAGGGGATGGAACTTCAGAATTTATAGCTCGAGAGTATCCCGATATACATTTAATTACCCTCAATGAAAACGTGGGATGTCCTGCCGCTCGAAATCTAGGTATTAATCAAGCGAAAGGACGATATATTGCATTTCTTGACTCGGACGACATTTGGAAAGCGAATTATTTATCCTCTCAAATTTTAGCCTTAGAAGGTCGAGAGCGAAGTTTCTGCGTGAGTACCGTTTTGCTTTGGGATACCGTTCAAGAGGAGAAAATTGTCAAGCTTCAAAAATATGATTTAGACAGATTTATCTCTCCAATTCATCAGCTTCTTGTTACATCAAGTTTTATCATTAGCCCTTCCTGTGTCGTCCTACAATCAGAGATGTTTGAGGAGGTGGGCTTATTCAACGAATCCTTCAGAGTTGGAGCAGACCGAGAATTTTACGCTCGCTGTTTCATACATAATTATCAGCCTGTTTTCACAGAACAACCACTCGTCGTTATACGAAAGCATAATCAGGGTCAAATGACCGACTTTAATGCCAGCAAGATAGAAGAAAGGAAACAATCAAGAATTGTCTACTTAGAACAACTTTATCCTCTGATGAAAAAGGAACAACAAGAACTTTTACCCTTAAACCGTCTCTACGCTGAAATTTACTCGACAGCCGCCCGGGAGTTTTTTAGGGAGAAGCATTATATACATTGGATAACTGCCTGGATAGATGTGGCAAAATACACGTCTTTGGGATACGCTCTCTTTAATATGATGCGTGACTTGCTGCGGTTTACTAAAGGCTATTTGCCGACCTCAGCTTTAACCACTATCAGAAAGTTTTTTTTATCCGATACCTTGTCTACATAAATCAGAAAAAAAAGTTTGTAACCTTAAATTGGAGAATCATCAAATATGCGATTATCAACTTGTATTACAGTAAGGAATGCTCCCGAACGGTTAGAGACCTGTCTGGCGGCTATTTGGAACTCAACGGTCAAACCCCATGCGGCTGTTGTCTCCGATGATTCACCCGACCCAGAGATGCAACAAAAGCACCGCGAAATTGTTGAAAAATATCCGGGAACTCGGTACGTTCTCGGCCCTCAACGGGGTGTTAATGCTAACCGCAACTGTGCTGTTAATTCTATCGAAGATACTGACTTCATCGCCTTTGTTGATGATGATATTTGGCTGGATTCTGACTTTATTGCCAACGCTCTAGATAGATATGCAACGCTCTCTCCTCAAGAGCAAAAATATACATTTTTAACCGGAGTCAGCTATACTAAATCAGGGCGTGAAAAAAACTTTCCAACTAAACTTTCTTTCCGAGGATACTATCATCCTACTGATGGAAATCCCGAATGTGTACATATTCATGCTGCCGTGTTTCCTCGCTCATTCTTTTATGATGCTCAATGGGAAGAAGAAATCTTTTTTGGCCAAGGAGATGCTATTCTTTGCTTGCGGGCTTTGAAGCTAGGTTATCAGATTCTTTTCTGTAAAGAACTGAGAGCTTTAGATACTCGTCCTCGTTTTGAAGGAGAGAAAAACACTTTAGATAATAATCAGATTGGCAAACTTACTGATTATGATATCCATCAAATCGCAGCTCGACTTTATATTGGTGTGAAACGTTATAAAGATTTATTTCCAAATCCGATCAAGTTGGCTACTTTTTTGAGCATCTATTTTCCTCATACCACACAATATTTGCTCCGAAAAAATGCTCTGAGTGCATGGCCAGATATTATTCAGCGTTCTCGCTTTTTGGAGTTGTGGTAGTTTAGTTTTGCTGCTAAGTTGTAAAAAAATAGTACATTTAGAACTATAGAAATAAATTTCCATGAAAATAACTGTCATTGTTCCAACCTATCGTCGTCCTCAAGACTTAGCAAATTGTCTAGAAGGCTTGAAAAATCAAGTCAGACTTGCCGATCAAATCATTGTTACAGTTCGGGATATAGATACCCAAACCTGGACTTTTTTAGAAACCTTAAACCCAGAGAGTTTACCACTGAATATAATCACAGTAACCGCATCTGGAGTCATTGCGGCTCTCAATATGGCTTTGGATGCTGCTCATGGAGATATTATCTCGATTACAGATGATGATGCTGTACCTCGCCCAGAATGGCTGGCGCGTATTGAAGCTCATTTTTTATCCGATGACCGAGTAGGCGGAGTGGGTGGACGTGACTTTATGTATATCAACAATGAATTAAAAGCAGGTTCGCGGCAAGTGGTCGGGCGACTTCAATGGTTTGGACGGGTTATTGGCAACCATAACTTTGGAGTAGGAGAAGCTCGTGAAGTTGATGTGCTTAAAGGCGTTAATATGAGTTTTCGACGAAAAGCAATTGGGGATAAGCGCTTTGATACTCGAATGCTAGGCACAAGTTCTCAAATTCATTATGAAATTGAGTTTTGTTTAGCCTTAAAAAAAGCAGGCTGGAAGGTCATTTATGATCCGAATATTGAAGTTGACCATTATTTAGGAAAACGGTTT
Source organism: Lyngbya sp. PCC 8106 (assembly GCF_000169095.1). Taxonomy (GTDB): domain Bacteria; phylum Cyanobacteriota; class Cyanobacteriia; order Cyanobacteriales; family Microcoleaceae; genus Capilliphycus. The sequence continues at coordinate 32,850 of NZ_AAVU01000026.1, forward strand.
GACGAAGATCAACGAAATCAGTTTAATGAGCTGGCGATGTTTAATATTGTCCATAATAAAACGTTAGCTGTATTAGACTATTTCTCACCGATACAACGATTCATTTTCATGTTCTGGGCAATATTAGTCGGAACCCGAGGTGAGCGAGGTTTGGTGCAGTGGGTTCGATTTTTACCCAGCGAAGGAAAAGTTGCCGGAAAAAAGCTAATTGTATCGATACGCGGACATTTTCAGGGTTGGAAAACTTGGAAAAACAGTCAGTCATTTAGCCAATCTGTAGGAAGTTTAACACAGTATAAATCCTAAAATTTTGCTGAGGCTTTAAAAAAGAAAAGTAACGTTCAGATAGGAGAAATTTCGTGAATGATAAAAAATCATTTTTAAAGCCTTTTAGCTTGCAGCCCGCCCTAGCTTGGACTGCGATATTAGGATTTACTCTTGTTTCAACTCTATGTATTCTGGCGGGGTTAGGAAAGATTTTAAATCTACTTTTTCCTGCTGGTGCTTTGGGAGTTGGAGTATTTTTATATTTTCGTTATCCCCTTTTATATCTAGGTTTTACATGGTGGCTATGGTTTTTAACTCCGTTAATTCGACGTTTATCCGATTATCGTAGTAGTTATACTGAACCCAGTCCAATCTTACTCGCTCCTTTCTTAGTGACATTTATCACAGTCATCACTCTTTGGCGAAATCTACCAAAAATCTATCAGCAGGGTGGTTTTCCTTATATTCTATCGTTGTTAGCAGTATTTTATGGATTTCTAATTGGATTGATCAATAGATCAATTTTAAAGGTGGGTATTGGATTATTAGATTGGCTTTGTCCCATTTTGTTTGGTTTTCATTTATTAATGAATTGGCAAAATTATCTCACCTATCGTAAAACTCTTCAACGGATCTTTCTGTGGGGTGTTTTGGTGATGGGAACTTACGGGGTTGTGCAATTTTTGATTGCTCCTCAATGGGATGTGTATTGGTTAATTAAAGCCGAGTTTGCCAGTGGTGGAAAGCCCGAACCTTTGGGATTAAATGTTTGGAGTACCATGGCTTCAAATCAACCCTTTGGAATTGTAATGGCATCTGGTTTACTGCTACTACTGGTTAATCCCAATAAAGGAACCTTAAGTCTACCTGTTACAGGAGTGGGTTATCTTTCCTTTTTACTTGCCAGAAAACGGACTACATGGGCTAGTTATTTGTTTGGACTGTTATTACTAACTGGATCTCTCAAAGCTAATCTTCAAATGCGGATTATAATCACACTGATATTAACAGTAATCAGTATTATTCCTTTAGTTACTTTACAGCCCTTTTCTGATTTTCTTGCAGCTCGTTTTAGTACCCTTAGCGAATTACAGGAAGATAATAGTGCTGAGGCTAGACAGGAAACCTACTCTAAACTCATTGATGATGCTCTTAATAGTTACTTAGGAGGAGGTATCGGTGGGCTTGCCCATGATAGTGGAATTTTATCTACACTTTTAGATTTAGGATGGTTTGGAACTCTCTTTTACTTAGGTGGAATTCTTATACTAATATTTAGTTTATTTCAAGGTTCTGAAACTCGTAATGATCAATTTGCTAGTGCTGCCCGTGCCATTGCTGTTAGCACCTTTATTCAACTTCCTTTAACCCGATCCTATGTAGAGGTTCAAGGTATGATATTATGGTCTTTTCTGAGCCTGGGCGTAGCTGCCAAGAAATATTATAATTTTCAAAAAAGCACAAATATCAAGACTTTAAACTCCGCCCAACCCTAAATAACTACATTTTTACCAAAATTTTTCTCATCTATCTCTTGTCGTCAAATCTATGAAGACTTTTCAATTAATTGTTAAAATTCAGCAAAGCTCATTAATGAATCTTCCCAGACGATTCAGTTTCTCTGTTCGCTCATTCGTTGCTAGAGAACCCAGTTATTGGTTCTTATATCAATTTTATATTTGGTGGGGACAGATAAAGAAAAAAGCTATCAATGCAAATCCAGAAGAACGCATTGTGTGTCCACATACTAAGTTGGTAATTGATGGATTTCAAGGTTCAGCAAATAGTTTTGCAACGGCGGCTTTTCAATTTTCTCAAAGCCAAGATATCAAATTAGCTCATCATATGCACTCTCCATCTCAAATTCTTCAAGCGATTGAGCAAAATATTCCTGTTTGGCTAACTATTCGAGAACCTGAAGGCACTATTCTTTCTCTGACCAGTCGATGGCCTCATATTTCTGTATCTCAAGCTCTACAAAGCTACATTGCTTTTTACAGAAAACTAGAGCCATATTCTGAACATTATATTGTTAGTAACTTTACACAAACCACACAACATTTAGATTTAGTTGTCAATAAAATCAATCAACGATTTGGAAGCAACTTTGATACGATTGATGTAGCAAAAGTCAATAAAGAGTGCCGACCTCCAAAAAATAATAATAAAGTATCTAAAAGACAGAATATAAAACAGATAAAAAAACGAGAACTTATAAAACCTAAAAATACTGCTTTGTTGCAAGAAGCTCAAATTTTATATAAGAAATATGAAAAATTATCCAATGATCAATAATTCATTACTTTTATATTAATCTGCCCTTTTTTACTGCTTATATTATGATAAAGTTAGAAAATAGTTCAATCAAAAATTGGGTTTTCGTTACGGGAGCGCCTCGCACGGGAACAACATTTGTTGGCATGAATTTGAGCTTACCTCTAGAGGTAGATTACATTCACGAACCTTTTAATCCTCAATGTGGTTTACCAGGCGTAACTCAATGGTATCGCTATGTAAAACCTACTTTAGATACCGAGGAGATGCAAAAGTATCATCAGCTTACTCAACGAATTTTTACCTATGACTTTAAACTTAGAACTAAAGTTCCAAAAGATGATCCCTGGCATAAACAACTGATTAAACAGACTATTGGAAGTCGAGGAAAATTCTACTTAAGAATAGCCAAAATAAATCCTTTCCATAATTCAGCAATTATTAAAGATCCTATTGGGTGTTTAATGTGTGAATATCTCTATGTTCATTTTGGAGTAAAACCTGTCATTATCGTAAAACATCCTGCATCTTTTGTTGCTAGTATCAAACGAGTTGATTTTAAACTTGGTCCAGATCAGTTCAGTGATCAACCTTATCTAATTCAAGATTACTTTAAAAATGAAGTAGATTTTTTAACCAAAGATTGGTCAGATCCACTTCTAGCGACTGCTGCACTTTGGCGTGTCATTTATAAAGTTTTGTTAGAGCAAAGTAAACAATATCCAAATTGGAAAGTCATTACTCATGAACAACTGAGTCAAGAACCAATCTTAGTTTTTAAGCAACTTTATGAAGATCTAAGTTTGCCTTGGTCTAAATCTGTTGAAAATAAGATCGTAAAACAAACTCAGGGAAACAAATCTGCTGAGGCGAGGAAAGGAAGAGTACAGGATTTCAAAAGAAATAGTGCTGACATTTTTAAAATGCGTCGTGAATCTTTAACACTTGAAGAACGGAAATCAATTTTTGAGATGACTGAAGATGTAGCCTTACAAATTTATAGTCGAGAAAGCTTTGATATTGATTAGTTCAAAAGTAGATAACTTGTTTTAACTTAATTATGAACACATCTTTAAAATTTCCTGCTAGTATTCTCTGTGTTGGAAATGGTTGGTTTCCCACAATGCCAGGTGGACTAAATCGCTATGTTTATGAACTCACTCATCAACTTGCCTCCCAAGGAGGTAACATTGAATTATGCGGCGTTGGACTTCCACCCATTGAACCGAATTCTTCCATCAAACTGACCAATTTAGCCGAACCCGATACTTCACTATTAAGACGACTTTGGTTAACTCGTCAAAACTTCAACAACCGACATTTAACTCAACCAGATGCCATTAACTTACATTTCTCACTGTATAGTTTACCGCTAATTTCAAACTTACCGAAAGACGTACCTATAACCTTTACTTTTCATGGCCCTTGGGCATTAGAAAGCGAACAAGAAGGTGCAAAAAAATTGGGAGTTTGGGCTAAATATTGGATGGAACAAGAAGTATACAAACGTTGCGATCGCTTTATTGTTCTAAGTAAAGCCTTCGGCGATATTTTAAATCAAAACTATCACATTCCTTGGAATAAAATCAATATTATTCCTGGCGGAGTTGATACCCAGCGTTTTCAAGCTAATTTATCTCGTAAACAAGCCCGTAAACAGCTTAATTTTCCCCAAGATCGCTTTATTTTATTTACACCCCGTCGCCTCGTTCATCGTATGGGAATTAGCCCCTTACTACAAGCGTTAGCCAATCTAAAATCTAGTTGTCCTGATGTTTGGTTAGCCATTGCAGGTAAAGGAACTTTACGAGAACAATTAGAACACCAAGCTACTGAACTTGGACTGAATAATCACGTTAAATTTCTCGGTTATTTACCCGATGAACAATTACCCATCGCTTACCAAGCAGCCGATTTAACGGTTGTTCCCTCTCAATCTTTAGAAGGATTTGGATTAATTTTACTCGAATCTCTTGCCAGTGGAACACCTGTTTTATGTACGCCAGTCGGGGGAATGCCAGAAATTTTAGGGAAATTCACTCCTGAGTTAATCACAGATTCCACAACAGTAGAATCGATTACATTTAAACTGCAAGCTATCCTTACAGATGAGATATCAGTACCCTCCCGTGATAGTTGTCGAGACTATGCGACTACTCATTTCAACTGGCTGCATATTGCCCAAAAAGTTCGACAAATCCTTCTGAGTGTGACATGATCGGATTGCACATCAAGTTTTATTGATTGTACTAAATGCTTAAAGACGAATTCTTCGTCACGATTTCAGGGTGTAGCGTTCAAATTATTCAAAATTGGCACAAGATCAGAAATCGAGTGTTGTTTGAAGTTGAATGCAAAACAGTATTAAAAAGACTATCACAACAAGCATATCAGAACAATATCAAGCAATATAGTCAACTTTTACCAACTCTTTCTTTCGATGATTCAATAGTTGTTCAGGGACTACAAAAAAATGGAATTTTTATTACAACTTTAGAACAGTTAGCCATTCCTTATACCTCGAATTTAATTAAAGATACTCACCAAATTATTCCTTCGCTTTTAACAAGTTTACCGAATCATTCATCAACCTATATGATTAAGGCATCTTGTGAAAAATTAATGGAATTTTCTTGTATTTTTGAATGGGGTTTACAAAAAAGGATATTACAAATTGCAGAACAGTATATTAAACTTCCAGTAGCCTATCATGGCGTTTATTTCCGTCGAGATTTAGCAAACAATGTTGAGAAAAAAACAAGATTATGGCATCTTGATAAAGAAGATCGACGGATGTTAAAAATAATTATTTATTTGAATGAGGTCACACCGGATATTGGCCCTTTTCAGTATATCCCTAAATATTTAACTGACTCAATATTTCAGGAACTCCGGTATAATTATAGTTATGTTCAAGAACAGCGTATGCAGCAAGTTATTCCTAAAACTCAGTGGAAATCCTGTTATGGTTCAGCCGGAACAGTTATTTTCGTTGATCCAGCCTGTGTATTTCATCGAGGTAAAAAACCAATCAACTCAGATCGATTAACAGTATTTTTTGATTACACCTCTAGAATTCCTAAACATCCCTATTACTGTAAATCACCTTTTTCACCTAAACAATTATCAACCCTTTGTGATTCACTTTCTCAATCTCAAAAAGAATGCGTATTCTGGAGAAAGAGTTGAATACATTACTAATAAGATGAACTGAATTAATCCAACGAGAGAACATGAAAATTCTGTTTTTAGATCAAAGTGGTAAATTAGGCGGTGCGGAACTTTCTCTCGCTGATGTAGCCTATCCTTATCGTGAAAACTGCTTAGTGGGTTTATTTGCAGACGGGGCTTTTCGTCAGTTACTCGAACAGAAAAAAATACCCGTTAAAATCCTCACAAATCAGTCGATTAACGTTCAAAAAAATAGCGGATTTCTGCAAAGTTTAGGTAGCTTTAGTTCCATTGCACCACTGGTTTTAAATGTTGCTAAAATTGCTAAAAAATATGATCTGATTTATGCAAATACTCAAAAAGCTTTAGTAGTTGGGGCTTTAGCCAGTTTTCTCAGTAATCGTCCGTTAGTTTATCACTTACGAGATATTCTCAACGCCGAGCATTTTAGTTCCACAAATCGCCGTGTTGCTGTTACATTAGCAAACCGTTTTGCTTCTTTAGTGATTACCAATTCTGAAGCGACTCGCACAGCCTTTCTAGAATCTGGAGGACGATTAGAAATTGCTCAAGTTGTTTATAATGGTTTTCAACCCGAAAACTATCAACCGGAGACTTCCGAAGTTAATACAATTAGAAAACAGTTTGAACTCGAAGGTAAATTTGTAGTTGGTCATTTTAGCCGTTTATCTCCCTGGAAAGGACAACATATTCTACTCGAAGCCTTAACCCATTGTCCTGAAAAAGTGACTGCTCTTTTAGTCGGAGATGCACTATTTGGAGAGCAAGAATATGTCGAACAACTCCACAAACAAGTGGCAGATTTGGGACTCAAAAATCGAGTTAAATTTTTAGGGTTTTGTTCTGATGTTGTACCCTTAATGACAGCTTGCAATTTAGTCGCTCACACCTCCACCTCTCCCGAACCTTTTGGACGAGTAATTATTGAAGGAATGCTGTGTAAAACTCCGATTGTGGCGTCTGCTGCGGGGGGTGTCGTCGAATTAGTTAATCCGGGAAAAACAGGCTGGCTGATTACTCCGGGTAACTCAGAAGAACTGGCTAACGTGATTAATAATTGCTATCAAAACCCTGAATTAGCTGCCAATGTTGCTACAGAAGCTTATCAAAAAGCCAATGAAAATTTTCAGCTCGAACAAACCCGACAACAAATTGATCAATTACTTCGGAAGTTATTATAATACAAAACTTATTTTATCACCTAACTCTTTCTCCTAGAAGGCGAGGAGGAATTTTTATAACAATTTAATTTCTCTATTCACCTCACCTACTGAACCGGAGTTCAGAGGAATCACTGTTACACGAAAAACGGGATTTGCATAAAATTTCTCCATTTCCTCTGAGTGAATAGTAGAGTTCCAGAGTGATATGATGAAATTTAAGAGCCTTATTAATGTATTGTTTTTGACTGCAATGATCAGTTCTAGTGTGTTTGGTCTGGTGAATTCGGTAATCAGTTCGCCTCTACTTGAAGACGCAATGATTTGTCGATTTTTCAAGCCGCAACCTCCCGTTCAAAACGATGGCGGTTCCCGATTTTCCGAACCCTCGAATCATCAAAATCAAGACAATTTTCCTCACGTTCAAGCTTGAATATGTTGGCATTTTATCCTGTTGAACGCAGCAAAATATTTCCTGTCATGTTGAACGTAGTGAAACATCTCCTGTCATTGAATCAGTATTCAGTTCAATCAACGCCGTTCACGTCCAAGCCTTCTATCCGCAGAAAATGCAACATTCCAGAAACATCACCCGCCACAATCGTTTGATTATCGGGACTAATCGCACAGCAATTAAAATTACTATCTCCAATAAAAGTGATTATTTCTTTTCCTGTGTTTAAGTCCCAAACTTTAACTGTTTTATCTGATGAAGCAGAAACAACTTTTGAACCATCTGAACTGATAGCGACTGCTTCTACTGAACTGCTATGTCCATTGAGAGTTAATAATTCTTCTCCTGTAGCTAAATCCCAAACTTTAACTGTTTTATCCGATGAAGCAGAAACAACTTTTGAACCGTTTGAACTGATAGCGACTGCTTTTACTGAACTGCTATGTCCATTGAGAGTTAATAATTCTTTTCCTGTAGCTAAATCCCAAACTTTTACAGTTTTATCCCATGAACCAGAAACCAGTTTTGAACTATCAGGGCTGATAGTAACTGCTCTCACGAAACTCCTGTGTCCACTTAGAGTAAATAGTTCTTTTTTACTGGGTAGATCAAAAACTTTAATTACGAAACTTTTATACCCTAATATAGCATAAACCAGCTTTGACTCATCAGAGCTTATAGCAATTCCTGTTATATGATTAACATAACTATATTCAATAAAATTAAATAGTTCTTTTTTACTATCTAAATCCCAAACTTTGACTGTATTCATTGTACTAGAAACTAACTTTGAACCATCCTGACTAATAACAATCCCTACTACTGTACCATGATCTTTATCAAGGGTAAACACTTCCCTTCGCATTGCTAAATCCCAAATTTTTATAGTCATATCGTATGAACAAGAAACCAGTTTTGACTCATCAGGACTTATAGCAACCGCATTTACACAACCCTTATGTCCACGAATAGTTAACCGTTGCTTTTCACTTGTTAAATCCCAAACTTTTACAGTGTGATCCCATGAACTGGAAACTAACTTTGATTCATCAAGGCTAATAGCTATTGCTGTTATAAAATTGAAACTGTTATCTCCAGCAAGAGTAAACAGTTCTTTTCCACTGTTTAAATCCCAAACTTTGATAGTTTGATCCAATGAACTAGAAACAAGTTTTGAACCCTTAGAACTAATAGTGACTATATTGATCGGATAGTTGTGTCCGAGCAGAGTAAATAGTTCCGTTCCTGTTGCTAAATCCCATATTTTAACACTACAATCCTTGGAACCTGAAACTAATTTCAATCCATCAGGACTTATGACGACTGCTTCTACAGAATCACTATGTCCGTTGATAGTGAAGAGTTTCTTTCCTGTCGCTAAATCCCAGACTTTGATAGTCTTATCGGAAGAACCAGAAACTAACTTTGACTCATCAGGAGTAATTGCGACTGCATTTACTGAATCGCTATGTCCGCTCAAAGTTAATAGTTCTTTTCCCTTAGCTAAATCCCAGACTTGAATAGTGTTATCATTTGAACTCGAAACAACTTTTGAACAATCGAGACTAATAGCAAGAGCCTTTAGCAGACTGCTATGTACATTAAGAGTAAACAGTTCTGTTGCTGTAGCAACATCCCAAATTTTAACGGTTTGATCCCATGAACTGGAAACAATTTTTGAGCCATCAGGAGTGATAGCAACTGCTGAAACTGGATTACCATGTCCGCTTAAAGTAGACAGTATCTTTCCCGTTGCTAAATCCCAGACTTTAATAGTTTTATCCCATGAACCCGAAACAATTTTTGACTCATTTTTTGACTCATCAGGAGTGATAGCGACTGCTGAAACTTGATTACCATGTCCAACAAGAGTCCGAATTAACGCTCCTCCGGGTGGTGTTAAATTAGGAGCAGTTGGACGCAACCAAGGTGAGGTTTGACATCGTTTTGCTTGTTGCAGAAGTTGTTGAATTTGGGGATTATTTTCATATGATAAAAGTCGTCCCCAGAGTTGACTGGCGAGTTGATTTGTATCTTTATTGAGAACATGAGCCGAAAGTTCAAAAGTTCGTTGTAGCAGTCTCAAGGTTTCGTCAGTTTCCAGATGTTCAACACGCTGATAATCTTCAATTAACGCTTGTATTCCCACCGCTTCTATTTTGGCTTGCATAAACTCAAAATCGGTTAGAAAGCGATGCACCTCTCGGAACTGAGAGTTTTCAACCAAATGATAAATAAGTTCGGTTAAAACAAACTCTCTATCTTCTTCTGTTTTTCTAGCTAACCAGTTGCCAATTTGACTCATTGTTTTAGTCCTCGTCTTCAGTTGTATCCAAATCTTCTAACAAAGCATTCGTTATCGAACCATGAATCTCTGTAATTTCAATTCCTGCGGCTTCAATGATCTCTTTGCGGGAGAGAAAATCAGCAAAACTAGCATGATAAACTTTATAGCGAGTTTGTCCTAGAATTTGACTATAATGCAAAAACTGTGACCATTCATTGAGTACCTCTTGAACGATTATTTCATCTTTTACACTCGCAAATTTAGCAATTAACTGACGAGAAACGGGTTTACGCAACACACCGAGAATATAGACAATCTTAATCTTTAACTTCGGTAAGGGTTTATCCTGCATTCCCATTCGCCGCCAATGGTCTTCGTAGTACGACGTTAAACCTTGGGGTAGATTTTCTAACTGTAAATTTTGATAATAACCTTTGGCAATTTCCGGTAACACATACCTCAAATACATAAAGTTATTTTCGCTTTTCTCCGCCAATGTCTCGACAAACTCTTTCTTATTGAGGTTTTGATTACCAATCCATTCATTTAACGAGTGTTTAAATTCATCATCCTCAAAAAAGAGATAAATATACTTTTTGATATCTTCTCGACTGTTCATGGTATAGTCCTTGAAATCAAAGATCTCTTGAGGGGTTTCAAACAACAACCGGGTTTCTAACTCTCGACGACGAGTAAGCAGAAAATACACACCTTTGGGTAAATATCGGGGTAAATATAGTATATTAGAACCGTTTTGTTGATCACTCAGATTTACTTCTTCCAAAGCATCAACCACAATCACTACTTTTTCATGGGGTTTGAGTTTATTACTCACTTGTTGAAGTAAATCCTTTAAAAAGTTGCTATCTTCTGTGGCTTCTTGCGGTAACGAATCCGGTTGATAATCTTCCAACCCGTACTCACAAATTAGTTGCTGACAAATACATTCTAGAAATTGATCTGCTCGACTTTTACTATCGTTATAAATATTGAAATAATAGAGACAAGAGGGATGATCGTTCACATATTTCGCCGCAACTGTACTTTTTCCTTCACCCGGATCGCCCACTACTGTAAAATATCCTCTATCGTGAGTTTTGATAAATTTTTCAAACCCATTAAAAACGAACTCCCGTCCTACAAACTTGCGTATTTTTTCCTCAATTAATCCCTGAAATCTTCCCGTGTATTTGCTTTTTTCAATATTCCAACGTTGAGAATTAATAAATTCAGTCGGATGACAACCCAAAGCATCAGCTACTTTCTCAATATCCCATTTATTCACTAAATCTTTGTCTCCCTTTTTCCCCAACATTTGCTTGAGAGTATCCAGAGAAATACCCGCTTTTTTAGCAAGTTCCTGTTGAGTCAATTCTTTCTCTTTATAGAGTTGTGTTAATTTTTGTCTTTCTTCCTCAGTCAAGCTTAAACGTTCATCTGACATAGCTTTACTCTCCCAAACTTAGTTTATTCCTACTGTAGCGGACTCTAACAAAGTTGAACAGGGAAAATAGGGAAAACTCACTTCCCCATTTCCCCTAAACTGTCGGGAAGACTTCCCCAAAACTTATCCCTATTTACACTCGTAATTCTTCTCAAGATAAATCAAAATTAAATTGTCAACCTTCAGGATATTTAATCATGTATTCTCTCAATTCTTCTCAAGATAAACTCGGCTTTGACTTACAAACCCTGCTGAATTTACAACCCCCTCGCGCCCATTGTCAGAAGTGTTTGGGGTTGCTGACATCTATTCACCCCTGCAATGAAAAGGGTAATATTCCCTGTCCGGTTTGTGGGGTAGAGACGGTTGTTTCCGGTGAAACACGGGTGGAAAAATACGAAAATTTTCGCAATCATTATAAAGCCTCAAATCTCTATATTGAGTTCGACAATATCATCGAACACGCCAAAAAATTAGCTTCCATTGCTCAAAAAATGCAGCTAAACAACAGTTATTATCCACCCGTTTCCGCTCTTTTAGACAGTCTCAACCAAGCCCAATCTTTTGTTCATATTAATAGTTTTGGAATCAGTCGAGACTTTTTATTTGCGTTGAAATTACTGGCAAAAAAAATACCCGTTCGGGGAATTATCGCCCTCACTCCTGATAAACTTTGGCTGCGGGATGAACTCCAAAACTATAGCCAAGAATCCCCAAATTTGCAACTAAAAACTATTTATGATGCTGACAATTGGGCGACTGTTCCCCATCAAAAGTTAATTGTAATTGATGGTTTGATCGCCTTTAAAGGAAGTACAAATCTGACTCTAACCGCATGGCGTAAAGCTGCACAGGGCTATGATAACGTTGAATTAGTGACAAATCTCGATCAGGTTATGAACCTTCACAACCGTTTCTTTTCTCCCCTTTGGGCGAATTTAAGCCCCTACGGAAATGCGATCGCCCTCGATAATTCCCTTGCTATTGTTAAGGCGAGTTAACTTAGGGAATTAGATGATTTATCCCCTCTAGCCCTTCTTAGAAAGGGGAAAATAGCAGGAGGTAAGTGTACTTAAAGTCCCCCTTCTACCCCCAATACCCCCAATGTTGGGGATCACGGGGGCGGGGAATTTTAGGGGGATAAAATAGGAACTAGGGGAGTTACCGCGAGATTTAAACGGCTTGTTTTCTTAAAAACAATAACAACGATTCGCTAATTTCTTTTGGCCAATGATCTTGAGGATAATGTCCGGCTTTTTCTATCTTTACTAACTCCGAACCTCTAACCAACTTAGAAAATTCTTCGGCTTGTTCAACACCCAACCAGGGATCAGCAACACCCCAAATAATTTGAGTTGGATGTTCCCAAGTTTTAAACCCAGTTGAAACTTCCACCATCGCTTCTTTCAGCTTTAAATTTTTAATCGTTGCTAAAAGCGATCGCCCCGACGCAGAACTTTTTAAAAACGGACTGCGATAAACATCTAAATCTTTGTCTTCGATCACATAACCACTTCCCCCTTCCAAAGTTCGATCAACGAGTAGCGGATCTTGTACCATCATATCCCCGACAAACGGTAAACCCATTTGTTTGATTTTCCAGGGAATTTTAGCCGTAGATGAAATAGGCGTATTCAGAACAATTAAACGATCTATTTTATCTGGATTTTTTAACGCATATTGTAAACCAACAGAACCTAAAAAACCCTGTACAACTAGATGAAATTTAGTCAATTCTAAGGCTTCAATCAACTCAGATAATGCTTTTAAAAACGCATCAGGAGTATAAGCAAAATCCCGTTTATCAGCTTTAGAAGAAAACCCCGCCCCGATCCAGTCTGGTGCGATCGCCCGATAGCCTTTAGCGGCTAATTCTTCCATCAATACAACCCAACTATAACTCTGAGAAACTAACCCATGTAAGAGTAAAACAGGTGATTTATCAGTTTTTTCAGGTTTGGCTTCTCGATAAAACCATTCTAATGATCCGATTTTGATTGTATTTTTATCCAAGGTTATTGTTATTCTAAATTTGAATGTAGGGGGTATTATACTGCAATTTTGTCCCTTTTTTGCTTATTTTTCGATTCAAACAACTGAATTTGCAAAATTCTTGACAATAATATTAATCAATTATCCCTCACTCATTACCTGTACTTGTTCGTTAGAAAAATCTTTATGCTGCGATAAAATCTCTAAAGAAGCTTGCAGTTTTAGAACATAAGCCTGTAAAAATAATGCACTCCACTCCGCAATTATTTTAATAGATTCTGTTTGTTGAAGTTGAGGTTGTTTTTCTTCTTCTGGCCCATCTTTCGGCTGAGAAACATCGGTAATTCCATAATGATTTATCCCTTTAATGCTCAGAAAAACCTTCGGACTATCGGCTATATTCTCATAAGTTCTTTGAGTCCATTCAGGTGAAACAATACTATCAAGTTCACCCGCAATTAAAGCAATCGGAATTCCAGAGTTTTGAATCGTTAGCGATCCGGCTTCTTTTCTCAACAGATTCGTTCCATAAAAAACCCCTCCAACCAACTCAGGAAGTCGAATATATTCTTTCTGGGAAATCTCCTCAACCTTTTGGGGATATCGAATCGCTTCTAAACCTGTTATCCCTCCACAAGAATGACCCAATAAAACCAGTTTATCCCGGTCTAAACAGTCTAGCATTTCCGCATTTTCTTGAACGGGATTGCTTTTAAAATAATCTAATATTGCTTGAATTTGTGTAAGTTCAGGGGCGAGATAGGTTCGACCCGGCGGCGTATGATTGGGAACGACAACCACAAATCCAGCACTAGCAATTAACTTAGAAAATCGAGTATAATATGATTTATCAACCTCAAATCCTTGTAAAAATAAAGCAATCGGAAATTTAAAATTGGTTGGTTTGAGTTGAGATAAATCGGGATAATAAATATCAGCTTTATCCCCATTGGTTGCAATAATAGTCGGATAACTTTTGACTTGGGTGAGTTCACATACAGGTTGAAACATTTTGTGATTTCTCCTTGTTTTCCTCTAGTTTTATTCCCACAACCGTCGTCCTTCTTTCCCCTTTAAACGTTGATGAGTATCCCGAAGTAACATCGGAATCTCCAACTTTTCTGGACAACGAGGTAAACAGTCACCGCAGTCAGTACAACGGTTTCCCTTACTCCCTGGGAACCAATGACCCGCATTTTCAAACATTCGATAACGATACTGTCCAAACTCCGTCATTCCGTAAGCAACAGCCAAATTTCGCAACCGCAACACCTCCGGGATATTAATCGCTTCAGGACAGGGTAAACACTGATAACACTGACTACAGCGTTCACTTCCCAAAACAGAGCGCTGAGTCGCTTCTAAACGGTCTAAAACCCTTTTTTCCTCCTGGGTTAACTCCCCATCTTGATTAGCCACCGTCAAAGGCCCATCCAACTCATCGGGGTTCGCCGCCCCCACGCTTAAAGTTGTAATTCGGCGATCGCTCAACAAAAAGCGATAATTTAACATCAGAGGAGAAAAAGGCTGACACAACCGTTCTAAATCCGGGGATGGAGTATAAAGTTGTCCGCCCTTATCAGCCGGGGAAATAATAAATATCCCCATGTCATTTTGATTCGCCAACTCGATCGCCGCTGCATTTCGCTGAAAAAAATAGTAATAATGCAGATTGACAAATTCAAATAAATGTGTATTAATCGCCGCGAGTATCACCTCTAGGGGTGCGTGTGTCGAAAAGCCAACGTGTCTGACTCGACCATCCTCAAGAGTCTTCTGCACCCCAGACATTCCCCGAATCGCTTGATCGAGATGTTCCCCGCTATTAATACCATGAAGGGCTAAACAATCGAGGTAATCGAGATTTAGCCGATCTAAGCATTCATCAACCCAACGTTCCATCTGGCTAGGATCAGCCGACGGGGTAAGCTTTGATGTAATGTACAATTGCGATCGCGCTATAGGCAATCCGGCTAACAATGCAGCACCCAAATACCGTTCACTATTCCCATACCCTCTTGCCGTCTCAATGTGATTAATCCCTTGGGATACTGCCTGCTGCACTGTTTGCCGTGCATTTTCCGCCGACGCCAGGTATCGCATAGTCCCAAGCGTTAGCACAGAGAGGCGTAGATTGGTTTTACCAAACCGCCGATAACGCATTTTAAATTTCAGATTTTAGATTAGGAAATCGAGCCAAATAGTTGTCAATCCAACCATCCATCATCTAAACTCCGACTATTGGGCTTCATCTTTTTTGCGAAAATCAGAGCGTTTGATCAGATCCTGCGGACTCAGATTGGATACAAAGTCTCGAAAAGCCCGTCTTTCAGCCTCATCAGCCTCACGATCCACCGGAATTGAAGCATCTGCAACCACTTCTTCCATCACCCAAATTGGGCTATCTGTGCGTAAAGCCAGAGCGATCGCATCACTCGGACGAGCATCAATTTCCTTTTTGATGTCTCCTTGACGCATAATTAAAACCGCATAGAAGGTATTATCTTGCAGAGAGTGAATCACAATCCGTTCTAAAGTCATTTCCCAAGAATCCATTAAATTCACGAACAAATCGTGAGTTAACGGTCTAGGGGGTTTATGGTTTTCCAATGCGCCGATTATAGATCGAGCTTGATCCTGACCAATAAAAATAGGCAAGGCACGTCGTTCTGAAGCATCCCTCAGAAGAACGATGGGACTGCGAGTAGCAGCATCTAGCGCGATTCCGGCGACTTTCATTTCAATCATCGACTCAGCCTCGATAGAATACTTTAGGCAAACGAGTGATAAAACCCGTAGAAAGAACATCCTGCATTCCAGTATGCCTTGAAATTCCCTGAAATCAACAATGGATTTTTGTTTAACCCGTTGTGCGAGTCAAACTCAGTTTTCAAGTCATACGCGAATTCAGATTTGTTCACTTAACATTGATCCCCTACTGAAAAAATGCCATGTTCACAGGATTAATTCAAGCGTTGGGAGTAATTCGGCCCCTAACAGACGAACAGTTTCAAATTTCCTGCGTTTCCGGTCAAACTGATTTAATCTTAGAAGATTTAGCCATAGGTGACAGTGTTGCAGTTAACGGCGTCTGTTTGACAGTTGTTGAAATCGTAGAAGGGGGATTTGTCGCCACAGCCTCTCCAGAAACGCTGCGTCGGACAACATTAGGACAAGATCTCAACGGCTATTTTAACCTCGAAACCTCCCTGCGTGCTGGCAGCAAGCTAGGCGGACACTTCGTAACAGGTCACGTTGATGGGATTGGATGCTTGCAGTCTTCGGTTCAAACGGCGAGTTCCTGGGAAATGCAGTTTACCGCCCCCAGGGAAGGCTTAAACTTATGGTACCAACAAATCGCGCCTTACATTGTCCCCAAGGGTAGCATCGCCATCAACGGCATCAGTCTCACCATTGCTGAATGCGACGCGCGTGGGAACGGGTTTCAAGTTGCCGTTATTCCTCACACCTACGACGAAACCAATCTCAAGTACCTCAAACCCGGAAGTTGTGTGAATCTCGAAGCCGACATCCTGGGGAAATATGTTGCCAAATTCCTCAGAAGCAGCCCCCACCCCTCAACCTCTCCCGTTTTCGACGAAATCTCCCCAATTTCTACAATAGAAGAAATTACCCCCGATTTTCTCACCGAACATGGATTTAGTTAAAGGGAATAGGGAACAGGGAACAGGGAACAGGCAAGAGGCAAAAGGCAAGAGGCAAAAGGCAACAGGTAACAGGCAACAGGTAACAGGCAAGATCTCCCCACCTCGCAACTCCCCACCTCCCGACCTCCCCATCTCCCTACCTCCCCACCTCCCCATCTCCCTACCTCCCCATCTCCCCACCTCCCCACCTCCCCATCTCCCACCTCCCTACCTCCTTCGATCATGCAACCTGTTGACTACACCACTCTGATCGCCGCTTGTACTGAACTTCGTCAAGAATGGCTTCCCGCCCGTCTCGAACAAGTCTATCAGCGCGATCGCTTTACCATTTCCCTGCTGTTACGCACCCTCAAACGCAAAGGATGGCTAGACATTGCTTGGCATCCCCAAGCCGCCCGAATGTGTATCGGTGATCCCCCCCCTCGCATACCCGATACTTTTACCTTTAGCGATCAACTGCGACATCAGTTAAGTGGTCTGGCCCTAGTGGCGATCGCTGAGGTTTCACCGTGGGAAAGGGTGCTAGACTTACAATTTGCCAAACGGCCTGGCGAAAGCCCCCTCTGGCATCTCTATGTCGAAGTAATGAGCAAATACAGTAATGTAGTCTTAACCGGAAAAGATCATCTGATTGTCACTGCCGCCCATCAAGTCAGTAGCCAACAGTCGAGTGTTCGTCCGATCCAAACCAGTCAACCCTACGAACTCCCGCCCAGTCTCACCGATCCCATTCCTCGGTTAAATGAACCCCAAGAACAATGGCAACGACGAGTCAGTTTAATTCCGGGTTCCCTCAAGCGCCAACTCCTCAAAACCTATCGGGGGTTAAGTTCGGCTTTAGTGATCGCAATGGTTCAAGCCGCAGGGTTAGATCCACAATGCCTGACTGAAAACCTGACAGAAGCCGAATGGACTCGTTTATTTGAATGTTGGTGTCAATGGTTAGAAGCGCTAGAAACATCAAACTTTCAGCCTCATTTTACCGAAACCGGATATTCTGTCATCGCTTGGAACAACACCCCGCCGAAATCTGCTGTTGAAACCGTACAAGAACTCTTAAACCGTTACTATACAGCCGAATTAAACCAACAAGAATTTAAGCAACTCCGCCATCAAGTTAGCCAAAAACTCAACAATCTTCTCAGCAAATTGCGTCAAAAAGCCGATGGGTTTATTCAACGTCTAAAACAGTCCGACGACGCCGATACCTATCGCGCCCAAGCTGACTTATTAATGGCTTCTCTACACGAATGGAAGCCCGGAATGAAAAGTATGACCCTCTCTGACTTTGAAACCGGAGAACCGATTAAAATTCCCCTCAATCCTGAAAAAAATGCCGTTCAAAATGCCCAAGCTTATTATAAACGTCATCAGAAGTTAAAACGCGCCCGAATAGCCGTAGAACCGCTTTTAGCCGAAGTTCAAGCCGAAATTGATTATCTCGAACAAGTCGAAGCAGCGATCGCCCAAATTGAAACCTATCAAACACCAGAAGATTTACAAACCCTAGCTGAAATTCGGGATGAACTCACCCAAGAAGGCTATTTTAATACTCCCGGTTATCAAAATCGTTCGACGACAGAAACCGAATTTTATCGGTATAAAACTCCTAGTGGTTTTGAATTATTAGTCGGACGAAATAACCGCCAAAATGATCTTCTCACCTCAAAAGTCGCCGGAGATTATGACTTGTGGTTTCATTCTCAAGAAATCCCCGGAAGCCATGTGTTATTAAGACTCAACGCCGGAGAAGTTCCCGAGGAAACAGATTTGCAGTTTGTAGCGAATTTAACCGCATATTATAGTCGCGCTCGTCAGAGTGAACAAGTTCCGGTGATTTATACCAAACCCAAACACGTCTACAAACCCAAAGGCGCCAAACCTGGAATGGTAATTTATAAGCATGAAACCGTGATCTGGGGGAATCCTCAACAAGCGGTTATAAACCCTTAGATTAGTGATCCAACGATACTCACATTTTAGACGACAGGTGTTGACACCGCGACATTACCCTTCCGACTTCACCGAGATCAGTGAAAACACTATCGGAAAAATTGGTGTTCTTTGTTACAATAGAGAATTAGGGAGATTTGAGAACTCCAACCCGCAGGTTACAAGGGAACGTACCTCCTGGGTTAGTCTCAAATCGAAACAACAACGGTGCTTTTCATTGTAACGAAAGACCAGCTTCGGCTGGTTTTTTTATTTTAATCTGTAGAAATCAATCTGAGTTCAGTCTTCCGACAGAAACCCAAGAGATAATTTGTCACTGGAGAGAGATCACCTCTTTGAGATAGACTTCTTTTGAGTCTAGAATTCCCGTAACTTCAGTTCGGGGAGTATGTCAAAATATTGCATAGAATCTAAGCTAAACCTTTATCTTAACCTGCCAGAAGACCCTCACATTTAGTGACGGGATGAATGGCAGTCCAGGGATGTGATATCATAGCAGAAGTAGTTTGGTAAGAAATGTGCTAAAGGCGTATAAATACCGAATATATCCCACCAACAAGCAGAAAGACCAGTTGATTCGGTCAATGGGTTCTGCTCGTTGGTTCTATAACTACGCCCTTAACTTAACTTCCCAAACCTATAAAGAAACAGGTAAAGGTTTGAGTCGCAATGACATCATCAAGCTTTTACCCGGCTTAAAAAAAGAGCATGAGTGGTTAAGCGAACCGCCCTCTCAGTGTTTGCAACAAGTCGCTCTAGATTTGTCGAGTGCATTTTTAAATTTCTTTGAGAAACGGGCTAAATATCCCAACTTTAAAAAGAAACACAACCAGCAGTCGATTAGGTTTCCTCAAAGCGTCAAATTGCCGGGTGACTATTTAAAATTACCGAAATTAGGAAAAGTTTACTGTAAAGTCTCTCGATTACCAGAAGGGACAATTAAATCAGTAACAGTTTCACTAACTCCATCGGGTCAATTTTACGCCTCGTGTCTGTACGAAAATGGCAAAGAAAAACCCTCGGTCAAAGCTAGCGGAAAAGCAGTCGGGATTGATTGTGGGTTATCGCATTTTTTCATTACTTCTGATGGAAGTAAGCATGGTAATCCTAAGTATTATCGGAAATATGAGACTAAGTTAGCCAAGAAACAAAAGCAACTGAGCCGTAAGGTTAAAGGTTCTAAGAACCGAAACAAAGCTCGAATTAAAGTAGCCAAGGTTCACGCTAAAATCACTCGTTGTCGAGAAGATTTTTTACACAAGCTAAGTCGTAAATTAGTTGACGAAAACCAAGTCATAGTTGTGGAAAATCTAGCGGTCAAAAACATGGTCAAAAACCATAAGCTCGCCAAATCAATTAGCGACGCAGGTTGGGGACAATTTTGCACCATGCTCAAATACAAAGCGGAGTGGGAAGGAAAAGCCTACATTGAAGTAGACAGATTCTTTCCTAGTTCAAAAACTTGTCATGTTTGCCTGAATCAAGTAGGTAGTTTGACTCTCGATGTCAGAGAATGGACTTGCGAAAAATGCCAGACAAAACATGACAGAGACATAAATGCCGCGATAAATATCAGAGAAGAAGGTTTACGACTTTTGAGCCAGTGCGGTCTTGACGGTCTCCGTCGAAGAGCAACTGGCGTGGCGGGCGGGCCGGAGCGCAATCGCTTCTGGAGTTCGAGTCAGACCAAGCAAAGGCACTGCTTTTGCAAGGCGTTAAACTGTGAAGGAAGAATCCCTCGCTTTTAGCGACGGGAGTTGTCAAAAACATCAGATATGAATCCTAAAAAGCTACTGGGTATTTTGTTCTTACTGTTAGTCGCCATCTTTATCACTTCGGGCGATACCTATGAGTTTCTCCCCGAACCCGCTAGAGAAGCCAGCGTCAAAAGTCGAAAGTTCATCGTGGGTTTATGGCCAGATTGGTTAAGACGCAGAGATTTTGATGCCCAACGAGAGAAAGAAATTGAACAGTTAGAGAAAAAAGGTAAATAGGAGAGAGGAGACAGGTAAGATCTCATCGCCAGCATTGATACGGAGTAGGGGTAGTTGATAAATTACCCCTAGAACACTTCTACAGAATTATTTTTTCTTCAGCCAACTAAACATCGCCCGCAAATCTTTTCCGACTTCCTCAATAGGATGTTCCGCTTCTTGGCGACGCATCGCAGTAAAACCCGGTTTACCCGATTGATTTTCCAAGACAAACTCTCGCGCAAATTGACCTGATTGAATCTCTTTAAGAATTTTACGCATTTCTGAGCGAGTTTCATCAGTAATAATCCGAGGGCCGCGTGTATAATCGCCGTATTCAGCCGTATTAGAAATACTATCGCGCATATTAGCTAAACCGCCCTCAACCACCAAGTCAACAATCAGTTTAACTTCGTGTAAGCATTCAAAATATGCTAGTTCCGGTTGATAGCCTGCCTCTACCAAGGTTTCAAACCCGGATTTGATTAATTCACTCAAACCCCCACACAACACCACCTGTTCCCCAAATAAATCGGTTTCGGTTTCTTCACGGAACGTGGTTTGTAAAATTCCTCCTCTAGTTCCTCCAATCCCTTTTGCATAGGCCATAGCGCGATCGCGGGCCTGACCCGAAGCATCTTGATACACTGCAAACAAACACGGTACCCCTTGTCCTTCTTGATAAGTTCGACGAACGAGATGACCGGGGCCTTTGGGCGCAACCATAATCACATCTACCTCGGGCGGAGGTACCACTTGACCAAAGTGAATGTTAAAACCATGAGCAAAGGCTAAAATCTTACCTTCTTTTAAATGCGGTTCAATTTCGGTTTTGTAAACGGTTTTCTGCACTTCATCCGGTAACAGAATCATAATTAAGTCTGCTATCTCTGCGGCTTTGTCTACAGGATGAACCGTTAACCCCTCATCTTTGGCTTTGGGTGCGGACTTACTACCCGGATATAGCCCGACGACTACGTTTATGCCACTGTCTTTGAGGTTGAGGGCGTGAGCATGACCTTGAGAACCATAACCAATAATTGCAACCGTTTTATCTGCCAATAAATCTAGATTGGCATCTGCATCATAATACATCCGAGCCATAGTGAGTCTCTCCTTGCAATACTTCTGAGGGGTGCGTGCAAAACCCTTATCCTATCACGAGTCAGTTCCCCTTCTGAATATAAAATTTACAAGTTAAAAATTTATAGCTTAAACAATTGAGGGCAGTGCATAGGGTAGAATCAACAGACGAGCAGAATCAGAATTTTCAGATTTTTTGTCGCAATTATTAACAATGTTTGAGTATATCACCCTACCCGATAATATTTTACCACCTGTTGCACCCTATTCTCATGCAGTCAGGGCAGGGGATTTTCTGTTTGTTACCGGACAACTTCCTGAAGATCCCAATACAGGAGAAATTCTCAAAGGAAGTATTGAACAACAAACCCAACAAGTGATGGAAAATTTGAGGTTAGTTCTCGAACACGCCGGAACGAATTTTGATCGGGTTGTCATGTCACGAATTTTTTTAACAGATTTTCGTGACTATCAAAGTGTGAATCAGATTTATGCGTCTTATTTTAATTCAAAACGTTTACCCAGTCGCACGACTGTCGGGGTTCTCGGGCTTGCCGATTTGGGTGATATTGAGATTGATTTGATTGTTTATTGTGGTGATTAATTCTTTTTTCACTTTAGAGGTCTACTCTCTCAGGTAAGAGAAGTAAAGACCAAAAGCGTCAAAGAGATCAGCTACATACGATACAAATTGAGGATAAAATCGAGACAAAATAGTTAAGTTGTATAAACTTCTGTAAAGTTAAGTCTAATTATCTTTCCAGAAAAAAAATAAACAGATCCTCGAATAGTAAGAGGAGATTGAATTTACAGGATTTGAGTGCGTTTATCCAAAAGTTTACAGTTTGAAAACTCCTGTTAAGTCTTATTTCAGCTTCACTAATTTAATGGATAACCAGGGTAATTTATGATTCATACTAGAAGAAAGACACGCAATTAATTAATGCAGTGTTTCACTGTTGAATCTAACTTTGATAAACTTTAGTGATATGAGACGACCTTCACAATTAACCCGGTTAATTTGGGATTTCTATCGTGAAAATCACGAAGAACTGCAACGACTTCAGCCCTTAGCAAAATGCAAAGTCTACCGTCGCTGGGGTGTGTTGCATATTCAATGTGTTAGCCAAGATATGGCTGATTTGATGGCGGCTTCCCAAAAGCTGTTAAGAGAACCTATTTCTCAAATGCGCCTTGCTCAAAAAATCAAAATTTCCGTTAAAAATATGACGGTAGCTGTATTTGATGTCAAACCAGACACGATCATTGCTTAAGAAACTTGATCTATCTATGTTCAATTCCTGCAATCTTCAACGGTTGCAGGCTTTAATTAAACCATTAGCACAAGACAAAAGACGATTACTTTTTTAAATTCTAACGAAACTCTCCTGAAAGGATCAATAGAGAGTAGAAGAATCACTCAGTAGATGCACCCTGATGAATTTCCCTTGGCAAAAGCTAGGGGATTTTTTTTTGCCCAAAACGTTCCCAAAATTTTCACAATTTAGCCACAATTCAACTTAAATTGATATCAAATTAATTCTGCAAATATTCCGGAAGCCTCTTGATATTTACCGAATAACAGAACAGGAGTAGATGCACCCCGATCAACTAGCCCTCGGATTAATCTGAGGGTTTTTTTTGTGTAGAGGTGTGTTTTAGCTAGATATATATTTTCTCACAAATAATCTAAATAAACTTGTTTAACAGTGAAATTTTAGAACCTATCCGGAACCGATCTAATCGTACCAGAAGTCTATAGAAGAGTAGATGCACCCTGATGGTTATCCCCTAGCTTCGGTTAGGGGATTTTTTTTGACAGCATGACTCCCAACTCAATTATTGACGCTACATCAACGCACTCTAGAAATCGAGACTGAATATTGATAGTTCGGAAAAATAAGCCACCGAAGCTGATAATTTGTTAGCACCCACTACACCCGGAAAACAAGTCTTTATCATCGAAGAAGGAACAGCAATTCCCGAAGACTTACAAACAGAAATCGCAGATAGTGAAATTATATTCGTTCCCGATGGCACCTTTTTCTAAAAAACATTCTAAACTCTCCGGAAACCCCATACCCCCAACAGAAACAAAAGATAGTAGATGCACCCTGATCAATTATCCTTCGGCTTCGGCTGAGGGATTTTTTTTGTTTTTTGGTAGAGGTTTTCGCGATCGCGATGACGAATTGGACAACGACTGTGCTACCCTGTTGAAGATAAACACACAGTTGGCACAGGTACAGCTCCAAAGCGTACATGGTTCACATCAAGCGCGTAGAACTCACCAATTTCAAATCATTTGGCGGTACGACGGATATTCCGTTGTTACCCGGCTTTACTGTGGTTTCAGGGCCTAACGGTTCCGGAAAGTCCAATATCCTCGATGCGTTACTCTTTGCGTTGGGACTCTCTTCATCTAAAGGAATGCGTGCCGAACGTTTACCCGACTTAGTAAACAACAGCCAGAGCCGCAAAACCACCGTTGAAACCCGCGTTACCGTAACTTTTGATCTTTCCGAAGATAACCACCTCTGGTCAGCCATGAAGCGCAACGGGAAGTTCTACGCAGACGAGGAACTTGAAGAATTAGAAACCGATCACTCCTCAGAAACCAATGGTTCTCAGACAACAGAAGAAGCTGAAACCCAAGCTTTTACCCCCGAATGGAGTGTTACCCGAAAGCTGCGCGTCACCAAACAAGGGACATACACATCCACCTACTATATCAACGGAGAAGCCTGTACCCAAACCGAACTACACGAACAACTCAATCATCTGCGAGTCTACCCGGAAGGATACAACGTTGTTTTACAAGGGGATGTCACCAGTATTATTACGATGAAACCCCGTGAACGTCGAGAAATTATCGATGAGTTGGCGGGAGTGGCGCAATTTGATCGTAAAATTTCCTTAGCCAAAGAGAAGTTAGACACCGTAAAAGAACGAGAAGAACGCAGTCGTATTGTCGAACAAGAATTAATCGCCCAAAGAGATCGTCTCAATAAAGATCGAGTCAAAGCCGAAAAATATCAAAAATTGCGAGAAGAATTTCAACAAAAACTTCAGTGGGAAGCGGTTTTAAATTATCAAACGCTCAAAAAGCAAACCTTTCGACTGCGGGAACAAATCGAAGCAGGTGATCGTTCTGTGAATGAACTTAGTGAAAATCTCCAACAACAAACAACTCAAATTCAAAAAACCACAACCGAACTTGAACAGTTAAACGCCCGCGTTAAAGCCATGGGTGAACAAGAACTGATTGATTTACAATCAACTTTAGCAACACAAGAAGCCGAAAATCGTCAATTTCAACAACGACAACGAGAAACCGAAACAGGCGTTCAAAATACCCAAAGTCAAATTCAACAAACCCAAGAAGAACGACAAAATTATCAACAAACCCTAGAAACTATCGCCTCTCAGCGAGAAGTAGAAACACACAATTTACAAGTTCGTACAACCGAACGAGATCAAATTCAACAAAGCCTCAACCAAACCCGTCAAGCAGCAAGTCAAGTCGCCCAACAAGCAGAAGCTTGGATGCAGCAACAAACTGATTTACACCGTAAAATAGAAACACTGCAAAAAAATCTGAATCCCCAACGAACAGAACGGGCTAAACTGACAGAAAGAGTCAATCAACTACAACGTCAAATTAATGAGCAACAGCAGTCTTTTTTGTCATCCCAACAACAGTTAGAAACCGCTCAAACTGAAGTTAACCAAGCCCAAAAAGAACGAGAAAATGCCCGTCAGCAAACCGAATCTTTGGCTCAAATTGTTGCCCAAGCAGAACAAGAATTGCAACTGCAACAAGAGACTCAAACGCGACTTTTGCGAGAACAACGAGAACAACAACGTCAACTTGATAAACTCGAAGCCCAACACCAAGCCCAACAAGAAGCAACCGGAACTTATGCAACCAAAGTGATTACTCAGTCAGGGCTTCCTGGGGTGTGTGGGTTGGTGTGTCAGCTAGGGCGAGTCGAACCTGATTTTCAACTGGCGTTAGAAATAGCCGCAGGGGGGCGTTTAGGACATTTGGTGGTTGAAGATGATGGCGTAGCAGCAGCGGGAATTGAACTTTTAAAGCGTCAAAAAGCCGGAAGAATTACCTTTTTACCCTTGAATAAAATTCGCCCCAACCGAGGAGGAATGGGGAGTATGGCGACAATGCGATCGCTGGAAGGGTTTGTTGATTTAGCGGTAAATTTGATTGAATGCGATCGCCAATATGAAAATATTTTCGCCTATGTATTTGGGAATACAATGGTGTTTAATCATATCAATAATGCTCGTCGTTATATTGGTCAGCATCGCATGGTAACATTAGATGGGGAATTGTTAGAAACCAGTGGCGCGATGACAGGGGGAAGTCAAAGTTCGCGCTCAACGCTACATTTTGGCACCTTAGATGAAACGACTTCAGAAAGTCAGGCGATAGCAGGTTTACGTCAACGGTTAGATGATATTGAACGGATTTTAGAGCGGTGTATGCGGGCGATTTCTGATGCTACAATTATCGTCAAAGAACGTTCGCAAGCAATGATTGAGGCTCGTCAAACCTTGCGGGATAATCAACAAAGAGTGAGTCAAATTGAGTCGAAGATTCAAACCTTAACAACCCAACAGGAGAGTTTAAAAACTCAACTCAATCAAAATATTCAAGAATTGAATACTGCACAAAATCGGCTACAACTCCTAGAGCGAGAGATTCCTATTCAAGAAGTGCAACTCCAACGCGATCGCGAAACTTTGTCGCAATTAGAAGCCGCTCATAGTCATAGTGAATGGCAACAGTTACAAACGATATTAAGAACACAAGAAACGGATTTGCAAACCCAAGAAACGACTTTACAACAAGTTCAGCAACGGTTAATTGAGTTGGATAGTCAGCAGCAACGCATCGAAGAAAAAATCGAAGAAGGAAAACAGCGAATTGAAGATTATCAGCAACAGCAACAATTGCAAAACCATCAAATTCGAGAACTCAAAAAACAAATTACTCATTGGCAAGAACAAATTGCTCTAACTCGGGGTTCCGTGTTAAAAGTAGAAGCCCGTTTAGGAGAAGGAAAACGCCAGCGCGATCAAGTTGAAACCCAATTGCGAGATCAACATTTAGCCAAACAACAGTTAGAATGGCAAATTCAAAAACTACAAGAAACTCAACTCGGACGCCGAGAACAACTCGAAATCAAACAAGAACAGTTAGCGACTCAGCAAGCCGAACTGAGCGATCCTCTACCCGAAATTCCCGAAAATCTGGATTTAGCCTCCCTCCAGCGAGAATTAAAAGCCCTACAGAAACAGATGGAAGCCCTAGAACCCGTCAATATGCTCGCCTTAGAAGAATTTCAACGCACTCAAACTCGCTTAGATGAACTGAGTCAAAAACTAACCACCTTAGAAGGAGAACGAACCGAACTGCTATTGAGAATTGAAAACTTTACCACCCTACGACAACGAGCCTTTCAAGAAGCCTTTGATGCCGTTAATGAAAATTTTCAAACCATCTTTGCCAGCCTGTCCGACGGAGACGGTTATCTGCAAATAGACGATCTAGAAGATCCGTTTAATAGTGGTTTAAACCTGATCGCTCACCCCAAAGGTAAACCTGTACAACGGTTAGCGTCAATGTCTGGAGGAGAAAAATCTTTAACCGCCCTGAGTTTTATCTTTTCATTGCAACGTTATCGGCCCTCACCATTTTATGCGTTTGATGAAGTCGATATGTTTTTAGACGGGGCAAATGTGGAGCGATTAGCTAGAATGATAAAAAGACAAGCCCAACAAGCTCAGTTTATTGTTGTGAGTTTGCGCCGACCCATGATGGAAGCATCCGAGCGGACGATTGGAGTGACCCAAGCACGGGGAGCCTATACACAAGTGTTAGGAATACAGCTATAAAAAGCTGCCCGTTTTTATAGAGTCAGTGCATTGAAGATCTTGAGAACATCAGGGTCAGTTAAAAATAAGTCACTCACCGATAACCGCTTGCGGGTTGTGTAGAGTAATATGTATGTTTAATTGCATCTAGAATTGGCCAAGCATGACATTTGAAACTATCCGCCAACGCTCCGAGCTTCTCGGCACTCAAGTGATTACCCGTGATAGAGGCAAGCGTCTCGGGGTTGTTAGTCAGTTATGGGTAGATGTAGACCAGCGTGAGATTGTAGCGATTGGACTCCGAGACAACTTTTTGGCTGTTGCAGGTTTGCCAAAATATATGTATCTCAGCAGTGTTCGTGAAATCGGCGATGTACTCTTGGTGGATGATGAAAGAGTCCTCGAAGAAGACATAGACGTTGAGGCTTACAGTACCCTGATTAACAGCGAAGTCATTACCGAAACCGGAGAACCTTTAGGTCGAGTCCGAGGGTTTAAATTTGATCCGCTGAATGGAAAGCTGATCTCGATCATTATTGCCTCTATTGGTCTTCCCCAAATTCCCGATCAAATTATTAGCACCTACGAACTCTCTGTTGATGAGATTGTTAGTAGTGGGCCGAACCGTTTGATTGTGTTTGAACGGGCTGAAGAAAAACTTCAACAAATTACAGTCGGAGTCCTTGAACGCATGGGGTTAGGAGAAGCCCCTTGGGAAAAAGAAGAGGAAGGAATGTATTATCCTCCCACGATTAAATCGGAAAACCAACTTCCGAAAGGGACACCTCAAACAACTCCTGAGCGACAGTACCAGCCCAATACACCAGTCGTTGAGGAAGTTTGGGAAGATGAACCCGAATGGCAAGAACCCGCCCCGCCTCAGCCTCTCCGTCAGCCTCAAACTGTTTATGATGACTACGAGGAAGATAACTGGTCTGATGTCGAAGGGGATGAATACGATGAAAGCTACTCAGAGCCTGAGTATGTTCCCTTAGAACCCTATGAGGAAAAACGTTACAGCGCTCGTGAGTACGAATATGAAGACGATGTAGAATCAGATGCCTGGGCTGACGATGAAACACCCAAGCCTTATCAACCGCCTCGGGTTAATATTCCTGAGAAAAAGAAAATGCCGGAATATGAGGAAGAACCCGGTGGTTACTAAATGCTTAAAATAGTAAGTGTTTAGTGTCTAATTCCTTGTCGGATCTCTACTGAGTTCGCTCATGTCTTCAACTCAAATCTCATCTCCGCTCACCCTCAAGCCTGGAAGTCTGCGTCGTGTTCATCACATTGCTTTGTATGTTTCTAACTTGCAGGCTTCCCGACACTTCTATGGAACTATTCTCGGTTTGCATGAACTCACAGGTGATGAAGTTCCCAGCACCTTAAAATCGATGGTCGAAGCAGGTCAAGTCGCGAATTTTGTCACACCCGATGGTACGGTGATTGACCTGTTTGCGAAAAGCGATCTCAAACCGCCTCATTCTGACCCCAAGCAAGTTTTTACCCGTGCGAATCATCTTGCTTTTGACATTGACCCGCAATTATTTGACCATGCGGTTGAAGTCTTGCATCAACATCAAGTCACTATCGAAAGCGGCCCCGTGAGTCGTCCCACAGGACGGGGTATCTATTTTTATGACCCCGATGGTTTTGTGATTGAAATTCGTTGTGACCCCCTGCAAACCCCCTAAACAGAAGTTGAGAAAACGACAGTTTCTTGCCCTTACGATTTTCTAGGAACAGTTTCTGCGTAAAGTTTGGAGTCTCTTTGGCGAAAGCACAGGGAGAGTCAAGTTATGTTATGCTAACAAGATTATTTAATCGATAAACCAGCCCGGGTGCGATTGTTCTCTCAGTCTCGTTTAGAAAAGACGTTTCTCAATTGATATCCGGTTAACTTATACAAAATCAACTCAGATGGCACCAACCCTTTTATTTAACGCACTTCGTCAGGCGATTGATGAGGAAATGGCTCGCGACTCCTCCGTTTTAGTTTTAGGAGAAGATGTCGGTCAGTATGGCGGTTCTTATAAAGTCACTAAAGACCTTTACGAAAAATACGGGGAACTGCGGGTTCTAGATACCCCCATTGCTGAAAATAGCTTTACAGGAATGGCTGTAGGTGCTGCCATGACGGGACTCCGACCGATCATTGAAGGCATGAACATGGGGTTTTTGCTACTGGCTTTTAACCAAATTGCCAACAATGCCGGGATGCTGCGATATACCTCGGGCGGAAACTTTACCATGCCGCTCGTTATTCGGGGGCCAGGTGGAGTTGGGCGTCAGTTAGGTGCTGAACATTCCCAACGCTTAGAAGCCTATTTTCAGGGGGTTCCGGGTCTAAAAATCGTCGCCTGTTCGACACCTTACAACGCCAAAGGACTACTCAAGTCCGCTATTCGCGATAATAATCCGGTTTTATTCTTTGAACACGTTCTCCTCTACAACCTCAAAGAAGAATTACCAGACGAAGAATATCTTGTCCCCATTGACAAAGCAGAAATCGTTCATACCGGAACAGATGTCACCATTTTGACCTATTCGCGGATGCGTCATCATGTTATGCAAGCGGTTCCGCAGTTGGTTAAAGAAGGTTATGACCCGGAAGTGATTGATTTAATCTCCCTTAAACCCCTCGATTTTGATACCATTGGGGAATCAATTCGCAAAACCCATCGGGTGATTGTCGTTGAAGAATGTATGAAAACAGGCGGAATTGGTGCAGAATTAGTGGCTTCGATCAATGAACGTTTATTTGATGAACTCGATGCTCCGGTATTGCGATTGTCTTCTCAAGATATCCCCACACCTTACAACGGAATGCTAGAACGATTAACCATTGTACAACCGGAACAAATTGTCGAAGCGGTTCAAAAGATGGTGGGAAAACAAATCTAATCTTGAATTGAGGTACTTGTCCCAGTCTGTTGACCCCAGTTTCCTTAGCCCCAAGTCATAAAGCGAGGAAGCTGGGGATATTTATCTCCAATCACAGAGTGCGATCGCTAAGATAGAGAAAAGATTAAAAACAGATTTGAGCATCATCTTTCTGTACGGCAGACGCCAAATTAGCCGATAATAGAACCCTGTTACGGATTAACTTCAATAGATTGGTGTTGAAATCAAAATTTTATTAGAACGGTGACAACGCCACACCTTGACCACTGACCTGTGATTTTTTTTGTGAGTATGCGAAAACAGCGTTCACTCCTCATCCTGATTCTAGTTCTAGTTATCGCCTCTGTGATTGTGCTGATTAATATCCCGATGAGGTTGGGATTAGATTTGCGAGGCGGTTCCCAATTAACCATTCAGTTGCAAACTTCAGAAGAAGTCCCCATCATTGATGAACGGGTGATTAATGCCGTTCAAAGTGTGATCGAAAACCGGGTTAATGGCCTGGGAGTCTCAGAGTCAGTGGTACAAACCATCGGACAAGATCAAATTTTGGTTCAACTCCCCGGTGTCAATGATCCCGAACAAGCCGAACGAGTCTTAGGCGGAACCGCACAGCTTGATTTTAGAGAACAACTTCCGGGAACCAACGACCAACTTCTAGCCGAAACTCAAGTTAAACAACAACTCGAATTTCAACTCGAACAAGACAAGCAAGACGGCGATGAAGCCGCAATTGAGAAAACTCTCGCCTCTGTTGAAAGCAACAAACAAGCAATCACCGGACTGTACCAACCCCCAATTCTGCGAGGTCAAGACTTGCGGGATGCCTTCGCTGAACCCACCGGAAATGATAACTGGAATATTGCGCTGCGTTTCTCCAACGAAGGTGGTGACAAGTTCGCCCAACTGACCAAAAATTTAGCGGGAACCGGACGAACGATAGGGATTTTCCTCGATGATCAATTGATTAGTTATCCCACCGTTCCCGTAGACTTTGCGGAAACGGGAATTACAGGCGGAAGTGCAGTGATTACCGGACGATTTAGCGCAGAACAAGCCAATGATTTAGCCGTACAATTACGAGGCGGTGCTTTACCTGTCCCGGTAGAAATTGTTGAAAACCGGACTGTCGGCGCGACTTTAGGACGAGATAGTATTCAACGCAGTCTCTATGCGGGTGGGGGTGGATTAATTTTGGTATTGATTTTCATGGTGGTTTATTATCGCCTACCGGGATTAATTGCTGATGTTGCCTTGATTGTTTATGCAATACTTACTTTAGCGATATTTGATTTGCTTGGTGTGACGCTGACTTTACCCGGAATTGCTGGATTTATTCTCAGTATTGGGATGGCGGTGGATGCCAACGTGTTAATCTTTGAGCGGACTCGGGAAGAATTACGAGCGGGTAAAACCTTATATCGTTCGGTAGAGTCGGGATTTTTTCGCGCCTTTAGTAGTATTTTAGATGGCAACCTCACTACAGGTATTGCTTGTATTGCGCTGTTTTGGCTAGGAACGGGTTTGGTGAAAGGATTTGCGCTGACTTTGGGGTTGGGGGTAGCGGTGAGTATGTTTACAGCCCTAACCTGTAGTCGGACTCTGATGTTTACCGCGATTGGATTACCCGAATTACGCAAGCCGGAACTGTTTTGTCCTAACCTGAAAAAAGCGGTTTCCTAAACGCGATACAATATTTTGGTTTTTCCCCAATCGATGACGGACGACGAATCACAAACCACAAACTATGAAATTCAGTGTAATTAAACAGCGATCGCTATGGTGGACAATTTCAGGAGTCTTTATCCTGGCGGGTTTAGTGGCGATGGCGATTTCATGGACTCGCCCGGATATTGGTGCGCCCCTACGTCCAGGGTTGGATTTTGTGGGAGGAACTCGACTTCAACTTGAACTTGATTGTTCAGTGTCCGAAAATTGTCAAGGGCCGATTGAATTGGATCAAGTGCGCGAAGTTCTGGCGAATCAGGGATTAGGCAATAGTTCGATTCAACTTCTCGATAAAGATCCCCTGCAACAAGATCGGCAAATTGTTTCTATCCGAACTAAAAGTCTGAACGTTGAGGAACGGACACAACTACAAGATGGCCTCAGTGAAGCCATTGGCGTGTTTGACCCGGAATCAACTCAAATTGATACGGTCGGCCCAACCTTAGGCCGTCAGATTTTTATCTCGGGATTGAAGGCTTTATTGGTTGCTTTTGCCGGAATTACGATTTATCTAACGTTTCGGTTTCAGTTTGATTATGCGGTGTTTGCCTTTGTCGCCCTGTTTCACGATGTTTTTGTCACCGCAGGTGTGTTTTCGATTTTGGGCTTGGTGTTGGGTGTCGAAGTTGATAGTTTGTTTTTGGTGGCGTTGTTAACGATTATCGGATTTTCTGTTAACGATACGGTTGTGATTTATGATCGCATTCGAGAAGTGATTGCGAAAAATCCGACCCTCCCCATTAACCAAGTCGTTGATGATGCGGTCAATCAAACCTTAGCCCGTTCGATTAATACCACGCTGACGACCATGTTGCCTCTGGTGTGTATTTTTCTATTTGGGGGGGAAACACTCAAATATTTAGCTTTAGCCTTGTTAGTGGGCTTTATAGCCGGGGCTTACTCTAGTATTTTTATTGCTAGTACCTTGCTGGCTTGGTGGCGTAATCGTCAACCTTCTTCTCCAGTTCCAGTTTCCGTAGACAATCCTCAAGCTGTTGAAGAACAACAGTAATGACAAACTGTACTTTTTGTAAGGGTTAAAGACCTGTGATCAACCCTGAACCTCAATCGGAAGATGCAATCTTTCAAGCTCAAGTTCAAAAGCTGCACGAACTGACAGTCTGGGGGCGATGGTTGGCGATTGGCTTTCTCTGGATGACAGTCGCTCCCTTGAGTCTGTGGGGATTACGCTCAGAAATTCGTCTCTGGAGAGATCATTTTACTTGGGCTGCGGTGCGCTATGGATTGGCAGATCATCGATTATCGGCGATTGGGTTAGGTTTATGTATTGGGACGCTGGTTGCAGTTTTGGTTTGGCAAAGTCGTAATATTTTGTTTGGAATGCCTCTAGAATACAAACAACGCTTAGAGGAACGAGTTTGGCAAATTCGCAAACAGGGTGCTAGTCATCCGCTCTGGAAATGGGTGGTCACAGAGTTGAAAATGTAGGGGTTTCTAGTCTAAAATTCCAAAGCATCGGCTACCTCAATTCACTTTGTTTAGTTAGATTTTTGGTGTTTAATCGCTTGTTTCTTTTTTGTTTACTCTCTATTAACCTCATTATTGATTAATTTCTACCCATGTCCATCAGACATCGGCAGCCCTATCCCAAAACAGCACTCTTGTTGCTCAATCCCCACGCCCGTCAAGCTAATCCGGACTCTTTATCGAGAGTGGTTGTTCAATTGCAAGCTTTGGGCTTAGAGATCGTTCAAGAGAATCCCCAATCCCCTCAAGATTTTACTTCTTTGATTGAACGTTACCAAGATCAGGTTGATTTGGTGATTGTTGGAGGGGGAGATGGTACCCTCAACGCCGCGATTGATGGATTGGTGAAAACGGGTTTACCTCTGGGGATTTTACCGTTGGGAACGGCGAATGATTTGGCCCGAACTCTTAATCTTCCCCTTTCTCTCCCCGAGGCTTGTCAAGTGATTTCTCAAGGCAATAAGCAGTATATTGATTTGGGTTGGGTGAATGGGAAGCATTTTTTTAATGTGGCGAGTTTGGGGTTGAGTGTCAATATTACCCGCAAACTCACCCGAGAGGCCAAGCGCCGTTGGGGAGTCTTTGCTTATTTGATTACGGCGACGAAAGCCATTTTTAAAGCGAGTCCTTTTGTGGCGGAGATTCGGTTTGGAGATCAGTGTAAACGGGTGAAAACGTTTCAGATAGCGGTGGGTAATGGTCGGTATTATGGCGGAGGGATGAAAATTCTTCATGATGCTACAATTGATGATCAACGTCTAGATCTTTACAGCTTGGAAATTAAACGCTGGTGGCAATTTTTTACGGTCATGCTAGCGATTCGCACGGGACTCCATCGCCCAGAATTGGGAACTCGGACTCTCTCGGGTGAGGAGTTTGAAATCTTTACCAGCAAACCTCAGACTATTAATACTGATGGTGAGTTAACTGTCTCGACTCCGGCCCATTTTCGCGTGATCCCCAAAGCGATCGCTGTATTTGCACCTCGACGGAGTGACTCCAATCTTCAGACTGGTGCTGAGTTTTTAATGAAATAGAAAAATAAAGTTTTGCAACACTAGGTTGAGAAATTTGTAGTTCATGTGACATCTTGTGTGTTGGGGTATCTGATATAGGTATATTCAGTTATTGTGTAAACATAAAGAAAATCTAAAATTTATTGGCTCTGCCCCAAGTAAATTGTTCCCGAGGTAGAAGCACACAAGTTCTAAAGTCGCAAATATAAGTAGACTATTCTCGATAAGGAGGTTTTATGAGTCCCACAATGCTTCGTCAACTCTGGTCTTTAGTGGAAACAACTCAAGCATCGCTGATCGTTTCCCTCGATGATGCCGATTTAGTGCAGTGGTTGCTCAAGCGACTCCAAACCGAATCAACAATTAACTATTCAGATCAAGATGTCGTTAATGATTACCTCAACTCTCGATTGGCGCTGATTCGAGATTTGGCTGAATCCCGTTTAGCAGGAGGTCATTAATAGCAGTTCTGACTCTCTATTTTTACAAAAATGAACGAGAAATCAAGCCAGAGCAATCAGTTTTAGATCAGCAAAATCAGTTTTCAGAAAGAACAGTACCATAATGATTTCGATCAGTTGAATAGTTGAACCCAATTAAGGTAATCTTAAGGAAGTTTTGAGACATTGAGGTGAGCTAACTTCAATGCTTCAAAGTCATGTACTGACTTTTTGAAAAATTTGTAATTTAGAATTATGCGTAACTGGAGTTCTCTACTGCTGTCTACCTCATTATTAATTATTTCCCTGGGAGCTTGTGTACAAAGTCCAAATAATTCAACAAATGGAGAGAATCAAGGCGGAGGAAGTGGAACCTCTCAAAGCCGCCTAGATACAGTTAAAAGTCGCGGTAAACTCGTCTGTGGGGTTGATGGGGGAATTCCTGGATTTAGCTTTGTTAATGAAAATGGTGAATACTCTGGCTTAGATGTAGATATGTGTAAAGCGGTTGCGGCAGCCATTTTTAACGATCCTAATGCCGTTGAATACCGAAATCTAGACTCCACCGAACGATTTGAAGCCCTGAAGTCGGGTGAAGTGGATATGCTTTCCCGCAACACCACCTGGACAATTACTCGCGATACATCAGTGGGGATGGAGTTTGCACCGACCACTTTTTACGATGGTCAGGGGATGATGGTTCGGCGAGATAGCGGTATTACCAGTTTAGAAGATTTTGAAGGTAGAACCGTTTGCGTAGAAGCCGGAACCACTACAGAACTGAACTTAACCGACAATATGCGTAAAGCTGGGGTCAACTCGGAGACGAAAACCTATCAACAAGCTGATCCGGCTTATGCGGCTTATGCAGAAGGGGCTTGTGATGGCATGACCTCTGATAAATCTCAGTTAGTGGCTCGCCGTAGTACATTACCCAATCCAGATGATCATATTCTGCTGGATGTCACGATGTCAAAAGAACCGCTTGGCCCTGTAACAATTAATAATGATTCTGCTTGGTTTGATGTGGTGAAATGGACGACTTTTGCCCTAATTGAAGGTGAAGAATTAGGGATTAATCAAGCAAATGTTGACCAGCTTAAAAGTAGTGAAGAACCGACGATTCGACGTTTTTTAGGGATTGAAGGAGATTTAGGTCAAGGACTCGGCTTAGACAATGAATTTGCAGCTAATGTGATTAAACAAGTCGGAAACTACGGTGAAATTTATGAGCGGAATTTAGGACAAGGTTCACAATTTAGACTAGATCGAGGTCAAAATGCACTCTGGAATAATGGCGGCTTACTTTATTCACCCCCTTTCCGTTAATTGACTTCTCGATCTTAATGAAAATTTGACTAAGCTTGTTACCTGCTAAATAGAAGTGAGAAGGATTAATCATTATTTCTGCACTCTATTATCGATTCACAGAACCGCTTGGTTTAGGCATAGCTCAATAACAAATAAAGCTATTGTAATTGTAAAATCCTCGTAGCCGTGCCTTTTTCTATTCTATTCAGGGCGCGGTTTTTTAATAGAAACTCCGTTCAAAATTACAAGATTAACTTCAAGCTAATGACAACAAACCCAACACCAAAAGTTCCCCTTTGGCGAGATTCTCGCTTTTGGAAAATAGCCTTTCAGTTAGTCATTCTGATTGCTGTTTTATCCCTATTTATACTTCTTGGAACCAATCTAACTCGTAACCTTCAACAAACCGGAGGAACAGTATTTAATTTCGATTTTCTGAACAGTACCGCTGGATTTGGAATCGGTGAAAGTCTGATTCCTTATCAAGCAACTGATAATTATAGTCGCGTTTTACTAGCCGGCTTATTGAACTCTCTGCGCGTGATGGTTTTGGGGATTATCCTCACCACAATTTTAGGAGTTTTAGCCGGAGTAATCTATTTTTCTAATAACTGGTTACTCCGTCAAATTACTATTTATTATGTGGAAATAGTACGAAATACACCGTTACTCCTACAATTACTCTTTTGGTATGGTCTGTTTCTACAGCTTCCAGCGATCGCCACAACGGCTAAACTTTTTAATGCCATTTACTTGAATAAACGAGGGGTTTTTCTACCCTGGCCGTCAGGCAATGCCGTCTGGTTTTGGTTGGCAGTTTTGTTGATTGCTGCGATCGCTTCTGTGGTGATCTGGCGATGGCGAATCAAAATCATGGTCGAACAAGGAAAATCAGGTCAACCTCAACTAATTATACTGTGGATAATGGGAATTTTAGCGGGTTTAGTTATTATATTTGCACTCGGTTGGCAACGTCCTATTCCGGCTGAAAATGGTCGCACAATTGAAGGGGGACTACGAATGACAATTGAATTTACAGCGCTATTGGTGGGTTTAGTTGTCTATACTGGGGCTTACATTGCTGAAATTGTTCG
Source organism: Lyngbya sp. PCC 8106 (assembly GCF_000169095.1). Classification (GTDB taxonomy): domain Bacteria; phylum Cyanobacteriota; class Cyanobacteriia; order Cyanobacteriales; family Microcoleaceae; genus Capilliphycus. Next base: position 70,476 of record NZ_AAVU01000026.1, read on the forward strand.
ATCTGGAATTCAGTCCGTTCCAAAAGGACAATGGGAAGCAGCGCGATCGCTAGGACTCAAACCCGGTTTAGTCATGCGTTTAGTAGTTTTTCCCCAAGCTTTGCGAGTGATTATTCCTCCTTTAAACAGTCAATATCTAAATTTAGCGAAAAACTCCAGTTTAGCGATCGCTGTGGCTTATCCTGATATCTATAGCGTTGCTAATACCACCTTTAACCAAAGTGGACGAGTGGTGGAAGTCATGCTAATTATTATGGCAACTTATCTCAGTATTAACTTATTAATTTCCTTGACGATGAATGGATTAAACAAAGCCGTTCAACTGCGAGAAAGATAAGGTTTTTTGCTCAAACTACACTGAAAATTTGGGTTAATTTTTATTTAACCTAAACGCTAGAAACAATTTCCTAAATTTATGACTGTTACAACACCGCCATCTAATTCTGCTGCTCCCGTTGAGTCCTCTACTCCTCGCGAATGGATGCTCAAAAATCTATTTAATACCTGGTACAACACGATCTTAACTTTAGTTATTTCAGGTTTATTATTTTGGACGTTGGCAAGTTTGATCACTTGGGCGAGAACCGAAGCCAAATGGAGTGTAATTCCGGCTAACCTGCCATTATTTTTTGTGGGAAGATTTCCAAGCGATCAATATTGGCGTTTGTGGATTGTACTCTCTCTAATTTGTTTACTAGCAGGTTTAACTTGGGGAATTTTAGCGCGGAATGTTCCGGTTTTATTTCGTCAAAATATCGTCATCATTATTAGTATTGTTTGCATGATGATGACTATAGTTCCTGTAGGTATTCCCTATCGAATTCTACTCATTGGAATGGTTTTGCTGGTCGTTGCTAGTGCTTGGGGAGGAAAACAACTGAGTAAAACTCAACCCAATTTGACAAAATGGCTGCCTTTTAGCTGGTTTATTTGTTTAATTATTTCAGTTTGGTTGATTGGAGGAGGATTAGGTTTAGAGTCTGTTTCGACTAATTTATGGGGTGGATTGATGTTGACGTTGTTGATGTCAATTATCAGTATTCTGCTTTGTTTTCCGATTGGGGTGATGTTGGCTTTGGGGCGTCAAAGTAGTCTCCCGATTATTCGGTTTCTCTCGATTGCTTATATTGAGGTTATTCGGGGTTTACCGTTGATTACGATTTTGTTTATGGGTCAAGTATTAGTTCCTTTATTTTTACCGGAAGGAATGCGCCCTGACCGGATTTTACGGGCGATAGTGGGTTTAACAATGTTTAGTTCTGCTTATTTAGCTGAAAATGTGCGAGGCGGACTGCAAGCTATACCCCGAGGTCAAATTGAAGCAGCAAAAGCATTGGGTTTAAGCACACCTTTAACGTTAGGGTTGGTGGTCTTACCGCAAGCTTTAAAAATCTCTATTCCTTCTATTGTGGGTCAGTTTATTAGTTTATTTCAGGATACAACTTTATTGGCAATTGTTGGATTAGTGGAATTATTGGGGATGAGTCGTTCGATTTTGGCGAACCCGAAGTTCCTGGGACGGTACTCAGAAGTTTATCTGTTTATTGGAATTCTCTACTGGCTATTTTGTTATCTGATGTCTCAAGCCAGTCGTAAGCTAGAACAACAACTCAACACCGAGAGAAATTAACGGAAGTGAACAGTTATCCGTGTTTACTTCTGATTTCTAGCCTCACGACTTCGGCCAGTACCCTGTTCCCGACCCGCAACACTATATTTTTATATTGAAGTTTTAGTCATTCAGGGGTTTCTACCAGTCTGGGTGATGCCTATTTTTACTAAGGTGGCCAATCATTTTCGTCCGTGTGTATCCGTGCTCTTAACTGATCTCAGTGTTTTCACGTAAATTGAAAATCAAAAAATTTGATTTATCCATAATTTCACTAGATCTCAGAAATTTATAAGTAAAAATTAAATTTTAATCGCTCCATTTTTATAGTTAAAAATACAGATAGAAGTAATACTTTAAGAATGAGTATAAATTCATAAATATTCTGTAAACTACCGTTTTTACTATAGACAAATCAATTTTTAAATAATACGATAGGAGTCAAGATAAACAAAAAAGCAAAAAACCTGAACAACTCAATAGTTTCAGGGTTGATTAAAAAAAACACCATCTCACAAGGAAAACATCACCATGAAAACTACACTCTTTGCAAGCTTTGCCACCGCCCTCGCCCTAACTGGAGTCTTTGCATCTTCCGCTCAAGCGGCTGGTTTCAGCTTCAAGACAAACTACACCGCAGACTTAGCTGGAAATGATATGTGGAAAGGCGATATCTGGCTAGAGTCTATCGAGTTTGGCGGACAAACAGTTAGTGAATTCTCCGTTGTTAAAGATGCCAAAATCGTCAGTAATGACCTGTGGACAGGCGGTAATAGTGGCGCTGCAAGTGCGGATATGGGAGATAAAGCCACTGTCGGTTTTAAGGAAGAAAAACTAACAGAAGTAGGTGCAGTTGCAGCCCTCGGAAACCTGAACCTCAACAGTATTATTGATACTGAAGATAAAGGTAACTTTGCCATTGACGTGATGTTTGACAAAGCGGTTGACAACATCTTAGTTTGGGAACGGGGTCAGAATAGTAAACTCGATGTTCAAGCTATCGACTTTAAAGGAAATTTGATTGGTAACTTAGTTAATCTACCCAAATCTAACAATTGGACGGATGCTGGATACAGTATCGACACAAAAGAAATTGGTAGCGCTCAAAAAGTTGCTTCTATCGGTTTAAGTTTGGCAGATTTTGGCTTAAGCGCCAATGACTCCATTTTTGGATATCGGATGATCAGCCAAACAGGCTATAATGGCCCTGACTGGAAAATCTTAGGAACCACTGACCCCACTCCTGCTTCTGTTCCTGAACCCACTGCGGTTATCGGTTTAGGTTTGGTTGCCGGTTCATTCGTTGCTAGCCGTCGTCGCCAAAAAAGCAAATAATTGAAATCAAAAAGAATTTCTATCTTAGCGAGAGTGAGTGATAGAACTATTATGTAGTACAAAATCAGGGTGTAATATTAAATTCGGTTCTCATACCCTTCTTATTTTCAGAGCCTAGATTATTGATAATAGAAGGAAATTGGCTTAATTTTTATAAATGGGTTTTGAAAACCGGATTTGGTATAACTCTCTTCTGCCTAGAGTGACAGAAGAGAGTTTATATTTAATATGATGTCCGATTAATTAATCATAATTTTGTTGGGGCAAGTCTCAGATCAGTCTCCAGTGTGTTCGGGGCGGGTTCAACCGCGATGTATATTTCTGATCAAGAACTTGCATGAACCTGTCTCGTCTGTTGCAGTTATGAGTTATCAATACTCTCTGTTCACTGTGGCACCCCCACCCTACCGACACAACAGAATTTACTAACTAGCTAATGTCTGGAGTGAGATAGTTCCCCATATAACCGTTGTTCTTCGGGGATAGCGATAGCCCAAGAGTTTGAAAACAGAATATTTTACCAACGGTCACAGCAGCGGACAGACCCCTTGCGCCTGACGGCGCAAGGGAATGCTGTCCAAGACAGGCTCCGTCGTTTTACGGTGAACCAGTGCGGTCTTGCGGTCAGACCCCGGCGAGGTTTCCTCGCTTAGGGAACGCTGACCAAGAGAGGCGGTTTCCCCAAGTGGAGCAACTGGTGAACCCGAAGGGCGGAGTAATCTGTGACTATTTGATCAAACCAGTAATCAGAAATGTCGGCTTGTTATGATAGTGTAGTATTTGTATGCAGAATTTTTTTATAAAGAAATTAAAGTGGCTTGCAAATTGACTTGTCATCACTTTATATTAAGCCTGTTAAGCCTCGTATTAACGTTACTGCTGGTTTGGAATCCTGGAGTTGCACAAGAAAGTGAGTCGTTAGACCAAAGCAGTTCAACAGTTGAATTAACCGCAGCAGAACAAGCGTATATTGAAGCTAATCCCGTCCTCCGAGTTCATGCCGAGTCCCAATGGCCACCTTATAACTTTGTCGAGAATGGTAACGTCAAAGGATTCAGCAACGAGTACATTCAGCTTATCGCCCAAAAAGTAGGCTTTGAAGTTGAGTTTGTGGTTGGTCCGACTTGGGATGAATTTATGACCCTGTTGGCTCAGAAAAAAATTGATTTAGTCACCAATATGGTGATCACCGAAGATCGTCAGAAATTCGCGATCTATTCTGACCAATATGTATTTGACTTGGTTAATTCTTTGTTGACCCGCAAAGATGGCAAAGACTATACTGAACTCGAACAGCTTAAAGGAAAAAATTTGGCGATTGTCAGAGGTTTCTTTTTTGAGGAAATTTTAACAAAATACTATCCCGAGATCAACCTGCTGTTGACCAACAATACATTGGATGCGATGAAGCAGGTCGAAGCGGGGAGAGCAGATGCAGCTTTAGAAAATCATGCAACTTTCAACTATTATATTGATCGCTATTTCTTGAAAGATTTAGTCAGCCGTCCTCTGATTAATAACCCTTATTTATCGAATGCAGGTCAATATTTAGGCATCCGCAACGATCGCCCGATTTTAAAATCAATTTTAGACAAAGCCATGGCAGCGGTTTCAGAAGAGGAGTATGCCAATCTGCGTCGGCGCTGGTATTTGGCTTCCGATACCGCCAGCTTTGGTTTTAGCAAAAGACAATTAGAATATCTACAAGATAAAGGTCAGATCAAAATGTGTGTTGACCCGAGTTGGATGCCCTTGGAGGCAATCATTGATGGGCAACATACGGGGATGAGTGCAGACTTCGTTAAATTGTTGAAAGCCCGGATTAGAATCCCGATTACGCTGTTTGAAACAAAGACCTGGCTCGAAAGTCTTGAGCAATTGAAACAGCGGCAATGTGACATTCTACCCCTAGCTGTTGCCACCCCAGATCGGCGCGAATATGCTGACTTTACTCAACCCTACCTTAAACTGCCGCTAGTAATTGCCACACCAGAAAAGGAACCGTTTATTGCCGATATTACGGATGTTCTTAATCACAAAATTGGGATTGTTAAGAGCTACGCTTTTGCGGAGATCTTACGTGACCAATACCCCGATATGCAAATTGTTGAGGTGACCACCCTTGACGAGGGTTTACAGCAAGTCGAAAATGGGAATTTGTTTGGGTATATCGATCTTTTACCGACGACCTCATATGCTATTCAGAAACGATATCCTTCCCTGAAAATTGCCGGTCGATTTGAGCAGCCTTGGGAATTGGGGATTGCCGTTCGCAATGATCAGCCTGAGCTACTGAGTATCTTTGAGAAAGCGATCGCTTCTATCGATGAAAAAGCCAAACAAGGCATCATCAACGATTGGATTTCTGTCCGATATGAACAAGGTGTCGATTATCGGATCGTGCGGCGATTTTTGTTCATCGGGCTAACCGTTTTAGCGATCGTTCTTTATCGGCAATATTTATTACAAACTTATAATCGCAAGTTAGAAAAGATATCAGTTACCGACCCTTTGACGGGCTGCTTCAATCGCCTAAAGATTGAAGAATGTTTACAGAAACAAGAATCCCTTTTTAATCGATACCAACAGACATTTAGCGTCATTCTCTGCGATATTGATTACTTCAAAAAGATTAACGATACCTTTGGGCATTTAGCTGGAGATGCTGTGTTGATGGAAATGGTGACGCTGTTAAATCAACGACTTAGGGACACCGATATTTTAGGGCGATGGGGTGGTGAGGAGTTTATGATTGTTGCTCCTAATACTGATTTATCTGGGGCAACGACTCTAGCTGAGGCACTGTGTCAACAGTTAGCCGATCATGAGTTCATCACAGTGGGTCATCAAACGGCTAGCTTTGGAGTCGCTGAATTTCACAGGGGTAGTCACTCTATCAGCCATCTGATCAGTCAGGTGGATGAAGCGTTGTACAAAGCCAAAAAGAAAGGTCGTAACTGTGTAGTCGCCTATCAAGAAACGCAAACCATGCAGTGAAATGAGGTTTCACTCAAGCCTGTGAGGTCAACGCGATCAGTCTCCATTTTGTTTGGGAAATAAAAACCCGGTTTATTGAAGAAACCAAGTTTTTGCTGAGGTGTATTTTATATCTATTGAAATTCCTGCGCCATCCAAGCAATTGCTTTTTTAATCCATTCTTCTGTTGAGGTTTGGGAAGATAACTGTTGTTCTTGGCTCAAAAATTCTAAGGCTTGCATCACTTCAGACCCCGTATATCCGAGCGCCAAAAGCGTCATTTCAATTTCTTCTTGAACTTCTACCGTGAGTCCAGAGGAGACAAGAGTGGTTAGTCCTGCTTCTTGTCGCCATTGGGCAAGTTTTGTTTTTAATTCTAATGCAATACGTTGGGCGGTTTTAGTTCCGACTCCTGGCGTTTTTGCTAATACTTTTGTATTTTCCCCCACGATAGCCTGAACTAATTCAGTTAATTCTAAAGTATTTAATAAAGCAATTGCCAATTGAGTTCCAATACCACTTACACTAACCAATTGACGAAATAAATCTCGTTCGGCAAAGCTAGAAAATCCATATAAAACCATTTGATCTTCGCGAACTTGCAGATGTGTAAACACTTGTATTGACTCACCCATAGTCGGTAATTGGGCAATCATTCGAGGGACAATTTGCACTTCATAGCCGATATTATTTGTTTCTAGCAAAAGGATGACACGATTGCTATTATTTTTTTGAATTGCTACCACTGTTCCTTTTAAATAGCCAATCATCGCTCTCGTCTCCTGTCGCAAAAAATGTTAGAATTAATCACCAGAATGATACTCTGGGGATTTTAAACAATGGGATGCCTAAATCGAATCTTAGCTTGGCTACCCTCACTCAATCCCCAAATTTGGATTTTGGCGTTTGGTCGGTTACTCTCTCAAACGGGGACAGGCTTTACATTGTTCTATGCACCGCTTTTTTTTGTCAACCAAGTGGGGTTATCGGCGACAGCAGTGGGAATTGGTTTAGGAAGCGCTCAAATTTCTGGCATTTTGGGGCGAATTTTGGGGGGTTCTTTCTCTGATTCTCCACTTTGGGGTCGGCGTCGGACTTTATTACTTTCGGCTTTAGTTTCGGCTATGGCTTCTTTTATTTTAGCAAGTGCGAACAATTTTACCACAGTTGTTTTAGGAAATTTATGTTTAGGATTAGGAATTGGATTATATTGGCCGGCTACTGAAGCGGTTGTCGCGGATTTGAGTACAGGAAGTCATCGCAATCAAGCCTATGCTTTAACTCGTTTAGCGGATAATATTGGTTTACAATTGGGGATTATTTTAGGTGGAGTTGTTATTTCGACAACCGGGGCTTATCGAGCTTTATTTATTATTGATGCTTGTTCTTTTATTGTCTTTTTTGCTGTAATTTTTAAAACGATTCAAGAAACCTATAAGCCCTCATTAGACGAAAATCAAAACTCCCAAAATACAACTCAAAAGTGGTTTTTAGCGCTTGGTGATCGCACGTTACTGGTATTTGTTTTAATTAATATCATGTTTACGGTTTATATTTCTCAAATTCATAGTACCATTCCGCTTTACTTTAATCAATTTGTTGACAACGGGTTTTCTGCGAGTACAATTAGCTATTTATTTACGGGATATATCGCCTTATCGATTCTCTGTCAGCTTCCGGTAGCAAGTTTCCTCAATCGGTTTACTCGTCCCCAAGCGTTAATGATATCCTGTTGTTTTTGGGGAATCGGATTTCTTCTGATTGGTTTAACCGGAATGGTTTCTGAAAACAACCTTATTTTTGCGAGTATTGCATTAGGTGTATTAGCGATAGCCACAGTGAGTTATACTCCTTCCGCTTCCGCCCTCGTTGCAGATTTAGCCCCAGAATCACTCCGGGGAATTTACCTCGCCGTTAACGCCCAATGTTGGGCAATTGGTTATTTAATTGGGCCACCTTTAGGGGGATGGGTACTCGATCAAACACCACAAATCGTGTATAATTATTGGTTAGGATTAGCCGCAAGCATTGGTATTACAATCGCCATCTTACAAGTTTTAAATCGCATGATGACTAATCAAAAAATTAATCACTAACAGGAAAATCAACCCATGGGAAGACAAGCAAAACTCAAAAAAATGAGACAACACGCGAAGGAAAACCCGCCTACACAATCACCCCAGTCTCCTCAAGAAGCTGACCCCAAAAACTTTGTACAGAATTTTGAACAGCAAGGCTATAAATTCACCGAAGGTCTAGCTTCTCCCGAAATTCCCGATAAAGACACTAAACCTCAACTTTAAACGTGTATTTTTCCCTATAAAATGACTTTAAAAGCACTAATTTTTGATGTAGATGGAACCTTAGCCGAAACGGAACGAGACGGACATCGCATTGCTTTTAATCAGGCTTTTGCTGAAGCTAAACTTGATTGGAATTGGTCGGTTGATTTGTACGGAGAACTTTTAGAAGTTCCAGGAGGAAAAGAACGAATTCGGTTCTATTTGGAAAAATACCAACCTCACTTAGAAACACCTGATAATTTAGACGAATTTATTGCCAGTTTACATCATCTCAAAAATCAATATTACCGTGACTTACTCGCGTCTGGTACTATTCCCCTCCGTCCCGGTGTTAAACGTTTAATTCAAGCAGCTAAAACAGCCGAATTACGGTTAGCAATTGCGACAACGAGTGCTTTACCTAATGCTATGGCGTTACTCGAAAAAACCCTTAACCCCGACTGGTTTGAAGTTATCGGTGCCGGAGATATTGTCCCCGCCAAAAAACCCGCCCCAGACATCTATAATTATGTCTTAGAAAAATTAGAATTAACTCCCCAAGACTGTTTGGTGTTTGAAGACTCTCATCAGGGGTTAAAAGCAGCAACAAAAGTAGGTTTAAAAACGATTATCACCGTTAACAATTATACCCAACATCAAGACTTTTCAGATGCTGCTTTAGTGGTTAATCATTTGGGTGAACCCGATGAACCCTTAACCTGTCTTGCGGGTAAATTAGAAGGAGTCAGTTATCTGGATATTCCCCAACTTCAGCAGTTATTAACGGACTGATTTTTAAGGTTTTCCCATTGCTTGACCTGCTAACCAACCCGTTGTCCAAGCACTTTGAAAATTAAACCCACCCGTCACCCCATCAATATCTAAGATTTCACCTGCAAAATATAAATTCGGACAACAACGGCTTTCCATTGTTTTAAAATTAACCTCTTTTAAACTGACACCGCCACAGGTGACAAATTCTTCTTTAAATACCCCTTTCCCATTAATTTTATATTCTCCTTGCGTTAATTCTGGAATAAGTTGATTAATCACTTTGTTGGAGACTTCGCCCCATCGTTTTTGTTCATCAATTCCCACCGCTAGGGTTAACTGTTTCCAAAGTCTGCGGGGAATCATCACCGGACAACTCGCAGAAATAACTCGCTGAGGTAATTGAGATTTAACCGCTAATAATTCCTCTCGCAAAACTTCAGGATTAGACTGAGGTAGCCAATTAATAATTAAGGACGTTTGATAGCGACAATCTTGTAAAAATCTCGCCCCCCAAGCCGATAATTTCAACACCGCAGGCCCACTTAAACCCCAATGAGTCACAAGTAATGGCCCCGTTTGTTCGAGTTTGGCTTTCGGTAACTTTATTTTAGTATGATTTACCGAAACTCCCGCTAAATCTTTTAACCTTTCGTCGTTAATATTAAACGTAAAAAGAGAGGGAACCGGAGGGATAATTTTATGACCCAATTGTTCCGCCCAATGATAACCCGAAGGATTACTTCCGGTGGCTAATAAGAGGCGGTCAGCCGTTAATATTTCACCGGATTTTAGAGTGATTTTAAAGCGGCTTTTATCGTCCTGCTTAACTTTAATGTCAGTAACCCTCGCTTGAGTTTTTATTTGAACTCCCGCTTGTTTCGCCGCATCAATTAAACAGTTAACAATCGTTTCAGAATTATCTGTTATGGGGAACATTCGCCCATCTTCTTCGGTTTTTAATGTCACCCCTTTTTGAGTAAACCATTCAACCGTATCTTTAGCTTGAAACCGACTAAAAGCCCCTCGCAAAGCCTTCCCCCCTCGCGGATAATTTTGTACAAATTGGCTAGGTTCAAAACAAGCATGAGTCACGTTACACCGTCCTCCGCCAGAAATACGAACTTTGGCTAAAAGTTGCTGTCCAGCTTCCAGTAAAATAACCTCAGCATGGGGATGAGTATTCGCACAAGAAATCGCCCCAAAAAAACCCGCAGCCCCACCACCAATGACAACAACTTTAATAGAATTTAATTTAGACAAGGTAATCCTCAATTCCTCCCAATTATTTGACTTAAAATTTATGAAATGTGATGCTGAGTACAACAAAATATCTCAAATTAAGTCTACATTAGATTATACCAAACTCAATTTATTTTTTGTCCTGCTTGCCCAAAAAACTGATCATGTTGTCTGAAAAATGTTATACTAACTAAAAACTGTTCAACGTGTAAACAGTTCAAAACAATAAAGAAAAATGCAATTTGCACCTTTCTTTCCCGTCTTGCATCCTATCTTAAAAACTGCCTTTCCTAACTGTTTGTGGAGAGGAGATATTAACCACCCCGAAATCGCCCTAACCTTTGATGATGGGCCGCATCCTGTGTATACTTCAGACCTGTTAAAAGTCTTAGACGAATATCAAATTACAGCCAGCTTTTTTTGGTTAGGATGCTGGGTAAAAAACTATCCTCAAATTGCCAAAGCCGTAATTCGGCGAGGTCATTGGATTTGTTTACATGGATATAATCATCAAATGTTTCATCAAATGACCGAGGAAGAACTGAAACAAGACCTCGAAAAAACTAAGCAAGAAATCCTCAATATTTGTGATATTAACCCCAATTATTTACTGGATGTTCGTCCTCCCAATGGTGTATTTACTCCCCAAACCTTAACTTTCTTAAAACAATGGGGATATCGACCCGTGATGTGGACAGTGGTTCCTGAAGATTGGGTGCGTCCCGGAGTTAATCTTGTCACAAACCGCGTTATTCAACAAACAACAAACGGGTCAATAATTGTCTTACATGATGGCAACGACGGGGGCCAAGATGTCACCGCTTCCGCGAGAGAAATTATTCCCAAACTATTGGAAAAAGGCTACAAATTTGTTACGATAGATCAGCTTTGGAACCAACAAAAAATTTCTGTTTAACCAATGGTATTAAGACCTGAAACTGACCCCCAAACTGGAGAATTACGCCTAGTCGGAACAGACTTTCCGGAAAACACCACTTTCTTACCGGGAGAATTGGGTGTCTTTACTCAAGGTGTATTTTTTCTAGGAGGAAATGATACGGTTCAAGGTTCATCTGACCCGGAATTCATTCGCGGAAATTTAGATAATGACTTGATACGCGGGGGAGATGGAGATGATACCCTATTAGGCGGACAAGGGATTGATAACCTGTTAGGAGAAAGCGGAAACGACTCAATTTTTGGGGAAAGAGATAATGATATTTTATTTGGAAATCTAGGTGAAGATACATTCTTTGGCGGACAAGGAAATGACGAAGCCAATGGCGGACAAGGAAACGATGTTTTCTTTGGCGGAGAGGGAGTTGATACTTTAAATGGGGATAGTGGAGATGATTTAATACAAGGAGAAAAAGGAACAGATATCTTATTAGGTGGACTAGGAAATGATATTATTTTAGGAGGTGCAGATGCAGATAGAATTAGCGGAGAAGCGGGAGAGGATGTTATTCGGGGCGAACAAGACAGTGATTTTTTAGTCGGAGGAGAAGATAACGATTTAATACTCGGAGGGACAGGAGATGACCGGGTTTTAGGAGAAGCCGGAGACGACCGACTTTATGGAGATAAAGGACGAGATACATTAATTGGTGGAGAGGGAAACGACATCTTTTTTATTGAACCTGGAACAGGTGGAAATAGCCCCGAAGACGCCAACTTTATCTTTGACTTCCAACTCGGTATTGATACCATTGCTTTAGTCGGAGATTTCCCTTTTAACAGCCTGAATATTACCGAAGACCCCCGAGATTCTAATAATACCCTCATTCAAGCCGCAAACGGTGAATATTTAGCTGTAATTCAGCGAGTTCAACCCGATAGACTCACCCGTTCAGACTTTTTTATTCCGGGTTTTATTTCTTTTAATTCCTCACAATTTACAGTTAACGAAAACGGCACTCCTCTTAACCCTATTACCATTACTCGTAACGTCGGAGAAGATGGTGCCGCTAGTGTACTTTTAGTTCCCACACCTGTTGGAATTATCACCCCAGAAGAACTCGATACCACCCCAATTGCTGTTAACTTTGCTAACGGTGATACCACCCCAAAAACGATTGAATTAAACATTAATAACGACAATATTGTTGACTATCCCCGACAAGTTCAACTCAGCTTAGAAAATCCCACAGGTTCAGCTTCCATTGGCATTCCCGCCCAAGCAACCTTAGAAATATTAGATGATGAACCCAAAATTGAACCCCAACAAACTATCCCCCATCCTATCGCAGAACCCAATGCCAATTTTGGTTTTGCCGTCGAACAAGTAACCACCAATATATTAGTTGGCGCCCCCGGACAAAATAATACTCAAGGTTCCGCTTATTTATTTGATGCTGTCACCGGACAACCCCTGCAAATTTTTAATCATCCCTTCCCCAACACCGCCGGAAACGCCCAACTGGGGAGAAGTGTCGCCGCATTTGGGGCAGATGTGGTCATCGGCGCCCCGCAAGATAGTACGGTTATTCCTCAAGCCGGGGCTGTTTATCAATTTAGCAGTTCAACCGGAGTCGCCTACCAACTATTGAGTGACCCCACCCCCGAACCCTTTGAAAACTTTGGCTTTGCGGTTGATAGCATCGGCAATACAATTATTATTGGCGCCCCGACTAGCAACGCCCTCGCCCCTCGTTCCGGCGCCGCCTACCTGTTTAATGATGCCGGACAATTGCTACAAACTTTCAATAACCCCGAACCCACAGCCGACTCTTATTTTGGGGCATCTGTTGCCGCAGTGGGGGATAAAGTCTTAGTTGGCGCCCCCGGAAGTTTAACCGGAGTGGGGGCGACAAAGCCCGGAGTTGCTTATTTATTTGATAGTATTACCGGGGAGTTATTGCAAATTTTTCGCAACCCCAACCCCGGAATTGATGATTTTGGGCGGGGTTTAGCTTGGACGAATATTGGCCGGGACGTGTTAATTGGGGCGCCGGGAGATGACAGGCGAGGAACCGATACCGGGGCGGCGTTTCTGTTTGACGGGATAACCGGGACTGTGTTGCAAAGCTACAGTTATCCTCAACCGCGACCCTTTGACCGTTTTGGGGAAGCCATTGATATCGTCAATACCAGCGTATTCGTGGGAACTCCGGGTTATGGGTCGTTAACCTCTGGGGCGGTTTTCCGTCATCAGTTGAGAACTGGAGAACTTCTCGATACTTATATTAATACCATACCTGACAACGGTGATCAACGGTTGAATTTTGGAGCGTCCGTCGCCGCAGTCGGCAATACTTGGGTGACAGGTGTACCGGGTTATGACGTTGGCGGTGTGGATGTGGGGCGGGTTTATCAGTTTGGGTAGGTTCATGCTTGATCGCCTCTGTATGGGAGGCTAGACTGTTAACTGTTCAAGTAATTTGCAAAAATGGACGGGGTTTGGTGCGATCGCTGTTTTTATTTTAAACTTAAAAATGGTTATAGTTTTAGAAAATTGTTCGGGTAGCTTCTAGGTCAATGATTTTTACAGCTAGGGAGTACAAGCTGTGACAGAATTCAACAATCAAAACCAAGTATTTTCTGAGAGCGATATTGATAGCGATGATATAACTATCTCGGAATTAGAGGAAGATGATTTAAAAATCGAAGAACGAGATATTCACGAACCGTTTGACCCAACCAAAATTCGCGTTGCTACTAGACCGATGACGATTGACTTAGTTCTCGACCGAATTGAACATGATGAAATTAATTTAGCACCGGATTTTCAACGTTATGCTAATATTTGGGATGATCAAGCTCAGAGTTTGTTAATTGAATCTATTTTGATTCGGATTCCATTACCAGCATTCTATATGGATGCCACTGATGAAGATCATTGGTTGGTAATAGATGGATTACAAAGATTGAGTACATTAAAAAAATTCATTCTCGATCAAAAATTGAAGCTGACTCGATTAGAATTTCTGACTAATTTGGAGGATAAAAATTATGATGAGTTACCTCGAAATTATCAACGTCGAATCAAAGAAACTGTTTTAAATGTTTACTTAATTGAAAAAGGAACTCCTCCAGAAGTTAAGTTTAATATATTTAGACGAATTAATACTGGTGGTGAACCTTTATCTCCCCAAGAACTTCGTCATGCTTTAAATCCAGGTAAAGCTACTAAGTTTTTAGATCGTCTGGCCAAGTCTCAAGAGTTTATAGAAATTACAAATTTAGGTAAAAAACGTAAGCAACGTATGGATGATCATGAATTTGTATTGGGTTTTGTAGCTTTTTCACTGACTCCCTATCATAAATACCCGGTGAAGAAAGGAAGAGATTATTTTCTGAATGAAGCCATGATTAAAATTAATAAAATGGATAACAGCATGGAACAAGAAGTAGAAAATAAGTTTCAATACGCAATGAAAGCAGCATCCGATATTTTTGGAGATTCTGCTTTTCGGAAAATGTCAAGAAAAAATAGAAAATACCCTATCAACAAAGCCTTGTTTGAAGCCTGGTCAGTTACCTTGAGTCAATTAAACTCTCAAGAACTTGAAATCCTTAAAACTAAAAGCAAAATTTTGAAAGATAAATTTATTGAACAGATGGAAAAAGACAAAGATTTTTTAGCCTCAATATCCCAAGCTGCCAATAAAGTTGAGTATCGATTTATGACAATTGAACAAATCGTTCAGGAAGTTTTATTATGATTGAATCAATTCTGTTGAAAAACTACAAGCCATTTCCTAGCTTAATACTACCTCTGAAACCTCTAACACTTCTTTCAGGTTTAAATAGTACAGGTAAATCCTCTGTTATACAATCTTTGCTACTCCTTCGACAGTCCTATCAACAAGGATTACTCCCAGAAACAGGATTAGCTTTAAATGGTGATTTAGTTTGTATTGGAACCGCTCAGGATGCACTATTTGAAGGAGCAGAAGATGATACAATTGGTTTTGAATTAAGATGGAAAGATAATCTAAAAGGAGTTTGGCGTTTTGACTATAACCGAGAGTCGGATGTAATGTCACTTGCTACATCATCACCCAATTTAGAGGAAGTATACAAAACCAGTTTATTTAATGATAACTTTCACTACCTTCAAGCAGAGCGAATTGTTCCTCGTCCATTTTTTGAAATCTCAGATTTTCAAGTCCGACAACATCATCAATTAGGGAGTCGAGGTGAATATGCTGTTCACTTCCTGTCTCTTTATCAAGATAAAAATATTCCGAATCCTCAACTTGGTCATCCATTAGCCAACTCACTACATTTAGGAGATCAAGTAGAAGCTTGGATGGGAGAAGTAAGTCCAGGAACACGAATTAGAGTCGCTTCAAGTCCAGAGATGGATTTAGTCAGTTTACAATATTCTTACGGAATAGGTAATCCTTATCGTGCTACCAATGTTGGTTTTGGTGTAACCTATACTTTACCGATTCTGGTGGCAATTTTAACCTCTAAACCGGGTACACTTATTGTAATTGAAAATCCAGAAGCACATCTTCATCCAAAAGGACAAGCGAAAATAGGGGAGTTGTTTGCACTGGCTGCAAGTTGTGGCGTACAAGTCATTATTGAAACTCATAGCGATCATGTTTTAAATGGAATTCGTTTGGCAGTTCACGATGGTAAACTAAGTGAAAACGACGTACAACTCCATTATTTTCAACGAATAGAAAAAGAGGGACAAGCCATGAGTGAAGTTGTATCACCCCGCATAGATCGAAATGGAAGAATTGATCGGTGGCCAGAAGGCTTCTTTGATGAGTGGGAAAATATTTTATATGCTTTGTTGAAGCCAGCAGAAAAGCCACCAGAAAAGTAAAGTATGACCTTAGAAATAGTTTTAAATGAATTATCACTGAAAAATCCAGCCCCAGACATCAATACAGCCCGAAAATGGATGTCTGATTTTATCAACACTTTAAGATTAATCAATGAAAATGCAAAATCAACTACACCTTACACTCATTATGAATTTTATAATACTGTACTTGCACCCAATTATTCTTTGAGTAACTGGTTATATGATCGGGAAATTGATCGGGATGATCAGCGTCTAATTTTAACTCTAACAAATCAACCCTTTACAGAAGAGGTAAATATTGATAACTATGAATTTAGCTATGAAGGAGAATCAGTTATCGGATTAGGTGTTGCTTACCTTCTTGATGCACTTTTAATTAGTATACTTTCAGAACCGAAATGGGATTGTACTTATCTAAGTTTAAAAATTAGAAGAATAGATGAAAACGAAGAATTACTTGAAGAAAATAGAGAACTTCCTCATATTAGTTGTAGTGATCACCTACAAGAACATACTGATTGGATTCAAAATCGTATCAAAATACAGATTTATGATGGAGTAGAACTTTGGAAATTAAAAGAGGAATTATTTCCCCGTTTAGAATTTTGTGATTCAGTTGGTAAGCAGTTACAAAACATCAAGCGTGGACAACTTGAGTTAAAGTTGGTCAGAGAAGCATTATCACAGTTAGACAGTTGTTGTCAAAATTGGACAAGTGGCTCTTTTAGTTCAGAAGGATATTCTATTGAGATATCGCCTGAAAGTACGGTAACACTCAATCAATATAGTCAAGAACGAACCTTTCGTTGTCCAGATGGTCAAGAGCGTTTATTTGAACAACATATCAAGCTGAGAGTTTGTAACTGGCGTATCCATTTTTATCCAAAAGAAGAACCCGGAAAGGTAATCATTGGGTATATTGGTCGTCATCTTCCCACTGATAAATATCCAACTTGATCAGATAAATAAGGGTAAAATTATCAGGCTTCATTCCAACATTAACAATTCCCCATTGCAATTCCCCTGATTTTTGGTAAAGTGGAGCGTTATTGAATAAAATGATCTCTGAACTCCAATCAACCGAAAATGAAATTAAAGATTGCACTCTGTTCAGCAATAATCACGATTTTTGCCCTCTCACCCGCCCAAGCCGCAGACAACTGCACCTCCTCACGAGCGTACCTCTACCAACACTGTCGGCAATCTTTACCCCTCGATAAACCCCAAAAAACCGACAGTTCTAATTATACCGAAACCGTTGCTATTGTACCCGATGGACGCTTTTATCAATACCGAGCCGGACAGGGTATTTATCAAGTTCAATACAACTACACCGGGCGCAACTGGACACACGCTGACGCCGCCCCAATACACATTAATACCGACAAACCCATCGCTATTTTACCCATTCAATATACTTCTAATGGTATGCAACCAGGAGCGTCAGTTAATGGAGTTCCAATTGGTCGAGTTTGGAATACAATTACTGTGATTGAAATGAAGCGACGGTTAGAAGCATTAGGATTTTTTGTATTAACACCAACGATTCAAATGTATGGTGAAAATCTAAACGGTTTCCAAGCATTAGAACATTTTATTGCGGGAGTTCATAAGGGGAATTCCCACGTTCAAACGATTGTATTAACGGCTGATGCTAATGTTGCGAATGCAGCAAATCCTCGTCCGGGGGCGCAAATGTTGGTAACAGGTTTGCATTCACGAGATTTATGGTGGGAATATCGGATTCAATCGAGAATAATGCCTTTTTACCAACAACAACAACTCTACAATATTGGGCCGAGAGTCAGGGGCGGACAAAGCAATAAAGAAGGGCATTCTCTGGCTTGGCATCCGATGATTGAACGCGCCGCAGAATATAATCCCAATGTTGCCATTATTGAAGTTGCACAGGCTGTTGAGATTGTTCAAAAAGCAGGCTCAATTCAAGCAGGACGTGTGTGGGCGACACCATTGTTTGATGCGATTGCTTGGGCGATGGCGGAACACGCTTGTGCTTTGGGTGCAAATTTAGATAATATTTGTCAAAATGGTGTGCTAAACAGTGACCCGTTAACAGTTATCAGTAACCCGTTTTTTCCGTGAACAGTTATCGGTTTTTTCTCTGTTCTCGGCTTTCGATTGACTGATAACTGTCAGGAATTTGTTATGAACCGCAGGTGCAACCTGTATGACCGCAGCCGGAACCGTTGGGATGGCCGTTGGCACAGGCTTCTGAACAGTAGGGTTTGCCGTCTTTCTTGATGGCATTTTCTAAGGAAACAACGCATAGACAAGATTCACAGGCGCATTTCATTTGAGTAACAGCAGACATCGCGATATTCTCCGAGTGAGCTTCTGTTTTTAATTTAACATCTGAACAGATATTCAGATATAGTTTTAACTTTTCTTTATAAATTTCTCTGAACCCAGTGAGAATATAAAAAAAGCTAGTTCAAATCCAGAGTTTTTAGTTGTAATGTTAAAGTAAGAAAATCGAGTCACTTGTTAGGCAGGGATTGACAGATGGGAATAGAACGCAGACTCTTTCGAGGAATGTTTGATGCAGGTGAAGTCGTCGAACTTCGACAAACCTGTTTTACTCCCAGTCGTGTGTACGAACCGGGCAAATATATCGCCGGGGAATTACCTGATATTGCTTTTGATATGGGGTTAGTGGAGAAACTCCCGACTGTTCGGGATAATAGCGCTGAAATTCGAGATCCTGAATAATGTCAACAGATGCTTATACTTGGATAGAGCGATCGCTAGAAACCATTCACCGGGCTGACTGGTATCGCAGTGTACAAACCGTAGAAAGTTTACCTGGGCCAACAATAACTTTAGACGGGCGAGAACTGATTAATTTTGCCAGTAACGATTATTTAGGATTAGCCGGAGATCAACAATTAATTAATGCCGCAATTACCGCTACAAAAAAATTTGGTACCGGAACAACAGGTTCTCGTTTACTCACTGGACACCGCCACCTTCATCGAGAATTAGAATTAGCCATTGCCCGTCTAAAACAAACAGAAGATGCCCTGGTTTTTAGTTCTGGTTATTTAGCTAACTTAGGGACAATTTCAGCATTAGTTGGCAGACGAGACTTGATTTTATCAGATCGATACAATCATTCTAGCCTAAAAAATGGTGCTAAAGTCAGTGGTGCAACAATTCTTGAATATGATCACAATGATACCGAAGAACTCAGACAAATTCTTCAGCAACATCGCCATCAATATCGGAAAACTTTAATCATTACCGATAGTGTATTTAGCATGGATGGGGATTTATGTTCTTTACCCGAATTATTAGAATTGGCGAGCGAATTCAACTGTATGTTACTCGTCGATGAAGCCCATGCGACAGGAATTTTAGGCAAAACTGGGGCGGGTTGTGTCGAATATTTGGGCTGTACTGGACAACCATTAATTCAAATGGGAACCCTCAGCAAAGCCTTAGGAAGTTTAGGCGGATATGTGGCGGGAAGTGCAACTTTAATTGATTTTTTGCGAAACCGTTCACCCAGTTGGATTTATACCACAGGATTAACCCCTGCTGATACCGCTGCCGCCCTAGAAGCTGTTAAAATAATTCAGCAACAACCCCAACGTCGGAGTCAATTATGGCATAATATAAATACACTTAAACAGTTCTTGCAAGAAAAACAGGAAAAAACGACAACTCAAGAAAACTTTGTTGAGTCTTGGTCGAGTTTTCATTCTCCGATTTTCTGTGTTCACCTTCCCAACGCAACAACCGCGTTAAATGTCGGACAACAATTAAAAGCAGAAGGAATTTTTGCCCCGGCTATTCGTCCGCCTACGGTCAGCACCAGCAGAATTAGAATCACACTCATGGCAACTCATAATGTCCATCATTTACAAAAGCTAGTCGATGTATTATTTTCAATATTAACCGAAGAAGAAGTCTGTTGAATGAATTCACATAACAACTTAAAACTGTAGTAAATCTGGGTAAAAATGACTAAAACAATTGTAATCACTGGGGTAAGTCGAGGCTTGGGTCAAGCAATGACCGAAGATTTTATTGAGTTAGGACATACCGTAATTGGGTGTGCGCGATCGCGAGAAGCCATCAAAGAACTGAATCAAAAATATGGTAAACCTCATCATTTTACCGTCGTTGATGTGACCGATGAAAATCAAGTCAAAACCTGGGCAAAAGATTTTTTATCAAAAGTTTCCGCCCCCGATATTTTGATTAACAATGCAGCTTTAGTTAATCGTTTAGCCCCGCTTTGGGAAGTTCCTAGTGAAGAATTTTCCCAACTGATTGATGTCAATATCAAAGGCGTCACCCACGTTATTCGCCATGTTTTACCCGCGATGATTGCTAGAAAACAGGGAATTGTGATTAACTTAAGTTCAGGTTGGGGACGTTCAACCTCGCCGCAAGTCGCCCCCTATTGTGCATCAAAATGGGCAATTGAAGGATTGACTCAAGCCCTCGCCCAAGAGTTACCTCCCGGTTTAGCTGCTATTCCTTTGAGTCCGGGAATTATTCACACGGATATGCTCGAAATTTGCTATGGTGAAGATGCAGCGTCCTACACTCCCTTAAATGTTTGGGTGAAAAAAGCCGTTCCTTATATTTTGAAACTTTCGACCAAAGAAAATGGAGTTCCGGTCAGCGTTCCGGTATAATTAAAGTGAAGTTTATCGTTGAGCAAATAGACTCTGCTAATTTTGTTAAAATCCACTCAGAATCTCAACTCTGTTCTCTCCTAAACCTCAACCTAAAACCCGTGAAACGTTTCGTTCAGATAGCTGTAAGCGCGATCGCGATCGCTTCTTTAAACGCCTGTGCCAATTCTTCACTAGAAGAAGCCTTTAAACCTGATCCTCAACTGCAAAATAATCCCCCATTTGATCAATCGAGTTCCAAGAATCCTGATCAAACCTTCGTTCAGCTACCTAAAAATTTCCCGTCGCAAATTCCCCTTTATCCCAACGCCAAACTGCGGGATGTTACCGCTTCCGAAAAAGAGACAGAAGTAGATGTGATCACTCACTGGAAAACTAGCGATCCAATTAATTTAGTCGAAAACTATTATCAACAAGAATTGAACGCCCAAGATTGGCAAATTGTTGAACGTCCAAACCCTGAAGGGGAAGGTTCATTTGTCGCCCGTAAAGACAACCTACAAGTCACTCTTTCCCTCAAACCCAATTCAATTTCCAGCAGCGAAACTGACTTTGAAATTCGTTATATTCAAGATAGCGAAAATGAAAATATTGCCAAAAACGCTGACAGCGATAAATCTATTTCAACCATTCCCCTTCCTCCCCCTCCACCTCTGACGTCTAACGACACACCGACGACTTCCCCGACACCCACCAACTCACCCACCGTCAATATTTCTCCCACTCCGACGACTTCCCCAACACCCACACCTACACCCTCACCCCAAGCCTCTAACTCCTCTCCCGCACTCGATACTGTTCCTCAAGAATTGCGAGAATTTGTCAGTGATGTGTCAAAATTAGGGGTGTTGCAATCTTCACCGGGACGCACAACCAACCCCAGCAACAGCGATCAAATTATCACAAACCCCAACAGTACCATCACACGAGGCGAGTTTGCGCGATGGTTAGTCAATGCCAATAACAACTTTTACTCTAATACACCCCCCAAACAAATTCGTCTGGGAGTTCCTTCCGATCAACCTGTCTTTACCGATGTATCGACAACCCATCCTTATTTTCCCGAAATTCAAGGATTAGCTGAAGCGGGTTTAATCTCCAGTTCATTGTCAGGAGATAGCGCTGCGGTTCAATTTCGCCCAGATGCCCCTCTAACTCGCGAAGATCTGATTTTGTGGAAAGTTCCCTTAGATACCCGTCAGGCGTTACCTAAAGCCACTGTAGATGCTGTTCAGGAACGGTGGGGTTTCCAAGATACCGCTAAAATTGACTCTAACTCGTTGCGAGCAATTCTAGCCGATTTTGATAACGGTGACAACGCTAATATTCGTCGAGTGTTTGGGTTTACAACATTATTTCAACCCAAAAAACCTGTAACTCGTGCCGAAGCCGCTTCTGCTTTGTGGTATTTTGGATTTCAAGGTGATGGGATTTCCGCCCAAGAAGTTTTACAAGCCCAAAATCAAACTCAAAATAGTGGAAATTCTAGCGATTAAGTTGTTATCCTCATAAAAATAGAGTTGTGATCAATTGTAGGATAAATGTTTAACCGTCATCGTCTGCGATCGCTGAGTCGAATTCTAGTTTTACCTTATGTTGTTTTTTTCCTAATGGCGATTTTTATTGTCGCCGAGAAGTTGAACAAAAAGTTAGATAACTCTCACTCAAGTCTGTTGAAAACTCAGCAAAAAGTTATCGTTAACTTGTTTTTGGAGTATTCATAAATGCGTTTAAGCAGAACTACGAATTTGACTAAAATTTGATAGTCTTAAAACCTGGTTTCTCACAAAAACTGAGTTTTTATTCCCCATTTATCTTCATTAATTGATAGAATGTGCTGAAGCACAACAACCAACTGAATTGATGTATGTGGGATTTTGATCGCCTATTTAATACGATAGAGGAATTAGTTTTAAATCATTCTCCCAGTGGGGCAGAATGTGAAATCAATCAAGCTTTAATACAACGATTTCAACAGTTAGGGGTTGAAGTTTGGCGCGATCACGCCGATAATATTATCGCTAAAATTGTCGGTAAAGATAGCCAACGGGCGATCGCAATTACCGCCCATAAAGACGAAATTGGGGCGATTGTTAAAACAGTCAGAGTTGGTGGAAAAGTCGAAGTGAGAAAATTAGGCGGTTCTTTCCCTTGGGTGTATGGAGAAGGTGTCGTTGACTTACTTGGAGATCATCAAACCATTCCGGGTATATTGAGTTTTGGTTCTCGTCATATTTCTCACGAATCTCCGCAAAAAGTTCAGCAAGAACACAAAGCGTTAAAGTGGGAAAATGTTTGGGTAGAAACCAAATGTACTCTCGACGAATTAGCCGCCGCAGGAATACGTCCAGGAACCAGAATGGTAGTCGGTAAACATCGCAAAAAACCGATTAGACTCAAAGATTATATTGGCAGCTATACCCTCGATAATAAAGCCTCCGTTGCGATTTTATTAGCGTTAGCAGAAACCGTAAAAAAACCGCCCTTTGATGTTTATTTAGTCGCCTCAGCCAAAGAAGAAGTCGGTGCGATAGGGGCGTTATACTTTACTCAACGCCAACCCTTAGAAGCGTTAATCGCCTTAGAAATTTGTCCTCTCGCCCCCGAATATCCCGTTGAAGACAGCGAAGCCCCCGTGTTGTTGTCTCAAGATGCCTACGGAATTTATGATGAAGGCTTGAATGGAGAACTACGCCAAGCCGCAAAAGCGGTAGATATACCCCTCCAGTTAACCCTTCTCAGTGGGTTTGGGAGTGATGCGTCTATTGCGATGAAAATGGGTCATGTCGCCAGAGGGGCTTGTTTAGGCTTCCCCACCCAAAATACTCACGGCTATGAAATCGCCCATTTAGGCGCCATTGTCAACTGCATTAAAATCCTGGAAGCCTACTGTCAAGGAAGTTTTAGCGAATTTCCCCATTAGTCTCAAAAAAAAATTGTAGCTTGGGGTTGACAGAGCCAAATATTCTATTTATAGTAGTAAAGGTGAAAGGCGAAAAAT
>NZ_AAVU01000025.1 GCF_000169095.1 Lyngbya sp. PCC 8106
GGTTTATGGGGTTCCGGTCATTGCCGTTGAACCTGCTAACACCTCCCAAAACTGTTCAAACTGTGGCGAGAAAGTAGCTAAAACTCTCAGCACCAGAACTCATAAATGTCCTCACTGTGGATCTGTTGCAGACCGAGATCATAACGCTGCTCAAAACATTCTCAAAGCCGCATTAAAGCAACTAGCAAAAAGAAACGGATCAGAAATGGATTTAACGGATTAACTTGACTGTAAAACCCATAAATCTAGGCTGAACACACGTAACTTAATCCGTTTTTGCGCTTAAGATTTTTTTTTAAATACCGTCGGGCAGACGGAAATCAACGCCTCCCGAGAGAACGATCTCTGCTTTGTTGGGGAAACTCAACCTAGTAAATCAACGAGGTAGTTAGAGGAAGCCCAAACAGTAATGTTTGGATTCCCCCGCGATTTATTGATCCGGGGGAGGATGTCAAGTCACAATAGAGAAAGTCAAAGCCAAAAAAATCGATGACCACAGCAACAGCACAACAAACAGAAACCCAACTTCCCCCTTTAATTTCCCGTGATATACTCTTTGGCAACCCCGAACGGACTAGCCCTTCCCTGTCACCCGATGGCAAGTTTCTAGCCTACATCGCCCCAGACGACAAAAACGTGCTTCAGGTGTGGCTGCGAACCGTCGGAGAAGAAGATGATCGCCAACTGACAGCCGACAAAAAACGAGGAATTCGGGCTTTTTTCTGGACTTATAACCCGGATCAACTGATCTACGCCCAAGACTCCGACGGCGACGAAAACTGGCATTTATACCTGGTTAACATTCAATCCAATATTGTCCGGGACTTAACACCCTTTCAAGGGGTACGGGCGCAGGTTGTCGATCTAGATCACAACTTCCCCGAAGAACTCCTCGTCGGGATGAACCTCAACAATCCCCAAGTCTTTGACGTTTATCACATCAACCTCAAAACGGGTGCTGTCGAATTTTATACCGAAAACCCCGGAAACATCGTCAGTTGGACAGCAGACAGTCAGTTGCAAATTCGCGCGGCTACAGCCACAACACCCGATGGCGGTTATGATTTACTCTATCGAGAAACCCCCGATCAAGCTTGGGATACCCTACGACATTGGGGGCCAGACGAAGAAGGCGGGGCAGTCTACTTTTCTAACGACGGTAAAACCCTCTATATTGTCGGGAATCATGAGGCCAACGCCGAACGTTTAATTGCATTCGATCTGGCAACTCGCAGCGAAACCGTGATCGCCGAAGATCCTCAGTATGATGTCGGAGGTATTCTCGCCCATCCCACCACCCGCAAGCTAGAAGCCGTTTCCTTTTATAAAGATAAACAAGAGTGGCAAATCCTTGACTTCGAGATTGAAGCCGACTTTGCTGCGATCCAAGCCATTCGTCCCGGTGAATTTGGCATTCGTCGCATCTTAACTGACGAGAAATGGTTAGTTAGTTTTGTCGATGATGATGGCCCGGTTTCCTACTACGTTTATGATCGCGCTTCCAAAACCAACACCTTTCTATTTACCAACAAACCCAAACTAGAAGGGTTACAACTCGCCCCGATGGAACCCATGTCTTTCACCGCCCGAGACGGGTTAACCATTCATGGCTACCTGACTAAACCAGTCGGCGTTTCCACTCCAGTACCGACAGTAATGTTAGTGCATGGTGGCCCCTGGGCGCGAGATGTTTGGGGCTATGACTCCGAAGCCCAATGGTTAGCCAACCGAGGTTATGCGGTGTTACAGCTTAATTTCCGAGGGTCTACAGGCTACGGGAAAGCGTTTGTGAATGCGGCTAACCGAGAATGGGCGGGAAAAATGCACGATGACTTAATTGATGGCGTCAATTGGCTGGTCGAAAATCACATCGCCCAACCCGATAAAATTGCAATTATGGGCGGATCATATGGCGGTTATGCCACACTGGTCGGATTAACCTATACGCCAGATGTGTTTGCTTGTGGGGTCGATATTGTCGGGCCAAGTAACTTAGTCACACTCATGCAGAGTATTCCGCCCTATTGGGAACCGATTCGTGCTAATTTTTATCATCGAGTGGGTAATCTAGAGACAGAAGCGGAGTTTTTGAAATCGCGATCGCCTTTATTTTTTGTTGATCA
The DNA here is from genome assembly GCF_000169095.1 of Lyngbya sp. PCC 8106. GTDB lineage: Bacteria > Cyanobacteriota > Cyanobacteriia > Cyanobacteriales > Microcoleaceae > Capilliphycus. The sequence continues at coordinate 2,124 of NZ_AAVU01000025.1, forward strand.
AATTCAGAAACCGCTATTGATCGCACAGGGCGCCAACGATCCTCGGGTGAAACAAGCTGAAAGTGAACAAATTGTCGAAGCGATGAAACAAGCCAAAAAGCCTGTAGAATACGCTTTGTATACCGACGAAGGGCATGGGTTCGCTCGGAGCGAAAATCGGTTACACTTCTATGCGATCGCCGAAGAATTTCTCGCTAAATATTTAGGGGGTCGGTTTGAACCGATTAATGAAATTTCAGGTCATTCGGGTGTTGTTCAGTCTTATTCCTAACTGAAAAGAGAGGAAATTAAGAGTTAAGAATTTAAAAAATATCATCACTCTGAACTCCCGAACTTCTCTGTAGACGCGCTACGGCGCGTCTCTAAACTGTTAATATTGATCACACGGCTGCCGACTAAACTCACAATTAAGAGTCACAATTTAAAACTATGGTCAGCTTTTTTAAGGGTCTTTTTTCTGCACAAAAACCTGGAGTTGGAATTGAGTTAGCATCGGAACGAATTCATATTGTAGAACTGCGAAAAAAAGGCAATGATTTAAAATTAATTAATATCGCCACGACACCCGTTCCCGAAGATGTCGTGCAGGACGGGCAGATCATTGATACCCCGACAATGGCGGAATTGATTCAATCGACTTTAGCCGATAAAAATATTAAAACAAAACGAGTGGCAACAGCCATTCCAGGGCGAGAAGCCGTCACTCGTTTAATCTCAGTTCCGGCAGAACTCAACGAAGACGAACTCAAAGATTATATGAACGCCGAAGCCGGACTTTATTTGCCCTTTTCCCGGGAAGAAGCAGACGTTGACTATCAGAAACTCGGAATGTTTGTTGATGAAGACGGCATCGAAAAAATGCAAGTTTTGTTAGTCGCAACCCGCAAAGAAGTCACCGATACCTATTTAGAAACCTTTGAACAAGCTGAACTCAAAGTTGATGTGATTGAAGTAAGCAGTTTTGCCCTGATTCGGACACTCAAACACCAACTCGAACAGTTTTCCTCATCAGAAGCCGCAATTATCGCAGATCTCGAATTTGATAGTACAGAACTTGCCATAGTCGTTGATGGAGTTCCCCAATTTAATCGCACCATTCCCATCGGATTATTTCAAGTACAAACCGCCCTCAACAACGCCATGAATTTGCCCCCCTCCAGAGATGTGAGCGAACTGCAAGCCATGACGCTTCCGGTGACTGATACAATGGGAGCATTAAACGATCCCAACCCCGGAACGAATGCAATTATCAAAATTCTTTCCGAACTCGCCGATGAACTTCGCCGTTCCATTGATTTTTATATTAATCAAAGCGACGGTTTAGAGATTGCCCAACTGCTACTGGCAGGCCCGGGAGCGGCTATCGGACAACTCGATGAGTTCTTCATGCAGCGCCTCGCCATGCCCGCCACTCAAGTTGATCCCCTAGAAATGCTTTCATTGCAAAGCGATCAAGAGATTCCACCCGATCAACGTGCTAGCTTAGGAGTCGCTTTAGGCTTGGGAATGCGAGTCAGCTAATCTCGGGTTGAGAATCATCAATCTGGGATTTCGCTATGATGGACATAGTTGTGCGATTCGTTTAGGAAAAAGTTAGGGCTGAAATGCTCGAAACGTAAACCTAGCAGGAAATAAGAAATACTTCCTGACAATTGTTACAAAGTCCCAAGGAAAATCAATATTCTGAGGTAAGGGATGGGCAGAGTCAACGGGATAAAACCCAAAGCCCAACGTCTAATGGCAGCCCTAGTTTTAGAATTGACAACTCTAGGATTAAAGCGGGCTTGGCAAGGCACTGAGAGGGAACTGACCTTCAACAACGTGACCACTGACAATCTGACATGGTTAAGCATCTGCTGAACATCTGTCTTGAACCCCGATAACCATCTAGTAGCCAAACTCAGTTGATAGGCTGCGTTCAAAATGAACAATGGGAAAGGTAGGGACTTAACTATATTACCTACACCGACTTTCAAAGTACCACCGGGGAGAGGATGAACCTAAATCAGAAGTACCCTTTGTAACGAAACGAAGTAACCCCATAGCTTCTATCAGGTTATTGGTCGATAACTTGATAAGTGATAAGTCTAAGCGCAAGAGCTATGGGGGAGAGATGGAGTAAAAAGCCAACGCCTATCTGTAATAGATATGGATAAGCTGACGTACTCCGGTCTGATTAAACGATAAAGTGGTCAATAGCAATGAAAACGGCGATAGCGAGTTTAAAGACTACGAACAACGCATGGAACACAATGCCTTGGGGTAAAATCCAACGCAAAGTATTCAAGTTGCAAAAGTCAATTTATCAAGCAGTCAAATCAGGACAGAAAGCAAAAGCTAGACGACTACAACGTTTACTCAACAAGTCCTATTATGCAAGACTCTTAGCAGTACGCAAAGTAAGTCAAGATAACCAGGGTAAACGAACCGCAGGGATTGATGGAATCAAAGACCTAAACCCCAAAGACCGGATTCACCTGGTAGACAAACTGAAGCAACGACAAAAAGCCAAAAGCCTACGTCGGATATGGATACCAAAACCAGGCAGGGATGAAAAACGCCCTCTAGGTATCCCTACACTGCACGACAGAGCCTTGCAAGCCTTGGTTAAACTGGGGTTAGAACCCTATTGGGAAGCACAGTTTGAAGCCGAATCTTACGGGTTTCGACCCGGACGTTCAGCCTATGACGCTATTGATGCAATCTTCAAGAAAGCATTGATAAAACCTCAATATGTTCTAGATGCAGACATTGCCAAATGTTTCGACCAAATTAACCATGACCACCTCTTATCCAAACTAGATTGTCCCTCTGTGTATAAACGGAGTATCAAACAATGGCTTAAAGCTGGAGTATTGGACAATGGCGTATTTGAAGCAACAGAAACAGGAACACCACAAGGTGGGGTGATTAGCCCACTCCTCGCCAACATTGCTTTACATGGAATGTTAAATACGGTTGTCAACCATTTTCCACAACGTATCAAGGTTGATGGAAAACTGATACAAAATTACCGTCCGAAAATCATTCGATATGCCGATGACTTCGTAGTTATAGCAAATAACCCTGAAGTCATACTAGAAGCCCAAGACCTGATAAAAGAATGGTTAAAACCTGTTGGATTAACCCTCAAACCTGAAAAAACGAGGTTGTGTAACACCTTATACGAATGGAATGGGGAAAAACCGGGGTTCGATTTCTTAGGTTTTAATATCCGACATTATCCTGTGAGTATTCACAAAGGAATCAATGCTGGACAAGCCGGAGGAAGAAAACCATACCAACTAAACATCAAACCATCTCAAAAGGCAATCAAGAGTCATTACGACAACTGCAAAAAGGTCATCAAGACCTATCGCACAGCACCCCAAAGTGCCTTGATTAAGCATCTCAACCCGGTCATTAGAGGATGGAGCAACTACTATTCAAAAGTAGTCAGCAAATCCGTCTTCTCCAAACTTGACCATCTAATATGGGGTGCTTTAAGGGCATGGACAGTCTCTCGATGCGGTAAAGCGTCCTACAACAAACTCAAAAACTATTACAGATATGGAGTCAATGGAAAATGGACGTTTGAAGCTGAAGAAGGGTTTCGATTGATAAAACACATTGAAACCCCCATCAAAAGACACATCAAAGTCAAAGGAGAGAAATCACCTGATGACGGCGATTGGACATACTGGAGTAAACGGATGAGCAACGGATACACAGGACTACCAAACCGCGTAACCAAACTCATCAAACGTCAAAAAGGACGATGTACATACTGTGGACAACTCTTCACAAGTAATGACCTAATTGAGATAGACCATATTATACCTCAATCTAGGGGCGGAAAAGATGTTTACAAAAATCTTCAAGCCATACACCGCCACTGCCATGATTCCAAAACCCAACAAGACGGAAGTCTAAACCGGGATGACTGTACCCATGAAAAGGGTTAACAGACCAGGAGCCGTGTGAGTGTGAAAGTCTCATGCACGGTTCTGAATGGGAGGGAGAGAGGGCGACCTCTCTCTCGACCCCTAATCAAATCCCCTCGGAGCGGCAGTGCCTGCTTCGGACTCGATTCCCGAGTTAAAAATTGCCGAGGTTGATGGTGAGTCCACCCCCGTGCGCGGGTTCCCCGCGTTGAGGGGAGTGGCGAACCCGAAGGGGGTGATCGGGTGACGGGGGTGGTGGGGAGAGGTCTTTTTTCCGTTCGCGGAGCGTGCCGCAGGCGTTGAAAAATAACTTTTTATTAATAAAAATCCTCCCGACCTCCCGACCTCCGCTCCTCCCCACCTTCCCACAAATTAAGTTTTAGGGCAACGCGCACGGCCCGGCCTCGGAGCGGTGGGAAATCCAGACTTGAATGTGCAAGTTAGAGATCAAAAAACTTAATCTTAAAATTTCCCCCCTTGCTACGATCAGCACAGGAAATCCTCGATACCCGTCTAAAATATACACATATAATGATGCCCTCAAGCCATAAACAAATCCTCAAAGAGGTTTGATGCAATGTACAGCCTTGATATTAATTTTCTTAACGACCGTCCCGACTACAAACCCGTAGATCGAAAAGCCCCGTCTTCTCCAGGTAGAGGCGGTGCAAGTGTTGATCGAACACCGATCATTATTGGGGCTGCGGTTGCTTTAGGTGTTAACGCATTAGTTGGGGGAGCTTGGCTCATCTTCAATCAACGGAATGCTCAGTTACAAACCGAACTCGCCGCCTTAGATGCCCAACTCGGCGAAAAAACCAATCTCGTCGCCGCCCTCGATCAAATTTACGCTCAAGCCAAGCAAACCAATGAAGAAGCCGATGCCTTAGCCACCGTCTTCAACGAAATTAAGCCCTGGTCTGCCTTGAGTCAAGAACTCGCCGAACTCATGCAAGTTGCCGGGGTGAAAATTAACACCATTAAACAAACTGAACCCGAGTTTACAGCGACTCCGGCTGCGGCACCGGCTGAAGGACAAGCCTCCACGACCGCTAAAGATACCGCCATGCTGGAAATTACCGGAATTGCCAATTCCTTCACCCAACTCAGTGACTTTATGTTGTTGCTGAAGCAATCGCCCTTCTTTGATGACGAGCAAACTAAACTACTCTCGGCTCGCTTGAAAGACAATCCGACTAAACTGGTTGTCGATGAGTCTCAAGGCGGAAGCAATAATTTACCCGACTTACAACCTGTAGTCGAGTACAAAATTGAAACGAATTTGAGCCAGGCGAATGCTTCAGAGTTGCTTCCGCAGTTAAAGAGTAAAGGAGCGGTTGGATTAGTCAATCGTATTCAAACCCTTCAACAAAAAGGAGTCATTCAACCATGACAGCAGCAAACGAATTTATCGAAGTCGATGACGAACAGGATATTGAAACGCCAGTCGTCTTGGGAGTCCCTCTCACGCCGAAAAATATTGGGATTGCCGTCGCGGTAGTCGGTGTCTTGCTGGCTGGATTTGGGATGTTTAAGTTAGTTCTCCCGACAATGGCCGAGGGAAGAGAACTCGATAATCAAATTGTTGCCACGCAGCAAGAAATCGAGCAACAAGAAGAACGGCTCAGTAAGAAAGGAGAAGCTGAACAACAGCTCATCGAAGCCCAACAAAGACGGGCGTCAGTAACCGCTTTATTTGCCGACGAAGATACACTGGAGACGTTAATCTTTGATATCGAAGAACAACTCAATCGGGTTAATGCTGGCATTACAGAAGATGAAGAAAAAGCCATAATTACCAAGTTTGAACCGACTCAACCTTCCGGTGCGAATCAGTCCAACTCGGCGATTGAAGTGGTGAATGACGGTTCTTTGGGGTCAGCCGTAAATGGAAAGCTGAGACGACGTGGATATGAAGTAGAGTTTGAAGGCAGTTTTGCTCAGACCCGGCAGTTTTTGATTATTCTAGAACGAATGCAACCGATGTTAGTCGTTAGAGACTTAAAAACGGAGTTGGTAGAATCAGCACCCGTTGTGGAAGGAGAATATAAGCAAGGTAAATTTATACCCGCCAGTGAGCAACCTCAACGCCGCTTAAAAACGTCTTTTACCCTAAGTGCGTTGATGCCGTTGAGTCAGGAACAACTTGATGCTGCCCTAGATGCTGCTAACCCACCGGATGCCCAACCCGCTCAGTAATTTTAACGCCTTCAAAACCCAAAAAGATTTTAGCCCTTAGCCGCGTTCAGATCGAGCGCGGTTATTCATTTTTTTATTTGTATAGCGCTACGCAAATTGGTTAGGACATTTCTAAATTCTGAAACCCTCTCAGGCGTGTGCATTCCTTGGCGGCTTACAAAGCCGCAGGGTCACACCGCTTTCATAGTCTGCTGTTCCCTGATCCGGTGTTCCCTGTTCCCGATTCAAGTAGCGCTATAACAATCAAAACAAAGATTTGGCTTGACACGGTACGACAAATGTTCTAGTCTGTCAAGCGATAAGCTTTACTTAAATCCTTTATCCAAGAAAAAATAAGGTTAGACCCTTTAACTTGTGCTTCGCGATCGCATACAATCCACTTACACACAAATTATCAAATTCAAATCCCTGTAAAAAGTATCCTGTTAACTCAAGTTTGAGTCTCGCGGCTGAAAAAGCTAGATCGGCTCTCAACGATTAACAATTGACAATAACCACAAAAGCCTTTAATTCTAAGCAATAACCACAGTCCAGTTGAGGAGGGAACGTGAAACAAGTTCTAGGATGGGGAACAGGACTATCGGTAGCTGCCGTTGTTCTGATGGCACAAGCCCCTGCCATTGCATTTACCGTCATTCGAGATGTTCAAATTGTTGATAGCAACGGAGAGACAAATCTCGTTTTGGTAACAGAAGGCGGCGGACGTCCAGAAGTCTTCGTCGTCAGACGAGGCAATGATTTTGTTGCTGATGTGATTAACACGCAGCTCAACATGGGTCAGGAGATGTTCCAAAAAAACAATCCCGCCCCCGGAATCGCCTCAATTGTGGTGACTCAACTTGATCCGACGAGCGTTCGTGTAATTGTGACTGGAACTAGCAGTCCACCCGATGCTCGCGTTGTTCAAGGGGCTTCTGGAGGCATTGTGATCAGTATGCTCTCAGGAGGAACAAGCGCTGCAAACGTTCCCCCGAATTCGAGTCCTCCAACTTCTACCCCGGCTCCGGATGTATTAGTTCCTGAACCCCAGGTCGAGATTGATCGAGGTTCTCTAGCGCAACAACCGACTCCGCCGAGAACCACTCCCGCTCCCTCTCGACAAGAACCCATTATCCCTGATCCAGCAACTAGAAGCCGCGATCCGCAACTTTCTCCGGGCTTACCCCGGACTGTCGATCCGACTCCTCCTTATCTGCCTCGGGCTGTTGCTCCCCCTGTGGGAGATATTGCCGTTTCTAACGTCAATCCTGCCGTTCAAGCCGTTAACTTAAACACGACAGAAGTGATTCCCCGTTTGGTATTGCGGGATGCTTTAGTGCGAGATGTTCTCTCTCTGTTAGCTCGGACAGCCGGACTCAACGTTGCCTTTGCATCGGATTTCGGAAACATAACGGGACAAGGAGGCGCTCAGGGCGGTACAGAAGCACTCACCATTTCCCTTGATATCGAAAATGAGTCCGTTCAAGATGTGTTTAACTACGTTCTGCGATTGAGTGGACTTGAAGCCAACCGTCAAGGAAATACGATCTTTGTGGGGCGCCAACTCCCCAACACCGCTCGGGATGTGGTGGTTCGTTCCTTCCGACTCAATCAAATTCCAGCCGGACAAGGTGCTGCTTTCCTCGTCAGTATGGGAGCAGAACGAGCAATCACTCGTGAACAACAGGTGACTCGGGCTAACTCTGTCAACATCCCCGGAAGTACCCAAGCCTTAACCACAACAGATACTCAGGTGACAACAGTTGTGGAAACCCTACGGGTGGAAACTCAGGACTCTGTACCCCTTTTGCGGGGAATGCAGGTGATTGTCGATGATCGTCTTAATAGTTTGACCTTGATCGGGCCGCCACACTTGGTGGAAGTCGCCTCTGCTCAACTGATCCAACTTGATCTCCGTAAACGTCAAGTCGCGATCAACGTTAAAGTCCTGGATATCAACTTGGATGGAGAAGATACTTTTGATAGCAGTTTCTCCTTTGGGATTGATCAAACCTTCTTTGTCAATGATGGGGGGGCAGCCGCTCTCAACTTCGGTTCCTACAACCCGCCGGATCGCCCAACATCGACTTCAGGAACTAACGCTCGACCGATTATCCCTAATAACCCCGTTGGAAACCAAGAACCTTTCTTTGACCGAGATGGAACCACAACCACTCCGTTAACAGCACCCGGACGAGGCGGAGTTACCCTACGACCTGTTTCACCAGTCACGGATCGTTCAGAACGAGTGGGAATTTCTGACTTTTCTCCGTTTCAGCGGAATGACGATGGTACATTTGATCCCGGTGAAGTCGAATTTAGTACCTTCCCCCTATTCCAATATCCCCGTCGTTTCCTGCAAACCCTACAATTTGAGATTCAAAACCGCAACGCTAAAATTCTGACTGATCCCACCTTGCTCGTGCAGGAAGGAGAAATTGCACGGGTTGAATTGGTGGAGAACATTGTTAAACGATTTAACACTGATACGATTGACAACAATGGCGTTCAGCGAACTGAAAGACAGCCTGAGTTTGAAGATGTCGGTCTGGAAGTGAGCATTAATGTTGAGCGAGTTGATGATAATGGATTTGTGACGATTAATGTCAATCCTGTCGTCACTGCAATTACAAACCGGATTAATATAGGCGGAGTCACAGGTGAGGATTTTGTGACAGAAACTTCCAGACGGGAATATCAGTCTGGACGAATTCGCCTGCGGGATGGTCAGACTTTAATTGTTTCTGGGATTATTCAAGAACAGGATCGGGTGACTGCGAGTAAAATTCCATTCTTAGGGGATTTGCCGATTCTTGGAGCTTTATTTAGAAGTTCGACTCGGGAAACTGGACGTGCCGAAGTGGTGGTGTTGGTGACTCCAATGATCATGGATGAATCTGATCGCGCCCCGTTTGGCTATGAATATAACGTTAGCCCCGATGCGCGAGAAATGCTGCAACGAAGTCGTTAAACAGGGGACAGGGAACAGGTAGAAGTCAAAAGGCTTCCTATCTCCCCACCTCCCTACCTCCCCATCTTCCCACCTCCCCACCTCCCTACCTCCCTACCTCCCTATCTTCCCACCTCCCTACCTCCCTACCTCCCTATCTTCCCACCTCCCCACCTCCCCATCTCCCTTCCCCAAGTGCCGTATTGGGGATGTTTTTTTGGGCCAAAACAGATTCAAAATGAGAAAATTACATGAAATCTATATAAATTTAAAGATTTGATCGATCCATATTCGACTTAAAAACATTAGAATAAGTCAGTGCAAGTGAGATACTGTCAGGGTTACAGCGATCTGAAGTTAAATTTTGATCAAAAGACAATCCGTAATCAGAATCACTTGACAACTCCGCGCGCAGATTGGCAGTCATTGTCAAGAGTCCGGCTGGATAGAAGCAACTTTTCTTTTGTCCTGCATTTTAATTGATCGATTGTGTCATCTGTTTTCCGCCCCGATCCCTTGTGATGCGGGGTTTCCAGACAAGGAGGTTTTATGAATAAAGGTGAATTAGTTGATGCTGTTGCTGAACGGGCCAGTGTCACCAAGAAACAAGCAGATGCTGTTCTGACGGCTGCCCTCGATACCGTTATGGAAGCGGTATCCCGTAACGATAAAGTAACCCTCGTGGGTTTTGGTTCGTTTGAGTCTCGTGAGCGTAAAGCTCGTGAAGGCCGCAATCCGAAAACGGGAGAAAAAATGGATATTCCCGCAACTCGAGTACCCGCCTTCTCAGCAGGTAAACTGTTTAAAGAAAAGGTAGCTTCCAAAGCAACGACCAAAGAGGAATAATGGTGTCGGCTCAATCGCTTGCCAGACCTGGACATGGTGGAAACTTAACCTGGGCAGCCTCAATTTCTGGCTGTTCTCCTTCAGAGATTCTGGATTTTTCCGCCAGTATCAATCCTTGGGGGCCGCCCCAGTCGGCGTTAGAAGCAATTCAAACCCATCTCGGTGATCTCAGAGCCTATCCCGATCCTCAATATCGGGTCTTACGAAATGCTCTGAGTCAGATTCATTCCCCTCTAGAAGCAGACTGGATTTTGCCAGGGAATGGAGCGGCAGAGTTACTCACTTTGGCCGGATGGGATCTCGCTCAACAGGAGACAACCTATCTGCTTACCCCGGCCTTTGGAGACTACAGGCGATCGCTGAGTGCTTTTCAAGCTCAGGTGATTGAATGGCCCCTATTAGAACAGCAGGGACAGTGGTCATTCCCGGCTCTAGGACTGGACAAGCGAGGAGGCCTACTACTCAATAATCCTCACAACCCCACAGGTCGGCTGTTTGAGCAGGAGATGATTGAACCTTACCTCGAACAGTTTGATCTGGTGGTGGTTGATGAAGCCTTTATGGACTTTCTCCCGCCTCAACAGCAACAAAGCTTAGTGGCGAGAGTGCCTGAATACAAAAATCTGGTGGTATTGCGATCGCTGACCAAATTTTATAGCATTCCTGGATTGCGTTTGGGTTACGCGATTGCTCACCCGGATCGGCTGCATCGTTGGCAACAGTGGCGTGACCCTTGGCCGGTTAATGTTCTCGCGGCTGCGGTGGGTTCGGCAGTGCTTCAAGATCATGCTTTTCAACAGCAGACTTGGGACTGGTTAATCCCTGCTCGTTCTCAACTGGTTAATGGTTTAACGTCCTTACCTGGACTACGCCCCTATCCGGGTGCTGCCAATTTTCTACTGGTCTATTCCCGGCAACCCGTTCCTGAACTGCAAATGGCTCTGTTGAAACGCGATCGGATCTTAATTCGTGACTGTCTCAGTTTTGGGGAACTGGGTCAACACTATTTTCGAGTGGCGATTCGCACTGAAGCTGAAAATCAACGTCTACTCGATGCCATGACCAACATCTTACCCTCGCTCTAATTTGAACGATTCTCCATTTTCCCTTTTCCTCTATGATTGACTACGACGTGGTAATAATTGGTGGCAGTCCAACGGGACGCTATGCTGCGGCTAAAGCTGCTCAACAACAAGCCCGTGTTGCCTTAGTCGAGCCTCAAAAACCCAATTTTTCTAGCCACTGTTGGCGTTCTGTACAGAGTACCGCCTTATTCTCTGTCGGCCAGGTGGTGCGACAAATTGAGCGATCGCCACTGTTTGGAATTCAGACCCTCTCTGACTACCCGGATCTCGATCAAATTCTGTCACTCAACTGGCAACAGACTCAACAATGGCTAGAGGCTGTGGTTTTTAACCTCGAAGAACAACATTCTCCCGCACTGTTAGCGGCTTTGGGGGTTGATGTTATTTTTGGACAAGGGGAGTTTGTCAGCCACCCTCATCTGGCTTTTGTGGTCAACCAACGGACTTTGCGATCGCGAACTTATTTACTGGCGACGGGTTCAAGACCCAAAATTCCTGAGATTGAAGGATTACTTTTAACTGGATTTTTGACCCCTGAAACGATTCATAAACTTCATCAAGTTCCTGAACATTTAGCTGTGATTGGGGGTGATCCAAGCGGCACTGCACTTGCTCAAATGTTTGCAAGGTTAGGTTCAAAAGTCACGATGATTGTTAAAAATAATCATATTTTAGCCAAAGAAGATGCTGAAGCGGCGGGTTTAGTTCAAGCAAAATTAGAATCTGTTGGCATTCGGATTTTAACTCAAACTGAAGTCATCCAAACCCAACAAATTCAAGGTAAAAAATGGATTCAAGCCGGAAATAAAGCCCTGGAAGTCGATGAAATTATCGTCGCTGCCGGACAACAGCCTCAACTCGATTCGTTCAATCTAGACGCGGTTGGAGTCGCCTTTAACCGTCAATATCTACGCCTCAATGATAAACTACAAACCACTCATTCTCGCATCTACGCTTGTGGGAATTTATCGGGGGGATATTCTGATCCTCATTTAGCGAATTATGAAGCCACAATTGCGATTAAAAATGCTTTATACTTTCCTGTATTCAAAGTCAATTATCACGGGATTCCTTGGGCAACTTTTTCGGAACCTCAATTAGCAAGCGTGGGGTTAACTGAAACTCAAGCCCAACGTCGTTACGGAGATAAAATTCAAGTTTATCGAGAGTATTTTAAACATTTGCCCAAAGCCATTATTGAAGATGAAACGGTTGGCTTTTTTAAGTTGATCGGACATCAAAATGGTCAGATTTTAGGCGCTTCTATTGTTGGGCCACAAGCCAGTGAGATGATTAATATTGTCGCTTTAGCCATTCGTCAAGGGTTAAAAATAAATGCGATCGCTGAACTTCCCCAAATTTGGCCGACTTTTTCCCAAATGAGTCAACAAACAGCAATGGCTTGGTTGCAACAACAGCGTCGGTGCAATACCCTATTAATAGATTGGATCGAAAATCTCTTTCACTGGCGGCGATCTTGGTTATCCTAAGTTGCTCGGTTCGCTTCTAGATTGTTAATTGATTGAATTCAAGGTTGAAAATGAAGTTAAATTTTAGACTTTTATCGGTAGTATTGATCAGTTGCCTCTTGCTCGCAACTGGATGTCAAACAGCATCAAAAGATTCAGCGCAAAAAGTCACAGAAACGAAAGAATGTTTTGACTGTGACTTAACCGGAGAAAACTTTGAAGGGGCTGACTTATCCGGTGCAAAATTAAACGGATCTGATCTCAGTGGAGTGAATTTAAAAGGCGCAAATTTAAGTGGTGCATTACTGGATAATGTTAATTTTAGTCAGGCTGATTTGAGCGGTGCAAATTTGAGTTCAGCTGCCCTGACTCAAGCAAATTTCACTGAGGCTAATTTGAGCGAGGCCAATCTCACAGGTGCCTTTTTAAGATCAGCAATACTCACAAATGCAAAACTGACAAATGCCAGCTTGAATAAAGCAGACTTAAATACGGCAAAACTCGAAGGAGCAGAGATTAAAGGAGCTGATTTTAAAGAAGCAATTATGCCTGATGGTTCAGTCCAGAAATAATCATAAAATTCAATAACAAATCAACCTCAAACTATGCTGAAAGCAATTCTTTTTGATTTAGATGGAACCTTAGCCAATACTGACCCTTTACACTTTAAGATTTGGCAAGAAACCTTACAAACGTACAATCAAGAAATTGATCATCCCTTTTATAAAACCTATATTAGTGGGCGACAAAATCCTGAAATCATTAAAGATTTAATTCCGCAACTTTCGCTCAAAGAAGGAGAAGAACTCGCAGATCACAAAGAAGCTCGTTTTCGGGAAATTGCCCGAGAATTACAGCCATTAGCGGGTTTATTGGAGATGCTGACATGGATTGAAACAGTCGGTTTAAACAAAGCCGTTGTCACCAATGCGCCTCGGGAAAATGCTCATTTTATGTTAGAAGTTTTGCAGCTAACTGAGCGATTTGAGTTTGTCGTTTTAGGGGAAGATATGATTGCCGGAAAACCTGATCCTGCTCCCTATCAATATAGTTTAGAACAGTTAAAAATTCAACCTTCAGAAGCAATTGTATTTGAAGATTCACCCTCGGGAATTCGTTCTGCTGTTGCCGCCGGAATTGATACAATTGGAGTTGCCTCTACCCACGAACCAAGTGTGCTAAAAGCGATTGGTGCCTCACAGGTTGTTAATGATTTTAATGACTTATCAATGTGGGCAAAAATCAAATCACTTTTAGGAACAGAAAAAGCGCTAGAAATGACCGATTCATAAGAATTTAGAAGTTCAGGTTACAGGTTACAGGTTGGGAATTGATCAATTCTGCTAGCGGTGACTGTAAAAAACGATTCCCTCAGAGGAAAAAATTCACCATATTTGGAAGGGATGGATAGAATGGAAAAGGGATAAGGATTAATTAGGAGCGTCTAGGGCATCTAATATCTACCAACCAGGAGGTGTATAGCCATGAGAGCGACTTTAAATCGCTTTAGTTTACTGTTGACAACTTTGAGTTTCGTTGGCGTTAACCCTGCTCCTGTTTACGCTCAAACCCCTACCATTACGCCCGCCCTAGATGGAACCGGAACTGTAATTAACCGCCAGGGAAACCAGTTTGAGATTAATGGGGGTTCTCTCAGCGGAGAGGGTCAAAATCTGTTTCACAGTTTCGATCAGTTTAATTTATCGGAAGGACAAGTCGCCAACTTTTTATCAAATCCTAATATTCGCAACATTTTAGGACGAGTTGTTGGGGGTGATGCTTCTTTTATCAATGGCTTAATTCAAGTAACAGGGGGAAATTCTAACCTGTTTTTAATGAATCCAGCCGGGATTATTTTTGGTGCAAATGCGAGTTTAAATGTTCCCGCTTCTTTTACGGCGACGACTGCAAATGGAATTGGATTTGGAACGAATCATTGGTTTAATACAACCTCAAATTCGGATTGGTCAAACTTAGTTGGAAACCCCAATAGTTTTCGCTTTGATACCAAAAATCCAGGGTCGATTGTGAATCAGGGTCAACTAGCTGTTACTTCCCAACAACAGTTAACTCTTGTGAGTGGAACTGTTTTAAATACAGGTACTCTTGTCGCTCCAGAAGGAACGATTTCTGTACAAACGGTTCCCGGTGAAAACTTGGTACGAATTGCTCAAACCGGACATTTATTAAATCTTGAAGTTGCAGCACTTCCGGATGATTCTATTACCACACAATCGGCTATAACTCCTTTATCTTTACCTGAACTTCTGACAGGTGGCGGGGTAACAACTGCAACCGGAATGACAGTGAATCCTAACGGTGAAATTGTCTTGACTTCGGGTCAAATTGTTGAATCTGGAGATGTTGCAATTGCGCCTAATATCAGTCCAAATTCTGATCATTTAGCGGTGACAGGTGAAACGGTTAATCTCAAAGCGGCTAATACTCTGACGATTGTTGAACGCTCGTTAAAAACCACAGGAGATTTGAATTTACTCGCCGGAAATACGGTGCAAATTCGTGATAGTTTGACTGATCCGTTCTCAGCGATTGCGGGTGGAAATCTGACAATTGTTGGTCAGCAAAATATTGATATTCTGGCTTTAGATTCGATTAATTTTCTTGAATCTGCTCCTTTTCAAGCCACAGGAAATCTCACCTTAGCCAGTGATGGGATTATTTCGGGAGATAGTCACTTCAACGCCGGGGGAAACTTTAGCATTCTCAACTCAACCACAGGTGCAGGTGGAATATTTATTAGTTTGTACGACCCGATTATTTATTCTGATGGAGATGTAATCTTTGGGAGTTATGAAGGTGCGTCTTTGAAAGTAGAAGCCACTGGAGCGATTATTGGGGGCGATATTAATATTACAACTCCTGATATTAACCTTGCTGATTCTGCTGACCCAGAAGCCAATATTCTCAGCAGTAGTCCGGCGTTAATATTACGTTCAGGGGTGCAAATTTTGGGTAATTCTAATAGTTCAGTTGAGGGTAGATTTTTCATAGAAAGACCCACATCAGGAAATAATAATCTTACCGTGGGGAATGTGACGACCGCAGGAGGGCCAGTTATTCTAAATTCCGCAGGTCGAATTGTTGTTGATCAAATTAATACCCAAGGCGGAGAGGTTAATTTACAAGCTGTTGATAATATTATTATTGCTCGTAATATTAGTTCAGAAGGTGGAAATATTGAGATTATTACGGATAATTTATTGCGGGTGGGTACGTTAGTTGATCCGAGAGATAACACCCCGAGTATTTCTTCTGCAAATAGTCAAATTGATGGTGCAATTACGATTGAACATGGTGGAGGTGAAACGCCGTTTATTATTGGAGATGCGACAACAAATGGTACTGCAAGAAGTATCACTAGCAGTTCAGCACAAATTACCCCTCAGTTTGAAGTTCCTCGCACAACGGAGGGGGTTTTTACGCAGGGAAATATTACCATTCGCACGACACCATTACCCTCAGAAGAACCGCCGATTGAACCCTCTGAACCTCCTGTTTTTGAACCCGAAGAACCGATAACTGAAAATCCTCCAATCGTTGAACCTCCGACAGAACCTTCTGAACCCAATCCCGGTAATAATCCCAATAATCCGGGGAATGAAAATCCTGAAGTTCCTAATAATCCCAATAATCCGGGGAATGAAAATCCTGAAGTTCCTAATAATCCCAATAATCCGGGGAATGAAAATCCTGAAGTTCCTAATAATCCCAATAATCCGGGGAATGAAAATCCTGAAGTTCCTAATAATCCCAATAATCCGGGGAATGAAAATCCTGAAGTTCCTAATAATCCCAATAATCCGGGGAATGAAAATCCTGAAGTTCCTAATAATCCCAATAATCCGGGGAATGAAAATCCTGAAGTTCCTAATAATCCGCCTATTGTTAACCCGCCTATTGTTAACCCGCCAAATAATCCATCACCAGAAATTCCAAACAATCCTGAAACTGACGCCTTGACTCCTGAACAACAAGAACAAGTTACAACTGTGATTGAAGCAGAATTAGTTGAACGGAAAAATCTTGATGGTTCGCCAGCCAATCAACTCGAAAATCAAAATGTTTTCACTAATAATTCAATCTTAGATGTTACTGGAATTGCCCAAAATAGTAGTAGTACAATTACAGTTCAGCAGAATACAGATGGGAGTATTGCTTTACTGAGATTAGACCCAATCAATCAATCTATTCAAACGACTCCAAACCTGGATGCTGAGTTTAATCCAGAAGCAGAAATTCAACTCGCTCGTGCTGATGTAGCGGCGAGTTTTGATGTTGATAGTCTTGAAGAAGTTTTGCCCAAGATTGAACAGGCTTTTAGTTTGGATTATCTTAACTATATCGGTAAAAATATTGCTAAGTTTGAAACCGATATTTCTGTCGAAGAGATTCAAGATAATCTCAGTGAAGTTGATAAAAAGTATGGGACAAAAGCGGCAGTTGTTTATACCTTTGCTCAAGCTGATCAATTAGTGTTGATGGCTGTAACTGCGAAAGGAAATATAATTAAAAAAACGATTACTACAACGACCCGTCAGGAATTATTAGAGATTACCAAGCAATTTCGACTGGAAATTACTGATGCTCGTAAACGCTATACAGAGAGTTATAAACCTCTTGCTCAACAGCTTTATCAGTGGATTATTGCGCCTTTAGAAGAGGCTCTAGAGGCTCAAGAAATTGATACAATACTATTTGTCATGGATCAGGGTTTACGAGGTTTACCGATAGCAGCTTTGCATGATGGTGAACAGTTTTTCATTGAAAAATATAATTTTAGTTTGATTCCAAGTTTCAGTTTAATGGATATTCGGGATCAGCCTCTCAATGACCCACAAGTTCTTGCAATGGGAGCCTCTAAGTTTGTCGAACAGCCTCCACTACCTGCGGTTCCTATCGAAGTTCAATCCATTACTCAAGAGATTAGTGGTCGCTATTTTCTCAATGAAGAATTTACCATTAAAAACTTTAGTAAACAGCGCGGAACTCAACCCTTTAATATTATTCACCTTGCTACTCATAGTGAGTTTAATTCTGGTGATCAGAGTAATTCTTATATCCAATTTTGGGATACCCAACTTACTTTAAATAATTTAAAGCAACTGGGTTGGAAATGGGAGAGTCCTCCGGCGGAATTATTTGTTTTAAGTGCTTGTCGGACTGCGGTAGGCGACGCAAGTGCAGAGTTAGGATTTGCGGGATTAGCAGTGCAAGCCGGGGTGCCTTCTGCTTTAGCGAGTTTATGGTATGTTTCTGATCAGGGAACTTTAGGATTAATGGTTGAATTTTATAATCAACTCCGAAAAACATCTGCAATTTCTCAAGCATTTCGTTCCGCTCAAATCGCCATGTTAAGAGGAACAATTACGATTGAGTCTGGTTATTTAATGAGTGTAGATATTAGCAATCAGATTCAGCTTCCGAGTGAACTGATGAACCAAGGAAATATTATTTTTACTCATCCTTATTATTGGGCAGGTTTTACGATTATTGGAAGTCCTTGGTAAACAGCATTTTCAAATCAAGTTGACCTGATATGAATTCTTCTAGAAGATCGGGGTTAACCGTCGATCTCTTACTCATTAAAAATTAGGTAAACAAACATCTCAATTCGATGTATTTAGGGTCAGGATTTGCTAACATAGTGATATAGCGCTACTAGAATCGGGAATAGGGAACAGGGAACAGTAGACTGGGGCGGGGTTTTAGGATTTAGAAATGACAATCATGTATTCGCGTAGTGTTATAGAGCTTGAGCTTTTTTAAAAAGTCGGTTTGATGACGAAATCAGGGAAGTGCATCAATCAATAATCGAACAAATTATTCAAAGATATAAAAATATGAAAGTGACTACTCTCGATACAGCAACTTATACTAACCTCAAACAATCAAATTCACAATACTCTAAATCCACACCGAATAGTCAGCATTTTGTATCTCCTCAAATCTTAGTGGTATTTGCTAGCAATTTGTTTGAGATTTCAACCCTAATTAGGGGAGTTAATCGAGAGGCAAATGTTTTACAGCTTGACCCAAACCAAGACGCAATTGAACAAATTACAAGCATCCTTAAAAGCAATACTTTTACAATTCAAAGCCTGCATCTTGTTACCCACGCTTCCGCAAATATCTTATCCTTTGGAAACACGAACCTAAGTTTAGAGAATGTCGATCACTATCGGACTTTACTTGAACAGTGGAATGTTCCTGAAATTCTCCTCTATGGTTGTAATCTTGCTCAAGAAAATACACACTTAATTCAACGTTTACATCAACTCACCGGAGCGAATATCGCCGCTTCAAGTACCCCTGTTGGTTGTTTAAAACAAGGTGGGAATTGGGATTTAGACGTTAAAATTGGTCATATCAATTCAGAGATTGCCTTTAATGAAAAGGTTCAAAATCACTATCCAGGTTTATTCATAATTGAACGAGTTTCAGTCAATTCGCAAGAAGAACAAGCCGCTGCCGATCCTCAAAATTTGGGTTCTCAGGATGGAAACATTTCTAATAATGGGCAATTAATCGCGTTTGAATCGAATGCAAATAATCTAGTTCCTGATGATAATAATGACGTTTCAGATATCTTCGTTCGCGATCGCCAAACCGGAATTACAACTCGCGTTTCTATTAACAGTTTCGGACAGGAAGGAAACGATAAATCCGGTGCTTTTTCTGATAGTATATTGCCCGCGATTACCCCGGATGGACGGTTTGTTGCGTTTGAGTCCAAAGCCAGCAACCTCGCCCCTGGAGACAACAACGCCGAAGAATGGGATATATTTGTCCGCGATCTCCAGACTGAGACAACCACACGGGTTTCAATTGATAACAATGGAATTAGCGGAGATGATGCCTCCCGAAATCCCGTAATCACCCCCGATGGACGATTTATTGCATTTGAATCGCGGGCAGAGAACCTCGTCCCCAGAGATAACAATTCAGAGACATGGGATATTTTTGTCCATGACCGTGACTTCGATAGGAATGGGAGTTTTGAAGAGGGAAGTAGCCGAACCGTCCGAATATCTATTAATGGGATGGGTTTACAGGGAAATGATGATTCTTTTGACCCTTCTATTTCAAATGATGGGCGGTTTGTGCTGTTTGAATCCGATGCTAATAACCTGGTCGTTGGGGATAATAATGGGGTTCGAGATATTTTTATCCATGACCGTGACCCCGATGGAAATGGGATTTTTGATCAAGGAAATAGTATCATTAGTCGTCTACCGATAGGACTGGGTGGAGTTGAGGCGAATAACGCTTCTTTTGATCCTCAATTTTCGGGGAATAATCGCTTTATTGTCTTTGAATCTTTAGCCAATAATTTAGTTGAAGGAGATAGTAATAACGCTTTAGATATCTTTGTTTATGATCTGCAAACCGGAGTCACTAATCGAGTTTCTGTCGATGCAAATGGCGTGGGCGGAAATCAAAATTCCTCTCAACCAAGTATATCAAATGATGGTCGGTTTGTGGGATTTAGTTCTCGATCTTCTAACTTTGTTTTGGGTGATAATAATGGCGTTGAAGATATTTTTGTCCATGATCGCGATCCCGATCAAGATGGTGTGTTTGATCAAGGAAATGGTATTATTACCCGAGTTTCTATTAGCGATACGGGTGAAGAAGGAAATGCTAATTCGTTTCAATCGGTGGTTTCGGGTGATGGAAGTTTAGTTTCTTTCGAGTCTTTAGCCAATAATTTAATACCGGTTGATACAAACGGAGTTGCTGATGTTTTTATCTCAACAATTGAGCCAGCAATTACTATTTTGCCCGGAATTGATCCCATCGAAGACGGAGAAACTAATGGGGTATTTGAAATTCGTTTAAATCAACCCGCCCCCCCAGAAGGTTTAACGGTTAATTTTAGTATTGCGGGTGATGCAATTAATCCTGATGATTATCGTTTTGCTGCGGGGAATAATATTACCAACCTCACAATAAATAGCTTGACAATTGCACCAGGGGCGACAACTGCAACTTTAGACGTTATTCCAGTTTTTGATAATATTAGTGAGACAGATGAAACAATAGAAGTTAGTTTACAACCGGGAACTAACTATGCGTTAACAACCTTAAATACTGCAAGTTTAATTATTGGTGATCGTTCGTTAATTGTCACTAATACGAATGATACAGGTGTGGGTTCATTGCGACAGGTGATTAATCTCGCCAATCAAGTCGAAGGAACTGATATTATCACCTTTGAGATTCCCCCAGAAGACCCCGGTTTTAACCCCAATACCGGAACGTTTAGTATTCAACCTCTTTCTCCACTTCCAACTATTAGTGATGCGGCGATTTTAGATGCAACCTCTCAGCCGGGATATATAGATAGACCCTTAATTGAAATTGATGGAAGTAATGTTAATAATACCAGTGGCTTAACAATTACGGCTGGAAATAGCACTGTTAAAGGGTTTGTTATTAACCGTTTTTCTGAGGGAATTCGGTTAATTACTGCTGGAAATAATACGATTCAAGGAAACTATATTGGGACGGATATTAGCGGAAATATCGACTTTGGAAATATAGTTGACGGAATTTTTCTGGGTGATGCTACTAGCGGAAATTTAATTGGAGGAACCACACCGCAAACCCGTAACTTGATTTCTGGAAATGGTCGAAATGGAGTACAAATTGATACAACAAGTGGTAATATTATTCAAGGAAATTACATCGGAACTAATATTTCAGGAACCGCAGATTTAGGGAATAGTGGGGCGGGAATTGGGATATTTCGAGATGGAAATAATCAAGTTGGGGGAACAGTTTCTGGGGCGGGTAATCTAATCTCTGGAAACGATACAAATGGGATTGAACTCAATGGCGTTGAGGCGATAAATAATCTGATTCAAGGAAATTTTATTGGAACAACTTCTGATGGAAATACACCATTAGGGAATACACAAAATGGTATTTTGATATTTAATGATGCTAATAACAATACTATTGGCGGAGTTGTTGGTTCGGGGAATATTATTGGCTTTAATAATCAAGATGGAGTCAGGATAGATTCAGGAGAAGGTAATGCAATTCTGAGTAATTCTATCTTTGATAATGGTCTGAGTTTAGCGGATATTGGAATTGATCTAAACAATGATGGAATCAGTGAGAATGATTTTGGAGATGGGGACACTGGGGCGAATACATTTCAGAACTATCCTGACTTATTAACGGCGACTTTAGAAGCAGAAAGTATTACGATTAATGGTATAGTTGATAGTACGCCCGGTTCTACCTTTACTGTACAATTTTTTGCCAATGAAACACTAGGGGAAAGCGATCGTCAAGGACGAACTTTTTTAGGAGAAACTCAAGCAACCAGTAATATTCCGTTTACGGTTAGCTTTAATACCGAACTCGCCGAAAATCAACGTTCAATTACTGCGACAGCAACAGATGCTAATAATAATACCTCAGAATTTTCGGCTCCCATCACGGCGAATACCGCCCCTGTTTTAGACTTAGATGAAGATGATAGTAGTGGAATAACTGGAAACAATTACAGTAACCGTTTTACAGAGGGGCGAGAAGCTGTAGCCGTGGCGGATACTGATGTTGAAATTGAGGATGCAGACAGCCCAAATTTAGCCTTTGCAACATTAACTTTAACGAATCCAATTAATGGGATAGCTGAAAGTTTAGCGATTAATGGTTTACTTCCGACTGGAATTACTGCGACTGCTTATAATTCAACAACTGGAGAATTACAACTGCGAGGAGAGGCTTCTATTGCTGATTATCAAACCGCAATTTCTCAAGTTGTTTATAATAATACTCAACTCAACCCAGATTTAAGTGATCGCCTGATTAATATTACCGTTAATGATGGTACTTCTAACAGCAATATTGCCGAAACAACCCTGAGTTTAGTGGGAACAGTTCAAGTTAGTATTGCGGCGAATCTTTCTCCGGTAGAAGGTGAAATAGGAACTTTTACGATTACCCTTGATGAACCTGTTAATCAACCTTTAATTATTGAGTTTGATCCCGATGAAAGTATTGCTATAGATACAGAAGATTATACCCTAGAAGCCGGAACTGGAATCACCACTGTGACTCCCAATACGTTTACAATAGAACCTGGAGTTACCACCGCCAGCTTAAATGTTGTCACGGTTGATGATAATATTTTTGACCCAGAAGAAACTGTTGAACTTACTTTAATTGCAGGTTCAAACTATCTCATAACTGAGAATAATTCAGCTTTTATTAGTATTGTTGATAACGATATAGCGGGAGTTTTGTTAACGCCTCCCATTTCACCTATTACGACAGAAGACGGAGAAACAACCACATTTGAACTGGTTCTTTCTTCACAACCGATAGCAGATGTTATTATTAACTTAGAAAATACTAACCTAGACGAAGGAAATCTTTCAGACAATACAATAACTTTTACTTCCGAAAATTGGGATACACCTCAAGTTGTTACTGTTAGCGGAGTTGATGATAATATTGTCGATGGAGATACTAACTATAGTATTATTCCAACAGTTAGCAGTCTTGATGAAAACTACAATAATTTTGAGTTAGAAAATATTACTCTAATAAACCAAGATAATGATGTTTTAGGAATTCTGTTAACTCCACCTCTTGAACCCATTACAACCGAAGACGGAGACAGTATTGATTTTGATTTTGTTCTTGTCTCCGAACCGACAGCAGACGTTATTATTGACTTAGAAAATACTAACCCAGACGAAGGAAATCTTTCTGCTGAAACTCTAACTTTTACTTCTGACAATTGGGATACACCTCAAGTTGTTACTGTTAGCGGAGTTGATGATAATATTGTCGATGGAGATGTTGATTATAGTATTATCACAACGGTTAATAGTGAGGATATTAATTACAACAATTTTCAGTTAGAAGATATTACTTTAACTAACCAAGATAATGATGAAGTTGGAATTGTTGTCACTCCTCCTATTGAACTGATTACCACAGAAGATGGAGACAGTGTTGATTTTGACTTCGTTCTTTCGTCGCAACCCATAGCAGATATTACGATTAATTTTAATAGCAATAATCCCAACGAAGGAATTATTTCGACAGAAGCATTAAGCTTTACCGCAGAAAATTGGAATATTCCCCAAACCGTTACAGTTACCGGAGTTGATGATAGCGTCGTCGATGGAGATGTTGAATATATCGTTAGTTCAACTGTTAGTAGTCAGGATGCAAATTATAACGGGTTTCAGTTAGAAGATATTACCCTAACGAACCAAGATAATGATGTTGTTGGGATTACTTTAATTCCTCCCATTGAACCGATAACCACAGAAGAGGGAGATAGCGTTAATTTTGAATTTGTTCTCAATTCTCAACCCACCGCAGACGTTATTATTGAACTCGAAAATCTTAACTCCGATGAAGGAATTATTTCTGCTGAAATATTAACATTTACTCCTGAAAATTGGAATAACTCTCAAATTGTCACGGTAACAGGAGTTGATGATGATATTGTTGATGGGGATGTTGAATATCGTATTAATACAACCGTTGTTAGTAATGATTTAACTTATGATGATTTTGATTTAGCTGATATCAACCTCACCAATCTTGATAACGATGAAGGAGGAATTTTTGTTACTCCTATTGATGGACTAACAACCACAGAAGCAGGAGATATTGCGACGTTTGAAATTGTTCTGACTTCTGAACCGACAGCAGATGTTCGTTTAGACTTAAATAGTAGTAACCCCAACGAAGGAAGTATTTCTATTTCAGAGGTTATCTTTACCCCAGAAAATTGGGATGTGTCTCAAATTGTGATTGTTACGGGAGTGGATGATGATATCGCAGATGGAGATTTATCCTATTCTATTATTACAGATACAACGGTTAGTAATGATCCGATTTATAACGGAATTAACCCCGCAGATGTGAGTCTGGTTAACGCAGATAATGAAACCCCAGGAATTACGGTGACTCCGGTTAATGGTTTAGTGACTAGCGAAGCAGAGGGAAGCGATTCTTTTGAGATTTTTCTGAATACTGAACCCGTTGATGATGTCACGATTGGAATTAGTAGTAGCAATATTACGGAAGGAATTGTTTCGACGGAAGCGGTAACATTTACCCCCGAAAATTGGAATATTCCGCAGATGATAACGGTGACTGGGGTTGATGATAATATTGATGATGATGATATTGCATATAGTATCATTACGACACCCGATTTAACAACCACTGACCCGAACTACAACGAGTTCAATCCTCCAGATATTAACGTCATAAATACGGATAACGAAACTGCGGAAATTGTTATTACCCCCACCATAGGATTAACCACTAGCGAAGTTGGAGGAATCGCAACTTTTGATGTTTTTCTCACCTCTGAACCGTTAGCAGAAGTAACATTTAATCTCGCGAGTAGCAACACTACAGAAGGAACTCTTTCGACGGAAACGCTAAGTTTTACCCCGCAAAATTGGGAACTTCCACAAACCGTAACAATTACAGGAGTTGATGATCTGATTGCTGACGGTAATATTAACTATAGCATTATTACAGGTGATGCGGTGAGTTTAGATGCCAAATATAATGGCTTCAATCCTGATGATATTGCTGTAATTAATACAGACAATGAAACTCCCGGAATTACCGTTAGCCCAACGACTGGATTAGAAACCAGTGAAGCGGGAGAAACAGCAACTTTTCAAGTGGTTTTAAATACCCAACCCGTTGATAATGTTACTCTCAATTTAATCAGTGATAATCCCGCAGAAGGAAGTATTTTCCCCCCCAGTTTAATCTTTACTCCCGAAAACTGGTTAACGCCTCAAATTGTCACCGTTACGGGAGTTGATGATTTTAATGTAGATGGGGAAATTGAGTATCGAATTATTACTGAAGCAGCGATTAGTAATGATCTCAATTATAACAATCTTAACCCAGAAGATGTCACGCTAATAAACCTTGATAATGATCTTCCTGTTGTTGATTTATCGGTTGATTTGACGACAGGTGAAGAAGCGAATACCACTGCAATAACTGTGACTGTTACAGCTTCAGCAAATGTCGAGGGAGAACAAACAGTCAATCTTGATATTTCGGGAATTGGAATTACGTCAAATGACTATACTTTATCCAATCCTCAGATGATTATTCCTGATGGAAATAATACCGCTACTGTAACATTTCAAGTGTTGGATGATGTTGTTTTTGAAGGGGATGAAACGGCGACATTAACCTTATTAAATCCCTCTGAGGGAATTGTCTTAGGAACGGGTAGTGTTAATCTGACGATTATTGATAATGATACACCCGCAACGGTTGAATTTTCTCAAACCGATTATCAAATTAACGAAGATGGAACAAGTGTTGGTTCTGAAATTATCATTAACCGAACTGGAGATACCTCACAAGCCTCTACAGTAGAGGTACAATTAACTTCAGAAACAGCAACCGCAGGAGAAGATTTTGATAACTTTGATAATAATTTAATTTCGGTACGGTTTGCGGCGAATCAAAAAACGGCGACGGTTAATATTCCGATTTTTGAGGATAATTTAGTTGAGGAAGATGAAACCTTTTCTTTGGCGTTGGTTAATCCGAGTGTGGGAACTGAAATCGGAACTCAAGAGACGACGACTGTGGAAATTTTTGATAACGAAATTCCGAGAATTGATATTTCTCAAACGGAATTATCGGTTACAGAGTCAGGAATTACCGATAGCTACAATTTGGTTTTAACTACAGTTCCCTCTGAACCTGTTACCATTCGCTTTCAAACCGATAGCCAAATTGAACCGATTACCGAAGTTACCTTTGATGAAAGTAACTGGAATGTTCCTCAAACGATAGAAGTTCAAGCTATCGATGATGAGTTAGTTGAAGACAGAACTCATAACAGTTTAATTACTCATGTTGTTACCAGTGATGATCAAAATTATAACGGGTTTATCCTCGATGATATCAATATTGAAATTGCTGAAAATGATGTTGTTGATGTTTCTATCGCCCCGAGAAATTTAACCGTTTCTGAAGATGGAGAGACAGATACTTACTCTCTAGTTTTAACACGAGAACCGGAATTACCTGTGACGATTGAGTTTGAATTAAATGAACAACAACTCAATTCAATTGATGCGATTAGCTTTGATTCTACTAACTGGAACATTCCCCAAACTGTAACGGTTGAAGCGATAGATGATTTAATCCCAGAAGGAGATGAAACTCTAGCAATTTCTCATACTATTGTCAGCGAGGATGAAAATTATAGAGACTTACAAATTCGGACTGCTAATGTCGAAATTTTGGATAATGATGTCGATGCGGAAGTGATTATTGTTAATAATACTCGTAATCTTACGTTAACAGAAGGAGAGACAACCGCTAGTTATGAGATTGTTTTAAGTTCTCCTCCGGTACTTCCAGTTACGATAGAGTTTAACACAGGTAATCGGATTAATTCTATCCCTTCAATTGAATTTAATGAAACTAACTGGAATATTCCTCAAACGGTGAATCTTGTTGCTATAAATGATAATATTCTTCAGGGAAATAGCACCGAAATTATCAGTCATACGGTGATGAGTGCAGATCGAAATTATGACGGTTTAGAGATTTCTGATCTCAATATTGATATTGCGGATAATGATGTTGCTGAAGTTTTAATTACTCAAACTTCAAACCGTACAGAAGTCAGTGAAGATGGCTTAACGGATACTTATCAAGTTGTTCTTAATAGCCAACCGACTGAAGATGTTGTTGTCACAATTACTCCTGATAGTCAAGTTGATTTAGGAGAGGGTGGGGAAAACGAAATTGAATTGATTTTTACCTCTGAAAATTGGAATGAACCGCAAACAGTTACCGTCGAAGCTGTTGATGATGAAGATGTCGAAGCTGATATTCATACCAGTACAATTAATCATGCTGTTTCAAGTAACGACTCGAATTATAATAGTCAGACTCCGATTAGAATTGATGGAAGAATCGATAATAATATTACTGTTGATATTATTGAAAATGACGAACCTTTACCCCCTGGAGAACCGGGAATTTCGGTGATTCAACCTGTGCGTCGAACTGATGTAATTGAAGGGTTTGGGAGTGATGTTTATAAGATTGTTCTCAATAGTGAACCGACGGCGAATGTGGAGATTAATATTAACCCCAACTCTCAACTTGAAACCGACAAACAAACCCTCAACTTTACACCCTCTAACTGGAAAGTTCCACAAACGATAACGGTGACTGCGGTTGATGATAACCTCACTGAAGGTTCAGAGGTTGGAACTATTTCTCACACCGTTAATAGTGATGATTCCCGCTATGATAGCTTAGATATTGATCAGATTTCAGCCAATATTAGCGATAACGATAATACTGGACAACAAAATAATTTTTCTGAAGCTGCTGTTGTCAGTTTGAGTGAATTAGATGATACAGGTGTTGGTTCAGATTTTGATGATATTTTGTTTGGAAATCAAGGAAATGATCGGATATCTGGAGAAGAAGGTTTTGATTTAATATATGGACAAGGGGATGCGGATGCGTTAAGTGGAGAAGTGGGTGATGATGTTTTGTTTGGCGGACAAGGCGATGATCAAATCCAAGGGGATGCAGGAAATGATATTATTTATGGTGACAGAGGTAGTGATCGTTTATGGGGAGGAGAGGGTGAGGATCAACTGTTGGGAGGCTTTGGAAATGACCGTTTAATTGGAGGTTTAGGTGCGGATACGTTAACAGGTGATTTGGGAAATGATGCGTTTGTGATTGGCTTTGGAACGGGTGGAAATACTATCGAAACTGCGGATGTAATTGTTGATTTCACAGACACTCAAGATGTCATTGAGTTAGTGAGTCCCTTAACCTTTGAACAGTTAAATATTACTTCAAATTCAAACGTAACGGTGATACAAGTTCAGTCAACGGGAGAATTTTTAGCGGTGTTACAGGGAGTTAATCCTAGTCAGCTAAGTGAACAAGATTTTGTTTAATTCCAACAAAAGAAATCCCCCCGGCTTCGCCACCCCCCTTGGTAAGGGGGGGCCGTTTCGTTGCCCGAAAACTTGATTTGTGGGGAGGTGGGGAGGTAGGGAGGTAGGGAGGTAGGGAGGATTTTTATTAATAAAAAGCTATTTTTCCTCGGAAAAAACTCCTCTCCCCATCACCCCATCACCCTTTCACCCCATCAACCCCGGCAATTTTTAACTTAGAATGAAACAGCCCTGCCTTGGTAAGGGGGGAAGGGGGGGATCTGTAAATTTCTACCCAACATTTTATCAATGAATTTTACCCGCAAATTTGTTGCAAAGTTGTGGTAAACTGAGGATAGGAAATCGAAGCGGCTTCAGCTCGACCAATGGTGGTTTTTCCACTGGCTTTTAAGGCAGCGATCGCTAAACTCATCGCAATCCGATGATCAGTATAACTATCAACTTCTGCCCCCGTTAACGCCGTACCGCCAACAATTTCCATCCCATCGGGTAACTCAGAAATTTTTGCCCCCATGCGGTTTAATTCCGCTGCCATGACTGTAATCCGATCACTTTCTTTGACTCGTAATTCTTCCGCATCTCGAATGATGGTTGTTCCTTGTGCAGATGTCGCGGCCACTGCTAAGATCGGAATCTCATCAATTAAGCGAGGAATTAACGCACCTTCTAAAGTACAGGCTTTGAGTTGGCTGTATTTCACCCGTAAATCAGCAACAGGTTCTCCGGCAACTTCCCGTTGATTTTCAAGCTGAATATCGGCTTCCATCATCTCTAAGGCGTCTAAAATTCCCGTCCGAGTCGGGTTCACCCCTACATTTTGAATCAGCAACTCCGAACCTGGAATAATTGCCCCCGCCACCAGCCAAAACGCAGCAGAACTAATGTCCCCCGGTACGACAACAGGTTGACCTTGTAACGTTGCAGGCCCGATGACCGTCGCACTGTGGGTTTCGGGATCAACCGTCACCGTCGCCCCAAACGCCCGCAACATCCGTTCACTATGATCGCGAGATAACGCAGGTTCCGTCACCGTTGTTTCCCCTTCTGCCATCAAACCCGCCAACAAAACACAGGATTTCACTTGTGCTGAGGCAATGGGTGATTTATAATGAATAGGATTGAGGCGTTGACCTTGAATGGCTAGCGGTGCAAAAGAACCGCCTTCTCGTCCCCAAATCATCGCCCCCATTTCTTGTAACGGTTTAACGACCCGATCCATCGGACGCCGAACTAAGGAATGATCGCCCGTGACTGTAAAAAAGCGATCCGGATGAGAGGCCAGAATTCCCAACATTAACCGCAATGTTGTCCCCGAGTTCCCTGCATCTAAAACAGCCGTGGGTTCATGTAGCTGACCTAAACCAATTCCCCGGACTTCGACTCGTTTTTCGTTTAATTCAGAAATCTGCGCCCCCATCTGGGAAAAACAGCTTGCGGTACTGCGAGGATCAGCCCCTAAAAGCAACCCTTCAATGATAGTAGTTCCGGTTGCCAATGCGCCCAACATTAACGCTCGATGCGAAATTGACTTATCTCCAGGAATCTCAATAGAACCGTGTAAAGATAAACCGGATGTTGGCGGTTCAACGCTTAGAGTCTGTTGACTTTCTGAAGTTTTGGTTTCAATAATCCCAGTTAGCATAGGATAAGAAAAGGAAGGATTTCCCTAGTCATCCTAACGCTTTCTTGGAACTAAATGGCAATCTGAGACTGGGGGCTTATGTTAATGGTTAATAATTAAGCATATGTTAACACATTCTCGCAAACCTGTAAGTCTGTCTGTGGTTTCGGTGGACTTACCCGTGAGATCGCTCATTGAAACCGCCGCAACCCTCTATCAAAGAGATCATGAACAATTTCACTTGTTGTTACATGAACCGGAAATATTCGACTGGGAACCCAACCCCATTAGCCCTGAAACACTCCCTTCTACACCTCAAAAACCCCGTCTGTTGTGGTTAGAAGTGTCTCCCTATCGGGCTGTAATGACGATGCAAGGGAATACGAAATACAGTTATCGTCATTTATGGCAAAAAGGAATGTATGGGATTAGTCGTTATTATTTACAAACCGATTCGGAAACGGTTCCCAGTCAATTTCGACTGCGTAATTTTACCCGTAACTTGGAACTTGGAGGTTCTCCTTTTCCCGAATATTTCCGACTCGAATATGAACTTTGGTCAGACAAATTGCAACTGGGTCGGTATGTTCTCAGTTTAGATATTCATCATTAAAAGAAGGCAACAGGGGACAGGTTACAGGCCACAGGTAATAGGCAAAAGATACCTATTTTGTAGGGGCGGGTTCTGACTGAATTTATGTCTTCCCACAGACAATCTAGATCAACCCGCCCATGTAATATATCAGCATTCTAAACCGGGTTAACTGTTACTTTGATGAGTTGGGTTCTTCGGGTTGTAAAGATTCTGGCGGACAATATTTCGTCATATCTGCCATCAAAGTTTCTGCTTTTTCACCAATTGGACTGGTTTTTTGACTGACTTGATTTACCTTTTCAATCGCTTTGACTAACTCAGTGCGACCTTCAACACTAATGGGTGATTTTTCTCCGGCTTCTAATGCTTGACCCATCTCGTTTAGGACTATTGCAAACTCACGAAAGACCTCTGTAAAACCCACACGAATTTTCTTGAGTCTACCCTTGGTGAGATAAAGTTCCTCCATCTGATCGGCAACAAGATTGAGTTCTTGTGCTAATCTGAGGGTTGTCGCGCCATTCGAGTTATCCTGAGTGGCGATCGCTATGTTCCCCTGATCGACAACCTCGATCAGTTTACGACATTGCGTTTTACGACTTCCCGCACAAGCGGTCAAACTGGTGAGCAGGGTTACGAACGTCAACAACGTCACCACTCGTCTAAACTTAAAATTCATTAAAGTTCCTCACACCACCAAAAAAGAGAGTTAATTGCTGAGAACTGCTCAATAATTGCTTGAGTTCTACACCGTTAGTATGTCAAATTATGAGCAAGTCAGCAAGTATCAGCCCCAGGAAAACCATGTCTCAAAACACCCCCCAACAGAAAAAGGATGATAGCGGATATGTTGCCTTTGGGATTGCTATTGCGCTAGGATTGCTTGTGCTGAAAGATACGATCCCGCTTTTGTTGCTGTTGATTGGCGGAATCGGTGCGTGGCGTCTGTGGAAGCATTACGACAAAAAACAGCAAGATAAATTAACATATCTCAATCAGGTTTTTTATCGCTTTATTCAAGAAAATCAGGGTTGGATTACGCCCTTAGATTTAGCGATGAATTCTCAAGTTAATCCTGAGGATGTGCGAGAATTTTTAGACAAAAAAGCAACGGAATTTTCCGCTCATTTTGAAGTCACAGATCAAGGCGGAATTGTTTATTATTTTTCAACCGCTCAAGCTTTAATTTCTAGTTTAGAAGCTGAGGAAATTGAGTGTATCAATCAGACAGAAAATTCCACAATTTTACCTTATCAACCTCCTGAACAACCTCAACCTGAACTTCTAAATAAAAATGGAATTTCATTATTTCCAGTTCCCCCAGATTTCCATTCAAATCAATCAGAAACTCCCAGTAATCTTAATCAAATAGAACTCGCCAAACGGTTAAACGTTCATCCGAGTACCTTAAGCAAATGGAAAACAAAAGCAAGTTTTCCAGATTGGTGCAGTCAAAAAGATCCTGATCATATTACGTGGAAATATTCTGAACAAAATAAACGATTTTATCCCGTTATTCCCTCTAAAAAATCTTATGCAGTCAATCCTTTTTTGACTCAAAACCCGGTTCAAAATAACTACAAAAATCGTCAAGTTAATTGATTGATTGAAGTCGAATGATTGCTAATCTTCCCATTCTAATTTTTGATACGACTCTGCGAGACGGAGAACTCACCCCAGGGGTTCACTTTAGCACACCAGATAAAGTTCAAATTGCTCAACAGCTTGAGGAAATCGGAGTTGATACCATTGAAATCGGATATCCTGGACGATATGCAAAAGATATTGATGAAATTATAGCAGTTTCTCAGGTTATTAAAGGTTCAACTCTTTGTGCGTTAGCAGGTTCTCAAGAAACAGAAATTAACAAAGCAGCAAAATCATTAGAAAAAGCCGAGAAAAGCTCTATTAATATCTATACTCTTGTCAATTTAACTTCATCTTCAAAAACTTTAGATAAAAACTCAATATTATCAACCCTTAAAAAACAGATTTCCCAAGCCAAAAATTATTGTAACATCGTTCAATGGACTGCGTTTGATGCGACTCGCGGTGATATTAACTTTTTGTGTGAAGCCGTTCAAACAGCGATTGAAAGCGGGGCTAAAATTATTAGTATTCCCGATAGTTTAGGTGTTGCTTTACCAGAAGACTTTTATAACTTACTCCAAAAATTATATCAAAATATTCCCCAACTTCAACACGTCACCGTTTCTGTTCACTGTCACAATGATTTAGGAAAAGCCGTAGAAAATTCTCTCGTGGGGTTAGAGGTCGGTGTGCGTCAAATCGAATGTGCTGTTAACGGCTTGGGTGCTAGAAAAGGAAATGCAAACTTAACTAAAGTTGTTAATCTGATTCAATCTCATCATTCTTATTATACCACAATTAATCACAATTTAATCCCCAAAATTTCTGAATTAATAAAATAAGGGCGCAAGATTAGCGCCCAAAATGTGGCTAAACGTCAAGAGGATTACAAACTACTAAGGATTGATATAAAATTTTATCTTTATTGCTGTGCTTGACGCCCTCCCCGACGCCCTCGCCCTTGACCCTCACTGTTACGTTCCGGCTTCAATTCTGCCAATTTTGCTTGTTGTTCCGGTGTTAATACTTCACGAATTTGTAACATGGTTTCAAAGCGTTGATCACCCATTTTTTGATGTAACTGTTGATTTTTTTGATGTTGTTGACGCATTTGTTCTGCACTTGCATTACTGGCTTGAAGCGATCGCATTTCTTCCTTAGCTGCACGCATTTGTTCACGCAAACCTTCCGATGAAGCCTTACGCTGTGCGTGAATACTTTCAATTTGTTGCTGTTGTTCCGCAGAAAGATTAAGCTGTTCAAACATCCGACCCATGCGATCGCCAGGTTCCGCAAATGCACTTCCTGATAAGGGTAACAATAAAGCTACAGTGGTCGCACAAAGCAAATGACGCATCTTCATTACACAAACCTCACAATCATGGTTAATTCACTCTTTTTGAGTGATATCCTGATTGTAGGAATTCACAACTGCGATCGCCTCGATCCAACGTCCTAAGTTTGGCTAAATCTATTGGATCTAAAGTATGATCTGAATTTGGTACTTTGGTACTATTCTACCTGAATAATAGAAAGATTACAATAGAATTATTACAATAGTATAACTGTTACTTCAAGTCAAAGGAAGGATGTTTTAGAGATTATTCACAAAGTTCAGAATCATAATTGTTTGATTCAACTGTTTGATTCAACTCTCACCCGGAGATGTTTGGTTATACTCAGAATGATCCCCCTCAAAACCCCAGGGCCGTGCGCGTTGCCCTAAAACTTGATTTGTTGGGAGGTGGGGAGGTAGTGAGTCCACCCCCGTGCGCGGGTTCCCCGCGTTGAGGGGAGTGGCGAACCCGTGCGCGGGAGGTCGGGAGGTCGGGAGGATTTTTATTAATAAAAAGCTATTTTTCATGTTTAAAAAATACCTCTCCTCATCACCCCATCACCCCCAGCAATTTTTAATTCGGGAATGAAACAGCCCTGCCCTCAAAACCCTAACCCAAATTATTACACCGATGCACTGGTTTCGCAAACCCAATCATCCTTTTCGTCTACTGCTGTACTTAGAATGGATATTACTCGCCATTGCCGGATTAACCGCTTTTAGTCCGATTCCACCCCCTTATCCCCCGAAATTATCGCGTTATCTTCACGAATATCGACCCCCACCTGAACATCAGTTTAATCGAGAAAATCATCGCCAAAATCTCAAGAATCGCCCTCCTAGACGTGATTTTCCTCGTCGTCCTCGTCGTCAAAAACCTTTATTTCCTCTAGGAGTTTTTATCAGTATTTTAACTTTAGGGGTAATCGGGTTTAAATTACCTTTAGATCCGCGTTCATCAACGATTAAAAGACTCTATATCGCCTTGGGTTTTGGACTCAGTTGGTTAGCCGTATTTTGTGGAAGTTCTGGTACAAGTTTTCTCTCCGCATTGTTGTTAGTCGTTGTGATTCGCGCTTGTGTATTGTTTCCGTGGCGGGGTCGAGTGATTGTTGCTTGTTTTGCTTATCTCTCATTTTTATTGTTAATATTTTTGCGAATTCGTCCTGTAGGAATTCCACTGATTAATAATACTCTCTCTCTGTCTTCTGAAACCCCTCTACCTGAATCTTTACAATGGGTTGTTTATAGTTTAACCCTGAATTCTGCTTTGTTATTTGGATTTGTATTAGTGTTTGTTGTGCTATTAGTCGGAACACTATTATCAGAACAACAAAGTCGTCAACAACTGGCTCAAGCTAATCAACGTTTACGAGAATATGCTATCTTAGTTGAAGATCGTGCTATCCTACAAGAACGTAACCGCATTGCCCGAGAAATTCATGACTCTTTAGGTCATAATCTCACCGCCCAAAGTATTCAACTGGAAAACGCCCAAATGTGGCTACAAACAGACGGAGAAAAAGCAGAAGATTATCTACAAAAAGCGAGAAATCTGGGTCGAAATGCGCTGCAAGATGTCCGTCAGTCTGTAGCAAGTTTGCGATCGCATCCATTAAAAGGTCAATCTTTAGAAGCTGCTTTATCCCAACTGATACAAGAGTTTGAACAAACAACTCAAATCAAACTTCAATCACAAATTCAGTTAACCGATGTTTCAGCAACCAATATTGAAGTTACCCTTTATCGTGTAATTCAAGAAGCCTTAACCAATATTTCTAAATATAGTCAAGCCACAATAGTCAGCTTGGTTTTGGCTGAAGATAATGGGGAAATTTATCTCACAATAGAAGATAATGGTTTGGGGTTTTATCCCGAAGAAAATACGACAGGATTTGGTTTAGAAGGAATGCGAGAACGGGTGACAGCCTTGAGAGGTGTTTTTAAGCTGATTAGCCAACCCAAACAAGGATGTAAAATAGAAGTCAAGATTCCCAATTACGATTTCAGAGAGAATGATCAAAATTCTATTAGTTGATGATCAAAGTATTATCCGAGAAGGGTTGTCTAGTCTTCTCCAAGCCAAACCGGATTTAGAGATCGTTGGAGAAGCAGAAAATGGTCAAGTTGCAGTCGAATTAGCCCTAAAACTTCAGCCGGATATTGTGTTAATGGATGTGCGAATGCCAATTATGGATGGAGTCGCCGCAACCCGATCCCTTTCTCAACAACTCCCGCAAACAAAGGTACTTGTTTTAACAACATTTGATGATGATGAGTATATCACCAAAGCAATGAAAAATGGCGCAAAAGGATATTTACTCAAAGATACCCCTTCCGAAGAACTCGCCCAAGCGATTCGTGCTGTTTATAAAGGGTATACTCAGTTTGGGCCAGGATTATTTGAAAAAGTTGTTGCTGCAAATACAGGCAATTTTTCTTCTTCATCTTCAACCCAACCTCCACCGGAATTTAAACGATTAACACCCAGAGAATTAGAAGTATTAAAATTAATTGGTAAAGGGTATAGTAATAAAGAAATTGCTCAAACTCTTTATATTACCGAACGAACTGTCAAAAATCATGTTTCTAGTCTTTTAAGCCGTTTAAGTTTACGCGATCGCACTCAAGCTGCATTACTCGCCGCAACTCTTGATTCCCAATACTTTCAATAAATTTTACCTCGTAATAAAATTAGTAGTGATCACTATTTTTAATACAATTAAGTTTGATTTGATGTTTTCATTGTATTATTTTCAATGTTAATACTTGTAACAAACCTGAGAATTTTATCATCAAGTTTTCTGATCATCAAAATCTATATTTTATTTTATTTGTTTTTCTGAAACAATTGATAAATTTATCTTATCGGTATTTCTTCCGTTTGCACCTTAAACCGTTTCTCATCATGGTTTTGTTCAACAAAATCTCATATTAGATTCTCCTGATCTGATCGTCAGAGAGTGGTTGAAACCAAAACTCAATGCCATAATAGCTATTACCCCTGATCGAGAACTTTAAGTTTTGATCAGAGGAATATGTTTGAATATCATCAGGGAAACGATCTATGACACCACAGAAAATTCAAGAATTAGCAACATTGAACTTATCAGAGGTTGCCGTTCAAAC
The DNA here is from genome assembly GCF_000169095.1 of Lyngbya sp. PCC 8106. Classification (GTDB taxonomy): domain Bacteria; phylum Cyanobacteriota; class Cyanobacteriia; order Cyanobacteriales; family Microcoleaceae; genus Capilliphycus. Next base: position 38,835 of record NZ_AAVU01000025.1, read on the forward strand.
TCAAGATTGTTTAGCACACTCTACCCCCAATGTGCAACTAGAGGAGATCAATTCAGTATCTTCTCTCCCGAATTATCCCGCCCATCAAAGAATTGTACAAATACAACAAATCGGAAATCAACTCCAACTTTGTTTGATCAACGAGCAAAATTCAGCCGGAAAAGCCTCAATTCGCAACATTTATGAACAGGGCTTTAACTGGAATAGTTGGCTGAAAAAAAGTCAAGAAAAAGCAGAAAATCAGGGACATCCTCTAACTGGATATCACTTTATCGATTATGTCATTCAGCGAGAAAGATATTTGGGTGAATCTTGGGAAGAAGTTTGTCAGAACCTGTGCTAAACCGCCTGTAATTGCTCTTATGAAAGTGATGAGATAAATTCCCCAAAATTGCTAAAAAAGGGGGCTTTAGCCCCTTACTTATCAGACAAAGATTTTGTCGTGGCGATCGCTAAAATCCCTGCAACTGTTATTTTCTGTTGTCGAAACGCCTCAATTGCCGCCTTAATTGTTGCGCCCGTGGTGTAAATATCATCTACAATTAATACAGAATTAGCTTGAGATTGGCGTAAATCTTTCCCCAACCGAAACGCATCTTTTAGATTATCTTGTCTTTGTTGAGCCGAAAGTCCGAACTGAGCTTTTGTATCGCGTATCCGTTCTAAACCCTGAGACTTTAATGGTAAACCTGTCACCTGACAAAAACTGCGGGCGAGAAGTTCCGCTTGATTAAAACCCCGTTTTTTTTGTTTTTCAGAAAACATCGGAATGGGAACAACAACTAGCCGTTGATTATTAATATTAGATGAATTAAACTGAGATGTATTCAACCAAGTCTCAGCCAACCAATAGCCCAAGGGTTGAGCCACTTCGGGATGATTATTATATTTCATCGCCACAATTGCCTGTTTTAACGCCCCCTTGTATTGTCCCCAAACCAACAGAGGAACCTCCCCAGAAAATTGTTTTCCTCGGGGCAATTGACAGCGTAAAATCTGTTTTTGACAATAGGGACAGAGTTGGGTGTCAGCCGGGCGATCGCACAAAGGGCAATTGGGCTTAAAAAAAAGATTGAGAACCGCTTGGAAGAAATTTCGGAGCATCGGTTAAAAAGAAAGAAGATCATTCTCAAGCGTTAGTCCTTCAGGGTTAGCAACTCAACAACACCTTAATGTTAAAATCACAACGCTTAAGACGTGTTCAACAGGCTACTGTTTAAGGATACGGGATAATAACAGCAGAGAAAAGATCATCATCGAGGAAAGACGGTGGAAATAAAACAGGTGATCATCGCCCACAAAGCTAGAGATCCGCAAAGTAAACAATGGGCCGAACAATTTGCAACCCATTTTGAGAAACGAGGCTGTCAGGTGTTGATGGGGCCGAGTGGCCCTCAAGATAATCCTTATCCGGTATTTTTAGCCTCTATCAGCCGTCCCATTGACTTAGCGATCGTTTTGGGGGGAGATGGAACAGCGTTAGCCGCAGCCCGTCATTTAGCCCCAGAGGGAATACCGATTTTAGCGGCAAATGTGGGTGGACATTTGGGATTTTTAACCGAGTCGTTTGAAGATGTTCACGATACAGAACAAGTCGTGGCTCGGATGTTTGAAGATCGCTACGCCATGCAACAACGAATGATGATTCAGGCGGCTGTCTTTGAAGGTAATCGAACTAATCTTACCCCCGTTGGCGATCGCTATCTTGCCCTGAATGAAATGTGTATTAAACCTGCTTCTCCCTATCGAATGCCCACTTCGATTTTAGAGATGGAAGTCGATGGTGAAGTCGTTGATCAGTATCAAGGGGATGGTTTAATTGTCTCAACGCCAACGGGTTCCACCTGTTACAACGCTTCTGCCAATGGGCCGATCATGCACCCTGGAATGGAAGCCATTACAGTCGCCCCCATTTGTCCATTAAGTTTGTCGAGTCGTCCAATTGTTCTACCATCCGGGTCAGTGGTCAGTGTGTGGCCCTTAGCCGATCCCGAACATGAAACCAAACTCTGGACAGATGGCGTATTAGCAACCTCAGTTCGGCCAGGACAACGGGTAGATGTGCGGATAGCAAACTGTCAAACTCGGTTTATTATTTTGCGCGAAAACTACTCGTTTTACCAAACCCTACGAGAAAAATTGCAATGGGCAGGGGCCAGAATTCGCTATATTAACGACCATCGCAATTAAGGAAGTCACAAGTTACAAGTTGTGAGGTCAGAAGTGGTAAACTACCCATCGCCAACTCAGACTTATGGCGTGGGTCTCCTGCCGAAATCTAGATGAATGATGAATTATCAATCTTCCCTGTTTACTATAAAGACTGTTGACTGAAAAGTGTCACAAGACCCGTACAATGGGATTGACGAAAGATCATCAGTACGGAAAACAGCGTTATGGTATTGACTGGAGAAAACCCATCACCCCTAATCAAATCGACGTTTGACCTCTCAACCTACATGGCTGAACGCAAAGCCGAGGTAGAACAGGCTTTAGATCGTTCTATCGCGGTGATCTATCCCGAAAAAATTTATGAGGCGATGCGGTATTCACTCCTGGCAGGAGGTAAGCGTCTCCGTCCGATTTTATGCCTAGCGACTTGTGAGTTAGCGGGAGGAACGATGGAAATGGCAATGCCAACCGCCTGTTCACTGGAGATGATCCATACCATGTCGCTGATCCATGATGATCTTCCCGCTATGGATAATGATGATTATCGTCGAGGTCAATTAACCAATCACAAGGTTTATGGCGAAGATATTGCGATTTTAGCCGGGGATGGGTTGTTAAGCTATGCCTTTGAATTTGTCGCCACTCAAACAACCAATGTACCCCCTCAACAGGTTTTAGATGTGATTGGTCATTTGGGTCGAGCTGTGGGTGCAGCCGGACTGGTGGGCGGTCAAGTGGTTGATGTAGAATCAGAAGGCAAAACAGATATTACAGAAGAACAGCTTACCTTTATTCATACCCACAAAACCGGAGCGTTGTTAGAAGCTTGTGTGGTTTCGGGGGCAATTTTAGCGGGAACCTCTACAGAGAACCGAGAACGGCTCTCGCGTTATGCTCAGAAAATTGGTTTGGCGTTTCAGATTGTTGATGATATTCTCGATATTACGGCGACTCAAGAGGAGTTAGGGAAAACAGCCGGAAAAGATTTGACTGCTCAAAAAGCAACTTATCCGAGTCTTTGGGGATTAGAAGAATCAAAACGTCGAGCTAACCAACTGATCGCAGAGGCGCAAGCTGAACTTGCTCCTTTTGGAGAGGCGGCGACTCCCTTAGTTGCTCTAGCTCAATTTATTACCAGTCGCAGTAACTAGAGGTGTCTTACTCCATGCAAGACTTTGGCCATATTATCCAGAACCAAGTCCTGATGGTTTCCCTTTTTGCCTGTCTATTTGCTCAAACGGCGAAGTTGGCAATTGAATTAATTCGATTTGGGAAAGTCAATTTTCGGGCGTTGGTAACGACAGGGGGAATGCCGAGTTCTCATTCAGCGTTTGTCTCCGCCTTAGCAACCAGTGTCGGACAAAGCATCGGTTGGGAAAGTCCCGAATTTGCGATCGCTGTAGTCTTTGCTTTTATTGTCATGTACGATGCAACAGGAGTTCGTCAAGCAGCGGGTCAACAAGCTCGAATTTTAAATCAGATTATTGATGAGTTATTTCAAGAGCATCCCCAGTTCAACGAAGATCGCCTTAAGGAGTTACTGGGTCACACCCCTTTTCAGGTAATTGTCGGTTTAACTCTCGGAATTGTGATCTCTGGTCTAGCAGAACTGGCTTATCCCTAGTTTACCAAAAAAAGCGGGTCAAAAGCCCCGTCGTTCACGACGGATTATGTTTGTGCTACGATGGCTTATCGTCAGCGACGACGACAAATTATGCTCGTATATGAAATGAAGCTGCAAGGAACATATTGCCAGTACCGAAGCTTGGATGAAGCCATTCGGACAGGTCTATTTGTTCGCAACAGCGTCATCAGAGCATGGTTAGACGGTCAGGTTAAAAGTCGCAACGATGCCTACAAGCACTGCAAACTGTTGTCAGACAATCCAGAGTTTCCTTGGGCAACAAGGTTAAACTCAATGGCACGACAAGCACACGCAGAAAGAGCTTGGGCATCAATTGAAAGGTTTTATCGGAATTGCAAGCAGAAAATACCAGGCTCCAAGCGGTGCGACCCTGCGGATGTTCCATCCGCTCTGCGTAACGCGCACCAAGAGAAGGATTTCCAAAGTTTAAAAAGTATCAAGTTAGAGCATCTGTTGAGTACAAGACATCGGGCGGTCAACTTTCAGAGGACAGACGTTATTTAACGTTTACTGACAAGTTTCAAACGGGTACATTTAAACTTTGGGGGAGCCGGAACCTGCACTATTATCAGTTCAAACAAATCAAACGAGTGAGGGTAATTAGAAGACATGACGGGTATTATGCTCAATTTCTGATAGATTATGAGCGAGAGGAGAAAAAAGAACTCACAGGAAAACAAACGGGATTAGATGTAGGTTTAAACTATTTCTACACAGATTGTTCTGGCAACCAAATAGACAATCCTCGGTTTTTGAGAAAAGATGAACACAAGCTTAAAAAGCTACAACGTCGATTATCAAGAACTCACTCGGGCAGTCAAAATCGCCAGCCAGAAACAAATTAGGTAGAGCGCATCTCAAGGTTTCACGCAGGCGTAATGATTGGGTTTGTAAACAGGCTCAACACGTCATCGGGTCTAACGACTTGGTAGCGGTTGAAAACCTACGGATTCGCAACATGGTTAAAAACCATCAGCTAGCCAAGTCAATTAGCGATGCAGCTTGGTACAGGTTTCGAGAATGGTTAGAGTATATGGCGCGGGTTTATGGGGTTCCAGTTATTGCTGTTGAACCCGCGTATACTTCTCAAAACTGTTCAAATTGTGGTGAGAAAGTTGTAAAAACTCTTGCCACACGGACTCACAAATGTCCTCACTGCGGGTATATTGCTGACCGAGATAAAAATGCCGCCAGAAAGTGCGATTCGTTCAGTCTAAACCTGGAAACAGGGGGACGACTGGCTTCTGTTAAGTAACCCATAAGGTAGAGTTCGCACTTTAATCCTTAACAGATGACAACTTCATAATCTTGTAAGTGAGTGTAAGTATCCTAGAAAACACAAGTTTTACTCCTTCAGTACAAGGGTAAAAAGCATATTCCCCAAGGTAGAGACTAGCCATCAATCCTTGAAGCGGGAATAAAAGCGGAAAGATACTACTAGCCATAAAAGTGGTATCCCGTGAGCAAGTTCCTATGGATAACAAAAGTGAAGATAGCGTTTGAACCATCGTTACGGCAAACCAGTGAAATAAGGCTGATACACTGGGAGTCCCAAAAGGGCAATAGTCAGGGTGATCAGAGTATTTTTATCGGCTTATCTGTACTACCCTAAAACTCGGTGGAGAGCATCATCCTAAAGGAACAAACCAAAGGTTATGAGGAACGAAGTAACTCATCGACATATTCTCAAACTATGGTCGATAGAATGAGTATTGACATACTCCCCGTCGTAAACGAGCGGGGATTCTTGACACTTCAACGAGTCCTGCTACCAAGGTAGTCTTACAGTCCCTCTATGTCCGTTTAGAGTCTCCCAATGCCCTATGGCGACTAATATGTATCGTTTTTTTTTGAAATATTAACAATACTTTTCGCTTTGCTTCCAGGTTGGATTTTTAACCATTGCCCTTCGGTCTTTCCCTATTACTGGAGCAGTCCCGGTTTCAACTCTGATCTGATGAGTATATATCGCTGCACTCTTAGGTGGGGATTTCAACCACTTAAATTATCGCACAAGCCGTCCTAAAAGAACGGGGCTTGTATCCCAATTTCTCGGTCAGCTAAGACGTAACCTCTGCCACAAGGTAGGTAGTAGATGAGAAAGATTGAGTCAAAAGCCAACGCCTCTCCGTAATGGAAAAGGATATGCTAACAGACTCACGGTACAACGGATTGTAGAGGTACAAGTAGTGGTAAATAAGCCTAAAACAGATTCAAAACTGAAGACTGTGGGATGTAAACCGCCAACAGAATCACCCGAAGACATCAACGCCCAACTTAACTGGGTAACGATTGATTGGGATGACTTAGAGAAGCGTGTTTATAAGCTACAAAAGCGCATTTACAAAGCGTCTCGTCGTGATGATGTCAAGACAGTTCGCCGACTCCAAAAAACCCTAACCAAATCCTGGGCTGCAAAATGCCTAGCGGTGCGTCGTGTTACCCAAGATAATCAAGGTAAAAAGACGGCAGGTGTGGATGGTGTTAAATCACTGACCCCAAAGCAACGATTTAAATCAACTAAAAATGGGTACAAAGGTCAAACCCACTCGGAGAGTATGGATTCCGAAACCTGGGACAGAGGAAAAAAGACCTTTAGGAATACCGACCATGTACGACCGCGCATTGCAGGGACTTGTCAAACTGGCATTAGAGCCAGAATGGGAAGCGCTCTTTGAACCTAACTCTTATGGGTTCAGACCAGGACGCTCATGTCAAGATGCTATTGGAGCAATATTCTTAGCAATAAACAAAAAAGCCAAATATGTGCTTGACGCTGATATTGCTAAATGCTTCGACCGCATCAACCATGAACAACTCTTAAGAAAACTAAATACCTATCCAACCCTACGAAAACAAATCCTCGCTTGGTTAAAAGCTGGTGTCATGGATGGAAAAGAGTTGTTCCCAACATCTGAGGGTACGCCACAAGGAGGAGTAATATCACCCCTACTGGCAAATATAGCCCTTCATGGGATGGAAAACGAAATCAACAAACTTGCTGATACATTCGATATGAAACGTCCTGACGGCACACAATTAAGCAAGAGGGACAAAAGACAATCAGTTAGTCTAATTCGTTACGCCGATGACTTCGTAATCCTTCACGAAGACATAACCATTGTCCAAAGATGTCAAGAGTTTATTTCTGAATGGCTAAAAGACATGGGTTTGGAATTGAAACCAAGTAAAACCCGATTAGCCCATACATTAGAGGAATATAATCAGGAAAAACCTGGATTTGACTTTCTGGGATTCAATATCAGACAGTTCAAAGCAGGTAAATACACCTCCGGTAAGGTAAGAGGAAAACTACTAGGTTTCAAAACCATTATAACTCCAAGCAAGAAAAGCCAGAAAAGACACTACAAAAAAGTTGCAGAAACAATAGAAAAGCACAAAGGGCAATCACAAGCTGTCTTAATAAGACACCTCAACCCAATAATCAGAGGATGGTGCAACTATTTCTCAACCGTAGTGAGTCAAAAAGTCTTTGAGAGACTGAAAAACTTGACATATTGGAAACTAATCAAATGGGGTACAAAACGCCATCGAAACAAAGGAAGAAAATGGATATTTCCCAAATACTTCCAAAAGATAGGGGATAACAATTGGGTATTCGCAACCAAGCAAGAGGGTAAAAACCCGATGCGGTTACTATAGCAACTGCCAGAGCGGTTAGGACGTAAAATAGAAAGACTATTCTGATTGCGATCGCCAACCATGCCCAAACCTTATAGTTACGATTTCCGCAAAAAAGTGATAGAAGCCATTGAACTAGACGGCTGGAAGAAAAGTGAAGTTAGTCAACTGTTCAATATCAGTCGCAATACCATGGACTTATGGCGCTCTGCGAAAAGCTGAAACGGGAGACTATCAAGCTTTGCCCAATCAACCAAAGGGTAGTAACCATAAAATCACGAACTGGGAGAAATTTCGAGAGTTTGCTGTTGTTCATGGAGATAAAACACAAGTAGAAATGGCTCAACTTTGGGAAGAGAAAATTAGCGATTGCCGCAGCTGCGGCACTGGCGGAGCCAATCGCACAATCTCAAGAGCGTTAAAGAAAATCGGCTTCACACGAAAAAAAAGACTTATGGTTACCGAGAAAGAGATGAAGCTAAACGACAAAAATTTCTAGAGGAGTTGTCGATTTTACCTACAGAAAAAATTGTCTATGTTGATGAATCTGGAATGGATAGCCGTTCCGGAGTATGACTATGGATGGAATCTGAAAGGGCAGCGTTTTCATGCACTCAAATCCGGGCGACGTCAAGGGCGAATCAATATGATTGCTGCTCTGTGTCACCAAAATTTGATGGCAACTTTTACTATCGATGGAGCCTGTAATCGAATTGTGTTTGAGACCTGGCTAGAAAATTGTTTGTTACCAATACTGAAACCTGGGCAGGTTATCGTTATGGATAATGCTACCTTTCATAAAGGTGGACGTATTCAGCAATTGATTCAGGACGTAGGTTGTCACCTGTTGTACTTACCACCCTATTCTCCTGATCTCAACCCCATTGAAAAATGTTGGTCTTGGCTAAAAAGTCGAATTCGTCACCAATTAGACCAGTTTGATTGCTTACGAGATGTCATTGAGTCAGTTTTGCGATCGCTGTCCTAATAGTTGTGGCGACTGCTATACAACATAGCGATACAACAATTAGTCGTTATGTAAAAGTTAAAGACGATGCCAGTCCATGCAACGGCGACCTAATTTACTGGAGTACAAGAATGGGCAAACACCCTGAGATGCCAAAGCGAACGGCATTGCTGCTCAAAAAGCAAAAAGGGAAGTGCGCTCAATGCGGATTGTTCTTCAAAGAAGGAGATGTAATCGAGCTAGACCACATCATTCCTAAGTCAAAAGGCGGAAAGAATGAGTATAAAAATTGGCAACTTCTCCATCGACATTGCCATGATGAAAAGACCAGAAATGATGGCAGCATAGACAGAAAACTGTCACACAAACCCATCAGAATCCCTGAGAATTATCGATGGGAAAACGATCTGCTGGTGACGTGAATCATGACAATAGCCGTGTTACTGAGGAGCCGTATGATGGGAAACTATCAAGTACGGTTTTGGAGAGCAGTGGAGGGGGCGACTCCTTCACTGACTTTAATTATATTGAAATCTGCATTAAAACAGCTATCAAATAAAGAAACGGATAAGAAATCGATTAACGGATTAATTTAACTGCGAGTATCAGAGATTTATGCTGTCCTACAGATAACTTAATCCGTTCTTCCGCTTAATATCTGTTTTTAAAATACCGCCGGGCAGGTGGTAATTAACGCCTCTGAAGAGAATGCCCTCTGCTCTGTTGGGGAAACTCAACCTAGTAAGTCAGCTCGTGGAAAGAGGAAGCCCAGACAGTGATGTTTGGAATCTCCGTTGTTTACGACGGAGAGGATGTCAAGGGTTAATATTAGGGCTGATCAGCATTACACGGCGACTCTCTACCATCAGCGAGAAGAAACCGCGATTACTCAGTTTTTGCAATGTAGAAGTCGCGGTTTGTAAATCGTTGGTTTGAGTCACCAGTAAATAGGGACGCTGACCATAGGATGCTAAACCGACTTCTACTCCGGTGAGTTCTTCAACTTCTGCGGCTAATTCCGGTTGATTGAGATAGTCTACTAACACCGCATATCCTGAACCCAGTCTTCTCGGGTTAAAAGCAGCTTGTTCAGCGCGAGGACGAGGTTGAGTGAGAGGTTGAGGACGAGGTTGAGGACGAGGTTGAGTGAGAGGTTGTTCGATAGAACGAGGTTCTGTGTCTAACTCCGACGCAGGTGAACGACTCACCACTCGACGAGTCGGAGGACGTTGAGAAACCGTATCGGGTTTGACAACATAACTTCGCAAACCCGAATTACTTTTAATATAAGCCGCCCAATCTTCGGCAATCAGTTGATCTTCAAACCCAGCAACTCGCGTTACCAGATCATCAACATAGCGACAAACTTCACTTTCAACGTCACTCGGTAAGGTGCGACGAGCGAGATCCTGTTCAGCTTCCGTTTGACTGACAATCAATAAAAGATATTCTCCGGCGACAGGAGGTTCACAAGCCGAATTCGCCACAGCCACCTTTGTACTCAGGCTGTAGGTTAACAATCCCGCAAACGCCAAAAGCCGCAAGCATTCCTTCACACCAATTTGAAGCATTGTTTGGATCTCAACTGATCGGGAGCAAGCCTATTTTAGCAGTCTGTGATCACGCCACCGCCAAAGACGCCAACGGATCAGGAATACTCTGGCTCGGGGCTGGGAATTCCCCCGTGACGACAAACTCTAAGCGCAACTTCAACCACGTAATAAACTGTTCATTGGTGGAAATAACCGCCGCCGCAGGTTGGGGACATTTAGCCTTAACTTCGGCGAGTTCTGGGGCTTCGAGAAAAGCAGGTTGAGTCACTAACCAAAAGTCAATTTCTTTTTCCTGTTCTTGATAGTAGCGATGACGTTCTTGAAGAACTTCTTCTAAAGGTTCTTCTTCGGTGAGAAAATGTTGACTCGCTAAAAGATAGTAGTAAGTTTGCATGGTTCGTTGTCAATAATTGAAAAATTCGTTCTCTTGAAAAAACAGCTTAACGGATCACTCCAGGTTTAGGTCGCGAGCATGGCTTGTTTCATTTCCCTCACCGCCCGTTCCAAACCCACCAACACCGCTCGACTGATAATGGTATGACCAATGTTGAGTTCTTCCATTCCCTCGATACAAGCAACGGGATAAACATTCCAGTAGGTCAAACCATGACCCGCATTCACCCGCAGTCCTGCATCTAGAGCCAGTTTGCTCCCGGCGATCAAAACGGCTAGTTCTTTGTCTTGCTGCTCACCCTTGGCGTCAGCATAACAACCCGTGTGCAGTTCCACAAATACAGCTTTAGTACGAGCAGAAGCTCCAATTTGAGCCGGGTTCGCATCAATAAATAGACTGACAGGAATTCCGGCATCTTGCAACTGACCGACAACTTTCGTCATCCGCTCAATTTGACCCACGATATCGAGTCCGCCTTCGGTGGTCACTTCTTCGCGTCGTTCTGGAACTAAAGTAATATAGTCTGGTTTGATCTCTAATGCGATCGTCACCATTTCATCGGTTGGTGCCATTTCTAGATTGAGATGAGTCCGCACTGTTTCTCGCAACAGACGCACATCTCGTTCTTGAATATGACGGCGATCTTCGCGCAAATGCACGGTTATTCCATCAGCACCCGCCAATTCTGCAATTACTGCCCCCGCGACCGGATCAGGTTCGACCGTGCGACGGGCTTGGCGCAGTGTGGCGATATGGTCAATATTAACTCCCAAAGTCGGCAACTTAACCTTCCCTCGTGTTGAATGTTCCCGTTTTATCAGTTTACAGTTTACAGTCACCCGTGAAAACAGTTTACAGTTTTCTAGATAATTCTTTCCTTCTGACCTCACGAGCGTCAGCATTTAAGTTTAAAGAGGGTCAAATCTATTTGGCTAAGAGCAAAGAACCTTTGCCGATCCGATGGAGTCGTCAATTTCCAACTGGTTGTACGCCCTCAACAATAACGGTCAAGTTAGATCCCAGTGGTAGATGGTTTGTATCCCTTAAAATCAACGACCCAATCGACCACAAGCTGAAACCTGTCGATAAAAAGGTGGGGATAGATCTTGGCATCAGTAGTCTGTTTACTACATCTGATGGTGTTAAAGTTTCAAATCCCAGACACTTTAACAAACTGTACAAAAAACTTCGACTCGCTCAAAAGTCTTTGAACCGGAAAATCAAAGGTTCAAAAAACAGAGAGAAAGCCCGAGTTAAGGTAGCTCGTATTCAAGCTAAAATTTGGGAAAGAGTTGTTCGCCACATCTGAGGGTACACCACAGGGCGGGGTCATATCTCCGCTACTGGCTAATATTGCCCTTCACGGGATGGAATATCGGATCATTGACATCCTCCCAACGCCAACATTCTTTATGGCGTGGGATTCCCAAACATCACTATTTGAGTTTCTGCTTCTTCGCGAGCGGGGCGAGCGCACCTGCCCTCCGAGAGTTATTCCCTTTAGGTCTTAAGGTCGCTCCACAGACTATCCCCGCAAGTCCTGCGGTTAGATATGTGTCGAAATCCAAACTGAATTTCTTTTTAACTGTTGATTCAAGGGATGTTTATGCCATTGCCCCGTCATCAATTCCTGAGTCTACCAATTTGTCTGCGCCGCCAGGTGTAACTGGACGCGCGCACGCTCATGGCTGTCTGAATCCATTGTCTCGGGTGGGTCAGTGACCACTTGTATTGTACCAGAAATCTCTGTGCGGCATTCCTCCCAACTCCAACATTCTTTAGGTCGTGGGTCTCCTGCCGCCGGAAGATGAAGACATAACCGTTGTCCAAAGATGTAAAGAGATAATCTCAGAGTGGTTAAACGACATGAGATTGGAACTGAAGCCAAGTAAAACGAGGTTAACTCATACGCTTAATAGCTATGGGGAAGAAAAACCTGGATTTGACTTTCTGGGTTTGAACATCCGACAATATAAAATCGGAAAATATCATACCGGGAAAAACACACAGGGTAAACCTATAGGCTTTAAAACCATCATCACCCCTAGTCAGAAAAGCGTTAAGGTACATTACGACCAAATCGCCAAAGTAATAGACTCCCATAAAGCGGCAGACCAAAAGGCGTTAATAAAACACCTTAACCCAATTATCCGAGGAGGTCGTAATTACTATGCGTCAGTAGTCAGTAAGGAAGCTTACTCGAAACTAGATTACCTCATGTACCAAAAGCTATAAGCCTGGGCAAATTTCCGTCACCCAAATAAGGGTAAGAAATGGGTGGCCGATAAATATTGGCACAGAATAGGCAACGCTAACTGGGTATATTGCTCCAAGAAAGATGGAAAAATTACAGCTCAATTACTAAAACATAGTGCGACACCAATTGTCCGCCATGTAAAAGTAAAAGGTGATGCCTCACCCTACGACGGGAACTTAATTTACTGGAGAAGCAGAAACCTAAATCGTGAGGTTTGGGAATCCCTCGCTTTTAGCGATGGGAGGATGTCAACAAGACATTAATATCAGCATGACGATTCAGCTTTTGTACTTCTCGGACATTACCGTTGGTTTGGTCTAATGCGGCGGTAATACTGGAGTGACGGACTTGGTGCGGGGACAATTGCTTGGGAAGTCCGGCTCGTTGTGATCAAGTATTGATCGCATAATATAATCCACTCCCTGTCAATCGCTTATTTGGAAACAGGCAGCCGAGATGCCGACTCTTTAAAATAGCGCAATGCACCCGGGTGAAGGTTTTCAGGGTAGACATTTTCCATCGTATTCTCCAGGGTGGTGTATTGCCCCTGAGCTAGTCGCTGTACCAGTGCAGCTTGACCCTGATGGATCGCCCCAACCAGACGATAGGCAATTGAGTCCGGCAAATCGGGTCGGGCTAAAATTAACGACCAGAGTCCAACGGAATTAATAGCCTGGTCTTGTCCCTTGTAGGTATTGGCAGGGACACTCATCGTTTTGAGGTGAGGATATTTGCTAAGAATTTGTTGAATCTCAGTGGATGAGGGAGCAATAAAACGAGCGCCCTTTGGTCCATTCGCGACCTTCACAAAACCAGGCCAGCCAATGCCTGCACCCCATAATGCCGCTACCTCTCCACTTAGCACCAGGCGTGGGCCATCCGCTGCTTTCTCCAGAATAATGGGAGTAAAGTCCTGTTCCGGATTGAAGCCAATCCCATCCAGCAGATTAGTTGCCAGAATCCGCAGACCTGAATTGCGCGTCCCAAAGGCAACGGGCTTTCCTGTCAGGTCAGCGATACGGCGGTCTGGAGAATCGGCTCGGACGACGAACATACCGGGGTTAGGATACATCACAAATAGAACCTTCAAGCGGGTTGGAGACGGCTCAGGGTTCGCTAGCACTTGATGGGCGGCGTTGCCCTCGACTAAACCAATGTCAATTTTCCCGGTTTCAAGTAGGGAAATATTCTCGGTACTGCCACGAGTAGCGAGTGCTTTGACTTCGAGGCTGGAATCGGCTGCATTGACCACCTCAGCTAAATTCTGACCAAAGAGTTGAAATCCGCCCCCCTGCGTTGCCGTTCCCAAAATGACCTGAGTGGGGCTGTCCTGAGCCGAGATAGTTAGACTCCAAAGCATGGTGATCAGCATCACAACCAGAGTCAGAATGAGCCAGTGGTTTCTCAATCGAATCAGACGCATCCGAGAGGTCTCCTTGGGATTAATTCTGCCATTGACAACAAAATTCACACCGGGAACTACTTTCTTCCATCATGGCGTAAAAATAGTGAAGCTGACACTGGGAGAACTTCACTTCACTAGAGGATGCGATCGTCAAACTAATCCGAATGCGATCACTTACGGTTCGGAAAAGCCTAGACAAGATGAGACGATTATTCTATGATGTATTTATAGCAAAAATTTGGCAAAGTCAAGCGGAAGCGAAAACCCTGGGATGTTTGCCAAAAATGCCATAACCTCGACAAATAAATAGTTTCACAGTTTCGGTTGTTGGGTTTTGATGCCGGAGTCGGAATCTTTCGAGGGCTGAAATGAATCTCTTTTTGAGGTTTGCCAATTTCAGCTTCAGAATGACCACCCAGACTCACTTTCAGTCGGCAGACTTTCCAACATTAAATTCCCCGCAAGGGGATTGAAACAAAACGATATGAACATGAAAAATCTAGATTATTTTTCTGTCAGGAAATTAGAGTTAGAAAGATGATAATTGGATAACTCTACGGAGGCTTCTGCGATTAACTGTTGACGAACCGATAAAGGAGCAATCACTTCACCATTAGGACGCCACTGACGCAACCGCATTAAAACATTAATATCTCCGAGACGAATCCAAGCTTGATAATATCGATCCGTTGGGGAAGACTTTTCAATTAAATCAATCAATTCTTGGCGAGTTTTCAAGTCAGAAATTCGAGCATTAATTAGAGGAATCAGTCGAGAATAAGCAATTGGTTTAAACGTAGAATGTCGCACGGTTTCATCCACATACCATCGAGCAAAATCTGGCGGAAATCGCAGAATCAATAACTCGCGAGGATGATAAAAATTAAAACCCCAAGCTTCCTCCAAACTAGCTCTTACATCTTCCGGGGTGGGAAGTTCTCCACTGCGACGCAATTTTTGTAAAGGTTTTGGCATCTGCGGATCGCCCCAAGCCAACACTTTTAAACGTTCCGAAGAAATGCGATCAAGACGATAATTATGCCATCCAAACTCTCCCTTCGGATCTAAACCATAAGCACTTAAATACTTAGCTCGTCTCAAGTAGTGCAAACACACTGGATAAACCGTTACTGTAATTTGTGAACGTTCTCTTTTAAACTGTTGATTACTTATCCAATAATCAAATTGTACAACACCCCCTTCCGATTGTTGCCAAAGTTGTTCAAGTTGGTCTTGGTAAGTATCAACCCGATCCTGCTCTTCACCGGAAAGAATGTAATCCAAATGTAAAAAAACTCGTTGAGTTGGTTCCTCATCAGAATATTGAGAATTTGTTGTTAAGTTTTTCCAGAGTGAAGAAGCTACAATTTCTAAATTCGGCTGTACAAAAGAAACTGCCTCTAAAATTTGCAAGAGTTGCCAAATTTGCGTAGAATTTAACTCGGCTAAACTTGAAAAAGAATCCATTATGGGAGGGATCGGCAAAAGATGAGAAGCACAACAAATATAATACCCTTTTTTATAACTCTTTAGCCAACCCATTTTAACTAACTGGTGCAAATCATTTCTCAGGGAACGGTGAACAGTTGCAAAAGGTTTTTGAATGATAAAATTATCCAATTCTTCCGAGGTTAATCCTGTTAATTGGATGACTTGTTGACACCATTCTAGTTGAGATAAAGGCATTTGGGAAGTTAAAACCAACTCTTGTAAGGTGCGATGACAAATACAACTTTTATCCTGACAACTTGCTTCTAATTGTTCAACATTAAGCCGTTCACTTTTGCTATGACTAGAGGAAAACAGGCGATCGCGTAGAGGAGGATAGTTAAATTCTGTTGGTAACTCGTTCGACCAGTCAAATGTACCATATAACCGATCTAAAATTACCCAAAACCGCACCGAACGTAACAAACGATTGGCCAGTTGTCCAGTTGCCAACCACTGCAAAATCATCGGTGTGGGGGGATAAGTAAACGTTTGATGCCCCATATTGGAATACCCTATTTCCACACAGGAGTATAATAACACAAGAGATAAACCGCATCGACTGATAGGGTGCGGAATCAACAAATAAATCCCATGAATAAAATTCACCTAATATTAACGGCAATTCAAACCCTTCAAGGATTGAACTGTCAACTTTTAACCGTTGAATTAAAAACAGGTGATCGCATTATTTCCCCCGAAGATTTAATCGAATTAGAATTACCCCCCGGAATCGATACAACCCAAGGTGTTGTCATTAGTGGACGCGGCCCGATGTGGCTTTATGGATACTTAATTCACGAACTCCATCCCACCGCTTGGGTTGCCTGTCACGACCCCCGTTTAGGTGCCGTTGTTGTCGCTACTCATTCCCGACAAACTCACATTGGTCAGATAATTTTATGGGAAGAATCAACTCAAAAACTCTCTCCGGCGTTAATGGTTGTGGGGCCACCTGATAGTGGAAAAAGTGTATTTTCTCATGCTTTATTTCAAGCCTTATTACCTCAATATCCCGACATTTATCTGCAACGGGCAAATTGGGATGGAGAAGGAAATTATGTGTTAGAGTTAGACGAAGATATCGATCCGGAAATTTTCAAAGCAGCCAATAAAGGGGGTTTAACCCCAGAGTTTTTCACCTACCACGCCCAAGCCATTCTCCAACTGCGACGCCAGAAAAAACTGGTAATTGTTGATGTTGGCGGAATGGTACAACCGGAGAAAATGCCCGTGTTAGAAGCTTGCACCCACTATTTAATAATTAGTTCTAAACCGGAAGCGGTTCCCGCTTGGCATGAATTTTGTTCAGAACGGGGTAATTTAAAACCTATTGCTGAAATTTCTAGTGTTCTCGATCCAACCGAAATATTACATAAACAAGAACCCTTTCTTCAGATCACTTGTGGGCCTTGGATTCGCGGAAATGCTTGTCCGGTTCCCGAAGTTTTACTCAAGCGAATTCAAGCTTTAATTCATTCTTCTGCTTCTTGAAATCGTCTAAAATAAATGTTTAATCAAGGGTGAAAACATGACTCATTCTTTACCAGACTTATCCGTTGGCATCGCTTGGTGTTTAGCTTGGGGAGAAAATTTACAGCCTCAATTCGGTTTAGAAAATTTACAGCAAATCCGAAAAGCGATAGTAGAAAATAAAGAAATTCCAGAGGAACTACAATCAATCGTTGAACAGGTGAGGCAACTAGAAACTCTAGAATTTCCCGAAACCATAGAACAGTTAAAACAATTAACCGAAGACTATTCAAGCCTTTGGAACTCAAAAATCGGTTTAATTTACGGAGGCGCAACCAAAATAAAACAATATGTGTTTGAAGCATCAAAATTACCAGATGTTCGAGGTGCATCGGCACTGTTAGATCGGATTAATTTAGTTGATTTACCCGCATTTTTCGGGAAACATCACAAAGACCAAAAATCCGTAAGTATTTCGCAGTGGATGAGTGAAAATTTCCCAAATTTAGAAGCTGCTTTAATTCCAGAGTTAATCATCTATTCAACAGGCGGAAATATCTTAGCATTTTGTCCGGCTGCATTTGTCGATCAACTCTGTGATGCCATTGAAAAACGTTATACCTGGGAAACTTTAACGGCTAATTCCTGTGCGGTTGGAGATAAATTTAAGTTCCTTGAACTGCGTTTGGGTGTCCTTCCCGATACCATCAATGAAAACTTATTTTGGTTAGAAAAATATCGTCAAAATCGAAATAATCATCTGCTGGAAGCGTATTACAGACAGCCAGATGTTGACGAAGACGAAGAATTTAAAAACCGCAAAAGCTTTAATGAACTGGTCACAAAACTAGCAATTAAATTCAATCAGCGACGCAGTGGAAATCACACTGAAAACCGTCCAAGTCGCCGTTATCCGCCAATGTTTGAAACTCATCCTTATTTAGTTCGGGATGAAAGCGATCGCCGTTCAGCTATTGCTAAAATTGATGAAATTCCAAGTCAACCGCTTGTATCAGAAGCATTAGTTCGGAAAAAAATTGTGGGTCAAATTGCTAAAGACGAAGATTTACAAAATAAATTACCGACTTGGTTTAAGAAGCTTCAATTAGGTTGGCAACCCACAGGTATTAGAATTAAAAGTTGGGTGGCGGAATTTGAAGACTATCTAGAAAAAGAAGAAAACCGCGAACAGAAGGATAAATATTATTCGGAATGTTCTGAACCTAAATGTTACAAACCTAAAAAAGCTGGAACTGTGCGAGAATTAGGGAATGTGTATAACGGTTTTATTGCTTATATCTACGCCGATGGTAATAACATGGGAGGTTATATTCAGAAAATTAAAACTCCTCAAGAATACAAACAATTTAGCGAAGATATTTTTAAGGCAACAGAAGAAGCCGTTTATTATGCTTTATCTAAACATCTCAGACCCCATCAGTTAAACAACTTAACCGATCCAGATATTGAAAACAAAAATGGAGACTGGATTCATCCCTTTGAAATTATTACGATTGGTGGAGATGATGTTCTTTTAATTGTTCCGGCTAATAAAGCGTTAGAAGTTGCCAAAACATTAGGTGAAGAATTTGAAAAACTGCTGAAAGTAAGCGGTTATAATTCCGATAAAATCTACATTTCTAAAAAAGTGCATCGTTGTCATGGTGATCATCTTCCAACCGGAAATAATCAATGTGAACTCAGTATGTCAACCGGAGTTTTGATTACGGCTGAAGAAACACCGATTTACTATGCTGAGAAATTAACCAATCAACTTCTGAAATCTGCTAAAGAACGTGCAAAACTGTTGCGAAAACAAAAATATTATGGGGGAACAATAGACTTTTTAACCATGAAGTCTGTGACAATGATTGCATCCAGTATCAAAGAATTTCGAGAACAAGGGTTAACAAAAGAAGTTGGGACACAAAAACTAAGACTCTATGCAGCACCTTACACTTTACATGAAATTGGAGGACTTTTGAAAACAGTTCAAGCTTTTAAAAACGTAGATTTTCCGCGCTCGCAACTTTACCAAATTCGCAGTTTACTCGAACGAGGAAAACGCACCGCAATTCTAAATTATCGTTATTTTAGGGTACGTTTAACTCAAGGAAAAGGTACAATCAAACAATACTTTGAAGAGGCTTGGTGTTCAGCAAAAACAAATGATGGAATTATAGCACCCTGGATGTATGAAGAAGGAAAACGCGATCCAGACAAAAACGAAGAATCGTATTATGAAACAATTTGGCGAGATTTAGTAGACCTATTTGCTTTCACCGAAAAAACAAATACTGACTCATCAAAACCATCCGAACAACCAACGGAGGCGAATAAATGATCTCTCTAGAAAACTTCAATTTATCCATAGAATTTCACACCATTACCGCAACACTTGACACTGCTTTGTGTGTGGGTGCGGGAGGTTCATCGGGTTCTTTGGCGGATAAACCCATTCTTCGCAATACAGACAGAAATTTACTCATTCCAGCATCTCAAATCAAAGGTCGTTTGCGACATGAATGTGAGAAAATAGCCAGGGGTTTAGGTTGGGCTATTTGTCAATCTCCTACACCGAATACCATGTGTCCTCAACGAGAGGGTTTATCGGAAAATGAGGAACAAAAATTTCATCGTGATGATGAATATAAAATTGACGATCAATGTGATGATGAATATAAAATTGACGATCAATGTGATGATGAATATAAAATTGATGATCAATATCACTGTTTAATCTGTCAAATCTTTGGAAATCCTAGCTTACCCTCTCGCGTGTTATTTGATGATTTGATTTGTACAGAAAATCCAGATTATCTCCCTGAAGTTTTACGTCCGGGTGTCACAATTAATCGCCGTCGTCGCACCGCAGAGGAACAAAAACTTTACTTCTTAGAAACCTCTCCCGTTAACGCAAAATTACAATTCACAGGTCAGATTCATTTCTTACCCAATTGTCCTGATTATGCCAAAGTATTAATCATTGCGGGATTGCATCATATTCATGCGTTGGGTGGGAGTAAATCCGCAGGTTTAGGATGGTTAACTTGGAATTTAGAAAGCACATTATCTGAAATTAATACAGAGAGTTCAGCTTGGGAATTTCTCGCTAAAGGAGTCCAAAAATGAATCTAATTCAACTCGAAATAGAAGCATTATCTCCCCTCGCAATTGGTCGTCATAAACCAGGCGGTTCTATTAGTGAAGCCCAAGACTATATTCCCGGTTCTGTTATCCGAGGTGCGTTTGCTTCTGTTTTATTACAACCCAATCAACAACCCGAATCGAATGATGATTTTCACGCCCTATTTTTGAATGAAAACTCAGCAATTTTTCAAAATGCTTATCCAGCTATCTTGAAAGAAGGTAAGAAAGTACCTGCGGATAAAGAAATTGCTGTTCTTCCTGCAACAGTTCTCAGTTCCAAAGCCAAACCTGGTTTTAAAGACAAAGGAAATGGGGTGTTTGATACGTTAATTGATCGGTTTTGTGCAGAAGATTATGGTCAACTGTACGATCCAAATTGTCCGCCAAATTTTGATCGAGTTGATAATTTTAGCGGATTTTATTGTAAAATATATGATAAGTATCATCCACTCTCAGCGAACAAACGTCTGTTAACGAGAGTTGGAATTAACCGAAAACGGGCTACTGCTGAGGAATCGATTCTCTACAGTATTGAGGTATTGAATGAATCTCAACCCAAAAAGGAAAAGCCGTCTATCTATCGAGGTGCTATTCTTGTACCCGATAAAGAATTAGCTGGAAAGTTACTTGGTTTTATTAATAATCACAATGAATCATTTCGTTTGGGAGGTTCAACTTCGCGGGGGTTAGGGAAAGTAAAAATTAAGGCTGAGTGCAGAAAAAAATCCGATTCAGTTAAGGATAGAATTAAACAATTTAATGCTAAACTAAAAGAAAGATGGCAACTCTGGGGAAGTTTATTTATTCCGGCATCAGAAAAGTATTCACAAGAGCGAACCTACTTCACACTCGACCTTCAATCTGACGCCATCTTAACTGAAAATTGGCGGCGAACAACCGTTATTTCAGAAGCAATGCTAAAAGAATTTGCAGGGATTAAAGATTCGGAAGATTCATCTCTAAAGCTAGAAGTCGCCTATAGCAGTTATGACTATTATTCGGGTTGGAATGCGGCTTGGGGGTTGATGAAAGACGTTGAATTAGTCACGAATAAAGGAGGAGTTTATCTGTTTAGTATTAGTAAAACTCAAACTCAAACTTGGTATTCAGCTTTAGAAATTTTAGAAAATAAGGGAGTTGGAGAACGAACAAACGAAGGATTTGGACAGGTGCAAATTTGTAATGAGTTTCATTTAGTATTCCGGGAGAAAGCTGTATGAACGAAGATATTGAACAACAAAAAGAATTGAGAATTCAGGCTCAAAAAGAACTGAAAATTCAGGAATGTATTCGTAAAAAGGAAGATGAAATTGTGATTGCTATACAAACAGCTTTAAATAAGACAGCTTCATACGGCAAATTGGAAGAATCACAGTTTCGCAATTTAGTGAGAGTTGCAGAGAGTACGGAGAGTACAGAAGCGATTAAAAACTTTTTACGCTATCAAGTAGGGCGTGATAACAAATGGGGTCGAGGTAAAGAGTCTTTAGCTGAAACAATAATTAAAGACATTGATGGTAAGTTGAAAGAGATTACTCGTAAGATTTCAAAAGAAGCAAAGACGGAAGAATACAACTCTATTTTGATTCAGCTAACTCGTCGTTACTTAGGATATGGTGCGCGTTACCTGAAGTACAAACTAGAGGGTGAATCTTAAAGCCTTTTTCTCACTTTTATCACATTGTATTTAGGACAACAGAATTATGCCACAATTAATCATTTCAACAGTCGGTACAAGTTTATTGACGAATCAAATTGATCCAGATATTCATCCGAGGAACTGGCTAGAACGCTTAAATGAAGCAGCTAACTATACTGTTGAGGAAATGGAATATTATCCAGACGTTCAAGATATTCTTGAAACCTTAAAACAACGAGTCGAGGATAAACTCTATAATGAAAATACGGAAGATGATAAAATTCGAGAAATTAGTGCAGAACTTAATGGTATTTATGGTATCTATGAGTATACAGAGAAAAGTCAACAGGATCAACATTGGTTAATTGCTACTGATACAGCACAAGGAGAAATAGCAGCTAATATTGTCCAAAGTTTCTTAGAATCGAAAGGAATGAGGGTTCAAGTTTATGCTCCAGACAACCTATCTACAAGAAGTACAGAGAAATTTAAAGATGGTATTGATGAACTTTTGAAATGGGCAGATCAGACATTATTAGTACAGAAAAAATCGGGTGATGAAATTCGTTTTAACTTAGTTGGGGGCTTTAAAGCTTTACAGGGATACCTAAATACAATTGGAATGTTTTATGCGGATGAAATTATCTATATTTTTGAAGGAAATTCAGAACTTGTTAAGATTCCCCGCTTACCTATTGAATTCAAAAAATCAGTTATTAAACCAGTGCAATTTGCTTTGATGGCTACAGAGGTTGGTATATGGGTTAAACGATCAGAATTGGAAGGCGTTGAACCTGCTGATACTCTACTATTCATAGTGGATGATGAAGCGACACTGACAAACTGGGGAAGACTAACTTGGAATAACTGTAAGGATGATTTTCTGACAACAAAAAACTTACTTGAATTTCCCAAAATTAAGTATGAACAATCTTTTGAAAAAGATTATCAAAAAAATGCTACAGATGCTAATAAAAAATTAGATTTACATGAAGTCATTGCAGAAGTTTCTGCCTCAATGATTAAATATAATGGAGATACAACTCGCTTTGACCGAAGGTTAAATTTTTCAAGATATGAAGGAAAGAAAAAATGTGACGGCGGAATTTTGAAAAATCAAATTGATCACTTTTATATTAAAAATACTGGTAGAAGGGTAAGTTGTATCCTTGATCAAGGTCAACTCTTTCTTCGTCATTATGGAGAACACGATTATGTCAACGATAATCCTTGAGTTTAAAACTATAGGCTACAGTTTTTTAAATTAATCTCAATCAGGATGCACTCTTATGTTTGAAACATTTAAAAATCGACTCGAACTGACTGGAAAACTGACTACAATTACCGCATTACGCATTAGTGCAGGACGTTCCACCGAACCCATTGGATCGGATTTACCCGTGATTAAAGATGCGTTAGGAAGGCCTTTTATTCCCGGTTCTAGCTTCAAAGGCGCATTGCGATCGCGTCTTGAAAGTTTCTTACGAGGAATCTTAGGAAATAACCCTAAATTAGTCGGAAATCCGAGTATAAATGATGAATGGTCGCTCACTTCTAAAGAATTAGCAGACTTCAAAATGAAGAAACTCCAGAATATGAACTCCCTCGAAAAAGAAAATAAATTACATGATTATATCATAAAAAATACAGACTTAATATCGAGTTTGTTTGGTTCTCCTTGGATCGCCAGTAAATTTCAAGTCCGAGATTTAACTGTTGATACTAACACTTGGTTTGATCAATATCAAGAACGGGATGGAGTAGCGATAGATAGAGATACAGAAACCGCATCCGAAGGCAAACTTTATGATTATCAAGTTGTACCAGGCGGAACAGATTTTGATTTTAAAGCAGTTGTAGAAAATGCAGAAGATTGGGAATTAGGTTTATTAATGATTGGTTTGCATCAGTTTGAAACCGAACAAATTCCGTTAGGTGGCGGACGTTCTCGCGGCTTGGGTGTGGTTCGTTTAGAAATTGATAAAATGCGTTGGGTTGATGTTAATAAGAACCCAGATGATGTCAAGAAGAACTCAGAATTTTTGTTAGAATATCTCCAAAAAATCATCAGAAACGATAATACAGCCTATGAAGATGCTTCGGACTATAAAGATGAATGGGTTGGGAAACTGATTGAACATCTCAATACAAAAATATCTCAGCGTACTGACGCAGAAAATGCAGTTGAACAAAACAGAGATTAGAATCAATTACAATTTATTCAGGAAATAAAATGCACAAAAAATTAGTTAATCATTGCACAATCAATTTAACAATTATTCCAGACGGGCCGATTTTAATTAAATCGGGAAAAGAAGGCGCAGACCCGACAAAACCCGATATGGAATTTGTGGAAACTTACCACACAGGCGGACGTTCAATTTATCTTCCGGGGAGTTCTTTAAAAGGAGCGATTCGCGCTCATGCTGAACGCATTGTCAGAACCGTTGGACGAGAAACAAACTCCAATAATTCCAGCCTTCCTTGGGCGAATGATCCGTTAAATGATCAGTATGATTATCTCAAAATTAAAAATATATCCAGTTGCGATATTTACAAACTTTCCTCTTTCACGGATAAAATGTTTGGAAATACTTCAATAGCCAGTCGAGTTAGAATTGAAGATGCTTACCCAAAAGATAAAACAAAACTCAAAATAGAAGAACGTAACGGCGTCGCAATTGATCGCGTTTTTGGTTCGGTTGCTGTTGGGCCATTTAACTATCAAGTTTGTACATTTGGAGAATTTAAAACCAAAATTCACCTGAAGAATTTTACCCTCGCTCAGTTGGGTTTAATGGGTTTAGTTTTACGAGATTTGAATGATGGTTGGTTTGGTTTGGGGTTTGCAAAATCTCGCGGCTTGGGGACGGTTTCGGTGCAGTATAATTCTGCTAATGTTCAATATCCTGGTTGTATCTTTACAGAAGATAATCAGCAAATTCGCCTTCTCGGAAGTGATAAAATATGGGAAAAGACAATGTTATTAGGTGCGGGTGAATTTATTGAAACTAGCGAAACAGAACGTTATGGTTTTCCTACACATGACCATCAAGAAACACCTGTTGCTGCTCAATTGATGGATTTTGGATTTGGGGTAAAATTAACGTTTTCAGGAGAAGAACAGGTGAAAGATTTATTTACCCGTTCAGTTAAAGCTTGGAAACAACTGTTACAGCCAGGAGTAGCCTAATGAGTTTTGTAGGTTATAAAAACATTTCTTCAGTTGAGTTGAAAGAATTATTAACTCAAAATGCCAACTCTAATAGTTATTATTTTCTACGTTGGGTTGATAAAGTTAGTGGAATTGTTGAAGAATTACCCTCAACTTTTGAACAATCTCCCAGTCCTGAAGGACAGATGTTTAACTCAAGGTTAGAACTGCGTTGGGAAAAAAAAGGTTCTGGTTTTGAAGTTTTGCTGTTAAGTAATGGTGATTCTTTACCAGAGTTTTCAGCCATTAAGGAGAATGAAAAGGAATTGAAATGGGAAACAGAAGTGCGAGACGCTTATTTATACCAGCCAACGGTAACACGCTTTCCGAATCGTTTTAAATATCCCAATAATCTCAAGATTGCTCAACGTTATTTCAAAAATAAAAAGACTTCAACGGTACATTTTATCGCTCTCACAGTTCAGGAAAAACAATGACAAATCGCCCTGTCAGAAGACAAAATCGACCTAACCCACCCAGCCAACCCCCTGCTATAAATGCTGATGTAGGAGTCAATAATTCTAAACCCTATCAATTGGTTTCATTTCCAGAAAATCGCCCAACTTTGCAACGACCCGCCGGACATCAGCAATTTTTAAATGATCGAATTCATGGAACTCTTGAACTCAAATTAACCGTAAAAACGGCGGTTCATGTATCAACGGGTATTGTCGCAATGGGGAGTGATTTGAATACTAGGATTCCCTTAATTAAAACTATGATTCAAGACGTTGATCAAAACCTTTCAATTCAAGGAAGTTCATTAAAAGGGTGTGTTCGTTCAGTTTATGAAGCGATTACTAATAGCACGTTAGCCGTGATTACTCGAAAATATCAAGATAAAATTCCACCCGAACGTTTACCCTGTCGAAATAAAGCTCAACTCTGTCCCGCCAGTCAAGTTTTTGGGGCATTAGATTGGCAAGGATTAATAGAATTTAATGATGCAAAATGCGAAAATCATAACTTTGCAACGGGGTTTATGCCTTCTCTTTATCGTCCTAGACCCGACGAACGAACCGCCTATTTTCAACGGGGAAAAGTTGCAGGACGCAAGTTTTATTATCATACCATTCGAGCTATTGATAAAGGTCAAAATCAGGGAATTCCTGTTCAACAAGCGGCAAAAGAATATACATTCACAACCAAAATTCGCTTTAAAAACCTCAAATCTGCGGAACTGGGAACTTTACTGATTTCTCTCGGACAAGATGAAAACTACCCAATAGCATTGAAAGTGGGAGGCGGTAAACCCATAGGAATGGGAACAATGACAGTTGAAATAACCGCAGCTAATGTTTTACAAAATCAGCAAGATTTACGAGAACGTTATTCTAATTTTCAGCCTTCAGAAAACAAAAAAACGGGTGAAGAATTAAAGCAGTTTATTCGAGAAAAGATTCAATCGGCTCATTCGAGTTTGATTCAAACCACCCAACTTCAACAACTTGCTGAAATTTTAGGTTATCCAACAGATCGTGAACCCCCAGAAGGAATGTACTAATGTTAACAGAAAATCAGTGGACAACTGCTCACGCGATCGCCCAAACTTTGGTTCAAGAAAAAACAGATATAAATGAACTGAGAAAAGCGATTTCCTATCTTAGAAATTATGTCACTCCCAACGAATCTGGACAGAAGTTTTTCAACTATCTAAAAACCTTAACTAAAAATGGTCGAAGTATTGGTCACAGCAGACAAACTTCCAGATATTATGAAACAATAGAAGCAACTTGTACCCAATATCTCAAAGCCTATGAAAATGATTCAATAGTAATGTTGCAAATTCTCGGTTGGGTAGCGCGTTTAATGCGATATTACCAAAGTTCGGGGCCGATTGGAGAAATTGCGGCGCCTGTTGCTGAGTCTGCCCGTCAAGCAGAAATCGCTGAGGTTGTCGCATCGCAAGCGTTTAAAATCGGTCAAATTTTAGAGGCAACTGTTACTAACATTAAGGGAAATAAGGTGACTTATGAAATTTTGGGAACAATTAAATTAACGGAGAAAGAACCAAAAAAAGCAAGTTCTCTATCTGAAGGGCAAAACGTTCAGGTTGAAATTGTTGATTTAAAAGAAGATGGGAGTATTAAAAAGGTTAAACTTGCTAATTGAGAGAGTTTGTAACCACTAACTTTATTTTGAGTGCTAATATAGAAGGCATCAATCACAGCTATATCTGTCGGTTGATGTTTTTTTGATTTTATTAGGAGAAATATCTGTATGGATAGGCTCGAAAGCTCATACCCGCCCGCATCAACTTTGCAAACATTCACTAAAATAACTGAATCAACTTTTCAAACATCACCTAGCGCGACTGAATCAACTTTTCAAGCATCAGACAGAACGTATTTTGCAGACCAAAGGATAAATAACATGACATACGAAGTCGAGTACACGGACGAGTTTGAACAATGGTGGTTAACGCTAGATGAAGCGACTCAAGACGAAATTGATATTGCCGTTGAGTTACTTCAAGAACGGGGGCCAAATCTTCGTTTTCCCCAAAGTTCGGGTGTTCAGGGTTCTCGTCACCAGCGTATGCGGGAACTGCGTGTACAACACAAAGGTAATCCATATCGCATCTTGTATGTTTTCGATCCTCGCCGAGTCGCGGTACTCCTTTTAGGAGGTAGCAAAGTTGGCAATGATCGCTGGTATGAAGAAAATGTACCAAAAGCAGATCGGCTCTATGACGAACTATTGCAAGAGCTAGAAAATGAAGGTTTGATATGAAAACAAAGTCGTTTAACGAATTACGCAAACGAATGACACCTGAGCGGAGAGCTAAAAATAAAGCTCGCGCTCAATTAGCGTTACTTTACCTTAACTTAGCAGAATTGCAAGAGTCATTAGGAGTAACACCGGATGATATGGGACAAGATATTGATATTCTATCTGTCTTGTCGGATATAGAAAACCAAGAAGATCATCAAATCTCTACTCTGTCTCGCTATATTCAAGCGTTGGGTGGAAGTTTGAAAATAGTCGCTAATTTCCCAGACAAAGAAGTTACGCTGGCTCACTTTGAATAATTGCTTTGGTTTTCTCTAGAAAATGCAGGAGTAAATATTTGCTGACTCAATTTTGATCGGAGAGTTTATAGCAATATACTCCTGCTCTTTCTTTGAACTTTTGCTTGACTTTTCTATCAAAATACGCTAATGTTATACATAACTAGAGGGTTTAAGTTTCTTGGAGACTTTGCTCTGTCTCTCAACTTACCCCGCAAGGGGATAGAAACACGCCTCTAGTATGGTGATTGAACTGTTGTTTCAGTCTTCACCACTTCCCCGCAAGGGGACTAAAAAATGTTAATATTATTCAATATTTCACTACAATTATTTTTGTGGTGGAATATCGAATTTCTATTGGAAATGATGACAATAGTGAGTGCAATCGTCTCGCTTGCATGATGGACTTCTGAGAACCATTGAACTCAATTCAACTAAAACTTCAAACCCTTTTCCTAATCCTATTGAATTTTTAAACTCATTTAGGTGCGTTACACGTATCTCGGCTTTACCCCGGCTTGAGGTCAAAAATGTTATCGCTGGTTTCAATCCCCTTGCGGGGAATTAGTCATTGGAAAGTTATCCTCTTCCCCTCTTGCCCTTTTTCCTGAAAAAATTTTTTGATTTTTCTTTTGTGCAGAGGAAAAAATTTCAGGGGAGATGAGTCGGTGTAAAGCTAGGTATAGGCGTAAAAATAGCGAAGCACAGCTTCCCAGTCGTGAATTGGTCTCATGTTAGTTCTAGTGCATAGAACTCTTAATTGCAGGTCGCTACAGATAATCCGGTTCACCTATTTAAGCGACCCTCAAAAAAGTTACTATTCAAACGTTTAGGGCGATGGTTAGAGTGAGGGAATAATCAATAAAAAAAGTTACAAATTATGTCTACAGAAAAAACCCCTCAACACAATTATCATGGCTACCCTAGCCAAACTTACGAATTTACCGTTCCAGTTACATTAAAAGTTCACCTGAAAATCAATCCCATGCCCTTCATCAAACCCGTTGCACCGATGAGGGAGAGCTTAAACGCTCATCTCAAAACCAATATTCACATCAGTCCGGAAGTCGGAATAACTGAACCCACCTATTTGACTCGGAATGGACATCTCCAAGCGGAGTCATCCCCGAAGGAGGCTGTTGCCACTACTGCGGATGCGGCAAACATTAGCAGTCCTATTGATACCCGCACCAAAGCAGAATATGAACGGAATATTAATCACCTCAAAATCCAAACTGGTGAGCTTGAAATCGAAACCGAACGGGAGCGGAAAAACGCTCACACTCTATTAACCGAACACGAGAAAAAGCTTGAGGACTTGCGAGAACTTCATCGACAGGAAATTTGCAGTTTGGCAACGCAAAAACACGCCTATTTTGAGCAAAATATTTCTCATCTTCATAGAAAACACGCCTTAGAATTGGAGAGGATGAAGGCGGAACACGAAAGAGAAATTAAGGCTTATAACGAGGCTATAGACCGATTACCCAACTCAAATCAAGTTTTACTTAAATTTTGTGCCTGACAATACAGAATCCCCAAAAAATCATATAAATCAGAACAGATAATCCATTTAATTTGAGATAAAAATGGGTTAAATTACTGTTTAAACTTTGAGTTTTTAAATTTAATAATAATTTTCTGATTTTTGCAGATAATTACCCAAAATCCCCCAGGCCAGAGCTTCAAACTTTGTTGATTGGAGCCAGTATCTTTGGGGGAAATTTCAGTCATGCCCGTTTGGTTGAGTTTTAAATCAATAAACCGAACTTGAGAAGTTTACCGGGGAATCGAGTCATGGATGTGCAAATAACCAATGACTCAAGATTGATAATCTGGTTAACCCACCCATTTATGCTACTTCAAAAAAGTGACTGTCTAAGTGTTAAAAGCGTTGGTTAAAGTGGGGGTGTAATCAACAAAAGGATTCCCGATTATGTCTACTCAAAAAACTACTGGATACGATTGTCAAGGCTACGAAAACCACGGCTGCGAATTCACAGTTCCGATTACATTAAACGTTCCCATAACAATCAATCCGGTACTGTTTATCAAACCCGTTGCACCGATGAAGGAAAACTTACACGCTCATCTTGATGCCAACATTCACCTGAGTCCGGAAGTTGCGGCTGCCAAACCAGTTTGTCTTCCGCAGAATGGATATAAACGGGAGTTATCCGCAGCAGAATAGGTTGAGTTAGCGGATAGTGAAAATTAACCACACCGCTTACATTTTTATTCATCTAATCTTTTAAAACTTCACCAAACCTTCAAGCATTAGCAATTCAACTAATGCTTGAAGGTTTTTATTTTAATAGCCAAGTTTTCTGGTTTTTATAGAGATTTTGTTCCCCAGTTAATCTGGGAAAATGTGGTAAAATGGAGAAGGCAAGCAATCAGTTTGTGAATGGAGAAGTTCGCCGGGGGCAATGATGAAAATCGGCGGGTGCATTTGCAGTCCGTCTTGATTTCCCTGGTGATGAGTTGGCTGGAAATTCGAGGGAAAAAATCGGAACCGTTATTGTGTTTGATTAACCGGACGAAAAACGGTCAAATTATTTTAGAGCGATTTTTCAATAAATAAAAATTTAAAAATAGTTTCGAGCAACAATCAATAAAGTTCAAAAAGTATCGGAACCCGACCAACCGAATATTCTATAGCTGATGGTATCGCAATTATTCTGCGTATTCTAGAGTTAAGATTCCCTGTTGATAGAAGATTTAATAGAAGCCATTACATCAGCTATGTTACAAGTTACTCAGCAGGATATTCGTAACTGGTTTACTCATTGCTGCTACTGTACCTTCTGACTATGGGAAATGCTATAAATCATAAAAAACCGCTTGATTTTCTCAGAATTAAAACTTAATTAAACCTTGATAAATTTGCCACAATATGCTTTTTTCCTATTTTTCGGGGTTGGGTTGGGCGCAAGCAAGAGCGCCCCTACGGTGTTATCTGAACTTATTTCTGAACCAAACGACCTTCAACATTACTGTTAATATTTTGATGGGAACTGAAGTATTCTTCCAACACATCTTGGGCGGAAGTTGTCAATACTTTTTCATTGCCCAACTGGGTCAATTGTTCGGCGGTTATATTCAAACTCTGAACCGAATTTTTGAAATGATATTCTTGAATACAGAGAGTATATTGTTGATCGTCTTGTACGTTTTTTCCCTTGATTTTCAAAGATTCGAGAGTTCGATCCGTATCCCGATAAACCGCTTCAACGCCTTGGTTGACTTGGAAATAATTACTTTCGCCGGGAATGCGATTTTCCGGTTTCATAATATGTGCAAAAATTTGCTTGAGTTGGGTTCCGGTGACTTTCACTCGGAACAGGGGGCCGTCATAGGGGTAAACTTTTTTCAGTTCGCTTAATACAACCAATGGCCCCAATTCAGTACCCCTGATCGAACCGCTACCCACCAACACCACATCGAGGAGTTCGAGTTGGGCGAAAATATCGGCGATCAAGTTCCCCAACTCGGTTTCTCGTTCCCGTACCGGATGCACCAGTTGACGCGCCAAACGTCCGATGAGTCGATTATACTTGCGATCGGTTTCTTCTTTGAAGGAATTGATCAGTTTTTCGAGATCGGCATCGGGTTCGGCTAGATCGTCATTGACGGGTAGAAGTTGCCACTGCCATTCTACAATGCTGTTGGTATCGTCATCGACAACAATATCAAAGCGTCCGACTTGGTTTGTACCGACTCCGGCTTGACTAATTAAAATATCATTGACTTTTGCGGGTTGTTCTAGGAAGGTGTGAGAATGTCCGCCAATAATCATGTCTACACCCCAAGCGGGATCGAGCATCGCGGCCAATTTTTTATCTTCTTCAAAACCGATATGGGTCAGCAAAATCGTCAGGTCAATATCATCGTTTTTGTATGCGTTGCAAATTTTACCAACCTCTGCGGCTGCATCTTCGAGACCTACAAATGTACCGATACTGGTATCTAATTTTAAGGATTTTAAAACCTCTTCGGTGACAATCCCGATGAACATAATATCAAATCCATCAACGTTGAGGATCAGATAGGGTTGCATCAGGCGTTTATTATACTTCTTGATGTATAAGTTGGCATTCACAATCGGAAAATTAGCCATCTTTTCCAAGAAAAGTAAGTGAGGAAAGCCGTAGTCCAATTCATGGTTTCCTAGCGTTACCACATCGGGGGCCAAATAATTCATAATTTCGATGGTTGAAAGGCCCTTGTATTCTGTATCAATGATCGACCCCTGAACCATATCGCCCGAAATCACGAATAGGACGTTTTTTTATTCCTCGCGCACTTTTTTTATATACCCCGATAGCAGGGACATTCCGCCGATCAGATCCCCTTCGGCACCGTTATTTTCGGCTATAAAGTCCCCGTGCATATCATTGGAATGTAAGATCGTAAATTTTTTAAATCTTTCGGTGGCTACGACCATTTCTAGACCTCTTTAATTAATTGGAGTGAGGACACGATTATAACCGACCCAAATTGCTTGATAATAATAAGATTTATTAATTTACAAACCCAATTTATAGGGGTTAACTTACTGTCCAATTGTAATAAAAATATATATTTTTGAATATAAAGTAATGGATGGGGCGTGTTTTTTAAGTTGTTTTAAAAAACTAAAATATATCTTGACAAAATTCGCTCTGACATCACTTTTAGGGCGGGTTGATTGAACTGATCGCTGTAAACTGTAATCAACCAGCCCCAAGATGTTAAGCGGCGAGGTCGGTAAAGCTTATCAGGTTCAACGGCATCCTTCTATGTGTTCGGATGCGGTGTTGAAGATTCTCAAGAAACGAGCCGAAGCTGCGGGGGTTGAATCCTTCAGTCCCCATGATTTTAGGAGGACGTTTTGTTCAGACTTGTTGGATGCAGGAGTGGATATTGTTACGGTTCAGAAGTTGGCGGGTCATTCTTCCCCGGTGACAACGACTAAATATGACCGACGGGGTGAGGAGACGAAGCGGAAAGCAGTTCAGAAGTTAGGGTTTTAGAGAGGCAGTGTTTGGTGATCATCTCTTGTGAAAATCACCAAAAGTTGCCAAGACTCAATAATTGAGCAAAAATAATGCAAATAAAATAAATAAAATGTGAACATATGAAAATATTAAAATTAACCAGAAAATACAACAATATCTTAAATTACCAATTTGAATTAAAATTACCGAGGATACTCAACAGATTTAGTATCTGAATTTTTGTCCAAAATTCTCTAAATCAATTTCACAGCGAAATAACAAAACTATTATGAACCGCAAAGTAGCAATTAAAATCTCCTCTGTTTAAGGGTCATAGGGATTAGTTGTAATAAATAGTTACATCGTGTCCTATTTTGCAGCTATCTCGGCTTTACCCCAATTCCGTAAGGGCAACTGCACCGCATCAACCCAACCTCCCCGCAGCCAGCGTGAAGCTTCCTACCCCGATATTTGCATTCCTATCGGTTCGCCGGACTTGAATTGTAGTGAAGTTCCTTATAGCAATATTCGAGTCGTTGGGGATGATCCGCACGGGTTTGATGGCGACAACGACGGCGTTGGATGTGAAGGTTAGGTGTTAAAAAATTTACTCTATTTTCAAAATCAGAATAGAATCTTATCGGGGTAAAGCTTCAGTTTTTTCCCAACTATCTGCCACAACTTTGATTGGATAAACATGAGTGAGATATAAGTAAAAAAACGCGACAGAAACGATCAAGATAATCAACCCAATCACGTTGGAATTAATTTCCAAGTTTCCCTTAGCAAAGCTGAGTTTGGTTTCGGTCGTTTCTTTTTCTCTAAATTTTAAATAAGATAGATACAATCCAACTCCAACAATTGACATCACTAGAACCAAAAAAAATAAATCAATAATTAAATAGGATTGAAAAACCAACCGCCTGTGATTCAGTTGCCAAAGATCGTATTCATTCTGGATTTTAAATCTTTCCAGAACGATATTTGTTACTTTCTGCTGGCATTGTCCTTGATTTTGAGCAAATTTGCAAATATCCGCTGTTAATTTTAATTCGTCGTCGGGTTCGGGAGGTACAAATTGCTGTATTGTCTGGGGTTCTCTAGAGTATTCTTCTAAACTTTCCGCAGTTTCGGAATCTTCAGTTGAATTTTGATTGCCGTTAGAAACTTTTTCTTCCGTTGCAGCCCGCTTAGTTTCCGCCAAACTAATTAAGGGATTAACATTCGTGTTTAAACTCAAAAATAGCGTTAAAATCAATAGACTACCCATCAAAAACTTTGTTGTTAAATACTTCATTTCGATTTAATAAAACTGAAAACCGCACTCTCTTAACATCAGCTTAACAACGGCATCAAAAATTTAACAGTCACATTTATGAGTGACATTTGTTAGACAAGTATCAGGCGCGTCTTTCAATAAGTGTAGCAATTTGGGACGGGAAGTGACATTAAAAGTCAATCTCCCCACTATCCAAACAAAAATTTTACTGAAGATCTTCAAGTATTTTGTTCATTTTTTGAAAATCATTAAGTTTATCAATTCCCGAAAATCGAATCGAGAGATCAATTGAAAATATTGCCAGAATTATAGCAATACTCATCAAGCAAAACCAAGTTTTAATTCCGCCTGGAGTTTGCTTAACTATTCTTCCAATAACTCTCAAACTAAATAAATCCGAGTCCATATTTTCTCGGGACTCCTCATCTTGTTTTTGCCGAAACTCTAATTCTTTTAAGCGAGATAATACAGAATTTACAGACTTTAGACTAGAATAAGTATGGAGCAATTGCAACAAAAATAATTTTACCAACAGATGCCTTTAGGAAAACTTAAATTGGATTTCTAACGTTCAATAACATGGCGGTCAACAATAACTTGAGCCGCAACCAAAGGTAGACATTCGGGTTTCATCTTTTCCTCTCCGTCTCACTAAATTTACCTGTTTTTACCATTGAAAAAACTTTGAAAATCTGTAAAATTTATTA
This sequence comes from Lyngbya sp. PCC 8106, assembly GCF_000169095.1. Taxonomy (GTDB): domain Bacteria; phylum Cyanobacteriota; class Cyanobacteriia; order Cyanobacteriales; family Microcoleaceae; genus Capilliphycus. The sequence goes on from NZ_AAVU01000025.1 coordinate 73,810, forward strand.
GACCTTATTATCAGTTTCTTGAACAACGGACTGTTTATTTTGTTTGCGTTGGGATTTTTTAGGCTGTTCAGGTAGGGATTGATTTTCGGATTGAACTTCAGATTGTTTGGGCTGTTCGTCAGTTGATTTATTTTTAGGTGGGTCAACAGATTTCTGCTTTTGCTTGTTGTCTTTAATTTCCCTTAAAGCTTCGGCTTTTAGCTTTTTAGAGGCTTTCAAGAATCCGGGTATATCTCCAGTGGGTTCGTCAAGTTGTTCAACAAATCCAAACACATCTCTGCCGGGGAGAAACTTAGCCTTGACCTGTACAAAATAAGTTTGACCTTGCTGTTCTTTCTCTAGTCTGGGATTAAATCTAAACGGCTTTACAGGTGAATCTCTCCAGAGTAACGGAACGTGAGAGGATTTCATAAATTTAACTTTTTTGGCGGCTTCGGCTTCTTTTATCCAGGCTAATCTATCTTTATTGAAGTTGCGAAAAATGGAAATGCAGGGAGTGCGGCAAACGGGAATAAATTGCCATAGTCCAGAGAATTTAAACTCAAAATCATCCAACTCTGTGTTTAGTTGACTGGGCTTTGCTTTTGAGCCAATGAAACCCACTAATTGAAAGCTGACCCGATGGGGTTGATCTTTTTTGGGTAAGTGAAGAATTTTGGGATAGACAATCAATCTTAGAGTAGTATTACCTGTGACTTCAATCTCTCTTTTTAGGGCTTCATAAGCTTTCTTGCGTTTATTGGGGATATAAAATAGTCGATATTCATGTTCTCCGAGTTTGATAGCTGAACGTTCGTCAGTGAGAATCACTTCCCCCTTGATAATACCAATGCCTTGAAAATAAGATTTGTTTTGGGGTTCTTCTGATTTGGATTGAGACTCGTCACTTAAAGTTTCGGTTTTTGAGGGTTCAGTTTTCTGTACGACAGACTCAATAAATTTTTCAGTAGTGGATTGTTTAGCTTCCGGTTGTAACTCTTGATTAACTATTTCAGGCTTGGGTTTAGCATCTTGAACAGAGGTTTTAGGTTGGGCAGAAGTTCGCTTGGGCTTGGGGGTTAATGTAGTTTGAGAGTATGGAGCGGTTGTGTCGTTCGGTTGAATGTTTAACTCAGCTTGCAACTTAGCTAGCAACTCCTGATACATCGCCTTTTGTTTAGGGTTGGTAGCGGTTTGGATTAGCTTCTTGATTTTATTGACTTGTTCTAACATTTTGATACCCCAAATTACACCTTTATAGTTACAGATTAAGGAAACCGCAAAACCCGGCTGCCCCATGAACCATTTATTTTATCTGCGTAGATGCTGATGGCTTCATCTGAATGGAGCATGGAAACCCGCGCCAAAAGTCAAACGTTGGCGACGGGAGGAATTGCGACCCAAGCCATGCCTCACGGTTTTTGTGCTAAACTGTGAAGCATGACTGAAAAAGCCTACCGATACCGCTTCTACCGTGCGACTCGTTCCTACCAAAAGTCTAGCAGACGTGGGTAGGGTAAGGTTGTGAACCTTGACAACTCAATAATCGTGATGGTGTAAGTCCATCCCTTCAGATGGTGGAGTGACAGCATAACCCCTTCCTGTGGAGAATGGTCATCAAAGTGGGAAAAGCGGGGTTAAACGGCAGTAATGATGAATCTGACATCAAATCCTGTCTAGCACCTAACTATGTGTACGAAAGGAACTTCCGTTAGAAGTATCGTTACGGTAATCCAGCCTACGCAGATTATTGGCTAGCAACAAAATGTTAATAAGCTAACGTACTGGAAAAAGGTAGGGTTTAACCAGAACCATCTACACAGCTTCGGTATAGAGGAAGACACTAAGGTTAGAAATACGGTTATTGGGAACGAAGTAACCCTTTCAAATCTCTTAGATGAGGTCGAAATCTAAGTAGTAACCAGCGTAAGATTTGTCTGGGAAGGATTGTGTAAGAAGCAAAAGCCTATCTGTAATGTATAAGGATAAGCTGACATACACACTGTTCAATGGAAGGAATAGTCTTAAGTAGGAAATTAATGTTATGAACACGGTGTCAAAACCGATGTATGAATGGAAGGACATCAACTGGCGAAAAGCCGAAAGATGTGTCTTCAAAATCCAAAAAAGAATATTCAAAGCCAGTCAACAAGGCAATGTCAGACTAGCCCACAAATTACAAAGGCTACTCCTAAAAAGCTGGTACGCCAAACTGTTAGCCGTTCGACGGATTAGCCAATATAATAAAGGCAAGAAAACCGCAGGCATCGATGGTGTTAAGGATTTGACACCAAAACAAAGAATGGCAGCCAATAACTTAAAACTTGGCAACAAATCAAAACCAACCCGCCGAGTATGGATACCTAAACCCAACACGGACGAAAAGCGACCTCTAGGGATTCCAACCTTGTATGAACGTGCCTTACAAGCATTAGTAAAACTAGCGCTAGAACCCGAATGGGAAGCTAAGTTTGAACCTAATAGTTATGGATTTAGACTAGCACGTTCAGCCCATGATGCCATCGAAGCAATATACACAAGCATCAATAAAAAGCCCAAATATGTTCTGGATGCGGACATATCCAAATGCTTCGATAAAATCAACCATCAAAAACTGTTGGCAAAACTCCAAACCTATCCCAAGCTAAGACAACAAATCAAAGCATGGTTAAAGAGCGGAGTAATGGATGGAAAAGACCTATTTCCTACCCATGAAGGTACACCACAGGGAGGTGTAATTTCCCCATTATTAGCAAACATAGCCTTACATGGTATGGAAGAAAGAGTTAAACAATATGCAAGAACTCTTAAAGGAAATAAATCCAAAAATGAACAAACCTTAGCCTTAGTCAGATATGCAGACGATTTTGTTATCTTGCATGAAGATTTAAAGGTAATTAAGGAATGCCAATAAATAATTGATGAATGGTTGGCTGTAATGGGTCTAGAACTCAAGCCAAGTAAGACCAAGATCAGTCACACTTTGGAAACACATGATGGGAATACTGGATTTGATTTTCTAGGATTCAATATACGACAATACAGAGTCGGAAAACATCATGGTGCAAAAAGTAGCACCCGAGTCATACTAGGCTTTAAAACCCTAATCAAACCAAGTGCTGAAAATATCAAAATCCACCTAAGAAAATTAGGAGAAACAGTAGAAAGTCACAACTCAGCCCCACAGGTTGCCTTGATTAAACGACTTAACCCAATCATAAGAGGATGGAGTAATTATTACTCATCAGTAGTAAGTGCAGAAACATTCTCAGATTGTGATCACTGTTTCTTTGAAAAACTCAAAAGATGGGCATACAGAAGACATCCCATGAAAAATCGAACTTGGATAATGCGTAAATATTGGCATACCAAGGGAAATGATAACTGGGTATTCAGCACCAGAGAAGGAGAAAATCCTTTGGAAATGGCAAGACACCGAGACACAAAAATCGTAAGATTTGTCAAGGTAAAGGGTAATAGAAGTCCTTATGATGGGGACTTAATCTATTGGAGTAGTCGTTTGGGTTCACACCCAGAAATGCCAGCCGAAAAAGTGTATCTATTAAAGAAACAAAAAGGACGCTGCACATACTGTGGATTACACTTCCAAGATGGAGATCTACTAGAAACCGACCATATCATCCCTAAATCAAAGGGTGGTAAAGACAACCGAGATAACAAGCAGTTACTCCATCGACATTGCCATGACCTTAAAACTGTAAAGGATGCAACTGGTACTCAAGACAAAAGAGCCATTGGAGAGAGGAGCCGGATGAGGTGAAAGTCTCACGTCCGGTTCTGAAGCCGAGCCAGAATGGTGACATATCTGGTTTAGGGCAACCGACTCCCGAACAGGAAAACCTGTTAAGGAGGACGTTGGGTTGTGTGCGATTGGTGTACAACAAAGCACTAGCAACACGCACTGAGGCGTGGTATGAACGGAAAGAACGGGTTGGCTATTCTCAAACTTCTTCAATGTTGACAAGCTGGAAGAAAGAGGAAGAATTAGACTTCTTAAATGAGGTTAGCTGTGTTCCGCCTTCTTCAATGTTTAAGGCATCTGCAAACTGCTTTCAGTAACTTCTTTGCGGGTCGGGCAAAATACCCAAACTTCAAGAAAAAGCGACATGGTGGAAGTGCAGAGTTTACGAGCGTCAGCATTTAAGTTTAAAGAGAGCCAAGTTTACATTGCCAAATGCAAAGAACCTTTGCCTATTAGATGGAGTCGTCAAAAGCCAACGCCTCTCCGTAATGGAAAAGGATATGCTAACAGACTCACGGTACAACGGATTGTAGAGGTACAAGTAGTGGTAAATAAGCCTAAAACAGATTCAAAACTGAAGACTGTGGGATGTAAACCGCCAACAGAATCACCCGAAGACATCAACGCCCAACTTAACTGGGTAACGATTGATTGGGATGACTTAGAGAAGCGTGTTTATAAGCTACAAAAGCGCATTTACAAAGCGTCTCGTCGTGATGATGTCAAGACAGTTCGCCGACTCCAAAAAACCCTAACCAAATCCTGGGCTGCAAAATGCCTAGCGGTGCGTCGTGTTACCCAAGATAATCAAGGTAAAAAGACGGCAGGTGTGGATGGTGTTAAATCACTGACCCCAAAGCAACGATTTAAATCAACTAAAAATGGGTACAAAGGTCAAACCCACTCGGAGAGTATGGATTCCGAAACCTGGGACAGAGGAAAAAAGACCTTTAGGAATACCGACCATGTACGACCGCGCATTGCAGGGACTTGTCAAACTGGCATTAGAGCCAGAATGGGAAGCGCTCTTTGAACCTAACTCTTATGGGTTCAGACCAGGACGCTCATGTCAAGATGCTATTGGAGCAATATTCTTAGCAATAAACAAAAAAGCCAAATATGTGCTTGACGCTGATATTGCTAAATGCTTCGACCGCATCAACCATGAACAACTCTTAAGAAAACTAAATACCTATCCAACCCTACGAAAACAAATCCTCGCTTGGTTAAAAGCTGGTGTCATGGATGGAAAAGAGTTGTTCCCAACATCTGAGGGTACGCCACAAGGAGGAGTAATATCACCCCTACTGGCAAATATAGCCCTTCATGGGATGGAAAACGAAATCAACAAACTTGCTGATACATTCGATATGAAACGTCCTGACGGCACACAATTAAGCAAGAGGGACAAAAGACAATCAGTTAGTCTAATTCGTTACGCCGATGACTTCGTAATCCTTCACGAAGACATAACCATTGTCCAAAGATGTCAAGAGTTTATTTCTGAATGGCTAAAAGACATGGGTTTGGAATTGAAACCAAGTAAAACCCGAATAGCCCATACATTAGAGGAATATAATCAGGAAAACCTGGATTTGACTTTCTGGGATTCAATATCAGACAGTTCAAAGCAGGTAAATACACCTCCGGTAAGGTAAGAGGAAAACTACTAGGTTTCAAAACCATTATAACTCCAAGCAAGAAAAGCCAGAAAAGACACTACAAAAAAGTTGCAGAAACAATAGAAAAGCACAAAGGGCAATCACAAGCTGTCTTAATAAGACACCTCAACCCAATAATCAGAGGATGGTGCAACTATTTCTCAACCGTAGTAAGTCAAAAAGTCTTTGAGAGACTGAAAAACTTGACATATTGGAAACTAATCAAATGGGGTACAAAACGCCATCGAAACAAAGGAAGGAAATTTATAGTTTCCAAATACTTCCAAAAGATAGGGGATAACAATTGGGTATTCGCAACCAAGCAAGAGGGTAAAAACCCGATGCGGTTACTACAACATAGCGATACAACAATTAGTCGTTATGTAAAAGTTAAAGACGATGCCAGTCCATGCAACGGCGACCTAATTTACTGGAGTACAAGAATGGGCAAACACCCTGAGATGCCAAAGCGAACGGCATTGCTGCTCAAAAAGCAAAAAGGGAAGTGCGCTCAATGCGGATTGTTCTTCAAAGAAGGAGATGTAATCGAGCTAGACCACATCATTCCTAAGTCAAAAGGCGGAAAGAATGAGTATAAAAATTGGCAACTTCTCCATCGACATTGCCATGATGAAAAGACCAGAAATGATGGCAGCATAGACAGAAAACTGTCACACAAACCCATCAGAATCCCTGAGAATTATCGATGGGAAAACGATCTGCTGGTGACGTGAATCATGACAATAGCCGTGTTACTGAGGAGCCGTATGATGGGAAACTATCAAGTACGGTTTTGGAGAGCAGTGGAGGGGGCGACTCCTTCACTGACTTTAATTATTTTGGCGGCAGGACTTGCCGTGTCAGCGCCAGTCGCTCATGGGGGAAACCCCCATGAGCGCGCTGGCTTGCCTGTGGAGCGACCGTAAGAGCTGAACAGAGCAAATCTGTTCAACCAGGTGCTAAGAAGCAGGAACCCAAATAGTGATATTTGGGAATCCCGCGCCAAAAGTCAAACGTTGGCGCCGGGAGGATGTCAACCGCGCCCTGGCATGAAGGTGGCAAATGGGTGATTGGTGGTCGCTCTAACCAAAACGTTGTTGCTATTAACGTCAAGTCTGGCGATAATGGCAAGACGCTAAACGGAACCATGACTTACGCTGGCGAAGGGCCAATTGGTTTTCGGGCAACTTTGTCAGGGAGTAATAACTATATGGTAGAGAATCAATGGGGAGGTTCATCGGCTCCTTGGCATCCTGGTGGTCAATGGGTACTGGGTTATCGTACTGACCAGAATGTGGTGGAACTAGACCTCAAATCTGAAGATGGTGGTCAAACTCTCAATGGAACCATGACTTACCAAGGTGAGGGGCCAATTGGTTTTAAGGCTGCTATGGCTGAAGGTTATGCCTATACAGTAGAGAATCAGTGGGGAGGTTCATCGGCTCCTTGGAATGAAGGTGGCACTTTGGTTTTGGGCAGCCGTAATAACCAAAAAGTAGTTGCGATTGATATACAATCTGGTGACAACGGCAAGACCCTTAATGGAACAATGACTTATCACGGTGAGGGGCCAATTGGTTTTCGCGCCACTTTGTCAGGGAGTAATAACTATATGGTAGAGAATCAATGGGGAGGTTCATCGGCTCCTTGGCATCCTGGTGGGCAGTGGATTATTGGTTATCGGGAAAACCAAAATGTTGTAGCACTTAACATCAATTCCAATGATGAAGGCACAACTTTGAACGGAACAATGACTTACCAGGGTGAAGGGCCAATTGGCTTTAAGGGATCACTAATGTAAGCTTTAAGCGTAATTGAATCTGGAGAATTGCAAAAGCGATCATCTTCTAGAGAATTGTGATCGCTTTTTTGATGATTTCTTGGCGGTTATTATGATGATCTACACCCGAAATTGCACTAACTTGTTCTACGGGTTGGGAGCAGATATGCTACTAACAGCATAAAGACTCTTGATTATAGATTCTTGATTATAGATTCTTGATTATAGACTCTAGACTCTTGAGTTTATTCTGCAATTCATCCTCATTGGAGATGTCATCCCAATCAACAGGCATGGCTTTAAACAGTTCCAGAGCAGCCTGAAACCATACCTCTTTGGGTATTCTGGACTTGTTCTGATCTCGACTCCCTTGCTTCACCAAGTCATCAACCCAGTCAATTAGCTCAATCGGCAGTCTGACATTAGTTCCCTTCAGTTCCGCTTGTTCTCTATTCAAAAACCTAGACTCTTGACTCTCTACTTTAGACTCTACACCATCCTTGACTCTTGACTCTTGACTATCTGTAGAAGGCTCTAACTCTCTTGACTCTTGACTTTTGAGTTCAACATCCTCAGATTCTTCTTGGGAGTCTGTCTTAGAGAAAATCCCACGGTCGAGGGGGTTACTGCCAAGGCCTTTGCTTTTTTTCACTGCCATGATAAGACCTCCAGAGATAATTCTTTATAGGCTTTAGCGCCTGCACCACGAGGGTCAAACTCAAAAATAGATTGATGATGGGAGGGGGCTTCTCTGATTCTCACCGTTTCAGGAATGATAGAACTGCACAACTTGTCCCCAAAGTGTTCTCTGAGGGATTCCAAAACTTCGGCGCTGAGGTTATTTCGTTTGTCGTAGCGGGTTGCTAATACTCCAGCAATCTCAATCGGATGATGCTTGTAATCGGCTACCAACTTTAATGTCCGTTCAATCCCCTGAATTCCTAAAAGTCCCATGTAGCTCATATCGACCGGAACTAGAACAGCTTCAGAAGCCATGAGTGCATTAATCGCAAACACCCCAACGTTGGGGGGACAATCAATCAAAATCCAGTCATACTCAGCATCAACAGTCGCGATCGCTTTTTTGAGCAGGACTTCTCGGCCGGGAACTCCTGAAATGGGAATTTCTTCTTCAGCTAACAATAAGTTAGAAGGGACGACATCAACCCCTGAATCTGTTGGGACAATCACCTCCGTAATGTCCACTTTACGCTGCAACGCATCTTTGAGTTGAGTTTGGAGTTCCCAGATCGGAATTCCCAGAGCGGCACTCGCATTTCCCTGGGGGTCAATATCAATCAGTAGGACTCGTTGGTTGTGAAATTTTACGAGTCCCACAGCAAGGTTATAGGCAGTCGTTGACTTGGCAACACCACCCTTCATATTAAAGACAGAAGAACAAATTAAACACTACGAAGATAATGATTACGAAGATGCGAGTTTTTTAGAGGTCAAGTTTGTCATGAATGCCCTGGATATCCAAGTTCAAAAAGGGGAGTTTTTGGTTCCTTTAGATACGTTGAGAAGAACGCCCGTAACTCAAAATGAATTGTTGTCATCTGGTTATTCGAGTCGAGAGCAAGCCTGTTAACCTTACAAAACTTTACATCGTGTCCGATTTCACACGTATCTCGGCTTTATCCAAGAAGAGGGATAGCCCACTAATTTATCGAGCTTTTCTTTGAATTTCTTCACTATATGGCGTTAAACTAAGCCAGGTTGTCACCAACCCGACTCGTCTTCAGAACGCAGCATGAGACTTTAACCTCACTGCGCTCCTCTGTTTTCAGGCTCTGTTTGAGTACCTACTTTGAGTAAGGTTGGAATATCGTCTACCCATTCCCAATCCAAATGATTGAACCATTCTTGGGTTTCTTCTCCTTCCTTTTTCGCTTTATATAGCTTTATAACCTTAAGGTCACTCTTAGTTTTAGCATCATGGCAATGTTTATGTAGTAGTTGGAGATTATCTTTACTATTGTTACCACCTGCCTGTTTGGGGGTGATCTGGTCTGTATGAATTGAATCTCCATCAAGGAAGTTTAAATTGCACCAATTACACTTACCCTTTTGTTTCTTCAGCAGTTTTGCTGTTGAGGGTTTCAATTCAGGGTGTGACCCCTTCCTTTTTGCCCAGTAAATGGTGTCTCCGTCATAAGGGGTTTTATTCCCCTGAACTTTGACGTGGCGCGTGCGTGGCTGTTTGTGTGTGTCTTGCCAGGGTGATTTTGTCACCCTTATATTCTTTTCCAAAAACCCATCTATCTCCTCCTATCGTTATCCAATATTTATCTCCCACCCAGTATTTACCTTTGTTGGGATGTCTTCTATCAGCCCATCTACGCAACCTCAAGTGAGTCAGATAATCAACTTTTGAGTAGGTTTCTTGACTACATACTGTTTTGTAGTAGTTACACCATCCTCTAATAATTGGGTTTAACTCACTGATGATTTTCTCTTGGGGTGCAGCTTTTAACCTTCCGATTGTTTCTGAGATTTTGTTGTAGTGCCTCCTAACACTATTGGATGATGGTCTTATGACTGTTTTGAACCCCAGCAATTTACCCTGTCCATCAGACTTTCGCCGGGGTACTGCCACCATAGTCCGGTAGGGTTTGGTGGTATGGGGATAGGCGGGAAATCGGAGGGACGGAGATTTCCAATTAATTTGCGTTTTTACATTTAACCTTCTTTTTGAGACTACGAATGTATGCTCTTAATACTTCTGATTGTGTTCTGTCTTCCTGCTCGCAGAAAGCCTTGAGTATCTTGAGCTACTTGCTCAGGAAGCCTTATTGCTAGGTGTTTCATCAACCTGTATTGTGTCGCTACTTGCGATACAATATTATCATGATAATCACCTATCAGTACCGTCTCAAGCCAACTCTCGAGCAGGCGTCCACAATGGAAGTCAGGGGAGAGTTGCTGCGTCGGCACGATAATTACGCACTCGGTCAAAGACTCGATTGGCTCCGACGTACTCGATGCTAGTTTGACCGATGCAGTATTGTTTCTGAACCGATAGGTGATCTCCCCGAAAAAGTTGATTATTACTCACAAGCATCAGAGTTAAAACAAACTAAAGAGCTATTTCCTGAATACAAAAACATCTATGCCGACTGCCAGCAGCAGAACTTGATGAGATTGGACAAAGCGAGTAAGGGTTGGTTAATTCCCGATAAGAATGGTAAGCGAGGAGGTCGCCCACGTTTTAAGAAGCGGGGTGACATCTGCTCGTTTACTTTTCCTAGAGTGAACTGCCCAAAAGCAGGCGCACATCTGATAGGGAACATCTTGAAACTATCAAAGATTGGCGAAATTAAAGTTATCTTGCATCGCCCAATCCCTGACGGGTTCACAAAAAAGCAAGTTACCTTAGTCAAAAAAGCTGATGGATGGTATGCAAGTTTTTCCCTGGAAGACGACACGGTTCCTGAGCCGTTGCCAGTAGATAAAATTAAGTTTGCTGTTGGCATAGATGTTGGTTTAGAGAAGTTTTTAGCGACATCTGACGGACAAGCTGTAGAGATTCCCCAATTTTACCGGAAGTCTCAACAACAGTTAGCTCGTCAACAACGACAATTGGCACGGATGGAGAAAGGCTCTAAAAACTACCAACGGCAAGCCAATAAAGTTGCTTGCATTCACCTTCACGTTGCCCGGCAGCGCTTCGGAGTTTCATTATCAAGTCGTTCACAGGCTGTGTGACCATTACGACTTGATAGCGTTTGAGAACTTGAACATTAAGGGCTTGGCAAGAACCCGATTGGCTAAGTCGATATTGGATGCAGCCTGGGGAAGTTTCCTGAATATCCTGCAAGCAGTGGCGGTAAAACGCGGTAAGTGGGCAATTGGAGATGACCCTAGAGGCACGAGTATCGAGTGTTCTGGTTGTGGTGCAAGGGTTGAGAAGACACTTAAGGAATTAGTTCATAATTGCCCTGAGTGCAAGTTAGTCATCGATAGAGATTGGAACTCTGGAATAAACATATTAAATCGGGTAAAACGGACGCTTGGACTAGCGTTTGCTGGCTGCGGAGGATACTTGGATGCAAGTCCTATGAGGCAGCAACTCTCAATTGCGAAGTTGGGAAGCCCCTTCTATACTGCGCTTCGCAGTTAGGAGGGGAGGATGTCACTCTTCCCGGACTGGTATTTGCCAACTTTGTATTGGCGTATATTGAACCCCAAGAAGTCGAATCCGGGTGGTTTTTTCTCCAGTTGATTAAGGGTGTGAACAATTTGGGTTTTGCTTGGTTTGAATTCGAGGTTGTAGTGGGATAACCAATCACTTATGACATTCTGACAGACCTTGAGAGTCTCCAGATTTTCATGGAATATTACGAAATCGTCAGCGTATCTGATTAAAGATGCACCTTTGATTTGTTTAATCCGGTTTTCCATTCCATGTAGGGCTATATTGCTTAAAAGCGGGGAAATAACGCCTCCCTGTGGCGTTCCCTGTTGGTTTGGAGTCAAATGATGTTTCTCAAAGTCACAAATATCGGCTCTTAACCAGGCTCTGATTTGTCTCCTTAATTTAGGAAATGTGTTGAGCTTGGCTAAGAGTTTTTGGTGGTTAATTCGGTCAAAACATTTCGCTAGATCTGCATCCAACACAAATTTTGATTTATATCTAATCTGGTTAAAGATTGCTTCTATAGCGTCATGTGCGCTCCTTCCGGGTCGGAAACCATAACTATTTGGCTCGAAATGAGCCTCCCATTCAGGTTCTAAGGCAGCTTTAACTAATGCTTGTGCTGCCCTATCACGCATCACAGGAATACCCAAAGGTCGCTTCTCGTTTTTTCCAGGTTTGGGAATCCAAACTCTTCTAATAGGTTGGGATTTATCCCCTAGTTTTAAATCGTTAGCGAGTTGGAAACGTTGCTTTGGGGTCAAGGATTTCACCACATACACACCTGCCGTTTTCTTTCCTTGGTTATCCTGCGTTACCTTTCTGACAGATAAGAGTCGGTTGTAATAGGATTTGATGAGGGTTTTTTGCAGCCTTCTTCCTTTTTGAACATCGCCACTGACGTAGGCTCGGTAGATTCTCTTTTGCAACTTCCAAACAGCCTTTTGGATTTGACGCCAATTAAGCTGTTTCCATTCCACAGTATTCTTTTCTGAATCTGTTTTAGACATATTAATTGCTACTTAATCACTACTTTCCTGAAAACAGTGAGGACGTGGGCATATCTCATTCATTAGAAATGAGCATTCGCTTTTTCCTCAATCCTTCGCCCTCTATAACCTCCACAATCGGAGAGTTTACATCTTGGTTGATTACTCAGGCATTTCGACCTTTACCTGAGAGCTATAGAGGGATTTCCTCGTTCCGAATATTTCGTTGGTATGAATTCTCAGGATGTGTCTGTCCACCGAGTGCGGTTAGTGTTGTGATTGTCATATTTTCACTGACAATTAACCAGATGCACTGTTGCCTTTTGGCTACAGCCTTTCAGTCCTGATTTGGCTGTTTACCCTTAACGATGGTTACGACGGGAATTGTTATTCCTTTTACTTCAGGGTTAACCTTATCCATAAAATTCTTGCTAGCAGATAACCAGTTCAGACTACCAGTTAGAGCTACATTTAACCCCGCTTTACGGATTGATGACCAGTCGCTACCGTAGGAGTTATGCTTTTACTCCCAACACCGAGAGAGTAGGGCTTGATGATTTATGCTTTTATTAATATTTAGCACCTTATTACAGGCTCTCTCACCTACACGAAATATTCAGTTGTCATGGTACAGATACTAATGATTGAGTCTTGTCCAAGCTAGTCATACCAAGGGTTTAATCCCTTGTTTCGACTAAACGAGTCGCACGTAAAACTAGGGTTCGTGCAACGAGGGGCAATAGGAACTTAAAATTACTGACCTACAAGTTTTTTAGCCTTTGTCTGCCTTCAATGAATGAAATCTATTATCACCTCTAATTCATCGTCACAGTCAGCGTTTCAGCAAAAGCGTGGTTTTCTGTACCGTTGCTACTTAAACCCCTTAGACTATAAAACCAAAGAATTTATTGTGGAAGAATACGAAAGTGGAAATACAGAAAATACGATCAAGTTTCTCAAGTGTTTATTCTCAAAAAGAAAAGGAAAAAGATTAGCAATATTTGGGATAGATCAACCTATCATGAATCAAAATAATTCCAGAAATATTTAACTATAATAAATCAAGATTTATTAGAAAAAAATGGTTAATTACTTGTCACTCGCAAGCCCCTAATGCTCCAGAACAAAATCCCGTAGAAGATATTTGGCTACAAGTGAAAAATTTTATTAGACAATTCTACCATTTATGTAAATCCTTTAAAATAGTAAAGTGGCTATTTAAGTTTTTTGCTGATGGTCAAATATTTGATTTTCCGAAACTTTATCAGTATGGAATTTTTCCACAACCTATTTAGGATTGCTATATGAAAATTCAAAAGTCTGTCTGGTATTTATATCAACGAATTTTTTCCTTTCTTTTCTGGCTAATTCTCAGCTTTGTGTTAGCTGTAGGATTTTCCTCATTTCGACAATCTGACATCAGTGCTGAATCTTTAATAATCAATAATTCTCCTAAATCACAGCTATCAATTCCTCAACTGGAACAACAGGGTCGAGACTTTTATCAAACGGAGAACTTTGAGAAATCTGTCCAAATTTGGCAAGAGATTATCGCTCGTGAAACCAATCCGTTAAGACGAGCCGCCGCATTGGGGAATTTATCTCTCAGTTTACAAAAGTTAGGACGATGGGAAGCAGCAAATCAATCTATTCAAGAAAGTTTAGAGCTGTTATATTCTCTATCAAATCGTAATGATCTAACAAGATTAACAGCGCAAGCTCAAGCTCTAAGTATTCAAGGAAATCTCTATTTTTCTCAAGGAAAATACGGTCAAGCTTTGGAAATTTGGCAAGCTGTAGAAACCATTTATCAACAAACTCAAAATCAAGAGGTAAGAATTCAGACTTTACTCAATCAAGCTCAAGCCATGCAAGGATTAGGGCTTTATCATCGAGCCGAAAGAATATTAATTGATGTTCATCAATCTCTTAAAACTCAACCCAACTCTCCCCTCAAAGTATCTCAATTACGTCACCTCAGCAATGTTTTGCGTATTTTAGGAAAGCTCGGTAATATTGATTATACTCAATTAAATTCCTGTAGAGTTTCTGAAGGTTATTCGATCAAGAATTTAAAATCTTCTGAACTCTCAGCCGGAGTCGTATCATTAGAGTTATTAGAAATAGCACAACAATTAAAGTCATCCCAAGAACTTTGGAAAGCTCAGTTAAGTTTAGCGAATACTACACGCGCTCTCTATCAACAACAGACAGAACTCAATAACCTCAAACTTGCCAAAAATTCAGCTCGAACTGCTTTAACTTGCTATCAACAAGCCGCTCTGTCTCCGACTACAACGACTCAAATTAGAGCTAAACTTAACTCTTTAAGTTTATTATTAGAATTGACAGATAAGTTGAATTCTGAACAAGATGCAGTGTTTCAGAATGAAATTCAAGCCCAAATCGAGTCTGAACAGAAAAACTGGCAAGATATTGAATCAAAAATCAATAGTCTGACCTTTGGTCGAATTGCTATTTATTCAAAAATAGATTTAGCTAAAAGTTTAATGAAATTAGCAGTCAATCAATCTTTACTCTACCCAGAAATAGAACGACTTTTATTAACGGCGACTGAACAAGCTAAATTACTTGCAGATTCTAGAGTTGAGTCATACGCGCTGGGTTCTTTAGGTCAACTCTATGAACAGCAGAAAAAATGGCAGGATGCTAAAATCTATACTCAAAAAGCTTTACTTTTCTCTCAGTCTGTTCAAGCTGATGAGATTAGTTATCAATGGCAATGGCAACTGGGTAGAATTTTAAAAGATCGAGTTAAACCCGAGCGAGAAAGTGCGATTGCAGCTTATCAAGGAGCCGTTCAAACCTTACAATCTTTAAGACAGGATCTCGTTGCTGTTCGTCAGGATGTACAGTTTGATTTTCGCGATCGCGTTGAACCTGTTTATCGGGAATTAGTTGATTTACTTCTAATCCCAGAAAATCCCTCACCAGAAAATCTGAAACAAGCTAGAGATGTGATTGAAAATCTTCAGTTAGCTGAACTTGATGATTTCTTTAAGGATGCTTGCTTAGATATACAACGACAACCCATCGATCAAATTGATCCCAACGCAGTGGTGATTTATGAGATTATTTTAAACAATCGCCTAGAAGTCATTGCAAGTCTCCCTAATAAACAACTCTTTCATTATAGAATCGCGATCGCTAAAACTGAGCTAGAAGATACCCAGAAGCAACTTAGGTTTGAACTGCAAAAACCTTACGCCTATCAAGAAATTCAGCGATTATCAAAGCAAATGTATCAATGGTTGTTTCAGCCTCTAGAATCCCAATTAAAAGGGGATGAAACTTTAGTTTTTGTTCTAGATGGTCAACTACGAAATCTACCAATGTCGGTTCTTTATGACGGTCAGCAATACTTAATCGAAAAGCATCCAGTTGTGATCGAACCGGGACTACAACTTTTAGATCCTAAACCTATCAACAGACCTTTAAATGCTTTGAGTGCAGGTTTAGTAGAACCCCCAGAAGAATTTCGTCAACAGTTCGCTTCACTGAATAATGTTCCTCAAGAATTACAGAAAATTCAAGAAGTCGGTATTGACAGTAAACAATTATTGAATGAAGAATTTAACCGTAAGAATCTTGAAAAACAAATGAGTTCCAATCAATTTAAAGTGATTCACCTCGCCACTCATGGTCAGTTTAGTTCCCAAGCTGAAAATACATTTATTCTCGCTTCCGATGGCGCAATTAATATTAAGCAATTGGATAATCTCTTTCGCAGTCGGGAACAAAATCAAAGTCGAATTATTGATTTATTAGTTCTCAGTGCTTGTGAAACCGCTCCCGGAGATAATCGGGCAGTTTTAGGATTAGCAGGAATGGCGGTGAGAGCGGGTGCTAGAAGTACAGTTGCTTCATTGTGGAGTTTAAACGATAAATCTGCCGTTGAATTTATGGGTCACTTTTATGAACAATTAGTTCAAGGAAAATCGAGAGCAGAAGCACTTCGTCAGGCTCAACTGATGTTTCTTCAAAAGAAGAATAGTTACGATGCTCCTCTGTATTGGGCATCTTATGTTTTAGTTGGAGATTGGCGTTAGTGTTAACTCAATTATAAATTAGGATTTAGGAGCAAATTAATACAGCTCTCTTATTACTTGATGTTCACTTTATTATTTGGAATGACATTGAATTGAATGGTGTCGTTGACGCTGAATGCAAGTTTTTTTCGGGTCATAACCCACTAATAGAATTTCGCCCTCTTTTGTGCGTATCCAACCTCTCGCCGGAACAATATCTAAACTCGAAATAGGTTGGTTATTCGTTCGAGATGTATTTCTTCGCTGTTGAGTTAAAGTTCTTGAATTTCTCGGAGTTGATGAATTATTATAACGCTCAACTTCTGGAGGTAATTCTATCAAGGAGATAAACGTTTATTCTCGTATCTACCAAAGCAAAGTTAGATAGACTAATATCTTGAAAGTTTTGTACACCGTCGTAACTCAATGCAAATCCTTCGGGTACAGGCGTGAGGCTAACAAAGCTATTTCCTGCTACACTTCCAAGTTCTACTCGTCCTCCAAAAGTCGTTAAAATCCCACCCTCTAGACTGACTTCCCCACCAATCAGAGCAAGAGTTTGTTCCGGTGGAACTTGCAAACCGATAAACGTCTCAAATTCTTCGCCTGTTTCATCCACTTCTACAACAGAAGCAAAAGAACGATTCACAACACGACCTGGATTTTCTCGAAATCCTAAACCAACAGGAATATTAATGATTAATAGCGGTGGAGTATTGGGGTTTGTTGCTCGAAACTCACTTCCGTTGGCAAAAACTACACTATCTGCGTCAATTACCCAAAAGCCATTGTGTCGCCAATATTGTTCTTTCATAGCCAGTTGTAAGTCCTCTTCTCCAATTAATCTTTGTGTTACCAGTAGTTCCCCTAATTTCTGAGAAGATGAAGACTGAAACGTTAGGATTTGTTCCAACTGAGAGAAGGAAATCAAGTTTTTCCGAACCAAGATTTGTCCTAACTTCATTTGAGTCATTCCTCCACAAAATTAGCTGTCGGTGTGCAAGCCTATAGCAATAATAAATCATTCGTAAACGACTTTGCTCCCTAATTCTCCGCCCCCCTTGCCCCCCAATTCTGGGGGAGTAATCTGGATTACTTTTTTACAAATCTGGTAAGATTGCTATAGTGAACTGTGTTCTATATATATTTCTGAACTTGCTCTACTTTTTTTCGGAAATTTGATTTTTTTATTGCAAAAAATACTGCGATCGCATAGATTCTGAGAAAAATGCGATCGCTATAATGTGTCAGAGAATAACAGGTTTTACGAGGTTAACTCTTGCTAGACAAAATTACTGGGTGAGTCAAGATCGTCTGAAGATACACCCTGCAAGCCTGCTATCGAGATATTGGCTGAGGGCAGGCTGATAATAGTGGTGTTATAACCTTGGAAAAAGTCTAGATCGGCAAAAGATAGACCGCTACCTAAAGAGATTTTATCTATACCAACTTCAAAGTCTTCTATAACAGTGTAAGAATCATTTCTCAACACAAAGACATCTTCACCTGCTCCACCAGTGAGATTATCAAACCCACTATAATGACCACCACCTCCACCGCCATTAAGGGTATCTTTGCCGCTTCCACCAATGAGTGTATCAATCCCACTGCCGCCGTTGATGCTATCGTTACCACTCGAACCATTTAAGACATCATCATCATTCTCTCCAAGAAGCGTATCATTACCTCCTCCTCCATTCAAGCTATCATTTCCATACCAGCCCCAAATGAAATCATTCCCATTACCACCATAGACTAGATCGTTTCCAGACCAACCATCAAGGGTATCGTTTCCATCTTCACCATAGACTTGATCATTTCCAGCCCCACCATCAATAAAATCGTCACCAGACCAACCTTTTAGAGTATCGTTTCCATCATCTCCATAGATTAAATCATCTCCCCATCCTGTCCAAACATAATCATCACCTCCATTGGCATAAACAGTGAGGTCTTCAGAAACATACTCATCAATGAAGTCATTTCCAGAGGTTCCGTTGATAGTTCTAGCCATAATTTATATCTCCTTCTACTGTGATAAAGTAGCTTTTAGTCTTCTATATAGTTTTCTGAACTTCTGTGAGCTTTTTTCGGAAATTTGATATTTTTTATTGCCAAAAATCTGGCAAAGCCAATCGCTATAGCTACAAATTACAAAACCAGCACTAAAAACCTGGCTTAGACAAACATAAAAGCATCAATATCCACACTCAAATTTGATGTCCCTTCTAGAATCGCGATTAGTTCATTTTGACCGTCAGTTTGAAGAAAAATAGCGGTTCCACTGGGTAAATTTTCAGGCGCAGAACCAAGCTGGTAGTTAGCCGGATCTCCGCTGAGTTGAATGATATCTTCGTTGAGATCAAAGTCAGTAATTAAAGCATAATCAGTTAAACCCAAATCGGCATTATTACCGTTATCGTAGTAAGCTTGGGTTACACTTCCCAATACAAAAGTATCGACTCCCGATCCTCCGGTTAAAGTATCTATTTCACCCAAACCTGGGTTAACAGAATTTTTGTCAAAACCCCGTAGAATATCGTTACCGCGATCGCCATAAAGAACATCGCTCCCCAAACCTCCGATGAGAACATCGTCGTCTTGACCTCCATATAATGTATCTGGATTATCCCCACCATTTATCCAGTCATTTCCTTGATTACCATTCATCCAGTCATTGTCTTCTTTTCCACTGAGGATATCGTTACCTTCCAAACCCATAAAGGTTTCATCTCCCTCACCCCCATTCCAAATATCATCCTCCTCAGTTCCTAGATTATTTTGATCCTCTATATCATCAACTGAAGTTTCACTATTTTCTTCAGTTCTTTCTGAAATGCGATCATTTATTTCAGGTTCATCAGATGATTCAGTTGAGTCTTCAATATCATCTCTATCATCATCAGATTCTTCTTCATCGGGTTCGGATTCATCTTTAGTCTGATTTTCTCTTTCCTCATCATCAGATTCTTCGTCATCGGTTTCATCTAAGGAATCATCGGGATTTCTTTCAGGAATAGTTTCCTCGTTATCGTCAGATTGTTCCTCATCGGACTCGTCTAAGAAGTCTTCTGGATTTCTTTTAGGAATAGTTTCCTCGTTATCGTTAGATTGTTCCTCATCAGGTTCATCTAAGAATTCATCTCGACTTCCGTTGTCAACGGTTTCTTCCTTATTAGAAGATTGTTCTTCGTCTTGTTCGGGTTCATCTTCAATCTCTACAACTGGATTTTCAGCTATATCCTCCGATTCATCAGAAGAAGTTTCATCAACCGTTTCAGATTTATCTTCAGTTTCTACGGGTTGATTCTCATCTTGTGTTTCCTGCTGTTCCTCAGATTCATCAGAAGAAATTTCATCAGCAGATTCAGATTCATCCTCAGTCTCTACAACCGAATTTTCCTGTTCCTCATCAGAAATCACATCTTCAAGATTATCGGATTCATCCAAAGTCGCACTGAGAATAGCTTCAACTTCATCTAAGTTTTGGTCGTTGGTTTTGTCGGAAGGGTTTTGATTTAGCATTTTCTTTTAATTAATGTAACTGGATTGATAAATTAGTCGCAAACAATCTGTAGAACTGCAAAACTTTGCACCCTAATTGTTCAGGTTGTCTGCTCAACAGTTAAATTTGTAAGCATTGCCTATAATTTAGAAAAATGTTAGAGTTAGCAATGCTTACCCTACGATTAATGTTAGGCAAATATGAAGTGTTCTGAAGGAATAACATCTGTCGTATTTGACACCCAAGCAATCAAGTCATTTTGGTAGTAAATATCCATTCCCCCACTAAACTGACTCACTGTGTAGTTATCGAGGCTGCCAAAAACTTGGAATTTATCGCCCTCTGCCCAGTTAAAGTCGGTAATTTGGGCATAACCACCAAAGCCATCGTTGTTGTAAAAAGCTTCAACAGAGTTGCCTAGTACAAAGGTATCTGCGCCATCACCGCCAGTTAGGGTATCTAATTCCTCAAAACCGGAATCTAATTCCGAAGGCATAGAACCTGTGAGCGTATCATTCCCGTTTCCACCAATGAGAACATCATTTCCTGTATCTGCAATCAGTTCGTCATTACCATTTTCGCCCTCAAGATAGTCATTGCCATTCCAACCGGCTAGCTGGTCGTCTCCATCTCCACCATAAGCTTGATCATCTCCGTTTCCAGCCCATAGGGTATCGTTGCCAACTTCCCCGTACATCGTATCGCTTCCATTCCAACCTACTAGGAAATCATTACCTGATCGTCCATATAAAGTATCTGTTCCATCTCCACCATGTAGGTAGTCTTCACCATTTCCAGCCAGTAAATAATCGTTACCTGCCTCACCATACAGTTCTTCGTTAGCATTGTCGTAGGCAGATGGCGTACCACTATCTAGACGATCATCTCCATCTCCACCGTACAAGGTATCAGTTCCAAAACCACCGAATAGAGTATCGTTATCATACTCTCCATCAACTCGATCATTACCATTTTCGCCATCAAGATAGTCATTGCCATTCCAACCCGCTAGCTGGTCGTCTCCATCTCCGCCATAAGCTTGATCATCTCCGTTTCCAGCCCATAGGGTATCGTTGCCAACTTCCCCGTACAGGGTATCGCTTCCGTTCCAGCCTACAAGGAAATCATTACCTGTTTCTCCATCCAAGGTATCTGTTCCATCATCTCCAAATAGATAATCATCTCCACCACCACCTTGGAGGTCGTTACTAGCAGTGTTTCCTCTTAACTCGTCATCACCCGATCCTCCTACGGCATTTTCAATAGTCACGTCATAAGCGATCGCTAAATTATTGCTAGCTGGCGTATTGCTTCCATTAGAGCGAGGACCAATCGAACTAAAAGCACCCGCAGTTAGATCAATAGCAGCATCGAGTGTCTGATTACCTGCATCGATAGTATCGATACCACCTGCATCCCAAATTGTCTCAACAAAAGCTGTGTTAGGGTTCCAAGAGTAGGTGTCGTTTCCAGTGCGAGTGGTGGTGTTCGCTCCGTAGAGGTACTGGATGGCAGCAATGTCGTAGAGCATTGGGGTTGAGGATTCAACACCTGAGCCTGGGTGAGCCGGGTATGCCATTACCGTGTACTGCTTATTATCTTCACTACTGGGAAGAAAAGGTGGAGGTGGGAGGTTTCCAGTACTATCATAGTTACCAGGATGTTTCAACCCTACAGCATGACCAATTTCGTGAATCATGGCTTGAAGATTGTTCCAATTTGGGTCGAACCAAATATCACCATCGCCTGCATTATTCCCTGGAAAGTGAGCGTAAGCACCATTACCGATGAGATCGGTACGGGCACCCAAACGAATTTGTCCTCCCGCACCTGTATCAGCAACAGGGACAAAATCAATTCCTGAAACTTCTTCCCAAAGCTGAAAAGATTGTTCTGCAATCGTTATTTGATCGGCACTGAAGGCAATAAAGTTATTCTGTTCTTCGGGCTTTAAGTAGCTAGGTGCTTCGTCCATGAAGCTGTAAGTTACTGTAGCTCCGCTTCCAGTAGAACCTCCCCATTTTGAGCCGATTAGAAGGCTATCAATATGATTAGAACCCGAAAAATCTACATTTGATGTCGTCATAATTCACCTCATGTTTTGCTATGATCTCACCTCTTTACTCGGGGTTACTTTTTTCCGAGAAGGTAGATTAGGCTGTTCCTATCTAACTTTCTGAACTGGCTCTAACTTTTTTCGTAAATTTGACTTTTTTTTTGAAAAAATTTCTGTTTTCTCTAACTGAAAATTGCTTATAACTCTGTCTAGATAAGCTTTAGAGAACATTCACAACACCTCAATAAACAACTCGGTTGTCTAACATTTTGTAACAAAAACTGAGTCGTCCGAAAAAACGACCTCCGAAAGCAGAAACTATACAGAGAGTCCTAAACAAGGGATGGGAAGTATCTATGCACCAGGGGAAAAGTCCAATTGATTCTCAGCTCAACCAACTCGCAAGAGAGGCTCAACAGCATCCGAAAGGAAGCTACGAGCGGCGACGAGCGTTGAATTTGCTGATGGATAAAATTTTAAAATCGGGTCGTTTGACACGTCCGAAAAAAGGCTCATTTCCTTTTCCAGCAAGTATTTATGAGGATTTGTACAATGAAGCTAAAAGTATAATGATGATGGAAATTTGTCAAAATATTGATGAGTACAATCCCGAACAAGATGTGATGGCTTGGTGTAATTGTATCTTAAATTATAGATTTATTGACTGTTTCAATCAATATACACGTCGGGGTCTAACTTATTTACCTAAAAATCAGAAACATGAAGATGTTGCTTCTTTACCTAATTTAGAAGACTTAGATAGTTTTAGGCTACCTGCCGAACAAATTTCTGAATCTCAAGAACTTCAAAGTTTAATTGAAGAAAATCCAGATAATATCTTTACCAAAGAGTATATTAAAGGACAGCCGAAAGCGACCTTTCAATTTTTGGCATTGGCTAAAATCTGGCAAGATCGCAAATGGAAAGAGATTTCAGCCGAATTAAATGTGCCTGTTTCTTCTTTGTGTGAGTTTTATAAAAAGCGGTTAAAGGAATTTACACCGTATTTCCAAGAATATTTACAAAATTAGCTAAACTAAGTATATTGAGGTATT
>NZ_AAVU01000024.1 GCF_000169095.1 Lyngbya sp. PCC 8106
GCGAGACTCGAACTCGCAAGGCAAAGCCACACGCCCCTCAAACGTGCGCGTATACCAATTCCGCCACATCCGCTTAGGCTCAATGAAATCTCAGTCAAACTGAAGTTTCACTGCTGAACTTTAACTATATCACAAAATCCAAAAAGATCAAGTCAGTTGTTTAAGTTAGCGATCGCCATGTAACAAGATTGTTGCAGTTTAACTCTTTCCCTGTTGACCAAAACAGTTTATCCTAAACAGATTATTGACCGAGCAGCACAGAAGATGCGGTTTTCAAAGATCCTAATTGCCAATCGGGGGGAAATTGCCTTACGCATCCTCCGAACTTGTGAGGAACTGGGTATTGCCACAGTTGCCGTACATTCTACCATTGACCGCCATGCCCTTCATGTTCAGTTGGCGGACGAAGCCGTTTGCATTGGTGAACCGAGCAGTGGTAAAAGCTATCTCAATATCCCCAATATTATCTCCGCCGCCCTGACTCGCAACGCAACAGCCATTCATCCCGGCTACGGCTTCCTCGCTGAAAATGCCCGTTTTGCGGAAATTTGCGCTGATCACGATATTGCCTTCATTGGCCCGACTCCCGAAGCAATCCGCTCAATGGGGGACAAGTCCACAGCCAAAGAAACCATGCAAAAAGTTGGGGTTCCCACCGTTCCGGGGAGTGATGGCTTAGTCACCAACGAAAAAGAAGCCGCGAAAATTGCCTTACAAATTGGCTATCCGGTCATCATTAAAGCAACCGCAGGCGGAGGGGGACGAGGAATGCGTTTAGTTCGAGAACCGTCTGAACTCTCAAAACAGTTTTCCGCCGCCCAAGGAGAAGCTGAAGCCGCTTTCGGAAATCCCGGTGTTTATCTCGAAAAATTTATTGAACTTCCGCGTCACATTGAGTTTCAGATTTTAGCGGATGGTCACGGAAATGTGATTCACTTAGGAGAACGAGACTGTTCTATTCAACGACGTCATCAAAAACTGCTTGAAGAATCTCCCAGTCCGGCTTTAAGTTCACAACTGCGGGAAAAAATGGGAGAAGCAGCAGTCAAAGCAGCTCAGTCTATTAACTATACCGGAGCGGGAACCGTTGAATTTCTCCTCGATAAGACGGGAAATTTTTATTTTATGGAGATGAACACCCGCATCCAAGTTGAACATCCCGTAACAGAGATGGTAACAGGCTTAGATTTAATTGCCGAGCAAATTCGGGTGGCTCAAGGGGAAAAACTGCGGTTAACTCAACAACAGGTTCAACTACGAGGTCATGCGATTGAATGTCGGATTAATGCAGAAGATCCAGATCACAACTTCCGGCCCTGTCCCGGACGAATTAGTGCCTATCTTCCCCCTGGAGGCAATGGGGTGCGAATTGATTCTCATGTCTACACTGATTATGAAATCCCGCCTTATTACGATTCTTTGATTGGGAAACTGATTGTTTGGGGGCCTGATCGTGACAGCGCAATTGCTCGGATGAAACGGGCTTTACGGGAATTTGCGATTACTGGAATTCCCACGACGATTGGTTTTCATCAAAAAATCTTGGAAACTTCAGAATTTCTGCAAGGTGAAGTCTACACTAATTTTGTCGAACAGTGGATGAGTCGTCAATCCAAATAATATTGTTTGTTTTCTCTCCTACTACATCATCATTCGTAGTAAGCCTTGTTGACCGAGTAGAATTTCGCGTAAAAAACTGAAAACTCCAACCCAGAGAATCGGGGTAATATCGACTCCGCCTAGAGGAGGAATAATTTTGCGGGTAACGGCGAGAAACGGCTCTGTAGGCCAGACAATCAGATTAAACGGGAAGCGACTCTGATCAACTTGTGGATACCAAGTCAGGACAATGCGGAAAATGAAGAAAAAGGTCATTACCCCCAGGACAATGCTCAAAATCCAACTAACTGCGGTAAGGGTGGTCATGTTCTTCTCGAAACTTTAAGTTTTGTAACTACAAGGATTCATCAATATTTTAGCGGGTTAGGGGATAGTCAAGCACAAAATCAAACTCAATGACTCAAGAGTGTAACCTATTGTTAAAATGATAAACTTAAAGCAATCTTCGTAAATTTAAGGATCAGCTTACTATGACACCTTCTTTAGCAAACTTCCTTTACAGCTTACTGGCAGGCACTTTAATTGTTGTAATTCCAGCCTGTATTGGTCTATTTGTCCTCAGTCAGAAAGATAAAGTCATCCGTTCTTAATGGCATCGGAGTTTTAACTGGGGCAAGGGGTTGGGGTTGATCAAGACAGACATCTGTAAAAAGTTCAACTCAATTCGCGGGCCCCAACTCGGACTTCAGAAAATATTTCTGTAGATATATAAAACCTTAAGCACACACTCTGCGAACGCAGCAAACTTGTAGACTCTGGCTCAAGTAGAGAAGATACAGAGAACTCGCTAAGATAGGACTGGCATAGGAGAATTACAAATGGTTAATTTAGGATTGAACTGGAGCAGCCTGCTAGGTATTATCCTGGCAGTATCCGGTGCAGCACTGTATTTCCTCCGGTCATGGCGTCCCAAGCTAGCCCGTGATCACGATATATTCTTTGCGGCAATTGGCTTACTCTGTGGCGGGATTTTACTGTTTCAAGGATGGCGACTTGATCCCATCTTGGCATTTGGTCAATTTCTGTTAACAGGAAGTGCTATCTTTTTCGCCGTAGAAAGTATTCGCCTGCGAGGTTTAGCAACAGCAAACGCAAAAGAACGCTCGTCACCCATTGTAGACGATGATCGCTATGTGAGTGATGTTTATCGAGTCGATGCAGAACTCGACGAACTCGAACCCAATGACGAATATCAACCGATGGCACGTCAAATTAGAGGAAGTCGGGATACTCGTTTAAGTCGATCACAAGCCTATGAAGATGAAGGGCCTCGTCGTCGTCCGAGCAGCAATCGCAGAAGTCCGAGCAATCGACCTCCAAGCCTTGAAAAACCTGAACCTCCGGCTCGTCGTCGGAGTCCCCGTCCAGATAGTCGAAACCGTTCTTCTTATTCTGATGAATGGGAAGCTTCAATTGATTCGACACCCGAAAGAACTTCTCGCAGTCGTAGCAGCAGTCGTCCACCCTCTGGAACCGAGAGTTCCTTAAATGATCGCGATGACAATCGTTGGGATGATGTCAACCCGACGAAATCCTCATCTAGATCCCGAAGAACTCGTCCTCCAGAAAACACCCGCTCAAGAAGCCGCAGTAGCGATCGCCTAGATCCAGACCCCAGTAGTTCGACAGATTATGTAGACTATCGACCTGTTGACTACTCTGACGACGATTTTGAGAGTTAAAACTCCCTTGATCATCAAGGAATGGCAGAAAGAAAACGGTTGCGATGTGTTGTTGAAGATCAAGTTTAGAGGAGGGGAAGTGCTAATCTTGCTGCTGTTTCTCTCCTCTTGCTCATAGAGATTGAAGGTTTGCGGAGATCTTGTCAATGAAACGGCGAATAAGAGCGATCGTGATGATCGCCATCTGTCTGATCTTGAGATTCACCCTAGTTGTTCCTGAAGTCGGGGCGATCGCTCTCAATAGTTCAGCCAGTGATGAGCAACCGACTTTGAGTGGGAATGGTCAGTTTTTAGCCTATGTCTCCAACCGCAATGGTCAACGTCAGATCGTTTTGTATGATTTACAACGACAAACATTGATCGATTTACCGGGTTTAAATAACGGTTCGGCGATCGCCGAAAATCCGAGTCTGAGCAGCACGGCGCGTTATCTGGTTTATCTGGCGAGTGATTCAGGACGCCCAGAAATTGAACTGTATGATCGCAAAACCAATCACGTGCAGATTGTTTCTCAAGGTTATCGGGGGTGGATACGTCATCCTCGCATTAGCCCAGATGGTCGTTATATTGTCTTTGAAAGTGGGCGTCGGGGTCAATGGGATTTAGAAGTGCTTGATCGAGGTTCTAAGGTAGAACTCGATACACTCGATCAAATTGAGGGTAAGGGTGCGAGTCAAGAATCAGAATAGTTTTCGGGGTCAGAATTTGCACCGGAACTGAGGGATTTTAACTCTTTTTTGTTTGACCTTAATTGACTGTGAGCTGAGGATCGTGAAACGTTGTTTACACTTTATTGGTATTGTCTTGATCGCTGGATTGTTGTTAACAAGCTGTGTTGGCTCTCCTCGATTAATTAAATATCCAGTCGATACCCACGAAATGAGCCTCAATAGTCCTGCGGCTGAGTTTGATGCTCAAATCACAGATCGTTATATCGTGTTCGCCTCAGATCGACGAGGACGACAGGATATTTACTTATATGATAGACAAGAGCAGGCGTTAATTGATTTACCGGGATTAAATCGTTTAGATATGATCGCTTCGGCTCCGCTGATTTCTAGAGAGGGTCAATATATTGCTTTTCAAGGAACCCGAGGAAAACAGTCAGACATCTATCTCTACAACCGGGAAACTCGTCAACTGAGAAATTTAACCCAAAACCTTCAGGCTGAAGTCCGAAATCCCACAATGAGTGGAGAAGGGGGAATGATTGCCTTTGAATCGAGTGTGAACGGTCAGTGGGATATCCTTGTTTATAATCGGTACGGACAACCCTTAAATTTACCTTTAATTCCTCAGTAAACACCAACACTGTTAAGCGTAGTGGATTGGGAATCTACAAATAAGACAAATCCGAAACTTCTAGACAACATTTCCTGATAGATAAGCCAATCTGAGTGGATTTATAATTAATCATTTAAGCTGCTGAGATTCATGCACTCAATGACGCAAAAGCTAACATTGAAGCAGGGAATCTAATTCACAAACGGATAGAGCTTCTGATTTTGTCCACAGGAAAGCGGTAGACCCGCCCCGTTTTCCAACCCACCTCCGGGCGTTAATATCGGGGGTGAATTCAGCGGGAACGATCAATGAATCTGAAATTTCTGAGTTTAGCGACATCTGGACTCTTAGCGATAGGAACAACAGTGAGTATCAATGGGGTTCAAGCCAGTTCCTCTAAAACCCTTCTACTCGATTTAGCCCCAACTTCCGAGCAACCGGATTTCAACTCGAATCGTCTTCTCAATCAGTCTAATCAACTCTTAGCTCAAGACGAGGGTGAAGAAACAAATATTCGGGTTTATGAAAAAGCAAGTCCGGCTGTCGTTTCCATCGATACGGAAAAAGCCAATGGCAGTGGTACGATTATCTCGCCTGATGGTATGGTTCTCACCAATGCTCATGTGGTTTCTCAGGGTGGAGAAGTCAAAGTAACGTTAGCCGATGGTCGAGAAATGAAAGCCGATGTCATCGCCTACGGAGAAGATGGGCTAGATTTAGCGGTTTTGAAAATTCAAAATGCTCGTAATTTACCGACAATTCCCATTGCTAAACCGGGTTCGGTAAAAGTGGGTCAACGTGCTTTTGCGATTGGGAATCCTTTTGGTCAATTTCAAGGGACGTTTACAATTGGAATTGTCAGTCGGATTGATGGAGAACGAAATCTGATTCAAACCGATGCGGCTATTAACCCCGGAAATTCTGGTGGCCCACTACTGAATAGTCAAGGTGAATTGATTGGGGTGAATACGGCAATTTTTACACGGGGTCGTAGTGGCGGTAATATTGGGATTGGTTTTGCCATTTCCGTCGATAAAGTTCCGCCCTTTTTGCAAGCGGTCAAAGAAGGACGAGCGCCACGGGTTGCCCAATCCCAAAGGCCATTTGCGTTTTCGAGTGAACCTTCGGAAAAACTGATCCTTGATGGCCCAGAAGTTCGAGGTCGCTTAGATGAAAGTGATAGTATTTTGCCGATTGATAATAGCTTTTATGATATGTATTCTTTTGAGGGAAAAGCAGGTCAGCAGATTGCGATAGAAATGAGAAGTCAGGATTTAGATCCCTACTTAATTTTGCTCAATTCTGATGGGAGTGAACTGGCTCAAGACGACGATAGTGGTGGCCAGAAAGATGCCAAAATTATGGTTACACTGCCGGAAGATGGTGAATATACTTTTTTGGCGAATTCCTATGAGGCGGGAGAGTCTGGCGACTATCGATTAAAACTCCGAATTGAGACTGAGACAGTCAATCCGAGTGAGCGTAGCAGTCGTTTGATTCTAGAGGAACAAGGAACCTTAGATCGCACAGATGCGGCACTTCCCTCTGATGGGAGTCGGTATGAAGAGTATAGCTTTGATGGAGTCGGAGGTCAGGCTGTTACAATTCGACTCGAAAGTTCAGATTTCGATCCCTATGTCGCTCTGTTTGGTCCGAATGGTCAGCTTGTGGGAGAAAATGACGATGCAAATTCGTCAGAGAAAAATGCCGTATTAACTGTAACTTTACCGATGACAGGCCGCTATCGAGTGGTCGTCAACGCCTATGATAGTACAGGTCAAGGTCAGTACCTATTAACCGTTCGCTAAACATCTACGAGTCGAAATCAAGATGGCACTCCTGTCGGAGTGAATATCTAAACTTGTCAATTTTCCATCCTATTGAGGTTATTTATGCATCAAATTCAATTTTGGGTCGTGATTGCCAGTCTACTGACCGTTTTTCCCGCTCATGCTCTTAGTCCTTCTTTAACGGTTCAGTCTCGTTTGGGAGAAACATCAAGCGATCCTAATTTGAGTCAAATCAAAGAGATTCAGTTGGGTGATCTCCTTGCTCAGGAAACACCCGCACCGTCCGCTTCTCCTGAACCGGAAGCCTCTCCTGAACCTGAAAGTAATCCCCCGACGACAGAAACTCCGAGTCCGGCTGAGTCTCCTACACCTGAAGCAACTCCAACTCCAACTCCAACTCCAACTCCAACTCCAACTCCAACTCCAACTCCAACTCCCGACGAACAGCCAGAGTCTCCTGATACAGAAGGTTCACAGACCTCTGATTTCATTTTAAATGAGCAGGGCGAACTCGGTGAAGGTGACTCTGTGCTGGCGTCTGATGGAAGTTTGTATGATGAATACACTTTTGAGGGAGTAGAAGGACAGGAAGTTACAATTACGCTTGATAGTGGTGACTTTGATACTTATTTAGCGATTTTTACACCAGATAATGCGTTGCTCGAAGAACATGATGATATCAATCAAAGCAACTCGAATTCTCAAATTGTGGTCACTTTACCGAGTGAGGGAACTTATCGAGTGATTGTTAATTCCTACGATGATCAGGGAAAGGGCAAATACAACCTAAAAATTAAGTAAAAATAGGGAATGAGGACTGTGAAATTGAGTGATAATCAATTGCCTCATTCCTATTAATTTCCCTCAATTTTAACGTAAACCGAGCCAGGTGAATAAATCTTGACCGGTAAAAAACTCCAACCCCAAAAGGAGAATAAAACCCACCATCGCAAAGCGACCATTAATCTTCTCGGCGTAGCGAGTCCAACCAAACCCAGGTTCAGCCTCAGTTGAGTTGGGAGGGGAATTGGAGTCTGTAGACGGAGGCGTGGAAGAACTCATTTTTGTTGCTCCAAACGTTGAACAGATTCGATCAGCGATCGCACGGTTTTTGTGCCTTCTGAGGGTTCAAAGCTCAACGGAAACTTCCCTCGAGTGAGCATTTTAAACCCCAAAGGCCCCAAACCGAGCAATGCTTTGACATCACGGAAATAGTTCCCAATTACTAAAATACCAAATTTGCGTTCATCGACCCATCCGCCTTGTTTGACCAAATCAACCAGCACTTTGCGGTGACGAATGGCTGTGCTATCCCCGGCATTTTTGCGTTCAAGGATTTCATGTTTAATTTTGGTGATCTGATCCATCGGGGCAACTTCCATCGGACAGGCGGTGTTACAGTTGAAGCAGCGAGTACAACCCCAAACTCCTTCTGTTCCTTGATTGTAGTGTTCTAAGCGATCTTCGGTGTGATCATCACGGTTATCGGCAATCATCCGTTGGGCTTTGGCTAGGGCGTGGGGGCCTGCAAATTCGGGGTTGACTTCTAAGGCATTACATTCCGAGTAACAAGCCCCACAGAGAATACAATTTCCCATTTGATTGAGTTTTGCGCGTTCTTCGGGGGTCTGCAAAAATTCACGTTCGGGGATGTCGCGACTCTGGGTGCTAACATAGGGTTCAACTTTTTCGAGATTGCCCCAAAACCGCTTCATATCGACCACCAAATCTTTGATGACGGGCATATTTCCCATCGGTGCAATGGTAATTTCGGGAATGCCGTTGGATGCAGTCGGGGCGGAACTTGAGGCGGCGATTTGTTCTAAACGAGCCAATTCACTGGTAATATTTTCTTTACAGGCTAAAGCGGAACGGCCATTAATTCGCATTCCACAGCTTCCACAGATGGTATTGCGGCAATTTTTACGAAAGGCTAAGGTGCCGTCTAGTTCCCATTTAATGCGATTTAGACATTCAAGAATTGTATTTCCTGGCTCGACTTCTAGCTTGTAGGTTTGAATGCGAGGGCTGCTGTCTTGAGTTTGACGAATAATCTTAAACTGAACTTCCATATTTTTTGAGTAAGGCTTTATTTCTTAGTATAAGGACTGTCTGAGTGATTGGCTAGAATTGGCTGAAACTTTTCATTAAAACTCCAGATTTACTGGAGAAGATGAGCAGGTAGATCAGGTTGAAGTCGATTACTCGATCACTTGTAATTTTTTAATTTGTTGTTCAGGAATTCCCCAACTTCTTAAAATAGTATAAGCTAAAATTTGATGACCTGCTAAATTGGGATGAATCCCATCCCGAGTCAGGATATTTTGAGCCTGTCCACCATAACGTTGATAGGTTAAAATTACATCTCGAAAGGGAAGGTTGAGATCCAAAAATTGACATCTATTTTGAGTGGAAACGGCTCGCATGACGGCAATATATTCACGCAAACGGATATTTTCTCGACTGTTTAAATCTTCGGTAATGATAGTAGGAGACAAAAATAAAATAGGTATATTTCGAGCTTGTGCTGCTTTTACCATTGCGGTTAAATTTTGGCGGTAACTTTCTATATTGGCTGTATTTTGTGACTCGTTTGAGGCTGTTTTAAAACTTTGAATAATATCGTTAACGCCGACATTAATCGTCACTAAATCGGGTTTTTTCTCGAGGACATCTTGTTGAAATCGTTGTTGTAAATCAGCAGAAGTTTGACCGGATACTCCGGCTTGAATCAGTTCAATTTTAGATTGAGGATAGAGGGTATTCAGATATCGCTGCATTAACCAGACATAACCCCCATAATTTCCGCCTGCTTGGGTAATACTATCCCCCAATAAAATAATTTTTTGTTTTCCTTGTAGGGGAGTTAATTGTTGAGGTTCAGGAGTCAGTTCAACCGCAACCGGAGGTGAGGGAATGCTAATCACAACTCCCACAGTGAGTAACGCAGAAATTGCTTGCATCAGAAGGGAAAGCGGTAATATTTTAATCTTACAAAACGAGAGGTTAGTGATTTTTTTATTCATGGTAAACGATTCAATGAAAACGCCTCTATTTGGAGTTTATTTCAACTCATTCTCAGCTAAAATTTCTATCGTTCCTCGATAACCATCAACTCGTACCCGTTGACCATTTCTAAACAAAGAAACTGCATTTGGAATATTCATCACGGCGGGAATTCGATATTCGCGAGCGATAATTGCGCCATGAGAAAGTTGTCCACCGACTTCGGAAATAATCGCTTGAGCATTGATGAGCAAAGGCGCCCAACCTGCATCAGTATAAGGAACAACTAAAATATATTTTTCTGGGCTGTTGGTGAGACTATCTCCAATACTCCGACAAATTTGAATTGTTCCTTCTACACAGCCAACACTCGCTGGAATTCCGGTAAAAATTGAGGAATTTTGAGATTCAATTTGGGGAGAATTTAAAGTTTTAGGCAATGTATTTCCGTAAACTAAATCAGGAACTTTAAGGGTTTTATTTTGTTCAAATTTTTCGCGTCTTTCCTTGACTTTTGTTTGCAGAGCATCTGTATTATCTTGACGAATCCAATCTTGAATTTCTGCAAATTCTAAAAAGAAAATGTCATCAGTTTTGTCTAAAAGATTCGTTGCAATTCCTTTTTCAGCAATGGCTAAAAATGTCCACCGGAGATGGGCTAAAAGTTGACCATAAGCTTCAGCAATTCTTCCTTTAATTATTGCTCTTTCTCGACATTGAGATAGTCGCAAACGTTGTCCAATACTCAGCTTATTGGGATTGAATTTTTCAACTTTAACCGTTGGATTTTGAATCATCGATAAAAAGCTTTTTCGGAACACTTCGGGTTGTTCTTTCCAGGTTGATACAGCAATATTAGTCCCAACTTCACTTAAATAACCATAAGTATTTAACCACTCGGTAAATTCAACTTGTAATTCTGAGATTTGATTGAATTGTTGTTCTAATTCAGATAATGAAGCGGTTTCATTGATAGAGATTTGTCCTCGAAATTTATCCGCTAAGGTTTGTAGGGAACACATTGCCATAACTTCGGGATTATTTTCGGTGGGCAACCATTCATCAGAAACTTGAAAAATAGTACGTCGAATGGCTAACCCAATCGGCCCTAAAATATTATAATAAGTGAGAGATTTCAGTAATTCTTGAATCCGTTCTGCCCGGTCAAGCAGTTCAGTCAGAGATTGAGAATTCAAGGGATAAGACGGATTATTAGACTCGGCTTTAAGTCGGTTTAAGGCAGGTAAAAAGGTTTGACGATAATCTCGCTGAAACGATTGAGCTAAAATCATTTCTCGCCGTACTAAACGTAACAACCCGGGTAAAGAAGGTAAAACTTTACTGATGGGAGGTTTTCCCATTTTTTGACCTCGTAACAAAAACTCTAACCCCTGTTCGGGTAATCCCATCATCCGAAAAATTGCACCGAGTAAGGTGGCATTAAAATAAGCATGAGAACCTAACAAGGTTGCTGTTTCTTTAAAATCTAATTGGGCGGCTTTTTCTTTTCCCAAAACCAGTGTAAAAATTTCGCCCCAAACCCCACAGGTTAAAGGACGATTAATTGACCACGTTAAAGGAGGAATTGTACCCGGAATGACTTCAGAAGCAATCGTTCTTGTCCAAATTGGTCTTAAATTTGTAATTGGACGACTTTGTAAAATCCAGATATTCTCCTCATCCCAACCCCATTCAATATCTTGAGGTAAACCATGATAAAAAACTTCAATGTCTTGAGCCAGTTTAACCAATTCAGCGATAATAGTTCTCGGTAAAAGAGATGAATTTTTGAGTACATTTGACATCTCTTTTTTGGATTTTAGATTAGTGAAGTCAATCTCTAAATGAAGGGGTGTAAATTTTCCCCCAACCACACTTTCTGCCCCACCCGGTAACGCTTCAATAATCACTTTTGTAGACCCATCGAGGGGATGACGACTAAACATTACCCCGGCGACTTTGCTACTAATATAAGGTTGAATTAAAATCGCAATTCCTTCATCTGGAATTTGGCGCTGATGCCGATAGGAAATCGCCTCGGAACTCCAATAGGACTGACGACAACAATCAATAGCTTCGATTAATTCTGTCTCTGTGGTGACTGGCCCAATAGTTTGATATTGTCCGGCAGCCGAATTGTTCTCGCTATCTTCTCCAATCGCTGAAGACCTGACAATTAAGGGCAGATTAGCATTCGGAATCGGTAGACTAAAATGAGAAAGTTTGGGTGCGGTTTGTGTTTTCAGTTTAAAGGTCGGTAAAACCCAACCGGAAGGCACTTTAAACCCGGCTTGTTTCAGTTGGCTCAATCGACTGGCTTTTGCACCATAAATGGCTTCATCTAAGGGGTCTGATAAAGTTAATAAACGCTGTTTTTTATACAAACCAAAATCATCTCCTTGACGCAAATTAATAACGATTAAAGTCACTGCTAAACCAATAGCTGCCAATATTTCTAAAAGAAAGTCAGCGAGGGAAGTCGTGAAGGGAATACGCCACAATCCGACCCAAAACGGCCCGCTAAGGCAACCCCAACGCACAGCCCTCAGTCTGGCTTGAGTCGGATGAGAGGGAGTCACTAAACGCCCAATTTGCCAGATGACTAAGCCTGTGATGATTGTACTCAAGGTCACGGTTACAGAGTAAACTAGAGTTCCCCAAGTCGCGTTGGTGACACCTCCACCCCGAGCGATGAAATATCGCCCTAAAACTAGAAAGATTAATCCTACTAATTCTAAGGCAGAAATGCCAGGAAACCAGGCCTTTGCCAGTAGGACGGGGAAAATTCCTCGGGCTATCTCGGCTAAAACGGCGGCAATTCCGGCTTTTTTTCCGGCGTGGGTGAAGGCGGCGGCGACACTGACGTTCCCCGTGCCGACTTGGGTTAAGTCGATACCCGTCAAAATTTTGACGACAAAGTAAGTCAGAGGAAGGGCACCCAAGCTAAAACTACTGAGAATGAAAACGATTAGTTTCCCAAAAAACATTTGACTGTGATTATGCGTAAGATAATATTCTCATGTTTTATCGTCAGTTGGTGAACTCGGCAATCAAATGTTTAACGATTGACACAATAATCTAGGTTTAATAAGACATAAGGAAAGGCAAAGGTAAACCAACCTTCCCAAACTTGTTCGGCTTGTTGACTATCAATAAAACTGTTGACCATTCTCCGCCACCGGGTATCGTTATTGGGTAAAGCCACCCCATAAAAATCACAGGTGAGGGGTTTTTCGGGAACTAAGGTGTAGTTTTCTATCGGTACTTGTTGTCTAAAGAGTTCTCCTAAAGTGAGAATTCCATCATTCGCGAAGGTATCAATTTGGTTGTTTGTTACTGCTTTAACGGCGTCTGATATGGCATTTTCTCCGCGAAAATAAATGGTTTGTGCTTGGGGATATTGTTGGCGGATAAATTGTTCATTTGTTGAGTTTCTAACGACTCCGGTTTTGATGTCATTTAAGCTTGTGTTGGGCTGAATTTGATCTTCGTTTTTGGTTTGAATTAAAAATTGGGTTCCGGTGACAAAGAAAGGTTGAGAAAAAGCGACATCTGGAATATTATTGCGAATTGTATTAGGGCCGCATTCGAGATGGACAGTTTTGTTGCGAACTAATTGAAAACGGTTATCGAGATTAGACGGAAATCGAACTAATTGAACTTTAATAGCTGTATCCAGTTTTTCGGTTAAATGATTCGCAAAATCATTCAAAAAGTCTGAACAATATCCTGTCCAATTCTGTTTATTGTCAATATAGCCAAACGGGGCGGCATCCCGTCTCATCGCTGCTTTTAAAACTCCTGTGCGTTTAATTTCTTCTAAAATTGTTTCTCCTGCGGGGGGTGGGGGAAGTTCAACAATTGGGGATTTGGGTAAGAGTGGAGCAGGTACCGGCCCTCCATAAGCGGCTTCGAGTTGGGAGAGAGAAAGGGACTGAATGAAGTTAATATCTAAGCCTTCTTGACTGAGAGATTTATTGTAAGAAGAACTTAGGTAAGGTAAGTCTTGTTGACGTTGTTTGAGGTAGACATTAAAGAATGCTGTGCTTAAACCAAAGAAATAAGGTCTTCCCAGGTCGAAATTTGTCCCAATAATAAATTTAGGAACACCTGCAACGCCTTTTGTATCAGAACGCAGCGTTGAAGAAAAATGGGTTCCTGGCACCATTAAGGAGAGATATTTTTCCGGGGAATTCAACCACAAAAAAGGATGGACTTGTTCTTGAATAACTGGAGTGACAATATCATTTGCACCCGCAACCATTAAGGTTGGAACTTCGACTTTACTCATTCCTTCCGGGCCGTATAATGCACTGGTGAGAGGATGAGCGGCAACAATTGCTTTAATGCGAGGATCTCGTAAATCATAGTTGTTTTGAGGGAGATAAACCGCTCGACATTGCAGTAATAAAGACGCATTTAAGGTAAAGAGATCCGGTGTACATTGTTGTCTGAGTCGATTGTAGTTGATTTCTGCACCCCCTAACGCTAAGGCGGTTGTTCCTCCAAAGGAATTTCCAATCGCACCAATTTGATCAAAATCAATTAATTTTTTCCAAAAGGGATCGGTTTTAACTAACTTTTCAACCTCATCTAACAGATAAATAATATCTAAAGGACGGCTGATATATTCAATCGGACTGAGCAATAAATCTACCTCGCCTCGAATAAAGGCATCTCGATATCCTAAACTACTTCCGATGTGTTCAGGAGTAGCAACAATATACCCATAAGAGGCAATATGTCGGGCTAAACTATCGTGACCTTTGTAGGAACCAAAACCATGACTAGAAATAATTAAAGGAACGGGTTCGGTGAGTCCTTCTGGAATTAAAAAATCAACATCGAGTTGATAGGAACCGGATAAACCTGTCTCGGTTTGACGAATATTTTTAATTTGAAAACTGACTTCTTTTTTTGTGAGTTTATAAGGCCCAGGTTCTCGTAAATCAATTAATTGAGAAAAATCAACTTTAGGGTCTGCTGCGGCTTCGGCGATCGCTTCTTGAATGATGACTTGAGTTGCGACTTCTCGATATCCTAATAGAATGGGTAATTCTTCAGCGAGTTCAAAGATGAGATTAGCATCAACTTGGATACTTTCTGCCGGAAATTTCCGAATTACATTTAATAATGTGAACCCCTCGGGATCAGAAGCCGCCGTCATAATTGCCAAGCGTAAAGCCTCGGAACCATTGATGTTAGTCTCGGTTTGCAAGACTTGTCCTAATCTTTCAAATAACGGATCAGCAAGGGGCATATTAATTGCCCGAGAAACAATTTCAGGGTTGACATCAAAACGCTGTCCTAAAATTTTACGAAAATCTCCTAATCTGTTTTTACCAATTAACTGAGCATAAACTCCAAAGTCACCTGTTATTCTGCCCTCATTGACAAAAGTTTCCAAGTTCTCAACAGACATATAAACATTGATGGGAGGATAGGAAAAGGTAATCTGTTCGGCTCCCAAAGCAGCTTTTGGCTTGAATAAACTGGGTAATATTCCACAACTCCAGACTAAACTTAAAGAGAGCAAACTGACGATACTGACTCGGGCTAGCTGAACTCGCTTGTTCATGTTGAATCAAACTTAAGGGTTATCATTTAGTATAGATAATTCGGGTCACTTTTGATAATTTCCGGGTTATTTATTTGTACTCCCGATTATCTGGGTCAAAATATCTGTAAGCTGATGAGAAGTTGAGGAGGAGAGGAAACTTAGGGTATGAGGTTCTTGGCTAATCATCATTGCATAGGAAGAACGCAGATAGGGTTGATAGCTCGGTTGATTGGCGATATAGACTTGGAAAAATGCCAGACTCAAAGCATTTACATAGGATTCAACAACAGGTAAGTTTTGACTGACTAATTCCGGTAAAGCTTCTTCTTCTAAAGAACGCAATTTTTGCAATGCTGAAAAATTAAGATTGAGGTGTTGTGATCCTTTGGTTAATGCAAAATATTTATTTTTTGAGGATAACCAGGTGAAAGAATGGAGTTGTTCGAGGATTACAGGTGTCAGTCGATCATTACTTCCAGAACCCCAAAAAATTGGCAAATTGACTTGACTTAAACTGGCTTGACCAAAAACGCTACTACTGACTGGATCGACTAGAAAAGCAGCAACAATTCGGTCATCTTTTAGGTTATAGTTTTGTTGAGGAAGTGTGAGGGCTTGACATTGTAACAGACGAGAAAGATTTAAGAGTTCAATGGGAGAACGACAATCTTGTTTCAGTTGCTCAAAGTTGATTTTTGCTCCGGCTAAAGCAAGGGCGGTATAAGCACCGAAAGATTGACCTGCAATTCCGACTTTTTTGAGGTTCAGTTTTCCTTGAAATTGAGACAAGTTTCGATCTTCGAGTTCGTTGAGAACCTGGGTTATATCCAAAGGACGATTAATAAATTCTTGCACATCAAAAACATCAGTTTCTCGTCCTTCAAAAAAGGCTTGTAAATGGCTAAAGTTGCTCCCTGGATGATGAACTGTAGCGACAACATATCCATGAGAAACGAGGTGTTGAACGAGATGTAACCAGGTTTCAGATGTTGCACCTAAACCGGGTGAAATGACAATGACAGGAATAGATTCGGGTTCTCCTTGTAATTGAGTTGGAAAATAAAGATTAACATTAAATTCACGATTACGTTGAGTATCTTGTAGTGTAAATGTTTCTCGGGAAACTTTATATTGACCTATTGTGCGAATATCTGCTAACTGATAAAAGTCGATTTCTGGCTCCTGTTGAGCTTCTGCTTGAGTCCTTGTTTCTAAGGTTTGAACTAGAGATAGAGTTTCTTGTTTTAAACTGGATAGATTATCGAATAATTCCTGAATTTTGACAATATCAAGCTGAATTTCTCCAGGAAACTGACGAATAATACTAAGGAGAGTTAAACCTTCGGGATTTGCGGATGCTTTCAGTACGGCATTTTGCAGGGCAACAGCACCATTTTCTCCCTCTTTTATCTGAATCATTTCTCCAATTGTTTCAAATAAAAGTTCTCCCATTTTAGCTTTAAAAACTTGCTGAACTTGTTGGGGATCAAATGTCAACTGCATTTTTAATAGTTGACGAAATTGTTCCTTTTGTTCTGGCGTTAAAAGATTAAGATAGGGAGATAGTTCAGGCTCAATATTATTATCTTTTGCATAATTTTCTAAAGTAGTCACAGAAATAGAAGTTTCCATTGAACCATAGTCAATGTAAATGCGTTCAGCCGCTACAACCGGAAAGGAATTTAAAATAAAAGATAAGGTACCCAAGGCCAGCCAGCGAGATTTTTTAAAGATTGTCTTCATTTTTTTAAGTCAATTAATTTGCAGCTTGTTTGTTCAATGATTACTCCTCATTCTGATAAAATCACGAGAAGATCAACTCAGTAGAGACATCCTTGATAGATTTTAAACCTTATTTCTAAAAACGTGTTCCTTTTCTCTGAACAGAATTGTATTTTGGTTCAAAAACTGTTTTAATCTAGTGACTTTAGATACCGTTTGAGATAAAATCTAAAATTAGAGTTGTAATGAAAAAGTTTAAATCAAGTTTAAATTGTCCAAACAAAAACAATTATCAATCATCGGTTGGCGAGAGTGGATTGTATTACCCGAACTCGGAGTAACCGCCATCAAAGCAAAAATTGATACAGGCGCCCGTTCCTCCGCCATCCATGCTTTTCATGTCGAAACCTTTTGGAAAGATGAAAAGCACTGGGTTCGTTTTCAAATGCACCCTTTCCAGCGAAATACATCGAAAACAATCACAGCCGAAGCTGAAATTTTAGATGAACGAGAAGTGCGTAATTCTGGGGGTCACGCCGAAAAAAGAATTGCGATTTTAACCACAGTTGAACTTCACGGACAACGATGGCCAATTGAACTGACTTTAACCAATCGAGATGTGATGGGGTTTCGGATGCTACTCGGACGGGCTGCTGTACGAGAACATTTTTTAGTACATCCAGGTAAGTCTTATTTGCTAAGTCATAAACCGACGGATTTAGAATTATCTGAACCTGAAAATGAGGATGAATAACAATGAAAATTAAGCTTGAACAAATTGTCGTTTCTCCCGGTCATCAAGTTTTGCTGAAAGATATAACTTGGCAAGAATTTGAACAAATTTTAGAGGAATTGGGAGAAAGCCGTGCTTCTCGATTGTCTTATAGTCATGGAGTTTTAGAAATGATGACACCTTCATTGGAACATGAAAAAGACAAAGAAATGGTTGGGGATTTAGTTAAAATGTTATTAGATACGCTGAATATTGATTTTGAGGCTTTGGGTTCAACCACGTTTAAAAGTGAACAAATGACCCAAGCCATAGAAGCGGACACCTGTTTTTATATTCAAAATCATCAAGCAGTTATTGGTAAAAATCGGATTGATTTAACTGTTAATCCACCTCCTGATCTCGCTATTGAAATTGATATTACCTCCCGCACAAAATTTGATAATTATCGTTTGTTAAGAGTTCCTGAACTTTGGCGTTACAATCAAAAAGGTTTGGAGATTAATTTATTACAAATGGGAGAATATGTCAAGTCTAAAACCAGTCCTAATTTTCCCGGTATTCCGATTCTTGAGTTGATTAATCAGTTTGTGCAAAAAGCATTAACTCAAGGCAGAAGTAAAGCTGTACGAGAGTTTCGACAATGGATGAAAGACAATATTTAACTGATTAATTGTTTAATTTTTTCTAACGCAACTGTTACTCCTTGTTTGGCTATTTCCGAGAGATTTTCACCCAATTCAAAATCAACGCCAGGAACTGATATTAACCAAGCTTCAGGCGTTTTGTGATAAAGAGTTTTTGCTAAAGTTAATAAAGACTGAGGATTGAGATAATGTCCCCAGTTAAGTTCTGTTGTTTCTAAGGGTTCTACAGCTAAAAGTTCTACGGTTTCTCCAGTGATCGACGCATCAACAAAAATCACAACATCGACTTGAGTTAAATCTTCGGCAACTTCAGGAACTAACTGATGTAAACTTTGCGATCGCACGTTGGAAAAATTCCAGTTTTCGACTTCCGTTGCTACCCTTTCTCCGATTCCATCATCACCCCGAATGGGATTACCATATCCCATAACTAAGACCGTTTTTTGATTCATTTTTGAGTCTAAATTAATCAGATCACAAAGCTTGTTTTTCCCAACTCTACGAGAAAGCTAAGATTTAATTGTACTAAAGTATAACAACAGACTCAGGTTATTATAAAATATATTAAGCTAAGATCATGTAAACAGTATGAACCTAAAAAAAATTGTCTATTTCATACTTGCGATCGCAGGTTTGATTTTTCCCTGGTACTATAATGTTCAGTTTTTTCTCACGGGAAGTTTAGGGGAATTTGTGGCTGCTTCTTCGGGGAATTTAGCGACGCAATCGATTAGTTTAGATTTGTTTATTGCGACTGTTGTTGGTTCAATTTGGATGTATTTTGAATCCAAACGCTTGAGTATAAAGTTCGGATTTATTTATATCCTCATTGGGTTTTTAATTGCTTATTCCTTTGCCCTTCCCCTGTTTTTGTATGTTCGGGAAAGTAAGTTAGAAGATGAACTTGATACAATATCTCCTCAATAAAAGTTTGAGATAAAGGGAAAAGGTCTAAATCCAAAACTTAAAATCCTTTTCCCCAATCAAACAGATTAATTGCGGAAAACTTCGTTAACAATTGTACCATCAGGGCGAATTAACTGCACCTGTAAAGGCATTTGACCCATAGCATGAGTCGAACAACTTAAACAAGGATCAAACGCCCGAATTCCGGCTTCTACCCGGTTTAAAAGCCCTTCAGGAATGTCCTGACCATGAATATAATGTTTAGCAATTTGCGTAACGGTTTTATTCATGGCGAGGTTATTTTGTCCGGTGGCAATAATCAAATTCACCTTTTGAATTAAGCCATTTTCATCGACGTTGTAGTGATGAAATAACGTTCCGCGTGGGGCTTCACTGACGCCAATTCCTTCTAAATTATTAATTCCAGCATTGGCGCGAACCCGTGAAGAAACGATATCTGGATCATTAACTAAACGCTCAATTTCTTCTAAACAAGCAATAATTTCAATTAGTCTTGCATAGTGATAAAAGAAAGAAGAAGTCGCCACCCGTCCACCTGCGCGATCGCGAAATTCTCGTAATTCTCGATCCGCTTCTGGGGTGCCAATGCGATCGCAAACATTCAAGCGGGCTAACGGCCCAACCCGATACATTCCATTAGGATATCCCAAAGGTTTGTAATAGGGAAACTTGAGATAAGACCAACTTTCAACAGCTTCTCCCAAGAATTCTTGGTAATCATCTTCACTCAAATTATCGGCAACAATAATTCCATCACTATCAATAAACCTGAGATGACCTCCGTAATGTTCCCAGTTCCCATTTTCTGCAACTAAACTCATAAATAATGAGGGGAATTTTCCAAACGCATCCACCTCATCAGTAAAGTGAGAATCCAGCAAATTTTTAAACAAATCTAGGGCATTTTCTGCGGTCGTTTTTGACTCAGGAAGACGTTCTCTAATCCAAGTTCGACCTTCTTCTGATAATGGCGATCGCACTCCTCCAGGCACCGCCCAAGCCGCATGAATTTTCTTCGCACCTAATAGTTCAATCACCGTTTGACCAAACTGACGCAGGCGAATTCCTCCTCGGGCTAAATCCGGATCAGAAGCAATTAATCCAAAAATATTTCGTTTTGCTGGATCGCTATCCCAACCGATCAGAAAATCGGGACTACTCAGGTGAAAAAACGATAGCGCATGAGATTGAGTTAACTGGGCTAAATTCATCATTCGCCGCAGTTTTTCACCCGCAGGCGGAACTTGAACCGCTAATATTTTATCGCCAGTTTTTGCAGAAGCCAATAAATGACTAACCGGACAAATTCCACAAATTCTAGCGGTAATTCCCGCCATTTCAAACATCGGGCGACCTTCGCAGAATTTCTCAAAACCGCGAAATTCTACAACGTGAAAACGAGCATTTTCCACTTCGCCCGCATCATCTAAATACACCGAAATTTTAGCATGACCCTCGATTCTAGTTACCGGGTCAATGACAACTGTTTTAGACATAAATTATCATCCTTTTTTTATCCAAATTTGAGCATTTCTCGCCCGGTAATTTGGGGTTTTTCTCCGGCTAATAAGGGTGCGATCGCAGCTTTAATCCGATCGGCGGATGGCGGACAACCCGGTAAAAACAAATCGACATCCACGACTTCATGGATGGGGCATACCCGATCAAGGAGTTCTGGGACAATACCGGGGTCTTTCGGAATTTGCGGCGTGACATCACCTAACTCTAAGTAACAACGTTTTAAAACAGGTTCAGAACCCCCTAACATATTTCGCATGGCGGGAACGTTGGCTGTTACCGCACAGTCTCCGAAAGAAATTAGAAATTTCGACCTTTCTCTAGCTTTTTTTAACAATTCCCAATTTTCTTCATTGGCAACCGCCCCTTCCACCAAACAAACATCTACATTTTCGGGAAATTCTTTAATATCACTGCCCACCGGACTGAAGACAACATCGACTTTTTCAGCGAGATCAATTAGCCATTCATCTAAGTCTAAAAAGGACATATGACAACCGGAACAACCCGCTAACCAAATGGTAGCAAATCTTATCTTATCCATTCTTTTTTCTCCCGTGCGGTAACAATAAAGTCAAGCTTAGAATGGTCGTGAATCATTTCTTCTACTGTAGATCCTTTACGGAAAATTGAACCCGTCGGACAAGCATCTACACATTTTCCACAAGATGTACAAGCGCTGACCTGACCCCAAGGTTGATTTAATCCTGTAATCACTTTAGCATCGGCACCTCGTCCGGCGACATCCCAAACGTGGGCGCCTTCAATTTCATCACAGACTCGAACACAGCGAGTACAGAGAATACAACGGTTATGATCGATGCCAAATTGGGGATGAGAAATATCAACGTCTCGCTTGGGAAATATGTAGGGGAAACGGGTATGATCCATCCCGACTTCTATC
The DNA here is from genome assembly GCF_000169095.1 of Lyngbya sp. PCC 8106. Classification (GTDB taxonomy): domain Bacteria; phylum Cyanobacteriota; class Cyanobacteriia; order Cyanobacteriales; family Microcoleaceae; genus Capilliphycus. The sequence goes on from NZ_AAVU01000024.1 coordinate 21,391, forward strand.
GCCACATCTTGCAATTCACAGTTACCATTGGACACACAAACGGCACAAACATGATTCCCTTCTGAGAATAACAATTCTACAACCATTTTACGATAGTCTTGCAGTTGAGAAGTGTGTGTTGTGACTTCCATTCCTTCAGAAACTTCGGTAATACAAGCAGGAAGTAATTTGTTGAGGCCTTTGATTTCGACTAAACATAACCGACAAGCCCCCACATCAGAAACTCCTTCTAAATGACAGAGGACGGGAATATGAACCCCGGCTTCTTTGGCAGCATCTAATATTGTCGAACCTTCTTCAATGGCTACATCAATGTCATTAATTTTCAGGGTTTTTACAGACATAAATGGTGTTCTCCTCTTTGAGTCAGATGGGTGTTTTTTTGACCTCTTTATCGACCCCTCCCCATCCCTCCCCTGCGAGGAGAGGGTGTAATTAGCCTCCTCCTTTTAGGGGGAGGTTGGTGGGGGTTAACCTAAACAAGCGGCTAAATCTTGATCCGGTGTTGTAATCGGTTGCAGGTTATATTTTTCCGACAACAAATTCAATACATTGGTAGATAGAAAAGCGGGTAAAGTCGGCCCTAAGCGAATATCTTTAATCCCTAAATACAATAGGGTTAATAACACTGCGATGGCTTTTTGTTCATACCAAGACAGAATCATTGATAACGGCAATTCATTCACATCCATCTCAAATGCTTGGGCGAGTCCCAACGCAATTTGAATGGCAGAATAGGCATCATTACACTGTCCCACATCCATCAACCGGGGCAGATTTCCAATCTCTCCCAACTGTTTATCGAAGAAACGGAATTTACCACAAGCTAGCGTTAAAACAATGCAATCTTTGGGAACTTTCTCCACAAATTCGGTGTAATAATTGCGATCCGGTTTTGCGCCATCACAACCCCCAACCAGGAAGAAATGACGAATTTTGCCTTCTTTTACCGCAGAAATAACTTGATCGGCAACATTTAAAACACTATTGCGGGCAAAACCTACGGTGACTTGACGAGGTTCTTTTTCTTCTGTAAATCCTGGTAACGCCAGGGCTTTTTGAATGGCGAGAGTATAGTTAGGCGTATTGTCTTCTGTATCCGCTAAATAGCTAATTCCCGGATAACCCACTGGCCCTAGTGTAAACAGTTTATCTTCGTAGGTTTCTTGGGTGGGCATTAAACAGTTAGTTGTGACAATAATCGCCCCCGGAAACTTCGCAAATTCTTTAGTTTGATTCTGCCAAGCCGTGCCGTAATGCCCGTACAAATGGGGATATTTTTGCTTCAAAAGCGGATAACCGTGGGCGGGTAATAATTCGCCATGTGTGTAAACGGTAATCCCGGTATTTTCGGTTTGTTTTAGAATAGCTTCGAGTTGTTTAATGTCGTGTCCTGAGACTAACATTGCTTTACCCAATTTCGGGTTTAACGGGACAACTGTTGGCGTGGGATGGCCGTAGGTTTGAGTATGACCCGCATCCAACAATTCCATTGCCAAATAGTTGATTTCTCCGACTTTTAACACCAAATTCACCCAATCTTCTAAACTGAGGTTATTTTGGTCTAAAGCGGCTAAGGCTTCGTAACAAAATTGGTAAATGCGGTCATCTTCCTGACCCAATTCTTGGGCGTGAAAACTATAAGATGCTAACCCTTTTACCCCATAAAGCACTGTTAGTTTGAGTGAGAAAATATCAACATTACTTTCAGACTGCGTGATCAACTTCAAGGCAACATCTTGACCTTGTTGTGCCAAACTTTCGGTAAAGTCGGGTTGATAGTCACTAATCTCAGACCATTCAACCGGAGTTGAACTCTGTTTTTCAACTTCAGCTTTTAAATTTTCTCGGAGTTGAATGGCGTGTTGAACGTATTCCCCAAAGCGTTTTTTATTGAAGTTAACGTTTGTCATTGTGGAAAACAACGACTCACAGGTAAACACATCAATTTCATGGGTTAATATTCCCAATTCCTTCGCTTTTAAGGCAACAGGGGCAATTCCTCGCAAGCAATAAACGAGTAAATCTTGTACAGCATTTACTTCTGGACTTTTCCCACAAGCACCCCATTGATGGCAGCCTTGTCCGCTTGCGGTTTGTTCACATTGTTCACAAAACATGGTTAATTCCTCTGAAAATTCAAACAGGTTAATTAAACCAAAACCTTGCTATTAGAAACTTCTTGAGAAACCAATAATTCGGTGTATTCAGATTCAAAATAATGCAAGGTACTGACAATCGGGTTCGGTGCTGTTTGTCCTAATCCACACAAACTTGTAGCTTTTACCATCTCACACAATTCTTTGAGTTTTTCGAGGTCTGCTGCGGTGGCTTGTTTTTTAATCAGTTTAGTTAAAAGCTGATACATTTGTACGGTTCCGGCGCGACAAGGAATACATTTTCCACAACTTTCTTCGCGGCAAAAATCCATATAAAATTGTGCGACTTGAATCATGCTAGTGCCTTGATCCATTACCACCATACCGCCCGAACCCATCATTGAACCTAATTTTGTTAACGATTCATAATCGACAGGTGTATCTAACAAATGAACCGGAATACAACCGCCTGACGGCCCTCCTGTTTGTACGGCTTTGACTTCTCCATCGGGAACTCCTCCGCCCATTTCTTCTACAATTTCTCGGAGAGAAATTCCCATCGGAACTTCAATTAATCCCGTATTTCTTATTTTACCCGTTAGAGAGAATATTTTGGTGCCTTTGCTTTTTTCTGTGCCGATACTAGCAAACCAATCGGCACCTTTACGGATAATTGGGGCAATATTTGCCAATGTTTCAACGTTGTTAATTAATGTCGGTTCTCCCCACAACCCTGAAACAGCCGGATAAGGAGGACGGGGACGAGGTACGCCTCGATTTCCATCAATGGAAGCAATTAAAGCGGTTTCTTCCCCGCAAACAAACGCCCCCGCACCGACGCGAATATCGACGGTAAAATTAACAGGTGATCCGAAAACTTGTGTGCCTAAAATACCTTGACGTTTGGCTTGTTGGATGGCTTTTTGTAAACGAGAAATCGCCAGGGGATATTCTGCCCGAACATAAATATACCCTTGAGTTGCACCGACTGCATAGCCGGCGATCGCCATGCCTTCTAAAATCCGATGCGGATCACTTTCCAGCACACTACGATCCATAAAAGCGCCCGGATCACCTTCATCGGCGTTACAAATCACATACTTTTGTCCGGGGGGCATTTTAGCCACCGTTGCCCATTTTAAACCCGTGGGATAACCCGCCCCGCCTCGTCCTCTCAAACCCGATTTTGTGATTTCTGAAACGACGTCTTCCGGGGTCATTTCATAGATGGCGTGATGCAGGGCTTGATAGCCACCAACGCTTAAATATTCGCCAATTTTTTCGGGGTCAATTTTGCCGCTATGTTCACGAACCACCAACATTTGACGACTGAAAAATGGATGTTGAGGATCGCCGGGAGTGGCTTTAACTTCTCCTCCATTTAATCCTTCTACAATTGAAGCGGCAACTTCGGGTTTAACGGTTTCATATTGTAAGCCTTCGGGTTCAATTTCAACAATTGGGCCTTTGCCACAAAACCCCATACAACCGACGCCAACCACTTGTACTTTATCTTGGAGTCCGGCTTTTTTAACAGCCTGTTCCATTTCTTTTTTCACCGCCAAGGAATTCGCCGCTTGACATCCGGTAGACGTACAACAATGAATGCGAATACTTTTCAAAGATTGACGTTCTTGTTCGGCGAGTTCTAAGAGTTCATTTAATTCCATAGTGTTCTTCTCTCAAATGTAACTTGGGTTTAACTTGAGAAACCCAACGGTTTTTTTATTAGAAGTTCGGGAAGTAACTTGGGATTGAATTTGGCTTGGAGTCATCAGGTTTTTATTCCCCCTCGCCCTGCTTAAAAAAGGGGGGAAGCAGAAGCCACAAAACTATTGCATGGTTGCCTCTTACCTGTTCCCTGTTCCCTAAGATTGCAAACTAAGTCTCGCCGGAAACCGCGCCCGCCGCAAGGCAAGCGCTGTTCCCTGTTCCCTATTCCGCTTGCCATTCCTTAATTTTTTCAACCGAAGATTCTGCGGTTTGTTGGGGTGCCATTTTGCCATCATAGACAACCACAGGCGCAATCCCACAAGCCCCGACACAACGGGCTGTTACCAGGGAGACTAAACCGTCTGGGGTGGTTTCTCCCGAATGAACTCCGGTCTGTTCTTCGATAGCGGCTAACACTTTGTCACCGCCTCTGACATAACAGGCTGTTCCCATACAGATGACGCAGTTATGACGGCCTGCGGGTTTGAGGGAAAATAGATGATAAAAGGTGGCAACGCCGTAGACTTTACTGAGGGGCAGTTTCAGGTTACGGGCAACGTACATTAACACGTCATCTTCGAGATACCCGAAGGCTTCTTGGGCTTTGTGTAGCACTTCAATCAGGGCATCTTGACGATATTGGCTGCGTTTCATGGTGACATCTAAGACCTTAAAGCGCTTATCGCCACTCGGATGAGTCGATGAATCTGGGGTTTGTCCCGATGCAGGGGGGGTTTTTGTCGAAGATTGCATAGTTCTTTTGGTGACAATTTCCGTTGCTTTTCGGTGTTGAAGGGTCTGTTATTTCTACCTTTGACTGTACACACCGTTGAGAGAATTTTAACGATCAACAAGACAATTCAAACTTGTTCAAAACAACAGCAGGGTTGTTTATGTAAATTTGTCAACCAACCTCTAGCTAGGGTTCAATTTCTAATTTTAAGTATATCGGAATGTTTTGTCTGCAATTGTTAAATTTCTTCTAAAAATTCAGCGAACAAAGTTTGTTAAGAATTGCTGCTGAATAGACATCTAACCCATTAATCGATTCAGTTGAGTGGTAAAATTATTGTTTATTTACAAAAAGACTTGGTGATTGGTAGAGACATATTCTGAAAAATACCCCGAATCAAATCCTAGATTCAAGTTTTCGGCCGGAAAAAAGCAACAGAAAGTCACAAACTATTAAAAAACATGAAGAGCCGATCCCTTTTCAGAAAATCTATTGGAAGATCAACACAGAGAAGCCGATAGGAGGTTATCCCCGTTAAAATTTCAAATCTTCTCACCAACTCACTCAAAAAGTGAAAATGGGGGGAGGGATCAGACTCAGGTGTGAAAGCCAAGATTTAGAGAACAAAAACAGGCAAGATCCGCCAACCCAGAATCAACGGAGTAAACTTTTCAGGGAAACAGACAACTTAACCCTAAATTTTTAACCGTTGATTAAAGAATATATAACCGTTTATAATTGACATTGAGGAACTCAACACAAAATAGCAATGATTGCCGTAAACCGTAAAATTGGATGAAATTTTTTGCAGGTTTAATAACAGAAAGGAAAACCCTTAACCTTAACCCAATACAGTCGCATCAAACTGAGTCTATTTTAATCTGTCGTTAATCTGCTGATAACCGCAGCATCTAGAGGAAATCCAAATGAACACAAAAACCTATGCAACCCTCGACGGGAACGAAGCAGTCGCCCGTGTTGCTTACCGTCTCAACGAAGTGATCGCTATTTACCCCATCACCCCCTCCTCACCGATGGGAGAATGGTCAGATACTTGGATGTCTGAAGCCCAACCCAACCTCTGGGGAACCATTCCCTCTGTTGTGGAAATGCAAAGCGAAGCAGGTGCAGCCGGGGCGGTGCATGGGGCCTTACAAGCGGGTTCTCTGACGACCACCTTCACCGCTTCTCAGGGATTATTGCTGATGATCCCTAATATGTACAAAATAGCCGGAGAACTGACAAGCTGCGTTATCCACGTTGCTGCGCGTAGTCTAGCCGCCCAAGGCCTCTCCATTTTTGGTGATCATAGCGATGTCATGGCAACTCGGGCAACCGGTTTTGCGATGTTGTGTTCCGCCTCCGTCCAAGAAGCCCATGATTTTGCCCTCATTTCTCAAGCGGCTACCCTAGAGTCTCGCCTTCCCTTCGTTCATTTCTTCGACGGGTTCCGCACCTCCCACGAAGTCCAAAAAATCGAAACCCTTGATGAGTCGGTGTTGCGTTCAGTCATTGACGACAAATACGTTTATGAACATCGCGCCCGCGCCTTAACCCCCGATGCCCCGGTATTGCGGGGAACTGCCCAAAACCCCGACGTTTACTTCCAAGCCCGAGAAACGGTGAATTCCTTCTATACCGCTTGTCCGGCGATGGTTCAAAACGCAATGGATCAAGTCGGAGAACTCACCGGGCGTCATTATAAACTGTTTGAATATCACGGCGCCCCCGATGCCGAACAGATCATTATCCTCATGGGTTCCGGTTGCGAAACTGTTCACGAAACCGTTGACACCCTCACCGCCCAAGGCGAAAAAGTCGGGGTGTTAAAAGTGCGGTTGTATCGTCCCTGGGATAACCAACGCTTCATCGAAGCTATCCCCAAAACCGTTAAAACCATTGCGGTATTAGATCGCACCAAAGAACCGGGCGCAGGTGGTGAACCCCTTTATCTCGATGTTGTTACCGCTTTCATGGAAGCGTGGGTTGGACAATTCCCCAAAATCATCGGGGGACGTTATGGTTTATCCTCGAAAGAGTTTACTCCGGCGATGATCAAAGGCGTGTTTGATCACCTAGCTCAAGGAAATCTCAAAAATCACTTCACGATTGGGATTAACGATGATTTAGGTTTAACTTCCCTACCTTTTGAACCTGAATATTCAATCGAACCTGATCACGTTGTTCGGGCGATGTTTTATGGGTTGGGTTCCGATGGTACCGTTGGCGCCAACAAAAACTCAATTAAAATTATTGGGAACGATACCGACAATTACGCCCAAGGTTATTTTGTTTACGACTCCAAAAAATCCGGGGCGGTAACAGTTTCTCACCTGCGTTTCGGCCCGAACCCCATTCGTTCCACTTATTTGATTTCTCAAGCCAACTTTATTGGCTGTCATCAATGGACGTTTGTGGAAAAATTAGATGTTCTCAAATGTGCCGCTCAGGGTTCAACGTTCCTGTTGAATAGTCCTTACAGTGTCGAGTCAGTTTGGGGTAAATTGCCCCTAGAAATGCAGGAACAAATCATCCGCAAGCAACTCAAATTCTATGTGATTGATGCTGATACAGTTGCCCGTGACAGTGGCATGGGACGACGCATCAATACCATTATGCAAACCTGTTTCTTTGCCTTATCAGGAGTTTTACCCCGAGAAGAAGCGATCGCCAACATCAAGAAATCCATTGAAAAAACCTACGGTAAAAAAGGTGCGGAAATTGTTAGAATGAATATCCAAGCCGTAGAAAATACATTAGCAAATCTACACGAAGTTAATGTCAGCGAAGTGAATAGCGATCTGCGTCGTTTACCGCCAATTCCTGTTAATGCACCGATATTTGTTCAGGAAGTCGAAGGGGCAATGATCGCCGGACGGGGAGACGAATTACCTGTGAGTGCTTTACCCAGTGACGGCACTTATCCAACGGGAACTGCAAAATGGGAAAAACGCAACCTTGCTCAAGAAATTCCCGTTTGGGACCCGGATGTTTGCGTACAGTGTGGCAAGTGTATTATGGTTTGTCCTCATGCGGTCATTCGCGGTAAAGTTTATGAGGAAAAAGAATTAGAAAAAGCGCCGGAAAGCTTTAAGTTTACCAATATCAAAGATAAAGAATATTCCGGTCAAAAATTCACCATTCAAGTCGCCCCAGAAGATTGTACCGGATGCGGAATTTGTGTTGATATTTGTCCGGCGAAAAACAAATCAATGGCATCCCGCAAAGCGATTAATATGGAACCGCAACAACCCCTGCGGGAACAAGAACGAGAAAATTGGGATTTCTTCCTCAATTTACCCAACCCAGATCGCCGTCAACTGCACGTTGATCGCATTCGTCAACAACAATGGCAAGAACCGTTATTTGAGTTCTCTGGGGCTTGTTCAGGCTGTGGAGAAACGCCTTATATTAAGCTAGCAACCCAGTTATTTGGCGATCGCATGGTGATTGCAAATGCCACAGGTTGTTCATCTATTTACGGCGGAAATTTACCCACCACACCCTACACCACAAACGCCGAAGGACGGGGGCCAGCTTGGTCAAATAGTTTGTTTGAAGATAACGCCGAATTTGGTTTTGGGTTCCGACTTTCGATAGACAAACACGCCGCTTTTGCCACAGAATTATTGCAGAAATTAGGCGGAATGATTGGCGATAATTTAGTCTCGCAAATTCTCAATAACCCGCAAAAATCAGAAGCTGATATTTGGGAACAACGGGAACTCGTCGCCCAACTGAAACAAAACCTGCGGGGTGTTGATGATCCTGATGCTCAACAATTAGTCAGTGTTGCTGATTATTTAGTGAAGAAATCGGTTTGGATTTTCGGTGGGGATGGTTGGGCTTATGATATTGGTTTTGGGGGTGTCGATCATGTCATAGCTAGTGGTCGAAATGTCAATATTTTAGTGATGGATACCGAGGTTTATTCTAATACCGGAGGTCAATCTTCTAAGTCTACACCTCGCGCTGCGGTGGCAAAATTTGCCGCAGGCGGTAAACCTGCACAGAAGAAAGATTTGGGCTTAATTGCCATGACTTACGGTAATGTTTATGTGGCGAGTGTGGCGATGGGGGCGCGAGATGAACACACTTTAAAAGCTTTCTTAGAAGCAGAAGCTTATGACGGGCCGTCATTAATTATTGCCTACTCTCATTGTATTGCTCATGGGATTAATATGATGACTGCTATGAGCCTTCAAAAAGAGATTGTTGAAAGTGGTCGTTGGTTGTTGTATCGTTATCATCCAGAACTTGCAGATCAAGGTAAAAATCCACTGCAACTTGATTCGCGATCGCCGAAGCAACCTGTAGAAACATCGATGTATAAAGAAAACCGCTTTAAGATGTTAACCAAGAGCAAACCTGCTGATGCAAAACAGTTGATGAAAGAAGCCCAACAAGATGTAAATACTCGTTGGGAAATGTATCAATATTTGGCAAATCGTTCGCCGGAAACAAATGATTCTTCTCGTCCGAGTAGCGATACCGAATAATTTAAACTCCGACAAATCACCCCCTTTTTGAAGACAGGAAGGGGGGATAAAAGCTCATAAACACGCCTCAATTTCCCAGTATTTAGAGAACAAAACCATGGATATAACGACAACTTATTTGGGCTTAGATTTGCGTTCACCTCTCGTTCCTTCTGCGGCGGCACCTTTATCAGAAGACATTGATAATATTAAACGTCTCGAAGACGCGGGGGCGGGTGCAGTGGTCTTGCATTCGCTGTTTGAAGAACAATTATTGCGCGAAAAATTTGAACTTCAACATCATTTAGAATACGGTACCGAAAGCTTTGCAGAAGCCTTAACTTACTTTCCTGAACCCGATGAATTTCATGTTGGCCCGGAATTGTATTTAGACCATATTCGCCAAGCCAAACAAGCGGTTCAAATTCCAATTATTGCCAGTTTAAATGGCTTTTCTTCGGGCGGTTGGGTCGAATATGCCAAACTCATGCAAGACGCCGGAGCCGATGCGATTGAACTGAATATTTACTACGTCCCAACTGATTTTAACATGAGTGGAGCGCAAGTTGAACAGAATTATATTGATACTTTGCGAGAAGTGAAAGCGGAGGTTAATATTCCCGTCACCGTGAAACTCAGTCCGTTTTTTAGCAATATGGCAAACATGGCAAAACAGTTAGATGAAGCCGGGGCGGATGGGTTAGTTTTGTTTAATCGTTTCTTACAACCCGATATTAATCCCGAGGAATTAGAAGTTGAACCTGGTTCGATTTTAAGTAATGCTCAAGCTTTGCGTTTACCGATGCGGTGGATAGCGATTTTATCAGGTCGAATTAATGCAGATTTAGCCTCAACAAGTGGCATTCAACGGGGTCGAGATGCGATAAAAATGTTAATGGCCGGGGCAAAAGTAACTCATGTTTGTTCGGCGTTATTGCGACATGGAATTCCCTACCTTCAGACGATGGAAACTGAGATCAAAACCTGGATGGAGGAGAAAGAATATGAGTCTGTTAAACAGATGCAAGGTTCTATGTCACAACTCCATTGTGAAAATCAATCGGCCTATGAACGCGCTCAATACATGAAAGCCATTACTTCTTATCAACCTGAACGGAGTATTATCTAATATTAAGTTGTTTCCCTAGTTTTCTCAGCTAGGGAAATATTTTATGGGGATTTAGTCAGTCTGAATTTCCATTACTGATTTATTTTATTGAACAAAATTCAACTTATTTGACAGTTGTTAGTGCTTTTTTTCAAGCTCTGAGTCAAGTTAAATTGAAAGTTATCCCCTCTACAATCACCTTTTTTACAACAAATGATACCCGCTTCCCCGATATTCATAAATTAGAATTATTAATTTTAGATCATCTAATCACTTAAAACTATCGAGTTACTTTAAATCAGATAAAAAAGGGGTAATCATCCGGATTTTAACCCGGTTTATCTTTCTATCTTCAGATAGAGTCATCTGCTTAACCTTCTCGCTACAGTCAAAAATTGGGAAAACAGGAAGGGGTAGGGTTCTCTCCCCTTAGTAGTATTTCCCCCCAGTTTCTGTTCGGGTTGCGTAGAATGGAAAAAGTGCGAACAAGAGGTTAAGTAAATATGCCTAAATTAGTGGACATCCACATCGGGATTATCCGAACACTAGAAGCGTTTAGCAGCCATTTACGAAGCCGACTCTACAGACCCATGCGGTTTGTGTCTATTTCGGTGCTAACGTTTATCCTAATTGTAACTGCAATACCCACAGCGACAGCACAATTTCCGATTCCCATTTCTCTCGAATCCACAGGCAATAACGAGACACCGATTTTCAATGCCTTTAATAAACCCTTCAATTGCGTGAATCTTCAGTTGTGTAGTCATGTCTGGATGACTGGAAGTACAGAGCCAGTTTTGAAGATTGCTTCACCACCCGTTACTGAAAATGGAGAAAACACGAGTTTACCAGTTGAATTACGAGCCAGAAGAATTCAGCGACAACTGAATCTTATTCAAAAAAAAGCCCAAAGTCGGGCAACATCCAATCAAGCTAACTCTGAAATTTCATTAAATAAAAATAGAAATAAGAATTCAGCGAAGAGAATTATCCTTGAACAAAGTAAAGATACTGCCATCGGTAAAAAACTCACCTCTCAATCTGAAACGACCGATGAAAGTCTTCACCCTCAAACTCCTAAAATAGAAGTTGCACTTGAAAATAATATACCGGTTATCTATCTACCTTCTCAAGAAGGATTTTTAAAGCAAACCCTGTTGAGTGTGCGGGAATGGGATGTTATTCCTAACCAGGATGTATTGATACCCAATGATCCTCAACAACTCAAACGAATTGAACAGTGGCGTCAGCAAATTACTGAAAATTTTCCCAATTTCTCCTATGAGAAAACAGAAGCCTTTGTTCTGGCAAAAATCTGGCAATATAAAATTCAACAACAGTTAAGTAGTTCTTTGAAAACCCAAGAGGCTGTTGCTGCAAATACTTTTTATTTTGTTGTTCTTTTCTTAATTATCTTATCGGCAATTTTCCTCCTGAGTTTCATCTTCTTTTGGATTAAAAAGCAAATTAAAGCCAGACGCCGTAAAGTTCGCAAACAGTTAGAAGATTTAGAAAAATCAATCGCGGTAGAACCCGATACAACTTCTGAGGAGTTAGCCGCCAAAGCTGCCGAAGCTGAAGAAGCAATTAATGCAGCGAAAAAGACAGATCAAACTCATACTGAGCAAAGATCTACACATTCTTCCAAGCGGCAGAATACCAACACTGATTTAACAGACATTCCGTTTGATTTAGTGACTTCCAGTGTGGAGTCGATCTGGCAGTACATAACTCAAAATTCTTTAAAGCAACAAAGTATTTTAAAACAGCAAATCAACTTAATGTTGTTAATTGAAAATATTTTGTTCTGGGTACAACTGATTGTTTGGGGGCTTGGAATCGCAGCGATTTTGTTTTTCTATCCTCCTACTAAAGTTTATGCCGTATTATTGGCTAAAAGTCCGATTTGGATTGCTTTAATCTGGATTGTTTTGAGTATTGCTGACAAAGTTGTTGATTTCTTTATTGATTCCCTTCTCAACCGTTGGGCGACAGAAGCACAACAAACTTCATCCACACCTCAACGCTATACCATGCGGGTAAAAACCTATTCTGCGGCTTTGTCTCAACTCACCTCTGTGATTGCTTATGGGTTAGCAACAATTCTCTCTTTATCAGTGTTAGGACTTTCTACAGAAGGACTTGCTAGTGCGGGTGTGATCACTTTGATTGTGACCTATATTTTTCAACCTCATATTACCAATGTAATTCGTGGGTGTTTGATTCTTTTTACCGATCAATTTGCAGTGGGTGATGTGATTGTGTTGGGTAATGTTGCCGGGTTTGTCGAAAAAATGAACTTGTACATGACTCATTTGCGAGGTGATGAAGGGCGTTTGATTTCCATTCCGAATGGAAATATTGATGTTGTTCAAAACTTAACGAAAGAATGGTCACGGGTTGACTTCAAAATTGAGATTGCTTATGATGCTGATGTTAAACACGCCTTAGAAGTGATTCATCAAGTCGCTGAGGAAATGCGAAGTGAACCTCAATGGCAGGATTTAATGATCGAACCTGCTTCTATTTTAGGGGTAGATGGGATTACACACAATGGTATTTTAATTCAAGTTTGGATTAAGACTCAACCTATTCAACAATGGGCAGTTGGACGAGAGTTTCGCTTACGAATTAAGTTGGCTTTTGATCGCGAAGGAATTGCCATTGGAATGCCTCAACGTCTTCTCTGGCGTCACGATAACGAAAGTTCTAATCCAGATAGTAATGGTCATCACTCGGAATTTCAACATTCCTCTAGGGAAAGCGATAACTAAAACATTTTGTTCGCTTTAACTTCATGCAAGTTTATTCTAAAGAAGGATGATTTTAGTCCTTCTTTTTTCTATAATTATTTAATGATCAATCTCTATAAAATCAAACAAATGATGGGCGAGTTTTAACTTACTACATCCGACAAAATCAACCTGTTTTCCCATTTTATTAATTAATGTCGCTGTATTCGTATCACTCCCAAACCCGGCATTAACTTGATCCACAGGATTCGCAACAATAATATCCAAATTCTTTGCTTCTAATTTCCGTAAAGCAGGCGTTAAAATCTCCCCTGTTTGTGCTGCAAATCCGACTAAAAATTGAGGGGGTTGCTTTATTTTACCCAATTCTGCTAAAATATCTACACATTGCTTTAATGGGATAGCTGTAGGTAAATCCCCTTTTGAGAGCTTGTAATCGTAATAGTCCGCAGGTTGAACATCTCCCACGGCTGCCGTCATCACCGTAATATCGGCTGGCGAGAACCGTTCTAACATCGCCTGACGCATCTGTTCGGCAGTGGTAACACTCACCCCTTCCACCTCATCGGGCAACAGTGCCAGCAACTCCGTCTTTATCGGTGCGTGTACGAACATTACCGTCGCCCCCCGATGTATCGCCGCTTGAGCAACAGCCAGCCCCATTTTCCCCGTGGAAGGATTGCCAATAAACCGCACCGGATCAAGATGTTCTCGGGTGCCTCCTGCACTGACTAACACCCGCTTTCCGAGTAAATCCCGTTTTCCACCCGTATGCAGCAATGACTCGATATGAGCTAGAATTTGTTTCGGTTCAGCCATACGTCCTGCACTCACTTGCCAACCCTCCCTTTCTTTGAGGGGAAGATCACAAGCAAGAATCCCCGCAACCGGAGTCATCCCATGAAAGCGCTCGTGACTCAAAACTTGCTGCCAATTTTGCTGAACAATATTTTGTTGCCACATCTGACGGTTCATCGCGGGAACCAACAACACTGGACAACTCGAAGCGAGAATAGTATTGGTTAACAAATTATCCGCCATTCCGGTCGCAATTTTCGCTAAAGTATTGGCAGTTATTGGAGCAATGACCACTAATTCCGCCCATTCTCCTAACTGAATATGTAGTGGACGCCCGTGAGTCGGTTGCCAAAAATCGGCATCAGTGTAGGCTTGATGACGGCAAAGCGTCGCGATCGTTAAAGGCGTAATAAACTGTTGTGCTGAGTCGGTTAAAATCGCTCTGACTTCCGCTCCAGCTTTCGCTAAAGTTGAGATCACCTCACAAATTTTATAAGCTGCAATTCCCCCACTAACCGCGATTAAGATTTTTCTTTTAAAAGGAGAAGGTAAAATTTGTTTCATCTTCTATCTTCCAAATAAAAAGGGTAAAAATAGAGAAATCAGTTGACCTTTAAACCCTTGTTATCACTCGGAATTAAAATGAAAATAGGGGTACAGCCCATGCTGTGAACCCCTCAAATTATTCATCTCAACTCACCGATGAACGATTAAGCCTCGTCGTAAGTCTCGATATCGAGTAAATACAGATAAGGTTCAGCTAACTCTGGACGCTGAAATGCGATCGCTCGTAGCAAATGCCAATCGTTAAGACCCTCAAACGGATCGCTATAGTCATCGATTTCCAAACGTGTAGCTAATTCAGCCACATCCTCTACAGTCAGTGTAGAAATTTGCGGTGAGGATCGAGTCAACGTTTCCATCTGTAGCTACCTCCGTTAAGTCGCATTTGCTTTGAGCCTTTGTGTGGGTAAATCTCACATCAGACTCCCTATTTCTAGTGTAAGGTTTTAACTGGATTTCGACATCACCTCCACAACAAAACTTCGTATTAAACTTAAAACTTCCGGACGAATTTCGTGCGCCATATCAAATTCGTGATACTGTATATTTGCTCCAAGTTTCTGAAAACTATCTCTGGCTCTTAGAGCAGCACTCAACGGCACCACCCGATCCAGACGACCATGTACAATTAACATCGGAGGTAAAGAATCCTCTTGAGGTTCAGGAGAAAAGTGCAGATAGCCACTCAACACCACTAATCCAGCCAAGCCCAATTTTCGTCCCACATCCATCGTCATCGCCCCTCCCTGAGAAAAACCGCCTAAAATTGTTCGACTCGCCGGAATCCCTGTAGAAGTTTCCAGGGAAGCTAACCAGTCTTGTAGCGTTTGACGACTTTCATCTAGTCCTTTGTATTCAGAGGTTTCTAGACTATACCACGCCCGTCCTAACGGAACTTGGGGATGGGGAAAGGGGCCATCGGGGAAGATAAACTGATATTGGGGTAGCCTCAGCAACGGCGTTAATGAAGCTAAATCTTCAGCATTGGCGCCCCAACCATGCAGAAACACGATTAAACCTTCGGGACTGTCTGTTTCCGCAGAAATCGTAATGGTGTTTAAGTCCATGAATATTTATTGCACTTGAGAAGTTCACGGTTCATTGTTCATGGTTTTAGCGCAATTAGCAAAAACCCCAAGTTCAGAGGTTATAATAAACCATCCCGTTGTAACTCCTCAATAATCTGTAACCCACGGGGATCACCGACTCGTAATAACGACGATTTGGCATCCTCTCGCACACCTACATCCTTGTCTTCTTCTAAGGCTTCAATCAGGGCATCAATCGCTCCAGCATACACTGCATTAGAAGGCATTTCTCGACACAACTGACCTAATGCCCAAGCGCAATTACTGCGAACAGCGGCGACTTCATCGTGTATTAGCCCTTCAATCACAGGCGGAACCGCCCGAACTACCACATCATACCCGACTTTTGCCATTTGACCGAGAGAACTGGCGGCCCACAACCGCACGGCGGGAATATCGGTTTTCAACGCATCGACCAATGGAGTTAAGGCCCGCTGATCTCGACAATTTCCCAAAGCCCAAACGACGCCTTTACGAACATAACCATTCCAATCTTGTTCGAGTTGCTCAATTAACGCTTCGACTGCATCGGGGCTTGGGTTTCGTCCTAAAGCATAAGCTGCACTCACCCGAATTAATGGACAAGCCTCCGTCAACAAATTAATCAACGGCAGAACTGCCCGCTTGTCTTGAATCTCACAAAATGCCCTCGCTGCAATCATCCGGCGTTGCGATTCCGGTGATTCAAGCAACGGCAACATTTCCTCTGGATCGGGCTTGGGAATTTCTGATTCCTCCATGTGATCCAGGGGGCTTTCCCAGGCTTCTGGGCTATGAATTACACTAAGCTTCTCATCCTCCATATTATTAATTTACAGCACGACGGTCACATCTGAGCCACGCGATCGCAAATTTCTTACCTTTATTGATCGGCGAGGGACTTCAACATCGAAATGGACTGAGTTTGATAACCCAATTTCTGATAAAGATTAAGTGCAGGTTGATTATGGGAGAAAACTTGTAAGCTAATTTGTTGATCTCCTCGTTGTTTCGCCCAATTTTCGGCCTGAAGCATTAAAGCTGAACCAATTCCCCGACGACGATGTTGCGGATGAACGTACACCAGAAAAATATGAGCAATTCGTTCACCCTGCAACTGATCAATAGCATTTCCCATCCACAAACAAGCAATCGGCGAAAGCGTTCGGAATGGAGTTGAATAAACGGGTGTTTCTGAGGACTTTTGATCCCCTGTAACTTCCACCCACCACAGAGGCGTTTGGGCGCTAAAATACTGCTCAATGGTATCGGCTAAATGGTTAAAGTTGCGATCGCTATAGAGTTCTCGATAAGTGCGAGTCATAAACTTCAACAGCAACGCCCGATCCAAACGAGAACCCGAACGCAATCGATAACCGGGAATGAACGGATCAGACACGAATCCGATTGAGGAAAACTAGAGCTTGTTCTCCGGTCGGACTCATTTCACTGACGGGTGCAGGTGCCGCTAAATCACCCGGTAAAAAGATCCGAGCGCTGACTGCAACCAAAGCCAATAAAAAGATCAAAACCGCCAACAAAGGCGCAATATATTGACGAAAAATAGCCATAGGATTTTCAAATTCAGCCGGAGAATGCTTTGACAATTGTAATCTATTTTGGGTGTAGTTTTCTACTGATCATCTTCTAGATCTTGATCATCGAGTCCTGGCCTGGGTGTGGGTAAGATTCGAGTTTTACTCAATTGACGCAAGGTTACTCCGCCCCCAACGGCTAAAATTAGACAAACCCAAGCGAGGGTTTCTTGCAACAGTAAAAATCCACCCACACTTAACAGCGTCCCTAACAATAATACAATCGCTGCGATCGCCTTTTGTAAATCCAACCCCAAATCTTGATCTGGAGGTAAACTCGTTTTCAGACGTTGTTTTGTCCATCCTGGCCCACCGGGTCGAACCTGGCGATAAAATGCTTCTAAAGTTTCCTCAGATTCTGGTGAAGTCAACAGCAAAACCGTCACCCACAAAATCGTCACACAAGCGGTAATAAACATAATCCGCAAGCCAAAATCTTCGATCTTAAAAAGCGGAACTAAGCTGGTGGTCATCCCCACAAAAAAGCTGGCTAAAATTGCGGTTAATTCGGCTGCTGCATTAATTCGCCACCAAAACCAGCGTAAAATCAAAATCAATCCCGAACCCGTACCAATGGCAATAACTAACCGAAAAACCGTCGCTACATCCGTTGCTAAAAATGCTGCACCCGCCCCTAAAACAGTAACTAAAACCGAAGATAATCGCCCGATAAAAACCAATTGAGTTTGAGACGCATCAGGTTTAACAAAACGCAAATAAAGATCATTAGTAATAAAAGAAGCCCCCCAATTAATCGAAGTAGAAACTGTACTCATAAATGCAGCCAACAAAGAAGCCACAACTAATCCCAAAATTCCCGGAGGCAAAAAATCCAGCATTAATTGAGGATAACCCAACTCTTTATCTTCTAAATCTGGATAAAGAACTATCGAAGCCAACGCCACCAAAATCCACGGCCAAGTTCTAATAACATAGTGCATAATATTAAACGTCCAAGCCGCTTTTTCAGCTTCAGCTTCTGTTTTCGCCGCTGCAAATCGTTGAACAAATTCACCGCCCCCATCACTTCTTCGCCAAGACCACCATTGAATAAAAATATAAGCAAAAAAGGTACTTGCTGTAATTCCGGCTGTTTTGCTAAAGCTAATCAATCCATTTTCACCGCCAAAAGAAACCGGAAGTAAAGATAAAATATCTTTGTCGGGAGAAGCAAGGGGAACTTTTGCCACTAATTCCCCAATTCCACCCACACTATTTAAAGCAAAATAAGCAACAATGACCGCTCCAAATAAAGCCAGAAAAAACTGAAAAAAGTCAGTAGCAACAACACCCCAAAGTCCGGCTAATCCGGCATAAAATAAAACAAAAATACTCACCCCAATCACACTCAAAAGTTTGAAATTGGTTTCAGTTGCTTCAATCCCTAATGCTTGCCAAATATTTAACGCTTCTACCACTTTTACCATCGCTAACATAGCATAACCAATGGCAATACAATTCATTGGAACTGCAAAAATAAACGCTTTTACACCCCTTAAAACAGCCCCCATTTTGCCACCATAACGCAATTCGGTTAATTCGGCATCGGTGAGAACCTCTGAACGTCGCCACATTCGTGCAAAAACATAGACCATGATGACGTGAGAGATACCAAACGTCCACCATTCCCAATTTCCAGCAATTCCTCGATTAGCGACAACTCCGGTAATATAGAGAGGAGTATCAATCGAAAACGTCGTCGCCGCCATGCTAATTCCTGCTAACCACCAAGGAAGCGATCGCCCAGAAACGAAGAAATCAGCAAGACTTTTTGAACCTTGACGAGACAAATACAACCCCATCGCCATTGTCACGATAAGGTATAGTAAAACAATTAACCAGTCAATCAGTTGCATGAGTTTGGAGAGGAAAACACTGAAACAGTAGAATGAATCTAAGTTTTCCAGTCTACCTCTGAAAGTCCTTTTTGTAAAAGCCTTTCTCCTCAAAGCAAAACTAAACGGTAGAAAATTTAACTTCTCTACCGTTTATATTCTGAGATTTTTTCTGTTTATGTTTATTGTTCAAAATTAAGTAGACGCCAAAAGGGAAACCGCTGCTCATAAATGTTAGCAAAATGTTAACTAAGCTTTGTTGCGGTTGCGAAGTTTGCCACCAACCAACGCCAAACCAACTAAAGCCAAACTGGTAACAGTGGTGGGTTCAGGAACGCTTGCAGGCGTAGTTTTATTGGGTTCAAAGTGCATCGCCATCGCCATACCATCGTTTGCACATTCGGCCAAAAGACTAATTAAAGCATCGCCATCGGGAAGTAAATTTCGGTCAAAACTAAATCCATCGGATTAAGTGAGTTATATCGATTGCAAAAATGGTTAGGTCAGGTTCATAGACAGTCAAAAGTGATCCCTAAAAAAAGTAGGGGAAATTCATAAATTGCCCCCACCTAGAAACAGTAAACACTAAGTTGATGATTTTAAATCTCTTGCAGATCAATATAATTAATTTTTCCCCGTTCTATTTTATCCGGGAGATTAACAACTTGGTATCTAGTGCCTTTGGGAACCAACACTTCACATTCAGCATACATCGCAGAAAAATCACAAATCGCCACACCCGAACGATTTCCTTTGACTCGGAGTACAACGCAATAGCAAGAACCCGAATAATTTTCAGCAACATTTAAGCTATAGGTAAAGCTAGCCATTGCTTCTAAAGTATAACCGCCCGGTTGTTTGAGATTTTCAATAAAGGTCTGAATCGATTTCTCACCAAAAGATAGTCCTCGATAAATCTCTCCCTGATAGCCTGACATTTTATTCATAAAAGTATTGAGAAGTTCAATCTTCTCATCTTTTACTCCTGCTTGTTCAGCACGTCGAATTTGGCGATAATCACCTTTTGTAAAATCAGCAATTGCATTAAACATTTTTTCGACGACAGGAGTATCAATTCCAGTTAAGCGAGTGATATCTTCTGCGGTCAAGGGATCCAGCGTTGAGGTCAGTTTATTCATGGTCAACCCAAAAATTCTATAAGCCTAAAAAGAGCGACGTGGGAACGGTTCGTCTAACAGGTCGAATCTTGGCGGTGCTTTGTCATTCAAACTGAAATGAATTCCGGGGAATTAAGCCTGAAACGAGATCCACAGACTTTCAGGGTCAGGTTTTTGTATTCCCTATTACAATTTAAGCATTCTTTTCTAAAATTGTCAGTTACTCCTTACCAAAAAAAGCGGGTCAAAAGCCCCGTCGTTCACGACGGATTATGTTCGTGCTATGATGGGTTATCGTCAGCGACGACGACAAATTATGCTCGTATATGAAATGAAGCTGCAAGGAACATATTGCCAGTACCGAAGCTTGGATGAAGCCATTCGGACAGGTCGATTTGTTCGCAACAGCGTCATCAGGGCATGGTTAGACGGTCAAGTTAAAAGTCGCAACGATGCCTACAAGCACTGCAAACTGTTGTCAGACAATCCAGAGTTTCCTTGGGCATCAAGGTTAAACTCAATGGCACGACAAGCACACGCAGAAAGAGCTTGGGCATCAATTGAAAGATTTTATCGGAATTGCAAGCAGAAAATACCAGGCTCAAAAGGATTCCCAAAGTTTAAAAAGTATCAAGTTAGAGCGTCTGTTGAATACAAAACATCAGGATGGAAACTTTCAGAGGACAGACGTTATCTAACGTTCACAGACAAGTTTCAAACGGGTACATTTAAGCTTTGGGGAAGCCGGAACCTGCACTATTATCAGTTAAAACAAATCAAACGAGTGAGGGTAATTAGAAGACATGACGGGTATTATGCTCAATTTCTGATAGACCATGAACGAGAGGAGAAAAAAGAACTCACAGGAAAACAAACAGGATTAGATGTAGGTCTTAACTATTTCTACACAGATTGTTCTGGTAATCAAATAGATAATCCCCGGTTTTTGAGAAAAGATGAACGCAAGCTTAAAAAGCTACAACGTCGATTATCAAGAACTCAAAAAGGCAGTCAAAATCGCCAAAAAGCCAGAAACAAATTAGGTAGAGCGCATCTCAAGGTTTCACGCAGGCGTAATGATTGGGCTTGTAAACTAGCCCAACACGTCATACAGTCTAACGACTTGGTAGCGGTTGAAAACCTACGGATTCGCAACATGGTTAAAAATCATCATCTAGCCAAATCAATTAGCGATGCAGCTTGGTACAGGTTTCGAGAATGGTTAGAATATATGGCGCGGGTTTATGGGGTTCCAGTTATTGCTGTCGAACCCGCATATACTTCTCAAAACTGTTCAAATTGTGGCGAGAAAGTTGTAAAAACTCTCAGTACGAGAACCCATGAATGCCCTCACTGCGGGTATATTGCTGACCGAGATGAAAATGCCGCCAGAAACATATTGAAATCTGCATTAAAACAGCTATCAAATAAAGAAACGGATAAGAAATCGATTAACGGATTAATTTAACTGCGAGTATCAGAGATTTATGCTGTCCTACAGATAACTTAATCCGTTCTTCCGCTTAATATCTGTTTTTAAAATACCGCCGGGCAGGTGGTAATTAACGCCTCTGAAGAGAATGCCCTCTGCTCTGTTGGGGAAACTCAACCTAGTAAGTCAGCTCGTGGAAAGAGGAAGCCCAGACAGTGATGTTTGGAATCTCCGTTGTTTACGACGGAGAGGATGTCAAAGAAATTAAAACGAACCGATAATCAACTTAACGTCTCTTAAAATACGGAAGACAACCCCGCAAAAGTCAGGGAACACAGAGGAAAGCCTCAGCAAATTTCAACCCCAATCTCTGCTCAAGTCGCAAACATCCTCTTAAAATAAACAGTGAGGGTACATAAAAAAAGGTAAATACGAGTAATGAGACTGTTACATACCATGTTGCGCGTCGGCAACCTAGAAGAATCTAAAAAGTTTTACTGTGATATTCTCGGAATGAAGCTCCTACGCCAGAAAGACTATCCCGGCGGAGAATTTACCCTGGCATTTGTCGGTTATGGGGATGAAGCCGATCACTCCGTTATTGAGTTAACCTACAACTGGGGAACCGATCATTATGACATCGGGGATGGATACGGCCACATTGCTTTAGGAGTAGAAGATATCTACAGCACCTGTGACCAAATTAAAGCCGCAGGGGGTAAAGTCACCCGTGAACCTGGCCCAATGAAACATGGTTCTACCGTAATTGCCTTCGTACAAGACCCCGATGGGTATAAGATAGAACTGATTCAACTCAGCACCCACAGCAGCACCCCAGAAAAAGAAACCGCAACTGCTGCCAGCTAACAAAAAATGATAGAAGTAGGAAAACAAACAGCAGTAAAGCCCTAACGCCATCTGACCAGCAGTCAATTCTAAAATTTTCCTGCTTCTATCCCCAACCTTCCTTTTTCAATTCCAAACCCCCAACTTAAAATCGCAAGATGCAACCGACTGATCCGAGCAAATTTACAGATAAAGCCTGGGAAGCGATCGTAAAATCCCAGGATGTGGCTCGTCGTTTTCAAAATCAGCAACTCGAAGTCGAACATTTAATCATTGCTCTACTCGAACAAAATGGACTCGCGACCAACATCCTAGAGCGCGCAGGAATAGACCCAGAAAATATCACCCAACAACTCGAAGCCCATACCAAGCGTCAGCCCCGAGTCGGTAAAATCGATCATCTCTACCTGGGTCGTGGGTTAGATGTATTACTCGATGTCGCCGAACAAACCCGAGAAACTTGGCAAGATGAATTTATCTCCGTCGAACACCTTTTGCTGGCTTTTGCAGACGATGAACGGATTGGGCGTCGTCTTCTCGGTGGTGGTGGACAACAACAACCTCCCGCACGCCCCGGTCGCCCTGGAATGGAGCAACGCACATCCGCTCGTCCTCCGACTGTTGCTGGTCGTAAAAAGCTAGAAGACGCCATCAAAGCCACTCGGGGCAGTGCAAAAGTCGAAACACAGAACCCCGAAACCGGTTATGATGCCCTCAAACGCTATGGGCGCGACCTCACCGAACAAGCCAAAGCCGGAAAACTTGACCCCGTTATTGGTCGGGATGAAGAAATTCGTCGAGTCGTCAGTTGTCTGTCCCGGCGCACCAAAAATAACCCCGTATTAATCGGAGAACCCGGAGTCGGAAAAACAGCGATCGCCGAAGGACTCGCTCAACGAATCGTCAATGGAGACGTTCCCGAATCTCTCAAAAATCGTCAGTTAATTTCCCTCGATATGGGGAGTTTAATCGCTGGTGCCAAATATCGAGGCGAATTTGAAGAACGATTACGCTCAGTCTTGCGAGAAGTCACCCACTCCGACGGACAAATTGTACTATTTATCGATGAACTGCATACCGTTGTTGGTGCAGGCGGGGGTGCGAGTACCGGAGGCTCGGGGATGGATGCCGGAAATTTACTCAAACCGATGTTAGCACGGGGCGAATTGCGCTGTATCGGAGCAACTACCCTCGATGAATATCGCAAACATATCGAAAAAGATGCCGCCTTAGAACGACGTTTCCAACAGGTTTACGTTGATCAGCCTTCCCCAGAGGATACGATTTCTATTCTACGAGGTCTCAAAGACCGCTACGAACGTCATCATGGGGTTAAAATTACGGACTCTGCTTTAGTCGCGGCGGCGATACTTTCTAGTCGTTATATTAGCGATCGCTTTCTACCCGATAAAGCCATTGATTTAGTGGATGAAGCCGCAGCCCAACTCAAAATGGAGATCACCTCCAAACCCGTCGAACTCGAACAAATAGATCGGCGGATCATGCAGCTAGAAATGGAAAAACTCTCCATTGAAGGCGAAAGTGATGCTAAAAATGGAGATGCACTCCACAAAGCCGATGTAGGCGTGAGTTTCCGCTTAGATCGCATCAAACAAGAAATTGAAGCGTTGAAACTCAAGCAAGAAAAATTATCCTCGCAATGGAAATCTGAAAAAGAGTTACTCGACGGAATTAATACCCTCAAAGAAGAAGAAGAAAAACTGCGAGTTCAAATCGAACAAGCCGAACGAGATTATGATCTCAATAAAGCTGCACAATTAAAATACGGTAGACTAGAAGCGGTTCATCGCGATCGCGAAGCCAAAGAAGCCGAACTGCTGAAATTACAATCTCAAGGTTCAACCCTCCTACGAGAACAAGTCACCGAAGCTGACATCGCCGCGATTGTCGCTAAATGGACTGGAATTCCTGTTAATCGATTGTTAGAGTCTGAACGCCAAAAACTCCTGCAACTCGAAAGCCATCTGCATCAACGAGTCATCGGACAACAAGAAGCCGTAGCCGCCGTTTCTGCCGCAATTAGACGGGCGAGAGCCGGAATGAAAGATCCCAGCCGTCCCATCGGTTCGTTCCTGTTTATGGGGCCAACAGGGGTCGGAAAAACCGAGTTAGCCCGAGCCTTAGCCGAGTTTCTGTTTGACAGCGAAGACTCCTTGATTCGGATTGATATGTCCGAATATATGGAAAAACACGCCGTTTCTCGGTTAGTCGGGGCGCCTCCAGGGTATATTGGCTACGATGAAGGCGGTCAACTTTCTGAAGCTGTGCGCCGTCATCCCTACTCTGTGATTCTCTTTGATGAGGTGGAAAAAGCCCATCCCGATGTCTTTAATATCCTCTTACAAGTCCTCGATGATGGCCGAATTACCGACTCTCACGGCCGGAAAGTTGATTTCCGCAATACAGTCATTGTGATGACGAGTAATATTGGGGGTGAATACATTCTTGATGTGGCTGGAGATGACTCTCGCTATGAAGAAATGTACCGTCGGGTAATGGGTGCTTTGCGATCGCATTTCCGCCCCGAATTTCTCAATCGAGTCGATGAAACGATTCTATTCCATGCTTTGAATAAATCAGAATTGCGTCATATTGTGGCGATTCAAGTCAAGCGACTGATGCGGTTATTAGTCGATCAAAAAATTAGTTTGGTGTTGTCTCCAGAGGCAATGAATTATATTGCAGAAGTGGGTTACGATCCAGTGTATGGGGCTAGACCGTTAAAACGAGCCATTCAACGGGAGTTAGAAAATCCGATTGCGAATTTATTATTAGAACAAAAGTATGTAGCCGGAGATACGATTTATATTGATCGTTCCGAGGAAGGTTTGTCTTTTACTAACAAACCCGCAACTTCCGAAAAAGAAGAAAAACTTCCCTCTCAGTTAACGGCAATTACCACAAAAATTCAACCCGAAGCATGAACTTCTGAGTGAATGAGACGTTTGAGTTTTTGAAGGAGTTGGGGAAATTGAGGGGTTAGGATTAAACCAATACTTTTGAGTAGGAGAATGAAAATTAACTTCAATTGTCCAATAATTTCCGGTTCGTACCTCACATAAATAACAATGAGTCGTAACGCTTTCCAACCGTTAGAACGATTTGGTAAAAGGTCAAGGGTTCTGCACACCAGATACTTATACACAAGAGCCAAGCTTTTTTGCTTTAACGGTTGTAAGCTGTCGGGAGCTTGCGAAAAAGCCCGATTTAAGACTTTCACAACTTGTTGTTCTTGGCGAGTAATATTAGAAGATATTGAGTTATTGCGGATGCGGTAAAAGATCTGAACAGCCGGAACATTGACAAACAGATAACGAGCCGCTAAACGCAAGTATAAATCCCAATCTTGTCCCCCGCTCAGAGACTCATCAAAACCTCCTACATCGTCAAGAGCATCACGACGAATTAACGGGTTTGAACCACTTTCGATAAAGTTATAGAGGAGCATCGCAGCATAGGGTTCTCCATTAACTGTCGTATGTCTACCTGCTTGTCGCCAGGAACCCGCCTCATCTAGAAAATCAGTCCAACTATAAGCAACTGCGGCTTTGGGGTGGGTTTGGAGGGCGTTGAGTTGGGCTTCTAGTTTATCGGGAGTCCACAAATCATCAGCATCCAAAAATGCAATATATTCCCCAGAAGCCTGTTTGAGTCCTCGGTTACGAGTAGCGGAAGCGCCAGCATGGGGATAGGACAACACTTGAAGACGCCGATCGCGATACTGAGAGATAATCTCTAGGGTACTATCCGTTGAACCATCATTAACAATAATCAATTCAAAATCTGAAAAAGTTTGCTTGAGAACAGAATCAATTGTGGCTTGAATGGTCGTCGCACCGTTATAGACGGGAATAATAATCGATATTTGTGGCATCCTGAATCTGCATTCGGGTAGAGCTGCTTATTAGTATAGAACCTAAAACCTTGGACTGATAATAAAACATTGGTTAACTGGGTAGAATTGAGTTATATTGGGGGGTGCTATTCAATCCGATATAGTTCTCTATTAACAGAGAGCCAATCGGAGCAAAGCGTATCTCTAAAACCCTAACAAATAAGTGGTTATGGTTAATTTCACAATCGCGATCCCAACCTACAATGGCGCCAAACGTTTACCCCAGGTTCTCGACAAATTACGATCGCAAACCAATGTCGAACAAGTTTCCTGGGAAGTCATTGTTATTGACAACAATAGCACCGATAACACGGCTGAAGTGGTTAAACAGTATCAGCAAAATTGGTTATCAAACGTTCCATTACGGTATTGTTTTGAAGCCCAACAAGGTTTAGCTTTCGCTCGACAACGGGGTATAACAGAAGCATTAGGTGAATGGGTTGGCTTTCTTGATGATGATAATTATCCCGAACCTCAATGGTTAACCGCAGCCGATAAATTCACTCAAACTCACTCCCAAGTGGGTGCATTTGGAAGTCGAGTTCTGGGAAAGTTTGAAGTCACTCCTCCGGAAAACTTTGAACGCATCGCCTCATTTCTGGCTTTAACAGAACGGGGGAACCAGCCCTCTCTTTATGAACCGGGAAAAAAAATACTACCACCGGGAGCGGGTTTAGTTGTTCGTAGAGAAGCTTGGTTAAAAAATGTTCCCTCACAGTTGGTTCTTGCCGGTCGAGTTGGGGGTAAAATGTTAGCCAGTGAAGACTTAGAAGCATTACGATATATTCAGCAAGCAGGATGGGAAATTTGGTACTGTTCAGACATGGTTGTTTATCATTGTATTCCTCGTCAACGCTTGGAAAAAGACTATTTAATGAAATTGTGTTTTGGAGTCGGGTTAAGTAGTCACGCTATCCGAATGTTAAAATTTCCTCAGTGGCAACAGCCATTGATAGCCGTTGCTTACTTACTCAACGATCTCCGCAAGATTATTATACATTTGTTTAAATATAAAATTGCCATTCGTACTGAGGTTGTGGCCGCTAGTGAAATGCAGTTTTTAATCGGTAGATTACTCAGTCCATTTTACTTTTTTCTCAAGCTACAGCAAACCAGTTAACCTATTTATGTTAAGCTTGGCTAATAATGCAAGGGTTAGAACATAGTGCCGTGGACTTAACAGTTGCCATCTGTACTTACAACGGTGAAGCTCGCATTCGGGAGGTTCTAGATGCTCTGCTTCGACAACAAAAAACCGAAGGGGTTGCCTGGGAAGTTTTGGTTGTTGATAATAATAGCACTGATGGGACAGGGAAAGTTGTTTCAGAATTGATAAAAAATTGGCGGTCTGATTCTCAGCTTCGATATGTTCGAGAAGAACGAAAGGGGTTAGCTTATGCCCGAATACGAGCTATACAAGCGGCAAATAGTCAGGATTTAGTTGCTTTTTTAGATGATGATAATATTCCGGCTCTCAATTGGGTTGCTGAGACTTATGATTTTGCCATAGAAAATCCTCAAGCTGGTGCCTATGGAGGTAATATTCACTTTAAACTCGATTCTCCTCCTCCAGAGTATTTTGATCAAATCAAAATTTATTTAACAATTTATAATAGAGGTTCAGAAGCCTTTTGCTATAGCCGTTCTGCAAAGGCACGTAAAGTTCCAGCCGGTGCCGGGTGTGTCTTCCGAAAACAAGCTTGGAACCAAGTTGTTCCCCCTGTAGACAAGCTTCTCATTAGTGGACGTGATCCTAAAACCCTAGCAGCCGGAGAAGATGCGGAAGTTTTATATTATTTACAAAATACAGATTGGGAAATCTGGCATAACCCCAAGATGGAAATCTGGCATCATATTTATCCAGAACGTTTAGAAAAAGCGTATTTGCTGAAATTAGCACGGGGTTACGGCCTATCTCAACATCCGGTTCGCATGGCTCGATATTACGCTTGGCAACGACCCTTCATCCCTTTATTAACACCTCTCCTGAGTTTACGGGAAGGAATACGAGTGTTTAATTTTTATCTCAAAAACCGTCAAGAAATACCTGAAGATTTTGGAAAAGCCTGTGAATTGGAAGCTAAACTGGGTCAATTTTATAGTCCTTGGTTTAGGTAAACTTTATCGCTCATAAAATTTGACTAAATAATAAAATTATCTACTACTTTTATGCCAATAATTTCTGTGATTATTCCTGCTTACAATGCAGAAAAAACAATTAAAAAAACAATTCAATCTGTTTTAAATCAAACTTTTTTAGATTGGGAATTAATCGTTGTAGATGATGGTTCAACGGATAGTACAAAGGAAGTCGTTGCAGAAATAAAAGATAATCGCATATTTCTTTTTTCTTTTCCAAATGCAGGAGTTTCAGCCGCAAGAAATCGAGGCGTTAACAAATCTTCAGGTGAGTTTTTAGCCTTTATCGATGCTGATGATCTGTGGACTCCTGATAAATTAGAATTGCAACTCAAAGCTTTACAAGAACATCCAAAAGCTGCGGTTGCATACAGTTGGACAGACTATATCGATGAGTCCGATCAAATCATTTATTCAGGTAGACATATTACATTAAATGGCAATATTTATGAAAAGTTATTAGTTCGATATGTTCTAGAAAACGGTTCCAATTTTTTAATTCGTAAAGATGCTTATCTGAAAGTTGGAGGCTTTGATGAATCTATCTTTGGTGTCGAAGATTGGGATTTGAGTATTCGTCTTTCCCAGCTTTATAAATTTGTTGCGATACCCAAAACTCAAGTCTTGTATCGAATGTCTCCTCACTCGATCACAAGCAATTTTAGCAAGCAGGAGCTAGAATCTTTGAGAGTTATAGAAAAAGCATATAGTCAAGCTCCTCAATCAGTTCAATATCTCAAAAAAGAGAGTTTAGCTGATCTTTATAAGTATTTACTCTGGAAAACACTCGCCGGATCAAAACAACACAAAGGTTTACAAGCGATTCGTTATCTTTGGAATTATACTCAAAATGAGTCTCATCTTTTATCTCAATTTCCTTTTGTCCTAAAAATGTCCATTAAAAGTTTGTTAGCGATCATCTAAACGTGCATATCCAGATAACGTTGTTGTATTAAATACCCGTTCAAACCGAGTAAAACAAGCTTGGGCTAATGAAGAAGGTAACACCGCCATTGCTGTAATTTTGAGTAGCACTTTGTAGAAAGTTCGAGTTTTGATCAGAGATGAATCATAACCAACTGTTTTCCAAAATAGAGATGCAGCTTTAAAAGCACGAAGCCGTTCGGGTTTTGCTTCTAACGCCATTGTTGTTAAACCTTTATAACGATTTCCTAAACAAATCGATTTCAGAGATTGAATTGATTCTGGTGCCTCAGCAAATGCTTGTTCTAAAATTTGTAAACTGGCTGCTTCCATTCCCCAAACATTATAAGACATAGAATAGGCATATTTTCGATAAAAAACCTGAACAAATGGCACAACGATAAACGAATAACGCGCCGCTAAACGTAACCACATTTCCCAATCTTCTACATAACGAAGGGATTTATTAAATGTTCCCACTTCAGAAAATACCTGAGTCCGAATCATCGGATTAGAACCACTTCCAATAAAATCTGCTAATAATAATTTTTTATAAACATTACCGCTAAAATCACAATGAGGGCCACGACGGAGAAATTGACCCGTTTCATCAATATAATCTGTCCAACTATAAGCAACAGCCGCTTCTATATTCGCTTCTAAAGCCTGATATTGAGCTTCAAGTTTACCGGGCTTCCATAAATCATCTGCATCAATAAAAGCAATATATTTACCCGATGCGCGATCAATTCCCCGATTTCGACTGGTAGATAATCCAGCATTCGGAAAAGAAAATATTTTGATCCGAGAGTCGGAAATATTTTCTAAAATTTCAGGGGTTTTATCTGTTGAACCGTCATTAATAATAATCAATTCAAAATCAGTAAAACTCTGATCTAAAACTGATTTAATCGTTTCTTGAATTGTCTTTTCACCGTTGTATACTGGAATAATAACAGAAACTTGTGGCATCTCCAATTGGCTCCGGGTTTCAATAACGTTTAGCTTGGCGCTAGAAATGAGAGTACAGTCCAAAACTCCTGTTTTTTTGGTTGGATGTCCCCGCTCCGGTACAACACTACTTCAAAGCTTACTCGCGGCTCATCCTGATATTATATCTTTTCCTGAGTCGAAGTTTTTTCAATATTTTACCCCAGAATACGAACGACGCCGAAAAAGACTCGGATTCATCTCTCAACGATTAAAGCCCTGGCTCAAGCATTATTTTACAGATGAACTGGGTCGCTCTGATTTACTGACTTATTTTCCGGTTATTCCTTTACAATTTCTTTATGTCCGACAGTTTATTAAAGTTCTCAGTCTTTTAGCCGAAGAACAGGGGAAACCCCTTTTTCTGGAAAAAACTCCCCAGCATATTTTTTATATCCATACCATTGAAAAGTATATCCCCAATGCTAAAATCATTCATCTTTTACGCAGTGGAACTGATGTGGTTGCGTCTTTGTATGAGGTAACACACCGTTATCCGCAAGGTTGGGATGGAAAATGGGAAATTGATCGATGTGTTGACCATTGGAAACAAGCCGTTAAACTGAGTTTAAACACTAAAAATAAACTCAATCATCATTTAGTCAGTTATGAACAGTTAACCGAAACGCCTGAAATAGTGTTGAAAAAAATCTGTCATTTTTTGAGCATTGCTGATGACCAAAATCTGATCAAAAATTATAGCAAAGCCGCCTCACCTCTGTTGCAACCGAATCATGGTCGCACG
Organism: Lyngbya sp. PCC 8106; assembly: GCF_000169095.1. Taxonomy (GTDB): domain Bacteria; phylum Cyanobacteriota; class Cyanobacteriia; order Cyanobacteriales; family Microcoleaceae; genus Capilliphycus. The sequence goes on from NZ_AAVU01000024.1 coordinate 52,244, forward strand.
GTTGATACTCAAAAAATAAACCCTTCTCAGTCTGAGAAATTTAATCGGATCTTTGATGGGTCGCAAAGACAATATATCTTCGATCAGGTTGCTGAAGTGAATCAACAAATTCAAGACCTGGATCATTGACAACTTAAATCTTGATTGACTAAAATCTTAGAAAGAAAATACTTGAATAACGTTCTCAAAAATCCTACCCTTAAAAGTTTATGAACTTGATTCAAAAAAACAAGCAAACCCTCAAATAATTCTGGGCTTATGGACAGTATTGGATCAATCGCCAAACTTTACCTGAAAAACGATTTGTTCTCTTTGGTCGAGGTCGTTCAGGAAGTACACTCCTGGTAAGTTTACTAGATTCTCATCAACAAATTCGCTGCGATGGCGAGATTTTACATCACCCCGTTTCTTGGCCTCAATTGTATATTGATGTTTGTTCATCACGCGGTCAACTTCCTGTCTATGGCTTTAAATTACTCAGCTATCAACTGAGAGATGTTCAGCCCATTATTAATGCCAAAAAGTTTTTATCAGACCTCTATTTAAAAGGATACAAAATTATCTATCTGACTCGGACGAATCTATTTTATCATGCCATTTCTAATCTTAACGCTAGACAGAATAAATTTCATCATCAAGCCAACGAAAAGAAACCCAAATTTCAACCGATTTATCTTGACCTAGAAGACCTGATTCATTGGATTGAACATAGTCAATCTTTAGCAGAATATGAAAAGAAAATCTTGAAAGATTTACCCTATCTAAGCTTAACCTACGAAGAACATCTTCAGGATGCAAGCTGTCATCAAAAAACAGCCAATCTCATTTTTGATTATTTAGAAATTCCAGCCACCTCAATTCAAACCAACTTGGTGAAAATCGTTCCGAGAAACTTACAAGACTTGGTGTTAAACTACGAAAGCCTCACTCAACAGCTAAAATCTACAAAATATAGCCACTATTTGGATTAATATTCAAGCCAAAGCTGATCAATACGGAAATCCGAATCCCTACTTGGGGGTGATCCCATTCACCAAAAAGGATCGCGATCGCAGACAATGGTTCCTGGATACCATATTTATAGAGCATTAGCAGTATAACCTATGACCGTACTTGAACAGGGAACGATTACTATTCACACCGAGAATATCTTCCCGATTATCAAAAAATCCCTTTACACCGATCACGAAGTCTTCTTTCGGGAACTTGTCTCTAACGGCGTTGATGCCATCTCCAAACTCAAAACCATCGCCCGCACTGGGGAATATTCCGGGGAAACAGGCGAACCTGAAATTATCGTCGAAGTCAACAAAGACAACAAAACCCTTTCCATCACCGATAATGGAATTGGCTTAACGGCTGATGAAATCAAAAAATACATCAACCAAGTCGCCTTTTCCAGCGCCGAAGAATTCATCGAGAAATATCAATCCAACGCAGATAACGCCATTATCGGACATTTCGGGTTAGGCTTTTATTCGTCCTTCATGGTCGCTCGACAAGTCGAAATCGATACCCTATCTTACCAAGAGGGAGCGCAAGCGGTTCACTGGACTTGTGATGGTTCCCCCGAATTTAAACTCGAAGACTCCAACCGCACTCAACGCGGCACCACCATCACCCTCACCTTGATGGATGATGAACTCGAATACTCCGAAGCAAGTCGCATTCGTCAACTGGTGAAAACCTATTGCGACTTTATGCCCGTCTCTATCAAGATGGACGGTGAAACCCTCAACCGTCAGAAAGCACCCTGGAGAGAGTCACCGAGTAACCTCACAGACGATGATTATCTCGATCTGTACCGTTATCTCTATCCCTTCCAAGAAGATCCCCTATTATGGGTTCATTTGAATACTGATTATCCCTTCATTGTCAACGGTATTCTCTACTTCCCCAAACTCAAGCCTGATGTTGATGTTAGTCAAGGCAATATTAAACTCTTTTGTAACCAAGTTTTTGTCAGCGAACACTGCGAAGAAATCATTCCTAAATTCCTGCTACCGTTGCGGGGTGTAATTGACAGCACCGACATTCCCCTAAATATTTCTCGGAGTGCTTTACAAAGCAACCGTACTGTTCGGAAAATTGCCGATTATGTAGCTAAAAAAGTCGGCGATCGCTTAAAAGAAGTGTATCGAGATGATCGCAAAGAATATATTCGCTGTTGGCAAGATATCGGAACTTTTGTCAAGTTTGGTTCTCTCAACGACGAGAAGTTTAAAAAGCAAGTCGAAGATGTTCTCGTCTTCCGAACAACTTATAAACCCGAACCTACTGACAGCCAAAAACCCGAAGCAACAGATGATGCTTGGCAGTCTTCAGAAGATGCTGCTGGTAGTTTTGATGAACAAGGAAACTATTACACCACTTTAAACGAATATTTGGAACGCAACAAAGAACGCCATGAAAATAGTGTTTTTTACTGCACCGAAGAAGCCGCCCAAGCTACATACATCGAACTGCACAAGAGTCAAGGGTTGGAAGTGTTGTTCCTTGATTCTTTCATCGATACTCACTTTATTAGCTTCCTCGAACGGGAACACAGCGATGTGAAATTCCAGCGAGTTGACTCAGAAATTAACGAAGATTTGATTGACAAAGAAAGTAGTAAAACAGAAATTGTCGATCCCAAAACCAATAAAACTCGTAGCGAACAAATCAAAGAATTGTTTGAGAAATCTCTCAATAAACCGAGTGTGAATATTCGCACCGAAGCGCTGAAATCGGAAGACACCCCTCCAGCGATGGTTTTACTTCCAGAAGCGATGCGACGGTTACAGGATATGACCGCATTAATGCAGCAACAAAAAGCCGAATTTCCTGACAATCATGTTCTGTTGGTTAATACTTCTCATCCCTTAATTCAAAATCTTGCCAACTTAAGTCAAGGAAGTATAGAAGGGGCTGAATCTCCTTCCGCAGAACTAGCAAATATGATTTGTCACCATGTTTATGACTTGGCATTAATGGCACAAAAAGGCTTTGATGCAAATGGGATGAAATCTTTTGTAGAACGGTCAAATCATGTGTTAACTCAGTTAACTCAACGGGCGGTTTAATTCACCTCTCCTCCAACCCCTCTTTCTTCCTCCCTGTCCCCTGCCCCCTAAATCCCCCAATCCTGGGGGACTTGGAAAAGATTGATTCCCCCCAAACTTGGGCAGGGCCGTTTCGTTGCCCGAAAACTTGATTTGTGGGGAGGTGGGGAGGTAGTGAGTCCACCCCCGTGCGCGGGTTCCCCGCGTTGAGGGGAGTGGCGAACCCGTGCGCGGGAGGTAGGGAGGTTGGGAGGATTTTTATTAATAAAAAGCTATTTTTCCTCGGAAAAAACTCCTCTCCCCATCACCCCATCACCCTTTCACCCCATCAACCCCGGCAATTTTTAACTTAGAATGAAACAGCCCTGCCAAACTTGGGGGGACAAAGGGGGGCTTCCTAAAGTTAGAGGCGGAGGGAGGGGGGCAAAATGTAGAATGCTTAAGGTAGAACTTGAGATGGGTATAAATGGTAGCTTGTTAAGGGAGATGCCGCAGGCGGAGAGATCGGGGAGATAATAGAGAAGTTGACAAAAATCGCGATCGCACAATTGCAGATTTGGCTTGAGTTTAACAAAATTTTAGTTTTCAGTGACATCACAGATTTTTTGGTTCTACAGATGAGGCAATATAATAAAGGTTTGGACTGTAAGTAAAATGTTAATTTAGGAGGTTTTATGTCTCGTAGATGCCAGCTAACCGGGAAAAAAGCAAATAACGCGATGGCTGTGTCTCACTCCCACCGTCGTACCCACAAGTTACAACAACCGAACTTGCAATGGAAACGGATTTGGTGGCCTCAAGGAAAGCGTTGGGTGAGACTGAAAATTTCGACGAAGGCGATTAAAACCCTAGAAACGAAAGGAATTCACGCAATGGCGAAAGAAGCTGGGCTGAATCTTAATAAGTTTTAACCCATCCTTTGGGTGTCCCCCTACACCCAGGGAAAACCGTTTCATTACGGGGACGCAGGGGGTCGCGGCTTTTGTCCCCAACCCCTTTTCTTTGCAGGAGAGGGGCGTATTTTTGGAAATTATATGATTTGAAATTATGTTGAAATTCTATTATTGCTCCCAGTCATAGCGAACCCCCAAATATTCATAAAGCCGTTGATTGTGGGGTCTGAAATAATCAACCAATTTTTGCCGAGTTTCTGGATTGAGAGAAGAATATTGATTGCGATTATATTTTTTAAACTTTTGGGGAAACCATTCGGGCAATTCTAAAAAGTCCAGCGTTTTTTTGTAGAGAATCTTGGGATATGTCAATAAATCATCCATGGCAAGAATCAAAATTTGTTCAGGCTTAAAAAACTGTTGCCATTTTTCAATCTGGGGAAGATATATCCCCCGAGAAAGGTAAGAGTAATGCTGATAGTTAAAGCTGTTATAAGATGGATTTTCTCCGATTTTATCTGCTTCTTCGGCTAGTCTTTCTTCTTCCTTGGCGATCGCCTCCTCAAAAGACAAAATGGTTTCAAATCCAAGCTTAAACTCGTGCTGATAATGAGAATAGGCTCGATCAACCGGATTTCTCAGCAGAACGATTAATTTAACATTCGGCACGATTTGGGCGACTCTTTCGGCAACTAGGGGATGAAAAATATAATAGGGACTTGCTTCTCCGGTCAAAAACTTTTGTTGTTTGAATAAAGTTTGATAATGGGCTTTCAATTGGAGGGGAAAATGGCTGCGATACCAGGTCAATCCCCGAGAAAAATTCAGGTCGAAATAGTGAACTTCTTTGGTACAAGCCGGATAAATGCAGGGGTGTTGACTTAAATAGTTATAAAGGGAGCTTGTTCCCGCCTTCTGAACGCCAATAATAATAAAATGGGGTAACATTCTTAGGGGAGCGCTAAGAAATCGAGCAACCCCGATCTGAAGGCTATCAAATGGGGACGGAGGATTGGAAGCGGGGTGTTGATTCATGTTTCAAGAGTTGCAGGGAAGGATTGATCGTCGCGAGATAGCTGCATTTTAGCGTGACTTGCACTTCAGGAGCCTATGTGCGTTGAGGGGGTACGGTGGTTAACCGCTTTGAATTTCCGTATCAATTGCTTCGGAGGTGATCAATTTTTTCCCCAAATGGGGAATAGTAATGTCCAGAGTGAGAGAAATCACTCGCTCACTTAGGATTGTTGCTAGGATTTTAGTAGGGTCAGATACGGTTAACGCTTTTGGTGCTTTCGGGCTGACTCCAGGATGAGTAGGTTAGCATCCCCGCCTCCCCAAACCCTCGATGACTGCCAAATCAAAAAACAAATTTATCTCAATTTTATAAAATTGAAATTAATTACTGCCGGGGGATGCCAAAACGGATGATGTCAGGTGCTGGGGCAACACCGCCGCTTGATCGCTGTTTCTCGCAAACTCCTCTAGGATAAAGGTCAGGACAGGGGCTATGTCTAAACACAAAAAGTCAAATTTGTCAATACTATCTCAATTACAGAATGTGTATCGGCCTATAGAAAGAATCATTCAAAGGCTGATGCGATCGCTGTTGAGGACTTGGATGAGAGTAAACCGACGCGATCGCTATGGTCGGGCGGGGTTTGTCTTGCCAACAGTAACGATGGTGATGTTGGTGGTGGTGTTGCTATCACTCGCGATTATGTTTCGGGCGTTTGATCGGGCGCAGGATGCTCAGTATACAAGAGTCAGTCAACAGACTCTAAATGCAGTTGCACCCGCAATTGACCGAGCCAAAGCAAAAGTTACTCAAGCTTTACAAGAAGTTACAGAGGTTTCTGATGAGGAAATCTACAAAATATTAACCACCAGTCGATTTGTATTTGGTGACGAAAAGGTTGTACAAGTTCGATATGATGTTGATGGTAAGGGTGGGATTAACCCCGCCGGAGCAACAGAGAAGATTAATGATAACGAACAGGTAGAGACGGCATGGCGGTTCCCGTTTGATACAGATAATAACGGGAAATTTGATAGTTTCATCCTGTATGGAATTTTCTCTACAACTCCACAACAGGGCAAACCTAGAAATCCACTCAATGCCAGAACTCAACCTCTCCCCTCTCTCGATGCACGCAAAGAATGTGCTTTTGTCAGTGGTGGGGTTGATGACTTGGTGACAGAAGAAGGACTCACTCCAACCCGAGGAAAGTTTAAGAAAAGTATCTTTGCTTATGCGACCACTGTGCCAGTTACAGAGGAGATGATGCAGGCACAAAATTTACCTGACCGAGAATATGAAGCAAGCTTACAAGCAAACTCCCCTGCTGCCTCACCTGTGGAATATCAGCAAGACTGGCAGATTAAACCGCTTAACGGTGTTGTTTATCGAGATGACTTAAATATTAACCCTGGCCCTGCATTTAACTTTAATGGCAGTTTATTAACCCAAAGTAACTTAATTGTTTCACCGTTTGGGAATAACATCACGATCTATCAAGCGAGTGCCAAAAAATCTTGTTTCTACGATCCCGAACTCAGCAAGATAACGGTTGGGGGTAACGTGATCAACGGTATGGTGGATACTGATGAACAAAAGCCTGTTCAAGTTCACCTCTACCAAGGTGAAGATGATCCGAAAGTCGCTGAGATATCGGAGAACAATCAGTCAGTTGCGGGAAATGCGGCGAAGGTGGCAATGTACAACGATGAGCCATATCGAGAATTGATAGAAGAGAAGGTTAAAGCTCAACTCGCCCAAGATCTGAGTACAGATCCAGTAAAAGTCAAAGCAATTGTAGATCGGGTTAGTAATGAAGAAGGAGATGCCGCAGTAGAAAAGACTCGAAGAGATCAGTTAGAAAGGCACTACCAAGCACTAGAGCCAAAAATTCCATATGGGGAAGTGAGTGTTAAACCCGATCAGCTACAAGCAACTGAACCGACTGACGAGACTCGGAAGACAGGTGAAGAAAACGAACTCGGCGATCGCGTTTTAGTCGGGAACAACCAACCAGCTTTGAAAGAAGAAGAAAATGGTCAACTCGTGGTAGCCGAACAAGTCTTAGGAACATGGACAGACACAGAAACTGATCGCACTCGTCCAACTCAAGCAGAACCCTTGCCGGAGGCTGGAGATTTGAGTCGGAACGGTTTTTGGGAAAAAGCAGCCGCTCGTCTACCAAAAAGCTTTATTGAAGGTGTGGGAGGATTGCGAGTCGTCACAGGAGGCGGAGTCTATGAGCGAGAAAGTTCTTTCTTACCTCTTCCTCAAGTCAAGGGTAGCATTCCTGATCCCGCCGGGAATCCCTATTATCTATATAACGATCCAGCAACCGCAGCAACTGATGAAGAATTTCCAATTGTCTGGCCGGATACGATGCCAATGTCACCTCCAGGGCAAAATTCTGAGGTATTTGACAATGACCCCGGCACTCTTGCATGGGATAGTACAATTCTTGCTTCTAACTGGCCACTAACAACAACGAATTCACCTCCACCTGCTAACTCGATAGACCCCAACACGCCCAAGTATGCTAAGGGCGACCTGAAGATGCGAGCAACTGCTGTTTATCACTACGCTCAGGACGCCTTTGATCCATCAAATGATCCACCAGACTTAGATCAAAGACCGATTGCTTGTGTCAGTAGCTACTATGATCCTTCTACATTGATTACAGCTTTTAATGAAACGGGTTTAGGGTGGAATGAAGATCCAGATACAACCAGACAAGGCGGCCGCTCAAACAATGGTATTGTTTACGGGCCACCCGCAACGGCTAGACCCGAAAATGCTTCAACTGTAGCAGGTGGTTTACTGGGAGGTACGACTCCTTCTGACCTTGAAAAACAAGCAAATTATGTATTTCCTAATGGACGTTTTGCCAATAAACCCTTGAGAGATGCTTTACTGAGAGATGAGGATAATCGCAGTTTAGCTGATAAAGCTGCTATTGATGCCACTCTCTGTTCACTGGGGATTTTAGGAATAGGAACAGAAACAAATGGTTTTACGCTTGGTGGTGTTCCTGCCTATCTGAGTGCTTTTGACGGAGCCATTAAAGAAGTTACGCTACTCAACGCCCGAGAAGTGAAGGCAATTCACAAAGATAATGATACAACAGAGGTTGATGAAACCTTTACTTTAAGCAGTCCTTTGACGGGGACAGAAAAGGCGAGTGTAATTAACACGCAATACGACTTACCTCTCGAAGATCGTTTGCCTATAGAAGTTCGGGTGACTCAAATCGATTTGGGTATTCTCCGAAACACACCAATTGCAAATACAAATGCTGACGTGAAGGATGAATTAGATCCTGAGTATATGCTTCCCTACAGTGGTATTATCTACGCCACACGGGATGATGCCCTGCCAGATCGTAGTTTCCGAGAAGATGATGGTACTGGGATCATGGATGAGGATAAAAGTAAAGCCCTCAGTCCGGTAGACTTTGTACTCGATCCGACTCGTAAGCCGAATGGAATCATGCTAGTTCATGGCGGAAGTTTAGGTCGCAACGATAGTCAAGCACCCACCAGTACAGAAGATGTGCTGAAGGAAAAAGGGTTAACCCTAATCTCTAATCTCCCGGTTTATATCAAGGCGGATGATAGAAATGGTGTTGCTTCTGACAGTGGCAATATAGACGCAAGAGGTACATTCAACCAGCACACTCAAGAGGAGTTTGAAGAAGATTTTGACTGGAATATTAATAGCTTCTACAATGGCCGCAAAACTCTGAATGCTAGCTTTGCTTGTCGCAAGGGTGATCCCATTCGGAAAGAGTTACAAAAACCTTGTACAGAGGGGGATAACTGGCGTCCTGTAACGGTTTTTGCCGATGCGATTACTTTGTTAACAGATGAGTATCAGGAAGGTTTCCGTAATGAAGGAGACTTTGACCTGAGAAATAATGCGGGTAACGCAGTTGTTGGTTATGACTTGAATGGAAATGGTAGTATCGGAACGAATTCAGTTAATGAGACTACTTTTGGGATTGATTTGACTGGTGATGGTGATACAAATGATGATGTTCCGGAAAATCAGGTAACAGCTAAAGCCGCCCGTCAACTGAATGGTTTCAACGCTTACAACGATTTCGCGGTAAATGGTTTGAGTAGTTGGGATTTTGACTTTGATGGTCCGGGTGGTACGGGTACTAGATATAGAGCCTACACCGACGAACTCTACAGCATGAACAGAAACACAGCGCTGGATAGTTCATACTTCAATAACTACGTTACCCCCGTTCAACGGCGAGGAACCTTCTCTGAGTATGTGATGGAGATGTGTCTAAAACCCTCTGTTTCTGCTTGTGAGCCTGGTGATTGGGTTGTGGTTGACAAAGATGGTGGGGCTAGCAAAACCGCATCAGAAGCTTTTATTAACGGTGATAGCTATGCTGACATTGATGGTTCTGGTACAACAGCTCGTTTAGCTTCTCCAGAATATCAACGTTATCCTCGTCGAGTTGCCTTCAAGCGTACTACGAGTCCTCCTGAGAACGAGTTAGATTTTCCTAGTGGCTCATCGCCGATTCCACTGGGTATTAGAAGCAACAACATTATTCAAGCAACATTTGCTGATGCTGCTACTACTCCTGATACACCAGAGAACGCTCTGTGGTTCCAAACAAACAATAATGGCGCGAGAAACTGGAAAGCAAGTAATCCTTTATGGTACTACGACCCTCTAGCTAACAAACCTACTGATACTCCAGCGACTGTTCCAGCAACAGTTCAACAACCGCTTTTGGTTCCTGTTCTACAACTTCATGCGTCTCGGGAGACTCCAGGCGGTACCACTTTCCCCGTTACTAACAACAAAGCACAAGAAAACACACGTTGGCTGCCAAAAACACCGAGAAACGACTATGAATATAACCTAGTGTTTGGAGCGGGTGATGTGCCTGCCCGTCCAGATGAGACGAATGGAGGTTTACAAAACCTGGCACGATTCCTAGAAAACTGGCAACAAAAGAGGAGTGGTAAGGACAGTAAAAGTACGACTACAATTGCAGGCTCATTTGTTCAGTCTGGTCGCAGTGAATATTCAACCGCTCCTTATTTTGGGCTTCGAGAAGATGATGATGGAACAATCTTTGGTGAAACAGGTAACGATGCCAAGTACAACGTCGCTAACGCAGGTGGAAAAATAGGATACTTTGCACCGCCTAATCGGAGTTGGGGTTTTGATTTGGGCTTGTACTATCAACCGCCCGATTACTTCTCTCGTAAGTTTGCGCGATTGGATAAAGATGCAGAAGGAGATCTGATTGTCCAGCAGTATTTCCGAGAACTCCCTCAAGATGATCCTTGGGTGAAAGGTATCTTGTGTGCAAAGGTTAAGGAAAATGGTGAGAATGTTGCTCCTGATGTGATTCGGGGATCATTGGACTGCTCGGAAGGATACGATGACTAGCATCAAATTAACAGCCTACAAACTCAAAACAAAATAGGAGGAATCAAGCCATGAAAAAACTCATCCATCAACGCAATCCCTGTCAGTCGGAGGAGGCTGGCTACGCCCTCATCGAGTCATTAATTGCGATCGTTGTTGTTGCTATCCTGATGACTGCGGTGACTCCGATGATTGTCTTTTCAATGGGAGCGCGAATGCAAGCCAAGCGAATACAACTCGCCACTCAAGCCTCACAAAGTTATCTGGCTGATCTCAAAGCAAACCCAAAAGAAAATGATGGTTTAGCTCCAAGTACAGAAGAAGATATCGCTAATATTGGCGACTTGACAGGTGATTGTGAGGATAGTGACGGATACTGTTCCTATCAAGCAGATAAACCGGAGACGGGTAGAACGTTGTATTGCGTTAATTTTGATGAGGAAGAAGGCTGTCAAAAGAGTAGCATGGTAGATATGGTTGTCTGGCCGATTAGAGAGGTAGCTCTAGATACAGACAATAATCCCATAGCCACTGATTTGGGCTATAATCTATCCCTTCGAGTATACCGTGCTAATTCTTTTGCTGATGATGTAGGAGCATTAAAACAAGATGGTGAGGTAGATAGTAGTGTTGCTCAAGCATTAGGAAATCGAACTTTACCCCTATTTCAAACCGCAACTTTTATTTCACCCTCAGCTAGTGCTGACCGAAGCCTTTATAATTCATATTGTGAAAGGACGAATGGATGTGTTCCCCCTCCCTCTCCCTAGAATCAACCAAATTTCTTGTACTGGAAATTTAAAAAGATGACTTTACTACAACTTTTGCTCAAAACTCGCTCTCGATCAAAACCTTCGGAACCGACTCACTCAACAGATGGCTTTACGATGATTGAATTAGTAGTTGGAGCGGTCATAGCCTTTCTGATTATGGGACCGTTGCTAGGCTTTGTTGTGAATATTCTCAATGATGACTCCAGAGAACAAGTTAAAACCACAACAGATTATGAACTACAAGCTGCGGTAGACTTCATTAGTGAAGATTTATCTCAAGCTTATTACATCTATGATCCAGAGCATCAAGAAGATGAAAAAACAATTAATCAGATTGATGCAATTCAAGCTAAACTTCCTCGGGCGTCCGAAACGCCAATTCTAGTGTTCTGGAAACTGCACAGGTTGCGGAATGCCATTCCTATTCCTGGAAGTAGAATAACAGCCCCAAAAAACTGTACACCAGATGAGTGTAATGATACCTCTGTTCGAGCAGTCGTCGCTTATTATTTGGTTAAGGAAACCAATCCTAATTCGATCTGGTGTCAGCCAACAACAGGTGATGGAAAAGATTGTCCCCAAAGAATTGTTCGTTATCTAGCCCATGAACCCCTAGAAAAGTTTCGGGGAACTGGGATACCTTACCCAGAAGGTGATTTGAAAGATTCTCAAAAGGGAACACTAATGATTCCTAATACCTTTTCATTGGAAGAAGATCCGATATCAAGTTCCTTTCCAGCAGTTTCAGAAGATCCACAGGTTTTAGTTAATTATATTAGTTGTTTTTCAGATTCAATTTGTTATCCAGATCAAGATTCTGAAGATCGAATTGATGTATCAGACACTAATGATTCAGTTCAATTCACAATAAAAGCTAATGCTATGCGCCGAATAGATGGAAAGAAGACAGGCTTTTGTGAGAGTGATGAGGGTCAAGGTTCCGCCTACTGTCCTAAAGCAAGTGTTCGAGTACAGGGGCTAAAGGTTAAAATTCAATAGCCAAATTTATGAGAATGAAAATATCAACAATGAAAAAGGGAAATTATGAAAAATATTTTATTGAAACACTTACTCCGACAAAGAAGGCAAAAAACAGGTCAATCTCGACGCTCTGAACTGGGTTTCACAATGCTAGAGTTGATGGTGGTAGTCATTATTGTCGGTATTTTTGCTGCTATTGCTGCACCCGCCTGGACTGGTTTTGTTAACCGTCAACGTATTCGAGCCGTTAATGGTCAAGTTTTACGAACGTTACAAACTGCACAAGCAGAAGCCAAACGTAAGAAACAACCTTTAACTGTAACGTTTGCCTATGAGGAAGATCATCCACTTAATGATCCACCAAGGTTTGTTTTTCATAAACCAACAACAATAATAGAAGATGCAGATAAGGAAGAAGAATTAGTAGATAAACCAGGAATAATACGGAACTGGGAAGAATTTAGTATTGAAGGTGAGATTGATCGAAAAATGGTTAAGCTCGATATGTACAATATACCCCAAGGTCAATATAGTTTGGATCAAGGAATACCATTTACTGATCAGGGTATTGTAGATACAGAAAAACTACTAGAGGAATATGGTGGGAGTTTACCTATAAAAGTAGTTATTTCTACTCCAGACGGTGGGCTAAAAAGATGTGTGATTGTTCAAACATTGTTAGGTGCAATGATAACGGCTGAGGGTGATGATCCTGACACCGGATGCGGCTCTAATTAATAATTGATGAAAGATAGGAATTAGTCATTTTCCAACAATGTGTAAAAGTTGTGACATTATTAGGAGCAATGATAACATCTGAAGGGGATGATAATAAAATTGGATGTCCGTATAATTAAGAGTTGATGTAAAATTAGATTAATCTTTTAATTCTAATCAGGGTAGTTCAACTCAATGAAACCAGACACGCGATTAATATGCGATCGCCAAATTTATCATAAGCCTTTTACCTCTCTCTCCTCAACTTCAAAGATTAGAAATACCACCGGATATACTATTATTGAAGTCCTATCAGTTGTGACTTTAATTAGTCTATTTAGTGCAATAGCAGTTCCCGCTTGGAATGGGTTTGTTGGGCGTCAACAACTGCGTGCGGGTGCAAACCGAGTCTATTGGGCGATGCGAACTGCTCAAAGTGAAGCCAAACGTCAAAAAATTGCTGTTCAAGCCAGTTTTCGAGAGCAAGATAATCAAGTTCAATGGGCGGTTCATCGACCCAATATTCCTCCCAATGACCTATCAGATGCAGCTTGGGAAAGCCTTCCTGTGGGTGTTTTAATCGATGATCAAACACAAGAACCTCAAGAGGAAGATAACGATCAAGATGAAAAGTTTGGGGACGAAACAACACTTATTCGAGTTGATCCGAAAGATAATAAAGTGAGAAATTCAGGAACCGTTTATCGCGCTTTATTCAACTACAAAGGTTGTCCAGTGTACAAGCCGACTGATGAATGTACTCAAACATCTTTGCGTGCAAAAGGACGCTTGGGACTCAAACACAAAAACCTAAAAAATGCAAAACGTTGTGTGATTGTTTCTACTTTAATCGGAGTCGTTCGTACCGGACAAGAACAGTCAAAAAAAGAGTCAGGAACAAATCGATACTGCTATTAAATTATATCGCAACAAGCAATCATTTGTAAACTACATTAAAATCCTACCCGTTTACAGCCCCCATTATTGGGGGTTTGGGGGCTAAACAATTTTCAAATGATTAAAGAATTGCTATATTAGATTGATTAATTTTTTACAAATCAAGTTATATCACGACATCAGATCATTTTCCGGAATAACTAGCGATCGCATTGTCAAAATAGAATAGAGAGAGGCGGAGAATATTTAATTTAGAATATTTAATTTTGATGAAACAAACTCGTTGGTTTTGCGATACAAAAATCAAAGTGATTTTAGCTGTTATTCTGACAGGGGTAACAGTGCGATCAATTCCCTATCTCGCCCCCATTCACGCCCAAGATATTACTCAAGATAGCCTTGCTGTTGAGTTTAGCGATCGCTATGGACAACCCCTCGGAACATTACTCAGCCGAGATCAAAATCATACCGCAGTTGTGCCTTTAGCGCAAGTTTCACCCCTTTTTATTCAAGCCATTATTGCCGCAGAAGATAAACGATATTATCAACAAGGTGCCGTCGATAGTATAGCCATCGTTAGAGCGATTTTAGAAGCCATCCAAGCCCGAGAAATTGTCAGTGGTGCCTCGACAATTACTATGCAACTCGCCCGAATGTTGGAACCTGCACCCACAACATTAATCAATAAAAGTCGAGAAATTTGGTTAGCTTGGCGGTTATTTGCAGGAATGAATAAAGATGAAATTCTCCAAGCCTATATCAACCGTTTACCCATGGGTGGAAATCTGTATGGTGTTGAGGCAGCTTCTCGGGCTTATTTTAACATTCCCGCCACAGATTTAAGCCTATCTCAAGCCAGTTTACTCGCCGCTTTACCCAACGATCCAACTGACTTAAATCCCTACTACAATTGGCAAGCTTTAAAACAACGACAACGCTATGTTTTAGATCGGATGGTTGCCGAGGGTTATATTACTCTAAACCATGCCAATCATGCCTATCAAGAAAATGTAGAATTACAACCCCCTCAACTCGGTGCGATCGCCGCCCCGCACTTTTTATTTTGGGTATCTGAACAGATGTCTAATTCTGCTCAAAATTCTCACCCAAAACCCCATATTCAAACCACATTAGATTTAAACTTACAACAATTTGTAGAAGCCCAAGTTCGGCAAGTTGTGATGGCATTGTCCGATCAAAATGTTAATCATGCTGCCGCAATTGTGATTGAAAATAAAACCGGAGAAGTCTTAGCTTATGTGGGTTCTCCCAACTATTTTAACACCCTTAAACTGGGAAGTAACGACGGTGTTCAAGCCCTACGTCAACCGGGTTCAACCTTAAAACCTTTTCTCTATGAACTGGCTTTAGAACAAGACATGATTCAGCCTAATACGATTCTCGCCGATGTTCCCACTTATTACGCGATTCCTGGTGCAAAACTCTACACCCCAACCGATTATAGCGAAACCTTTTTAGGCCCGGTGAGAGTGCGTTTAGCGTTGGCAAATTCCTTAAATATTCCAGCGGTTAGAGTCTTAGAAAAAGTTACCGTTCCTGTGTTTTTATCTCATTTACAAACATTAGGATTTGCATCTTTAAACCATCCACCCGAACACTATGGCTTAGGATTAAGTTTAGGCAGTGGAGAAGTCAAATTATGGGAACTCGCCCAAGCTTATGTAACCTTAGCAAATCAGGGACAGGTTAAACCTCTCGTAACAATATTAACTACAATTCCCCCTCAAACTTGTCTAGAAAACAATCAAAATTGTCAAGAGAAAACACCACAAATTCATACCCCGGAAACTTGGCAAATTATCACCGATATGTTGAGTGATTCTCATGCGAGGGCGGCTGCATTTGGAGTCGAATCTGTCTTAAATTTACCCTTTCCCGTGGCGGTGAAAACCGGAACATCTTCCGATCATCGTGATACTTGGACAGTTGGATTTACCCCTGATTATACGGTTGCAACTTGGGTAGGAAACTTTGACGGAAAACCAATGCAAAATGTCTCAGGAGTGATGGGTGCCGCCCCGTTGTGGAGTCGAATTATGATGCAGTTACATTCCCAAGAAGAACCGCTTAATTTTTCTGTTCCTGCTGAGTTTGTCAAGTTACCAATTTGTGCAACAACCGGAAAAAAACCAACATCAGATTGTCAGTCAGGAATTGTCTTAGAATATTTTCATCAAGACGATATTCCAGCGTATCAAAATTCAGCCGAAAACTTGAAGTTAACCTCTGAATATAACGAATGGTTAGCCCAACAAAATCGATGGGATTTAATCCCAAATCAACTGAGAATTTTATCCCCTTTATCAGATGATTATTTTTTGGTTGATTCTGATCAATCTGATCAACTCGAATTTAAAATTACCACAAATACTCAACAGCCTGTAGAATGGTGGTTAAATGATCAGAAATTAGCAACAAAAGCGGCTAATTCTCTATTTTGGCAAATGCAACCGGGAAAATGGACGTTAACAGTTAAACAAGGCGATCGCACAGAAAGCATTCAGTTTCAAGTGCAAGTGGCTGAACCGAAACCCTATCATCGAGGATTTTCTATCGTTGAGTCTGACAGTAGGAAATAATATTTCAGCCCAACTCAAACCTCAGTATTAATTAATCTTACCCTTTCTTAATTGAGCTAAATGTTGCATAATAATATTATTCAGAAAAGATGCGACCAGACTCAATCGAGATGAAACGTTTAGGAATAGTGATTGGATTGTTTGTGGCAACTGAAATATTAGTCAGTCCTATTGCTTCTGCACAACCATCAGACAGCTATGGGGCGATCGCAATTACTCCAGATGGGCAAGTTTGGGGTTATGCTTATGATTATCCTTCGCGAGAACAAGCCGAACAAAGGGCTTTAGAAGAATGTGGAGAGTCAAATTGTCAAGTACAAGTATGGTTTAAAAATGCTTGTGGTGCCGTGGCGAAAAACGAAGAAGGAAAATTGGGTTGGGCTTGGGCAGATACACGCAAACAAGCCGAAGCCTCAGCTGTTGCTGCTTGTGGAACCGGAACTTGTCGGATCGAAACCTGGGCTTGTACAACTCGTTATTGAGTCAAAATTAAGTCAAAAAATTCTAGATCATTGCGAATTTTTGACGGATTGGATACCACAACCGGAGTAAAGTAATCAAGAAGTTAGTTAAAGTTTATAATGAACTGGATCAACAAAATAATCATCGGATTAGGTTTAAGTTGTTTATTACTCCTGAGTGGTATTTCTCCAAGTTTTGCAGAGAACTTAGACAATCATCAACTTCATGTAATTTCACCCAACTTAGAAGGGACTGAACTCCTGAAAGTTGTCGCCCAAGACTATACTCCCGAACAAACATTAGGTTATCGACGAGGACGAGATATATTATATAGCAAAGTTGACAATCACGACGGGATATTAAAAGGAATTTATACAGATTATTCTATCAAACTCGATCCCAATTCTTCTGAACCCCGACAAACCGCCTATCAACAAGATATTAACGCCGAACATATTTATCCTCAAAGTAAAGGGGCGAATGGTTCAGCCAAAAGTGATTTACACAGCCTTTATCCCTCTCGTGTTTATGTCAATAGCAGACGAGGAAATAACCCCTTTGCCGAAATAAATGATACTCAGACAGAAGGTTGGTTTCGACTCGCTCAACAACAAGAAGCCATACCCACAACATTAATTGACGAGTATAGCGAAGCCACAAAAAGCGCCTTTGAACCCCGAGAAAGTAAGGAAGGAGACGTTGCCCGAGCGATGTTTTATTTCTATACAATTTATCGGTATAAAGCGGATGCTGCCGACGCTAGATTCTTTCCCGCCCAACAAGAAACATTGTGTCAGTGGAATCTAGAAGATCCCGTTGATGACGAAGAAATAACTCGTTCTCATGTAGTTGCAGAATATCAAGGCAATGAAAATCCTTTTGTGATTGATTCAACCTTAGCGGCTAGAACCTATTGTTCTTCGTTATAACAATTAATTTTTTGTTTGTCAAAAAAATACGAAGGTTCCCGAAACTAAACTCGGGAATCTTTTTTGATCAGATTCAAACTTTAGCTTTTTCGGATAAAGAAAATAGCAGTACCAATCACAATAAATGCAACTCCCCATCCTACAGGAGCGCCCGGTAAAACATACTTAAGTAAAAGAGTCACAATCCCTGAAGTAATGAGTGACCATCCGATGGTTGTTCTATATTTCAACATTAACAAAAACCCTTAAATGAAGAAACAGGATGTTAATCCCAATCTCCTAATACAATTTATTCAGCATGGAGCAACTACACCATACTTTACATTTTTAAGATTAATGGATCATACCCCATAAAAACCTCTATCTCCAGACTTAGATACCCATTCATCCCAGGGTGAGATTCTGTACGGAGAAATCGGATCAATATAGCAATAAGAAATCATTTGTAAACGACTTTGCCTCCAAATCCCCTCCTCGCGCGCCCCCCTTCCCCCCAACGTTGGGCAGGGCTGTTTCATTCTAAGTTAAAAATTGCCGGGGTTGATGGGGTGAAAGGGTGATGGGGTGATGGGGAGAGGAGTTTTTTCCGAGGAAAAATAGCTTTTTATTAATAAAAATCCTCCCTACCTCCCTACCTCCCTACCTCCCCACCTCCCCACAAATCAAGTTTTCGGGCTAGAACGAAACGGCCCTGCAACGTTGGGGGGTGATCTCGATTACTTTTTTACAAATCAGGTAACATTGCTATATCCGGGTACAGAATCTAACTGAATTGATTTTTGTTACTCGTCTTGAGTCACCTTAAACTGCGTCACTCCCTGCTGCAATTCTTGAGCAACCTGCATCAGTTGAGAAAAAGCTTGACGTACCTCTAGAGACTGTTGAGAACTAGCATGGGCGATGGCTGCGACTTGTTGCATGGTTTCAGACAGATGACTTGAAGTTTGGGCTTGATGGTGAGCCGAAGTTGCAATTTGATTGACAAACTCATGGGTTTGATTACTCGCTTGTACAATTTCAGTTAGCGTTTGACGAGTTTTTTTCACCAACTCTGTTTCTTGAAGAACTCGTTTTAAACCCACTTTCATCGCCTGTATAACCTCGTGAGTTTCTGCTTGAATTTCCCCAATCATCTGTTCAATTTCTGCTGTTGCATTCCCTGACTGTTCGGCTAAAGTTCGCACTTCTGTCGCCACCATCGCAAACCCTCCTTCCTGATGACTAATTCGACTGGCTTCTACAGAAGCATTTAACGCCAACACATGAGTCTGATTGGCAAACTCATTAATCAATTTGACAATGCGTGAAATTTTTTGAGAAGATTCTCCCAAATGCTTCACTTTTATAGCAGTCCCTCGGATGGTTTTTTCTACTGTCAAAATCCCGTTAACAGTGCGGTTCATCGCCCGATCTCCTGCCTGTAAAATCTCCGCTACAGTTTGCACTTGAGTTTGGGCGGCTTGGGCGGAAGTTGAAACCGCTTCGATAGAATGAGTCAGCGTTTGAATTTGGGCTAAAGCCTCGACAATTGCTTCTGTTTGTTGGGAAATTTCACCGGATAAATTTTCCACTTCTTGTTCACGTTCAGCAGCCGTTTTAGTCACAACGTTTGCACTTTGATGAACTTGAGCAACTAACTGTTGTAAACTCTCAATTGTGGCATTAAAAAAGTCGGCAACGGTTCCCATTACCCCTTCACTCACCTGCGCTCGCACAGTTAAATCCCCTTGAAAAGAATCTTCAATTTGCCCTAAAAAGGTTTCGATTTGATGTTCGAGTTGTTGTTTTTGTTGCTGTTGCTCGTTCATCATTTTTTCAGCCAGGCTGCGACTTTCCTGAACTTGTTGCAACAGTTGAGCTTGTTCGAGCGCATAACCCACTTGTAAACCGACTTGTTTAAACAGTTCGATTTCAGCGTTTTGCCATTGATGAGACTGACGACAGTGAGTTTCGATCACGTAAAAGGTTTGATTCACAAAAACAGGAATCATTAAAGCGGCTTGAACCTGCCATTGATAAAGTTGTTGTTTATGATCATTTGTCAGTGGGGCTTCGGTGAGATCAGAAAGTGCAACTTCATCACCTTCAGAGAGTATTTTCAACACGTTTTTATCAGGATACTTGACTGTAAATCCAGAACCCCTAATACTCAAATTACCTGATCGTACAGCTTCGGCAATAATTTGAGTCTTTGGAGAACTTCTAACTTCCAACTCCTCAACTTCTGGCTGATACAAAATAATCCGATCTGCTTGCATGAGTTCAAGCAACTCCTCAACCGCAGTTTGACAAATTTGTTGCGGATCGAGAGTTTGGCGAATGTGGAAGCAAATCTGATTGAGTTGAGTCGCTTGTTGAGTTGCTTGTTGTTGTTGTTGGAGAAAGTTTTGGTTGAGGACGTGTCCAACAGAAACCGCTAATTGTCGCACAAAATTGATTTCATGGCTTTGCCATTGACGAGACTCACTACAACTGTGAATGATCAATAACCCATGTAATTTTTGTTTGGCGATAATCGGTGCGACTAATTTGGCTTTGACATACAAGCTTTTGAGTTGACGCAGATGAAAAGCCTGCAATGAAGATTTGTCGATATCTGCGATCGCCATCACTTGACCTTTAATATAGGGTTGAATCTCGTGAGTTGAACTCGGATCGTAGAGTTGATTACCCAACGCACTCGGCAATTTCGGATCTACCGATTCAGCAACAATTTTACCTGCCCATTCCGTCTCAAACTGATAAATACTCACACGATCTACATTGAGTACAGTTCGAGTTTCTCCGACTACCGTTTTAAAAATATCAGCCGGATCGAGGGACTCTTGCAGTATGGCATTAATTTGATTGAGGCGATGTTCTTGTCGGGCGACGGTTTGTTGGTGTTGGAGTAAGGTGAATTGATTGAGTGCTAAACTGACTTGATCGGTTAATTGTTTGAGAAAGTCTAACTCTGTCTCTTTCCAAATTCGCTTTGGGGTGGCGTGATTGATTACTAACAAACCATGGAGTTGCGTGGAAGTGATTAGGGGTGCAATCAGATGAGTTTTTGCTTTGGACAAAAGCAGCAATTTCTCGTAGGGCTGGAAGTTGGAGAGTTCGGTGTTGAGTTCACAGGTGAGAAAATTGTCAATTCGGTAAACTCGTTTACGCCCCAGAATGGTAAGATCTTCGTCTGTCAAAGCCGCATTTTCAATTTTTAATCCTAAGAGATTCGGTAGGTTATTGACAACGGATTCGGCGACCACTCTCCCTGAACCGTTTTCACAATATTTGTAGATGAAGACTTGATCGGTTTTGAACAACTGACGCACTTGTTCGACAATCAGATCAAAGACTGATTCTGTTGTTTCGCTGTTGCGAAGTTGGTAGGTGATGTTGTTTAAGATTTTTGCTTTTTCCGCGTTGGCTTGCTGTTGGGCGAGGGCTGAAGCTTGATCGAGGGCATAGCCTAAGTGCATTGCTACACTCCGAATCAGATCAATATCGAGTTCTGTCCAAGCTCTTGGCCCAGAACATTGATGCGCTACTAATAAGCCTTTGAGTTGATTCTCTACCAAAATCGGGGCGACGAGATTGGCTTTCACCGCAAAGGGTTCGAGTTGACTGAGATGACATTCGGTTAAACCGGCTTCATAGACATTATCGGTGGCTTTGACTCGTCCTCGTTGATATGGTTGCACGTAGCGTTTGGCAAAACAAGGATCATCAATTTCGGCACCAATTGCCGCAGGCCATTGACTATCAACGGATTCGGCAATGATTTTTCCATCCCATTCTGGCCCGAATTCGTACACTAAAACGCGATCGCAGTTTAAAGCATCTCGGGTTTCTTCAACAGCGGTCATTAAAATCTCATTGACACAAGTAAATTGACGCAGGTGATCGTTAATCTGATTTAAGCGTCGGGTTTGTTGAATAATGGCTTGTTGGTGTTGTTGTAGTTGGAGTTCATCGAGGGCGTAACTGAATTGTAGGGAAATTGCCCGGAAAAATTCGATTTCTGAAGGTTGCCAAAATCGAGGTTGATTACATTGATGAGCGATTAAGAAGCCGTAAAGCTGTTTTTCCCCTCTTGTTTTTTCTTCGTTGAAGTTGCGAGTATAAATCGGAACGAGGAGGCTCGCTTGGACTTGTAAGGTGGTGAGTTGACGAACTATCTGTTGATCGAGTCCCGCGTCTTTAATATTGGCGATCGCTTGCACTTTTCCGCGACGAGACTGTTCAGCATAGCGGCCTAATCTGGGGTCAACAATTTCTGCGTTTAGTAAAGATAACCACTGGCTTTCAACCGATTCTGTGACTACTTTTCCCCGATTAGTTTGATTGGAAAAACTGGACGTTAATTGACAGACCAAAACTCGATCTGTTTTTAAGGCTGAACGAATCTCCCGAACTAATGTTTGAAGTAATTCATCGCTGCTGATAGACTCTCGCAATTGAGCAGTAATGCGATCTAGAAGTTGGGCGCGTTGACTTGCTGCACCTTCTTTTTCAACTAATTCTTGAAGTTGATTGACTCGATACTCCATGTGAGAACGTAAAACAGCTAATTCCTTTGCTAGGGCTGTGCTTTTCGCTTGATCTCCTAAAGCTGCTTCGGATTCAGATGAGTTCATCTCGGTCTCAACGACAAAAGATTGTACGGGAATAATAGCAGAATCGTTCATTGAGTTTGAGTGTTAATTGATGAAGGACAGATTTGAAGAATAACTACAGTCAGGAGATTTTTAGCTCTATATATAGCACTACGCAAATTGGTTAGGACATTTCTAAATTCTGAAACCCTCTCAGGCGTGTGCATTCCTTGGCGGCTTACAAAGCCGCAGGGTCACACCGCTTTCATAGTCTGCTGTTCCCTGTTCCCTAAGATTGCAAACTAAGTCTCGCCGGAAACCGCGCCGGGCCGCAAGGCAAGCGCTGTTCCCTGTTCCCGATTCAAGTAGCGCTATATAGTTTGAGCTAATTTGTAGATGCTTCAAATGACTGATCAATTTTTATTCATTTCATTGGATCAAAAATTTATTGTTTTACTTTTTAATCCAAGATTATCAGGACAAGTTTCTCTGTTAACTTGAGTATAACTTGAGTTCTGATCAAGTGAGAATGAATTGATGAGTTGTCGTGACTGATGTAACTTATTTCATCTTTTGACTGAGATGAAGTTAACTGATGCACTCACTAGAAATCTGTTCACAAAGATGATGTAGGAACTTAAAGTTCTAGTTTTCTGATGGGGGTTCATCTATCTTATCTCTTTTAATAATATTGTAGCGAATTTTTTTTAATTTTGCTAAAGATTTTATCCAATCTTTGAATTTGAATTTTAACAGTATAAGACAATATTTTATTGTATTTGCTTCAGTTGAATATTGTTTTAGGACTAAAAAATAAACCACTAACACACCTCAAATGATTTAAAAAGGTAAGTATTTCGTAAATTTCTGCACATTGAAGAATCTCCAGTTATACACTGGATAATGATGAATATTCAAAAGATGACAACTAACAGTATTTATCTTTGATAAGATTATGCCAATCTTGATCAGATCACCCTTGTTTTTCTGACAAAATTAACAGGAAAGTCTGGTTTATGCTTGTCCCTGAAAAGATTAAATTTACTTTCACTGTCTATCTTTAGTTGTAAAAATACACCCTAGAATTGAATAGTCTTGACAGATTGACTACCCCAATTGTGAAAAACCTGTTCCTTAAACTAAGATACCTAGTCTTCGGGTCTAATGTCAAGGGACTCATATAAAATTTATTTGATGTTATAATGTGTCCTTAAATTGCAGCCAGCACAAAAAAGGTAGAGATCACTCCCTACCTGTCAAAATTAATCCGTTAAACTAGGCGATCAGGAATTAGTACCGATAACCGGATGAGTTATCAGCTCTGTGAATAATGAAGCTTAAAACTTGGCACTGCTTCACATTGTCAAAACCAGCAACCCGAATGAAACACTTCGGATATTCTTGACGACAGGCTTGAATTTCCATCATCACATCACGGACAGTGGTTGCGTTGAACAGAGGCAATTTCCACAGTGTCCAATAGTGAACTTCGGGTTCTGCGGTTTCGTTGAACTCAACAGCCGGAATAAAACCCTGAGACAGCATATATTGAATCTGCTTGTCAATCTGAGCATCAGTCAACGGAGGCAGATAAGACAGAGTTTCGTAGCGACGCTCTTTGGGTAAAGTTTGCATTGCGATTTCCTAAAACGTTAAAAAAGGTATACAACAGTCCAGCGCTCAGGCTCTATTCGTCCTGAGTCGGTTCGGAATCTATCTGAAATTCGGGATGAGGATTGGTGTCAGACAAGGAAACCTGTGTCATCCGTTCAAGGTACTGACGGCGATGTTCCATATTGCCTTGCTGAATCGATTCACGCACCATCTCCGGTAAATAATCCCCCACCTCTTGAGCGAGATGTTCTCGCACCGTCATAATTCTGAAAGCCATTTCCTGGTTTTCCTGAAGCATCTCTTTGAGATACGCTTCTCCGTCTTGAATTTTTCCGGTGGACGAAAATCCGCTCAACCAAATTGCTAGACCGGGGTTTGTCTCTTTTAATTGAGATGAAACCACCTGTACAGCTTGGTAGGTTAGGTAGCTTGAGAGTACCTTGGCCGTGTCTTTTGCAACTTTTTTGATATCCATGTCTGACACCAACCTCCAAGAGTTCTGAGTTTTGAATTCTAAGTTTATCTACTGATTGCTTAAAATTCATTATCATCACTCTGGAAGTGGATTTAGACTGTATCCATTGCTTCAAACTCGAACTTGATTTCTTTCCACAGTTCGCAAGCAACAGCCAGTTCAGGACTCCACTTGGTCGCTTCGCGGATGACGTCGCCGCCTTCACGGAACAGGTTACGGCCTTCGTTACGCGCTTGGATACAAGCTTCAAGAGCAACCCGGTTTGCAGTTGCACCCGGAGCATTACCCCAGGGGTGTCCAAGAGTACCACCACCGAACTGTAAGCAGGAGTCGTCGCCGAAGATTTCAACCAACGCAGGCATATGCCATACGTGGATACCACCGGAAGCTACAGGCATTACACCCGGCATAGAAGCCCAATCTTGGGTGAAGAAAATACCGCGTTCGCGATCTTGTTCGATGTGATCTTCACGCATCAGGTCAACAAAACCCATGGTGATGCCTTTTTCGCCTTCGAGTTTACCCACAACGGTACCGGAGTGAAGGTGATCTCCACCAGACATCCGTAAGCATTTGGCGAGGACGCGGAAGTGAATTCCGTGGTTGCGTTGACGGTCAATTACCGCGTGCATTGCCCGGTGAATGTGGAGTAACAGACCGTTACGACGACACCATTTTGCTAAAGTCGTATTCGCGGTGAAGCCCCCTGTCAGGTAGTCGTGCATGATGATCGGGGTGCCAATTTCTTTGGCAAATTCTGCCCGTTCCAGCATTTCTTCGCAGGTGGGAGCGGTAACGTTGAGGTAGTGACCTTTAACTTCTCCGGTTTCTGCTTGAGCTTTTTCGATAGCTTCTTGAACGAACAGGAAGCGATCGCGCCAGCGCATGAAGGGCTGAGAGTTAATGTTTTCGTCGTCTTTGGTGAAGTCTAAGCCACCCCGCAGACATTCATATACAGCACGTCCGTAGTTCTTTGCCGATAAACCGAGTTTGGGTTTAATGGTACAACCGAGGAGCGGACGACCGTATTTGTTGAGTTTGTCGCGTTCTACGGTAATTCCGTGAGGAGGACCTTGGAAGGTCTTCATGTAAGCGATAGGAATGCGTAGATCTTCTAAACGCAGCGATCGCAGTGCTTTAAATCCAAATACGTTACCTACGATGGAGGTCAACATATTGGTAACAGAGCCTTCCTCAAACAGATCGAGAGGATAAGCAACAAAACAGAAGTATTGATTATCTTCTCCGGGAACGGATTCGATATCATAACAACGGCCTTTGTAGCGGTCGAGGTCAGTTAATAAGTCCGTCCATACTGTTGTCCAGGTTCCTGTGGAGGATTCAGCGGCAATTGCTGCTCCTGCTTCTTCGGGAGGAACTCCAGGCTGAGGGCTGAAACGAAATGCAGCCAGGATATCTGTATCTTTCGGCGTATAGTCGGGCGTGTAATAAGTCAGTTTATAGTCTTTTACACCAGCTTGATAGCCAGCTTTTGACTGAGTTCGAGTTTGCGAGTAAGCCATAACTCCTTGATATCTCCCTTGTCGGAATCGCTTATATTTTGGTCTTTATGCCAAGATACTTAAGATAGTATCAAGAATCTGTCCTCATTTACCTTGAATATTTTTAAGATTTACATAATATTTCTTTATATTTCTTTAAATGCCCCTACATTTTGAGGGGACAAACCGATTTTTTGTTTTCTATATCACCAAACCGCACCCATAAATGTTAACTTTTTTAAAGATTATGACGTTTTTCAGAGGAGTAATTAACTTCAGACAAAAAGCAACAGTTATAAGCTGCTCGTCGTTTGAATTAAATATGGTTCTCAATCAGAGCGAAATCATGGTAGTGGAACCATCTTGGTCGCTGGTCATAACCAATGTCTGTTTCTTGAATCTGCTACCGTCAGAAACGAACTCCCCAATTTTTGTATAGAGATACGCTATGGCGCGTCTTTACGAACCGCCTATCAGTCATCTTTTTGTACTAAACTATGTGGGTACTGCTATCACTTCGAGATCGCGAGACGCTTGCACCTGTGTACAGGAAGATATTGAGTCGCACTTAATCGACTTTGAAGATGAGTCTGGTAAAATTGAGGTAACTTTTCAAAAGGATGGTCTTGTTAACAATCGAGACCGTTTTTTCTTACACCACAAATGACTCTAATTACCAACTAACAACACTTTTAGCGGGCTTGTCACCCCATCAGGCTAGCTTTTTTAATGATCAGTAAATCAACGACCTGATCAAATTTGTATTGATTATTTTCTCGATCAAAATATTCTTGCAATATGGGTTGAAAAAAATTTAAGACATCTAATGTATTATCTAAAACACATTTTTTTAAATATATTTCTAGTATATCTTTACTTTCACAATTTATCCTGTGGGAAAAATGCAATCTAATATTTTCATAATTTATTCCTAATGTATCTAAAATTTGTTGGTGTTCTTCAGATGTTAGAAAATATCTAGTATTTTTTCGTTCTGGATAATGGCTAAGATAAAAACTATATAAGTTTTTATAAGAAGATTTTTCAGCAAGTTGATAAATTAAAAACTTACCATTATAACCTAATAAGTCTAAACAATAAAGATAGACATCTGCCATTCTATTTTGATCGACAGTGTAAAGAGAATGAATCGCCCATATAATATCGTAGCTATTAGTTTTATAAACGAATTGTTGCAGATTTTCTGTAGCAGATAAGTAAGTTTTATTTGTACTAAAATGCTGAAAACTATCGAATTGTTTTTGTGCTACCTGTAGACAGTATTCAGAAATATCGAGTAAATCTGCTAATAAATGAATATTACCATCAAGTTTCTTGTCTAACAAACTAGAAAATTTAGCAGTGCCACACCCTAAATCTAGAAGCTTGAGTTGATTTTTAGCAAATCCTTTAAATAGATTATTAAATGAATATTCTTTAATTAATTTTTCGTAATCTATTTGAGTGACCTGAAACCATGAATTTAGATATAGATTTTCTGCTTGATAGTAAGATTTTGAAGCATTAGAATCATCAGTTATTGAGTTAATATTAGTTTGATTATCTACCAACCCCATGTACCAGATCCTCCTTTAAATGGCTCGACAATATCAGCAGTAATCCATCTCCCATAAAAATCTCCAGCTTGAGATGTTAGTAACTTATCTACTAACTCTTTCCATACTTTAGAGTAATTAAATCAGGTTTTTGTACACGATTATGTTAACTTTTATTAACGTCCAACACTTGTAGCCATATTCCTTCTCGCTGTGTTTCGAGCCAAAACAGTCAATCTAGCTGACTGAAGTTTCCCCATGTAAAAATACTCAAAAGTATCTAAAATAGTTTTCAGATGCGGAACCAGAAGACGAAGATCATTAATCTTTAGAAAGATGGAGGGCGGCGTATTCATCTTGACGAAGTAAACTCAAAAGTGAGGTCGATTCAAGTTCAGAAATCCCTAAAAGTTCGAGTGTTTTTTCTCCCATCATTAACGCCGCTTCAACCACTTCAGGGACAACATGACCGACACAAACCCCTAACATTTTTTCCCGTTTTTCTAAATTGCGAGTTCGGACAACTAAGGGTAAATTCGGATAAGAACTTTGCAACAAAGCCACTAACTTTTTGGTAATTTTAGACTCTCCCACCGTAATCACCACCGCTCGCGCCCGCCTCACTCTGACTGCTGATAAAATCCGAGGATTATCCACATCCCCAAAATAAACCGCTCGACCTGATGCGCGTCCAGCAGCAACTTGTTCGAGATCTTTTTCGAGGGCAATATAAGGAATATTCATACGTTCAAGAATCGTACAAACCACCTGTCCGACTCGACCATAACCAATCACTAAAACAGCTTTGGGGTTCCGAATTCTGCGTTTAGATAAAGCTTGAACAGAGTCT
This sequence comes from Lyngbya sp. PCC 8106, assembly GCF_000169095.1. Lineage (GTDB taxonomy): Bacteria > Cyanobacteriota > Cyanobacteriia > Cyanobacteriales > Microcoleaceae > Capilliphycus. The sequence goes on from NZ_AAVU01000024.1 coordinate 80,526, forward strand.
TCACTCATTTCCGTTGATGGAGATAAACGTTGCGCCAGTGAATCTCCAAACTGAACTAATAGAGGTGTTGTTACCATCGAAATCACAATAATCACCACCAACCAAGAAAACGCCTCATCACTAATTAATTCAGTTTCTGCGGCTGCACTAAACAATACAAAACCAAACTCACCATTTTGAGGAAGTAAAGTCGCCACCCGCACAGACGTTGATCGACTCAAGCGAAAAGCCAAACACAAGCCAAACAAAACAATTGCTTTCACCAACATTAAAGCCAAAGCATGACCAACCATCTGAAACCCTTCACTTAAGAAAGCCTCAAGATTAATCGACATCCCGACAGAGATAAAAAACAAACTCAGGAGAAGATTTTTAAACGGTTCAATTTCCGATTCTAAATAGTGACGATAATGGGAACCCGATAACAACATTCCGATAAAAAAAGCACCCAAAGACATCGATAACCCCACCGTATCCATCACCCAAGCCGAACCAATCACAGTTAAACCCACAATCCCGGCGATCGCTTCTCGATTGCGTTGACTGACAACAATTTTGAGAATAAACGGCACCCCGTAACATCCCAACAAATAAACCGCAAATAATCCACCAAATATACTCGCTCCCTGTTGCCAAAAAGGAATACTATTAGTCTGGGTTGGTTGGTTTGATAATAGAGGAACCAAAGCCAAAATCGGAACAATAGCGATATCTTGTAGCAGTAAAATTGCAAAAGTCGTTTGACCGTATTCAGTCGAGCCTTCATTGCGTTCTTCGAGTAACTGCATCACAAATGCTGTCGAAGACATTGCCAAACCCAGTCCGAGAATTAAAGCCGCGTTTCCAGAATAGCCGAGAACCAGTCCGTAGAGAGTAATAGCGATCGCAGTTAAACCCAATTGGAGTGAACCCAAACCAAAAACAAGCCGACGCATTGACCACAATTTTTCCGGGTGCATTTCCAACCCGATGATAAACAGTAAAAACACCACTCCCAGTTCAGTAATGTGTCGCAGTCCTTCGGGATCGTCTGTAATGGCTAAACCTGAAGGGCCAAGAACCACTCCCGCCACTAACAAACCGACAACTGAACCGAGTTTAACTCGTTTGAATAGAATGACAGAAACAGTCGTAATTGCTAAAAGTAAAACCAGGTCTAGTAAAATATGGTGCAAGCTCATATCATTTTAGAAATTAATTGAGGATGGAGAAGCCCGAAAAAAGAAGAAGTGAGAGAGTCGGCGATTCACTGAACAATTGCCCCGGATGAATCGTCTACATACAAGGTATCCTTATTAATTGAAGACTAACAACTTTGTAGAACTGTAAACTGACGATTACGAGTTACTTTGTCACAAGACAAGCGCTGGTCACTGTAAAAGCTGTTCACTGTAAAACCCACTGTGGATCATCCTGTTTCATCTACACTGCACTGCATTAACCCCAAGTGTTCTCAACCGGACGGTCAACCTTGGGGAAATAAATATTGCCAACGTTGCGGCGCCCCTTTAGAACTCAATAATCGTTATGTTCCTTTACGGAGTCTGGGAACAGGAGGATTTTCAACGCTTTATGTGGTTTGGGACTTAAAAACACAAACAGAAAAAGTCTTAAAAGTATTGCTAGAACCGTCTCCTAAAGCGTTAGAACTCTTTGAACAAGAGGCGAGTGTTCTGGCACGGATGCGTCACCCTGGAGTGCCGAAAGTGTCGCCTGATAGCTATTTTCTCCTCAAAAAACGCAACTCTACTCTCTCGCCGTTACCGTGTTTGGTGATGGAAAAAATTCACGGGTTAACGCTACAGGAGATTTTAGACGAGCATCCCCACGGTTGTCCAGAAGAATGGGTAATTGACTGGTTACAACAGGCTTTAGAGATTTTACGGGAATTACACGGGGCAAATATTATTCATCGAGATCTCAAACCGTCTAACTTGATGTTGCGTTCGACTCCTGCATTCCCATTGACGGTGACTCCGATACAAACTCATCAATTGGTCGTGATTGATTTTGGCGGGGCGAAACAGGTGGGACGGTTGATGTCCAGCGATCGCGAAGCCACGCCCAGAAGCACAACTCGTTTAGTTTCTCCCGGTTACAGTCCTCCTGAACAAATTGTTGGTGCTACTGTTGGGCCACCTGCGGATTTTTATGCGTTGGGTCGAACTTGTATTCATCTGTTAACAGGCACTTTTCCGCCTGATCTTGAAGATCCCATTACCGCAGAATTACGATGGCAGCATCGGGCTGTTGTTAGTCCCTGGTTTGCCAATTTACTTGATCAAATGGTTCAAGATCAAGCCATTCGCCGTCCCCAAACTGCTACCGAAATTCAGACTTATTTGTTTAAAATTGCCCGTCATAAACGCTATCCTCGCCGGATGATGTCGTTGTCGCAGTGGGGTTTGGATGTGGTCAAAACGGCTTTATTGGAAAGCGATCGCGCCTTGTGGAATTTGATGAAAGCCGGGGGATATCTAACCGCCCAACTGATGCAAGTCAGTATGACAATATTGTGGGGAATGGGACTGGCTGGGGTTGGCGGTATTGCGGGGGCGGTATTTGGGTTGGTGTTGGCTTATTGGACTCCCGTGGGTCAAGCATTTGCGGAGATCTTGTCGAGTAATTTTCCCTTCTGGTTTCCGGGGGCGGCGATGAAACTCGGAACCCAAATATTGGTGTTGGGTTTAGCAGGTTTGGGAACAGGACTGGGTTTAACCGATGCAGGTGGGTTTAATATCAACCGTCGTTATCGATGGGCGGCGATGATGGGAAGTTTGGGCTATATCGTTGGTGGGATCAGTTGGCAAGTTTTGAGTCTTTTTGGGACTGTAGGACATTTGTGTATGGGTCTTTCGGCAGCCGTCCTGACGTTGGGGTTAGGGCTACCGAGTCATCGTTGGGCTTCTGCGATGGTCGTCGCGGTGGGAACAACGGCAATTTTTTGGGGACTAAGTTTAGATCAAACGTTTCCGCCCGAGGTGTTGCAATTTCCCTCTGTTGGAGTTCAACCCCAGTGGGAAGAATTTTGGTTTGGTTTGGGGTTTATTGGGCTTTTGGGCTGTGCAACGGGTTTATCTTTGGCTGTGAATCATTATTTTATTGTGCCGATTTTACGTTGGTTAGGATGGCGGTAAACAGTTAGCAGTTATCAGTGTTTACAGTTATCAGTTATCAGTGAAATTATGACTATTACCATTCAACAATTAATCCAATGGAAACAACAAGGGCGGGCGATCGCCGTGTTGACTGCTTATGATTATGGGATGGCGCGAATACTCGATCAAGCGGGTGTCGATGTGATTTTAGTCGGAGATTCTCTGGCGATGGTGGCGTTGGGTTATGAAACGACTTTACCGTTGACCTTAGAGGAGATGTTGCATCATGCTAAAGCAGTGCGGCGTGGGGTCAAAAATGCGTTGATGGTGGTTGATTTACCGTTTTTAACTTATCAAGAAAGTCCCCAACAAGCAATGCGATCGGCGGGACGAGTGATGAAGGAAGCGGGGGCGCAGGCGGTGAAGCTTGAAGGCGGATATCCGGAAATGGCGCAAACTGTGCGTTATTTGGTACAGGCGGGTATTCCGGTGATGGGTCATGTCGGGTTAACGCCGCAGTCGGTGCATCAGTTAGGCGGATTTCGCAAACAGGGGAAAACGGCGGAAGCGGCTGATCGGATTTTAACGGAAGCGATCGCTTTGGAGAATGCGGGGGCGTTTGCGGTTGTATTAGAACATATTCCGGCAAAGTTGGCAATGGAAATTACTCAAAAGTTAACCATTCCCACGATTGGAATTGGGGCGGGGGCGCATTGTGATGGTCAGGTGTTGGTGACTCCGGATTTGTTGGGGTTATCGGCTTGGCAACCGCCTTTTGTGAAAACTTATGCCAATTTGGAAGAAGGGGTCACTCAAGCGATCCAACAATATTGTCAGGAGGTGAGATCGAGACAGTTTCCTTAAGGGATCAGGGGTTTATCCCGGATTTTTTCAAGATTGCATAACTTTATAGGTTGACAAAAGTGGATCAATCTGAAGCTTGTGAAAAAGTTGGGATACTTTTTATATTGAAGGCAGTTTTATTAAGCCTAAATGAGCTTTTATAAAGATTTTGTAAAGCAGCTTAGTGAATATTTTTTGAAGTCAAGACTGTTTTGTAAAAGTTGAGAATAGGTTTTTAAAGTTTGTGTAAAATTTTTTGATTAGAGTTTGTTGTAAGAGACTAACTTTATATATGTTAGTCGGGTAGAAAATTAGCCATACTAGAGACATCAAAGGGTTTAAGTCGCAAAGCTCTCATTTCTCTCAATAATGTGGAGTAGATAGACCAAAAGAGATTTGGAAAATGTTTCCAGTCTCTTTTTTTGTATTTTTGCAGTGATTTATACAAGAAATGGTCTCAGAATTAATCTGATGTCTAAAAACTCAGTTGAATTTTAATTCTAGGGTTGCGATTTTCAATGAAGTGATTTAAGATAAGTAAAGAAATGCCAAGAGCCACCAACAACGGACGACTGAATTAATTGATCTAGTTTTGAGTTCAAAAGTTGTCGTCAATGCCAAATCTAAAGTGAGTGTGACCAACTCATTATAAATATCGTTGATCATATAAAAGTAGACATTAATGATCTAAAATTGATGTCTACCTATTTTCATTAAGCTTTGAGAATAATCACATCTCTCTCGAAAAGAAACTCACTGTAGTCAGCTAAATCGTCAAGTCCAATCAAGTTGAGTAAGAGTTCAGCAAGTAGCCAAATCAAGGTTTTAGTAATTAGTTTTTTCCATCTTACTTGCATTTTGGATCACCTCCAGGGCAGAACACTTACCCCAAAAACTACAGCCTCAAGTTAATATAAAGATAATCAGGTTGAGCGTTTTACGACTCTACTTTTACATATGTCTCACGCCACAACACTTATGCAGTTTTTGGGAGTATTTGAGTCAGGTTTACAGCTTGGAGGCAGTCAGATCCGGCAACTTAACCAAGCATTAACATTGGGTCATCGGGATTTACAAAAGTGATTGCATTTTTTACCTGTTCGATGTCAGTGATATCAGTCACAATTCCCAAAACATTTCCGGTTTGTGTTTCTTGAATGAGAGTGCCTTTAATATTATCAACATCAATAGGAAGATTTGAGGTAATATTAGTAGAATCAAAGGAACTCACCGTAATATTTTCACCCCCAAAATTCGCAACAATTAAAATCTGATCCCCTTCTGCGGTGTTTAAATCCGTAATCACATCAGCTTCAGTATTGGTTCCTGCGAGAACAAATCGATCCGCACCTTCATCCCCGGTTAAAATATCAATCCCTAAATCTCCAATTAAGAGATCATTTCCTTCGCCTCCATACAAAGTATCGCTATCTTTACCCCCTCGGATAATATCATCACCTTCACCCCCCCAAATTTGATCACGTTCTCGATTTCCGTTGATTAAATCGTTACCTAAATCCCCTCCCATGACGTCATTTCCCTTACCTCCTCGGAGAACATCATCACCGTCTAAACCTGCAATTGTATCATCACCTAGATTTCCATTGATGACATCCATCTCAACAGAAGCCATCAGGAAATCATCACCGTCTAAAGCTAAAATTCCACCGGGATTTTCTGCGGTCCACTCCGGTTTGATTTCACCCGTTGCGGGAGGTTCCATTTCCAGACCCGCAGGCGCTAAAATATCCGCTTCATTGGTCAGTAGAAATAATTTAGAGGAATCGATAGAATCGATAGAACGGTTCATTCGAGTTTGGTAATCACTGAGAAAATCAGAATCACTCTGAATCTCAAGAATTTCGGGTTCAGTTTGAATGAGTTGACTGGAATTAAATCCGGTCTTTTCTTTGGAAAACAAAGTCTTGATCAGTAGATCAGCAATCGGTTCTGCTGCATTAATTAATGGAGTATAACCGGGGAATAGAACTTTCACTAGGGGTTCAAATACAGGCCAATTCCCTTTAAAAAAATTCAGAACGTTATCAAAAATATTAAACATTTATAGCTCAATTCCAATCGATGAACAGTGTTATAGGGTTCGATTTCAGATTGAGTGATAGATGTTGTTTCTGTTCTCAACTGCATCGAAATCCTGATGATAATTACCCTGGAATAGCCGAGTTCTGTCCGTTAATCTATAACGGTTTGAGCGCTTAGAGATTAGAAAGAGGGAGGAACCACCCTCCCCTATTTCGTCACACTCGTTGGTCTCTATGTGTTTGATGCAGGTGTCATGGAAGAAATTCCGGACTAATTAGCGAAAAAAAGAGAATTGGGGACTGCGGATGCAACAGAGGTGATACACTTGACGTTCATCAGGCGGATTAGTTTCGTTCAATTTTCTCAAAAATCTGGGATTGACTGAAAGCTCAAGGCTGGTTACAGATAGAGTTACAGATAATATTTGCAAGTACAGGACTGAGAAATACCGAGCAAAGAATATTGTTTGCTAGAAATAATCCCTTTCTAATCCGTTAATTTCAGCTTTTTAAATTTGAGGTTTACTAAATATCAATCAATTCGTCTTATTAATTATTGAGAAAAATTCTTAAAACTAATCAAAGCTATTCCCTTAGAAGTAGCTCTAATTGCTATTATTTGTATAAACTAGAGATACATCCAAAATTATTGACACAAAGGAGATATTATGGTTATTGATAATCGTCCAAAAATTCGCAAAGTTCTCATTCTCACTCTAGTGCTGAATATCGTTGTTATGGCGATTAAAGCCACTTTAGGGTTACTGACTGGCTCTCTAAGTTTACTGGCTGATGCGCTACATAGTGTAACAGATGGAGCCAATAATATTATTGGTTTAGTTGCCAATCAATTTGCTTCTCCCGAACCTGATCGCGAATATCCCTATGGACATCAAAAATTTGATGCTTTGGGTGCATTGGCGGTGACGGTTTTTCTATCTATTGCTAGTTTTGAAATACTCAGTAGTGCAATTCAACGCATTTTTGTGGGTGGAGATGCGATCAATATTGATTCGGGTGCGCTCTGGATTTTGTTAATTGTATTAGGAATTAACATTTTTGTCGCCTACTATGAACGTTATATGGGTCAAAAACTTGGGAGTTCGTTCTTGGTTGCCGATGCCCAACATACTATGAGTGATATTTGGACTACTTTAATGGTAATTGGTGGATTAATTGGTGTGTGGCTCGGCCGAAAATGGAATGTTCCTCAATTAGAAGCTTTAGATGTAGTAATGGCGTTTCCCGTTGCAGTTTTAGTGTTTCATAGTGCCTGGGAAATTCTCAAAGAAAATTTGCCTTGGTTAACAGATCGGATGGCAATTCCACCTGAAAAAATTCGAGCATTAGCGATGAGAGTTCCGGGTGTTATTAATTGCCATGATATTGCCTCTCGTGGAGTTGTCGGTCGGCAGATTTTTATTGAAATGCACATGATTGTTGAAGCGGATGATGTCAAATCTGCTCACAATATTACTGAACAAGTAGAAGCTCAACTCGAAAAACATTTTAGTCCGGTTAGAACTGTAATTCATGTAGAACCACTCAGTTATAAATCTGATCGCATTACCTACGAGGGAGATTTAGAAGAATAGTTGAATTTTTAATCTTTGAGCAAAAATTGATTTGCTACTTCTCTAGCTCAAATACTAATCTGATCGTCCTGCTTGACAGAATTTATAAAGTTGACTGATAATTTTTAAGATTAATCTCCAGATTAACCCGTAATATAGGGACGGCGATCGCTCGTTCAAAGACCCCAGGTGCTGCTCTAAAAATAATTTTTGTTACACCAAAGCAATACACCTGAAAACTTCATTGAATAATTTTTGGTTAAACTCAGATGAATAAACCACAAATCACCCTTTTTAACCCCGTTTCTGTTATCGGATCTGCTTTACTATTCCTATCATCAGCGAACAATTCTGTTCAAGCAACAACCTTTACCGGAGAACCAATATATTCAGAAGTTCGCCAATATTCTACTGTAATTGACGGCGATCCGACTGATATTTACTATCCCGTTGTTTCCGATCCCACTGTATCAACTCCAATAGCCTTATTACTACAAGGGGCTTTGGTTGATAAAGCCGACTATAGTAATTATGCCAGTCTCGTGGCTCGTTATGGATTTACTGTCGTTGTTCCTAACAATTTGAGGACGTTACAAGGGCCTGGAGGTGTGGAGTTAACAGGTCTGGCATCAGAACAGGGACAAGTTCCTGCGGTGTTGGATTTTATGACTATAGAAAACAATAATCCCACATCACCAATAGCGGGTTTACTTGATACGAATTCTTTGGGTTTATTGGGGCATTCTTTCGGGGGGTTAGTCGGAATTGCTGCGCTTCAAGACGAGTGTTTTGTTGGGATTTGTACGGAGAGTTATCGTTTCCCAGATGCTTTGAAAGCCGGAATTTTTTATGGGGCAGCTTTTAACCTCAGAGATTTAGGTTTTTCTGGTGTTCCTCCGATTGATAATCAGGCTCCGATAGGATTAATTTTGGGGACAAAAGATGGAGTAATTCGACCCGGTACAACGGTCGATACTTACAACAAAATAATCAATTCACCGAAGCTTTTTATTGAACTAGAAGGGGCGAATCATTACGGAATTACCAATGAAAATAATCCGGTTCGAGCGGTTAACGAGCCAACTGTAGAACAGGAAATTGCAACGGAAACAATTGCTCGCTGGAGTGCGGCTTTTTTACGAGCTTATGTTGTCAACGATCAAGATGCTTTAGAATACATAAATACTGTAGGCGATGAACTCGATGATAATGTCACGGTTACAACTGCTGAAAAGATTCCCGAACCGTCTTATTTTACAGGTTTATTTGCGGTATCACTGCTGACGTTGGGTCGGCGTTTTATCAAAGGGTGACACTAAAAATAAATGATCTGATGTTTAATTAATTTTGTTGATGGGGGTGGGACAGGTTTTACAATAAACATAGATTTATTCATCTCACCAACAACCTGAGTGAACCCGCCCTTCTTTACAGTCAATTTTTTGAAAATCTCGCTAAAATCTCAATAGATCTCAAACCGTTCTATCTTATCTATCAAAAATCAGAATGCCATTACCAACTGTCATTTTACCGGGTTTTTTTGCGGGTGCTGAAGATTACTATCTCTTAGCACAATATCTCAACCAACAAGGAATTCCAACGGTTGTAGTTCCCCTGCGAAAACGAGATTGGTTTCAGACCATTGGCGGACGTTCGATGGTGCCAATTTTGCAGAAAATTAATGCAACGGTTCAACAGGTTTTAGATAAATATTCACTTCCTCAAATTAATCTCGTCGGACATTCTGCGGGAGGATGGATCGCCAGAATTTTTATCGGTGAAAAACCCTATATTGTGCATGGAGATGTCACAGAAGAAACGATGGGTTTGTGGAATATGTACCCGGTTGTTAATACTTTAATAACACTGGGAACACCTCACATTAGTCAAGAACGATGGACGAAAAAAAATCTAGATTTTGTTAAAGATAACTATCCAGGTGCTTTTTATTCTCAGGTTCGTTATGTTTGTATTGCAGGTAAAGCGGTTTATGGGAAACGAACCTTTAAAACTTGGCTTCCTTACAATAGTTATCAACTTACGATTGGTCAAGGAGAAACCTGGGGAGATGGCATTACACCTGTAGAAGCGGCACATTTAGAAGGGGCTGAAAATGTAACTTTAGAGGGGGTTTGGCATTCTCCGCGATCGCCTGGAAAATGGTACGGTTCACCTGATATTATTGACACTTGGTTAGATTATTTAATCTAGCATTAATTCTATCACATTTTTTTGATTTTTGCTTAGTTTTATTAATTAATTTTAGGATATTAAGTCGATGACTATTGATATGGATTCTCTCAATTATTCTGAAAAAGCTACGGTTGAACAAAAATTTCATTTAATTCTTTTATGTGGTCGATTATTATTACAAAATAGTGTAGCAACAGGTCGAGTTTATCAAGCCGTTTATCAACTTGCTGATGTTTTTAACTGGCAGGTTCGTCTATTTGTAGACTACAAAGTTTTAACCTTAACAGCCCAAGTCGGAAATCGTTTTATTTCTCGCTTTAGCCGCAATGTTCAAGCGATGAATATTAACATGGCTGTCATTACTCATGTGTATCGAGTTATTGATGCCATTAAAAAAGAACAAATTACACCTGAAGAAGCCGTTCAAGAACTTGAAAGAATTGATGCAGGTTTGCCTCATTATAACCATTGGTTACTGATTTTAATGTTGGGGATAACTTCGGGAAGTTTAGCTAAACTTTTTGGGGCAGACTGGCAAACATTTATGATTGTTTTTATTGCAACTGCACTGGGAGTTGTATTGCGTCAACAGTTAGTAAAACGCAAACTAAATCCTTTTTTAATTTCCTTTTTAGCGGCATTTTTGGGTGGATGTATTGGCGGTATTGCGGTGCGTTTGGGTTGGAGTTCAACGCCGGAACTCTGTTTAATTGTACCGTCGTTGATGTTAGTACCTGGTGTTCATTTAATTAATGCTATATTAGATTTGTTGGAAAATCATATTACGATTGGCATCGCCCGTTTGGGCTTAAGTTTTGTTACTCTGAGTTCAATTGCATTTGGGTTATTACTCGCTGCAAGTGCAACAGAAACATTGATTTCTGCCAGTAGTAAAAGCGTTCGTTTACCCCTCGCTGAAGATATGTTTTTTGCGGGGTTAGTTGCTATGGGTTTTGCACTGGCTTTCAACGTTCCTCAGAAAATGTTAGCCGCTTGTGTGTTGTGTGGAATGGTGGGTCATGGAATGAGAGAAATCTGTTTAAATTTAGATTTAGGAATAGTTTGGGGAAATTTAATTGCCTCAAGTTTAGTCGGTGTGATGACGGTTTATTTTTCTCGACGCTATCAAGCCCCTTCTGCTGCGATCGCATTTGGGGCGGTTGTGGGAATGATTCCAGGCGTGTTTATTTTTCGTGCAATTAGCGGTTTAACTCAGATTTTAGCGTTAGGAACTGCCACTGAATTGTCATTGTTAGTTAATACTGTTATTGCAGCCACAAAAGCAGTATTAATGACTTTAGCAATTCCTGTGGGTTTAGCAATTCCTCGATTATTATTTTTTAAATTTGAGTTAAAATAAAGGATAACAATTAGAGCCAATCAGGGTTCACAATTCTTAAAAACAGCATCAAAGATGGAACGAGAAACTCGGAAGTTGATTCGCCGCAGTCTGTCGTAAAGTTCATCAACGTTATCTATTGTAATTTTACCTTCTTGACTCAGCTTTTTAATCAAAGCTAAAGTTCCTTTTACATTTAACCCCAAATTTACAGCCCTTCTTCGAGCCGCCCGATCATCTAAAATAATTAAATCAGCTTGTAGTTCAGTTGCTAATGAAATCGCCTCGGATTCTCCCCGTCCCAAATTGAGATTTAAACGGTTAACCAAGGTGAATAAACGAGTCGAAACAACCCGCAGCTTTCCCGCTTCTATAAAAGGTAAAATTCCCTGTCTGACTTCATCACTTTTTGCCTCAATTTCCTCAACAACTCCCGAGGGAATATAAAACTCATCATTACGGATTAAAAATAAGTCGAGTAATTGTAACTTGACGAGAAAAATAATCGGAGATGAGTTGATGACAATTTTCACGATTTCTACCAAATGCTTTCTTGTTCAATATCTTCTTGAGTCAAATAGGAAAACTCAATTCCTAACAAATCTAAAGTTTGTAACAAGCCATCCTCATCAAGATTCATCATTTCTGCGGCTTTCCTCAAGCTAATAATCTTCGCTGTTAAAGCTCCCAAAACAAACAAAAATATTTCTTTTTGTTCGGGTTCGCTGAAAATCGGTAAAGAGGTTACGATTTCTTGTAAACTGCTTGTCGAATTCATGGGGATAATCTCCTAATAAAATTCGTCTTGCTTTTGAATCTTTAGTTTGATTTATATTATATCAATAAATTGCTCAAGCGGTTGTTTTAACATTCGGTTATTATTTTTTCGGTTTGAGTTAAAATAAATATAGAACAATTAGATAGGTTTAAAAAATGACGGTAACAACTCCTATTGTTAAACCCATTAGTCAAATGCACTTTTCCCCCGGAAGTGTGATCACAATTCCTAACGTCAATTGGCAGGAATTTGAAGCGATTTTACAAGAACTCGGAGAAAAACGATCTTCGAGAGTCGTTTACAGTCACAACACTTTAGAAATTATGGTTCCCTTACCCGAACACGAAAAACCTACAGAAATTATTTCCGATATTGTCAAAATGGTGTTAAAATCCCTCGGTAAACGATATGAATCTTTTCGTTCAACGACGTTTAAAAAAGAAGGAATAGCCGGAGTTGAAGCCGATGCCAGTTTTTATATCCAAAACTATCAACAAATGATTAACTGTCGGCGACTCAAACCGAACGATCCACCCCCAGATTTAGCAATAGAAGTTGATGTCACTTCTCAAACAACGTTAGCCGCCTACGAAGCCCTAGAAGTTCCAGAACTCTGGATTTATAGTCAGGGAAAGTTGAACATTTATCTATTTCAAAATAGTCAATATATTCAATCTGAAACTAGCCCTAATTTTCCAAATATCAACATTCCTGAAATTATTACAACTGCGGTAGAACGTTCTTGGCAAGTTGGCAGTTTTCAAGCGTTAGAAGAAGTCGAAGCGATAATTTCTCGATAATTTTGATAACATTAGACTTGAACTAAAGCAAATTTATCCACCTTAACCAAGCTAAAAAGTTCGCCTATCTCCAGATGTTTGTTAACGATATCGTTCAAGTTTTCTGATACAAGAATATCGGCAGGAACCGACAACGTTAAGCCAATTTTTAACTCAAACTCAACAATCTTAGAAATACTCGGTGATTTGTATTGTTTCCCTAAATAATTTTTGGCGGAGGGTTGAACATCGATTTCTTTAATACTCCAAATCATTAACTTAATTTCGGAATGTTTCATTTGAATACAAAGGTATTTCGCCAACTCTCGTTTTATACTATTCGGTGCAATATCCAGATGAGGATGCCAGTCATACCAACCCGTTACTGTTATTTGTACGTTAATGTTTTCAAGTTTGGGTAACGGTTTAACCTGCGCTTTCAGTTGTTGTAATTCTTCTTCAATTTCTAACTCTCTAAATTTCTGTTCCAAAGCCAGATCGGGATTAATTAACTCCGCAACTTCTAGCAACGCTTCCGTATAAAAAAACGAATCCATATAAGCATCGTTTATCCGTTCTTCCATGCGGGAAAAAGCTTGCATAGGCGTTTCTGCTGGCATCACTTTATCAACTTTTTCAATCATTTTAAAAGCACCGTAAACCCCCAACCCAACAACGCCCCCCGCCAACCCCATTGTTGCACCGCCAATACTCACCGCAGTTCCCGCAACTCCTAACCCCATTCCGCCAAAAATACCAAACATTCCGGCACCAATTGTTGCACCTGTAGCGATGGGAAAAATGGCAACAGGATCGTTATTTTTGAGTGCTTCTGTTGCACCATAAACCGCAAAACCAACTACCGAACCTGCAACCGCAACGGGAAACGCACCAACCGCAACGCCCCCAAATGATCCGACTAAACCCATATTACCAATTGTCGCGGATAAACCGACTCCCGCTAGGGTTCCAGTGGCGGGATACATGAGGTCTAAATTGGTGTTTTGAGCGTAATTTTGTTGAAAGGAGTAGTTCATCTTTTTGGGTTTTTTGTTAATTCAAATAGAGGGGGTAACGAAAGCGATCGCACTTTATAGGGATAGATAAAAAATGTGATCGCTATTTTTAATAAATTCAATTTCAACTTAAGGTGTTGATTGCACAGCTTCAAGTTGTTTGGTGATAGCTGCATAGTTATTTTTGTAGTTTTCCATTTTTTCTTCAGCTTGTGATTTTACAAAAGTACCTTGAGGAACTCCTTGTAACAAGCTGATAGATTGCTGTAGTTTTGATTGTGCAGCTTGCCAAACTTCTTCGGGATGAGGAGGATTTTGAACTAAAACGGCAGCTTCCCAAGCCAGTTTTTGGGCTTCTTCTAAATTCTTTGCAGCCTTTTGTTCTGTTAATAATCGATTATTGATAGCAGTATAGTTAGTTCGGTAGCTTGCTAATTTATCTTGAGCTTGAACCGCTATTGAAGAACTTTCTGGAATGGCTTCTAATAAGTTAATTGCTTCTTGCCATTTGTTAACTGCTTGCTGCCAAACTTCTAAAGGATGAGGTGCATTTTGAACCATCACAGCAGCTTCCATTGCTAATTTTTGAGATTTTTCAAAGTTAGCAGTATCTTGAGTTTGTGTATTCACTGAAGCCACAGCAGGTTGAGTTGTAATCAAACTTGCTTCTACAGTTTCTATAGGTGAAGTATTCGTTTTTGATTGTTGTTGAAGTTGAGGAAATTTATCTCCCATTTTCCAACTCACAACGCTTAGTATCGCTGCAATGATAGTTAAAAAAAATAGAGAAGGCTTCAAGAGAAAAACAGTATTGTTTTGGGCGAGTAAGGTCTGATTTAAAGATTGTTGTGTTTCTTCTTTCCCTTGATGAATGGATTGCTCGGCTTGGCTTCTCAGCTTATTCGCTTGTACAACTAAATTATCAGTTTTTTCCTTGAGATCTTCGCATTTTTCCAAAATGGTTTCTCTAGTAATAATCTGATTGTCATAGGAAATAATTAATCCATTTTCTTCATCAATCCACTTAATGATGAATCCAGCTTTACCACAGTAATCAATTAGTGCTTTTATACGTTCAATAAATCCAAGACCTCGCTCGAAGTTGTGAATAATACTATCTAACTCGGGTTGAATCTGCTGAAGCTGAGATTGAGCGGACTTAATGGACTCAATTTGCTTTTTCAAAGCTCTCTTTTCACCAAACTCTAGATGAATCCTCAAGCTCTTATCAATTTTTCCTACCTGTTCAACTATACCTGGATGTTTGCTTTTTTGTTTTAAATAAGCTATACATTCATTATTCTGTAAAATTTCATTTGCCCATTCTTGAAGAATTTGACACCAATCTATTAGTTCTTTAACAGTTGCTAACCAATCAGCTAATGTCTCTTCCTGCTCTGGAACAAATAACTTTTCTGCTAAAAAACCACTTCCTGCTGAAAGGGCTGTTTGTACTAGGAATCCTCCAGGAACAAAAACACTTGCTACAGATCCAATAGTAGGTAATATCCCTATAAATCCTTTATTAAACTTTTCATCATTTATAGCTATTTCTAAGCGATCATAAATTGTGATTAATTTCTTTTCAATCTGTTGTAGTCTAGTGATTTCATGTTTTATTGTAGATGCGTCACCAATAGTTAACTGTGCATTTTCAGCAAGTTCAGGTAATGTACTGAGAAGTTCTTCTAGATCATCCATGATGAGAGTACCTCAAAATATAATAAGTTGTCACTGACTCGGGTTGACCCTCAAGGAAGCCAGTGATAAGTTCTATATGCAAATCTACAACAGAAACCCCCTTAAAAGCATCCGTAGGACTACGGAACTTTAAGCAGCTAATCAAAGCTTGTCTAAATATTCAAGACCGTATTTCTACTGAATGAATCAAAAAAAATAGAGGTTTAATGCTCGTAAGACTCACAAAATTGTTGCTGTGGCGGGGTCATCACTGGAGATCATCCCCATTACTTTTTTGGTTTTCGTTCAACAGAGAATGTAAAGGTTAATTACAATAGAGAATATAGTATCTTGATCAAAAAATCTGATGTATCTGACTTGGTTTGATAGTAACTCTTGGCTATTGGAGATCGCCAACAAAAAAATTTTGATTGATCCCTGGCTAGTTGGGCCGTTAGTATTTGGGAATCAGGCTTGGCTGTTCAAAGGAGAAAAACGCACTCCTCGCCCTGCTCCTGCCAATATTGACCTGATTGTATTATCCCAGGGATTGGAAGATCATGCTCATCCTCCGACCTTAAAAATACTCGATAAAATGATTCCGGTTGTGGGTTCGCCGAGTGCGGCTAAAGTCGCTCAAGAATTGGGATTTACTCAAGTCAGAGCCTTAGAACATGGTTCGACTTATTTTTTGGATAACCAAGTTGAAATCAAAGCCGTTCCGGGTTCTCCCATCGGGCCGACAACAGTCGAAAATGGTTATTTATTCCGAGAGTTAGAAACAAATTTCAAAGCCTATTATGAACCTCACGGCTATCACGACAAATCACTTCAACAAGAAGCACCGATTGATGTGGTGATTACGCCGATTATTGACTTAGCTTTACCATTAATCGGGCCGATTATCAAAGGAACCAAGAGTGCATTACAAATCGCGGAATGGGTGAAGCCGCAAGTCATATTACCAACGGCCGCAGGTGGAGATGTCGATTATGAGGGTTTATTGGTTTCTCTGCTGAAAGCCGTCGGGACGCTTGAGGATTTTCGGTCGTTATTGGCTCGTCACAACCTGTCTACCCGTGTTCTCAACCCCACTCCTGGTGAACGGTTTGAGGTGCCGCTAGAGAAGCAACCCGCAAACGTAGCCTAGAGGATTTAACCTCACTCAACTCGCCTCGCTCTTTGACGAGGAGGGCTGTTTCCGGGTGGAGAATTCTATCGTTATGACCTCTCCCCCAACCCCTCTCCTAAAAGGCGAGGGGAGAATATTGAGGAGTTAAGGCGGGTTTATATGTATTATTGATCGCCAGACATCAATTTTTGCAGAACCCACCCCTAGCTTTTTTCTTTTCCCTCTCCTCGTAGGAGAGGGTTAGGGAGAGGTAGGAGAGGGTAG
>NZ_AAVU01000023.1 GCF_000169095.1 Lyngbya sp. PCC 8106
GAAACGGTCATACATTGGCAAGCCAGGAAACTGTTTGGTTTTGTGTCGGCTAACAACTGGTTTACAAGTTTCGTCGGTGTGAGCAAAATGGTGTTGCTTGACTCTGCCCTTTTTAGCCGTTAATTTACCGCCGCAGTAGAGACAAGTTAGATTAGTTTTTCCTTTGAGAACATCATCAACACATTTCAAATACCCGTTGGGGGTTACGCCATACTTTAGCCACATCGTTCAACCTCTGAGTAGAACTGATGCACCCCAATTCTAAATATTCAATACTTAACTAAAGTGTAGCAATTTGGAATGGGAAGTGACATTAAAAGTCAATTTCCCCACTATCCAAACAAAAATTTTACTGAAGATTTTCAAGTATTTTGTTCATTTTTTGAAAATCATTAAGTTTATCAATTCCCGAAAATTGAATCGAGAGGTCAATTGAAAAGATTGTCACAACAATGGCAATGCTAATCAAGAAAAACCAAGTTTTTATTCCGCCTGGAGTTTGCTTTACTATTCTTCCAATCACTCTCAATCTAAATAAATCTGAGTCCATATTTTCTCGGGATTCCTCATTTTGTTTTTGCCGAAACTCTAATTTCTTTAAATGAGATAGTATAGAATTTTCAGACATATAAAGAATCTTTTCAACATTCTTCAGACGAATTCCTGCTTCTCTAATCTCCACTTCAAGCTTAATTAATTTATCGATTTGAGCTTGTGAAAGTTCTTGAATACCGCTATTAGAAGATAAAGGATCTTCGGTTAGCTGTTCGATATAAGCCTTTTTTTATTCCCAGGAATGTAGTAGAGCCGATATTCCTTATTCTCTATTTTTACCGTCGATTTCTCATCGGTTAAAGTTACTTTCCCCTTAATGATACCGATAGCTTGGAAGATTAATATACCTCTACTGAATTCTTCTGCTACAATGAAAACATCTAAAGTTCAAGTCGTTGGAACAAAAAGGAATTAAAATTTTATTAACTGTTGATCCCGACAAGTGTTCACGCTTATGCAAACAGATCAGGCGTTGAGGACATCAAGTTGATCACGTTCCTGAAAATGGTTTAGAAGTTTTGGCAGCTTTGCGTTGTCAATCTTATGATGTGCTACTAATGCCCTTACCGATGTGGGAAATGAGTGGATTGATGACTGCGCGACAAATATGTTCCGAATGGGGTCAAGAGAAACGTCCCTATATTATCGGGATGTTGGCTGATTATGAACTCGGAGATCTACATTACGAAAAATTTTTAGCTGCTATAGATGACCACATACTTATACCACTAAGAGATAAGCAGGTTTTGGTTACAGCTTTGAGGAAATGTTTTTCATCTGACGGGGTGACAAGAACCTCTATATCCAACAATGGATCTAACGACCTACAAACAAAAACATCTCAGCCTGCAAACAAAGTGTTGCCCTTGGTCTGTAGCCTTGATCATATTCTAAAACCCCTGGATAATAGATCAGAGTACGTGTTAAGTATTGTGTTAATTATCCTGTTGAGTTTGACTCTCACCACAGTCAAATATTGAACAATAATTACTCCAAACAATAAAAAACAAACAAAAATATTAAAATCAAAACCACAGCAAAACAAAAAAGTATCTTCGATCATCAATGCCTAAAATTTATAATCGATTTTGTGGACGGAGTTGGGTTTACTACTCACCTGATAGGCGGAAAAACAGCAAAGTTATCAACCCGTAATTATCAGCAATTTTAAACAACATTAAGGAGGGGAAGCGGGAGTTGAGATTGAGTTAGAGAAAGGTTCTGTTGCAGACTTATTTTTTAATGCAACAGAACCTCAACAAAACCCGGCATAGAGATGACTTAATTCCTGTCTTTTGCAGAATTAATCTGAAAACTTTAACTTAATATTATATGAAATTGATTTATTTTTTAACTCTCATACCCAACTCAATTTATATTTTATCACTTGCACGGATAAAACTCCCATCTTTTTGACGGGAGCAATTTTATTGAAACTTTCGGCTGTGATTTTACACAGTCAATCAGTTTACCGGAGTCAGAGTTTGAACGAAATCAAGCCAATTCTAAGTGAGAAAATAAAAACTTAGCATTGATCATTCACAATTCACAATTGAATTCAAAGATTATTCAACATCAAGTTGAGAATCATTCAACTATTCTATTGCTAATTTCTAGTTTAAGGTTTTGATTTCCCTCGTCTTTTCTTTTTATTTCCCTTTAAAGTCAGGTATCCTTTATGCCAATCACAATTAAATGTCTTGGGGATTAACTCTTTCAAAGAAATTACAATTACATCATTATTATGACAAGAACTATATTGGTTTTTTATATTCGTAATTTTATCTCCGATTTCCTGAAGTTTAGGGTCATTAGCTGGAAATACAACTTCTCCAATATAATTGCCATCACTTATACTTTGACCGGGTTCTAATAGCGAATCGAACTCCCAACAGATAATCTGATCGGTGATAACCAAAGGATGATTAAACGTTTCCTCTGTCGTAAATAAGTATTTATATTCTAAGCCTTTGAGTTGTTCAGGATTATCTACTTTATGTGTGCTAAAATCCAAGGCAAGGCTATCAAGTCCCTGTGCAGAAAAGCTCAGTGGTCTTAGCCAAAAACGAATGTAGGGTGAATGGTCTGGAACCAGGTAGTGCAGTAACGTATACAACGCGCCTAAACCCTGTTCTTCGCCTGGAATTGGACAAAAGAATTTCTGCTCTTTTTTTTGAGGAAAATCTAAAATATGAAAGAAGTCTCTGCCTAGAAAATATTCTTTACTTTGATTAAACTGTTTAACTTGGGTATCGGTTTTAGCATCGCTAATTTGGCGACCGATTCTCTCAATTAATTCTCGAAAGATTTGACTATCGTTCCAAGCTTTATCTAAAAAGTTTTTAATTTTTTTCAAAAATTCTTCTTGTTTTAAGATTTGATTGGAAGCTTCACTAATGGAATTACGGTTTGTGACTAATTGAAAGCTTCCTTCTATCATAAAAGTATAATGCGATTGAACTTTATTATCACTTAAAGATGAATAGTCTTCTAATACACTTTCTTGAAAAATTTCATTATAGGGACAAATCTTAATGCCTTCTGAACAGATAAAAGTCCCTCGTTGCGAACTAAAGGGAATTCCTGATTTTTTCTTACCCTGACGAGCTAAATCTTCATAATAATCTAAGGCTTTGCGATTTCCATCAATCGCAAGGATTAAGCAATAAGATGAGCCATTGTAGTTGATCATTTGTGCAATTCGAGCTGAAAACCGACCGGAACTTAATCTTTTAATTTCTTGAGGACTTTTAAGAGAAAAAAGCTCCAAGCTTAGGGGAGAATCTAACTTCTGTATATAGGGATATCCGGCGGGAATTTTTTCGAGTTTTTCATCTTGAGCTTGCGAATTCCAAAGCCCTAATTTACACTGGTCATTATAAGTAGGAGACGATCACTTAAAGTCGTGAGCAACTGTTGATTGAAAGCCTGTTTTTTCCGAATTCAAGATTCTCACATCTCCATGTCTAGTAAAAAATTTAATATAAGTTTTCAGGTAAGAACATTCTTGACTTGTTGCGTAATAGTTAGAAAAATCTTCGACTTCCAAGCCTTTGACCAAAATCAAAGTTCCGCTCTGAAATTGGGTGTTAAAAAAATCTTCATCTAAATGTTTTAAGATCGGAAGGGTTCGAGTATCAGGCTGAGATAGGAGTTTTTTTAAGGTATTCCAGGGCTGTCGATCTTCTACAATTTCTAAGTAATCTTTTTCAGCATCAAGGGTATCTCGTGGATTATCGATAATAACGGTACGCCAGTGGGGTTCATTTTCAGCACCACAGCGAGTAATTAGTGCAAATTTTTGAGAAGCAAAACATAATTTAGAACCCTGACATTTATAGCCGATGGTAGATCCGAGTGTCTTCGTAGACATCCCAATTGAGAAGAAAGCATCGATGGGAGTGATACCATTGACTTCTTTTACACTACTAATCCCAGTGCCATCATCGAAAAAGATAAATCCAAAGTATTGCAGTAAAGGAAAGATTTTAATATTAGACGCTTGAGCATCGTAAGAATTAGAAATCAATTCTCGAATCACTTCACAAGGATCTTTTCGATTAACAGCTAGCTCGGACAGAGTATGACGATAGTTAATTCGACATTTAATTTTATGGGAACTTAATTTGTTCTGATTCATTACTTAATTTTTTATACAACTTTAAGGACATATTCAATTATATTAGTCAGAAAAAACAAGATTGTCAAGAGTTTTTCAAGAATTTTTTTGGATTTTTTGTTAATGTATAATGCTTGCAACTTTTGAGTGTAAATTTGACAAGTTAATGTACTAAGCTCTAAGCAATTATTATTGTTTCGAGTGTCAATCTGACAAGTGATGGTATCAAGTTTTGAACATTTTTTTTTGTATTGATAGAGAAGCTGTTATGAAGTGCCATACTTATTTGAGAAGTTCTGTATAAGCTTTTGGGTTTGGTACTTTTCTCTTTTTAATCTCATTTCTGTGTCCAAAATTCCTAAATTTAGTCCCAATTTGATGAAAAAGTTCCGATACTAGCTAAAAACGAAACTGTATTAACTTCTGTAAATAAGTTACTGAAAATTAAGCATAACAGTGCTTTCAATTCGTTGGTACTTCGTGACAGCTTCTAAGCGCATTAGCCCTCATTAGTACGCCGCCTTAAAAGCCTGTAATGACTGGCTTCTACAGTTGGGGGTGTTTATCATGCAATGGGATTTGCTACTATGCTACTTAGTGATTTTCTCGATTAATGTTATGATTTAAGAAAGGATAATAACATGGTTGAGTACAGAAATCGGCTAAACGTAAACTCAAATTGTTATTGTGAAAAGAAACTTTAAAATAAGCTTAAAAATAAAACAGCAATAATAAATTTTAAAATAAGCGCAAAATAAATTTTAATATAAAATACTTTGATTGTAAGTTTTATTTATGTTCAATAAAGTACCGAATAACAATCGAGTAAGGAGAGGTTATTTTGGTGATTTATAGACCTATACATACAGAAGCAATTTGTCAGCAATCCCCAATTAATGTAATTCCAATCCCGAATAATAAAATTCAAAGTCCGGCTTCTATTCGTGCTTGTTGCAAATCTTCGGAAAATCCTAATCGACTCGACCAAGAGTTTAGATAATCAAAGTCTAGGGATTCTCCTTGTACTTTCAATATTCCCAAAATATCCCGCCATTGCTTATCCGATTGAGCCGATCTTCTCTCTTGGTGCGCGTTACGCAGAGCGGATGAGACATCCGCAGGGTCGCACCGCTCCACTGAAGTTTATTGAGGATTAGATCTTCTGGAGAGGCTAAGTTAACTCGAATACCACCGGGAGTTTCATATTGTTTTCTCCGTTCAAATTGAATGCGTTCAAATTCATCATTATTTGCTAAGATTAGGTCAGCACGGGAAATCGTTTCAATATCGGTAACTTGTAATATTCGCATTCGACCTTCAACAATATCTTCCACACCCGGAACGTAAAATCCCATCCCTTCTAACTCGGTTGCTAATACAAGAATATCAGCAGGTTGGATAAAAATAACAATATCAACATCACGAGTTGTCCGAACTTCTCCGTAAGCGATCGCCGCGACACCTCCAGTTATATAATAGGGAATGTTTAGCGATTCAAAAATGGGGTGCAATTTTTCAGCTAAAGCAATTGAATCTTGAATCCAATTCATTTGATTTTGAGTAGAAGTCAAACTGGGAAAATTATTGTCTCCCAACCAAGCTAAAGCCAACTTTTGAGCTAGTTCCGCATCGGATAGCTGAGAAAAGCGTTGTCTAAAACAGGAGATAGAAAACCGACGAGCATTTTTATTCATTGACGCTCCCATTTCCAATCTCTGTGAGGGTGAGCGTTTTTTCAATAACTCAAACCCTAATAAATCTACTTGGGGAGTTGTATCTGTCGATTGCGGTTTGTAGCCAGGTTTTACTTTGAATTTTGGAATAGATAACGTCATTTATTTTCTATATTATAGAGTTAAAGAATCTAGATTTAGCCCTAGTTCTCTTTGGAAGTTGTCGTAAAGTTAGGGTTCAAGTTCAAGCCTCAATGCTTAAATCAGATTTTTAATACATTTTAAATTTTAACATATTAAACGATAAAACTTTTGCATACAAACTGTTAAATTTGCTGTCTGGGATCAAGAAGAAAGTTTTTAAGTTTGGACTAGGATTGTTGCTGTGCTGATTTAACTTATAAAGTTACAATATTCTGTTTGTTGTCGAACGCAATATAAAACAGTTCTAAGGCTTGGTATCCCAAGATTACTCGGTCTATTTCTGGGAGTTGTCCGACAAAAACAGGGACTTCTATTTGATGAGTGTCAACAAAAATTTGCCCCCGATAAATCAAAAAATCCGCTTCTCCATTCGCAGTCGGTACTCCCCTTTCAGTAGCGATATATTGCCAACAAGACAGCTTCAACATCTTGAACATGGATTCCTAAGATACCCGATGTGAAACCCGTATCAAATAAAGCATCAACTGGAATCAATTCATTATCTGAAGTTATTAAATCTATTTCAAAATAAATTCCTTGCCTAGTAATTTTGCCATCAGGTTCACCGGATTCGTAATCCGGTGCTTGCCTGATGGTGCCTTCCGCACCATTAATCATTTTTGTCCGACAAACCCCGATTGATTTAACTGGTAGATGCACAAGATAGTCTTCGGAAAGTATAGATGGCTCCTCAAACAAACTCCCGTATAGGTCGAATCTAAAAAGTAAACGCCCGTGTCAGGATCTATGGCAATATACCAATCGCAATAATGTTTTCTTAAGTTGGGCTTGATTCGTTGGAGTATAATCCAAGCTTTATCGAGTCGCTGACGGGCTTCTGAGTGGCGCTGTTTGAATGAGGTTTCGGAAAGGGGATTAACTTCAAATAAGCGTCCGGGTTTGGTGCTTATTGGGAGCGAACTTGCTTTGAGCATCGTTTTTCTTAAATTAACTGAATCCATTGTTTTTATTTGATCAGACAAGCCACTGAATATCACTTTTCGGAGGATTAAAATGGAAACTCTCAGTCGAAAAACTTGCAAGCCTATTGAGAAAATTCACTCGCGACCTGTTGCAGTCTAGAAGAATATATTGCCAGCTACAATTGGCAGGGTTCAGTTGGCTAAAAATGCAGATTGAAAAATAATTACTAGGCGTAAAAATAGTAACAAACTAACATACTTTTTAAGCCTTAGTTTTAAGGAGACGAGATCCATAAATACCTAGATTGATAACTAATATAGCACTACGCATAAAGGTTAGGACATTTCTAAATCCTAGAATCCTTTCATAGTCTGCTGTTCCCTGATCCGGTGTTCCCTGTTCCCGATTCAAGTAGCGCTATAGCAACATACCTAAAAAGATTTGTATTGTTCGTGTTAGTTCTCCGGGGTAAATTATAGGCAATATATAGTGTTCGATAAAACTGGTTTCATAACCACTCATCCCACCCTGTTCTCTGAGCCAGTTTTCTAATGGTGTGAGGGGACATACCCAACCAAAGAGAGTTAGGAGTACAGCCCAAGTCAAAGCTGGCAGATGGAGAAGCGCACAACGAGGATACTTCAATACCAACAATCCTCCCAGGGAAGCGAAAAGGATTTTAGGATTTAGGTAACTACCCTATAATAACCGGATTTGGTATGAGAAGTCGGTTGCGGGCAGTATGCCAGGAAAACAGTAAAACTGATGGGATATTAAATATTAAGTAGTACACACGAAAGAAAGCCCGGTACATAGCCTTCAAAGGTGAATTGCCAATATACGTGCTGCAAAGAGTTTGAAAACGGAATCATCAGGAAAAACGGGAAAACCATGAGTCCAGTGGCACGAACAGTAGGTGGTCAGGTAGCAATATTACCCTGCTACCTGACCAGATAGACTCTCTGATTTTGTAGCTCTTAATTTCGGAGAGTGACAGAAGGGGGATAACTCTAAAATCAAATCAAACCCAAAATCACAAATCCCCCGAAAAAAATCACTCTCCAACTACATCTAGTCCTTTAATCTCGTCAATTGGTAAAATTTAGAGAGTTGATATTACCTCATCAGACGAAAGTGAAGTAATCTTCTTCTAGGTTGGGGAATGGAGTGCCTTGAATCATGGCAACTAATTCTTCTTGTTCTCCATTAATCCAGTAAAGGGAAGCACCAAAAGGTAAGCCGTCGGGTTGATCTCCTAAGCGATAATCCTGACGATTTCCATGCAACTGAATCGTATCGTTTTCGGCATCAAAATCGACGATGAGAGCATAATCACCCAAACCGGGATTAGTCGTATTGTCATTGTAATAGAATTGGAGATCATCACCTAAAACGAAGGTATCAGCACCTTCTCCGCCTTGGAGAGTATCAATTTCCCCAACTCCTGGATTGTTGGTTTCGGGATTTACCCCAGTGATAATATCTTCTCCATTATCTCCCCAAAGTTCATCGTTGCCGCGATCGCCAATCAGAGTATCCGACTCTTTACCGCCATGTAGGGTATCATCTCCTTCACCGCTTTCAAGGAAGTCATCGCCTTGGTTTCCATTCAACCAGTCGTTTCCTGCGTCGCCAGAGAGATGATCTTGTGCTTCAAGTCCAAAGATGACATCATTTCCTCCATCTCCATTGAGGATGTCACTGTCCTCTGTTCCCATTAGTTCATCATCGCGATCGCTACCTTCTATGGTTTGACCTGTGATCTGTGGGGGTTCAGGTCGTGTTTCACGAGTGAGTGTAACGGTTGGTTCAGTTTCAGGAGTGAGTGTAACGGTTGGTTCAGTTTCAGTATCGTTACCTTCACTACCATTAATAAAATCATTATCACCATTATTATCACCATTATTATTACCATTACCTTCAGGGATAATTTCAGCAGGTCCAACTGTCACAGTAACAATATTATTATCAACATTGCCGTTACTATCTTGAATCGCATAGAAGATAATGTCTTCTCCTGTAAAACCATTATTGGGAGTGTAGGTAAGGGTATTATCTGGATTGATAACTACCTCACCGTTATCGGAGCCAAAAATATCGACAATTTCCCCAGTATCCTCATCTACGTCTGTATTTTGTGCAGCAATAAGATCGACAATTTCAATTGCGTCGTTATCTGGATCACTGTCATTGGCTAAAACATCTATTGTGACGGGCGTAGCAATATCGGTAGTTACGAAATCAGGTTCAGCGATGGGGCGACTATTGCTAAAGTCGGGACGGGTAGTCGGGTCGATTTCTTCAGCGCTTTCAATTTGTTCGGTGAGTTTTTCTCCCGTATTTTTATCGACAATTGCTGTAATATTTCTCGAACTCGTACCTAATTCTACTAAATCTTCTACTGTACCTTCTGGGTCATCGCTTTGGGCTACTTGCTGTACTTGGACGATTTTTATTGATTTTTCGCGGTCTTCGATAGTTCCATCGGCAGTAATATCATCAATGAGTTTGTTAGCTTTGGTAATGATTTCTGCTGCACCATCAACAGTATTATCTTCTAATTCGGGAGCAAGTTCGTTGATAATTTTTTCTACTTGAGTTGAGTCGCTCAAATCGAGATTTTCAGAGTTAGCGATTTGATTTGATAGTGCTTCAACAATTTCGGTTTCGTCAACTCCCGTTACTGCCTCTATTTGGACGAGGGTATTTTGCACCTGAACCTGTTTTGCATAGACTTCTAGCCAGTTGGGGTCGTCATCGGAAGCTGCTTCTAAAGCATCGTAGTTGAGCAAATCCACGTCTTCTGGTATTCCGAATGCGGTTTTAACTCGGTCTTGAGCTACTGTGGTATCGGTACCTTCAGCAAGCAGACGGGAGATGGTTGCTAAAGGATTAGTGACTAGATGTTGGAATCCGCCAGCTAATTCGGGAGATTCTGTACTATCGACAAATACTTTACCAGGTTCGACAAAAGGATCGAGGAGATCTGTGCCATCATCAAAGACAGGAGAGAAGAGTTCTCCGCGATCGAATTCTCCGTTGCTATTACTATCTACAAATGACCATCGATCTACAGGGGTACTTTCAACCACTACTTGTCCTAGTTCGTCTAATTCTAAGACACCATTTTCATTATTATCTTCTCCTGGATCTAAGATACCGTTATTGTTATCGTCTTCTCCTGCTTCTAAAACTCCATTCTCGTTAAGATCGAAAGGAGAAATTGCAACTTCAGTGCCATCGGGATTGAGAGGAGAAGCGATCAAGAAGGGTTCGTTCTCATCTTGTACACCGTTGCCATTATTATCAATAAAATCAATTTCTAAGTTGTTATCACCGCTAGGATTGACAACTGAGAAGGGTTCGTCCGGATCGAATTCGCCGTTAGCATTACTATCTACAAAGACAAAATCTGGGGATTCTCCTTCGATGACAACGCGCACGTCTAACAGACCGTTTTCATTGGTGTCAAAGGGAGTAATATCTAGCTCGTCTCCCCCTGTTTCGTCTACTAAAGAAGAAGGTTCGCCCGTATCTTGTATCCCATTATCGTTAGCATCAATAAAGACATAGCGACCATTAATTTGTTGTCTTTGTTCGGCTTCAAAAAGGAAAGCTTTACCTAATATGCCATCAATATTGAGGTTTTTCTCTACAATGCTTGCGGTCAGTTGAGAAATGGCATTTTCATTAAGATTGGTATTGGGATCTTCAGCGATCGCAACGGTTAAAGCCTCGTTAATAATAGCAGTTACGGTATCAGGGTCGGTAAGATCGGGGGCTTCTCCATTGTTAGCGCGGGTTACAATGGCTTGAAGAATAGCACTGGCAATTTGTGCTTCGTTTACTGTAGAAGAAACTTCGTTATCATCTAATGTTCCGTTGTCGTTAACATCGAAGAAACGAGATCCATCATCAGCTTGAACGACTTCTAAATCTCCATCATCGAACTGTTGGTTATTATTGTTATCGAGATAAATCAGACCATCTTTAGTCAGAATGTCGCTACCATTGATGGTTTGCCCTGTAAAAGAAGTCGCACCGATAGTTTGGGTAGCTAAGATAATCAGATTTTGCAGTTGAGATTGTAAACCCAATACTGATAGTTCAGAAGTTTTGGGGTCATCATTATACAAATCGCTATTTTCTGATAAACCGAAAATATTAATTACTTCTGCTTGTGCTGCTTCGAGATCGGGTTCAGCCATTTCTACCACCAAGCTTGTTAAAGGCGTGGCAATAGTCGCATCGGGAGTGGTAATAATTGGTGCGGTTTGAGGTAAGGAAGTGGAAATATCAATGCCGTTAACAATAACCACTCTACCTTCTTCGGGATCGATAACACTATTACTATTAAGATCGAAGGGAGAGAAGGGAATATCGAGATCGTAACTACCATCGGCATTACTAAAAGTAACGGGTTCGTTGGGGTCTTGAATGCCATTGAAGTTGGCATCAAAGAAGACCGTACCGCCAGAAATCACCCCATCTATGGCACTACTAAAACTATTACCTTTGCCTCCGACACTAAACTCGGCTAGAGGGAAAGTAGCAATACGTTGCTCGAATACCGTCCTCCTAAACAAGCTAACTTCTGCACCCAAAAAGGCGTTAACAATACCGTTTAATTGGAACAGTTCAAAGGGTGTGGAAATGCGGTCGGCAATCTCCGAAGCACGCAGTCTACCATCATCCGTGCCGTTTATTTCCCCACCATCAATTAGATCCAAACCGATAATCCCTTCTAAACCTCCTTTGAGAAAGCCC
This sequence comes from Lyngbya sp. PCC 8106, assembly GCF_000169095.1. Taxonomy (GTDB): domain Bacteria; phylum Cyanobacteriota; class Cyanobacteriia; order Cyanobacteriales; family Microcoleaceae; genus Capilliphycus. Next base: position 11,743 of record NZ_AAVU01000023.1, read on the forward strand.
GAAAGAGCAATCAGATCGACACCCAATCCTGCTGCAATAGTAGCATTAGCAATCAATTCATCGACATCTTCTCCCGTACCGTCGGGGTTTTCGCGATCGCTGACAAAGAAACCATCTAAAACTCTAAAAGATTCTAGGGGGTCAAAATTATTAGCCGACCATTGATTGAAACCAAAAGTATCGAAGCCAAAAGCGAGATCCAAAGCGACATTAAAATCCCCTTCTAACAAACCGCTAATCGGGCCAAAAATGGGAAATGTTTGTTGTACGTCGAATCCAACTTCTAAAGCAGGAAGATCGTAAGTAAAGAGGGCGACATCTTTACCTAAAAGCAAGTCGATCGCGCTTAAGGGATTGTTAATTAAAGGAATATCGAAATTATCGTTATTCAGTATCCGATTGGTATTTGCTTTCTGGGTATTTCTGCTACCATCATCGGGAGCATCATCGAGTTGTTCCTCTAAATCTGGTGCGGACTCGGTTTGGTCTGCTTCAACGCCCGTTGGATCGGCATCGGGATCGCTAGGATCAAAATTGCCCAACTCGAAAGAACCCACATCAATGAGGATGCCTTCATCCCCCGCAATCGATTCATTGAGAGCATCTGACAGAGCGAACAGTTCGGTAATTTGGTTGAAAGCAGCCTGAAAGTTAGCGTTGGGAGGATTGCCCGTCAATTCCGCAATACCGATCGCGAGTTCGATGACGCTAATTTCACCGTCACCATTATCATCAAAACCATCCGCAATGCTCAGATCGTTGAGGATTTCCGTATCGGTGTTGAGAAAATCAACTATAGGGCGAAAAGGATCGATGATGCTATTAATATTACCAATTACGGGGCGAGCAAAGTCGGAGAGAAAACTGCCTAAATCTAGTTGCACGTCATTAAACGCGATCGTCGGTGCAAATTCGCCAACAGCTTCTCCATCTTCAAACGTAAACGAGCCGAATTCCCCAGCCAAATCGAAATTAATACTGGGAAAAGCAGTATCCGCTTGGATGCTAGTAACGGCTTTTAAACCCAAATTGGCAGTTGCCGAAGCACTGGGATTGAAGAGGTCAGATAAGTCGTCGAAAGAAGCATTGCTTAGTTCTGTGCTGGTTAGGCGATCGCCATCTAAATCTTCTTCATTATCTGCATTTTCGGTATTATTTGCATTTTCGGTATTATTTGAATTTTCGATATTATTTGAATTGTTGGTATTATCTAGATCTTCATCATCATCTGAATCTTCAACATTATCTAGATCGTTGAGTCCTAAAGTAAAATCAGCACTGACCGCCGTGGGGCTTTCTTCATCATTGACCAGATCGAGTTGCAAAAAGCCTAGATTACCCGTTGCTTGGAAATCATCACTCAAACCCAGATCGATTCCTGCGGTAAAGTTGGTTTTTTCTGTATCGATAAAGAAACCGAATTCTTGGTTAATGCCAAACCCCAGATCGAATTGGTAATCAAAATCGAGATCGACACTACCATCAACATCAATTCCCAATCCTGGTAAACCTAAATCCGCATCCAGGTCGATATCACCAAGGTTAAATTCTTTAGCAACTGAAATATCGAAAGTTGCTTCTTCTTCCGAGAGAGTTTCTTCTACTGTTACATCAGCTTCTAAAATCTCTGCAATAGTTTCTTCAATTAACCCCCTAAGTTTATTTACGTCTAATACTCCTCCCGTTTGCACCCGATTAATTAAACTAGCTTGAAAACTACCGATTAAATCAGGTGCGAGAGTTTCTAGAGAACCAACAAAAGGTAATTCAATGGCTCGAAACTGTTCGTCAATAGAATCTTGAATCGAATTGAGGGCATTATTTAAACCCCCTGCTGTCTCGATATTATCAAAACTGAGTTCGTTAATGGCAATGGGAAAAGGTTGTACTTCTAATTCGTTGTAAACAGGATCGTCACTCTCAATAACGTGAGTAATGTTTTGAAATTCCGTGTCTTCTACTTCATTATCTATCGCAGCAGTAACTGTAACTTCTTGAGGAGTCGCAAAGTTATCGGGAATAAAAGTTATGGGTGCAATGGCTTCGAGATCGTCGCTAATGCCAAAACTAATATTGACATCTGCTGTGGGTTCGGTTGCTAGAGCAATGGTGTAGGTCTGCCCGAGTTCCCCTTCGGTTACTGTAAAATTATTTCCGTTGCCAATAACAATCCCAGGAACATCATTTTCGGTAATATTGGCAGTAACCTGATTAATGGTAATTCCCTGATAAGCAGCATCATCACTGGTTGCAGTATGGGAAATAACCGAAGTGCGGTTTTCTGTGGTTATATTGTCATCAACAGAAACCACCGTAACATTTTGCCTGATGTTGAAGTTTTCAGGAGTAAAAGTAATGGGTTCGATGCTCTCTATCTGGGTTGCATCGGTAGTAAAATTAATAGTGACATCGCTATTCGGTTGGCTAGTTAACTCAATCGTATAGTTATCCGTAGTTTGTCCTTCTATGAGGTTAGTCGAACCTTGAGATTCGCTAATTTGCACCCCGACTACATTACCCGTATCATCCCTGCCACTATCTACAATAGTTAACTCTGCTGATGCTTCCCCTAGTTCATATCCTTCTCCTTCATTTAAGGTAAAAGTAACGTTTTCATTGACTTCTTCATTATTGTCATCAATGGGTCTAACTTCAATTCTGGCGGTAGTCGTACCTTCTGGTAAAGAGAAACTATCGCCGATAAGATCTCGTTCTGTATTATTAGCAACCAAGACCAAATTGTAGTCTTCACCTCGCGTAGCATCTCCACCGATAGTGAAGTTAAAGATGGCATCCTCGTCATCATTCTCATTGCCATTACTGAGTAAGGGATTGGAGAAATTAAGCTGGAAAACACCGGGGTTAGAGTTCTCTTCAGTAGCATTATCTCCTGCAACAACATCAATTATCGGGGGACTGTCATTATCAACAATATTGGCAGTTATGGTATTTCCGCCACCACCATACTCTTCACTCTCGTTGAGAGTAATTTCTACTGTCTCATTTCCTTCAGCTACCCCATCGTCAAAATCGGGAATCCCCCCCGTAATTCCTGTGACATCTAGTTTAACCACAACTTGTTCTTCACCAGAAATATCGAGGAAAAAATTACCCTCTTCATCGCCAAAGATAGGCTCGTCATCGGTATTGAGAAACCTATAATCTGTATCTAGTTCGGCTGTTCCCCCAGTAACGCTAAAGCTTAACTGACGACCTTCAGGAGCATTCGGGTCTAAATTAAAGATAAACTGACCGTTACTCTCCCCTTCTACTGCATCTGTCCCATCAAGGCTAATATCTGGTTCGTCGTCCACAATAGCCAATTCAGCAGCAATAGAAGCACCTAGATTGTAAAGTGGGGAATCTTCCAAGGTGACAATGATATTTTCATCGGGATCGAAAATGCGATCGTCAATTACTTCAATCTCGATAGAACCTTGTGTTGCTCCCACAGGAATTGTAACGCTACTGGGAATTTCAAAATCTTCACCATTGGTAGCTGTTCCTGTAACGGTGTAGCTAACGATTAAATCTATGGGTAAAGCTCTGTCTAGAGATAGATTAAAAGAACCATTTCGATCGGGTTCTGATAAATTATCTCCTGGAGCTAGATTAATTGTGGGCAGAATAAAATTGCTGATGTCACCAAAGACGCGACCATTATCTAGGTTATTTCCGGTAGCAACATTGGTATTAGCCTGAGAAACGGTGGCATCACCCCTGATAAAGATATCATTTCCTTTTGCTTGACCGTTATTCGCACCTGTTCCTCCAGTGGTTGAGTTCCCAGAAAAATTGCTGTTAAGAAGTATTAAATCAGCACCCTGATTGACAAAGATAGCACCACCGAGTGCAGCACCACCGCCACCGCGAACAGCTGGACCTCTACTTCCACCTGCTGGGACATCAACACCATCACCGCCATCACCGCCAAATGCTCCGCCATCACCGCCATCACCGCCTAATCCGGTTCTTCTTTTTCTTCTGCGGTTACTGGGATTCGAGCCAGCACCGCCTCCAGCACCACCTCCAGCACCGAAACCACCATCACCACCATCACCACCAAAACCACCGAAGCCTTCTAACAGTCCACCAGATTCGCCGCCGCCTCCGCCGCCACCAGAACCTCCGCCATTGCCAAAGCTACCATCCTGACCGCTAGTACCGCTACGACCATTCTGACCATTTCTACTTCCACGAGCACCACCATTACCACCATCAGCACGAGTTGTGTCAGCAAAAGCAGTACCATCTATATTGGCAATTCCCCCACGACCTCCATTTTCACCCGTTCTCTCAGCACTACCGCCTCTGGCTCCAGTGGTACCATTTCCACCAACGGCACTATTGTCAGTAAAATCAACGTTATTCGCAATTACCGTACCGTTGTTAATAAATAAAGCACCACCAGCACCTAAGCCTCCGCCTCCGCCACGAAATCCACTACTCCCCCTGACATGACCACCTGTTAAGGAAAGATCGGATAAGATTATTTGGGTCGCGTCGGTTTCGCCATTAATTGCTAAAATTTGATGTTGGTTCAAGCCATTAATTACAAGGCCGTTACCCCGAATCTCCACATCCTCGCTAATAGTTGGCAGGCTGTCAGCTAAATTAATAAAACCTACATCTATCTGAATGGTGTCTATTGTCCCACCATTATTATTGTTTTCCGAATCTAGAATGGCTTGTCGTAAAGAACCCGCACCGCTATTGTTAGCGTTAGTAACTGTAAAAGTCTGCAATACAGAATTAAACGCAGACATTGCCTCGACTTGAAACGCTAGAGGTGAATCGATAAATCCCGTCGTGGCTTCTAATATCCAATCTCCCCCCAGATCGCTATTACCCGTCAAATCTTCAGAAGCAGCAATATCTGCTGCGGTAATCTCTCCTAAGCGGCTAATAAAAGCTTGTCCTTGTTCGCCTTCTGCGACATTACAACCATATAAAAGAATATCCCCATTTTCACTTAGGGCTTTTCCCCACTGTTGCAATTGGTTTGCATAGCTCTCAATATTACCATTATCTAGGCTGCTATTCCCCAACTGTAAAACGGCTGAATCTCCGTGAGACAGAATTTGTACGCTATCTAAATTGTCGTAGTTAGCTAATACTTCAGTAATTTGCTCAACACCATTGCGGTTGGGGTCTAAGACAACTATTTTTGTCTCTGGTTCGACGCTGTTAACCAGAGATTGGTAGTCAACAACATTGCTATCAACAAAAATGACGGAAGAGGGAGCGTTCATTATCATCCTATCTGTAGTCCTATTTTCAAGAATTGCTGTAAGAGGGTCATACGATGTCCGGTTGAATAGTTATAAATAACGATAGAGGAGTCAGGAGATCCTCCCTTGCCCCCCAATTCTGGCAGAGCCGTTTCATTCTAACCAAGATCCAAAGTTTAGACCACCTGTTCGCTCACAATAACCTATTTCCTGCTTTGAGGAGCTTATGCAAATTCAATGGAAATTGAAACAAAATCGGGAGCAGCCCAACCGAACTATAAAACCTGAAACGATAATACAACAAAGATTTAATAAAAATACATAAAATATCATTTAAAATAATCAAAAATATCGTTATTAAACCCAAAGAAAATACAATCTAGAATATTAATGAAAATTATCTCTCAGAGTTGACAATATACAGTTGATAAGCTGGAAAAAGTCGATTAAAGCTTTCTTGAGTCTTGGGGTTAATAAACTTGACCCACCATTGCCCCGGACTGCATTCAAATTCATGATCAACAATTCCTCTCATTCCTGTAACAACTCGTTTGGGATCTAATAAGATTTCTACTTCTACACCTGAACGCAGTTGTTTTTGGATTTGTGTTTGTAGAAGATCTCTCCATTGCATTAATTCTTCAAAAATATTCTCTTTTTCTCGGAGTTGATTTTGAACGCCTCTCAGTTCCAATTCTAATTGATATTCTTCTTTTTTGGAGACATTATTATTGTCGAGATCTTCGATTTCCGCAATTCGCTCTTGAAGTTGACGATTTTGATGTTTTAATTGAGTGAGTTGGCTTTGCGCTCGTTCAGTTCCAATCATCCGTTCAAATCGATATCCTGATGCTTCATCTTGTTCGGATAAAGTACCCGACCACTTCGTTTTTGGATGGTCATCTCGGTCAAAACCAACAACTAAATCGTCAATTACCGTTGCTTGACCGTCTTTTTCTGGAGAAATTACCCGAATACGATCATTTAACTTTAATTCTTTGAGTCGAGCCGCAATAAATACAGGTTTAAAAACAGCGTTATTATCATTAGCTTCTGAATCTTGTTGATGGAGATAGGCAATATATTCCTCTCGTTCTTTGAGTTGACGTTGTAATTGCTCAATTTGATGGGATTCAATGGATTCTGTTAATTCAATCGATTTAGATTCCAATTCAGTTTGCTGAGAATCAGTTTCGAGTTGAGATTGTAATTTTTCTAACTCATTAGGGTGATCAGAGTTATTATTTTGAGGAGTTGATTCGGTTAATTCGGTTAATCGTTGTTCAAGCTGCTGAATTTGTTCTTGAAGTTTAAGATTACTTTGTTGTTCAACTCGGAGTTGTGATTGCAATTTTTGAAGTTGTAGTTCGGAATTCTCTGAATTCTCTGAACCCACGTTAACTGTTTGAGATTTAGGTGAAGACTGAAGGTAAGTTGATGTCGATTGCCCTGGAGTTATCGTAACTGATTTCGGGTCAAAGTCCTGGCACAGTTGCTTGATTCTCTTTTCAGTTTGATTTATATCCACCATCAACTGTTCTTGGGCTTGTGCAGTGACAGCTTCATTGAGTTGGGCTTTGAGATTAACGAGATTCGCTGCTAACTTAGCTAATTCAATGGTAACTTGATTGGGTTGAACTGCAAGCTTTGGAGTCGATGTAGATGCTGACAACTTCTGTTTTCCTTGTTCTTCAGCAATTAGGTCGTTAATCTGTTTGATGGTTAATTTCTGTGAACTTGATAGAATTGTTTTAACCAGTTCATCACTCGCACGCGAAAGGGCTATGATTGCCCCTGTTGCCCATCCCATCATTGATTCTACCTGTTCGGGAACTCGTTCGGCTAAATCGACAATTTTTAGCCAGTTACGAATTGTTTTTTCGGCATCGGGGAAGTAATAAGCTAACCAATCTCGAAATTGCTTGGCACTAAGCTGTTCTCGCAGTTGATTAATACGACGAGCCAGTTCTAATGCCTCCAGATTGAATTTTATCAAACTAATCCGAATCCCGTCAACTAAGGACTCCGCTTCATTTTGCAGTGATTCACAGATATCGCCGTAATTAAAGGGGGGTTTAAATCCAGTTGGGCTAGATGCTAGAATCGTCATAATATTGAAATAAATAAATCAGTTTTTTGAAAGCCAGCCGTCTTGTGCTGGTCTTTTTTTTATTTCTATAACAGTCTTTGTCTGAACGGGTTTGCGTTTGACTGGAGAAGGCGGTTCAAGAAGCGAAAGAAAATGGTGAGATTACCGATTCTGATTAAATCAAGTCGAAAATCAAAACTATTACAGTTAAGTTGATTCGAGTCAATTGATGATTGGATGGAAATCTTTACACATTCGCTGGAAGTTAAGTAACTGTAAAAGTTCAGTCAGAAAGTTTGTAGTTAATGGTGAGAGTGCTTTGAGATTTGAACTCAACTCAGAAGTTAATTTATTTAAAGTTACTTAGTTTTATCTGAATTTGATAACTGGTTATAGGTTAACTTCTGACTTCTGACTCTCGCGGCATCGTTGCTCATGGGGGAAACCCCCAAGACCGCACTTTGCGCTTCACACTTCTGACTTCAATAATACCTGCCCAAATTTTGAACAGGTATTAAACACGCTTGACTAAACTTCGGCTTTTTGTTGAGATTCTACCCATTGAGAATGAGCCTCTTTATCTCCCCCAAAAGAATCAATTGAGACTTGACGTTCTGGCATTGGATGGAGGGAAGCGTTAATCGGGTTATACTGACAATAGCAAATCACAATCATGTCAAAATCTATACCTATGGGTAAATCAGGCGTATAGGTTTCGACTCGTGAAACTTCCCAATCTCCTCGACGGTAGTGGGTGCTATGGCCATGTATCTCTGGGTCATACAGTTTGGAGACTTGGATAAACTCGGTGGGCCGATATCCCGGTTCGGGTATGGGTTGATTGGATGAGTCTAAATATTCAGTCAATATCCGGGTTAGTTGTTGGGTATGCTCTAGTTTGCGATTTTCCCAACCGGGTTGGTCTTTTTCGGCTCGAAATATGATGTATTTACTCATCGGTTACTCCTCCTCGTCATTGTAAAAGGACTTCGGAAATTCAGTTTTTCCTTCAAACACACAATCGACTTTTAAAACAGAATCGGTGGGATTCAATTCGACTCGTTTCAATTTCCATCCGTATTTTCGACTCATATCTTCGCATTTTCCTTCGCTGGTTGCTCCGTGACGAGATATGTATTCTTCCTCATCGTGACGAGGTTTAACCATTTTGTTGATTGCTCCTAATTCAAAGTGGATAATTTTGGGTGAAATTATTGTGTTACTTAAACTCCTCTAAATTGATGCCAGCGTTGAGCCATTGTTAATGTGTCCGAAGTGTTTTCTAACAGCAAATCAGCGAGGGCAAAAATTCTTTGATAATGGTCGCTAACTTCTCGTTGACTCATTCCTTCAACTCTCCAATGAGAAACTGTTGAAGTCGATAAACCGCAAAGTTTAGCTATTTGTTGAGATTCTAAATCCCAACGATTTTGAAAAGTTTGGAAATCAAGGGACATACGACAGAGGAGTTCTAACAATTGCTCGTTATTGGGATTCATGGTTGTGACCTTTAAGTTGATGTTTTTTTGTTTCGTTAAATGAAGGCAGAGGGCAGATGGCAGATGGCAGAAGAATAGTAGTATAATGTTTCGACTTCAAACATAATGACTTCAAACTTCTGCTATGAGCTACAAAGAACAGTTTATTTGGAAAAAAGCTATCAACTTAGCCGTTCGATGCTATAAGCTAACTGAATATTTTCCTAAATCAGAAATGTATGGAATAACTTCTCAAATCCGAAGATCTAGTGTCTCCATTGCAAGTAATATTGCTGAGGGATACGGAAGAAAGGGAAAAGGCGAATACATAAATTTCTTGCATATTGCTTTGGGATCAGCGTGAGAATTAGATACACAATTAGTCATTGCTTTAGAGGTTGAACTGTGCAAAAAAGAGTACATAAACTCTGTCATTAATGATGTCGATGAAATACAAAGGCTACTGGTTTCAAGCATCAACAAATTAAAAAATTAATTCCTTCTGCCCTCTGCCTTAAGAGCAAAGCTCGTCGAGGGGGGCAAGATCTTCTTCAAAGGCAAAGTCATAGTGAACAATTGAACGACTTGGACTATCAATATCGAGGGAAATTAAATAATGCAATCCTTCGACTTTGCAGTTAGATTGAGTTGTGTAAATGACACCTGAAACTCGTCCAAAATCTGGATTTTTGACTTGATGCCAATAAACCAAATCTCCCAATTTATATTTTTGATTGGGTAAGTTTTTAGGCAAAATGTCAGAATCGGGATAGTTAACCGGAGGGATAACGGGGTGGGGATGACATTTAGACTTAGACATGGTGAGAATTCTCCTTAAATAAATGTGCGAGTTCTTGTGCAGTAATTCGGAATCAAAATTCTTTTTGTGGAGGCGGACGCGCTCTGAAATTTATCATCAAAATAAAATCATTAAATAAAAAATAAATAATTAGAAAATAATTAAATACAAAACAATAAAACATGGTTAAACTTCCAAAAATAAACTACAAGCAGTTTGAATGGTTCTCAAAAAATTACGAAGAATATTTTTATTCTTAGCATCGATTGGGATTGAAGATTATTTGGCAAATTCTCGTTGCAATGTCAACTTTTTGAACGGGTTGGATTTGAACATCAATTTTGGCGGTTAAATAAGTTTTGGCTTCCAAACAGGCGTTTCCCTTTCCCGCCGATAAACACTCCTCAATTCTCAATTCATAGTGCGGTGCTAAAGCTTTGGCTTGTCTCCGAAAATATTCTCTATTCATGCAGGGATTAATTTCCGAATTCCCATCATTACCCCCGTGAAATTCGCACAAATTTACAGCGAACTTTTCCATTAAAGTTTGAGGTGTTGATACTCCATTCTCAAGTTCAGCTAGCCTCTGTTCTAATCGAGTAATTTGCAATTCAATCTCTTGGGGATTTTGAGAAATTGATTCGGACTGTAATGTGGGCTTAACTGATTCTGACATTTTAATTTTTGGCAAAGTTATCGACTGTTCGTTTATCGACTTTTTTGATGAACCTCTGTGAACAATGAAGCCTACTCCTAACAGCGCAATTAAACCTAAGCTAACGAATGACGAGAAAGGAGATCGCGACTTGAGTTGATTGAGTTTAAATGCGGAGGAAAAAGAACTATTAATATTTTGATTCATGGCTTAATTGTCTTAATAGTTAAGTTGTGAACAAATTTCGTTAAACCAATAGCTTACTGCCTTATACCTGGGGTCACTTCCACTTTTTGAGATACCCCAAACGGCTTTGATTGTTTTAGCTTTATTCCACCTACACCGCTTGCACCGAACAACTGCGGCTATTGTTTCGGGGGTGGGGTTTTCAAAGGCATCGGGGAAGTTCCACCCTTCACTTACGGGGTGAGTGCAGTCGGTGGAGTTCCCGTATAGAGACGATTCTAGGTGGTGGAGGTTTCGGTGGAGGTTTGGTGAATTTTCACCCTCATCTGGTGAAGTCTCCACTTCTTCCCCACCAGAGTTATTAAAGTTTTCATCTTCAAAGTTTTCCTCATCGTCTAAGTTGTTATTGGAAGATTTTGAAAGGTTAATTCTGTAGAACATCTCTGAGCGAGGTTCACCGCTTTTTGGGTCAGTTGATGATTTTTGTGGTGATGTTTTATCTGTTAACTTTGGAAAAAGCTCTTGCAAGTATTCGGCATTCATCCAGTCCTCAATTATCATTGGTGTGGGTAACGGTTTTCCCTTTTCATTTTTAAACAAACCCCAAATTGTGGCGTCGGGAGAGGGAACTTTATCCTCACCAGGAATTCTCTCGGCATACCGCATAACTTTGACGACGGAACGCTCGAACATCTGAGCATCTCCTTCGGTTCCACAAAGGGTTTTTAAGGTATCTCCGTGGGAAAGTAATATGCTGTATTTCTTCCGTTTGCGGGTGTCTCCGACAATATATCCCATGAACTTTTCGGGGATATCTTTACTGAAATATTTGGCATAGTTGGTGAGTTCATCCCAAATACAGCATTCTTCTTTAAGGTTTTCAATGACCTTTTTACGAGCGTTGAATTCATCGCGAATTTTGTTTTCAATTGCTTTGTAGTCGTAACCGGAACCAATGATATTAATACCCGTTCCCCATTTACCAGGATTATCGTGTGCATGAGGGTCACAAACTACAATATCCATCCCATAAAATAACTTTCTCAGGAGCGCTATAAATCCAGCAAAGGTGGTTTTTCCACTTCCGTTTTCTCCCACAATAAGAAGGATTGTTTCTTTGAGCAAGTAGAGGATTTCCGGGTGATTAAAAGCGATAAAATCCCAGAGTTTTACAATTTCTTCGCTATCCTGTCTCGGGCATTTGGGAGGGTTACTTAGATTGAGTTTGGGAGATTCTTTGACTCCGGCGACGGGAAGTTTGGGTTGTTCGGGTGCGGTTCTGGGCGGTAAGATATATTGTTCGGGTTGAACGATTTCTAAGTAGGTTTGTTTGAGTTCATAATCTAAAATCTCGTCTGTGATAATGGATTTTGCGGCTACCCTTTGTTCATTTTTTGAAACTTTGAAAGAGAGGGCGGTTGTTGCAGCCCCACAAACTGCTCCTGCTGTTGCATAGAAGGTTCTGGTATCGTTTTCAAGGGTTTCATTAAAGGCTAAAACATTGAATGCAATTGCCCCAATTGTTGATAATGTTGCCGCTGCAAGGATATCCCAATTTATTTGAAAGGGAGAGAAAGGGGCTGCCATTAATATCACCTCCTCAAGTTTTCATGCCCCGATATTTGCAATAAATGCGATTCTTGGGAAAGTTTTGAGTTAAGCCAGTAAGATTGTTACGATGGCTAACAGAGTCAACCAACCTGATCAAGCCCAACTGAAAGCGGATATTGTCGTGTTGTTTGCCATCAGGTTCCGTCCGTTATGACTCGTCAGTAGCAAGCCAATAGTTAACGAGAGGGCTAAAACGAGCCAGTATAAGGGTTGAATGCCTGGTGAGAATGTTGCCCAAAGGGTGAGTCGGTAAAGGGTGCCAAGAACGGCTGTAAATACCCCAACTGTGAAGAAGAATTTGCCCATCTTGCCCCCTATATTGAGAGTTTGCTGACTCTTTCTTGCAGCCGCGCCTCAAATTTGGTGAGGTTGCTTACCGTCGAGGCGGCTTCTACGGACATTCTCTTCTGTTCGCCGATGTATCCGGCTGTTGTACGACCAAAGCTGGCTTTGAGAACGTTGTGGTTTTGGTGCTGACGAAGGTGGTTTTTGGCGACTTCGGCTTCGGTGCGGGTTCCCAGTCGATGAATTTTCTCGGAGTTCTGACTGCCTTTGGTTACGTTTTTGGCCCACTTAACCATGTTCCGCAAGCCTTCGCTTGTTCGTTGGTAAAACTCTTTGGACTCGCCTACCATCTCGTCGGTGACAAACCAACCGTTCTCTTTTACGGTTTTAAGGAGCGCCCCATCGACGTAGATACCCCTGTAGTCATTGTTTGGGCTGTACCACTCCCCGAACCCGTCAGCGGCGATGGGTGCTGTATTGGCATCGATGCTACCGGGGACTTGCTGTGCTATTGCACTTCCTTTTTCGCTTCTATTGTTACCTGTGAAAAATTTGATAATTCTTCCAAACATTACTTTCCTCCTTTACGTTTTTTTACTTTTTTTTGAGCTTTACTGTTGTTTTTGTGAGCTTTGTATTTGGAATTTTGACTGACGGGAAGTATCTGGCGTTTTGTCATTTTTTTCTCCTTAATAAATGGTTGGTGACGGTCTAACCATCCTCCCGACAGGGGTATCGATTTAAAACAAATCAAAATTGCTCAAAAACGATTTGAAAAATTTAAAAAACTTTCAAAACAAATCAAAATTATTGAAACTATTATTCAAATAATTAAACGAGCAATTAAATCAAGGGCGGATCAGAGTCCTGAACCTGTAATTTCTGCGATGGAACTTAAACTTTCAAATGTTGAAACTCCCGCATGAATAAAAGTTTCTCCGATTAAAAGCAGGATTAGTGCAAGGCACAGGGCGAGTTTTAGGGAATGTTTGAGTACCAGTCTTCGATATTTTTTGAGAAGATATTTTCGGCATTCTTTGAGGTAATGCTGCTTATTTTTACAGCCTCCAAGAAAGGGGTTAAAGGGTTCCATGTGTAAGCCTCGTTTAATAATTGTGCAAGATTTTTTACCATTAGTTGAGGGTTTAACCTACCCACTCTCAAGGTTTAGTTAATGCTGAAAACTAAAAGTTTTTGAAAGCATTAAGTTATTCGTCGAATATTTGGTGTTGTCCTCTTTCGAGTAAGATAACGGAGTATCCAAAGCGACTGTTGGTTTCGCAAGGAATAACGCATCTGATATCATTAATATTGAGGATGAAGGGTTTCTTTCCCGGTGCTGAATTTTTGACTATCATCTTCAATCATCTCCTTTGTCAAATGTTAGATTAAGGTTTAGTACACGCATCAGAAATGGGGATTGATTACTTGGAAAGAAGTAAGGTTTTTTCCATAACTTCAATTCTCAGTTGTGATTCTTTTAGCTGCTGTTGAACTATTGTTAATTCGGGGTTAAGTTTCATCCACATGGTTGTTAAACCAATGATGAAGCAGAGGAGTCAAAACAGAATATCGGGGGTTGAAAAGATGCTATTGTTTTGGTCTTTCATTTCAAGTTTTCCTCGTTTTTATTTCGTTCAAGAAGGGTGACGATTTCTGAAAGTTCGTGGTTAGTTTTTAGAAGTTCGTTCAGGTAATCTAAGATAGTTTTTATCTGTTCTTCTAGTTGGTAAATTCGTTGCATTGCTATACATAAAAGACTGAAGGTTGTTGCACAGCAAAGTATTGTAAGTAGGATTAACATGATTGATTGTTTTAGTTACTAAGAATGGTCAAGCTTGTGAGTAAAAAAAGTAGGAGTAAGAATGGGGAGAGTTCGACGAATACTCCTACTAGACTAAGACAAATTTGTTTCATTAGACTCTGATGTAAATGTAGTGTTTGTGGTCATTATTTTCATTGTCATTGCTATTGAATTAGCTATTCAGTATTTTCTTGATAAATCGCGATTAGATTATCATTCTCTAAGTTGTACAAGTGATCACCAAGCAAGTCATTTTCTTCTAAGTCTTTGAGATAGTAATCTTCTTCGTTTTCATCCCAGTCAAGTTCATGTTCGTCTTCTCTTTCTATATTTAACTTCATTATTACTGTGAAAAATGGGTCAAGTTCGTCATCATTGAAGTCATCGAAGTCATTGTCATTGAATAAGTTATTGTTAAATTCATCATCATTTTCAGCTTCACAGTCATCGTAATTTACTGTTAATTTTTCTGGGATTTTGTGAAGAACATAGATGGGTTTCAGTCCTAAGATTTGGCGAAGTTTACTAAACAGTGACATGAAATATTGCTCCGGGTTGAATATTTTGGGGTTTTATTAGTAAAAGGAATTGGCAATTGCGGATAACAAGTTAATCAAATTTTCGACGGACAATTCTTTGATGGACTGTTGAATTTGTGGGTGAAGGTTTGAGGAGGTATTGGGTAACAGTTTTGCAACTTCTAAAAAGAGGGTATATCGGGCTTCTTCGGAAAGGTTTTGGAAGGATGAACCGCAAATATTCTTCAGTTTTATGATAGCAAGTTGTTCTGTTGGGTTCGTTGAACTGACCCAGTATCCGATAGGTTTTGTCATGGTTAAAAACTCCAATTAATAGCGTACATTATTCTCATTTGGGCGTTGATATTGAGTGCAGCTATTGCTTGATGTAGTGGATTTTCAATACTCAAAGTTTCCTCCACGATTCCAAAGTAAGTGTCTTTTAGAAATTCTGAGTCGTGAGTGATAAGTTTATGAATAATTTCTTGCTCTGTCATATCCTTTTTACTCCTGTTCAAATTCTTGTAATTGTGCAGAGAAAAGTTGCTGTGAGAATTGCGATGCTTTCGGGTGTGTTCTTGATTTTAGTTTCTAATTTGATAACTGTTGTTTTGTTCTGAATTTTTATTTATGCGATTTTTTTCTCCTGTTTTTTAAGTTTTGAGCGGTGGAAATGATGAGGTTTAAAATATAGGTTTGGCTCAATTTGTTGAGTGATTCAACCATTTGATAAAGCTTTGTATCAGAATTGATTAGGCTAAAGTATTCCAGGTCAATAAGTGAATCTGTTACCCCGTGTGTGTCGAAATGGGTTGCTCTAGTTTGAGCATTTAAGGCTAATGCGAGTAGTAAGTTGTACTGTTGAAATTCGTTCATCTTTTTGTTCTGGTTATTTTTGAGTATTGTTTCGTAGCTAACTGCGGGTACAAAACTGAGGAGAATTATTAAGGCAAAATCCATCAGATAATTCCATTGAAGATTGCTTGCGGTGCGGTAGAGTCGAGCGTGATGTTTTTACACTTTTCTCTGAAGAATTGAAAGGTTTTTAATCCTAGTTTTGCGAGTTGGATAGTTTTATCGCTAAGTCCCTTAAACATCCAAATTGACAAGAAGATTGCGATAATAAGACTCCAATATCCCAGGCTTATAAGGAATTTCAAAAGGGATTGGTAGTTGATGGGGCGGTTAGGGCGGAAAAAATTTAGCATAGTGCGATCTTTCCATTCAAAATATTCCCAAAAACATGAAGGAAATGAAGGGTCAATTCTGAAAGCCAATTTGGGCTTGGATGCTGCTATAATGGCTTTCAGGATTTTACAATTTAAGTCTCGGAAGTTGACA
The DNA here is from genome assembly GCF_000169095.1 of Lyngbya sp. PCC 8106. Classification (GTDB taxonomy): domain Bacteria; phylum Cyanobacteriota; class Cyanobacteriia; order Cyanobacteriales; family Microcoleaceae; genus Capilliphycus. The sequence goes on from NZ_AAVU01000023.1 coordinate 27,740, forward strand.
GCATTTTTATATGGGTTAAGGGCTATCCTGATAACAAAAAAGCTGCATCTTCAAGGGTAAATTCGTAGGATTGTAACGCCTCTAATTGGGAATTTAGGGTTTTAACAATCCCGCAGCTTTCTTGTAAGCCCTAGCCGAATTTTCGGATGGTTTCCGATTCTACTAACCGAACCATTTGCTTGGCTTTAAGGTCGCTGGTTAAATTTATTAACTGTCGTTCGGTTTCGTTTAATCCCATCGCATCTGCAATAGAGGTGCGGGGGGGTTCTTGTGATTTTTGTTCAGGCTGTTGGGGCTGTTGGGGTCGCTGCGTTGCTTTGTTTCCATTGCTGTTAGGCTGCTGGTTCATTGCATCGGCTAGAGCTTGTTTGTCTGTCGGATTCATCGTAAATAATCTCCAAAAGTCTACAAATATTTGTGATGGCGAAATAGCGAGATGTGAGTGAGTGAAGTTGTCGAAATTCCCACCAAATGACTAAGGTTTTGAGGTCGTAGCCGTCCCGGTCTTTTCGCTTTTCCGGTAAGAGTTTTAGGGCTTTTAGAATGACTGCATCTCGTCGCCTGGTGGGTGAACTGATACTGAGTAAATCCTGCAATTGCTTGTTGGAAAGCCAAACGACGTTATTCGGTAGAACGTCCAATAAGCGTTTCGTTAATTTAACGTAATCTCTCAGTGAATGCTGTTCATACATCGCTCCTAATTGAGTTGCAATCCAGTTGTCATCCGCTAATATCTGAACAATCCCAAACTCAAAGCGTTGGTGAGGAGCCACTTTGGGAAAATAGTATCTCAAAGAACTACTGACCTACATCAGTCCAACCCTTTGGACTCACAGGGGACGATATCAATTGGGGACTGGGAAATTTTAGAACCTGTTCGCGTGATTTCCATATCAGCCAGCCCATATAAACCTGGCTGGCTTTCATCCCCAATTACAAAAATTAAAAATTATGTACACAAAACGAAAATTCAAAGGATAAGAGATGCAAGCTCAAGTTATAAAAGTAAAATAAAAGTTGTTTTTTAGCCAGGAACGGTCAGCAGTACAGCATAATAGAGATTTGGTACATTCTGTCAGATATCTATTCTATTCAATGAATAATTTTGAACAAGCACCAGAATTTGGTAAATATGATCATAGGAAAGTTTTATATGAATTAGAGAAGGAAAAAGATTTAGTATCATCAGGACTAACCCTTGAGGGATGGCTAACTCTGCTTGGTTCTGCAACTATACCTCCACCTTTTAACTGGTCACTGTTCGTTTACTTTGTCTTTTCTAACTTAGTAACTCCACTTTCTTTTAAGAGAGTTAGAAAACTTGCTCAAGTAATTAATGTGATGGAAGCCATTGTAGATGCTTTTGAATATCAAGGTGTTGAAGTATTTCCTTTCGTTGAAATTGAAAACTCTGAGCCTATCGATTTATTCGTTAGATTTCCCCAAAAAGTCTTTTTACTAATTTCAATAGAAACTCGAAATAATGTTGCAGTAAAACTCAATGAAATGAGAAACGCTCTGTCCGTTCGGCGCAAAAAAGGCAAAGGCTTAAAAATTTGGGAACCCGACCCCATAGATCGCCTATGTCAATCTCATATTTGGCTAAAGAAAAATCGTCGGGATCTATTTGGAGGATCTTCTAAAGATGCCCGCAAACCTTTAATTAGAGTATTGCTTTTAAGTGGGGAAACCCATATTGCACCGCACGAAAAGCATTTATTTTGGAGGGAGTCGGAAAAATTTATACAAGTTCGTACAACTGGAAATGCAGTTTTAAGTCTTCAAAACGATATCGTGGAGCTTATTGACCTTTTTCTCTCCCATTTCTCCAAGGATTCATCTTTCGGCGGCAGGAGACCCACGCCATAAAGAATGTTGGCGTTGGGAGGAATGCCGCACAGAGATTTCTGGTACAATACAAGTGGTCACTGACCCACCCGAGACAATGGATTCAGACAGCCATGAGCGTGCGCGCGTCCAGTTACACCTGGCGGCGCAGACAAATTGGTAGACTCAGGAATTGATGACGGGGCAATGGCATAAACATCCCTTGAATCAACAGTTAAAAAGAAATTCAGTTTGGATTTCGACACATATCTAACCGCAGGACTTGCGGGGATAGTCTGTGGAGCGACCTTAAGACCTAAAGGGAATAACTCTCGGAGGGCAGGTGCGCTCGCCCCGCTCGCGAAGAAGCAGAAACTCAAATAGTGATGTTTGGGAATCCCACGCCAAAAACGAATGTGTTGGCGATGGGAGGAGGTCAATTTTGTAGAAGTTTAGTTCAAGCTGCAACTGGGGAAAGTCCTTAAGCTGTTGCCGCATTAAATCATTTTCGGAAGCTAGGGTCTTTATGCGATCGCCGGACACCGAAGTATCAGCCTTTTGATAGGCAAGCCTGTAACCTGCCACAGCCATTTGGCGCATGACAACCAAGTATTCCTCGGGAATGTCTTGCTCGTCTAATAAGCCATCATCTGTTGCCTCTAGGATTGCCGAAACTACGTCTTTGTCATTCTTACCTTGTTTGAGACTTGAGAGGTTGTCTTGCCTCCATTCTTTAAGCAAGTTGCAAATTGTATCGCTGCTTCCTCCAATGCCGTAAATGTGCTTAAGAGCCGATTGAACTGAACGAGTAACAATGCCTATACGGTTTTTCTGCAAGACCGCACAAGCGGTATCAACCATCTCTCGATCAACACTTGTGTATTGCCTAGACTGGTCTACCTTGAATCCTGCTAAATCCAAAGCCGTGAATGTGGTGGGTAGTTTTGTCATGATAGTCGCTTCGTTGCTAATTGTAAGGTTGAGTTTACAGGAAATCCTCTAAATTATGTAAGAGTAACCTTACATTGTCAAGAAAGTCAACAAACTATTCACTTTTCTGGGATTTGTCTGGGGATTCTTGAAAAGCTATTGCTAATTCAGTGAGCGTACACTCCAATATTTCCAGTATCACAAGCATTTCAGCCGGAGAGAGTCTTGGAATTGCGTGGCCCCTTACCCAAGCGCTAACTGCCTGCCGAGAAAGCTTACGTCCTGAGACTTCAGCCCAAGCCGTTCCTACCATTTCTGCAAACTGCTCTTGAGTTACACCTCTACGTTTCAGCAACTGTTGGAATTTTTGTCTCATACACTTGCCAATGTAAAGCTAACCTTACATAATTTTTGTAAAGTTAACCTTACATAATTCTCCTATACAAACTATAAGGAAGTCATATCACTGCTTACTCCCATTTAATTCAAAAAAAATTGATTAATTAATTAATGACGATTGGAGTATGCAAAAGCTTTTTTTAAAAGTGATTAACTTTATGTCCCATGCGAACCTTCAAGCATTTATTAAAGCTCCAAAGCTGGATTAAGTCTGAAGACTTAACAAAATGCGATGTATGCAAAAAACCATACAAAATAGGCGGTTTAGATGCTTCGCTGTGCGCTGATTGTGGTTGGATTCTTCATCGGTACGAACGGTACAGACAGATTGCTAAGGATTGCAAGTTTAATCAACATCCAATCACAGAGCAACAAGCTCAAATAGTTTTATTAAAATTGAGGAATCCTCAGTAAATATAAAGTCTACAAGGTTGATTCACTCTCCCAAAAAAACCGTGAGAATTTCTAATTAATCCTGTGATTACTGGCAGTATTGGAGAAGCTGAAATCAATGTGAGTTGGAAAATCAATAAAAGCCTGACTCATTGAAGGTCTACTTTCAAGAAAAATAATTTAATAAAAATTACCTTTCATCTGGAGAAGGAGCCAGTAAACCGGAGACTGCGCCAATCGCATTGGAGCCAATCACAATTAATAATTCGGGAATAGGTTTATTTAAAATACTCAAAATTAAACCGCCAACTAAGGTTGTTAAAATCGCCCCAGATAAGCTGCTCACGATTAATCTATAACAAAATCGGTCAATCTTTCTGCTGTTAGAAACATCTTGATTAACCTGGGAATAATTTTGAACTTCCAACGGATTACTTTTGGAGGGGTTTTCTAAATTCATAGCGGGTCTAATTAACTTGCTTAAGATATGAATCCTAATATTAACAAACTTTAGTATTAACCCCAAGTAACAAAAAACAAATAATGCTATCTGATTCTTGATACTAGGATAACGAATAGCAAATTATGCACTCTGATATTCTTCTAATATTTTAATGTTGGGTCATCGGAAAAATAGACAAGAGGAAAGCAACACAATGGAGTTTCAGTCTGTGTTAATTTTTCTTAACATAGAACTATTTTCGGCTTGAGGATTGGTGAGCAGGAGAGAGAGATAGAGGTATTGAACAGATTACGAATAATTTACTTGTATGACAAATGCTTATTCATTTTGAACAGCAAGATTACTAAATCTTACGCTTTACTGGTACTTTCAGCTTACTTTTCATCAATAAACATCAATTTTTATTAGTAATAAATAACGCGAATGCTGTATTTGACCTTCGGGAGAGGGGGTCTAGCCCCTCCATTTAAGATTTTCTTAAGTTCTCGGGAGGAATGAAATCAAGAGTTCAAAATTTTTCTTGATAAAATTTGCATTCTTATATATCATTTTAAAATTGCAATTTGTCTTGATGTTTAGAAACCGCTTACCCTTTCACAGATTTTCTTGTTAGGGAGTGGTCTAATATTTAAGCCAAGTGCAGTAGATGTTCACTTTTTTAGTCAAGTAAGTATTAATTGCTTAACCCTATAAAAAATGGCCCACATACTGAGAAGCTCGCAAAAGCCGAAACAGTAGGTTAAGCCGACATAAGTAGTAAATACTTACTTGACTGAATAAAAAAATATCAATGAAAATCATAACACATCAAGATTTTGTTGAGAAGCAGTCAGGTTCAGTAGATCATTACCTTAATGGTTTACAGAATATTCTCAAGCCTTACCAAGCCAGCGTTACAGCCAATTCCATTGAGATTGAAATCGAAGTAAATCTTAACAATGGAGGCAGCATTTAATGTTTACCTCCAACAAATTCAACATCAACGACCACCTCGACAAGCTCACTCCAGCCAAAGAGAAAGGGAAGTATATCTGCCCAGCCTGCAATGGCCATAACCTATCCATCAACTCCATGACAGGGAAATACAACTGTTGGAACTGTGGGGACACCCAAAAAATCAAGGATATCTTGACCGCAGACGAAGTTCTTGAACAGCCGAAGAAATCCCCCAGGGAGAAAAAGACCAGCTATTTCAACTATCCCGACCGTCAGGGGAACCCGTTAATCCGCGTGGTCAGAATCGACGACGGACAAGGAAAGAAGCAGATTTTTCAGCAGCATTGGGATGGCCAGAACTGGGTAAGGGGATACGGCTCGGTCAAAACCAAAGATATTCCCCTGTATCGCTATGCCGAAGTGATGAATGCGATCGCTCAAGGTCAACAGATCATTTTTGCTGAGGGAGAGTCAACCGTCGATGCCTTCTGGGAAAAAGGCATTCCCGCAACAACCACCATTGGGGGAACGGGCAAAACAGTTATTAAGGTCAAGGACAAAGAAACCGGAGAATTTAACTTAGAACGCAATGACAACGCCTTTGAAACCATCAAGCCTGCCCTAGCGGATTTAGTCGCAGCTTCCATAATTCTGGCACCCGACTGTGACCAGCCCGGATGTCTGCACATGGAAATGATGGCTGAGGTTTTAAATATAGTAGGTTGGCTGTATGCCCTGCCTGATTCGTTCCAGTGGTCAAGATTGCCTAAAAAAGAGGGACTGGACTTCGTGGACTGGATGCACGACTACCCAGACCTTACCCGCGATGAAATTCTCAACCATATTCAACCCGAGCCAAAACATCAAAAGACATCCATTGGTGAAAGTCCGACAGGGACAACATATTCTCAAGTTGTATCAGGATTAAATGCACTGTTCGATAAAGAGGACTATGAACGAGTCGTTGGAGTTCTCCTAACTCAAAATCTAACCGAAGCCCAACTGGACTTAGAAATTCAAACCATCGCCCAAAAGTTCAACCGCAGTGATTCTCAGGTCTGGAGGCTATACCGCAAGCGGTCGGGCGAAACTGAGAAAGCCGAAAACTTGGCTGATATTGCCACAGAATTAAACTCTCTATTAGAAAGCCGCAATGCCACCATCAAGCTAGAGGACTACCTCCCCGGCAACTTCATCAAAATCAAAGATATTTACCAACGGCTCTGTATGCGCCCCGAAATCGGTCTAATGCAGTTTCTCTCAGCTTGTTCAGGCTTATTACCCGTAGGAACAAAAATTGACCTGTGCAACTACACCAACTTCGACCAGCCCATGGGAATTTACTTCACTGTCTGTGCCGAACCCTCCCAACGCAAAACACCGGGTCAGAAAATTATTACCACCAAGCCCCTGCGTATCCTCCAGAAAGAAGCCGATAGCCAATATAAAGAAGAACTAGCCGAATACAAACTCGAACTCGCTGAATGGGAAAAGAACGTTGACACTCCCACGCCGTAAACGGCGGGGATTCTTGGTTCAGCGAGTCCATTTAATACAGATAGGCTGCCCTATCTGCACCAGAGATGAATTCTCCCCAAGCGTTTTGCTCCATTTCAGAAACCTGTTTGGGTATGCCCTACCCTACAGTTCAAAACCTAAAATCTTGGTTTCTCTGTACTTGTTGCGTTGCGCTAATAAGCGTACAAGCTTTCCTGTACGGAACCCTATAACTTCAGTGCGTCAAGGTGCGTTGCCTTTCGGTGACTGGGTTTTTAGTGTGGTTGATTACCCTTTCCACAAAAGAAAGTTTAACATAAAGCCGTCCTCAAGGACGGGGCTTGTATCCCAATTTTTTCGGTCAATAAAATCAAGAAGCTAATCCAAACCGCTACCAACCCCAAACAAAAGGCGATGTATCAGGACTTGAACACGAAGTTGCAAGCTGAGTTAAACATTCAACCAAACGACAAAACCGCTCCATAATCTCAACCCAAATCAACCCCCAATTCAGCCATTCCTAAAACCTCTGTTCAAGACTTTAAACCCAAGCTCGAAATAGTTAATCAAGAGTTAAAACCGGAAGCTAAACAATCCACTACTGAAAAATTTATTGAGTCTGCCGTACAGAAAACTGAACCCTCAAAAACCGAAACTTTAAGTGACGAGTCTCAATCCAAATCAGAAGAACCCCAAAACAAACCTTATTTTCAGGCAATTGGGATTATCAAGGGGGAAGTTATTCTCACTGACGAACGTTCAGCTATCAAACTCGGAGAACATGAATATCGACTATTTTATATCCCCAATAAACGCCAAAAAGCTTATAAAGCATTGAAAAAAGAGATTGAAGTCACAGGTAATACTACTCTAAGATTGATTGTTTATCCTAAAATCTTACACTTACCCCAAAAAGACCAGCCCCACAAGGTCAGCTTTCAATTAGTGGGTTTCATTGGCTCAAAAGCAAAGCCCAGTCAACTAAACACAGAGTTGGATGATTTTGAGTTTAAATTCTCTGGACTATGGCAATTTATTCCCGTTTGCCGCACTCCTTGCATTTCCATTTTCCGCAACTTCAATAAAGATAGATTAGCATGGATAAAAGAAGCCGAAGCCGCCAAAAAAGTTAAATTTATGAAATCCTCTCACGTTCCGTTACTCTGGAGAGATTCACCTGTAAAGCCGTTTAGATTTAATCCCAGACTAGAGAAAGAACAGCAAGGTCAAACTTATTTTGTACAGGTCAAGGCTAAGTTTCTCCCCGGCAGAGATGTGTTTGGATTTGTGGAACAACTTGACGAACCCACTGGAGATATACCTGGATTCTTGAAAGCCTCTAAAAAGCTAAAAGCCGAAGCTTTAAGGGAAATTAAAGACAACAAGCAAAAGCAGAAATCTGTTGACCCACCTAAAAATAAATCAACTGACGAACAGCCTAAACAATCTGAAGTTCAATCCGAAAATCAATCCCTACCTGAACAGCCTAAAAAATCCCAAAGACAACAAAATAAACAGTCCGTTGTTCAAGAAACTGATAATAATGTCTAATAACTTTTACAGATTTTCAAAGTTTTTTCAATGGTAAAAACAGGTAAATTTAGTGAGACGGAGAGGAAAAGATGAAACCCGAATGTCTACCTTTGGTTGCGGCTCAAGTTATTGTTGACCGCCATGTTATTGAACGTTAGAAATCCAATTTAAGTTTTCCTAAAGGCATCTGTGGGTAAAATTATTTTTGTTGCAATTGCTCCATACTTATTCTAGCCTAAAGTTAAGTGTCAATACTAGAATAAAGACGAGACATGGTTCAAAATAATAGAAAGCAGCAGAAGAAGCAAACCAAATTCATCGGTAGCAAGAAAATTGGCTTTGCGGCAATAGATGTTGATTATTTAGATGATGTTTATCGGAGAAAAATTAAATGTTTAAAACCCATTTTAGAACAAATTTTAAGTCAAATAGAAGCCGAAATTTTTAGCTTTCAGAATAATGCTGCGGATGATAATTATAAGTGGCACACTTACACTGTAAAGCGCAAACGCATCGCTAAGGGAGAAAAAGTGACTGATTCTAAAGTTATTAAACAGTTTAATGAACAATTTAAGGATAAAAAGAAAGAGACAAACTTGGCGATGGTTTTGTCGGGTTTTTGCTGGTCAAATTCCGGTGAACTCCATTATACCGTCCCCGCATACGAGGAGTACCAGTATCTAAAAGTTGTCGAAGAAACTGAGGGAAAAAAGCATCACCATCATATTAGGAATTATGGCTCAAAAACCGAACGAGGGTCGTATGCCAGCAGCCCCGACTATCGGAAGTGGGTAGAAAAATTTGCCGCCAGAGACGCCATTCGGGAGTTGACCAAGATGGCCAACCGCATTTCTAGTTTGCTATCCGATACTTAAGCACATTTCCTGAAATCTCTGACAGACAATGGTTTCCACCTCAGAGTATGTTTGTTCTAGCCATTTAGAATCCTGAAAACTAGAACAAGCAAACATCGAGATGAAAAACGCTGAAAGGCATCCGTTCACATAGTTGAGAATATGCACAAGTTGGAAGGTTAAAATAGAAATAAATGGGTAGAGAGATGGAGAGTTTAGCTAAGGGAAAGGGGAATAATTTTCTGAATAGTTATCCGGGAATGGCGAGTCTAATTTCCTACGATTTAAAGTATCTTGCCGTCAATCAACAATTAGCTGACTTTTTCAATAAACCCATTGATTATTTTGTGGGTAAACCCATTAACTGCAAAAATGATAACCTTAGAGAAAATATTGAACAATTTATTAATCAGGATTATGAAGTTAAGACCTGGGAAGTAAGATTTGATTATCCTAAATTTGTATTTGCAATTTCAGCCAAAAAACTCCCTGAAGGAATTGTTCTATCTTCAGTTGATATCACTAATGTTAAAATATCTGAAGAAAGAAGTTTGGCATTAATTAAATCTATTCCACAAGTTCTCAAGCAGTCTGATCCCCGAAGGTCAAACAGAAACCTTGAAGATTTAATCGAACAGCTAACCGAAGATCCTTTATTTTCTAATAGTGGTATCCAAGAATTTTCACAAGTTCAAATTGAGAAATTAATTAAGCTTGAAGTGGAGATTAGAGAAGCAGGAATTCGTCTGAAGAATGTTGAAAAGATTCTTTATATGTCTGAAAATTCTGTACTATCTCGCTTAAAGGAATTAGAGTTTCGGCAAAAACAAAATGAGGAATCCCGAGAAAATATGGACTCAGATTTATTTAGATTGAGAGTGATTGGAAGAATAGTAAAGCAAACTCCAGGCGGAATAAAAACTTGGTTTTTCTTGATGAGTATTGCTATAATTGTGACAATCTTTTCAATTGACCTCTCGATTCAATTTTCGGGAATTGATAAACTTAATGATTTTCAAAAAATGAACAAAATACTTGAAAATCTTCAGTAAAATTTTTGTTTGGATAGTGGGGAAATTGACTTTTAATGTCACTTCCCATTCCAAATTGCTACACTTTAGTTAAGTATTGAATATTTAGAATTGGGGTGCATCAGTTCTACTCAGAGGTTGAACGATGTGGCTAAAGTATGGCGTAACCCCCAACGGGTATTTGAAATGTGTTGATGATGTTCTCAAAGGAAAAACTAATCTAACTTGTCTCTACTGCGGCGGTAAATTAACGGCTAAAAAGGGCAGAGTCAAGCAACACCATTTTGCTCACACCGACGAAACTTGTAAACCAGTTGTTAGCCGACACAAAACCAAACAGTTTCCTGGCTTGCCAATGTATGACCGTTTCGGGATTCAACTTCCGGGTCGTGAACTCGAACAATTGAAAGTGCTGTGGAAAGAATATGGTTCTCAAGACATCTTAATTCCCCGTGACTTGATTAGCCTGCGCTGGAAATTTCGGAGTTTAATGCAGTTGGCTGGTAATGAGTTTGAATTCACCGACTTAGGCAAAATTCCGATGGGTGCTTTGGAGTTGGCACGGTTCAATCAAATTCAGGAGCCATTACTATTGGAAACTTGGGAAAAATATAGACAGGCAGCAGAGAGAGCAACATTAGCCAATTATTCAAACATCCAAGATTACCAAGCCGATTTGAGAATTTATGAAACCCAACTTCGGCGGATTCTGGTCAACTCCCTTTATTTTTTGGAAGTTAAAGCCAACGGAGAAACCCTATATAAAATAGGAATTACCCAAAGAACGACTGACGAACGAATCTCAGAAATTCATCAGGACTTGAAAACCCATTATACCAACATCACCATCAACTTACTCGGATTCTGGGAACATCGAGGAAATGTGGAACTATATTTTAAACATCGTTATCGGGAGTTTAACTATCGGCTTGGGAAGCTGACCGAATACTTTAAGTTTCCTGATGTGAAACTTGTTCTGAATGATTTATATAGGATGGAACAGAAAGTGTTGTCTGAAGCCGAGTTAGAACTAATTAGTGATTGAAAGACGCGCCCGATACTTGTCTAACAAATGTCACTCGTAAATGTGACTGTTAAAATTTTTATGCCGTTGTTAAGCTGATGTTAAGAGAGTGCAGTTTTCAGTTTTATTAAATCGAAATGAAGTATTTAACAACAAAGTTTTTGATGGGTAGTCTGTTGATGTCAACACTATTTGTAAGTTTAAGCACAAATGTTAATCCCTTAATTAGTTTGGCGGAAACTAAGCGAACTGCAACGGAAGAAAAAAAATCCAACGGCAATCGAACTTTAATCGAAAATTCTATTCTTAGCTTGGCGTGTGAATAGTGAATTAAATCTGCAATAATCGGTGCAATCAGCATTTCCCGACGGGTAGCCTTATTCTCTAAATCTACATAAGGTAATATTTCCTCAATGCGTTGTTTTAAATTGGTGATTCGGTCTAATTCATTAGAATATTGGGGTAAAGTCAGGAATTTTCGCTCAAAGAAATAACCTAGTTCAGCAACCAAATCGTCTGCTGTAAATCCCAACTCAAAATAATTGCTGAAAGTGTAAGAACGATTGGGATCGAGTAAGGGTTGACGGGTCATCATTTTTCTCCATTAACAAGCAATATATTGAAGCATTTGACTGGAAATTAAGTCAATTATATATCACAATTCCTATAGTACAAGGACAGGGTAAGTTCGATATGTACGAAGGGTCTAATTACTGTTGATGATAAACAATTTGCTATTTTTGTTCAATTCATAAATAAATTGCTCGAAAGTCTTATAGGAGTAAGCAGTTTACTTTATTCAATCTTGTGGTTAATTAAGTCAGTCAACTCTCCAAAGTTTTTAATGCTTTGCCACTTCTATTATTTAGCTATATTATTCTTGAACCATTGCTCAAGATTTGGGTTGATTTTCTTCCACAGAATTCCATGATAGGATGGACGCTTACATTCAATCATTATTATTACGATGCCAATTAATAACCCTGCTGTTCCCCAAAACACAATACTTAATTCATACATTAACCCCACAAGACAGATTAATACATATAAAAAAGCCCAAATTAATTCAGGTATTCGGGAAACCCTAAATACATTACAAAATAAAAAGAATTGAATAGCCGAACCCAAAATCATTAAAGATAATCTTTCATTGACTGACCACAAGCGAAAGATCAACAAAGCAATACAGATGGTAAAACCTGTATCTATAACGGAAAGTCGAAAACCCGGACTGAATTTGGCAGTCATTGTATTTATGGCTAACGAAAAAGATAATCGGTTTTAAGGAGCGAAGATGACCCAGATGATTACCTATTATTTAAACCTTCCTCTGAGCATCCCACCCCGGCTAATTTTCTAAAAATTTAATCCATATTTTTGTGTATTTTATGCTTTTTTGTTGGATTTTGTTGTAAAATCAAAGGATGCAAATTTACAGCTTCCACCAGGGAAATAACTTAAAGAACTCCCGCGAAATCTTTTGATAAACTCGCAGTTGGGGAGTTTGAATGTGGGCGACTCCTTCCAGTCCTGGTTGCAGTTGGCGGTCATCATTATCAATCGTAATCCGAATTTGCAACACCGAGTTTTGTCCTGACTCGTCGGATTTAATCACGGGTTGAATATCTTCAATTTTAGCTTGATATTGGTCTACCGTCGCCTGACGGGGTTTGAACGTTACGGGTAAGCTTTGATGAATTAAATCAATTTCCTCCTGTTGAATTTCCACTAACCCGGTTAAACTCGATAAATTAACAACGTTCAAAATTTCTCGTCCCGCTTCTAACGTTTGGTTATTCAGTAAATCCAAATCCGTTGTTGTAATTGTACCGGATACTGTAGCTTTAATTGCCAATTGTTGCTGCTGTTGTTCCAAACGATTTAATTCGGCTGACTGTTGGGATAATAAATACTGTTTATCCGCAATTTCCGCTAGCGACGCTTCGACTTCCCGTTGAGTTGATATTCGTTCAACTGTTTTTTGTTCGACCAAATTTTCCGCCTCTTCTAACTGTTCTTCTAGGTTTTCAATAACTTCGTTAACTCCCTCCGACTTTACCCCGATTTGCTGTTGACGTTGATTAATTAACTGTTGAGTTTGTAAAATCTGGTTTTGTTTTTGATTGATTTTTTGTTGGTGAGTTTCTATCGAATTTTCTTCCCGTTTGATTTGAGTTTTTAACTCCGCAGCTTTCACTTTTAAATTCATCAATTCGGGAGAAGCCGAGCCAATTAATCCGTCCTCAACCAACCCCTTTCGCTTTTCTAAAGCCGACTCGACAATTTCTAATTGCTCGTTCAATCCTTCAATATTCTTCCCAATACCAACAAGTTCATTTTCCAATCCCGCCCTTTCATTTTCCAGTCCTAAAATTTGGTTTTCAATCCCTTTGATTTCGCTTTCAATTCCCGCTTGTTCCTGTTGAATGGCTCGAATTCTAGCCGCTCCTGACGAAAATTGTGCTTGGTTCAAATCTTGCTGTTTGCGGTTCCTTTGTTCGAGGGCAATGGATTCTAAACTTTTGGCAACTTCCAGGCGAGTTTGTGCTATAATTAACTTCTGTTCTGCTCCATTAACAGCCGTTTTTGCTTCACTAATTTTTTGTTCGGTTGCTGCTTTTTTATCCTCCAAAGCTGAACTCGAAACCGTTGCTAAAACATCTCCGGGTTTTACCGTTTGATTTGAACGAACGTGCAGGGTTAGCGTTCCCGCTTCCGGCATTGTAACCGATTGACGTTCTCCAACAGTTGATGTAATAATTGTTGATCCGCTAATCGAATGGTTAACAGGAATCATCCCAATTCCACCCAGTCCCAATATTACAACTCCCCAAGCTATCCATTGCGTTGGAAAGGTGGATTTTTTGGGAGTTTGTTCAATGGGAGGTTGAACGGGTTTATCTTGGGGTTTGGCTTGTTCTGGAACTGTTGGTGGAACAACTTGAAGACGGGGTTGGGAGGATTTTTGGGGTGTAGAAGTCATGGGAGTTCAACCAATAAACAACAATTAAAAAATCAGCGAAAAGCCATTCAATTCAATTGATTCAAAAAAATATTTACAATTTGAATCAACAATACAAAAAATCAATAATTATTACAGCGTTCGCCCGACGAACAACAGTTAGGATTTTGATTCGGGTAGAATTGAATAAATTCCCCAAATCAGTAGTAAAATTAAACTCAGGGTGGGGATATTGGTAAAAGACCAATCTGCAACTCGCAATAACAGAAACCCAAACACAAAGTAGATGTATGCCAAACTAAAAGGTGCGTAACAGGCTAATATTAATGTGTCCTGTCGATTTTCTAAATTAGGTTTTCCGGTGAAAAGTTTTTGGTACAATTTAAAGGAACGGCTTCTGAGGTTATTAATTCCAGTTATTGCTGAAGCCAGATAGTAGCCATCAAAACGAGCTAAAGGGTTGAGGTTCAACGCAACGGTAAATAAAGCCGCTGTCATTAATAAATAACTAACCGTGTGTAGCCAACTGCTCGGGTTTGACCAATTCCACAGCAGCAATGCGATCGCCGCCATGGTAAACTGTACTATCACCCCGGCTGCTATCACCAAAACCCGTTGATAGCGTTTCACCAAACAGTAACTATCGGTGGTGTTGGTATAAGCCGCAGGCATAAACATCATAATTAACAGCCCAATTTCGGGTACAATACCGCCATACTGTTTGAGGGTGAAAGCGTGTCCGAGTTCGTGAATGGTAACAACAAACATTGCTAAAAGTCCGAAGGGAACTAACAGAGAACCCCCCGCATTGCTTAACAGTTGAAGTCCCGTGTAGAGAATTTCACCTTTTTGGGAATAGCCGATAGTGGCGGAAGTTACCAGAAATATTGTCAGGAGAAAAGCAACGGGTTGAGTCCATATCCACCGCAACTTATCAATATGTTGGCTTAACCATTTGTCGGGGTTAAACAGGGGAATGCGAAAGAATAATAACTGCATGGGGTTGAACTTGCGTTTGGGAGGTTTTGGGGGTGTGGTTCCCTCCAACATTGCAGTTACCGTTAGTTTTTGCAGCAGGAGTTTGATGTAAGTTTGAGAAACACAAAATTCCGCAGTAACGACTGAAACGGGTTGATATTTAAGTTGGTCTATAATGGTTTTGTCTTGTTGTCCAACTTGCAGAAATTTAACATCTTCGGGGTTGCGAAGTATCCAATATCCTTCAGGATGTTCTATCCAGTGAACGCAGTCTTTGAGTTTGAGTAAGATTTTTTCTTCATTCTCTCCCTTTTTTGAAGTTGAGTTTTGGGAACATTCTTTGATATAATTCTGGTTTGTGAAGTTTGAAGTTTGGGAATATTCTTCCCCGTTATCCCAAGCTAAGATTTGCAGTTCTATCAGTTTTTGTAGAAGGTTCAATACAAAATCTTCGGGGAGATGATTAAATTGTTTTTGACAGGCTTTTTGAACCTGTGGGATTGTAAATTTTCCGGTAAAGTACCGCAGTACAAAACCTTCTTCGGGGGTTAACGGATGAGTGATTGAACTGTTTTTAGCTTTAAGAAGGATGGAGTTAGAGGTTTTGGTTTGGGTCAATTTCCAATAAGGCGTTAAGTCTGGTAAGATTAACTCGGACTCATCGGACTGAACCCTTTGACCGTTTGATGTCATGGTGAATAAGTAGATGCCTTGTGTTTATTTTATTCGCAAGTCAAGGAATTAATCAATCCGTAATGTTAACGATATTTGCAATTTAATAATTTTCGATTTCCGTAAAAATACTGAGGTTTTTAAGTTGATATTTTTTTATAGTAAAATCGGATTAATAATCTTGTCGGCGTTTTTTGGTTATAGAACGATACGGAACATACTGTCCGAGTCCTTTTTGAGCGGGGAAATGCGGCTGTAAAAACTTGAATTATGTTAGAGTGAACTGGCACTTAATCACAGTTAATGAATGCCTCGACTCGATCTTTATCATAACGTTGTCAGAGCCGCTTTGGTCAAAGATGGTTGGACAATCACTCACGATCCGTTTACAATTGTATTTGAGGATCTGACAGTTTATGCCGATTTAGGTGCCGAAAAAATGATCGCGGCTCAAAAATCCGGGGAAAAGATCGCCATCGAGATCAAGGTATTTCGCAGTCCTTCACCTGTTACCGAGTTAGAACGGGCTATTGGTCAGTATTATTTGTATTTAACATTTATTAACCAGCAAGAACCCGATCGCAATCTTTATCTTGCAGTTCCCAAGCGGACTTACGATAACTTTTTTCAGCGTCCGTCAATTCAAATGTTTCTTAAAGAGCGTCAAATTCCTTTTTTTGTTTTCAATCCAGAACGGGAGGAAATTGTCAAATGGATTGTCAAGTAGAGTCTTATCAAGCGATCGCACAAGAAATTATTAACGATTACGCCCGTTATCAACCCAGTCTGGGGGAAATCGAGTTGCGGGCGATCGCCGATGGCGACAGTTATTTGCTGATTAGTTTTGGGTGGAATGGCGATCGGCGGGTTCACAGTACGATTATACATTTGCGAATTGTAGATGGAAAGTTTTGGATAGAACGAGATGAAACGGAGGAGGGCGTTACCCAAGATTTACTCGAACGCAATGTTCCAAAATCAGATATTGTTTTGGCTTTTTATCATCCCGAAGATCGAAAGCTGACCGAATTTGCGAACGCTTAATTTGAGGGCTTGATTGTTGACAATAAAATTTGAAAAGGTTTGGAATCGAAAAAAAATTCGTAAATTATCGGTTTGCTTATGTGGTATTATCGGGGTATTTGATACCAACTAAGCGTTGATTGTCGATAGAATTTTCTTGATTTTGCTCGTTTATTTTTTCCATTAGGGGTAGCATTTTAAATCCTAAGCTTTGGTAAAATTTGGGAATGTAAGCATAGTTGGGGTTGTTGGTTGTCCTCAATACATAGGCGACAGAAGAATCAAAGTGAGAAAATAGGGTTTGAAACAGTTTTCTGGCAATTCCTCGGCGGCGGAATTTTGGATCGACACCTAGAGAGGCGATATATTGATGCTTGTCGGGACTGAGTTGAGTCTTTTGGGTGAAAAATTCTGGAGTTAAACAAATCTTTTCACCTTGATAATAGACCCAAGTATCGATGAAGGAGAGTTCGCCAATGTTTTTAGTTTTAATTAGGGGTAGGGTGGCGACAAAGCCGATGGGTTTGCTATTTTCATAAGCCAAGTAGAGGACTCCTTGGTTGACGTACTTGTGAAAATAATAGTTGACCTTTTCTCGCGTGATAATTTCGCTAAATGGTGGAAGCGAAAAACAGTCGTAAATGGTTTGATAAAAGCCGGAGTCTAAAGCTGCGTTAATGGCATCAACGGATTGAATTTGTTTGATGTTTGGCAAAGTCAGACACCTCGGTTTTGATTTTCTAATGAATTATTTTGAGTAGTCTAGTAGTAGTCCCATAGGTGTGTTAGCGGGGAATTAACTTAGGCGAAAGTTGAGTAAATTTTATTCACCATGTAACGCACCAAAACAAGGTTTATTATTAGCGATTTTGGTGCGTTACGTCGGGCTTTTTAATTTCTTGGGTTTTGCCGAAAATTTGTTCCCGACTAACGCACTCTACCATTAATACTGACTACTACTCTTGGGTTTAATGGAACCAAGAACAGAGCGATCACCCCCAATTCACCAGGAGCGATCGCTTTTTAAAGCACTATGCTTTTGGGACGGTAATAAATTTACTAGGCCATCCATATTTATTCGGATAGAGAGTCCTCGTGCCGTAAGCATTTCCTGTAGGCCAGTTTGATTCTGAAATCAGAATCGAACCATCTGAGTTAACTCGTTCAACTACGGCTACATGACCCACACTTCCTGCACCGCCCACTCTTGCTTCCCATACAGCAATGCTAGGAACTTGCGGTGTAGATCTTACTTTAGCTCCACGCGCTGCGGTATTGTCCCATGTTCCCGCATTGCCCAACATACTGTCTAAAGCATATTCGCTATAACCCAATTGCATCATACGACCGTGAGCGTACCAAGTACAATTTGCTCCTTTGCCAGGGAAGGGATTTCGCGAAGAAGTGTACTCAGACCAGTTCCGCCAGTTATTAACAAACTCGCTATAACTCATAATTTTCTGGGGTTGAGGTGATGGAGATGTGGGAGTGCTACCTTCTTTGACATAGGCAGCAGCAACGTAGCCAACTGTATTTCCAACCTTGACCTTATACCAGTCTGTCCGATTGCCAGGATAGTAAGGCTGGCCAGTGACTTTCTCGAGTATGGTCAACTTAGTGCCATTAGGCAAAGTCGATATCTTGGCTTGATTGGTACTCGGATCGCGACGTAAATTTAGACCGATACTAGAATTGACGTATCCCGTCTTAGTCGAACTACCTCCACTGTTGGGAAGGTTTAACTTCCACTGATGGAAAGAGTTACCCGGTATGGGATTGGGGTGCATATATATGTGATTACCATTAGCACCACCCGAATCTAAGGCACGCCCCGTAGCTTTATTGACAATCAGATAAGCGTCACCCACTTTCTGGAGCTTCCAAAGTTGGTAAGGATTGCTTTTTGTAGGATCTGGGTGAACGTAAGGTAGTTTTCCGCCATTTCCGCCACCATCTAAGGCTTTCCCCGTAGCTTTGTTGATGATCATGTAATAATTACCGACCTTCTCAAATCCCCATTGGTGATACTCATTCTTAGAATTAGGTGATGAATGAGGATAAACAGAATTATTTTTGCCACCCGCATCTAGTGCTTTGCCTGTTGCTTTACTCACGACTGTAGAGAACTTCAACCCAGGAAAACGCTTGAGATTTCGATCTCGCAACCACTGTGCTGAAGCAGATAGGGTTCGTTGACGTCCATTAACCGTTCCCGTGTTAAATAACGCCTTGCGATTTGAGGAATAAACAACCAGGTTTCCATCGCCTTGAATAGAGAAATATGCACCTTTGTTGCCTGCGGTATCCGTTGCCCAAACTGGCTTACCACGATCATAAAGTACAACATTTCCATCAGTTTGTACTGAAAATCGATCAGCATTTGTGCCATGTGTTCCCGTCGCCCAAATTGCTTTTCCTTTCCGGTCATACAACACTAAGTTTCCATCTGTCTGAAACTTAAATTTATAACCTGTAGATGTAACCCATTCTTGACCTCGCCGGAAATCTAAGTTAGTGCCTCCAGGCTTAAGATTAAAAGAGGTTTGTGTTGGTTTACTAGAAGACTTGACATCAACATAGTAAGCCGCCACGTAGCCAGTCTTACCGTTGACCTCAATCTGATACCAGTCATTGCGAGAGCCAGTACCAGGGTTATAAGTTCCTCCCGTAACTGATTTCAAAATCTTGAGTGGTGTCCCTTTGGGCAACTTACCGATAACACTGGCACCAACAAAAGAACCAGAACGGAAATTTAAAGGGAATGAACCAACCTTAGAATTGACAACACCCGATGTTGAGGATGGAGTCGGTTTAGGTGTGGTGGGATTGTTTGATGGAGGAGTAGAACCTGTTACTTTACCCGTGAAGAATTTTTCAATTCCACGCGCCACAGCAGTAGCGGCTTTTTCAACGTTAGCACGGCTCATCCCAGGAGCGTCGATAAACAGAGATTCAACCAAAACCGCAGGAACATTGGTAGGAGCATTACGCAAAACGGAGAAATCTGCTTTCTTTGTGCCTCGGTTGGGAATAACATGATCGGGGAAGATTGCATCTAACTCACTGTTAATCGCTTGGGCAAGTTGAGCATCTTTAGCAGGGGCGTTTGAATGAGAATAAACTTCGTGACCTTGAGCATTTTTGTTAAAAGCATTTTGGTGCAGCGAAACGAAAATATCATGTCCCGCAGCCCGTTGACCGATTTGTGCCAAAGATAGGGGTTCGTCTAAAACCTTGACTTCTGCACCTAGTTGCCGTAAATGATTGGCAATCAGCTTCACTTGATGTAAGTTCTCAACCGCTTCGGTTGTACCATAACCAACAGCACCCGGATCGAATCCTGTATTAGTAATACCGTGACCGGGATCGAGAATAATTTTCTTCCCAGCTAAAGTTTTTACACTTTGAGTTGGTGTTCTTTGGAGCGTAGTATTAACAGAAGTTCCGGTTCCTTGTTGTGGTGCTTTTGAATTGAGAGTTTTATTAGCACTGTTGTAGAACTTCTCAAACATCTCTTTGAGGAAGTTTGACCACGAAGAACTCCGTAAATCCCCAAAAGGTTTCAAGAAATTATTCAGGGCTGCTTGTTTAACAGTATCGGAACTAGGTTGAGGTTGAGGTTGAGGAGTTGGTTGAGGTTGAGGTTGAGGAGTTGGCTGAGGTTGCGGTTGTGGATTGGGGTCATTTCCTGGTAAATAAATGGCTTGACCTATAGATAATCGTGACGCCTCTGCACTTGTAAATGGTGTTTTTCCTGCCGGATCTTTAGTGATTTCTGTCCAACGAGATCCATTGCCTAACTCCCGCTGTGCAATTCCCCACAGTGTATCCCCCACTTTCATTTCGTAACGATAACGAACCGCACGTTCAGTTGGGGTAACTTTTCCTTCTCCACTCCAAGTGGTCGGAACAAGTTGTAAATCGGGGTTATATTCTTCGGGTTGTGTTACCTTAGCCAAATGAATTGCAGCAGCAATATTGAGTAAACCCGCCCCCGTTTCAACATCCGGATTGGTATCTTGAAGATCCGTCGCCGTTGCTTTGATAATATCAATAACTTGGCGATAATTTAACTCGGGATTTGCCGCCCAAACTTGAGAAATAGCGCCCGTAACTTTAGCGGTGGCGACAGAAGTTCCATCCATTGCCCCAATACCATCGCCAACAGTAGAAATCACCGGATTCTCTAACGTTCCACTATCAGCAACAATATCTAAACCGTTGCCATAGTTAGAATATTCCGCACGGTTAAAGCCTTGCCAAGCAGAAGTTTCACTATCGATTTGTTGAGCCGAACCAACGGTAATAATGTTATCAAACTGTTGGGAAGCCTGACCCAAAGCCGACATCACGCCGCCCTCATTTCCGGCTGCAACCGCAACCAAAATATTATTTTGACGGGCATACTCTAACGCCGCCATTTCTAGGGGTGTGAATTCGTAGCGGGTGGTGACATTTCCTTCCGCATCAATTTGGGTTAAATCTAAACTCAAATTAACCACCGCATTGGGTTGTCCAGACTCGACAGCAGCATCGACAAACTCAACCAAAGATTCCGCCCACCGTCCCGAACCTATCGCTCGTCCCGCCCAAATAGGGGCGTTATTGTTAATTCCATCGATGCCAATTCCGTTATCTTGTTTAGCGGCAATTAATCCTAAAACATGGGTGCCGTGTTCGTTGCCTTCTCCAGCCGACAAAGTGGGGTCGGAATCGCCATCAACTTTATCGCTTCCCCAGGTAATTCGAGAGTAATCAATATCGGGATTATCCCCGCTAAAACCCGTGTCAATTATTCCAATTAACGGTTGATTTTCCACCGGGAATTCAAAGTCAATGAATGGTTCAACGGGTGTGGGAAGAACGGGTTGGGTAATTAATTGAGTTTCCAATCGTTCAATTAACTGTAATGTGTTGGTACTGACAGCAAAGTTAGGATTTGCTTCCGCTTGGGTTATTAAGCGATTGGTTAATTGTTCTAATTGTTGAATTAAATTGCTGTTTACCGGGGTTTCTGAAAGGCTCTGATTCTGTAAATTGTAGGTCAGGTTTTCTAATCGATTAACCAGATTAATCGTTGGAGATTCAGAAGTTGATGTTGGCGAAGTTTCAGAGAAATTATTTTCAACGTCTTCAAATTCAGTAGTTTCAACGGGTAAAGTTGAACTTTCAGAACTATTATCGACATCAATAAATTCTGTTTCTTCGGTTTTCTCAACGCCAGAATTATCTAAATTTTCCTCAACTTCAACGCTTTCAGACTGTTCAATTTCTTCAACAAAAGAATCTTCAGAAATTTCTTGAAGTTCAGTTTCTTCTAATTCCGCTTCGGCTTCTTTGGCGAGGGTAGTTTCTAAATTATTTTCAACTTCCTCTACAACAGAAGTTTCAGAATTATCTGCAATTTCAATAACTTCTAATTCTTTGGCTTCCTCTACAACAGAGGTTTCAGAATTGTCCGCAATTTTAATAACTTTGGATTCTTCAACTTCCCCTACAATAGTTGAACTTTCTGAACTCTTATCGATAACTGTTGGTTCAGTTTGGGAGGTAGAACTTTCAGAATTTTCCTCAGCTTCGATAACTACCGATTCTTCAGCTTCCTCCACAGTAAGGGTCGATAAGTTTTCCTCAACAACAGGATTTTCCGAATTATCTACAATTTCAATAACTTCGGATTCTTCAGTTTCCTCAACAACAAAAGTTTCAGAATTCTCTGCAATTTCAATAACTTCGGATTCTTCAGTTTCCTCAACAACAAAAGTTTCAGAATTCTCTGCAATTTCAACAGATTCCGACTCATCCGTTTCCTCAACAGTTAGATTTTCTGAACTCTCATCGATAACTGTTGGTTCGGTTGGGAAAGTGGAACTTTCAGAATTTTCCTCAGTTTCATTAACAATAGATTCTTCGGTTTCATTAACAACAGATTCTTCAGTTTCCCCTGCAATAGAAGTGTCTAAATTTTCCTCTATTTCGGTAGCGTTCGATTCTTCAGTTTGTTGAACGATAGGAGTCTCTCCACTATCTTCTATTTCAACAAGTTCAGACTGTTCAGTTTCCTCAACAACAGCAGTAGATAAGTTTTCCTCAACTTCAGTTTCTTCTAACTCCGATAATGATTCCTCAATAACAGGAGTTTCTAAGTTGTCTTCAATTTCAGTAATTTCTGATTGTTCGACAGAAGTTTCTAAGTTGTCTTCAATTTCAGTAACTTTTGATTCTTCAGTTTCCTCAACAATGGACGATGCTAAACTCTCCTCAACCTCAATTTGTTCCGACTCCGGTTCGGTTAATTCTCCGACAGAATAATCCAAATTATCTGCAATTTCAACAACTTCTGACTCCTCAATAACAGGAGTATCTAAGTTCTCTTTGTTTTCACTAACTTCTGATTCCTCAACAACGGGATTTTCTAAATTGTCTTCGATTTCAACAACTTCTGATTCTTCAACTTCCAATTCAGTAGATTCTACCAATTCAGTAGATTCGTCTTGAGATTGTTCCTCCTCTGAAAGTTCGACAATTTCATTACCGATGACTTCGGTTTCTACAACTTCAGAATTGAATACCTCCTCATCAATTTCTATTTCGGTTTCAGATTCTTCCTCATCCAGTAAATCTTCTAACTCAGTCAGGAGATTTGATAGATTATTTTCAATTTCAACAATCGGTTCATCCGGGGTAATATAAGGTTGAGCGTATTCAATCAATGCTTGACCCATATCGGAAGAACGCCAATCTTTATTCGGATTGACAACTTCATCTAAATGAACCGCTTCTCCACTTGCACCCCGCACCTGAAAGATGATATCGTTGTAATCGTGATCACTTTTATTATCTACTCGCAAATCTTCAAATACAAAAGTATTCCCATCTCCGGTAACATCCGCAATTTGTCCGAGTTGAAAACCATCTTCTGGATTTGCATTTGACAGAGAAAATAAAGGTCGAATATTTCCTTCTGCATTGGGATTATCAAAAACTTGCTGAACTTTTCCATTCGGAATCAACATCATTGCAAATTTATCCCCCGGACGCATATTAAAGGTTTTTACACCCAAATATTCTCCCCGGTTAACATCTGCTTCTCCACCCATTCCTCCACTAAATTTTGCACCTTCGTGTCCATCGGAAATCACAACATGACCGAGTTCAGAATCACTCAACGCACGGTTAGAGGCTTCTTGAATAAACCCTTCTAAGCTTAGGTCTAACTCCTCCATTCCTTCCAAACTGAAGATGGCGACTTCACCCCAACCAAATCCTCCACCATCAAACAGATAATCAATTCCAATTTCCCCGGTTTCTCCAACGGTAAAGATACCGGAGTCAAAGTTAAAGTCAATAGGAGAACTGACAATTTCTTCGAGAATTTCGCCGTTGCTATCAGTTTCGTTTTCGCTTTCGTTTACTGTATCGGTGTCGTTAAAGTCTTCAGTCTCAGAATAAGTCGATGATTCGGTTTCTTCTATTGATTCATCTAACTCTGCTTCTGTAGTTGTTTCTACGTCTTCTGTTGTAGATTCTTCTAAGGTTGAAACTTCAGAAATTTCTTCAAGTTCGGATGCAGTTTCTTCTGTCGGAGATTCTTCTAAGCTTGAAACTTCAGATATTTCTTCGGATGAGGACGCGGTTGCTTCTGGTTCTTCTAAGGTTGAATCTTCAGATATTTCTTCAGATGAGGATACAGTTTCGTTTTGATTTTCGGTTGAACCCTCCTCAACTTCTGATGAAAATTCTAAGTCTGATGAGGATTCTTCGTTAACTTCGGGTGAGGTATTTAAAGTTGTTTCTATTATTTCAGTTTCGGAATTTTCGTTAAGTTCTGATAAAGATTCGGCTTCGGATATAATTTCTTCGTTAGATTCTGCTAAATTTTCCTCGGAAGTCTCAGAATTATCTTCAATTTCTAATTCTTCGAGTTCGGTAATGAAAGGAATTTCAACTTCATCAACTTCGTCTAGGTTAGAAAGTTCGACGGGGGTTAAATCTTCTTCTGATGCGGTTTCAACTTCCTCCTCAAGTTCGCTTTCGATTTCATCCGGTAATTCACTCTCAATAATAATGGGGTCAGGACTATCATCTCCTCCATCGACCAAACCACTCGGAGTCAATATCGATTCTAGGATAAACGTTTCTTGAGACGGAGGTTTTTTAGATTGGGACTGAAAACCCGATGCGGATTGACGTCGATTAGAAGAACCGAGCAAATTTTTGAATAAACCCATAAAAAGTTTGCACACCCTGTAGGTGAGTAGTAGTAGTACCCTGTTGCAGTTTTACTCTTTTATAAAACCCAGAAGAAAAATTTAGATACTCAAACGTAATATTCGCCTGGAAACTTTTAAGTTTTTTGTATCTTGTTAACTTTATTTAAGCATAGTCTCTGCAAAAATAACACAGTAGATTTATGGATTTTTCAAGTTTAAAAACTCTCAGTAAATTTACTGAGTTTTAGCTGAATTTTTAGTTTAATAAAGTTTATAAACCAGTTAACTATTGGGTTGGCTGTAATAAAACTATCCCCAAGTTTTTATTTTTGCCAAAAGTTAATTATATAAATAAATGTTGATTTAATTGGCTATTTTAAATTGCTTAAAGTTCTGATAGCATACTAAAAGCATACCTCAACCAATTCAAGCTACTGTGGTTACAAAAAATATTAGAGCCGTTACCTACCTTCCGCCCAAATATCACCAAAAACTAAAAGACTATGCCAACCAGAAAAATTTAACCGAAAGTGCCACATTAGTTGAAATCGTCAAACAGTTTTTTGAGGGGAATTCCCCACAGAATAATTCACCGGATAGAACAATAATTGAAGAAATAGTCAAAGAACAATTGGCGGGGACGGAAGCGGAAATCGTAACCCTTAAAGCTCAAATGGAACAAATGCAGCAACTTCTGGCGGGTGTAATGTCGGGAAAAACAACCGCTCGAAAAACTCGTTCGACCCCTTCTTTTGTTAAACCCAAACTGCAACCGTTGAAAGCTGAAGATTTAGCCAATAGACTGGGGGTAACTCCCGAGACAGTCGAGAAAGAAGCCCACCGGGGTAACGAACACTTCCTCGCTTGGAGTAAAAGTAAAGATATCGGACGAGTCTCTTGGGAAAAACGGGGCGAACTTTATTATCCTATACGATAGCGGAACAACTAAACTATATTGTTTTTAATGACATTAAGGAGAATGTTTTGTCTATTTTTTGACAGCCTCTATTTTTGCATCTATAATATCAATTATACAACAAAACCTTTGCCGATTATTCAAGTAGGCGGAACGAGCATCGATTTCTGCCCTTACAATATCGATTGTGTAACGGTTTTATAATCTAGCTCCGTTCGCACGGGTTAAAGCAAATTAGTTGGAAATGAATTCGCTTTCGGAATAATTCGGCTCAAAACCAGCCAACCGATTGAGTTAAATCCGATTAGCTGGAAACTTTGTACATCTAAATCAATGAAAATGTTTAAAACAAAATCCCGAACAATAGGGTTAAATTCGATTAGTTTTCAACAATCAGATCCGGGTAATGGAGGAGGCGGAAGCGCAGGTGGATAAACCCTACCGATTGGGTGAAATTGGTAAGGTTAGAAACTACTAGCTTTGAGTTTCATCAAACCCCGTATATTACCCCGACAGATTGGGTTAAATCAGACGCAACTTCTTTTCATTTTACCAGTGTAAAAGCAATCGCTTTGCCATATCCTGCACAAGCTTATAAACTACCCGTGCGGGGTATTGATGAAGCTGTACGTGAAGTACCATTGCCCAACAGGTATTAAGTAATTCTCAGTAACTTCAGTCCAAGCTTGTAATTTTGGAATTTATAATTTTAGTTATTATTGTGATTTTAATATATTTATTGAATTTTTATTTATATTATTTTTTCTCGACTATTCTTCAAGAGTAAAACTGCCGCAAGAATCAAACTGTTGTCTTTGAAGAAGCGCCTGAAAGCTAGACATATAAATTCTTTTAGTAGTGTTGGCACTTCGTACCCCCTCCCTCCGCCTAAACTCTCCATCATTTTCGGCTTCATTATTGTTGGCATCCGCTGTCTATTTTAACCTCCCCGCAATAGCAATTGTTCAAAAACACCATCGGCTCGACAATTAAATGTCTATCAATTGCCGTAAAATCTAATCAAACTTTGGGATTATTCGGTGAATAAATCCGCATATTTTTCGGCAAAAACACCCGCTTTTCAAAAGTATAAAACTGCCGATTTTCCAACGATAAAAGTTTCGGTGTAATTGCATTTGCTCTCAAAAAACTTCCACCCTACGCGAACCTCACGCACGGGTGCGGCATCGTGAGGGTTGAAGAACTCAACGCCCGCCTGTGCAAAAGTTTGGCACTTTAGTCAATTTATTTTTCAAGTCACACGAATCCTTTTCGGGCTTATTTATTGACTAAAATTTCGGAAATATTTTTAAAAACCGAGTTGGAAATGGGTTTTAAAATACTGGGTAGAACTAGGGTTCAATCTGGGTTAAAGAATAAAAATATGGTAAAAGTTAGTTTCTCAACCTCAACAACGTTTGAGGGCGATTTGAATGCTTTGGTTGAAAATGAACGGACGGCGCTAACGGTTCGTTTTGACCTCGATGAACCCGCACCTGCGGGGGGACTAAAAGTTTATGTTGATAGCGAGGTCGAACAAATTGTTAATCGCTTGGATTTAACCGGATTTGAATTTCGCCCGGTTGCGGAAAATATTGATCCATCGTCAATTGATACCAACTCTGATAGTTCCGGCTTTTTTGTAACGGTTGATGAAGGAGCAACGACGGGGAGCTTTACGATTAATGTACTCGACAACCTCGAACCGGACAGAGCTTTGCCAGAAATCCTCGATGGCTTGGTCGAATCTGAGTTTTCGCTCGTCGCGACCGATGGGGTAAATTCTGAAAATACAGAGTTGGCGGGCGATCTCGGCGACTATACCCTTAACCCGGATGCGGCATCTTCTACGGTGTTATTTGCCGATGATGAAAGTCAGCTACCCGTCTCCGCTCCTCCCCTCAATCCGGGCTATGATGAAGCGGTGAGTGGAGATATTTCTACCGACCCCAACAACCCGTTAGAACTGCCATTATCGGAAGGAATCACCCCCCTATCGGCGACCACAAGCGACGGAGATCAGGAGTACGTTACCGTCACCATTCCCGAAGGCTTCCAACTCGACACGTTGGTTCTCGAATCCTTTTCTGAGAGCAACGTTGCTTTTATCGGGGTGCAAGAAGGCGATACCTTTACCGAACCCCTAAATGATTCTGCGGTTCGAGGAAACCTCTTGGGCTACGCTTTGTTTGGAGAACCCCGACAGGTGGGAACAGATATCCTCGATAACATTGCGCGGGGATGGGCGGCGATTGGTTTCGAGGGTGCATTACCCGGTGGAGTTTACACGTTTGCACTCCAACAAATTGGAATCTCCAGTGACTACACTTTAGCTTTCAATGTATCTGAATCCCCGGTAGAACCCACACCCGAAGCCGCCAATGATTTCCTCACGGGGGAGAATTTCTTGGGCGGAAGGGATACCGATACCATTACCGACTTTGATGTTACCTCAGACATGAATGGCTCACTTAGTTCCCCACGCGAAGCTTCCGGTTTGGCTGAAGGTGAAATGGCTTTTGAGGAGCTTTTGATTGCCGATAGCGATGCGGTCCCGGCGATTAGTGCGATAGAAACGGGAGAAACCTTGGCAATTGTTCAAGGTGTTGACGCGGATGAATTCACCCCAAATTTGTTCGCAGTTGCGCCCGATATTTCTCTCGTTTAGTTGGTCGCCCCCTCCACATTTCCACAATTCTAGAGGGGGCGGTTTTAGATTTCACTCTTCTTCAAGAATCGCTTCCATTTTTTGAAGTAAGGTTATAACTCGCTTCCACTTCTTTGGGTTTTTCTCCCACAGTTTTGATTTGTTGAGGCGATGGTAAGTATCTCTGAGTTGAGTTTGAGGAGTATCTTGGTGTTGAGGAACCGACTGGAGTTCTTTGATGCGTTCCTTAATCTGGGTCAGGGAAAGATTTTCGCGCTGCGCCTCATTCAGTAGTTGCTTTCGGATTGTCTCATCTTTGAGTTGGGCAGCGGCTTTGGCTTTGGTGTATTCGATTTTCCCCGAGCGCAGAACGTCTAAAATCTCCTGGGGCAGTTTGAGCAGTGGTAGCTTGTTCCTAATAAAAGACTGCCAATTTTGCCCAACACTTTCAAAAACGGTCAAGACCAACTCCACTTGAGGGCTACCTGTAACGTTACGGGTAACTTTTCCTTTGGCTTCATTATTCATCTGGTGAAGCAAAGAAACCACCTCGGGGACTGTAATTTTTAAGGTCAGTGCAAGCAAAGCCAAAACGCCTTCGGTTTCCTCAATTGGGTTTAGATCCTCCCGTTCTAGGTTTTCAATCAAAGAAACAGCCAGAGCTTCTTCATTACTTAGTTCTCGGATAACAACAGGAATTGACTCTAGCTTCAGAAGTTGAACAGCCCGGTATCGACGTTCTCCAGCCACCAGTTCGTATTTTCCTCCTTGAACGGGCCGAACCAGTATAGGTTCAAGCAAACCGTATTCAGCAATGGAAGCCGAAAGCTGTTTAATTTTGTCCTCGTCGAAATACCGCCGGGGCTGAGAAGCTGGCAGAACAATTGCGCTCAGGGGTAAAGTTGAATCCCCCTCAGTTGAATCAGTGGGAATGTCCATTCCCAAGAACGCTTTGAGGTTGCCGCGCTTAACCAAGTTTCAACGCCTCCGAAAATAAATTGTTGTAGTCTTTTACCGCCGCTTTAGCACTCGGGTCAGACAATTCAAACGCCGTAGCTGGAGGATCGCTAAGGCACTGTCTTTGATAAACAATTGAATTGAGGAGAAGAAATCTGGGATCGGAAGAAAGGAGTTCTTGGGCTTCTCTTAGTTGTAGGGTGTTCTTAACCGCCCGACTCAAGAACAATCCGGCTTGAGGTTTACCCCCTCGCATTTTCTGAATGTGTCGAATGATTTGCAAAATTTTATGACTGCTACTGACATCCAAGCCAGAAGGTTGACAGGGAACGAAGGCAATATCACAAGCTCCCAAAATGGCTTTGGTAACTTCACTCAAACTTTTTGAACAACCCACTCTTAAGCTGTTTATCTACTTCAGTATCCTTGACCCTATTTAGCTAGAACTACTCACCTGTAGCAATTAAAACCTCTGCATAAAGTTGACTGCTCACTCCCCAACCTGCTTGTTCGATTAAATCACTATCACTTCCCTAAAAAGTTCGTCTTCTCACATTTCACTCGCGCACGATTACTTTATCAGAAATAATTTAACTCATTTGTTTAATGCTTCTGAAATCTACAAATTATCAAACAGATTTATACTCCCTTTTTCAGTAAGAACAATGAAAATTTAACAGAGAGCAGTAAACTAATTTATACATCCCGTTCAAGTCAATATAGAAAAACTGATGCCAAATGCTCAGATAGTAGCAGATAGATTTCATGTAATGAAGTCAGTTAATCAAGAATTAGATCTAAAAAGAAAAGCCGAGAAAAGACGGGTGGAAAACTTGAAAAATTCCACAGAAAAAAACGAAAATTAGAAGGGTTAAAAAACAGCAAGTATCCACTACTTAAAAAGAAAGAAAAACTGAATGAAGATGAGAAAAATAAATTAAAAGAAATTCAACAAACCGCACCAGAATTAATGGAAATGTATAAAAGAAAAGAGCAGCTAAGAGATCTATTTGAAAGTCCTATTACAGCCAACGATGCTTTGTGGGATCTCATCGAATGGCTGGAATTATCTGCTGATTATTTCCCGAAAAGTTGTCAAACCATAAAAAGATGGATGAGCGAAATTTTAGCTTATTTTAATTGCCGAACAACTCAAGGAGCCGTAGAAGGTATAAATCAAAAAATTAAACTCATAAAAAGAAGAGCTTACGGGCTAACTAATTTTGACAACTTTAGAAGAAGAGTTTTGTTAAATTGGCATTTTTGCTATTAATTTATCATACTCAGTCTAGAAGAGCCGTATTTTTAAACAGCAACAACCCTGAATCATGGGCATCGGTAACGCACAAATCCAGGTTTACCGTTGGTTAAATCTGTCAAAGACTTTTGATCATCTGAGAGCTGAAAATATCTGTCGGAAATCCAAGTTTCCCCTTCGCCAGACAATTCAATGCTTAACTCAAGGTCAGAATTACCATGAGCGACAACAGAACGAACAGAGCCTTCACTTTCATAAAACTCAACACGGTCTGCACTAATGATGAGCTTTCCTTCAGATGAACGAGAACTACAGCTTTCCAAATCTAAGTCCCACTTCCCCCGAAACTGAGCCGGGATGGTTTGTTGCTGAGGAGCCGCCGTTGCAATGCCAGTGGTAAGCGTCAAGATAAGTGTCAATAGTTTAATCATTTGATGGGTTCTTCAATATCTGGGCTTGTAATTGTTAATTGTAATGACCTGTAATCATAAATTCTCGACTCACATTAGGCATCATGTAGATAACAATCATCTGTAAGTTCTTTAACTTGATTTACCGTCTAACCGCTGATTTTGTTGTCCTCATCCATTTGGCGTTCATCTTATTCGCTTCCCTGGGAGGATTGTTGGTACTGAAGTATCCTCGTTGTGCGCTTCTCCATCTGCCTGCCTTGACCTGGGCTGTACTCCTAACTCTCTTCGGTTGGGTATGTCCCCTCACACCATTAGAAAACTGGCTCAGAGAACGTGGTGGAATGAGCGGTTATGATACCAGTTTTATCGAACACTATATCCTGCCTATAATTTACCCTGGAGAACTAACACGAACAATACAAATCTTCTTAGGTATGTTGCTATTAGTTATCAATCTAGGTATTTATGGGTCTCGTATCCTCAAAACTAAGGATTGAAAAGTACGTTAGTCTGTTACTATTCTAGAGTCTAGAGTCTAGAGTCAAAAACATGGCTTGATCGTAGCGTTCTTGGACAAAGTAGAGTAGTAACTTAGTTATTGAGGATCTTAGCGGTATAATGCTTTTCTAGTTGTTTTAAAAAACAACTATGGATTTTTGTTAAGTTTTGAATTAAATATTAAATGTTAGAGTTAAACTGCTGGTCAAGAGCATCAGGGTGAAAATTAAGTTTATTTTTTGTTGTTCTCATAGAACTGCAATTAGGAAGTGGCTTGGAAATCCTTAAAGATTTGGATTGAAGCTTGGCTGAAAATTGATGGAAAATTTAATTGTATAATGCCATGAAAAAAACAATATTATTTACCCTTGTTAGCTTGGTTGGCATAGCTGTAGAAACTCTGTTTGTTGAACCCACTCAAGCAGCCCTGCTTACTTATCGCTTTCAAGCAACTGTAACCGATTTTTATTTTACAGAAAGGATCAAAGAATACCCAACTACAGATTTAGCTGCTTTAAACCTGATTAATATTGGCGACATAATCAAAGGTGAATATCGTTTTGACCCCAATAACTTTGTTACTCTTCCCACAGGATTACAACTGGATAATTCGCCCGGAACGGGAGTGACTGCAAGTGTTGAAAACTACACTTTTAAGACAATTTCAGGAGCTGCGCCAGTTGGATATAATATTGCTTTTCCCGGTGATGGTAGTGACTTCTTAACTGTGGGCATCGTAGAAGTTAATAATTTAATCAAAACTGATGGAATTTAAGGCTCATACCGTTTATCTTATAGCAGTATGGAACTGAGGAATTTCAGTGCTTTTAACCTCGGTAATTTTACAATTACTTCGGCTTTATTTGAACCACAGGATGTAGAAGATGGTATTCCAGATTTTTTTATTAACTCTAAAGTCACAAAAATATCAGTGCCAGAACCATCTTTAGCTATTGGACTTTTAGTTTTTGGTATCTTCGGTAAACTATTTGGCTATAGACAAAAACTCTAGTTTTACGCTTAGAAATATTGTGGAGGTGGAGCCAATGATTGTTCTATTTAATGAAGGAAACTACCACGTCTAGCTATCAGCCTTCATAAACGGCAAACACCTCTGCAAGTCGCACGTCAACCCATTGACTCTTGCAGGGGTTATTATTTGTGTTCTGCGCTTGGAAGCTGAAATCTTTATCTGTTAGGGGTTGTAGCGGTCTATGGTTTTCTAACTGCTGCAAGGGTAAACAAAAAATTTTTTTCAAAATTCATAAAATTGACATCTTTAACTGATAGATCCTCAGTAGAACATTAGAGGTACAATTTTATGGGTTGGTTTTTCTCTGTTTTAATTATCTGTGCAAGCCTTGCTTCTCTTGCTGGGGCTGGGAATCAAAAAGGAAACTCTAGAAATAATCGATCAACTTTTCATAAATCAGTAATATACGGAAACAATAACAGCAGATCTAGTACCGCTATTTATGGTGGTGCTGTTTCCAGTAGTAGTTGTGGTGGTAGTTCTTCCAGTAGTAGTTGTGGTGGTAGTTCTTCCAGTGGTAGTTGTGGTGGTGGTGGTTACGGTGGATGTTAATCAAGATTTCACTCATTAATTAATAACAAATCAACTGAGACGTTCCCATAGCGCCTCTATTTTGCTTGATAGCAATGCAGTATTGCAGTGATGCCTTACTGATTGCAGCAGGCGCAGTATGTCAATCAATCATCCTTTACTCCTTGCTGTGAGAGGTATTCATCCAACAGCACCCTCACGACTTCAGCACATTGACCCAGGCATAAGTCAATAATCTAACAGTAAAATGACTATAGTGTAGTTTAAGTTGTTAGGGAGCTTTCTGAGTTACGAATAGGGATCTTCTAGAGAGGTTTGAATCGATGAGACGTCCTACAAACGTTACGATTATCGCCATTTTGCAGGTAATTAGCGGCATTTTTAACCTGGTCGATTGTTTCATTTGGCTGTTAATTGGAGGTGTCGGTGGTGTTATTGTTTCGGCAATTGGCGGGTCAGGGCTTGCTGCAATATTCGGTGGATTCTTTATTATCTTCGCCTCGATTAGTTTAGCACTCGGACTGATGTCTTTTGTTTTGAGTTTGAGTTTATTGCAACTTAGAGGATGGGCTTGGATTGGAACGGTAATTGTCCATATTGTCGCCTTGATGATGGAGGTGACGAAGTTGCTGGGTAGCGGTGGAGTTGCGGTGAATTATCTAACCGTTGGCTTCGCGATCGTAATTCTTTACTATCTGATGCGACCCGAGGTTAAACAGGCATTTAGAGTTTGAGTCGGCAGCAAGTGCCATGTCTAACTTGAGGTAAAATTGCAGTAGATACTTACTGATTGCAGTAACGCAGTACATCAATCATCCTTTACTCCTTTTTTCAACCCAGGCGATCGCATTATCGGGCAAATACACCGTTCTATCCTTTCCACCTTTCCCCTGTCGGATGGATAACGCCCCCGTTTCCGGGGTAAAATCCTGTAACCCTAACTTCACCACTGCTGTACTGTAGCTCTCTGCATCCATCAACTTCAGTTTTCGGGCTTCTTGTAGCACCCGCCGCAACGCCGCTATCATCTTCTTGACTGTCACCGGAGCATGACGTTCTAACAAAACGGCTTGAACCGCTGCCGTGTGTTGATACCTTAAAGCAGCCCAGTCCAGGGTATCGGCATCACATTCACCATTGGTCAGAATTGAAGCGATCGCATCGAGAGACTGTTTCATTGTTGGTCGGGAGCCAGACCCCAAACTTCTAAGGTACACCGCCGCTGGATGTAGGGTCAAGGGTAAGGGAGCGCTCAGAGCCAGTGTAGCCGTAAAGGTGGGCTGCATTTACTTATTAAAAGTACAGTTCTAAATATTCATTTTTTCACAGAAATGACACTTTTGTTTAACGCCAATAATACCCGGATTGTATTACGCTCTTGACAGTTTGTAGTATATTAATGTAGTATATATGCAACAGGGTAATACAGGACTCGAATCTGCTTACTCAGGGGATGCTGCTTAGTTGGATGAGTGCCATTTCAGAAAAAATGGCTCGAACCGATGAGGGAATAACAGGTAGAACTTGACAAACTGAATTTCGGAGGTAATTTTAATGATGTTCGCAATTCAAATTTTAACAAAAATTAACTTGAGTTTATTGTAGTTTCAATGATGTTTAAATCAGCAAAAAAATTAACAAATTAAAAATCAAAAATGGGAGTAACAGAATGGCAGATAGAAAATTAGCAACCATTCAAAAAATTGTAGATATTAAACCGATTTTAAATGCAGATACTATTGAAGTCGCAAAAATAAAAAATTGGAATGTGGTTACAAAGAAAGGTGAATATCTAGTTGGAGATTTGTGTATTTACTGTGAAATTGATTCATTTTTACCAATTAAAGATGAGTTTGAATTTTTAAGAAAAAGTAGTTATAAAAAATTACCGGATGGTTCAGAGGGATTTCGGTTACGCACTGTAAAACTTCGAGGTCAAGTCAGTCAAGGTTTGGTATTACCAACCTCTATCTTAGACTCATCGGATTCCCTAGAGATTGGTAAGGATGTTACTGATTGCTTAGGGATTAAAAAATATGCACCTCCGATACCTGCTAATTTAGCAGGTAAAGTTAAAGGTCAATATCCAAGCTTTATTCCAAAAACGGGAGGTGATCGCATTCAAAACTTAGTTGAAGATTACGATCAAATCAAAGAACAAGACTTTTACGTAACAGAAAAATTAGAAGGCTGTAGTGTCACTTATTATTATCGAGATGGTAAATTTGGGGTCTGCTCAAGAAATTTAGATTTACTAGAAGATGAAAATAACATTCTATGGCAAATAGCTCGGAAAAGTAAAGTTGAAGAAAAAATCAAACCTTTAGATCAGAATATTGCTATTCAAGGCGAACTGATTGGGCCAGGAATTCAAGGAAATATTTACAAATTAAATGAGCATCAATTTAAAGTATTTTCGATTTACTCAATTGATGAAGCTCGTTATTTTAATTTTAATGAATTGAACTCTATTTTGTATAAAACTGAATTAGACAGGAGTTTAAAACCTATTGAGACCGTCCCATTATTAGAGGGTATATACCAACTATAGCACTACGCATAAAGGTTAGGACATTTCTAAATCCTAGAATCCTCTCTTGGTGCGCGTTCCCTAGCGCCCGCAGGTGGCGCGGGTTCGCACCGCTTTCATAGTCTGCTGTTCCCTGTTCCCTGTTCCCTGTTCCCGATTCAAGTAGCGCTATACCACTAACCATAGATGATTTACTTAAAATGGCGGATGGGAAGTCAAAGATTAATCGAGAAGTGGATCGAGAAGGCTTGTTTTTGTATTCAATGACAACAGATCTAAAATTCAAAGTAATTTCAAACAAATATTTACTAAAATCAGACCTTTAAGTGTAGTTTTTTTGTGCCAGCCTTTATTCCAGGTCTTTTCTGTGATTGTTTATAAGGATTTGAAAACAAATCTGGATTGATGAGTGTGACTAAATTACTCTGTAGGTCTAGTGAGCCAAATATTGTGTTCAAAAATACAGGGGTCTTGGGTGTGAGCCATGTTGAACTCAGTCTAAAGTGCTGGGTCAATTCCTGAGTACCAAGCACAAACTACACCCTTCTCTATCATCTCAAAATCTTCCGGTTTGACTACCGCAAGACAAATACCACCCGGACATTTGGGATTATAAACTTCCTCAAACCAAGTGTGCCAAATACCATTTTGACTACCACATTCTTGACTTAATGTCATTTCTCGCCCTTGTTCCATCTGCAATTCTTCCCACTGACAACTTTCGTCAGACCAGTTACCACCTCGTTGTTGACACCAACTTTGATGTGCGCGAATCATTGCTGTCTTAGTAGATTGAGCCTCCGTCCTTTCTGCTATGCAGATAGACAGTCCAATAACACCTACCAAACATAGGATAGAACGTTGTATGGAATTGCGATTCATAGAGATTTTGTCGAAAAACTTTACTCTCTCTTTCAGTGCCTAAAATTAACAGTCAGTAAAAATCGCTGCGATCGCATTCAACCTGCACCCTCAATCCGTGATAATCTTCTAGAGTCAAGAATCTAGAGTCTAAAGTATGGCTTGTAGATTATCCATATTTAATATGAAAGGCGGTGTTGCCAAGTCAACGACTGCCTATAACCTAGCTGTGGGACTTGTGAAGTTCCATAAACAGCGAGTTCTACTCATCGATATTGATCCTCAAGGAAATTCCAGTGCGGCTTTGGGGATTTCCATTTGGGAACTTCAAACCCAACTCAAAGATGCGTTGCAGCGGAAAGTGGACATTACTGAAGTGATTGTCCCAACTGAGTCAGGGGTTGATGTTGCGCCCTCTAATTTGTTGTTAGCCGAAGAAGAAATCCCCATTTCAGGAATTCCAGGCCGAGAAGTTCTGCTCAGAAAAGCGATCGCAACTGTTGATGCTGAGTATGATTGGATTCTGATTGATTGTCCGCCTAATGTTGGGGTGTTTGCTATTAATGCGCTGATGGCTTCTGAAGCGGTGTTGGTTCCAGTCGATATGAGCTATATGGGACTGTTGGGGATTCAGGGGATTGAACGGACATTGAAACTTGTCCAAGATTTTCTTGACCATCCCATTGAGATTGCTGGAGTATTGGCGACCCGCTACGACAAACGAAATAACCTCAGCGCCGAAGTTTTGGAATCTTTGAAAGAACACTTTGGGGACAAGTTGTGCAGTTCCATCATTCCTGAAACGGTGAGAATTCGGGAAGCTCCCTCTCATCACCAATCTATTTTTGAGTTTGACCCCAATGGTGCAGGGGCTAAAGCTTACAAAGCATTATCGAAAGAGGTGTTCTCATGGCAGTGAAGAAAAGCAAGGGCTTGGGCAGTAATCCTCTCGACCGTGGGATTTTCTCCAAGACAGATTCCCAAGAAGAACCGCCAGAGGTAGAACTCAAGAGTCAAGAGTCGGGAGTTGAGATTCAACAGTCAAAAGTCAAAAGTCAGGAGTCAAGAAAACAGAAGGATTCAGAATCAAGTCAAGAGTCAACTGTTAATACTCAAGAGTCAAGAGTCAAGAGTGTAGAGTCAAGATTCTTGAACAGAGAACAAGCAGAACTGAAGGGAACCAATGTCAGACTGCCGATTGAGTTGATTGACTGGGTTGATGACTTGGTGAAGCAAGGGAGCAGGGACAAGAACAAGTCCAGAATACCCAAAGAGGTTTGGTTTCAAGCGGCTTTAGAACTGTTTCAAGCCATGCCCGTTGATTGGGATGACATCTCAGATGAGGATGAATTGAAGGATAAACTCAAGAGTCTAGAGTCTATAATCAAGAATCTATAGTCTAGAGTCAAGAATTTATTTTAAAGGATAATACAAGTTCCTCCGCTTCTCCCCAGTCACTCTGCTGATGTCCTTGCTTTGACTCCAAGCCCGAAAATGTTCGTGAGTCAATGTCCACTTCCCGTTCAACAGTGTCATATTGACTTCTAACCGTCGAGCCAGGTCTGAAGCTTTCAACGGTTGCCGAAAACATATCGATCTCGGCAATTTTTCATGGCATTAGAAACGATAGCACTAGGGCTTGAGTCTTATAAGATGTAACGCTTCTACGTTCATTTTTGGCAAAGTTTTGATATTCATATCTTCCAAACCAGATTTGAGATAATTTGTCAAATATCTGAACACTCAAACATTTGCAAAAACTTATTAATTTGCTCGAAAAATTAGACTACAGAGGGGAGAGCGATTCACAAGCTATAAGCTATACACAGCAGTGTTTTGACTCTCATATTACCTCTCATTGCACGAACCTTCTATTTGCGTCCAGTAAGCGTTTCAGCCAAGCGCGGGGTTCCCTGTACATCTGGTACGCTGGAACGCCCGACCGGGAAGCAGTATCCGGGGGATTGTCGCCCCCGGAAAGCAAAACCTAATTGGAAAGTCAAAAAACTGCATAAGTTATCAATTACCGGAGATATGTTTGGATGATGAACTTAGATGGCTAATTTATTTAAAGAGTGGAGCTATGGCTTTCAGAACAATATTTGTACTATCAGTTCAATTATTCGTTTGGCTGATGGTTAATTTATCTATGAACTTAACTGATGGAAGAATTTTTTCAGTTGCTTACGGGCAGACAAGTCAGGACTCAAAAGCTGACCGTCCAAAATTACAAGAAAATCCATTGGAAGCCGACCCAGAAAATGCAGAATCCAACCAAAATTCATTAAAAGCCAATCCCCAACACCTGAAAAAATTAAAAGATACTAAAGAATGTCCGGGCTGTAATTTAGCTGAAGCCGACCTCAGAGAATTTGATTTAAAGGATGCAAACTTAAAAGGTGCAAACTTAAAAGGTGCAAATCTACAGGGAGTTAATCTCAGAGAAGCCAACCTTGTAGAAACCAACTTTGAGGGGGCAAATCTTGAAGGTACAATTTTAGCAGAAGCCGATTTGAAGAAGGCTATTTTAGTGAAAAGCAATTTGAAAAATAGCAATCTCAAGAAGGCTCATCTTAAAAAGGTAAATCTGGATCTGGCTAACTTGAGTCAAGCTGACTTGAGCTATTCTTATCTCAAAGGCAGCACGTTGAAAGGCACAAATCTTCAAGAAGCTAATCTGAGTTACAGTAATTCAGAAGCTAGCGGGTTGGTTAGAACAAGTTTTGTCTTTGCCAATCTGAAAAATGCCAACTTAAGCTATGCTAATTTCAAGGGAACAGATATGCGGAAAGCTTATTTAGAGGGAGCAGATCTACGACAAGCAGACTTTACAAGTGATCAGGAGACAATTCAGAGCGGTAGAACTAAGACTCGCTACATTATCATCAGTGCTTTAAATGGAGCTAATTTGAAAGATGCAAATTTACAGGGTGCTAACTTTGAACGGGCAACTTTAATCAGTGTAAATTTGCAAAATGCTGATTTAAGGAATGCTAGGTTAAAATCCGCTCTATTGATATCTTCAAATCTATCAGATGCTGATTTGGGGAGCGCGAACTTGAGATATACTAATTTGGCATCATCAAATCTATCTGGTGCTAATTTGTTAAGTGCTGATTTACATAAAGCTTATTTAGTTAATGCGAATTTAACTGGAGCCAAGTTAAATAATACTCGCCTAACAAATATTAATATGACCAATGCAAACTTTACAGAGGCGAACTTAGAGCAGGCGAAAACTGATGGTAACAATATGTGTGGTGTAATTCTTCCAAATGGAGAGAAAAGTCAGCAAGGCTGTTAAAAAGTCGGGATAGTAGTCAGACGCTTATAGCCTTTAATATGTAAGCAACTCAGGCTTTTGTCAATCTCCAATTTTGTATTTATTTTTGATAATTGCATCGACTTTTCCTCAACTCGATACCTCGCACTCAATAAAAGTAAAAACGCACGAAGTTAGAAGTTTGGGTAGAACTAGCGAAACTGTCATGAAGGGAAATCTAGATAATGCCCGCTACACTCAGATGGTGCATTTGCTGCATAAGCTCTCGGTGGTGAGAAATATATTCCAGTAAAAACTGAAGTTTTGACTAAATTGCAATTCGGGAGTTCGCAAAGCATTAAAATTTCAGTTGGAAGTCTAGAAGAAATTGCAACTAAAAACACTATGCCACTTATTGCTGATACTGAACTTGGTGCATTACTTGGAACTAATTTTTCCGATTCAGAGACATTAGTTCCGGGACAAGTGCAACAGTTTCCGTTGGGTGTGTTAAGTCTCGAGGGAGCTGATACGATTGTTGGGTCTAGTGACAGCGAACTGATTAATGGAAATCAAGATGACGATTTAATTCTAGGTGGATTGGGAACAGACACCTTATTTGGAGGGCAAGATAATGATTCTTTAGATGGACAAGGAAAAGAGGATCAGTTGTTCGGTAATTTGGGTCAGGATACCCTGAATGGGGGTGAAGGCTCTGATAGTTTATTTGGCGGACAAGATAACGATCAACTTTTCGGTAATCAAGGTCAGGATACCTTATCCGGTGACAAGGGTTCAGATACATTAACGGGTGGTGAAGGTGCAGATGTTTTTGTGGCTCAGTTGAGCGGGGCTGAACCCGATTTAATTACGGATTTTCAAGATGGAATTGATTTAATTCAACTTCCGGAAAACCTTGAATTTACCGATTTGCAATTAAGGGAACAAGGAACGGAGCAAATTTTAATCACTGATGCGGCGACAGGTGAAGAATTAGTAATTTTAGAAGGTTTTTCATTATCTGAATTGACAGCAGTTGATTTTATTAGGAGCTTTGATGATATTGTAGAAAAATTAGATTCAGTTCCCGTATTTACAATTACCGACTCGGACGGTTCACCTCTGCTGGGAAACGGGGAGAATGCTTCCGTGGTAGAAGTTTATATCAGCCGTCAGGATGCCGATAATTTTCTCAACGAGTTAGCCATTCAAAATCCGGAACTAGCTTCCTCAGTCCAAGTGACGGCTGTTTCTCTAGGAGACATTTATGAAATTGGTCAGCAAAATCAAAACAACCCAGAACGCTTAACCTTTTCTTTCGTACCCGAACAACAACAGTTAAACTCTGCAAAAGCTATTTTAGAAGCCAATGGTCAAAATATTACTCAGTTTCGGGGGGTTCCCTTATTTTTAGCAAGAGCCGGCACCGATGACCGCGTGATTACAGTACAACAAGGTGATCAACAAGCGATTCCCTTCTTTTTTAATAAAGAAGACTTACAAGGAATGCTTGACCAGTTCAAAACTCAGCAACCGGACTTAATTTCTTCGGTCAAAATTGAGGTGTTACCATTAGAAGTCCTATTAGAAGCATTTCGCACCGATGATGACCAATTTCTAGACTTGATAATTTTGATTCCACCCAGAGAAACGGTAGAATTCATTCAGGAGATGAGGTTAGTGAATACTTCTGAATAAGAGGATTTTGCTAGTTCCAAATACCTCGATTGATGACTATTTTACTTGTTGTTATCTGCCGTATTATACTTCTCAAGACTGTTCTAATTGTGGCTAAAGAGTCAAGAAATCGCTATCAGTTAGAACTCATATTTGTAGTTATATAACAGTGTTAGATATAGATGATAAGGCAGCCAGAAATATTCTCAACTTAGCACTAAAAATACTATCGGGCGGACAGGAATCAACGCTCAGGGAGAGAAGAACCGAGGCTATTGATCAGGAAACTTAGATTTAGTAAGTTCACTCAAAGAACTGAGAATCCCTCGCTTGAGCGCGATGGGAGCGTCAACATACTTTTGTCCTAACCATAGCGCGTAGTGCTAAATTGCATAACTTCCACCCGGTTGCAAATAGAGGAGAGTGAACAGCAATAATTCATTCTCATACGGGGGAACTCTGCACTATGGTTTTGACACCTGACTCATCTGGATTACGTTTGATTGGTGATGCTAGTTCTGAAACTGTTTTCGTCACCTCTCAGCAAGCGACAGATTTTCCGGAAGGTATTTTTATGCTAGAAGGAGATGATACCGTTACAGGTTCGTCCTTAAATGACTTGATTTATGGGAATCAAGGAGAAGACTTGATCGATGGAGGTTTGGGGGGAAATGACACGATCTATGGAGGTCAGGGTAAAGACCTTTTGGGTAGTACATCGGGTGATAATATTTTGTTGGGTAACTTCGATAATGATTTGTTAACAGGAGGTGCCGGAAACGATCAACTATTTGGCGGTCAAGGAGATGATCTGATTGGAGGAGAGGGAGGCGGAAATGACACTTTATCAGGAGATTTAGGGAGAGATATTATCCTCGGAAGAAATACTCTATTCAGTGACACAAACCGCAAACTTTATCTGCTTCAGGCAGAACCCAACGTCTTCAATGTTAACAGTGCCGATCTAATTGGAAATTTTTTAGTGGGAGTCGATCAATTTGGCTTAACAGGAGGATTAACCGCCAATGATATAGCTTTAGAAGAAATACAGAATGTTTCGATTACAATCAACTTTGACGGCAATCAAGCTTTTCAAGATTTAATAGGTATACTCGATCCAAGCTCAAGTACACTATTTTCTGGACTTAATGGTTCAATATCTGGAACCTTAATTCGGGAAGCATCTACAGGTACAATGATTGGTGTTGTTGCTGATGTAACTCCAGAACAGCTTCAAAATAGCTTTATAACGGTTTAATCGTTCGGAAATCAATTCTGGCTCTCCTGAAAACCAGGGGAGCAATTTCTAAAACTTGACAAGCTAGAGGGAATTGTTTACGGTTGAGTTACTGTTTTAAAATCCGAGGCGAAGCGTTAGGAAAAATGGGATGAGTGTGCTATCTAGATACTGGCGTTGGGTGAAAGTTGACAGT
Organism: Lyngbya sp. PCC 8106; assembly: GCF_000169095.1. Classification (GTDB taxonomy): domain Bacteria; phylum Cyanobacteriota; class Cyanobacteriia; order Cyanobacteriales; family Microcoleaceae; genus Capilliphycus. The sequence goes on from NZ_AAVU01000023.1 coordinate 70,491, forward strand.
TTTGGAAAATGTAAAATTCAAGAAGTAGAAGCTGCAAAAGCTTTTGTTCTAGAACACTTTGCTGAACTTGATCGTTCAGAATGTCATGCTCAGATTCAACGTCAACTGGTAGAATGGCATCAGAGTAAATTTTCTCATCTAGCAGAAGTTTGTCTGTGCTGTTTTATCTCTAATCAAATCCGAAATATTTGTCTAGAACTCGAAAACAAATTTGGTCAAAATCATAATTTTACTTCCGATGAAATTTTTCCTTTAGTTCTTGAATATGCTCCGAAAAGCCAAATCCCAACCCTGCATCCTGAATCTCTTTCGAGTCGCATTCTTCACAACTTCGCTCCGGAAAAAGGAACCCTCTCAACTTGGACAAATCGTGTTGTTAAAACCGATCATAAAATTAAACAATTTCTCCTCGAACATGGGATTGAACAGATAACAGATTGGTTGATTTTGAATCGGACTTCTCCGGGAAAATTGCAACGTCTATTATCGGACTTTCAACGCACTGATACCGAGATTAAAAAGGCTTTGGAACTGCTCAATTCTTATCATAGTGTTTATCGTAACCAACTTTTAAATCAACGGCAATCTGCTTCCACCAAACCCTATCCGGCTCCAACTTTAGAGCAGTTGGGTCAAATGGCAAAACTGTTATCGAACGTTTGCGAATATTCTCCCGAAGAAATCTTAGAACAATTACAAAACCTGGCTAAACTCTTGCGACAAGAGCGAATTTACCGCTTGACAAAAGGACAGGTTAAAATTCAGAACATCGAAACTTTGGTTGAGGTTGATTCCCCCGGTAAAATTGACTCTGAAACCGAAAAACAAGAAGATTTTGCTGTTGCGTATCGTCAGCAGATTGAAGCTTGCTTAACTCACGCAGTCGAGCGAGTTATTCAAGGTCGTATCACCTATTATCAGGGTCAAAAAAACACTCTAAAAGCACAACAAAAAGCCCAAATAAAGACGGATAATTTTCTCAAAGCATTGCATTTATTTCATTGTCGCGAAATATCGATGAGTCAGATCGCTTATCAACTTCAGTTCAATGACCAAACAAATGTAACTCGTTTACTTCAATTAAAAGCATTACGCAACGATATCGGACGAACAACTTTAAAATGCTTATGCGATCGCGTTTTTAAACTTGCACAAGATTATGTGAGTCCTGATCAAATTTTAGACTTAAAATCAAAAGTACAAGATATTTTAGGAGAAGAAATTTCTAAAATTGTTGATCGCCATAGTCAAGAAGTTCAAACACCTTTAGAAAAACGCAAAGAGCGAAGTCAGCTTTCAAAACTAATCTGTCAATATCTCGATGAATCCTACAATTTTCAATGCTAAAATAGACTTTGTAGGAAAAAGCGATAAATTTAATCTATATTTTCACCAATTAGGAGGAATTAAAATGACAAGTTATATCACCGATTTAACCGATGACTTAATTGAATTTGCAGAAGAAGCCGAAATCATCTCACTCAATTCAGAAAAGATTGACCAAGCTTTAGAACTCAGTCAACAGCTTAACAAATCAACTCAGCAATGGCAAATTTATTTACAGCTATTAGCATTGTTTGGCTTTGAAGATTGGTTAAAAAAACGGGAACCTGATCTAAGGATTATTGTAGAAAAAGCTTCCGTTATGCAACCTGCTTATGCTAATATTTTAGATGTGGTTTGTAACCTACAAGTTGGAGAGTTTAAAATTTGTTTGATTCCCACAAATTACTGGAGTGATTCCGAAGTAAATGTTCCTAGAGCTATCCTTGATTTACCCGAATTTATAGCCCATTTTTATGTCCTTGTGGGAATAGACGAAACTTTAGAAGTTGCGGCAATTTTAAGATTTATACGTTACGATCAACTCAACTCCTATCACGCTCAATTACAACCTCAAATTGACTGGACTTATTCCTTAGAAAAGGAATGGTTTAACCCCCTACCTGATGAGTTGCTGCTGTATTTACAATGTTTAACACCTGCAACAATTCCCTTACCTGCTATCCCCTCAACTCGCCAAGCAGAACTCTCTCAAATTCGTGACGAACTCGCTACTCAATTGCTACAATTGCAATCTCGTCCCTTATGGAATAGCCTCAGTTGGGAACAAGGAACTGTGCTATTAACCCATCCGGAATTACTCAACTGGTTGCATCATTCTAATTCAGAAAATACCCCACAACAAACGACTTATTTATCCGATTTATTACAAATTCTCACTCAACAAGCCCTTAATGTCGGACAATGGTTGCAGTCTCAAGTCAATGAACTCGCACAAGAACTATCATGGCAACCATTACCTATGGGAGTTTTTCGGCAAAACCTAACATCATCATCTCCTTTTGAAGCAAGCATTTTTAATGAAATTCGAGATAATTTTGGGGTAGAAATTCCTGAAGAAGCGGTTGGTGCCTATCAAGATATCCTCAATAAAATACGGTTATATCCACTCAGTTGGTCACTGGCAGATTCCCAGGAAGAATGGACATTATTTTTGATTGTCACTCCTATTCCCGGTCAACCCTCTTTACCTGAAATTGAGTTAAGAATTAGCGATCAAACCGGAATCTTAGCAGAAGAAAAACTCGATTCTCAACACAATAAAAGTTACTTGTTAGCACAAATAGAAGGAACCTATGATGAAAAATTCCTCGTAACTATTACGACAACAGATGGAGAAATACAAGTTTCTCGATTATTTGAATATCGCAATTCACCCAACTCAGAGATTATTAATTAACTGACAACATGAACCGCACTGCATTTAAGCTGAGAATTCGTCAAATTGCTTCTTTATGCGACTTTGAACTCTCTTGGGGACAAGGACAAATACTCACGAGTCAGCTAGAATATTCTCCAGAATTAATCGAACTTTACAAAGAGTGGAAAAACGCCTATCTTAATTATTATCAACACCTACGGGGAAGGGTAAAAAAAATTGTCACTATCACCCCTTCTTCTCAAGATTGGCGTTCTTCTCTTGTGCAAGCACAAGCCAAATTATTAGATCGATTTCATCACTGGTTATTGAGTCCTGAATTGGCTGCTATCCGCCGTCAAATTGCTCAAACTGCGATTCATTCTGAAACCGGAGGAGTCGATGTATTTTTGACTTGTACTCCGTTAGAATTAGCACGGCTTCCTTGGGAAACGTGGGAAATCGGCACAGATTTAGGTACAGTTGGAAAAATTCGGATTGCTCGTACACCGAATAATATTCTTTGTGAATCTGTACATCCACTGCGTCGAAAAATTCGAGTTTTAGCTATTCTTGGCGAAGATAACCGACTAAATTTTACGGGAGATTGGGAAGTTCTTCAACAAAAGTTGAGTAATATTGCTGAGATTCGATTAGATAAAGAGTGGAAAAAAGATGAGGAAAAAGACGAAAATATCGAAGCGATTTTGTCTAGAATGTATCAAGCAATAGCTGATAAACGAGGTTGGGATATTCTATTCTTTGCCGGACATAGTAATGAAACTGAACTCACCGGAGGCGAAATTAGTATTGCACCCAAACTTTCCATTTCTATTCGTGAAATTGAACCCGCACTCAGACAAGCCAAACAAAATGGACTTCAATTTGCTATTTTCAACTCTTGTAATGGAATTAATATTGCCGAATCCCTGATTAATTTAGGACTCAATCAAGTTGTAGTCATGCGCGAACCGATTCATAATCAAGTTGCGGGTGAATTTATTCAGCAATTTTTACAAAGCTTAAGTGAGTTTAAAGACGCCCATGAAGCGATGCAGGATGCTTGTGAGTTTTTGCAACAGCAAGAAAAGCGAATTCACTATCCTTCAGCATCTCTCATTCCATCTATTTTTCGTCATCCAGAAGCTGAGTTATTTCGCTTGAAACAACAGGGATGGAAACTTTGGCTACCCAGTTCTCTGGAAACTTTCTCTCTATTAACTGTTGTGATTTTCAGTTTGTTAATACCCGTACAAGAAAAATTACTTGAATTTAGACTCTTTGCACAAGCAATTTATCGTTTTCTGATACAGCCCGAGTTTATCTCACCCCTAGAACAAAAATCCCCCGTACTCATTGTACAAGTCGATCAGGAATCTATCAAAGCTTCCCCAGAAAAATTTCAAGAAATTTGTCCGATTAATTATAGTTATTTAACTAAACTTATTACTCGACTGTCTCAGCTAAAAGCACATACTATCGGAATTGACTATATTTTAGATCAAGACCAAAAACAGCCTGAAAATACAGATCAACTTGCTCAAGCTGTTAGAAATAGCATCCAACAAAATACTTGGTTTGTCTTTGGTGCAGTTGAAAATGAAGAACCTCAATTGGGAGTTAGCGATCGCATTGCGAGTCTCAATTGGAGTTTAGAAGGAGATATTTATTTTTTTCCCCAATATCTCGAACTTTTACCGAATCACGGTAGTTGTGTGGAAAGTTGTCCATTTTCCTATCTTTTAGCACTGATTCATCAGCTTAAGGCTGACTCGAGTTTTCCTAATTTTATGCAACCAAACTTACAAAATGAGCAGTTTTTTCGTTCGACATTGTTTCAAGCTTTAGAAACAGTTGATTTAGATAAAAAAACTCAGAAAATTTACAACCTAAAGCTTCCCTTAACCGCAAGTTTTTTTCAATGGCTGCATCCTATTATTGATTATTCCTTTCCACCAACTCAAGTTTATGAAACGATTTCTGCCCAGGCTTTACTAGCAGGTAAAGTTCCCCCCTATATTGATGAACAAGTTATTATTATTGCACCCGGAGGTCATCCAGAAGCAGGATTAAACTGTCAAGGAAAAGATAATTTTTCTCTCCCACTAGCCGTGAAATTTTGAGGGAGAGACACAGACCGTATAACTGGAGGAGAAATCCATGCTTATATGATTCATCATATATTGAGACAGCGATTTGTGGTTGCTATTCCTGATGTGTGGATGCTAGGATTAGCAGCAATCTTTGGAAAAGGGACTCTGTTATTTCTGGGAGAACATCCTCATCAGCGAAAATACTGGATTAGAGTTTTCAAAGGTGCTACAGTTGTTTATATTTTAGTTGGACTGCAAATCTATATGTCTCCAGGGATACTGATTCCCTATTTTTTTCCACTTGTCGTGTTTTGGACTTATGTAAGTAGAGGACAATCGAACGATGACTAATAAAAAGTTAATTTCAACTCTTTTAATTACGACCGGAATCTTAATGGTTTTTTCTTCCATTTTACCTTTGAAAGCACAAACTAGGTTTGCTCCAAGCGGCCAACAGCGCCAACCCGAACCCAGAGAATTACTCGATAATTTCACCGGACGTTTATTTGTCCTCGAACGCAAGAAAAAGCCGGGGGGCGGTCGAGGAGAAGTTTGTCCCATTGCGCCTCAAACTTGGGTTAATAGCAATGATGAAAACGCTACTTTAGAACCAGTAAAAATCCTTAGTTCTCAACCGCTTTTTTTCTGGAAAAGCAATGGAGAAAATGCGATAAAAATTGAAGTATTTGAAGATTCAGAAATAATCAAAGATCCGATTTGGAAAGCTGATATTCCAGACGGACAAACACATATTTTGTATCAAGGTGAACCCTTAAAAGCCGGAAAAGTTTATTACTGGAGATTGGTAGCCATCGGACCGAAGAAGCAAACCTATTTTCAAGTTTTACCAGAGCAAAACCCCATTCAGGAAGAATTAAAAACCCGAGAAAATAAACTTCAGTCTCAAGGAGCCTCTGCTGAAGAAATTTCTTTAAAAAAAGCTCACTATTTAGCCGAACAAGGATTGTGGTCAGATGCTTTGCGAGAACTTTTTTCTGTGGCGAATCCTTCCGCAGAGTTGAAAAAAAGTATTCAACAAATTATCGCTCATAATTTTTGCGAAGATTAAATTAGATAAAGATTGGCTGAACGGTAAATTATTACCAAATCAGCCAATTGAACCTACTCTGAAATATCAAAGGAAATAGACAAAGTTGCTATATCCGTCGTACTTAACTGTCCAATGGACGAAGCCGAAGTTCGCTCCCGTAAATCATCAAATAACTTACCCATAAAATATAGTCCTCTATCTTTTCCTTCTTTTTGAAGTGAAAAAGTCCCTTCATTTTGATTCAGTTCACTGGCTAGAGAGCGTAACATATTCACGGTTTTACTCATCGGATAACGGCTGACAATGATTAAAGCTTCCCCCCTTCCAATTTCAACAGCTTGTAAGGTTTCACTCTGTTGAATTTGATTCGGTAAAAGTTGCATTTCCTCATCATAAATCCCACCCGCTCCCGGAAAAGTAATGTAAAGCCAACCTTGAGAATCAACCACCATCATCAGCACATAAAGCGTACTCAATCCGTAGTTTTTTACATGAAATTGAAAGGGTTGCTTCAATTTAAGTTGAGCGATTGAGCTTTCAAAATTATCTTCACTGTTTGCTTTTTGGGTGCGGGTTCGTGCTAAAATTTGATTAGGTTGATCAACTAAACTAACAGACGCATCAACTGCTAACTGAGAAGACTGAGCATTGAGAGTTGTTTTAACTAAACGAACAACCAAAAATGCTTTTAATTTTGCCTCTAAACGATTAATTGCAGCCAAAATACTTTCACCGGGTTCACCAAAAGATTTAGGAATTGAATTGAGTTCTGAGGTGAATAAACCTAAACTTCCTATGGGAGGTAAATCCGTCAATTCCTGAGACTGTAATTGTTGCTGAATATCAGCAGTTATCCGGCTAAAAATATAGTCAACTCCACCGGGATAGGGAATATCTCCCCTCTGCATGGGAATAGCTTTTAAGCGGTTAATGTTAGAAATTGCGCGTTGAGCGGTTGTGCTGTCTGAAGCAATAGAAATATCAAGTCCGATGCGTAAGTTTAAATCTGTGGGAACTGTGCGGCTTTTTTCTCGCAATAATGTTCCCGGTTGGAGAGACGCAGGCGTTTGTTTTTGCCAACTCGCTTTTCCCACTAATCCCTGACGATTTTCTAAACGAATTTCATCCCCCGTAGACTGATTATTTTCATCTAAAATCGAAAAAACTGAACCCGACGAAAAGGCTTCTAAACTGTTTTCATCGAGTCCCCCCAACCAAAGCGTCGCTCCATTATTCTGAACGTTTGTAACTACTGCATCGGTTGGCGGTGCTGTCGTCTTTTGAAAATAAACAGGTTGATTTTCAGTCCCATCCGCAAGCGGATTCTGTCTGGATTTCCTCCTAATCGAACGACGAACTTGAGTCATTGTGCGTTCAACAGTAGACTGTTCTTGCCAAAGAGATTGAGTCATAAAATAAGTAAAAGCTCCCGCATGAAAGTCACCAAAATCAGCATCTATCGCCTCTTCATCCGCTCTGGCTGAAGCAATTACAACCCCTTTTCGCACTTTACAACGACGCCGAAAGAATTCTTCTGGAGACCATTTAAGTTGAGTTAATAAACTTTGCTGATAATCGAGTTCTTCAAAAACAAGTATTGCATTTTTTGAGACCGAACGCACTCGATGAATTCCCCTTGTACCTCCGCCAGAATAACAACTATCTAGCACCGCAGTCACATTTTCCGTTTTCAAAAGAGACATTAATAAAAACAATGTTCGTCCCATAATATCGGGGGCTGAATCGGTATCGGCTACAACAAACGTGCTATTTGCGGGATTACTTTGAGCAGGAATTGGATTATTTGGACAGTCTTGAATTGGGTTGGGGTCTATCTGTTGAGAACCATGACCTGAAAAGTGAAAAACCACCACATCACCCGGTTGAGCTTGTTTAATTAAGTGTTCTTCAAATGCAGTTAAAATATTACTTCGGGTCGGTTTTTTATCGTTTGCATCTGTTGTTAGTCGAATAATATCTTGAGGATTGAAACCAAAACGATGAATTAAAAGTTCCTGCTGTAAATCAACATCAGTGACACAACCTTTGAGATTGGGCCAAGAGCGATAATCATTAATTCCAACTAAAAGTGCGAGTTTGCGAGGGGTATCTTGAGCGAGAACTTTACCATAGCGATTGCTTTTTTGTTGAAGATTATAAGCGTTGAGTCCGAGAGTGGCTAAAGTCGTAGAACCTGTCAGTTCTAGGAAGCGACGGCGCCTAATCATAAACCTATTCCCCTATTTTAAAAGTTTAAAATTCAGTTATTATTCAGCCTCACCAATGAGTGTAAACGCCGCCCAAAATTGGGGTTGTTCGGGATATTTTTCGGCTAAAGTTAGCATCGCTTGACGCAAAGCTTGAGCTTTGTCAGGATTGGCTTGCAGGTTTTGATAAAATGCTGTCATTAATTCAGCCGTCGGTTGATCTTTAACATTCCACAGGGAAACAATTAAACTCGGTACACCCGCAGCAATAAACGCACGAGATAAACCCACAACACCATCTCCTGTAATCTCTCCACCTCCGGTACTACAAGCGCTTAAAACCACTAATTCCGCATTTAATTTCAGGTCAATAATTTCTCTAGAAGTGAGAAAGCCATCTAAGTTTAAAAGCTTTTTGGGAGGATTTGCTAAATAAGAAATTAGATCAACCCAATCGCTTTCAGTTAAGTTTTTGGTCTTCAATAAACAGTTGGAATTGTTTGTAGAATTCTCACCGATTGATGTATCGGGCGCCAAAGCAATTGCTCCGGGTATTCCCAAGCCAAAATTATCCAGTAGTCCATGAGTTGCCAGATGAATAATTCGACTGGAAGGCATTTTTCTTAATACAGCAGCTTTGGTGGCGTCATCTTTGAGTAAAGGTTCAGTCTGAAAAATCCGAGCAATTTCTCTGGCTTCTGTTTCTGCACCCGGAAGATCGCTTAACTGTTCGCTTCTGGTATCACTTAACTGAGCGGTGATCTGCTCTGCGGAAAGATTAGTTTGTGATGGCACGGTTGGCATCGTGGGATTGCCTACAATTAATATATCCTGACCTGATACTTTTTGGCGCTGTTGTTGAGTCAGTTCTAAGATTTGAATGGCAGGTGCGGTAAGAATCGTATGTTTTTGAATTAAATAGTTATTTTCTGCATCTTTTAATGCCGGAAAAGGAACTAAAAATAGCTCACCTTGCGGAATGAAAATAACTCGTTCATTTGCATCAGTGGGTAACAGTTCGGCAATGGGTTCTATTAAAAGTTGATGGAGTTGTTGTAAATTTTGTTGGGGTGTAGATGAGTCTATCGAACTCTCTTGGTTCTCTACAAATTGTAAGGCTTGACGCTCTACTCCTATCGATTGACGGCTAATTTGAACTAATCCCGAAAGAGAGGTTTTTTGTTGCCAAAGGGGTCGGAGATTGGTCTGACGAAATTCGACTTCACCTGTCGGTTTAATTACCCAAATATACAGTTCGGATTCTTTGGATTGAACTCGACCGTCAAGTTTAACTTGCTCGTAGAGAATTGAATACTGAACTAAGGTTGCATTTTGAGTTTTAGCAATTTGTTTAATTTTTGCAATATCAGGTAATCTAAATGTGGATTGATTATATCGTTCTGACAGAAGTTCAACTAAAGGTCTGGCACGTCCTCGTTCGGAAACTTCTAATGCAGTCTCTATTTTATCCTGAACAATTAGGGCTTGTTGTAATCTAGAATAGGTCGAAACTTGGGTATCAAAAATTGAAATTTTTTGCGTGTCGCTCAAGTCGGTTCGTAGTGGTTCGAGAATTTCTAGCGCCTTCCATAATGTTTGTTCTGCCTCTGCATATTTTCCTTGTTTAAGATAAGCATAAGCTATCAAGTTTAAGGCAAAACCTTCGCCAGCTTTGTCACCCGCTTCTTGATAAATTGATAAAGATTGTTGCAGTAACTCCAAGGCTTTATCATAACTAAGTCGATTAATATAAACCTCTCCTAAATTAGCCAATATCGCCGCTTCTCCAGCCCGATTTTCTAATCGCTGTTGCAAAACAAGAGCGATTTGATATGATTCTAATGCCTCCATCCATTGCCCCTGTTCTTGTTGGATGCGACCAATACTGCTTAAGGCAACTGCTTCTAGTTGTTGAATCTCTGATTGTTCAGCAAGGGCTAAAACCTGCTGATTAAAATTCAATGCTTCATCATATTTTCCCTGTTGTGTATAAATATTTCCAATGTCGTTTAAAGTCCGTCCTTCTAGAAAAGTGTTCTCAATTTCTCTGACAATCTCTAAGGCAAGTTGATGGTATTGTAAAGCTTGATCATCTTGTCCTATACTATTATAAAAAGAACCAATATTACTGAAAACATTGGTTTGGAGTTCTGGGTTATTAATGGCTTGAGCCGTTGCGATCGCGTTTTGATGAAGTTGAGCAACTTGAGCATATTCTCCCAAGCTATTATAAACACTTCCGAGATGGGTTTGAGTTTGGGCTAGTTCAGCGGGATCGGCAATCTCTTGATAAATGTTCAAAGCTTGTTTATGAGCCTCTAGTGCTTCGGTAAATTTGCCGATATTTTTGTAAGCTACTCCCAAGTTATTGAGTGCTTTTGCTTCAATTTTTCCGTCGGAAGCTTCCTGAGCAAGAGCTATTGCTTGGCGAGAATAATCAATTGCTTGATTGTATTTTTCTATCTGATTGTGCAGCTCGCCGAGATTGTTGATAATTTCGCCTTCAACAACTTTTTCATTGAGTTGTAGATTTTTATCCTCATCTTCTTCCGGTGTAATTCGAGTTTGATTGGGTTCTCGAACCGCTTCTAAAGCACTTTGAAAAGTTTTTAAAGCTACCTTGTACTCGGACTTTTCTTTAAAAATTTGTCCGATTTTGTTAAGGGAATTTCCGGATTCTATCCCGTCGCTTTTTTCTTGAGAAATATTCAAGGTCTGAGCGTATAGGGATAAGGCTACGTCATAGAATTTTAAATCATTAGCAATACTTGCCCTTTGATTTAATGTTCGGATTATAATCAAGTCCTTTTCAAGCTCCGATGCCGCTCCTAGACTAATACCAAATAATTTAAATGATCGATCATATTGTCCTAGATTGTAATAATAGTTACCCAGGTCATAAGCTTCATTCATCAAATTAGTCATTTTTTTCTTTTGACCGGGTTGAATAATTTGATTAAGCAGAAAAGAAAATCCTATAAGACCTGCCGATAAAAGAAGAGTATCTGTGAAGTCAGAGCGTAGAATTCTGCCTGCCTTTCTTGCATTTTCTATACTTTTACTTACGCTCTCACTCATTTGACTTAAGATATTATACACACTTGATTGTTCTATCTGCTCAGAAATTTTAATCAAGTCTTTTGACATCCGATTAACCAGAAAATCTTCAACCTCCGGCCATTTTTGAAAATCCCCTTGCAGTTGAGCGAGTTGAAAGTTGGAGATTGTACTATCGAGATCGCAAAATTCGTTAGAAGTTATCGGTTTTAATTCAGACTCGAAGTTCAATTCTTCATCAAGTTGGTATTGGATGGTTTGAGCTTGTGCAACTGAACTTCTGAAACCCCAACCTAATGGCAAGATAATTGAAGGAACAGAAATCAAAAAACTTCCAAAAATTACTTTAACAACATTCATAACTTTATACATGGCTTGATGATGCCTCCGATTTTGAACTAAGAGTTAAACTACTTCCCATCGGCTCTTGAAGACCTATAGAGCTATTCTTTTGCTCGGCTACAAGGGATTGATTGACGAGAGTTCCGGGATTTTCCCGAATATTCAACCTAATGGGAATGTTAATATTTAATAACGGGAGTGCTTCGAGGTTCCTGACTGCAAATTCAAAACCATTCTCGCAAAAACATTCTATCAAAGTCGGCGGCGGGATTTTTCAAAAAAAATGCGCGACGGGGTGGGTGTTGAAATTGAGTGAGTTCATAAAACGGCTGTAAGTGTTACTCAATAAGGGTTTTAAGGGATTAACAGGAGAGTTGGTAGAATCTATAAATTCGGATAAAGAAGTAATTTCAGGCGTTATTTTCAATGGGTTTAGACTGATGAAGCCAACCGTCCCACTCGAACTAGATGTTAGAATCTTTTTACTAACAGTTTGGCTGAACTTGTCCGGTAGAACCGAAACTTGCAGCGTTTCCAAGAATATTTATGATGCGAGAACCCACCCCAAAAACTCTAAAAACATATTACTACGCTTAACGATTCCTATTTATTACCCAGATTTGCGGGATTCAAAAACATGGGGGGCGCATTCCCCTCGCCGATCACGAGAATTTGGGGAAGAGTCGAACCCCCCGCCTTCCAAGCGTTGACAAAATCTCGCTGCACCTCTATCTGCTTGAGTTGGATCGCCAGATCGCCGCCGTTGTTTCTCAAAGACTCCGCCAGAAGCCTTTGAGCCTCCGCTTCCCCCCTGGCTTTGATCAGCGCCGCATCCGCCTCCTCTTGAGCCTGCTGCTTGAGATAAACCGCCGCCTTAGCATTCTGCTCCGCCACCTGCTTGCGTTCGATCGCCTGGGCATATTCGGGGGAAAACTCCAGGTTGGGAATAGCAACGCTGTGAATAATCACAAAATATTCCCCCTGAGTCAAACGAGCCTGCAACTTTTCGCGGAATTTCGCCTGCAACTCAGTGCGTTTTTGCAAAGCTTCCTCGGCGGTAAATTGAGCCGAAGCCGACTTAAAACTCTCATTAACAATACCGTCGAGAATCAGCTTAAAATTCTCTACCGAACGAAACTCCCGAACAAATGCCGGCGAACGCTCCGGATCGAGGCTGTATTCAACCTGAATGTTAGCCGTCAAAGTCTGTAAGTCGGAAGTCGCGGCGGCGGTGTTCGCCGTCAGGGGTTGGCGGGTAATGTCGAGGCGCTGCACCCCATCAACAACTGGCCTGATGATGTGAAATCCCTCCGAAAGCGGGCGCTCGTTCACCTTACCGAGAGACGAGATCACCCCCACCTCCCCCGCTTGAATAACCACGCTCGTCCCGGTGAGCAAAACCAATCCACCGATTGCCGCCACGCCGACAGCGATCAGTCCGCCAGTGTGGGTATCTAGATGGTTCGCCTTTGTCATGGTATTTTCCTCAAATCCAGTTTTACATCTATCTCCGAACTCACCGGGGTTTTTATGAAAGCTGGGAGTTCGGGGGGTTGCAAATCGGCTTAATCGAAAAGCTGACCGAAGATCCTCTGTTTTCCAATAGTGGCATCCAGGAACTCTCCCAATCTCAGATTGAGAAATTAATTAAGCTCGAAGTAGAAATTCGGGAAGCCGGAATTCACCTTAAAAATATTAAAAAACTGGTTTATATGTCCGACAATTCGATGATTGCACGATTGAGAGAATTGGAATTTAGACAAAAACAAGATGAAGATTTCCGAGAAAATATAGACTCGGATTTGTTTAGCTTGAGGGTTGTCGGGCGAATAATTAGCCAAACTATTGGAGGAATTTAAACTTGGTTCTTCTTAATGACCACTGTAATTGTTGTTGCTATATTTTCAATTGATTTGTCTATCCGATTTTCGGGCATCGATAAACTGAAAAACCTTCAGAAAATGCACCAAACAATTGAAGATGTCAATAAATAAGTTGTTGATTCATAATCTAGGAAAAGTCCCGGAAGTTGACATTGCCCCAGTAAGACAGTTGCCTACGGAACCATCGGATATCTTCAGCGTTGATTTAAAAAAAAATATAGAGGGGCGGCTGAACGGGCAACTTTAGCTAATTATTCAAACGTTCAAGAATGCCAAGCCGATTTGAGAATTTATGAAATCCAACTCAAGCGAATTTTGGTAAATTCCCTAAAGATAGCAATGGATATTTTCGTTACACTCATCAGCTAAATAGCAAAGTGCGCGAAACCGCAAACCAAACACTTCTTCATACAAAGGATTCAATTTACACAGGGGTGGAATCTGGATTGAGATACGACCAAATAAAGAAAAATTTCGTTCAAAGGGACACTGGGCAGGAATTATTCGGCAGATGAAATGAGCCAGTTCAGGATTGCGGATCTCTAATTCTCTCAAGTATTGGCGAATCGGATTGAATCTATTGAATAAGGCGGTTTGAAGATTTGCTAGAGCATTAGTGAGTTGATAGGCTGTTTTGACTGAGTTCATGGCTGAGTTCATGGCTGTATGAAAATCCTCGCTTTTCGGTTGTTGTTTTATAGCTTAAACATAATTCAAGCCAATGTAAAGGCTAAATATATATATAAAAAATTTATCTGTCATAATCTCTGCTTAACTCTCTCCAGGTGGGTTTGACCTCATGTCCAATCAGGGGTATTGATAGAGAAGCGCCAGCGCCCAATCGCAAAGGGCATCAATGGCAGATGCTTCGGAGAGATCGCTTTAAATTACTACTTAGGCTGTCCTCCCTCCTCATCTGTCACTTTTTATGCTACATCTTGAAGTGCGGAATGTGGGTTGTATCTAAACATGAGACTTATGTCTGATGGGAGAGGTTTTCAGACTACTACAACAAGATTATAGACAGTAGTTGCAATTCAGTTATAACCTATGAGCGATCAACACTCCGGAGCGGATGCCAACCGTTTTCTCCGAGACTTCAATCGACGGCAGTTTTTGAAAGGGGTTGGCTTTATTGGAGTTGGAGCGAGTACGGGTTTGGCAGATCATATTCTGCACTCCAATACATCCGTTGAAGCGGCCGAACTCAACACCTCTTCTGCTGAATTGATTCTCGCTCAAACCTCGGAGAACCGTTCGGGTGAAATTCCCCGTCGTCCTTTAGGCAAAACGGGTGTAGAAGTCTCTGCAATTGGGTTGGGGGGCGCGACTCTTGGACAGGCTAAAAGCAAAGAAGAAGCAATTCGCATTACTCACGAGGCGATTGATAATGGCATCACATTCATGGATAATGCCTGGGAATACAACAACCATCGCAGTGAAAAGTGGATGGGTGAAGCTTTACACCGACGACGGGATCAAGTCTTTCTGATGACTAAGGTTTGCACTCACGGACGCGACGCAAGCGTTGCCATGCAGCAACTCGAAGAATCATTACGTCGTCTGAAGACCGATTATATAGACTTGTGGCAGATCCATGAGGTAATTTATTACAATGACCCGGAGTTAATTTTTCGTCCCGATGGTGCCATTGAAGCCCTCGAACGAGCGATCGCAGGAGGGGAAGGTTAAATTTGTTGGATTTACCGGACACAAAGACCCGGCAATTCACTTAGAAATGTTGTCTCACAATTATCCTTTCGATACGGTACAATTGCCAATTAACTGTTTTGATGCCAACTTTATGAGTTTTCAAAACCAGGTTCTTCCCGAACTGGATCGCCAAGGAATTGCCGCGATCGGGATGAAAAGTTTAAGCGGGAACGCAGAAGCGGTAAAAAAAGGTTTGGTAACGCCTCAAGAAGCTATCCGTTATTCGATGAGTATGCCAATTGCAACATTAGTTAGCGGGATTGATTCGGTGGAAGTGCTGCGGCAAAATATAGCGATCGCTCGGAGTTTTCAACCGATGACAGCGCAAGAAATGCAGGCATTGCGAGAGCGGGTTCTTCCCTATGCCACCGATGGGCGGTTTGAGTTATTTAAGTCTTCTAAAAAATTTGATGCTGATGTTGGCAGGAAGCAACATGGTTTTCCGACTCAAGACCAATTGCCAACTTGATCTAAAAAGCTACGATTTTTCCTTCTAAATACTGTTAAAAATCAGGATATTTCAAGGGGACTAAATATTAAGAATTTGCGGATTGTCAGCCCTGTATTTACTTGGCGTAATGCTAAAGAAGCTACCATGAAGTGCCATGCTTGACTCAAAAGTTCTACATCAACTTTTCGAGTCGGAACTTTACTCCAGATGACACAAAAAGGGGTCTAAATTTCTTCAATTCAATTCCAATTTGATGAAAAAATTCCAACACCCGTCAGAATCGGTACTGTGTTAACTTCGGTGAAGAAGTGTCTGAAAGCTAGACATATAAATTCTTTTAGTAGTGTTGGCACTTCGTACCACCTTCTCTAGCATTAAGCCAAGGAAAAGCAACTGAGACAAAGCCAGAAGTCGCCTTGGAGACGCTCAAATAGTTTAATGTACGATTCGGCTCTACTTTCTAACTCAAATTACAAGGCAAATAACTGAGATTCGGATACAATGAAATTTAACTAGAATCAGCCGTAAAAGATAAGACTTATAAGGCTCTGGGATACAATGATCATACGAAGTGAAGCGGCTTCAGACATTCAGGCAATAGCCGAGGTTACGATTGCTGCTTTTGAAAACCTCGAAGTAAGCAATCAAACAGAACAGTTCATTATAGAAACACTACGAGCGGCCGAGATGCTGACAATATCGCTTGTGGCAGAAATTGATGAACGAGTAGTAGGCCATATCGCCTTCTCACCCGTGACAATTTCTGATGGTAGCCGAGATTGGTATGGTATTGGGCCTTTTTCTGTGTTGCCGGAATATCAGAGGCAGAGTATTGGGACGACACTTATGCAGCATGGCTTATCTTTACTTAGAGAGATGGGAGGACAAGGGTGCTGCCTTGTGGGTGATCCGGGCTACTACAAACGGTTCGGGTTTAAGAACATTCCTAAACTGATTCTTGACGGAGTACCACAAGAGGTCTTCCTTGCCTTGCCACTTCACAACATAATTCCACAGGGCTTTGTAGTTTTTCACGAGGGGTTTATGTCGGTCGGTGAACAAGACGTTGCTCCGACCAGTGATTAATTTTTGAGCAATTACTTCTCCTTCAATTTATTCATTATTAAACCGGGAACGATCATCGTCTAATTTTCATCAGTTCAACAAGTCTCAAGGTCAAACAACCGATTAAACTTATTACTCCAGAATCATGTACAAAACCCAAGCACCAGACACAGCCCCGGAAGCCGAACAAATACAGTTTAGTATTTGGCGGAAAATTCCCCCGGAACAAAAGACACAAGAAGTTTACTCGTTTAATCGGCGAATGAGAGCGATACTGTGGCAAAATAATCGAGAAAAAGAGGAGAAATTAGAAGGACTAAAAAACGGTAAGTATCCGTTACTCAAAAAGAAAGAAAAGTTGAATGAAGCCGAGAAAGAGAAATTGAAAAAAATTGAAAATGTCGCACCTAAGTAAATACAAATGTATGATAAAAAAGAGCAATCTCGTTCGACCCCTTCTTTTGTTAAACCCAAACTGCAACCGTTAAAAGCCGGAGAGTTGGCCAATAGACTGGGGGTTAATCCCGAGACGGTTGAGAAAGAAGCCAAACGGGGTAACGAACACTTCCTCGCTTGGAGTAAAAGTAAAGATATCGGGCGAGTCTCTTGGGAAAAACGGGGCGAACTTTATTATCCCCTACGATAGTCGGACAACTAGACTATATTATTTTTTAATGGCATTAAGGAGAATGTTTTGTCTGTTTTTTGACAGTCTCTATTTTGGCATTTATAATATCAATTATTCAACAAAATCTTTGCCGATTATCCAAGTGGGCGAAATGAGCATCGATTTCTGCCCTTACAATATCAATTGTACAACGGTTCTATAACTTAGCTCCGCTCGCACGGGTTAAAGCAAATTAGTTAGAAATGAATTGTATTCGGAATAATTCGGCAAATCAAAACCAGCCAACCGATTGAGTTAAATCCGATTAGTTGGAAAACATATACATCTAAATCAATGAAAATGTTTAAAACAAAATCCCGAACAATAGGGTTAAATTCAATTAGTTGTCCACAATCAGATCCGGGTCATGGAGGAGGCGGAACAGGCGGTGGATAAACCCCACCAATTGAGTTAAATCCGATTAGCTGGAAACTTTGTACATCTAAATTAATAAGAATGTTTAAAACAAAATCCCGAACAATAGGGTTAAATTCAATTAGTTGTCAACAATCAGATCCGGGTAGTGGAGGTAGCGGAGGCAAAGGTGGATAAACCTCACCGATTGGGTGAAATTGGTACATTTTGAAACTACTAGCTTTGAGTTTCATCAAACCAAGTATTTTACCCCGACTGATTGGATTAAATCAGACGCAACTTCTTTTCGTTTTCCCAGTATAAAAGCGATCGCAATCACCGTATCCCTCATAAGCTTATAAACTGTTTGTGCGGGGTATTGATAGAGAAACTGCTATAGTGCGACCCGTTTACTAGAAACACTTAAAACCATCGGGTAAAGGTAAGATACTTTAGAGTTCTGAAAATTGACTTAAAACTGAGTCGGACAGTCACCCATCTGACTTAGTTTAACAGCATTATGCTTCCTTAAAGATCAGCCCAGTATCTTCGCTATTTCTACGCCAATTTAAGAAGCAAAATTAACTGGATCTTGATCTCGCCGATGTTGAACCGGAATGGGAGAACCTTGGCGCTCGCCCACTAAAGCCGCCGTTTCTTCTAACGCTTCTCGCAGACGTTTAGCAGCATAGATCGACAAATCTCGTGGTACATTAATACGATCGCGCAAATATCGCAAAGCCACATCAGACCCAGAAGGCGGTATTGAAATTTCACCCGTCATCATGTAAGTTAAAGCACATCGTAGAGCTTCATCAAACAACTGGTCATCAGCGGGATTAACTTTAATAATATTACTACGGTGTTTAATCACCCGTTGTAGAGCTTCAGCGCGAGAGTTCTCCGGTTCAGGATACTTCACATCCGGTAGTCCAGTCCAAGGACCGTTATCAACTCGTCTCTGATTAATTCGGGTTTGGGGTTCACCGTTTTCGTAACAACCTCCCATTTGGGGCGGTAAGTCGTGAACATGAGTATGGAAGTCGCTCTGAGTTCCTCGGGTTCGTGGGACGGCTTTCCATTGCATCAAACCAAGCACTAAAACCCGGATTTTCTTCTCGCATGGAGTAGCCTTTGTAGTAGTAAAGACTGGCATTCATCCGTTCAACATAGGGCGTAAAAACCACATCAGCCGTGGAAAACTCCTCTAGGAAGTAGGGGCTAGGTGTGCGACTGAGAGCCTCTTCAACCTTTCCCATTACCCCAATAAATTGTTCTTTGTTACGTTGATCTTGTCTTTGCGATCGCGTTGGATAACATAACCAACCACACCAAGCCCTAAATAGAAGTCGCTCCAACTGTCGCAACGGCATAACTTTGGAGTCATTCATTCCAAAGACTAAGGGGCCAAACACCTGTTCGAGTGCCATTAATATATCATCACTTTCGGTAATCATACGACCATCAAGTTCAAGAGCAGGTAACATACCAGAAGGTACTTTACGCTTGTACCAACTCTCTTTAGTGCCATAACAGAACATGGTGACTTTTTTGATGCGGTAAGGAATCTGTTTTTCCTCTAGCCATAGCCAAACTTTCTGACAGTAGGGACACCAAGCATGATTATCGCGATAGAGAGTTACGCGCACATCAGACTCGTTTTTGCCAAATAGACGTAAACGCGCTTGAGCATTTGTTGGGCCGTTAACGGTATCAATCTCAAAGTCGGTGAGGGCTTCTAGTTCTGCCCAGGTCAGAGGATGAGTCGTCATAACTCTAAAATAAATGTATTGATATCAATAGGTTTGCTACAGTTGCATAATACAGTTTAGTCGCTGTTGTTGTCTTTCACGTTCAGGCCAATCAGTCAGTAAATCGATTACCTGTTGAGCTTGAGTCACTAATCCTTGATAAAGATATCTCTCAATCATTTTATTTGTATTCAATCGATTGAAATTGCTCAATGGATTCTGGGGTGCTTGCTCCTGCATCAATTGCAGAATTTGATCGTACCAGAGAATTTCATCATCCTGACCATATAGATATCGAATTATGTCGCCACTCTTAAGCATTAACTGGGCTTGCTCACCCGCAGAAAACTGAGAGCGTGATCGCCATTGCTCCATAATATCTCTCTGACCTGATGATACAGCTTGTTCAAAAACTCGTTTCGCTACCAGAATTTGCTCGGCGACACCGACTGTCTCAGCGAACTCAATAAAGTGCGCGATCGCTCCTCGTGGATCATCCCAACTGGAAGTAAACGGTATTAAATTGGCTCGTTGCTCTAAATCTTCAATCTGTTTGAGATAATCTACCTGCAAAGTATAGAGACGCTGGGCGATCGCAGTTTGTTGATGCTGATGGAGGAAACGTTCTAGATTATAGACCCACTCTAACGGATGCTGATCCCACTCAAGCTTAACAGTCGGCTGACGAGTGAGAAGTTCTTCGGCTTGATCTGCGAGTCCTTGGGAAAGTCGCCCCACCATTTCTATCTGTTCGGATTTCTGAAGTAATGTAATTGCCCGTATTGCTCGTTGTTCAGGAAGAGCAGGCGTTGGTGGAATATCCGGTAAAAACAAAGGTGGGCGATCGCTCCTTGGTGGATCAATATCTAGAACAGTCGGTATATAAATCGGAGACAATAGTTTGGGATCGCTACTACCAATCTCAGGTAAGATCGCTTCACTGAGAGCCAGAAGTTGTTGAGGTTCACCCTCATGAGCAGCAACAGTTGCAACCCACCAACGCCAATCTTCCTGCACTTCAAAGGGTCTGGCGTCAATTTTCATCAGCATCCGTTCTGGAATTAGTTGCTTGGCTTCATCGAAGCGTTTTTCCTTGACGGCTTCCGTAATCAAAAATTCTGCCGCCTCAGTTTTAAGATTAAGTTGTTCAATGAAATAAAGCATTTCCGGTAAGTATCCCTGAGAGCGACTGAGAGGGTAAAGAGAGCCACTCCATTGATCATCGCCCCAGATTCCGAAACCTGAACCGAACCCTTGCTTCTGGCCGATTTTTCCGGCTTCAATCAACTGTTCTAGGGCTGGGGTTGCTTCATTAGGACGGTTTTGTTGACGGGCTTCTCCTGCGATCGCCAACCACGCTTTAGCACGTAAGGCGGGTTGAGTGCTGGGTAGTTGTTTGGCAGCGCGAGTTGCAGTTGTCACACCACTAGCTTGAGCAAAAGTTATAATTCCCTCTGTGGCAATTTTGGCAAAATCTTCTTGCGTATCTGGGGTAGTTTTAAGCAATGGGTCAATTGTTGTATTGAACAGATCGAGAGCAGGTTGAACTTGTCGAGAGCGCAGGTAAGCTGAGGCAATCCGAAACAGTTGTTGACTTTGTTGAGCTAGCATTGGAATGGAACGGGCTGCTGCGATCGCTTCTGACCATTGCCCCTGACCTAAATAAGCATCAATCAATAACTCAGGAAGACCATTAGTGAAGGGACGAGACTGAGGGGACATCGTTTTCAGGGTTGCTGTCACTGCTGATAGAGTGGCATTCCCGCGAGAGGTTTGACCAATGGTAAACCAAGCGTCTGCTAAACGCCATTGAGTTTCAGCCTTGAGAGTCGGAACAGCGATTCCGATTAAAGTTTGACTCGCCTGCTGAAGTAAGGGTGTACTTTGGGATGTTTGATTTAACTGATGATAGGCGATCGCTGCGGTAATCAGGGCGCGGCTTTGAGCGTAGTTGTAGCCGGGAGGCAGAGCCAATGCCAGAGTAATCAGTTGATTGACAATGGGAATTAACTGTTTTTGATCAATTGTTGAGGTTTGTTCGATTAACTTCAGAAGTCGAGGCTGTTGGTAAAGATCTCTAATCACTGTTAAGCGATCAATTGATAATTGAGTAATACGTGGAGTTAACCCCGCTTCATTGAGGATGCTCAGTATTTTAGCGAGATGGGTCGGTAATGAAGATGTAGAACTAGACTGAAGTTGAGACGACAGCATATACCATTGAGTAAACGACCAAGTTAAGAGTTCATCCTGGCAGATTGAGAGGTTGGTAGGCTGGCTCTGTGACATTTTTATTAACTAGAATATTGACAGTTTGTGTTGGCTGACTCCCCAATGGATTAGGATTTAATATACTGTTATGGACTGGGAGTAGTACAACGATTGACTTAACAATCTTGTGACTTAACAATCTTGTTCGCTAGGCTGAGTATTATTCAGGGTAAAATTAGACAGACTTCGACTTGGAGTGACTCTTAATCATTGCATACCTTAGTGAATTAAGTAGGTAGGCATAATAAATTTCCCCTCGGATAGGGCTGAAAGCATTGCCTAGCAAGGATAGCAAAGATAGCAATGTGTAAATATTTTGCACAGGTACTTAACGCTTCATTTAACCTTAAACTGAAGTTCCCCGTTGACAAGGGCTAATGCTAGAAAAGCTGTCACGAAGTGCCAACGAACTAAAAACACTGCTGTACTCGCTTTTTAAGCACTTCTTTACAGAAGTTGACACAGTACCGATTAATACGGGTGTCGGAACTTTTTCATCAAATCGGGACTAAATTTAGGAGTTTTGAACACAGAAATGAGACTAAAAAGAGAAAAGTACCAACTCCAAAAGCTTATACAGAACTTTTCAAGTAAGCATGGCACTTCATAACAGCTTCTCTATCAATACCCCTATTTACGCCCTGTGACAATGAAAGGATTTTAAGGTGTCGCCGCATCAAGCAAGGACAAGAAAATCTTTATTTGAATTTCAACAACCCCAAAACCTCGGTGGCTGAAATTTGCCAACTTTCTATTACACTAAGAACAGGTAAAATCTCTGCATCATATTTAACTTCTGGTAATTGATTAGGTTGAAAAACCATCACCGATTTATCATCTGGGTCAATGAACCAACCTAACTTTGTCCCCTGTTTAAGAGAGAAAATAATCTTGTTGATCACACGGTTTGGAGACTGTTCGGGGGAAAGAATTTCAATGATCCAATCTGGAGGAATTTCTACTCGGTTTGAAATTTCTCCGTCTTCATCAACAGGAATGCGCGACCACTCAAATACGGCAAGATCTGGAACGAGAGAACGCCCTGCAAACGTGCATCGTAATTCTGTAAGTCCATAAATTATTTGCTGCGGTTCGCCAACTTGATTAATAAGGGTTACTAAGCGAGTTTGCAGAATGCTGTGTTTTCCTTGGGGCATTGATTTTTGATAAATTTGACCGTCAATGTACTCGCAGGCGGGTTTAGTTTCCGGCAATTGTAGAAACTCTTGTAGAGAAAAATTTGTAGTAAATTGAACTGATGTCATGGTAATCATTAATCCTTTGATTCAAATAATGTTAAAGAACAAATAATTTTGTGTTCTCGTTCTATGCAAAACTAGACACCCTTTTTAACTATTCGGTTATCCAAGTAAAGAGAAAGCCTGTTCAATTTGATTCCATAATTTTACCCTATTTTTTTACTAATCTTAGTCTCCATTTTTTACCTTGCGCCCCGTCTGATGGCTTCATTCCTTCATATTCTATAGTAGAATCTTTAGGTCTGAAACGTTTATTCTTACGAAGGTGAAAACAAATTGCGGCTTGTGAATAGTCCCATTTTCGAGCAACTTCTCCTACACTTAAAGGATAGTCTTCAACCGATTTTTTTGTTTCATTAGATATTGATGAATATTCCTTAGATTCTTTAAAATCCAAAATATTATCTGAAGATATCTCTTGCTCTCTATTGTTTGAGTTGGTCAAAGATTCTATTGGGGAATGTTGAGAGAATTTTTTATTATTTCTGTACAGAATCGCCTCATTAATGATTGATAATTCTGTAACTTGATCCTCTAAACTCTCAACTTTTTCTCTTAATTTATTCAACTCATATTCTTGTCTTTTTAACTTTTCATTAAATCGTTTTTCGAGCTGATTAAGCCATTCACTTAACTGCTCTTCTGATAATGTTTGGGGGTGTCTTTCCAGTTTTTTTACATCATATTTAATCTCATTTAATTTCTGATTTATTGACGTGGTAGATTGATGAATAATTGTTGATATTTTATCTTCTTGCCTGTACATAAGCTCAGAGATAGAAATAGGCAACTGCTCAATTACTTTTTCTAATAAAATTTTTAATAATGTTTCTGATGTATTTTGATCAAGTTTTGGAGATAAATTAGATTCGGGTTGATTTGTCGCTTTTTCAATCATTATATCTATCAGTGGTTTAACTTTAAATGATTCTACAATTCTACAATCTTTTCATCAATAAATATATTTAACTTATTTGGTATAATATCATAATCTTCTTCATTTGAAATAAAACGCTACTATCGCTGACACCATAAGTATAAATGGCTTGGGAATTGGTTAGACGTTCTCAGATTTGACTGATAAACATAGACTAAGGTTCCGCCATTATAATTCTAAATCATAGTTTTTTGTTCGTTTAGGTTTTTGCTGTAATTCTCTTTGAGATTCTAAACGTTTCTCCCGTTCTTTTTCCAACTTACTATTGAGTTCTAAAAAGAAGTTAAAATCTTCTTCTTGAATATTAGATTGACTGACTTGCCAAGATTTACTTTCTTGATTATAATTAGCACTTAACACAACACTGTTTTCTCTTTCATTATTAACCTCTAGTTTTCCTTCCACATTCCAAATATCATAATCTCCAATTTCTTTATGAATATCTTGATCTAATTGATTGACTACATATTTCACCATTCTTTGTTCAATCTTATCTTTTCTTTCAGGTTCTTGGTTGTTATGGATTTTTTAAAAAGTCGGATAATAATCTACCATTGACTGCGAAACTTTACCTTGAACTTCCCATTTATCAGTTTCAAGATTCTGTTGCAGTTTTAATAATGTTTCGTTGTTTTCACTTTCAATTTGAATAATCCTATTCTTTCTATCATACAAAACTGTTGGTTCAGTTTTATTTTCTAAATTGTTATCTAATAAAAACTTTTTACTTTTATCGTGCTTATTCAAATCAAAGGTTATCGCTTTTCCAATTAAATGAGCTTGTTCCGGTGTTAACTGTGGTGAGAGTTCTGGTGAAACTTCCGGTTTTAACTCTGGTGAAACTTCTGGTGAAATCTCAGTGGTTTTGTGTTCTGTTGGGTTTAGTGATGGGTTTAGTGATGGGAATGTTTTCATTAAAATATCATAAACTTTTTCACACCCTTCCATCCTCTGTTTCTCTTTTAATGAAATAGAATCGTTGGAATCGTTTTCACTAGATTGTCTATCCACTGGTTCTGATTTATTATCATTTTCTGGGTTTACATCTTCATTGTCTATAATTGATTTATTTAATTTTAATTTATCTTCAATTTTCTTTTTTGTCTCAAGTTCGTCGGTTTGGTGTATAAATAAATTTTGTGTTGTAGCTTCATCGTTTATAATCTGGGTTTCCTCCATTGATTCATCTTCCTTATTATCTACACTTGTCTGATCATAAAATCTCTCGTTGGGATATTCTTGTTCTTGTTCTGATTCAGGTTCGGGTTCTGATTCAATAAAATTACCGTCATTACCAACCAATTGATTGAATTCTCCGGTAAGTTGGTTGTCAACTTTAATATTTACTTTCGCCCGATAATGATTTCTAATGGATTCAGAACAAGTTGGTATTATTTCGATTAATCCAATATTCGATTTTGATTTTAATTCTAAATTATCATCTTCGGTGTTTTGTTCTGATGATTCTAAAGTAAGAGTAAAATTAGGATTTGAAACTTTTTGTGTTGATAAACTTTGTAATCTTCTGAAAATTTTAACTTGATTGGAACTCGGTACTACTTCTAAATTATATTTTTCTTCTAATTTACGAATAGCAACATCGGATTGAACATAATCCCAATGTAATAAATTGGCTTTACTATCGGGTCTAATTCGATTTGCTATTAGATGGACATGATCATGTTCTGTATTGTTATGGCGGTAGATGGCATATTGGCAACCCGCAAACCCCATCTCATCTAAATATTCTCGTCCAATTTCCTTCCATTCATCATCACTCAAGTTCCTATCATCCGGTGGAATTGATAGTGAACAATGCCATACTTTTTTATTAGCCCTAGTATTACTTGCAGCCCAATCTTCAAATTTATGGGTTAAGTCTAGATAATTTAATCCATCACTGCGATCGCCATCGGGGGTTGGGTCGAGGGGGAGTATTATCTCTCGCCCCTCCCATTTAGATCCGGACGTGCCGCTTTCGCTGCATCCGGCTCCCGATGTTCTTAGCTTTAGCGTTTGCTCATGTGTATGTAATCGTGGCAGCTTTCGTGAATAGCGAGGAGATTGTTTTTCTTCCAGTTGTTATGGTTTCCATCGACATGATGTAGATGTACTCTCTCGTCACTGAGCAGTTTTAAGCCACAGTATCCACAAGTATGGTCTTGCCGTTTTAAGGCTTGGGAGGTTGCTCCGTCGTAGAGCTTGCTGTTGCGCTTGCTCCAATAGGCGATATCTCCGTCGAACGGTGATTTGTCCCATTTGACATTGATGTGTTTGTTTTCGGAGTATTTAACCGCCGGAAACGCTTTCTGTAGCAATTCCTTGCTGCTGTAGCGATTCTGTTTGGTTTCTTTGTTGAATACCCTGTACGTTCTTTTCTGGATATGGTATTGCGAGAATCGCGAACCATCCAGTTTACAGTGGCGATGGTAGTTTCTCCAACCTCGCACTACGGGTGCTAATTTCTCAGCTTTAACCGCAGCACCATAATTCGAGTTATTGACGATGTGTTTTACTTTCTTGCGGAAGGCTTTGAAATTGTCCGCTGAAGGGACGCATCTAAACTTCCCGTTGCTCTGCACTTTGAAGTGCCAGCCGAGGAAATCAAACCCATCTGTCGTAGCGGTAATGTGAGTTTTTGTGGAACTCACATTCATTCCACGTTCTGCTAGAAACTGGCTGATTTTGTCGAGTATTTTGTCGGCGTTATCTTTGGGTTTGAGTATAATAACCATATCATCGGCATATCGAACCGATTGGTGAATGTCCTCTATCCCATTGAGTGCAATGTTGGCAAGTAGGGGACTCACCACACCCCCTTGAGGTGTTCCCTGTTCGGGGAATTCTGGGTTGACTCCTGATTTGAGGCATCGGAATATTCCGAGCTTTATGCCCTGTGGGGCGATGAGTCGTTCCATAATAGATTTGTGGTTTATCCTATCGAAGCATTTTTCGATATCGAGTTCTATGACTCGCTTTTCTATTCCGTTAGCTCGGGAACTGAGGTTAAGGAACAGGAATTTCTGAGCGTCATGTGCCGCCCGACCTGCTCTGAAGCCGTAGCTCCTAGCATGGAAGGTTGCCTCGTGTGCTGGTTCTAGTGCGTACTTGACGAGACATTGCCAAGCACGGTCTGATATGGTAGGGATTTTTAGGATTCGGGTCTTTCCGTCCTTTTTGGGGATAGGAATTTCCCTTAGTGGTTTGTGCTTCCATGTATTAATCGGTTGTTTAAGCTGTTCGCTTAACTCAAACCGTTCCTCAAATGAGAGTGAAGCCTTACCATCTACTCCTGCTGTCTTTTTACCAGCGTTTAGTTGAGTTACTTGCCGAACTGCCAGTAATCTTGCTGCGGTGGATTTCAGAATTAGCTTCATCAGAGATTTAGCTTTCCGCTTGTCTCCAACTCGAATAGCTTTGTACACGCGCTTTTGTAGGCGGAAGAGGTTTCTGCGGAATTGCTTCGACGGTAGGTTCTTCCAAGATTCACCATGGTTGTCCATGTGTCTAATCATGCTCTGCTCTGGGTTGTGTATTCTGAACACCTCAGACCAATTACGGTCTGTCCTACCCGAACTGAAGGATTTCCGCTGCTCGTCTAGCCTACTTGGGGTTCGACCTCCCCTTGACCTTCAATTCGTTTTTATTCGTTCCCTCGGTCGGATTGTTTTGTTCCGTTAGGTGTAGCCACTTCAACCGTTTGGATTCCCTAGACTCTTACCGCTATCGATTTAAAATGCGGCGGGAATTGTCTCCAACGAGGTCAGAGGTTGTGGTCTTGCGCTCTGCCTGCGAGTAGGTTGCTTTTCTAGGCTCTGTATCACCGTAGGAACTCCCTATTAGCGCCAGTGTCACCTCGCAATAGATGTCTGTTTGCGCCCTGTTCCCAGCTTCACCCTCCAGAAACCGAGTCTGGTCAGTGTGGGCAGATAAGGAGTCATCCATGAGTCTTGGAGAAGGGGCTTTCACCCTCATTCGACCGAGAGTTCAACATTCCCGTTAGGGTCTGTTGGTAACGTTATTTACGGGCTGGATACCGTGATTCCGTTACAACGAATCGCACTAAATCTCTCGCTTCAAGTAGTCTGCTGCCTTCTTTCGTGGCACAGTATCTTAAAGCATTGTAGAACGATTTCCCTTTAACGATATTCCCGATCATTAAAATCGTATAAATTCAGTATTAATTAACGATTTTAACTTGAGTTCAACGATCTTGTCATCATCTTAATAATCTATACCCATTTTGAAAATAATAAAATCTTGCACGTTTTTATTTTTGTTTCTGAGAAATAGCGGGTGAATTACAACAGGAATAAGTTTCTCAAATGAGTTCTGATACGGGTGAGAAATTAACCCGAGTGAAATACCCAACACGCACCCTCCCACAGTTCGGGAAATCTACCTCACCAAAAAATTTACTACTGAGATTTCTGATCTACTCATACTCATGTTAGGTTCGCAACTTGTGTTCATAGTGTAGATAGCGATTGCGCTAAAGCGCAGTGGCGGAGCCAATCGCCAGTTGGTAAATCTCTATGCACGATCAACCCACTACTGAGATTTCTGATCTACTAATTGTACGTTAACGCCACTAAATATCCACAAACTCAAACCACATATTCTAAACCGTTCGTTCTAGTATTTAGTCAGGTAGGTTTTTAGTATCTATGGCTATATCAGGGATCGAAACTACCTTGATTTATACTGTGAAGTTTAATGAAGTTTGGATCGAATTTTGTCACAAAACAAAGTCATAGCTTGCTTATAGTAAGTCAAAATAGCAGTTAACTTATAGTAAGTCAAAATAGCAGTTAACTTATAGTAAGTCAAAATAGCAGTTAACTTATAGTAAGTCAAAATAGCAGTTAAGATAAAAATCGTAAAATTAGAGAGAAATCTCGTAAAATTAGAGAGAAATCAGTTTAAACTGACTTCAATAGTTTAGCAAAAAAGCAGAATAGGATAGTTATGACAAACAACAAGAGATTAAGTGACAAGAGGATTGAGTTGAAGCTCGTACCTCAAAACGAACGACAACTTATAGTTCTAGAATATCTAAAAAGTATCGGTGAAGGAGAACGTAGATCGCAAATCTGGATGTGTTTGGAGAATTTGTTGCTTGCATCTGTCTTATCAGAGTCAGATATTCCCGAAACCGATCCGATATTCTTTAAGAGTTCACTGATGATTCACGCATCAAACTTACATTGGGCAGTTAGTGAATTTAAGAAGTTGCTAGAATCGCACAATATGGGGGAACTGTTTTTCATTGATGGGTGAAATCAATACGGAAAATCATCAATCTCAACCTTCAGCATAAAAAAACGGGACAACTTCATCTTCTAACCCAGTTTAACAAAAAACTATACCCACTGAAAATGGTGTAATACCTCAAGAAAACTCACCTGAAGTTGATGATAGTGATTTTAATAACTGGGTTCCAGAACAAATGAATGAGGAAATGAGTGAAAAACTCAAAATAATGAATGAATTTTGATAATCTTCTAACATTGTTGGTCTTTTAAATAAAAATAAAAATAAATAGAAATCTAAATGTGGTTATTGTTTTCACAGAATAATGATCTTGCTATTTGATCACAACTCAATTCTTAATTTTACAAAATTTGTGATTTCAGCAGAGACAGACATAAGCATCCATCTAAAATAAATTACCCATTGTCAAATCCCGAAATCTTGATTTATCAAAGGATACAGCAAAAGCATTGGTAACAATTTAACTGGGGTTGAAAATAGTGTTCATCCAGCATATAGCGATTGCGCTAAAGCGCAGTGGCGGAGCCAATCGCCAGTTGGTAAATCTCTATGCACGATCAACTCACTATTGAGATTTCTGATCTACTAACTGGCGTAGAAATAGCGAAGCTGACACGAACCGCAAAGTAGCGAGTGAAACCATTGCCAGGTCATGGTTACAGCCCCTTTTTTTCTGAAAACCAGCCCGGACTCTAGGACAACACTCAGTTAACCACGGCAGAGTATAGTCACTACTCTCCCAAACATCGCCTATATGCTCAAAAATATATGATTTGTGTAGCTTTAATTTAATTTAATAAGAAATCTCTGATTCAGCAGAAGTCAAAATCTTTAAAGCCTTTTGTGCAACAACTTCAGCTCGAAGCGAAGTGACTTTTTGATATCTTAACGTAGTCTGAATCTTTTCATGTCCCATCAACGCTCGTAACTCTTCAATAGACATTAATCCCACTCTTTCTGTAGCAAAAGTGTGTCTTAAATCGTGAAGCCTCGCACCTTTCAAAACAAAACTTTGCGCCGTCAAATCACACCAATTACTATCAACTCGGCGATCAGACAAGCGCGTCACTTCTTGAGTAAATGGATTTCGTGCAGTAAATAACGCAGTAGAACCTGTATCCCTATAATACTTAATGTATTTATCTAAAACTTGTGCTGCATCCTCACTATAAAAACACCATCGTTGTTTGTTCCCTTTACCCACCACCTGAAACTTGCGAACGATAGTATCTACTTGTTCTAAATCCAGTGCCAAAACTTCACCAATTC
>NZ_AAVU01000022.1 GCF_000169095.1 Lyngbya sp. PCC 8106
TGCGATCAAGAAAATTTAATAATTCTCTGTTTGAATTATTTCTATTAAAAAAAATTAATCTAAACTCCCGATAAATTGATGACAGTGCATTGTTAATTGCCATATCTTCGGGAGAAATAATATCTATCTTTTTCTTGAGCATGATTTGATAGCCATCTTCTTGCTCGTCAAAAGCTAAGATAAACTTTCTAGAGTTATTTGTATTTTGATCTACATACTTATCTAAATGTTCGTTCCTCTTAACCCATTTTTTGCCGTTGTGGATAAAATAGGGTATTTTAGTTTCAAACTTGTCGTAAGTAAGCAATAAGATACCAGATTGATCTCGAAGAAGATATAAAGGAAAAAATATTTTAATTAGCTCCGAACATTCATTCGATAAGTTATCTTTTTCTAATTCGCATTTTATGTAAAATTCTAAAAAGCTCTCCAACGCATTATTTAATTCTCTTTTAGCTCTAGTAATTTCCGATTTGTTATATTCCTCATTCCCCAAACCTATCGTCTTAATGTAATCAAGACGGCTAATGACATCTTTTGCTGTTTTTAGTTTTTGCTTATGTTCTTCAACTTTATCTTTGAAAGAGACTTTTGAAGCTTGTTTCCACAGTTTTGTGTTTTTAAGAATTAAAGGTATCCATTTTTTATATAGTAGAATGTATTTGTCCGTCGTCTTCATTTCTAAGGAATTTATAGTATAGACGGGGATATTTTGATATTTATCTTTAACTTGACTGGGAACAGATAAATGTTCTCTCAATGGAGCGACGTATATACCAATAGTTTGAATATCTGGATACTTTTCGATCATTTGACATATTGCTTCAAATAATTGGTGAGTCTTACCTGAACCCGTACCATAATTGATTAGCTTGAATTGTGAATGGTTTTCTTGAAAACTCTTTTCTATAATGTTTAAATAAGAATTGAGAATCTTGTCGCGAATTAATTCTAACTGTCCAACAGCAATATTTCTTTCTTCTTGCATTATCAGTAACTAATTCTCTAAGTTCGTGGGTATCTTTATAAGGATAGTACAAAGGTTTTGTATTGCTTACTTTATTTTATTTTTTCTATATAATCTTTTATTAAAGGTGATAAGATGTGGCCTCTTTAAGTCCTTATCTCACCCGTCATATCAAGCGATTTAGGGATTATCTGATTGATATAGAGGCTATTCCATCTGCCTTACAGCCTTGGATGCTGGTTCTTTAGCCACATCTGTTACAAATCTTTACACCATGTTCAATTTTCCACGTATCTCCTCTTTGCACCAAAAAGGAAGTAATGGAATGAGAGCTATTGGTAAAATATAGAAGAATGCGGTTAGCATTGATGCACTCAGATTTTTTCTCCAAGAAATAAATGAGTATAAGCGCCCCTTTTGGGGTCAAATCTTGCTGGCCTACTGTTGCTTAAAATATTTGTAAAGCAGATCAGACCCTTGTACACCCATTTCTGCGAGTTTTTGTTCAATTGCATTTAAAGCAAGCTGGGAGGGTTTGGCGCGTCCTCTTTCCCATCGGTTCACAGTTTGAAATGAAACACCCAGACTGGCAGCTAGTTTTTCTTGGGATAAGCCTAAGCGTTCACGAAGGGTGCGAACAAGATTGGGGATATCTGAAACAGGAGTAGTCACTGGCATTGTTATTTCCTAAACTCTATCTTAACGTTAAGATATAACACCCCTTATATTCAACAGTGACGATACTGAACTTTTAGCTTGATCGTTTGTATCTTTTTTAAAAAGAGTATCAGAGAAATTACGGATTCAACTCTTACAACCCTTGAGGAATAACAAGATCAGCTTACACCCTCACTCGCCAATCTCCGATTTATTTTTTTATTCAAGAATCAGAAAAATCAACTCCTCGTAGACGCTTCATAATTAAATCAAACCGAGACAGATTGGGTTCAAGCTGATTCTCTAACGGCGAGTTAGTCTGAGAAGAAGGAGTAGGAGCGGATGTCTTGGATTCGTCGCTAAAGCGGTTAACTGTGTTTCGCAGTCGAGACGAGAGAAACTTGGTCACCGCTCGATAGAACCGTAGGGCAAAAAGGACATCGCGATCCAGTTTTTCAGTCAATAATTGTCGGGGAATTGCCAATACCACCGAATTTTCCACCGCTTTTACCGTCGCGGAGGGTAGACGTCCATCAATAAATGACATTTCTCCCAGAACTTCCCCACAGCCAATTTTGCCAATTTCTTGATTTCCGACTGCGGCAACTGAAACGCTAAGAGTTCCCTCCAAAACAATATAAAGTGCTGAGATGGGTTGACCCTCGTGGATGAGAATCGTGTGAGCCGTAACCTTTTCTCGGTTTCCATGGTTCACCATCCAGTCGATATCGCGATCATTTAACTCGCTTAAAATTACTAAAGCTTTGTTCATTAGAACCTGTAAAACAAGTGGTTTGAAGGGAAAATCACTAAATTTTTAGTACAACTGTAACATAAGCTGTTTTCGGTATTTCTGGGTTAACGAATGATCCTCACCCAGTAATTCAAACAAGGTCAACATGGCTTTACGAGCCGCATCATCTTTGTAGCTCCGACTGGTACTCACAAGCTCTAAAAAGAGAATCAGAGCGGGTTCATAGTCTTTTTCTAGGGTGAGACTACAGGCTTGAGCATAACGCCTATCAAGTTCACTTGTCCCTGGCTGCTGAACGACGGTTTGAAACTCAATTAACTGTTTTAACGCTTGGGCTTTGGGATAATATTCTCGTTGATCTTCAGAAATCGTTGCTAACAGCTTACTGGCTTTATCGTTTTGATGCACGTCCTGAAAAAATTGCGCGGCTTGTAAGCTCAAATCCGGCCGATTAGGATGGTTTTCGAGTAACTGTTGAAATAGATGTTGGGCGGAGTCTAAATCTTGATTGGCAATTGCCATTTCAATATTAGCTAATCCCTTTTCTAGTTCAGACTTTAAGTTAAGCTGCGCTAATACTTGTCGCAGTTGTACTTCGTTCAATGCACCCACAAATCCGCTCTTGACCTCTCCCTGATGTACAATTCGCACATCGGGAACACCCTCAATGTTGTAAGTATTGGCGAGATCGGGATTTTTGTCAATATCAACTTTGGCTAAAATAAAGTCGTATTCTTTGACTAGCTTTTCGAGTAAGGGCTTCATCAGTTGACAAGGCCCACACCAGGTGGCGAAAAAGTCTACGAGAATGATCTGTTCGTTTGACTTTTGCAAAACTTCAACTTCAAAGTCGCCACTGTTGACTTCTCTGCTATATCCCATTAAGTTACCTCACTCACCCAATATTAGTTGATCTGAAAATAGTCTTCTGCCTTTTTTTCGTTAGCGACTATTGCTAATTCCCTGCTTTTCATAATATTGTTGATGGTACGCTTCGGCAAGATAATATTCAGAACTGGCTTGAATTTGAGTCGCAATTTCTTTTTCGTACTGTCCAGACATCTGAAGCTTGTGTTTAGATCGTCTAGCCATCTGTTCTTGTTCGGGTGTATGATAAAAAATCACTGAACGATATTGTTCTCCTCGATCTGCCCCTTGACGATTATAGGAGGTTGGATCATGAATTTTCCAAAATATTTCTAATAACTTCTCATAGGAAATAAGATCGGGGTCATACTGGAGTTGAACGACTTCGGCGTGACCTGTTATGCGGGCGCAGACATCAAGATAGGATGGGTTGGGAAAATGTCCGCCCATATAGCCGACAGAGGTAGAGGAGATGCCTTGGACTCGACGAAATGCGGCTTCTACTCCCCAAAAGCAGCCCGCCCCAAATGTTGCTGTTTCCATTGTTTTCAACCTTTTAAGATCAATAAATTAATCGGAGAGCTAGTGCGATCACTTAAATTTGCTCAAGAGCAATCGTTTTTAGGGATATTCTCCCCTACTCAATGCTATATCAAATTTGATTTAACAATTTTTTAAGTCTGATTTGAGATCGGTGACTAAAACAGATCTGAGATTTTAATGAGAGGATCTTTACAAAAGCTTTACATCCTCTAACGGTAAAATTTACACGACTCACTATTTAACTAACAAAAAATATTGTAGGATTATTAATCAATGAGGTATTGCTTAACAACTAAGCAAATACTTTGGACTAGACTAGGCGTTCTATCAGGGGCATCAACAACTCAATCCAAGCTTTGTGTTGAATATTCAGGGAATTCAGATTATTCTAATTCCCTGATTTTATCCTCGAAAAAATCAAACTTGCTCTTGAAAATTAGATGATTTTAATTAACAATCATACTTCCATGAGCGCGAGGATCGCTATTGCTTTCTGGAGTTGTAACAGAGGGTTTAAAAGCAGAAACTTGTCCGGTTGCTTCAGCATAAGGTAGAGAATTACCTGCAATTAAAGCATCGAGATTTGCTTCCATCACTGTTGAGGGAATTTCTCCAATACTTTGGGCGATCGCAGTAGCTTGCTCATTCAAAAAGACAAAATGGGGAATCCCATCAACTCGATAATTTAAAATCTCCGGCAACCATTTACTATTATCAACATTGAGCATGACAAAATTGAGTTGATTTTCATAGTTATGCTTAATCTCTTTAAGCTGCGGTGCCATCGCTTGACAAGTGGTACACCAATTGGCATAAAACTCAATTAAAGTTGGCTTTCCATTACTCAAAGCAACCTCAAACGAAGTTGATTCTTCTGCTAGTTCGGGAAGAGAAGTTGAAGTCGCTTCAGTTCTCAAACCCACAAGAATAGCTGCACTTAAAATAACAGCAACCAGCGTAATTAACAGATTTCTCAGGCGAGTTGCAAAGGTTGATTGCTGAGTAGGCGAAGATACAGGTTTTGAGGACGGATCATTCATCGATATAGAGTTCTAGAATAATGACATCTTCATTTTAGTTGACTGGCATTAAACTGGTTGTGAAGCAGTTTCAGCCTTTCGCCATTACCCGTCTAAAAATTTGGGCATTTATTTGTCCAGTCAAATCTAAACTTGAGTTGTATAGAGTAACTGAGGCTGGTCTGAGTCCATTTGCTTATTTCTCTGCGGGTGACTCACAACCAGTTTATCGAGATTTAAGTTTCAATATGTTCTTAGGAACAGACAGTTTTTCAAGTGGATAATCTCCTGGCTAACAAACACAGGTAAAACTTGCCTGCGATCGCTCTGACAACAATTCTAGTAGTGTACACTTATTTAAACTGTCCATCACTTCACTGAGTTACTAATTCTCCAATTGTATGATAGCAGCAAAGCGCAATTCACTTCAGGAGTCTTGAATAATGAGCCAAAAAGCCCCACCTCTAAAAGATACACCAGCATGGATCTTTCAAGTTTGGCTGTCTTTTATCCTTGCTGTTTCTGCAACTACTTTGGGAATTATCTATCTACCTGTTGATAACTGGGTTAAAGGCTTTATGGGTATGGGAATGACATTCTCAATCGGTTCTTCTTTCACCCTGGCTAAAACCGTTCGAGATAATCACGAGGCTTATAAATTAGTCTCGAGAGTCGATGAAGCCCGAGTTGAGAAATTACTCGCTGATCATGATCTTCTCAAGTAAGAGGAGTCGGTGAAGGAAACTATAGAAGTCAGAAGTGAGTGAGTTGAGTGTGAGGGATTGAGAGTCAAAATTGTCTACTGTGAAAACTGATAATTGAGTAGATCATTCATCAATAGTCCCGATAGTGACTGGTGACTCTCTCTAGTCTGCTTTTGTGACCTTAGAACCTCCATTGCTACTAACAGACTCCTCTGTTGGTTCCTCCTCCTTTTCGTTTTGAACAGAACCGTTACTCGGTAACTCCAAACAATAACCTGCCCCGTATACGGTTTTAATATAGCGGGGATGCCGAGGATCGGGTTCCATTTTCGTTCTCAGATGTCGAATATGGACTCGAATGGTTTCGATATCATCATCAGGATCATAACCCCAGACTTCTTTGAGAATTTCACTGGGAGCGACAGTTTGACCATGACGCTGAAGCAGACAGTGTAGCAGTTCAAATTCTAGGTGAGTCAGTTTAACGGTTTTGTCAAACCAAATGGCTTCAAACCGTTCTGGAACTAAGGTCAAAACCCCATAGTTGAGAATTTCGCTGTGTTTAGCGGCTTGCGGAATCCGATCAGTTCGACGGAGTAAAGCACGAACTCGCGCTAGCATTTCTTCGAGTTCAAAGGGTTTAGTCAGATAATCATCTGCACCGGAGTTGAAGCCTTCGACTTTATTTTGAGTTTGTCCCAATGCTGTCAACATGACAATGGGGATATCTGACGTGCGTTCATCTCGTCGTAAACGTTGACAGACGGTAAACCCATCGACCTTGGGTAGCATCAAGTCTAAAATTATCAGGTCAGGTAATAACTGTAGGGCTAAGGCTTGCCCTTTTATGCCATCTTCAGCTTGACTGACTTCATAACCTGCCATTTCTAAGTTGATGGCTACAAGTTCTGCGATCGCAGGATCATCATCGATAACTAATATCCGAGGCATCAT
Organism: Lyngbya sp. PCC 8106; assembly: GCF_000169095.1. Lineage (GTDB taxonomy): Bacteria > Cyanobacteriota > Cyanobacteriia > Cyanobacteriales > Microcoleaceae > Capilliphycus. Next base: position 6,466 of record NZ_AAVU01000022.1, read on the forward strand.
TTATATATATACAGTGGCTACGATGGGCAGTTAGATAAGCTTGTACATCGGTATAAGCTGATCACTTCTCCCAGAAGAGGCCTTAGAGAAGTTTGTCACCTTTGTCAAGCGTCTATAACTTATTCTAAAGTTTTGGTTAGAAGTATGCTGTCATGGTAAATTCAAGTGTACCGACTCTACAGCAGATTAGCAAGTATTAATACTGACTCAGTTATAATAGTCTCCTATAGGATCAACTCCCCCACTTGGTGATCTCCATTAGAGATCAGTGGGGGAGACGAGTTTTATTTGTGTCTATTTTTGTCAGTCGGCTTCACTGACATGACGAATAACGACCCGACAATAGCCCCGCTGCACGGCGACTGTACTCGGAGAGATATTGTTCAAGCAGATTAACCTGACGGCGGTTAACGCTGTAGTAGACCCATCGACCCTCTTGACGGGCCCGCACAAGAGAAGCCTCTCTTAACGCTTTCAGGTGAAACGAGAGCTTAGACTGGCTGACATGAAGCTGTTCACACAGTTCACAGACGCAGTATTCTTGCTGTTGCAGCAATTCTAAGACTCGAACTCGCAAAGGGTCAGATAGGGCATGGAAGCCTGATGCAACCTCAAAGGGTGAAGTTAGAGAAGTTGTGACCATCAATTTTTTTTTCTGTTAACGTCAAGAGCTATTCCAAAGCTGAAGTTTGAGACTACAGCCGAGGAAAAAGACAGCAGACCGAGTTTGCTTAAGAGGCAATCTCCTGACTGTCTATAGAGTTATACCTGCTAAATTAGTTGTTTTCCAACCGCAGAGACTTAATCACTATTTTTAGTATAGATATATTATGCCATTTTTGAACAAGATATACTCTCTTTTTTGGGTTGATCTATGAATTCAATACAAGTTTTTCACAGACTAAGTTACAAAAAATACACTCATCGGTCAAAAACAAGTTAAATGTCTAGACAAGTTTTGTACAAATTCAAAAATCCGTTTTTAGGCAAATTAAAGAATGCCAACACAATGGGCAACCCGGCTCAAATATCCCCCTCCTGGGGATTTTTTTCACAAGATTTTCACATTCTAGCCAGATTTGGAAGTCATAGATTCAAGTTAAACTACTACAATTTCTAAAATCAACTCAATTATAATTAATATTCTCTCCGGAAGATATGACTAATCCTCTACAACGAGAATTCGGATTTAGTCAATGTTCAGAGACCCCGGAGTAAAATGCCTTGGACTGAAGCATAATTTCAAGTGTGCAATCAAGTCTAGGATCAACTTTAAGGAGTCATTCTATATATCTAAATCACTTCTGGGTTGATTGCGAGCGAGTTGAGTAGCACTGGAGATCATTTAAAAATTCCCATAAAAATAAGCACAGACTGGGTATTGTTATACCCGTGCCTAAAACAAACAACCGATAATAGATGAGAAGCAGACAATCACGACTGATAATGTAATTGACTCACTCCTGACAAAAGGAAATGGGCAAATAGGGAGCTAGGGGATTGTTAATTTGATCAAAGTTCATTCTTGTGAAGCAATTCTTCGACTTGGTGGAGAATTGTTTTAAGCAACTGCGTTAACAACGGTAAATTATCAGACGGTAGAGCAGTTGAATTTGCACGTTCTTCAATTTCTGCTAATTTTTTCTCTAGTTGTTGGGCTAACCGTAAAGCATCTCGACTCAAAATAGTCATTTTATGTTGTTGGTGAAATTTTAACGCCGCACCTCGCAACACTTGTAAGTTTGCTTCTTCCCCATATTCTCCGGGTGTAACTCGCAGACGCAACAAAATATGACTTCCCCGATAAATACGCTCAACTTCAGCTTGTTTAGGCTGATCAACTGGAATCAACGGAAGTTCTAGCAACCGCTTTAATTCATTAATTACACCTTGAAATTGATTCACTTCTAAATCTTCTAAGACTGATTTTAAGACACCATCTTGACTCCACAAAATTCGACCAGTAGAAGCTTGACATTCAAAATACAAGCGACCAATTCCACCTGCGAGAATTCGACCTAAGAGTTCATGTAATAAGTGGTCGGGCGTTAATGTCGCTAAAATTTCCAGGGGATCATTTAAGTGATTCGTATAGATTTCTAAATTGAGCAAGTTTTTATCTACAGACTTGTCAATTTCAGAAGTCTCTGAAGTAGATTGAGCAACTGGAGTTGAAGAATTTAAAGATGCGTTTACCTTACCCTGTGTAGATTTGGACTCAGTACAAGAACAAATTTTAGGATTTTTATTAGGATTTTTATGGCGATTTAAAACATAACTATGATCAACTTCGACACCATTTTCTGAGTGTTTTTTGGGTGTCTTGACTTCTGAATTAGGATGCTGAGTACGATACAAATATGCAGATAAAATCACCTCTTGATCTGGAAAAGAAATCTTCTGCGTGACAATAGAGCAGTTGCGATAGGCTAAAATTTTATTGACATAATCTAAAGCCGAATGATCATCAGGATCAACCACCCCTAAATGCAAACAATCATCAGTTAACGATAATGGTAAAACTTGATAGTGTAAACACACTTCAAACGGAAGAATGCTGTCAATCAAAGGAAAAATCTGTTCAGCATCCATAGAAGTCGCCTCATTGGTGGGAGTTTGAGCTAACATTTGCTGATCAAAAAGTAATAGTGGATTTCTCAACATCCACTCCAATCCTAGAAGCTCATTGCCGGAAATCACTTTCCTAAATCAACATTATTCAACAATCATAAACGGTGAAATTTCTGTGAAAATTTGGAGTGGTGCAAGTCTAGTAGATACCTAAAGTTTACCCAAGTTTTTATAACTTTTACATACTCTATCATTCCTAGTTTAACAAGTTTATGTCCTTTTTGATCTCTGTTTTGTCGAAAGAACAAGAACTTCAATACGGGGCAGATGGATACCCCTCAACCGGATCTGACTCTTTTGCTAGGATTCGCCTGTGTTATGTTAAATTCCGGATAGAGAACGTCAAATTGTGTAAAATTTGTTTGCGGGTTCGTGCAGTACAAACAGTATATGGTGAGAGGAAAATTTTTTATATACCGTCTGAGATCCCTGAGTTCCCTCGTTGTTTTTCTATTACTCGCTACTCCTCAGCCTGTTATTTCCTCTCCTGTAAATGATGGAGTTGTGGCAGCAAAACTATCTGTTACCAAATTCTCAACTCCTAAATCTTCCCTTCTTCACCAGATCTCTAAACCTTCTGATCCGAAGTTACAGTTAATTATACGACTAAGCGATCGCCGAGTTTATGTTTATCGTCAAGATCAACTGCTGACCAGTTATCCAATTGCAGTAGGTCGAGACGGTTGGGAAACTCCCACAGGTCAATATCAAGTCATTCAGAAAATTCAAGAACCCGCCTGGGAACATCCCTTTACCGGAGAAATTATTCCCCCTGGCCCCGATAATCCCTTGGGGATGCGTTGGATCGGGTTTTGGACGGATGGCACCAACTACATCGGCTTTCACGGTACCCCCAACGAAGACACTGTAGGACAAGCCGCTTCTCATGGCTGTATCCGAATGTTGAACCAAGATGTACAATTATTATTTGAGAAAGTTATGATCGGAACACCTGTAATTGTAAAGCCTTAATTCTTTTGAAGAATAGTATCTTTTTAAAATAAATGATCTTGAGGTTTGACAGTAACAAAATTTTTGACAACGGAGTGGCGATTTCTTCAGAGAGTAATATCGAACTGAGTGGATTATCTGAACCCGGTATAGTTCAATTCAATTCTGATAGAAGTTGAACCTTTCCTGACAATATTCAATACTCAAATATTGTCTGGGGGAAATGTGATTATAGCAACGGGTTGTTTGACTTTGGAAGATTAAGCGTCTATTTCGAGAGGGTGATTTCTGCTTTTTCAGTAAACTGTTAACCGGACTTTCAAGGGCAATAAATTGATTAATCACCCTAATTACTGATCGGCTCACTTTGCTAATAACCCTAAGTATGAACTCATTTTACGAAGGAGATTCCAAGTAAAAGTCCAACATTGATTTAGCTTGTTTATTAAATCAGAAATAATAGTATTCTTCTTTTTATTCTTGTTTTCCTGAGTTTTTGTCTGGGATGTTTCTTGATAATTACTGGTTATTTTTGCTTGTTCTTGCTTGATGTCTCTAATACATTTTAAAATGACTTGACAATTTTGAGGGCGATTGCCGGGAAAAGTAGCCATTAAGTAATCAAGTAGATCAGCAAAATGTTGAGAAATATGGGGAGCATATTTCCGCCAGAGTAACTTACCTGTTCTAGGATTTTCGGGAAAAGCTTTTTCGGGTTTTCCTGTTAATAGAAATACCCACATCCGACCCAACCAGAAAAAGTCATCTGTTGCAATGTTTCTGCTCGTTATATTCTCCGGCACTAAGCAACCCGGACTGACAATACCTGTGGGACGACACTTAGCCAATACCTGTAACAACCCCTGTAGTAAGTTTCTTTGGCGCAACATTTGATAATCAGTTAATGCTAAATTTCCATCGGGTTTCAGTGTAATAGCTTTGGAATTAATGTCGCGAAAATAATAATTTTTACAATGAAATTCATCCAAAATTTTTACCATTTGTTTTAACCATTTTAGCGCCAGTTTTTCGCTAATGGGTTTGTTGTTTCGTCGGGTCATCCAATCTTCTAAAAGTAAACCTTCAATTTTTTCCATGACCAGACAGTGAACAGGTTCTTTCGATTCCTTCGGCATAAAGGTAAAATAGCCATCCTGTTCAACCCGAGGAATGCCGGGGTGTTTGAGTTGACATAAAACCTTCACTTCATGTTCAAAAAAAGCAATCGGTTTTTGTTGTAAAAAAGCAAGTTTGGGATGTGGTTTGAGTAAAACTCTTAAAACTTTGTTTGTACCTGTGTGGTTATCAACAATTTCAAACGTTTTACCAATTTCACAATTATCAAATTCACATCTACCAAGCTGCCTCAAGATCCGATATCGGTTTTGTAGCAAAAGATCAAAACCACAGTTACAGCAAACCAGTTGATTTTTATTCGCTGGATCTGTGGGATTAGGACATTGAAGATTGAAGCAATAACTCATAACGCGAAAAACCCATAGCGATATTATTAGATCAATTCTACTCTATTAAAATGAGGTCTACTCGTGCAGTGCTGAAGTGATACCCTGCACAAGTTAATGATAGGCATCGGGGGCTGAAAATAGTTAAACTGATTGAGTCTAGTGGAGAGCTTTTTTGTCACCCATCAGTTCCTATTGTCTAATTATTGTTTTTTCCTGAATCTTGAAATCTAGGTTAAACTGTAGTCTTGAATACCAGTGTTCTCTCTTGAATCGGATTATTCTCTCAATTTCTCAAAAACTATCTGATTTAACATTTTGAGTAAAAAGAGCAAGCTAGAATACGGTGTCTTCCCCAGTGATTCAAATTCTTGTAGAGTAGAATAGTGAAGATTTATCTAGGATTTCTGTGATTGGGGTGTTTTTTATGATGTAGTTAACCGCATCAGGTTAATTCTCATCAAATTTGAACTGTCATCCCTGAAAATTGGGCATGACAAACGTGCAACTGTGAGGCAGGGAACGTCGTTAACGCATTAAATTAATAGATATGATTCAGAAGCGCTCGCTATCTTTTTTCACACAAGCTTTAGTCGGAACTCTGGCGGGTACATTAATCAGTTGCTGGGTGTTACGTTCATCAACCGCAATGGCGGGTGCAGTGTTGGGAGTAGTTCGCTCTGACAGTGCAACCGATTGGAGCCAGATTGAAGGACGGCTGAAATCAAGCCAAGTTAATTATACAACTGTTGATCTCGATAATATTCGGAGTATTAACGATTTAGCAGGTATTCAAGTTTTGTTTTTGCCGAATGTAGAAGACTTAAAAACAGATCAGATTAAGATAATACAACAATGGGTTAATCAAGGGGGAAAACTGATCGCCAGTGGGCCGATTGGTCAGAAATCAACTCCTTTAGCCCGTCAACTTTTGAGGACTTTATTGGGTTCTTATTGGGCTTTTCCATTAAGTGGTGCGGCTCAACCAGAAGCCAAAAGAAATCGTTGTCGAGAACAAATTTGTCGTGATTTAACTGAATGGTCGCCCTCTTTTGAAAGTCAAGGAAGTGTGAATGGGGGTGTGTTAATTCCGTCTAGCTTAGAAAGCTACACCGCAGGCGTTTGGCAAGGAAGCGGCGGATCTCCATCTGTAATTACGACTCGGAGTGCAACTTATATCGGTTGGCGCTGGGGAAGTGGTGAAGGCGCAGATATTGATGCGGTTTGGTTACAAGCAGCCGTGAATCGCTATGATGGCGGGGTTAATCCGGGTTTAGCGGTTAATAATACTCCGACTCCGGTACAACCGACATTGACCAGTCCAAGCCGTTCTGTCGAATCGAATAACACGATCAGAGAGCCTGGAGTTCAACCGACTGGGAGAAATCGCGATCGCCGCACAGAACCAAATAATACGACAAGAGAAACTGCGGTTCAACCGACTGGGAGAAATCGGGGACGGAATACAGAAGCCAATCGGAACTCAGACTCTAATAATACAGATCGAACCTCTGGCAATCGAGCCGCTAATCGAGGAAGTTCAAACAGAGACAACTCCCGTTCACCAGTCAATAATAATCGACTGACCCCCAGAAACCAATCAGTTGAACAAACGCCTGCGACATCAGGTAGAAATTCGTCTTTAGCGTCAACTTTATCATCCGGTTCAACCTCTCAATCCGGGACACCTGCAACCAATTCTAATTGGAGGGCGACTCGTACCCCCAATAATCAAAGCGCACTCGATGATTTTGCAGATCCCTCCGATCAGATCGCACCTGCGGGGTTAAGCGTCACCCAGGGAAATGAACCGATCGATGAATACATGGCAAACGTCATGCGTCAAGAGTTGATGAACCTGTTAGGACGGTTTGAAAATGCCTTAGTTGCAGCCAATTCTGGCAGTACCCCAGTCAGTTTGACAGTGGCATCGACTCAACTCAACGAAGTCGCTCAAACCAATCCGATTGATAATCGAGCCGCAACAGAAGTGATCGCCTATGTCCAACAAGTTCTCAAAGACTTTCCCCAATTAGTCAATCAACAAAATTGGGCAGCCGCCCGACAACAGTGGTTAGAGGCTCGACAAAAACTTTGGGAAAATTATCCCATCGATGGGGAACGAGCAGGGGCAGAAATTCGCGCAGTTTGGCTCGATCGCGGTACGATTGTGCAAGCTCGGGGAGAAGCCGGACTCGCGAAAATCTTTGATCAACTCGCCCAAGCCGGAATTAATACCGTTTTCTTTGAAACCGTTAACGCAGGCTATCCCATTTATCCCACCCGAGTTGCACCGCAGCAAAACCCCCTCACTCAAGGTTGGGACCCGTTAGCCAGTGGGGTTAAACTTGCTCACGAACGGGGGATGGAACTACACGCTTGGTTGTGGACATTTGCCACCGCGAACCAGCGCCATAATACTTTAGTGAATCAGCCGACTAGCTATTTAGGGCCTGTTCTGACAGCTCATCCTGACTGGGCGAATCGTGATAGTCGAGGTCGAGTTTGGCATGAACGCGATGGTAAAGCTTATCTTGATCCCGCTAATCGTGAAGTTCGCAGTTATATTCTCCGGCTCGTCGGAGAGATTGTCCACAACTACGATGTTGATGGGATACAGCTTGACTATATTCGCTATCCGTTCCAAGATCCCAATCGCAATTTTAACTTTGGTTATGGTACCGCCGGACGAGAACAGTTTCGTCAGTTAACGGGAGTTGATCCGATCTCGGTGAGTCCGAAAGATAGTCAGTTGTGGCAACAGTGGGTGAACTTCCGAGTTGAACAGGTAAGTACGATGGTGCGGGAAGTGTCTCAGTTGCTACGCAAGCAATATCCAGATGTGATTTTCTCCGTGGCAGTCTTTCCCCATCCTGAACAGGATCGTATTCGCAAAATTCAACAACATTGGGAAACTTGGGCGCAACAGAATTATGTCGATTTGGTTGTACCCATGACCTATTCACTCGATACTAATCGTTTACAGCGAATTACTCAGCCGCTCACCCATTCTGATCGTCTCGGTGCGACTTTAATTGTGCCTTCGGTGAAGCTTCTGGATATTCCGGAAATTGTGGCAATTGATCAAATTCAGGCGTTACGAGACTTACCAACGGGTGGGTATTCTATTTTTGCGGTTGAAAGCATTGGTAATCATTTACAAGCCTTTTTTAACCGTACTCAGGGATGTATTGATCAAAGTTGTCGTTCTATTGCTATTCCCTACCGTCAACCGTTTGTGGCGGCCGCTGATCGGTATACGGCTTTGAAACGGGAATGGAGTTTTCTGTTAGCCAATGACCGTTTATGGATTCGAGATAATGAGTTGCAAGCGCTAAGTCAGCAAGCTGAGGAGTTAGCTGAAGCGTTGAACCAATTAGCGAGTAATCCGACGCCTGCAAATCTAAAGACTGCTCAAGGTCTCTTGAGTGCGTTTGAAGGTCAGTTTCAACGGTCTATGCGCCTACAAGCCTTAGAACGAGGCTATCAAGTCGAAAGTTGGGAAAATCGGTTAGCAACTGTAGAAATGTTGCTTCGTTACGGTGAACGAGTGGTATTAAAACAGTAAACAGTAATCGGGAGATCGGGAGATCGGGAGATTTTGACTTCTGACCTCACGATTTCTGAGTGTTGCCTCAGATGGGAAAAAACTAATCCCACGCCAAGCTGAAGATTGATCAACAAACCTGACATGGGACTGCATTAAAGCATACAGGGTCTTGTCAACCCATAAACTGGGTTTAGGCTACGATTTCGTCGGACTCCTCAGCCACCATCTCTTTAAACGCTTTTCCGGCTGAAAACGCTGGAACAGTGGTTTCGGGAATTGTCATGGGCTGGCCTGTGCTAGGGTTACGGCCTTCACGCGCTTTACGATGTCTGGCTTCAAATGAGCCAAATCCAACGAGTGTGACCTTTTCCCCTTCTGCAACGGCATCCATGATCGATTCACAGATCGCTGATACAATCGCGTCAGCTTGTTTCTTGGTGACTCCTGCTTTGAATGCAGTTTCTTGGACGAGCTGTTCTTTGTTCATGCTAAGTGTACCTCCTGAAGCTATTGCCTATGTTCTCAAACAGCAGAACTGATGGCTGTTCTAGCATAAACTGCTCTGTAATAGGCAAGTTTATCCTATTGTTTGCCTGTTAGTAGAAGGATTTTGACACAAAAGTTAAATGAATGGGGCTTGCTGAACCCCTGCGATCGCCTAAAATTTTACCTGATGATACTGACTGTAAAGCTAGATTAGTTCTGGGTTTGAGCATCCATCTGAAATCGCAAAAACCACTGATAGCCGGAGAATAGAGGATTTTGAGCTTGAGTTCATTTGCGGAAAAATATTGCTCAACTTGATCGCGATCGCAATTCAGAAAAATTTAAGGGTTCGGAGGTGATCAGATTTACAAGTTTCCTGACATTTGAGCGGTTCAACTCCCTAGACCCGTGAACAGTGAGCAGGAGGTCGGGTGCAGGGGGAGATAGGAGAGAAAAAACAACTTCTGACCTCACGACTTCTAACTTCTGATCGGAAATTGAACAGAAAAAAACCCGACTTCTTTGAGAAATCGAGTGAATGGTTATTCAACAATGCTATTTATTCAACAAAGAAACAGGTGAGATTAGGCTCTCATTTTTGAGTAAGAAGGGGATGGATGAGTCGAGAGGGGAGAAGCGAGTAATAAAACCTTCTCCAACAGTCCTGGTGCAATTCGGTTACACCAAACGGCTAAATGACTTTGCCATCCGACTAATATTTCGGGTGAGTCTTTACGAAGTCCATCAATTAACACTTCGGCGACTTCTTGGGCGGTCATCGGTACCACCCAACGGAATAATTGAAGTCGGCGTGTCATATCCGTATCTGTCAATGTGGGTAACAATGCCATGACTCGAATATTGTGTTCGGCGAGTTCGGCGCGTAGGGCTTGGGTAAACCCTAAGATGGCAAACTTTGTCGCGGAATAGGTTGCCATTGTGGGTGCGGCAATTTTTCCCATTAAACTAGAGACGTTAACAATGGTACCTTGTTTGCGGTTTGCCATCCGTCGCGCGACTGAACGGGTAATGGTGTACATTCCCATTAAATTGAGGGAAACTTCTTCTTGTAAGTCGGGTATTTTTGACTGTAAGAAGGGGGTTTGGTGGGCGACTCCGGCACAGTTTACCAGTAAATCAACTGGCCCGTGGGAACGCAATGCTTGAGTGATCGCAATGTTGACTTCGACAGGGTGAGTTAAGTCAATTGCTAAGGTGACAACTTCGACCTGAAATTGTGCTAATTCTTGGGATAATTCTGCTAGTTTTTGGCGATCCCGAGCGACGAGAAGTAGACGTTTAACTCCGGCTTTCGCAAGTTCTAATGCAATTGCCCGTCCAATTCCTCTTGATGCTCCGGTAATCAGTGCTGTAATTCCTTGAATTTTCATACAAACCTCCAAGGTTCAAGAATGCTGCATTTGTTCAAATATCAAGGCGGGAAAAAGCCATGATCATTGCAGCTTTGTGTGGTCAAATTGAGTTCAATAGAACGTTTCAATAAGGTCTTGAAAGATTATGCCAAGTGAAATGAAGCCTCTAAGAGGTTCTTCAGATCTTGAACGATGTTCAGGACTCAGCAATAACCTTGTTCTATTGAGACAAAAAGTTCAATTGAGTGGAAAAATTTATGGGTGAGGGAATGGGGTTAATCAGAGAATCGCAGTTTGTGTTTACTTTTCGACACACTGCTCCTTTGGTTTGTCTGACGTCCTATCTTTTGAAGCTGATTTGAATGGGACAGGGTATCAGACTTCTCTTGCGGTTTCCCTCAAGCGAGTCTTGTACTCACGACCCTAGAATAGAGTAGAGCATGGCTCATTTGTCTCCTTATAACGAGCGGGGGTTGAATTGTTAACTCCACATTCACAACGTAACAGTTTAATCAATAGTTTGCAACATTTTTTAATAAAAAACGCTTAACATTTCTTTACAATTCGAGCTTTTTTTCTCAGTAATAGTAAAAAGGTTGGATTTGGGCGACCAAAAACCCAACCGATAATCAGTAATGAATTGAACCGTTAATAACAGTTATTGAGTCAAAGGAAGGAAAACAATTATTTCTGTTCCTTCTCCGGGTTGAGAGACACATTGAAGTTGTCCCTGATGGGTTTCAACGACAACCTGATGACAAATATTCAGCCCAAAACCTGTTGCGGTTCCGAGTGGTTTAGTGCTAAAAAACGGTTCAAAGATTTTATTTTTAATGTTCTCAGGAATTCCAGTTCCATTATCTTTAATTCGGATTGTCACTTGGGGAGTAGTCGGGTGATTAGAATGATCACTAGAAGCAACTTCTGTTGTAATCCAAATCGTCGGTTCCTCTGAAGAAGTTTCGACTCGTCTATCTTCAAGTGCATCAATCGCATTATTCAGCAAGTTCATAAACACTTGATTAAGCTGTCCGGGATAACATTTAACCTCTGGAAGTTTACCATAATCTTTAACTAAAGTAATCGCCCGACCTTTTTTACCTTTGAGTTGAGATTGTAAAATCAAGATAATATCATCTAGAACCAGATGAAGATCAACAACTTTTTCTTCAGAATCATCAACCCGATAAATATTCCTCAATGACTCAACTAACTGACGAATCCGTTCAGCACCACTTTTCATTGATTCGATCACTTGAGGCAGATCTTCAAATAAGAATTCTAGATCTATTTCCTCAATTCTTTCTTGAATCACTGGGGAGGGATCAGAGTATTCTTCGCCATAGAGTGCGATTAAATCAATTAAGTCTTGAGTATAATCTGCGGCATGAGAAACATTGCCTTTAACGACAGAAACAGGATTATTAATTTCGTGAGTAATGCCTGAGAGCATTTGACCCAAAGTAGAAAACTTTTCACTTTGAATTAATCGTTCACGAGCTAGATTTAGATCACTTAAAGCTTGTTGTAGTTGAGGAAAACTGGAATAGGATTGTTGGGAATAACTCTGATGTTTTTTCAATCCTCGGCTGACTCGTCGGTTTAATTCATCGGGATCTATTGGCGCAAAGATCCAATCATCGATCTGAGGTTCTAAAAGGGAAAATTGGGAGTTGAGAAGTTCAGGTTGAGTCAGTAATAGATAAAAAGCAGAAGTGAGATCGCTCTGAGTTTTTAGGTGTTTGATCGCAGATAACACATCCACCTTGTCAGACATCCAAGTGTAAAGAATCAGGTGAGGATGAAGATTTTCCACACCAGCAAAAGTCAATTTTTCGGGGTTAGCCGTTACAACTTCATAGCCTTGTGCTTGCAAAATGGTTTGAAGTGTCCCTAGAGTTTGAACATCCTCATCAATAATTAGAATTGTAGCCATAATTGATTACTAAAAAATGCAGGGTTTACCCAATTAACGACAAGTGAACCTAGAAAAAGCTGGAAATGCGACGATGGCAAGTTACAGCGATGAGGGTGGGCCAATCGCTAGAGATTAGGAGGGAGTCATCTTCTATTTTATCGAGGATTCAACAACCTTGTCCTCAATTGAATCAAAGATTATTTTTCAGCAAAGATGAACTTATATTAAGCCATTCTACAAAAGTTCAATAAAAATTTAGCGATACTCTAGTTAATAAGATACGCTATGCTCGAAAGAGAAGTATGTTTTTTAGCACCAGTCCCGGAGGATATGTTAATGCAACGGCTTGGTAATCGCGCTTTTGAGATTCTCACTGGAGAAATCAACGGTGGTTCCCAGGATAATCTCACCAGTGAATTGGGGCGCAAAATTGTCTTGCAACGACTCGACAAGTTGCGATTGCAGATGGGTGAACCCCTTTCTTGTGATGAATTGCGTCAAATTGTTAGTGATCAATTTCCTGATTTTGATGAGAAAGTTCTTCAGGAGGCGGCTTCGGTTAACCGTACCCCTCAAACTTACAACCAAATCATGCGTGGAAGTCTGATTGTTGTTGGAATAATGGCTTTTGTTTGGTTTGTTAATTTACCTGTTCCGTTAATTCGTTGGCCAGTTAGTAAAACAATCCCAGTTTTGCTGTTTCCGAGTTATATGAATATGAATTATCACTATAAACAAGCCATTGCTAATGCTGAACAAACTGAAAAATTACTTCAGGAAGCAACGACTAATGCTGAGATTGATCTGAGTGAGCAGGAGATTCAAAAAGCTTATCAACATCTAGATCGATTACCCGCTTGGTTTTTAGATTTTAATCCTAAATTTTATTGTTCTTTGTTTAAATGTAGTTGGCAATTTACAACTGAAGAATATGAGGAAACTCGTGATTATATTCAAAAAATTGAAGGAAAAATAATTCAAGAACAGTATGCTCAAGAACGATTTAATGAAGCGGAATCTGCTCTTAATTCGGCTCGCAAAGAATATCAGAACTTAAAATCTGGGGAAAGACAAGTGATTGCGGCATGGCAAACAGCCATTGATTTATTTGATCAAATTCCTTCAGATACTCTGGCGGGACGTCTCTCGGAAAATCGTTCTTTAACGGCACAAAAAGATTTTGAGAAAGAAGTCGATCAAGCGACTCGTGAAAAGAGGGGAACAACTTTAATTGCAACGGCTCAACAATATGCTGTTCAAGCGGTGAATGTGGTTCAAAATCCTCCACATCCAGTGGAAAAATGGGAACAAGCCATTAATTTTTGGGAACAAGCCATTCGCCAACTCGAAAAGATTTCTCAGGATAATTCTTCCTATCAAGAAGCTCAAGAAAAGTTATCAGAATATAACTCTAATTTAAAAAAAATTAAGCGGCGACTTCAAGACGAAAAAGATTCAATTGAGGCAATGAAAAAGGCTCAAAAACTGATTACAGAATGGCGAGAGTTAACTCGTTCTAATGATCTCGATTATAGAGTAATGAATCGACAACTGGCTAATATTATTTATACCTTGGAAGAAGTACAGCCCGGAACAACGGTTAATGCAGAGGCTCAAGATTTACTGAGACGTACTCGCTATACTCGGAGTCAGCTTTAAGGGATAATGACGAAGTTTATTCGACTTCAAGTTGTAAACTTGGCATCAATCGCTGTAAGTTTTTTAAGGATTTACTTTGCCAAGGAATTGCATTCGAGGCGAGAACAATGAGGTTAATGGTTTTGATGCGTCGAACTTGTATTACAAATTTTGACAGCATATTAATTCCAGAACTATTGAGGTATTTTAATTCTCGTAGGTTGAGGGTAATTGTCTCAGGTTGTAAAGCGAGGACATCATTGAGTAAATGAATAATGGGGTTAGACTCATCTAAGTTACTCAATCGTAAAGAACCAACCAAGATAATTGTCGTTGTCTCGCTATCATATTTAACTTGGTATTCTTCGGTTTTAAACTCTTGAATGTCCATGCTAGTCACATCCTTGTTGATCAGTGTTCGGGTTAGTTATTTAGATAGCGAGTTGTACAACGGTGCTAACGATGAACATCTCTGAGTCCATTTTAACAGTCTCAAATTTCCACCCCAGATGGGCTTGATAGTCATTGATCATCGTGAGATAACCTAACCGCGAACTTTGACCATTTTCTAGATTTTGTTCAATTTGATTAATATACATTTCTTGTGGATCACTATTTAATAAGGTTTGAATGTAATCCTGAAATGATGAAATTGTACTGGGATCAATACTATTAATGACTAAAAAAGATAGCCACTCACGACTTAAATTAATTTTAATTTGAATCGGATAAACACAACGATTATCACTAAACTTCATCGCATTTTCGAGGAGTTCATTGGAGATAAAACTAACCGCACTTTGGATTTCTGCTTGTCGATGTTGAGTGGTCGGATCATCTTCACTTTTAGGAAAAAATGTGGTGACATAATCAGCCATAAAGTTAGCGGATAAGCCATTATTCCGCCAGCGAAGTTGAAGGGGAATTGAACTCGGCGAAAATCCGATGGCTAAAAATTCTTGATTGTCGGTTGAGGAAATCTCTACAAAATTTCCAAAGATTTGACTCATAAGGAAATAGGTTGACTTTAAAGGTTGATAGAAGGTGACATTGTTAGACTTAAGATAGAGCGAGTGACAAGCTAAGTGTTTAATCTGATCTATAATACACCAATTCTATTTGATCATACTTGACTTTGTAACCTTTGCCAATACATCAGGGCTACGGTATCTGTGGGATTTTCAGTCAGACATTCAGAAAATAATTGAATTGCTTGCTGATATTCTTCTTGATAGTAATAAGTAATAGCCAGTTCAAATTGTGTTTTAGTCTCTAACTTTTTTTGTCGAACTTGAGGTGAATCTGCTTCAAAAACTTCAAACACAGAAACTTTTTTTGATTTTCCAGTCACCACGACTTGATCGATTAACCGGAGTGAATAAGCTGTCGGATCAGGTAAGGCTAAAAAGGTGTTTTCACTAATTAATAAAGGAACACTATATCTTTTGGTTAGTTTTTCTAGACGGGCTGCTAAATTAACCGCGTCACTAATCACAGTGGTATCTATCCGATCCTTTCCCCCAACAATTCCTAACATTAAATCTCCCGTATTAATACCAATTCCAATCTGAACAGGAGAACGATCAGGACGGCAACGAGTTAGATTAAATTCACTTAAATATTTTAACATATCAATTCCCGCCTGCACCGCATGATCAGCACTACAGCCAAATAATGCCATAATTGCATCTCCAATATACTTATCAATTAACCCATAATTTTTTACGATAGCAGGTTCCATTTGGGCGAGATAAGCATTAATAAACTTAAAATTATCAGACGGACTCATTTGTTCAGAAAGCTGAGTAAAGCTGCGAATATCAGAGAATAAAATTGACATTTCTTGCTGCACAGCATCCCCAACTTTGACATCCACAATACTCTCATAACCTAAGAATGTTAAAAATTGATGAGGAACAAAGCGTTCTGCGGTAGAATTCAGTTGTTCTTCTTGATCTAAAGCCAGTTGTAAATCACAGTTAATTTTAAACAGATCTTCAATGAATATTTGTCGTTCAGTTTCAGAATTTTTGCGTTCAGAAGTATCTTGAAAAGCAGCAATTGCAAAGGCAATATTTCCAGCTTCGTCATAGATTGGTGTTCCCCAAGATTCTAAGGGAATAATCTGATCTCCTTGATGAACTTCAATATTATTAATGGTGACTGTTTCTCCGTTTAAAGCTCGCACCAAAGGTAAATCTTTTTCTGCATAAATCTGTTCTGTTCCGGCTATATAACTCGGATAAATTTCTGCATCTTGATCGGCTTCGGGAACTGCACCTGGCCCGAATAAACTTTGAGCAACATGATTAGAATAATAAATATTGCCTTGAGCATCAAGTACCACAACTCCGACAGGTATTGCTTCCAGAAATTGACTGAATTGTTGACTATTTAGTTTTTCAGGTGTTGTTAAATTTTGCTTTTTAGTTGAAATATTTTGATTTAATAAAGTTTCTTTTTCTTTTTCTTTTTCTTGTATTTGTGTAGATGCTTCTTGTAATTTAAAGTCTGTATTTTGAGGTTGATTAATACGGTCTTCTAAGCTACTATATAAATAATGGAGTTGTTGAGTGATTTGGTTTAATGCGGTGGTCAGTATTCCAACTTCATCCGTTGTGGTGACAGGAACAAGCTTTAAATTTCCATCTGCAATATGCCTGGCAGCCGTTGTTAGTGTTAAAATAGGTTGGGTTAAGTTTTGAACAAGTTTATAGATAAAAAAGCCAAAAATAATAGTCAAAAACAATCCTGCAAATAAAATATTTGTTGCTAATTTGTAAACGGGTTTAAGAACATGAAAACGTGATTTTTCTACGAGCAAAACAGAATTCCATTGTTCTAACCAACGATGCACCCCAATGATGGTTTCACCTGCATAGTTCAAGTCTTGATGTGTACCATTTTTTTGCTTTAATGCTGCTTCTAATCCTTGATTTTGTAAGCGACGAGGTAATTTTTTAGGATTGGGTATATTGGTATATATCGGAACTTTAAATCGAGTTACCCAGTAGATTTCTTCGTGAAGATCAGGGTCGGTTTGAGTAATGATTTCTGCAACTGTTTCTAGATTCAAGTTGACGGCTAATACACCTAATGTTTGATTGTTTTCTCCAGAGATGGGTGTAGAAATCGTTAAAGTCGGTTGATTAGTTGCCGGAAAAAGATAAATACTTTGAACATAAGTTTGTTTAAGTCCTTCAATAAAATATTCATCAGCATTTCGAGATTGACCTTCAGTGCTAGGATTGGTAGAAAATATAATTTTTCCTGTACTCGCTGTTAAAATAAAAATATCTCGCACATCAGATTGAGTGGCAAATGCTATACTCATTAATGATTGCATTTGACGATAGGCTCGGGCAAATTCTTCACTTGAGCGATCACGGGTTAATAGAACTTCAGCTTGAGTTTTGACTTCGGGAAGTAGCCCCAGAGAAACAGTTGCTTTGCGATGTGTTTCTAGCCAACGGTTTAAGCTGTCTTCTTTGAGGGTTGCACTCATCTGGAGTTGTTCTAAGGCTAACTCTATCATTGAAGATTTCGCATCAAGATAAGCTATTGTCCCCATACTGGACAAACTCACGAATAACAGCAGCAAAAAGGAGATGATCAGTTTGGACATCAAGCTTTTTGTCCAGAATTTCATAAACCCTATCCGTTGTACAAGTCTGGTTAGCCCGCTTGAGAAAAAAATTAACACAGTCGCTAAACCTGATGGTTTTGGTTCTTTATTAATGATAGCTGCCATTCTGTATAAAGTTGACTAATTAACTTCTACTTTAATGCTGAATTTGATCAAGTTAATCACCCTGTAGGATTGAGTAGAAAATGATTTTAGAACAAATACTGCCAAGTTTAAACCTGCGATCGCAGATCTAACAGCCTGATTAACCTCATTTTACAGCTAGACTGCGGAAGTCGATTGATTTTCCTAAATTTATTCAAATTAATTTCAGTAAGTGCGGTTCTCAATTCCAGATTTTAGATTAATTTAAGATAATTTAAGACAGAATAAAGGTTTAACCTGATCCTTTTTCTTGTTCTGACTTTAGAGTTCTCGATACGCGGCATACACCGCTCGAACATTGTACCAATTCAAAAAAATCCGGGCAATTTCTAAAGCCAGTTGAGGTTTTCCCTGATTAATCAGCCATTGTAAAACGCCCGACATGGTACGTTCATTTAATCGACCTCCAACACTTAAAAACCCCCAAAGAACTTGATGTAATATTGTCATTTGAATCATCATTTTAACTTCAAAACTAGGATGTTTTTGATAAAACAAAACACCCATTCTACCGCGTTGAATTTCCCGATCAATCAAATTAGGAAGTTGTTCTAGGGCAAAAGGAGGATGCCAATGATAACCCACAGCCTCGGGACATTTAATTAACGTCAATCCTAATGTTTTCAGGCGAACACCCAGTTCTAAATCTTCCCAACCATAGAGATGAAATTGCGTGTCAAATAATCCGGCTTCCATTAACCAATGACGAGCAATTGCAACATTTCCCGTTGCAAAATAAGCCGCAGAAAAATCAGTAATTTTGTAGGGTTCAGAGGTTGGATATTCAAAATTACAGGTATTAATTACCCGACCATAAGTAAAAACGCGATCGCTAGTTTGATAACCCTGAATCAATGCACTCGCATGAGCTTTGAGAAAGTTTTCAGTAACAACTAAATCACTATCAATAAAAATAATTGTATCACCTTGAGCCTGTTTAACGCCTAAATTTCGCGCGGCAGCAGGCCCTTGATGAGCTTGACAAAACCAACGAACATGAGGAAACTCTAGCTGATGGTCTTGTAACCATTTTAAAGTGCCATCTGTTGAACCATCATCCACTAAAATAACTTCATAATTTTCAATGCTGGTGTGATTAGATTGGTGTTCAAGTGCAGTTAAACACTTTTTGAGAATCGGTAAACGATTGTAAGTGGGAATAATAACACTAAAAAACATCATTGAGAAATAAAATTGAGAAGTTTAGGATTGGCGAGTCGGACTAATTGATGAAAGATTCCGACGAGAACTGAAAAGACAGCGAACTGAAAAAATACGTTATAATTTTTAGCATTCAATAGCGTATCATCTTAGTATATATTCAGCGTCGTGTTAGAGTGATCAGCCCTCGGAGTTTTACCGCCAACTCCTGTCAAAGAGGTGTCTGAGAACGTCGGAAATGCTGGATCTAGTCGCCAGATTTGATGAGATGACCTGATCCGGGTGCGTTCAATGACGGTACAAAATAGCTCAAATCGTCTCAAAATAGTGAGTTGAACAGTCATTCACGCTTTCTCGTCAAATTTTGATCATTTGGTTTTGAACCCAACATCCAATTTAAGGGGAGGTAGCGGGGAAAGAGTGAAAGTTACCTGTGATCACTTCTGACTTGTGCCTTCTAACGAACTTTTAATCTCATGCTCCGGAAAGATGAACAAATTTCTCAAAATTTATTAAACTTTGTAAAGACAAAGCCCGTCTAAATCCACGATGACTGATTGAGTAAATCTATGTCAAACGCTCCATTGTCCAAATCTACAGAAAAAGAGGCACAAGATTCATCAACTGTGTTGAACCCAATACGGGATAATACAGTCGATCAACCTCAAGTTTCCTCTATATCGTCTCCACCTCAACCTCAACCCGCCAAACAAGGGATCGGATGGTTACAAGTGCTAATTGTGATCGTGATGGCTTTGGGTGCAGGGTTCGTTGGGGGGAAATGGTGGGAAAACCAACAAGCCAACAAACCCCAAACCGCAAGTCAAGCAGCCTCTAGTCCGCGAACCATTCCCGTTAAATTAGCCACCGTCGAGGGAACCACCCTACAAGAAAAATCGGAGTTTGTGGGGACGTTAGAAGCGATACGTTCAGTCGATATTCGTTCCGAAACCGCAGGACGGATCACTCGGATCTTTGTCGAGTCGGGGGATACAGTCACAGAGGGACAAGCGATCGCCCGGTTGAAAAGTGATAATATCGAAGCCGAACTCCGACGCGCCCAGGCTAATGTAACTCGCGCTCAGGCGAATTTAGCGCAACTGAGGGCGGGAACTCGTCCCGAAGAAATTGATCAAGCCGAAGCCCGCTTAAATCAAGCCCAAGCTCGTCTAGATGAATTAAAAGCCGGAACTCGTTCTGAAGAAGTCGCTCAAGCCAGAGCCAGATTAAACCAAGCTCAAGCCCGTTTAACTGATGCGCGATCGGGAAGTCTTGAAGACGAAATTGCTCAAGCGCGATCCAGAATTGAAGCCAATCAAGCTGATTTAGAACTCGCAAGGGAACGAACGAATCGTTATAATCAGTTGCGAGAACAGGGTGCAGTTTCTCAAGATGAACTGGAAGAATTTCGCCAAAATGAACGGCGATTGAGTGCTACTGTCGAGGAATCTCAAAGACGTTTACAACAACTCCAACAAAGTCAAAGAACTCAAATTGAGCAACTCCAATCAACGGTTGAAGAAGAACGTCAAGCGTTGCGACAATTGGAAAATGGGGCGCGTCCGGAAGAAATTGCTCTCGTTGAGGCCGAAGTTGCTGAAGTCCAAAGTGAATTGAATCAATTATTAAATGGAACTCGTCCTGAAGAAATTGCTCAAGCCGAAGCCGAAGTTGCAGAAGCAATTGCTGAGGTGAGTGGTTTAGAAGTTCAACTCGAAGAAACGGCAATTGTGGCTCCGTTTACGGGTATTGTGGGAGATGTTTCGGGTAAAATTGGTGATTTTCTCAGTCAGGGTGATGCGATTACAACCTTAACTGAAAATCAACGCTTAGATTTACGTTTACCGATTCCAATTGAACGAAAAGCGGATTTAAAAATCGGATTACCTGTCACAATTAGTGATCCTCAAGGTGAAGTTCTCGCTACCGGAAAAATTAGTTTTATTTCACCAACCGTTAATCAAAACTCTCAAACTTTGTTAGCCAAAGCGACATTTGATAATCAATCAGGACGGCTACGAGATAATCAGTTTGTCCGTTCAATGGTAATTTGGAATGAACGGTCAGGTACAGTAATTGTGCCTGTCAATGCGATTACTTTTCAAGGGGAGCAACGCTTTGTTTATATTAGTGAAGGGGTCGAGACATTAACAGCAAAAAAACAACAGGTAGAATTAGGTTTAGTTCAAGGGGATAATGCAGAAGTGTTGTCAGGATTACGACCAGGACAAAAATTAATTGTATCTGGGACTCAAAAATTATCTGATGGGGCGGCGATTAAAGTCGTTGAATAAAGTAATCTATTCAAAAAAAATGTTGCTGAATCTGAGGAATAAAATTTTATCAAATTAGGGTTTGATTTACCAAAAACCTAGAAAATATGACTTCCAACTCTAGGTTTGAGAATGGGGCAACACATCTCAACATCTCAATGCTAAAATACTCAATCGTCTTCACTCATCATGTTCACCCATTTCTTTATCAAAAGACCCGTCTTTGCTTCCGTTTGTTCCCTATTCATTATCTTAATTGGATTAATTAGTTTTAGTCGGCTTCCCGTTCAAGAATTTCCCAGTATTGACCCGCCTCTGGTGACCATTCGCACCACTTATCCCGGTGCAAATCCAGAGGTTGTAGAAACAGAAGTTACAGAAATTATTGAAGCTGAAGTTAATAGTGTCGATGGGATTAAAACCCTCAGTTCATCAACGCGGGAAGGCGTCAGTACCATTCGAGTTCAATTCAACCTAGAACGAGATTTAGAAGCGGCAACTCAAGACGTTCGTAACCGGGTTTCACAAGTGGTTGGGAGACTTCCCGATGATATTGATCCCCCCGTTGTTTCTAAAGAAAGCAGCGACGATGAACAAATTATGTGGATTGCGGTTTATGGGGAAAATTTCACCACCCTAGAACTGAGTAACTACGCAGATTTGTTTATTAAAAATGCTCTGGAAACCGTCGATGGAGTCGGGAGTATTATTATCGGAGGAGAACGTCGTTATGCGATGCGACTGTGGCTAGATTCGCAAAAAATGGCGGCTCGAAATATCACTGCATTAGATGTTGAACAGGCATTAAGACGACAAAATGTAGAGATTCCGAGTGGTCGTATTGAAGGAGAAATGACTGAATATCCAGTCAGAACTTTAGGACGTTTACAACAACCCGAAGAATACGAAGACCTGATTATTAAAAACAACGCTGATGGTTCTCAAATCAGTTTAAGAGATATTGGACGAGCGGAAATCGGCGCTCAAGATGATCGCACCATTGCTCGATTTCGAGGCTTACCTGCGGTTTCTTTGGGGGTGAGTAAACTTTCGGGTTCAAACCTGTTAGAAGTGGCGAGTGGTATCAAAGCACAGATGGCTGAACTTGCCAAAATTTTCCCCGAAGGAATGAGTTATACCATTGCGGTTGACTACTCAGAATTTGTGGAAATTGCCATTGATGAAGTTTGGCATAGTTTATTATTATCTATTGCTTTGGTTGTCCTCGTTATCTTTGTTTTCTTGCGAAATTGGCGAGCAACTTTGATTCCGGCTATTACGATTCCCGTTTCTTTAATTGGGGCGTTAGCGGTGATGTTTGTGCTAGGATTTTCGGTTAATACATTAACCCTATTTGCCCTGACTCTGGCGACAGGTTTGGTTGTAGATGACACCATTGTTGTGTTAGAAAATATTGTTCGCTATATCGATGAAAAAGGCATGAAACCCCTGCCGGCTGCTTTAGAAGCGGTGGGAGAGGTTGTATTTGCGGTGATTGCGACAACAGTTGTATTGGTGGCGGTGTTTGTTCCGGTGGGATTTTCGGGAGGAACAACGGGAAGATTATTTAATGAATTTGCAATTACCTTAGCGGGTTCAGTGATTGTTTCTTCCTTCGTAGCATTAACTCTTGCACCTGCGGTTTCGGCTCGAATTCTCAAACCGAAAAGTACAGAAAAACGCAATGTTTTGATGAAAGTATTGTCTGTTCCTCTCGATTTTTTAGAATGGGGAATTGACCTGATTCAGATGATGTATGGTCGGTCTTTAAAGATAGTAATGCAGCTTAAACCTGTTGTATTATTAGTATTTTTGATGTCTTTAGCCGTAACTGCATGGCTATTTGTACAAATCCCTCAAGGTTTTTTACCGACTGAAGATCGAGGGCGAGTTTTTATTCCGATTAATGCTCCTCAAGGTGCCAGTGTAGAATATACCAGTAATGTGGTTCAACAAGTCGAAGATATCCTCGCAGACGTTCCCGAAATGAGGGCTTATTTCACGTTATCAGGATTTGGTCGAGGTGCCTCTCAAGGAAACCGAGGATTTGCTTTTACTCGTTTAATTCCCTGGTCAGAACGCACAGAACCGGGTCAATCTCAGCAGGAAATTGTTAAGCGATTAATTGGCAAGTTTTCCCAAATTACTGATGCAATGGTGTTTGCGATTAACCCGAGTTCTTTACCCGGAAGTAGTCGAGGTCAACCGATTAAATTTGTCATTCAAGGAACAGATTTAGAAGAACTGGCTGCGGTGTCTGATGAGTTTACAAAACGAGCGCAAGCATTACCAGAAGTGGTCAACGTTGATACGGATTTAAAGATTAATAAACCGGAGTTGATCTTAGAAGTTGATCGGGCTTTAGCGGGTAATTTAGGGGTGTCAGTTCAGGATATTGCCCGCACGCTACAAATTATGTTGGGGGGTGAAGATATCACCAATTTCAACCAGGGAAATCAGCGTTATGAAGTCATCGTTCGGGGTGAAAAAGAATATCGTTCAACGCCAGATGATATTCAAGAATTATATGTGAGAACTGAACAGGGACAAATGATTCCCTTGAGTAGTTTGGTCACTGTAAAAACCTCAACAACGCCTCCGCAAATCAATCACTTTAACCGCTTTCGTGCCGCAGAAATTGAAGGAAGTCCAGCCGCAGGTGTGAGTTTAGGAGATGCTATTACGGCTTTAGAAAACTTAGCTTCGGAAGTGTTACCGGAAGGAATGCGAACTGATTTATCAGGAGAGTCGCGAGAGTTTCGAGATGCGGGTGATGCGACGCTGTTAATTTTTGGTTTGGCGATGACGTTTATTTTCCTGACTTTAGCCGCCCAATTTGAAAGTTATGTTGATCCGTTGATTATTTTGTTGGCTGTTCCGTTGTCGCTTTTAGGTGCTTTTGCGGCGTTGTGGATAGCTGAATTGGAGTTGAATATTTACAGCCGTATTGGGTTAATTATGTTGATTGGTTTAGCGACGAAAAACTCTATTTTGATTGTCGAGTTTGCCAACCAATTACGACTCCAAGGATTATCGATTACAGAAGCCGCTTTAGAAGCCGGAGAAGTTCGATTTCGACCCATTTTAATGACCGCTTTTTCGACAATTTTTGGGGTACTTCCTCTGGCTTTAGCGACGGGTGCAGGTGCAGCAAGTCGGGTTTCTATTGGCTTGTGTGTATTAGGAGGAATGCTGATTTCTACTATTTTGAGTTTGTATATTGTGCCAGTCTTTTATGTGATTGCTCAAACTCTACAACTCAATTTGATTGGAAAATCATCGACTGAAACAGACTTAAATCCCGCCCCCGAAATGAACGGACATTTTGAGAACTGGAATGGGAATGGTAATGGTAATGGGAATGGGAATGGTAATGGGAATGGGAATGGGAATGGGAATGGTAATGGTCATCATCAGAATGGAAAGGGTAAAAATGGCTCATCTAATCAGAAGCAAACAAAGGATTCTGAACTATCAAACCAGAATAATTAGAGTTTAAGACTGCCAATCATAGAAACCTGGTTTCTCTAAGGAATCGGGTTTCCAACTCTGACTTTATTCTATTTTTTTTAACTATTTTCAACCTGATAAAATACTTGTAATAATCCAGACTCATACGTTTTAATTTATGGTAATTTATAGAGGCTATGAATAATCGTATTTTTCGCATATTTTAGTCCTAAAATATTGATGTAGATTATGTTGCTTTCCGCAAAGCATCAAGATCGGAACCACAAATCGCTTTAAGATTACGGGTTATTTTGTCAATTTCCCAATCCCACCAGCAAATTTCTAATAGTTCTTGAATGATTGATTCTTCAAACCGTTTGCGAATTTCTTGAGCCGGATTTCCCCCAACAACTGTATAAGGTTCAACAGAGCGAGTAACAACCGATTGACTGGCAATAATCGCACCATCCCCCACCTGAATACCCGGCATAATTGTCGCACCATAACCAATCCAAACATCATTACTAATCATTGTATCGCCTTTATTCGGCCAAGAATCTGGCATTGCCACTTCCCAACCCAAACCAAAAACTGGGAAGGGATAATTTGTAAACCAATCTGTGCGGTGATTTCCTCCATTCATAATAAATTTGACATCAGAGGCGATAGAACAAAATTTACCAATAATCAGTTTATCTCCTCCAAAATCAAAGTGATAAAGAACGTTGCGTTCAAAATTTTCGGGATTCTCAAAATCATCATAATAAGTATAATCCCCAACAATAATGTTAGGATTTTTGATGATATTCTTTAAATAAACGAGGCGAGTTTGATTCGGCAACGGATATTGCTGATTGGGAGAAGGGCCATTATTCATTGATAGATTCGTCGAAATTGAGCAACTAACCTTTAGATTAACAACAATTTGTTCTGAAAATTCCCATCAACCTCATCACAATGATTACCAACAGTCTGAATTTTGATGCCGATGGGAATCTTGATGGAATCGGAATGTAAAAAACCTACCCAACTGAGGGAGGAATAACAGAATTATCGGATTTTTGAGTGTTGCTTGTCTTGTTTTTCGCGGGTTCTGACTCCTTTGAGACGACTGATTCTGTAAACTGTTCTAACTCCTGGGGTAATGTACCGCCCGAACCCCGCATCAATTGAGTTAAACCCGCCAGTAGTGAAACCAACTTCCCGTCTTCCAACAAAGAATTAACCAACGTCATCCCACTGGTAGACATCATCAATTTGCTAATTTCTTGCGTGCTACTATTACCATTTGCCCCCGGAAACGCATAGATTTTAGCATCCCCTAAAACTCCGGGTTGTGGGGCTAACGCCGTCATAATTTCTGGCAGATTATCAATCATTTGAGGGCCAAGTTCACTAATCACCTGAGCAATTCGGTTAGCATCGCTAATTGCATTTTCAGCCTTCACTTTTGCTTCGAGTCCGTCGGCTGCGGCTATTTCTTTATCGCGATTAGCGTCGGCGAGAGTACGAATAGATTCCGCTTCCAAATCTGCCGCTTGGCGGGCAATTTCCGCTTGTCGTTTGCGACGAAATACATCAATTTCTACCACATTTTGTTCCGTGATACGTTGCCGTTCAGCTTCTTGTTCAGCGATAATCACAGATAAGCGCTGTTGACGTTCGGCTTTCTCAATTTCCGTTGCTGTTGTTACCCCGGATTCTGCTTTAGCCCGTTCAGCTTCAGCAATTAACCGTTCCTGTTCTTTTGCCGCAATTGCAATCGCCGCTTCTTGTTTGGCAAGTTGAGATAAGCGTTCAGCTTCAGCAACTTCAACTTGGGCAGTCAGACGGTTAGACTCAATAATTTTCTGTCGTTGAATTTCCGCCATTTCTGCTTCTTGTTTTTGCAAAGCTTGGGCAACTTTGAGTTTTTTCTCTTGTTCTTCTACTTCAACTTGGGCGGAGAAACGGTTGGAGTCGATGGTTTTTTGTCGTTGAATTTCCGCCATTTCTGCTTCTTGTTTTTGCAAAGCTTGAGCAACTTTGAATTTTTTCTGTTGTTCTTCTAGAGTAATATCGGCAATAATTTGACTTTGCTGAACGGCTAATTTTTTTCTGATTTCTTCTTCTTCAACGGCTTTGGCTTGTAGGATTTGATGACGCTCTTGGTTCGCCGCTTCTTTATCTTTTGCCTCTTGAATTTCCCGGGTTTGTTGCGCCCTCAACGTTTCAACTTCTAGCTGTTGTGCCAATTCTGCACTTTCTTTGTCTTTTTCAATTTCCAACGACTGTTTGCGAGCCACAAGTTTTTTCTGATCGATTTCCACTTGAGTTGTGAGCGCAAATTCCTGTCGTTCTCGTTCAGTAGTGAGTTCGACTTCTTCTTTTTGCTTAATTGATTTTTGAATCGTTTCAGTTCGCAATTTTACCCCTTGAGCATCAAAGAAGTTATTCGTATCATAGGTATCGCTTTCTTCGATTTCTGAAATCGCAATATTATTGAGGGTTAAACCAATTTTTTTAAGATCAGGTTCAATTAAGTTCAGTACCTCTTGAGCAAAGCCTAACTTATCGGAGTCAAGATAGGCAAGTGTTTTGCTTTTTGCTGCCGCTCGAATCGCATCATCTGCCCGTTTTTCAATGGCGTTTTTAATATCATCAGTTGTGATTTGACCATTTTGAGAGAGACGTTCAGTAGCCGTTTTGATATCTTCATCAATGGCATTAATACAAACAAAAAAGGTGACTCGCATATCCGCACGCAAATAGTCTTGAGTCCGAACAGCGAGTTTTCCAGTGCGTTCGACATCAATAGAAATTTCTTTGAGGGGAACACGAGTGAGGCGATCAAATACAGGTAATACTAAAGATCCCCCATGCTTAATCACAGTTCTTCGTTTGCGGAGAACACCTCCGGTTTTAACAAAGGCTTCGTTGGCGGGAGTGACTTGATAAAGGCGAGAATAGGCAATGGTTCCCAAAATGATTAAGAAAACAATTCCGGTAAAAAATCCGGCAAAGATAGTTAGGCTACCTCCGAGTTGTCCGATTATCGGTTGATTTGTTCTGGGAGTTAAGGGTGAAATTTGAGCCTGAAGATAAGCGGGAGTGGTTTCGATATTAGAGGTGATTGAGTCAGTTTTGGAGGTGTTAATTGCGGGTAATGATTGTAAGAAAGTTAGCCAAAATAACATTGCAGGAACTCCAATCAAATTAATATTGTTAATGAGATAAATCAGATAGCCACTGCTGACTGTCGGGACTATTGTGGGCAATCACTAGATAAGCTTGAGGTTGACGAGCAATGACGAGAACTTCTTCTCCACGCAGAGGAATCACTGTTGCCCATTCGGGTAGAGTGGCGGTAATCGTTACCCGGTTACTATCGGCGTCGAGAACATCCACCTGACCGATTTTTTGCTTGGGAATATTGACAGAAGTTACAATTGCCAGACGACCAATTAAGCGCTCGCCACGGGTATCTTCCCCAAAGGATGCAAACAGTTGACCGATGGGCCGGGCAATTGTGCTACCCACAGACAAACCTACAACAATGGCAGTAATGGAGATCACACCACTCAACCCCGCACCGGGAAGGCTTCCTGTTAGTTCACCCACGATGACGTTAAACATCCAGCCCAATAGTCCCACCAGGCTGAAATCTGTTGCTAGCAATAACAGTAACGGAACTTGACCAAACCCCAACCATCCCAACAGTTTGAGTGGACTGAAATCACCGGAAGCATCGACATCTGCATCAAAGTCTGCCTCTACATCAACGTCAACATCTGGGTCTAAATCGACTTCTTCATCACCTGCGCCCCCAAGAATTACCAGTAGGAAAAGTAAAATACCCATTCCTAAGAAAATCCAGTAGGGGAGGTTCGCCAGGTCAAATAGCATAGATATGGAGTGAGGTCAGATGAGTGGTTTGTCTCTACTAATATGTATCTCTAGTTCAGTGAGAAGTTATGCAATCAATGCTGAGAATCATTCTTGATCTCTATGACAGTCGGTTCTAAATCAGTGATGGGATACTCTGTTAGATAAATTATTGTTAAATTTTTGGCGAAAATTGAGCGTTAATCTTTACTATTTGTAACTTGAAAATAGCAAAAACAGCTATTGATTTATGTTTATTCTAGAAAACCAGAGTTTAGAGATTAACTAGGAGGTGTACTCTTTTAGCGGAAAAATCAAAGCAACCAGGTACTTTGAGAAAAGTCATCGTTAGAAGAAGTTTTAGGTTGATTTGTAACGTGTTCGGGACGATGGATTAACTGAGGTAAGTGTGCTTTTTTATCCGGTTTAACCTTCTGCTCTTTTTTCTCTTTGAGTTCTTGGTTCTCGTTTTTGAGTTTTTCCAGTTCTTCTATCAGTTGAGAATTGGTTTCTGATAATTGAAATGCTGCTTTTTGAGCCTTCTCAAGTTCCTCTTTAACATCATTCTCTTTAAGTTCTTTTTGGAGTTGAGCAATGAATTTACTTTTTTCCTCAACTTCAGATTGTAAATTTAACACCTTCTCTTGGATAGTACGTTCGTTTTCCCGAGATGTTTCTAAGCTTGATGTTAATTCAGTAATTTGGGAAGTTAATTCAGTGATTTGAACTTCGAGGTCTGCTTTAGTAGGATTCTTACGTCGCATAGTAGGAGTCTCAGTTGCTTCAGATGTCGATGATGTTTCAGTATCTTCTTGTTCTGGAACCTCAGCAGAATTAACGATTTCTGCTTCTACGGTTTGAACATCTGAGTCGCTGACTTTTTGAGCTTCCTGTTTGACCATATCCCCTAGACTTCGTTGTTTAGTCATCCTGTTTTCCTCAGATTACATCATGGTAGAGTAGCTCAGTGACGATTGTTCATACTTTTAAACATTCTACGCCACTTCAGTATTTAAAATCCTTCCATCCAAGTTTACCCTCTTAGCGTCAGAGTTGAGCCATTCGCAACGAATAAATTCTCGACTCAGTTCCCTCAAATCAGCTTCTCTAGGAAATCTCAGGAGAAAATTCACTCTAGAGGTTGCAGAGATAAGACAGTCTATGCTAAAGTTATAACTCGTTCGGACGCATAGCTCAGTTGGTTAGAGCGCTACGTTGACATCGTAGAGGTCACAGGTTCGAATCCTGTTGTGTCCATTACCCCCAAACTCTTTAACTGTCTAAGCTCTAGAGTTGGTTTATACCGCGCTGTGTGCCGTGTACTATTCCATTGGTACAAAATTGGTACAACTTTTGTCAAGATGTGACCCCTGTATAGATCAAATTACCGATCAAGATTGAACTTTTATTCAATGCAAAACACTTAATCTCGATGAATGATTCCCCTCTTTTAGAAAGTGAGGGGCTAGAGGTGAGAGACTAATGCCCAACTAACTTATCTCGTAACAGTTTAATCCGATCTCGTAATTTTGCAGCTTCTTCAAACTCTAACTTTTTCGCGGCTTCTTTCATTTGTTGTTCTAACTGACCAATAAAATTCGGAATTTCTTCTAAGGATAATTCGTCAACTTGTTCATAAACTTCTTCTAACTGTTGAGCATTTAAGCGTCGAGAAACATCCAAAAAGTCTAAAATAGCATTGCTAAACTTTTTCACAATGGTTTGGGGGATGATTCCATGTTTTTCGTTATATTCTAGCTGAATAGTACGTCGTCGTTCAGTTTCATCAATCGCTTTGATCATGCTATCGGTGAGGTTATCTGCATATAAAATGGCTTGACCTCGGATATTTCGCGCCGCCCGACCAATGGTTTGAATTAAGGAACGTGTCGCCCGCAAAAACCCTTCTTTATCCGCATCCAAAATTACCACTAACGACACTTGAGGTAAATCTAAACCTTCCCGCAATAGGTTCACTCCAATCAACACATCAAACACCCCTTGTTGTAAGTCTCGGATAATTTCTATCCGTTGAATAGACTTAATTTCTGAGTGTAGATATCGGACTTTTACACCTCGATCTTGTAGATATTCGGTTAAGTCCTCTGCCATCCGTTTCGTCAATGTCGTAATTAAAACTCGTTCATCTCGTTCAACTCGTTCCTGAATTTCTCCGAACAAATCATCAATTTGTCCTTCAGTGGGACGTACAAAAATTTCTGGGTCAACTACACCAGTCGGTCGAATAATTTGTTCAACCACTTCACCTTGAGACTGTTCAATTTCCCAATCTCCCGGTGTGGCTGAAACAAAAATACATTGATTCATTTTTCCCCAAAATTCTTCTGCCTTTAACGGACGGTTATCGGCTGCACTGGGAAGACGAAACCCATGTTCAACTAATACTCGTTTTCGGGATTGATCGCCGTTGTACATTCCCCGAATTTGAGGAATAGTCACATGAGATTCATCAATCACTAATAACCAATCCTTGGGAAAATAATCAATCAAACATTCTGGTGATTCTCCGGCTTGGCGTCCGGCTAAATGACGAGAATAGTTTTCAACGCCGTTACAATATCCGACTTCTCGCAACATCTCTAAATCATAACGAGTCCGTTGGTTTAAGCGTTGGGCTTCTAATAGTTTGCCTGCATTTTCTAGGGCTTGAACTTGCTGTTTGAGTTCGGCTTCGATATCATTACAAGCAACTTCTAAACGATCTTGTGGGGTAACAAAGTGACGGGCGGGATAGACATTTAAAGCTTCTACACTTTGCAAAACTTCTCCAGTTACCGGATCAATATAACGAATCGCATCGACTTCATCCCCAAAAAATTCGACTCGAATAATCCGATCTTCGTAAGCTGGCCCTATTTCTAAAACATCTCCCTTAAGACGGAAGCGCCCGCGAGTTAATTCTGTATCATTGCGAGTATATTGAACTGAAGCCAAATCCCGCAAGAGTTGACGTTGATTGAGTTCTTCTCCGACTCGCAGAGGAATGGCGGCTTTGAGGTATTCAGTCGGAATTCCTAACCCGTAAATGCAGCTAATAGAGGCCACAACAATCACATCCCGACGTTCAAATAAGGATCGGGTAGCCGAGTGTCGCAGCATATCGATTTCGTCGTTAATAGAAGCGGTTTTTTCGATGTAGGTATCGGTAACGGGAATATAGGCTTCGGGTTGATAATAGTCGTAATAGCTGATAAAATATTCTACTGCGTTGTTTGGGAAAAATTCTCGTAACTCATTGCACAGTTGAGCAGCGAGGGTTTTATTATGGGCTAGTACCAGGGTGGGTCTACCAATTTTTTCGACCACTGCCGCGATTGTAAAGGTTTTTCCGGTTCCCGTAGCGCCTAACAACGTGGTAAATTGGTGGTGAGCTTGAATGCTTTTCACCAGTTTGGCGATCGCTTGTGGTTGATCACCCATAGGTTGAAAGGGGGACTGTAGATGGAATAGCGCCATTTTTTAGGGGAATGGAGTTCAACTTGGATGGTAACACTTTTGCTAAGAGTTCAGTGTTCTAAGCGATGCTAATCTTTTTTACTTATCGTTACAATATGTTATTTTTCTTAGTCCGCTATTTACTTAAACCCCAAAATATTTTATACTTTGTTTAGTATTCATCACAAAATAGATCTTAACCTCTACCGAAATGGCCGAGGGGCAAGTTTGAAAAATGAGGTGAAATTTGGGGTTGAGTCCGCAGAGATCAAATATTTAACGCTTGATCTGGTGTTAGTCAAACCCGTTGAGCAGGGGGAGGGCATCACCTCTGTTTAAACTGCGAACACGGAACTTAGTTTCGGTCTAAGAATTCTCGGGTTATATTGCATAGCAATTAACATCGGGTGTATGTCAATAAATAAAAGGTATTCAAACATGGCTGTTAGCTCTTCTACGACAGGAAGGAGGACTGCGCGAACCCGTCGAACTACAGGAAAGCGTATGAATAAGGCTCAAGAAGAAACTGTAAAAGCAGAAAACACAGAAAATAATCAGGAAAAAGATATGAGTAAGGATTTAGAAATGGAAAGCAAACCAACAAAAGCGGAATCATCAGTTCACTCTGCCCCGACTCAAATTCAGGTATCTCATTCGGCGATGATCATGCCGAATCGTCCGATTGAAGAAAGTCATCTCGAAATCGTCGGAACCATTATGGGCAACCGTCCGATTTTTAAAACCGAGAGTGCTTCGGGAGTTAGTTTCGTACATTCTGAAGACTCTGTGGGTGCGATGGCAAACCGTCCTGTGGCAACAACCCAACTACAAATTACATCAATGCTTGTCAATCGCCCCGTTGCTTCTAACGAAATAGATGATCCCTATGCGTTAATGGGATATCTCGACTAAAGGACATTTTCTGAGGTAGCAAAAGCTTTAGAACTGTTGTCAGAGTTATCAATTTTCAGTCGTCATTCTGAGTTCAAAGAAGGGTATTGAGATACTGCTTGATCTACTCAGTGTGACGAATATTTTTAGAGGTTAAATTTTCAAAAACTTTTTGTTATCACCTTAAATTTACAGTCGTCACTGTCACTCTGAATGAAATGTAGAGCAGTAACTTAGTTGACGATTTATGGTACAACACGGTACTATCTGTCAGATAACATCATACATCTATGCAACGAGCTTTTAAAACAAAGTTAAAACTGAATAATAAACAGAAAACTTTAATAGCTCAACACGCAGGCTATTCTAGATGGGTTTGGAATTGGGCGTTAAACCTTTGGAACGAGGCTTATGCTGCGGATTTAAAACCCTCTGCTAATAAGCTCAAAAAGTTCTACACCCATCATGTGAAGCCTGTTTATCCCTGGATGAAAACCTTGTCCTCAAGGGTTTATCAGTTTGCCTTCATGCACTTGGGAGAAGCATTTAGTCGGTTTTTTAAAGGTTTGGCTAAATATCCAAAGTTCAAGAAGAAAGGCAGAAATGATAGCTTTACTCTTGATAATTGCGGTAAGGTTATGCAGTTTTCAGGGACTCGGTTAAAGATCCCCTTCATTGGATGGGTTAGTACCTATGAGCCGTTACCTGAAATCAACACAAAGCGAGTCACGATTAGTCGAGTTGCGGATTCCTGGTATATTTCACTCGCTTATGAATTTGAACCCGAACACACTATAAAATCAAGAGTTTATCTGGGGGTTGATGTTGGAGTTAAGGTATTGGCGACCTGCTCAGATGGGACTGTGTTTGACAATCCTAGAGCCTACAAAAAAGCTACAAAAAAGTTAGCGCGACTTCAACGTGAACTCTCTAGAAAACAAAAGGTTTCAAATAACAGGAACAAAGCTAGACTGAAACTGGCAAAAGCATATCAAAGAGTGGCTAACATCCGAAAAGTGTCAATTCATAAATTGACCTCATGGCTATGCAAAAATCACGCGGTCATTGGGTTAGAAGACTTGAATGTTTCTGGGATGTTAAAAAATCATAAGTTAGCGGGTGCTATTGCTGATTCGGCTCTGTATGAAATTCGCCGTCAGATTGAGTATAAGTCCTCGTGGTACGGTTCAAGAGTAGTTTTTGCGCTATAGATTCTATCCGTCAACTAAGACCTGTTCAAGTTGCGGACATATTCAAGAAATGTCCCTCAAAGAAAGAGTTTTTAGCTGCGAGGCTTGTGGTATCGTCATCGACCGTGACTTAAATGCAAGCCTCAATTTAAAGCATTACGCAATCACGCTATTCGGTTTGAGCCTGTGGAATAGGAAGTGCCGACACCCTATGAAACACCAGATTATTGGAAAGAAGCAGGAACGGAACATTAATACGGGTTATACCGCGTTATATCAGTTTTCGATAGCAGTCTCTAAAGATTCTTCGCTTTGCTCGGAATGACAAGCAACATCATAATAAATATTCTGGTTAAAAATGAGTAATTAGCTCACATCTTTATTTATATTTTTTCGCCAACGTCGATAACCATAAACTGCACCCCCAACGAGGAGAAAATAGGGACTAAAGGCGAGTAACCAAACCACTACACCAAACAAACCAAAAGTCAACTCTGTGACAGCGTGAGTGGCTTGTCCCCAAGTTTCTCCAACTTGTAATCCGAAGTTAGATTGAGAGGGCGAAGAAGCAGAAACAGCGACTTCTAGATTTAAAGTAATTGTAGAATAAGCAACTTGATTTTGAAGATTGCGAAGTTGAGCGTCGAGTCGTTCTATTGATTCTCGAATATTGCTGAGTTCGTTGGCGACTTGCAACACTTCTCCGACAGAACCCGAACGTTCCATAATTTTTAAAATCATTTCTTCGGACTTGCGAAGATTTCGGAGTCGTGCTTGAGTATCAACTAATTGATCCGAAACATCCTCAGCCGTAATTAAGCGATTTTCAACCGTTCCGAGTTGAGTTAAAGCATCAAGGGTTGATTCGAGTTTAGCTTGAGGAACCCGTAATTCTAGATTAGCAGTATGACGACTCGAACCACTTTGGGGTTGATAATCTGCAAATCGCAGGATATCGCCCTGTTGTCGTTGAACGAGAACTGTTACCGATGACAAAGTTTCATCTAAGGATTGGACAACGAGAGTCAGTTCAGCCCGTTTGATCAGTTGGGGTTGTTTTTGGGGAATAGAGTCAGGGGAAGGCTGAGAGGAAGGCTGAGGGGGAGGAGCAGCAGGGGGAGCTACGGCTTTAGGAGGAGCGACTTCTTGTAACTGGGGGGAACTCGCAAGTTCACCCGAAATGCTTGAAGGCGCAGAAGCACAACTTGTCAGGGTGAGAATTGATAAAAACGGCCAAAGAAAACGTATTCTGCGGTAATAATTATTCATAGTCAGATTTTTAAAGATTGCGATCACTGGGGATAAGCTTCAATGTCAACTTTATTAACTCCGGATCGGGAAAAATTAAAATTTTTCTGTTTACACAGAAGTTATATTGATCTAAGTTTTTCACAATACTCTGTATTTTCTCGGATATAAATCGTAAATAAAGAGGACAGATTGGCGAATAGGAGTTAAAATCTAAGTATAATTTCGGAATCGATCAAATGATTCAATTCATCAACTTTGGGAGTATTTATGGATGAAGTTCGGAGTTCAGCCAAGCCGAAACTACACAGCAGAAAATTAAAGGGGTTATGACGATGAAAAAAATACTGGTTATTGAAGATGATGAACCGATTAGAATGAGTATCCTGGAACTACTCATGATCGAGCAATATCAAGGGATAGGCGCAGAAGATGGATATCAAGGCTTAGAACTGGCAAAAGAGGTGCAGCCGGACTTAATCATCTGTGATATTATGATGCCTGGTTTTGATGGCTATGCTGTTTTAAATGAGTTACAACAAGAGAGCGGTACTGCCAATATTCCCTTTATTTTTCTGACGGCAAAAACCGAACGGCATGATCAACGTATGGGAATGGAACTCGGTGCCGATGATTATATTACTAAACCTTTTACGACAACTGAACTGCTAGAAGCGGTTAAAACCCGACTCAAAAAGCAGCAATACTATTTATCTAAATATAAGCAAGAACAGGCTTATGTACAACAGCTCAACGATCAAGTTATAGCTTTAGAGCAAGTCAGTCATTCCAAAGAAAAACAACTTACCCAACTTTCTGAGGATTTACGCGCTCCACTTTCAACGATTCAAATGGCAGTTGAACTTTTGAGTATGGCTCCATCTTATCAACTTAATCCGGTCAAACTAAAAGAAAAACAAAAACGTTATCTAAAAATTTTACAAGAAGAATGTAATCGAGAATTAGAAATCCTCAAACAAATTTCTAACACTCAACCAGAGCAAAAATCGCCAGAAACTAAACCCATGCGTTGGGGTTAAAAACTCAATTTTAAGAATTTAAAGTTGACCAAACTTCTAATTTATTTTCCACTCGGCGAATCACTTCGTTTGTAAACTCATTCATCATCAACTGCCCCCCTAAATCGGGAGTGGCTTTGCCTGCTTGTAGGGTTTCAAACACACTTTCATAAATCGCGCGAGAAGCCCGTTCTGCTTCCGATGTTCCCACATAAACTAACAACGCCGCCCCTGCTAAAATCATCGCCATCGGATTAGCAATATTTTTCCCTTGTAAAGCTGGAGCCGTTCCGTGGGGGGCTTCAGCCATCACGGTTTTTACCTGAGTTGCTGTGTCATCGAACCCTAAAACTAAACTCTCAGAACCTGCAATACTTCCGTACATTTGCAAAACCATATCTGAGAGCAAGTCACCATCTCGGTTCAACGCCGGAATCACCAACGCCTCACCTGTTGTTTGCAACAGTAAAGCAAAAGTAGCATCAATTAACAACGGTTGATAAGCAACATCCCCATAACGCTGAGAAGCCGCATCCAATTCTTCCTTAAACATCCCCTCATAGACTGGACTAACCGTAAATTTCGGCCCCCCAAAGACTCGCGCCCGGGTTCGTTGGGCATATTGAAAGGTAAATTCAGCCACCGCCCGACAGGTGAGACGGGATACTTTGGACGTACGGAAGGCAATTTCATCTCCATTTTCGCCTAACTCCCGCCATTCTTTGGCCCCGTAAGCATCATCAACGGCCATTCGCACAATCGCAATGGGTGCATATACTCCCCCAATTGGCCGAATACTGGGAATTCGTCGCCCGATGCGTAAAATTACTTTTGCTTCCAATGCTTCGCGTAAAATCGCATTAGGACTGCCAACATCGCCAGGAATTTCGGGGGTGATAGTTGCGGCTTTGAGGGCGAGTCTACTTTCACAAGTCGTTTGGGCGGCTTCATGTACCACTCGATTATTTGTAGCTCGGCGATTTTCTAAGCTTAAATCAAAATCGATGAAGTTTAAAGGCTGGCGAATGACCGAAGGGTTGAGAACACGCAAGGCTTCTGCGAGTAACTCCTCTCCAGTTTGGTCGCCGTGCATGACAACGAGATTGGGGATATGTTCGCTCATCAGCACAGGAATTAATTTATGATCGTAGTTTACGATATCACTAAGTTATCTAAATTGCTAGTCAGCTCCAGGAAAATAGAACATTTGCTCCAATTCACGATTGAAATGATTTCATTCACAATCCTTTAATCACAAATCCTATGTTTGATCTAACAGGCTTTTTTGAAAAACTTCAGAATAAGTTTTTAGCCTTGCTCATTATCAGTACAGTTATTCCGGTTTCGATTCTGGCTGGATATGGTGTGATTTCTTCGACCGAGGCTTTAACAGATTCTGCGTTGAACCGAGTTTATTCTGCGATTAGTTATACCGGAAAAGAAATTGAAAACTTTCTTGAAGATGTGAGTGGAGATGTTTTGTTTTTGAGTAATAGTCCGACTTTAGTTGAGTTAGTTCAGGCTGAAAATAATCAGAATGCTAATCAGCAGAATAATTTATCCTTTGATCAAGGTCAGCAAAATCTTCAGACTCTATTCTTTAATCTAGCAAAAATCAAACCCAATTATCTACAAATTCGCTATCTTGACGAACAAGGCAATGAAATCGTTAGAGTTGATTCTGAGCAAAACAAGATTGATATTATTACAGACTCTCAACTCCAAAACAAAGCAGATCGGGACTATTTTATGGAAACAATAAAGCTGAAAAAAGGAGAAGTTTATGTTTCTGAGGTGAATTTGAATCGAGAACGAGGTCAAATAGAAGTTCCTTATAAACCTGTGATTCGGTATGCGACACCGATTTATGATCAAGCTGATAATAAACAAGGCATCATTATTATTAATGTCAATGCTAATGCTTTTATTTCAATGCTTCAGGATGCCAAATCGTTTGAGAGTAGTCAGGTTTTTATGATTAATGCTGACGGATATTATTTGCAGCATCCTAACCCAGATAAAACTTGGGGATTTGAGTTGAATAAAAATGAAACGGTATTCAATGATTATCCGACGGAAATTGTTGATAAAATTCTCTCCGAGCAGCAAAATGATATTTTAACAGAGACTGATTCTTTGATTGGTTACTATCGCCTTTTTCCTAATAGAAAAAATGAAGTTATTATTATTTCTAAAACTCCGGATGAGACTGTTTTTGCTTCGGTTACTCGCTTTAAACAGGTGGCTGGATTAATTGTTTTTCTGGGATTAGTGATTCTGTTAACGGTGCAGCTTTGGATTGTACAACGATTGATTAATATGATTAAAGAACTGGTGAGAAATATTTCGTTTTTTTCAACAGAAGTTGTCTCGAATATTAGTGATCAAGAGAACATGACCAATCAACAAGTGACAGCAGTTAATCAAACGACAGTAGCCCTCGATGAGTTGAATACAACATCCCGACGAGTTACTGAACAAGCTGTGGCTGCTTGCGTTGCTGCCCAACAAGCTTTGGCGTTGGTTCAAGACGGAGTAGAAACGGTTAAAGAAACTCATTTAGGAATCTCCACGTTGGAGGAAAAAGTGATAGAAATTGCTCAAAAAATTGCCAAACTTCAGCAACATACTTATCAAATTTCAACGATTGTTCAAATTATTCGTGATATTAGCTATCAAACCAATATGCTCGCTTTAAATGCCGCAGTTGAGGCAGTACGTGCCGGAGAACAAGGAAAAGGTTTTGGTTTAGTCGCCAGCGAAATTAGGATATTAGCGGATAAAAGTAGTCAATCTGTTGAGAATATAAATTTGTTAGTTGATGATATCCAACAATCAATACAATCGACTGTAAAGGCAACAAAAGAAGGAACAAAAACGGCTCGAAATGGAGTATTAGTCGCTCAAGCAACAACCGAAGCTTTTTCAGGGGTTGCTCAAGCAGTGAATGAGATTGTTATGAATAATCAAAGTATTTCTCAAGTGACTCAACAACAAGCCATTGCAATTGAGCAAATATTAACCGCTATGACGGATATTAATACAGCAGCAAAGCACAATGCAAGCAGAATTAGGCAAACTCGGACTCAAACAGAAAACTTAAACAACTCTGCTGTGAGTTTGAAAACTGTTTTACAATAGAGAATATCTATAAAATATCAGGAAGTTCGATTTTTTGGTCGATATTTTTTTAATTTTTCTGTTATCGTTAAAACTTAAGTTGTTCTTTCTAGCTTCTGTGATTTTGTTATGCTGAAAAAACTTGCTTTTTCTTTAGTCATCATCAGCATTATAATGGTGAGTATATTCACAGTTTTATCTCTGAATACTCAAAGTCAAGTTTATGATTTAACGATAGCTACCGGAGGAAAAAATGGTGAATACTATGCTTTTTCAAAAGCTTTATCTGAAGTTATCTATAAACAAAATCCTAAAATAAAAATTAATATTTTAGAAACGGAAGGTGCAAAGCAGAATATAGAATTATTGAAAAATAACCAGACAGATTTAGCTCTAATTCAAAGTGATCTCTCGATTCCAGCTAATGCTAAAGCGGTTGCTTTTTTATTTCCGGAAATGTTTCATTTGATCGCGACAGATCAATCAAAAATAAACAAAGTTAGTGATTTAAAAGGAAAACGCATTGCTTTAATGCCAGAGGGAAGCGGTTCTTATAATTTGTTTTGGTTATTGAGTCAGCATTATGGTTTGAAAGCCGATGATTTTGAAGTCATTGCTGTTCCGCCTGAACAGGCTTATACTTTACTCAATCAGAAAAAAGTTGATGCTTTATTTAGAGTAATTGCTTTAGGAAATACAGGGATTAATGAATTGCTTAATTCTGGTGAAAATCGTTTAGTTCCTATCGAACAAGCGGCTGCATTACAACTCTTTCAACCAGCTTTAGAAGCTAGTATAATTCCCGTTGGGACTTATAATGGTTCGATTCCAATTCCAGCAGAAGATTTACCGATTGTGGCTCTCCGATCAGTTTTAATTACTCATAAAAATATAGACAACACTGTTATTTATGAAATTACTAAAATTTTATTTGAATCTCGTAATGAATTAATGACTAAAAATCCCCAAGCTGCGATGATTCATAAACCAGAATCTCTACAGGATTTAGGTTTTTCTTTTCATCCTGGAGCCAAAGATTATTATTACCAAGATGAACCGACCTTTTTAGAAAAATATTCAGAACCGATGGGATTTGTACTTTCGGTGGCTGTATTAGGAATTTCTAGCCTCTGGCAATTTCGACTCTGGTTTCAAGGACGACAAAAAAATCGGGCAGATTTATATAATTTAGAACTGATTAGCGTCATTGATCAAATCAACTCGGCTGAAAGTATTACTGAGTTAAAACACCTTCGTCGTCAATTATTTACGATTTTCAAAGAAGTCATTATTGATCTAGATAAAGATCGAATTTCCTCAGACTCTTTTCACTCTTTTACCTTCACTTGGAAAGTTGCAATCTCCTCAATTCATCATCAAGAAAATTTACTGAGAACTAACGCTCATCAACAGCTAACTGAACCCAAGCTAAATTAAAGTAAATTACTTAAAAATCAGATCGAACTAAAACGCGATCGCCATCTTTTTTAGCTTGTTCAAGAGATTTTTCTGAATGCTGAATTAAAGTTTTGACTTCTTGAATCGGAGTGGGTATAACACTTGTAGCACCCAAACTCATTGTCACATAATAACTCATCGGAGAATCTTGATGCGGAATTTGTAATAATTTCACCCGAGTCCGAATCGCTTCTGCTACTTTCACAGCACCTTCGAGATGAGTATTGGGTAGAAGAATTGCAAAGATTTCTTGATCATAGCGAGCGACTAAATCCGCAGGTCGTTTAGCCGTTTCCAGCAAAACCGCCGCGACCAATTGTAAGCAAGAATCTCGGGCTGCACTACCATAAATTTGATGATAATGTTCAAACCCATCAACTTGACAAAGAATCAGAGAGAGAGAACAAGACTCTCGTTCTAATCGTTTCCACTCTATTTCTATGATTTTATCAAAATATCGACGATTAGAAATTTGAGTTAAATCATCTTTGATTTTTTGTTGTTTTAGCTGTTCTTTAACCACTTTTAATTGGGTCGATAATTGAACTTGTTGAATAGCAATTGCCACTTGCATTCCCATTTGATTCAGAAAATTCACTTCAAAAGGCTGCCAATGTCGCTGATCACGTTGATGAATAACAAGCATTCCCCAAAGTTGAGATTTAGAAGTTTCTTCAAAGTGATGATTGTGAACTAAAATTGGCACAATGAGTTCAGATTTAATTCCAAGTTGAAACTGTTGAGCTTGAATTGATTCATCAATTTCAGAAGGATTACAAACTGTTCCTTGCTCAAGTTGATGTAAGATTTTGTCAAAGTTCCAGGAACTATATAAAATATTTTTCAGACTCAAACTTTCACCCTCTGATAAAGATTCAGAGAGAAGTATATCAAGATTTGCAACGGGTTTATGATAAATTAAAATGCGATCAGCTCGAATGATTTTTTGCACATTTGTTGTAATAATATCGAGAATATCTTGAAGATTTTTCTTTCGATAAATTGCATAAGAAATTTTACCCAGTACATACTCATGTTCTTGAAGCTGATAGCATTGAGTTTCCCATGATGTCTGTTGATTCATACCCCAGATGTGATAAGATAATATTAGATTAGATGAGGTTAGAGATTAAATAAACCGACAAGGTTCAAAGTGTTGATCTAGGCTGAAAATATTTTTAGTGATGATCTAAACCTCAATATTGTGAGGTAGAAAATTACTAATCTTGGTCTAATTGACCTGTGAATTAACCCTTGACTTGGATCGAGTGCCTTGGCTTGAAACCTCCTGTTGATGAACCTTATTTGAGCTTTCAGTTCTAGTTTAACCTCGTTTACAGGATTAGGCTCTAGTTGGCGGCTACAAATACCCGATTACGTCCGTTTTTTTTGGCTTCGTAGAGAGCTTGATCGGCTCGGAGAATTAAGGTTTTGGGAATGAGAGGCGGTTCAGGAATGGTACTAGCGACCCCAACACTAATCGTGACATAGGGTGCAACGAGAGATTTTTCATGGGTAATTTGTAGCGCTCGAACTTTAGAGCAAATCACTTCTGAGACTAAAATAGCGCCTTCGAGATCGGTTTTTGGTAGGAGAATTGCAAATTCTTCTCCCCCATAACGAGCGACTAAATCCCCAGATCGTTTAACTTCTTCTTGCAAAACCTGAGCCACCTTTTTTAAACAACTATCTCCGGCTAAATGACCATAAGTATCGTTATAGCGTTTAAAATAATCAATATCACAAATAATCAACGATAAAGTCCCTATTTCTCGCCG
This sequence comes from Lyngbya sp. PCC 8106, assembly GCF_000169095.1. Taxonomy (GTDB): domain Bacteria; phylum Cyanobacteriota; class Cyanobacteriia; order Cyanobacteriales; family Microcoleaceae; genus Capilliphycus. The sequence continues at coordinate 49,174 of NZ_AAVU01000022.1, forward strand.
CAGTCTATTCCATTCTTGGGAGAGAATTTTGTCAAAGAAACGACGATTAGCGACAAGCGTTAAGCCATCAGTCATTGCCATTTTTTCCAGTTCTTGATTGGCTATTTTTAGTTGTTCATAAAGTTCCGCTTGTTGAATCGCAACTGCTATCGGTGTTGTTAACTGTTCAAGCAAGTGAACTTCCCATTTTTCCCAACGCCGACTCTGGGTAAGTTGACAAGCAATCAACATACCCCATAATTTATTTTCAGAAGATGATAAAGAAGAAGTTGATGAACTTTTGGTGACAATGGGTATAATCAATTCGGAATGTATTCCGAGTTCTAGCCACCAGTCTCGTAGGTTAGCTGAGAGAAAAGATTGATTGAGATCATCAATACTAATAATAATTCCTTCTTCTAAGACCGATAAAAAATAAGGAGGAACTAAAGCTTGTTTAGGTAAGTTATTAAATTTTTTTGCTAAATTTAAGTTGAAAGAACTGGCGACAATATTTCCTTCATTGTCAAACGTAATTTGATAAAATAATACTCCATCAACTTTCAAGAGTTGTCTCACTTCAGTAACAGTTGTTTTGAGAATTTTTTCTAAACTTAGTGATTGGCGAATGCGTTGAGTCATTCCAGTCAAAAGATGATTCTGTTCTAACTGATGATGAAATTGTAGTTCAAGTTGTTTTTGTTTAGTGATATCTCGACCAATCCAAAGTAATTCTTGACGTTCAAAGGGACTGCGGCTAAATATAGAGCAAGAAAAAGAGATAATAATTTCTTTTCCCGTTTTAGTTTTACAATAAAGTTCAAAACTATTATGGTGCATTTTTTCTAAAAAAAAATCTGACAAATCCATCGTATTTTCAGAGTGTTGATCTGAAAAAATATAAGCAATAGATTCATCAATTAATTCATCTTCCTGATACTCGAGTATATTTTGTGTGGCTTGATTAATTTTAGTGATAATCCCAGATGAATTGGTAATTAATAATATATCATTCATGGCGTGAATGATTTGATTTGTATAATTATTTGCTTGTTCAAGTCGAGAAACAGAGAGTTCATACTCTTTATAAATTTGGCTATATTTTTGTTCTCTAACCATCCATTCAGTTTTATCATCAAATAAAATAATAATTTCTCCATCTAAGTATGTAAAATTTTCTTCATTTTTAAAAAAATAAATATCAAAATACACAGGAGACTCTGTTTCTATGTTTCTCGCAATTCCTTTTAACTCAAAATGACTGATCTGATCTTCTAATAGTTGCTCATAAATAGATTCAAGTCCAACTAATTCAGGAAAACTCAAACTAATCTCATTTCCATGTTTAACATTTTCAGGACAGTCTGAAAATAGATTCACATTTAGAGAAAATTCTACAATAATACTCTCACTATCTAGGGAGATATATTCATAGTCAATTTGTCGAGGAGAAAAAAATGTTTTGAGTAATTCATTCATAACGGACTCTTAATAATTATTTTATTGGTCAATGCTTTTAACGAAGAATATCAAGAAGACAAAGAATTTCATGAAAAACAATCAATTAATTAAAATCTTAATCAAAAAGCTCTCTTATTTTAAAAAAGATCAAAACAATAAATTCCAAGATATAATTCTTTGACGATCATATCTTAGAAATAAACTGATGTGACAATAAATGAAACATTTCGTCAACATAAGCCCCCGTTTTAGCCGAAGTTTGATAAGTTGATAAAACTTGATTTGTTTTGTTATTGGAAGATCGATGAACTAATCCCTCTAGGTTTTCAGGATCAAGTAAATCAATTTTATTGAATGCGACTATAACCCTGGCTTTTGGATTAATAGATAAAAACAAATCAATATGTTCAGAAACATGACTCAACGTCTCTTGACGGGTAACATCCCCCACTATCACAGCCCCACTCGCCCCCTGTAAATAACTCGGTGTAATTCCTTTGAATTTTGTATGACCCTCCAAATCCCAAATTAAGAGTTGAATTGACTGCTGAGATTGAGTCTCAGAAGCAACTAAATCCACTTGTTTACGAGAAATTTTCACCCCAACCGTCGAAAGATACTGATCGCTAAACTGACGATCAACAAACCGTCGAATTAAACTTGTTTTCCCCACACCAAAGTCACCGATTAAACAGATTTTTTTAGAAATTAAAGCCATGACTACTTCCCCTGATCTTCTGGTAATATTATCTCAAAAATAACCGCTCGACTCAACCAATCTGGCTGATTTTCTTCAACTCCAGGTGGACGTTCATTTTTTCCGATTGCTGTCATTCGTCTGCGATCAATCCCATAACTTTCTAAAGCTATTTGTACGGCTTGTGATCGCTTCAAAGCCAACTTAGAATTCTTAGAATTTTTCTTCGTTTTTTCTCCGGGATGACTATATCCAACAATGCGAACCTTTAGATTGGGATATTGCTTCAAATATTGAGACACAGGATAAATTTTGATAATCATATCTTCCGATCTAAATTCATCTGAATTTAAGTTAAAATAAACTCGAGTCGCAATCGGTACAGGTTCAACTTGAAGAGTCGATACAACTGAGTTTACACCCTCAATATTTTCAAAAGCTTGAGTCACATTTTCCCAATCACTTTGGTGAATAACTTTCCCCTCAATAGTGACTTGATCCGGTTCATACTGAGTTGAAATCGAAATTCCATTCATTTGATTGAGAGTCTCAGTCATCCGTTTAACTTCAGCCTCCACTAACACCGGATCAGGCGGAACCTTAACTGCTATAATATCATTATCAACCGTCCAATTTGGTACAATTTGCTGCACAATTGTTTCTGCTTTTTCTCGTAAGCGTTGATTAGGTAATTTTCCATTTAACATTACCGTATTACCCTGAGCATCCACTGTTAACCGATAAATTGCTAATTCGGGTTCAGAATCCAACGCTGTCGTGACTTCAGTTTTAACTCGATGAATCACACCACTACGATATTGAACAGTTGCCAGAGGAATCAAAACCGAACCCAAAATTATCCCCGTTAGAAACAATAATGTTTTTGGAGATGTCTCATTGTGTTGCTTCGTTTCCACTGCTATCAGCTTTTCTAACTCAGCTTGTATTTCCGAGGGAATCGTTTCAGGATCACCCTCAAACGTCTCTATTTCCCGTCCATACTTCTGAGTAATTGCAATCAGCATTTTCCGAATTTTTTTCAGAAATTTCTTTTTAATTTCACCTTTAACTATCACCGCCAAATAACAATATCCCGCCACTTCAATGACAATCCGAGAATCCCCGTATTCAATCTCATTAAGTTCTTGAACTTGCTCGGCTTGTACAATACAATCATTCACAAAACTCCGAATCGCTGTCAGCATTCCTGCCAACATTTCTGATTCTAATCTCGCCTCACCCGACTGCTGAACTTCTGAAATAATTAAACCCGAACCTTTGTGAATCAAAAATACCGCTTGTACAGTACATTTCATCACCTCTTGCCAAATCAGTTCAGCCTCAGAAATTCCCTGTAGTTTTGCGCGAATTTTCCGGTTAATTCCCTCGATACTAAAAGCATTAGAAACTTTATCATTAATCTCTTGAATTGCTTCCCCTAAATAGCGAGTAATCGTACTTCCAATCACAGGATAAAGCGCATCAATCATTGAATCTCGCTCTAAAATCACCTGTTCTTTGATCACTTTACCCATTGTTGGAGCTAAAGCATCTACAATTTCATCTTGATCTAAACGAATTTGTTCTCGAATTGCTGATCCAATTTCCGGCCCAATTGCCAATGCTATTTCTTGAGGAGAATTGCGAATTTGATGTTTAATGGCTTCGGGGATTAAATCGGCAATTGCTGCACTCATTTGTTCACGATTATCCTTCGTTCTCGCTAGAATAACCTGATCAATAATCGGCTTTAAAGCTTGAATAATATCTTCTTTAGAATCATTAACTTTATGATTTAAAATATCAGCAATCCAGGGACGAATTAACTGAATCAGTTGTTCTGGCTCATAAATCTGATTTTCAAGAGATTTTAACTGAGAAGAAATTGTCTCTAGTAACTGACGCACTTCCGGCAAATCCGATTCAAAAATCTGTTGTTTTAACTGTTCAAAATCTGAACGTGTAGATCCAAAAATTAAATCTTGTAACTGTTCTAATGAATCATCAGAATTAGACCCTGTAGAGCCAACCATCAAACTTTCTAAAGCTTCTATTACCTGCTCTACTTCTTCGGGATTAGATGGAGATTCAGCAGGAGAAGATTCTTCTATTGTTAAGTCTAGTTCTGTCTCCGCTTGACGAGATTCAATCGGCGTCACCGAATAACTGACATCAACAGCATCTGTCGGAACTTCTAATAAAGTTTGTAGAGAAGTTAAATCAAGATCCACAGAATCCGATGAACTTTTATCTTGTTTATGGGTTTGTTTTTGGGGCTGATAATTCTCTGTTGATTTGTGAGTATTGGGTAAAACACAGTCCTTTTCTTTGGAGTCGTAAAAATGTTCTGATTTCTGATTTTGAGCTGATTTATCTAGATCTTTTTCGGACGGTTCAGCAGCCGATGAATTGACAGCCTCAAACAAAAAATCCAAAACTTTTGATTCATTATTTTCAGTCTTTTGTGAAGATTCTAAAGATTGATTGGATGTAGCTTTCTTCTGTTTTTCAGATGAACTTGACTGAGATAAATTCTCTGATTGAGTAGAAGTTGAAGTTTGCCCCTGAGACATCTGTAAATCGAGCAATAGTTCTAGTAAAGGCTCTAAGGCTTTTACTTCTGAAACGTTCGATTTTTCAACCTGAGATGCCCCTGAATCAAATGCAAAAGAATCAGATTTTTTTTTGGAGACTGCCATCACTTTTCCCTAATTATTGATGCTGTCCTTCAGGAAGTAAATAATCGCCATTCACCTCTTTTTCAGTCGCTCCCTTTAACGCAGGCACAAACTCCGTTTTTTTCAATCTCATGCCCACTTCAAACAAAATTTCAGCCATCTCACCCCGAGCCACTTTACCTTCACTCAGATGAGAAAAACGACGTTCTAACTCCTCAAAAACTTGATTTCTCAGAGTTTGAATTTCCTCATGTAGCTTATCTCTAGATTGAGAAATTTCTGACTTCATGGTATTCGTCTGACCATCTAAATTCTCTCGAATCGCATCAATATTATGAGCAAATTTTCGATTGGTTCCCTCAAGTTGGTGTCTAAGATCAGCCGTTTCTTCTTGAGTGCTAAGTGTTAAAGTTTTAATTTTTTTCTCAACTACATCTACAGAAGTCTGAAGTTCACTTAACAAAGCCGTCCGCATTTGCTCCATCCGATCCTGAAGATTTTGCTGAACTAAAGATAAATTTGACTCCAATTGTTCAAAGCGATTATTATATTCTCGGGATTGTCCTCCGAATAGGATATCACGGATTTGGTCAATATTTCCCAACCGTTCCCGCATTTCTTCTTTAGATATATCAGCCATCAGTTTTCCTATAACTATAGTTGGACAAGGGTTTTCAAGAGAGTCGGCACCAAGATCAGCGCACTCATCAGCTCACCCTTAGTTTAACTTGTACCGTTCACCAAACTGCTATCAAATGTTATAACCACTTAAATATCTTAACAACCGGAATTTCCGCCACCTCAACATCGGTTTCCCTCAACACCCACAGTCAATAGAGCGATACAATAAAACCAGTCGTCGCTCAACGTAATGCCGTCTATGACCAGTGCCGCATCGGTAAAAACCGAATACGAAGTCATTATTGGGCTAGAAACCCATTGTCAACTCAGTACCGAAACCAAAATCTTTTCGAGTTCCTCGACTGCCTTTGGTGCCGATCCCAACACCAACATCGATCCGATCTGTCTGGGCTTACCTGGAGTTCTGCCTGTCCTCAACCAAAAAGTCTTAGAGTACGCCGTTAAAGCCGGATTAGCCCTCAACTGCAAAATTGCTCCCTATAGTAAATTTGATCGTAAGCAATATTTCTATCCTGATCTACCTAAAAATTATCAAATTTCTCAATTTGATCTCCCAATTGCTGAAAACGGTTGGTTAGAAATCGAGATCGTCGATGAGGATGGAAACGCTACTCGCAAAAAAATAGGCATCACTCGCCTACACATGGAAGAAGATGCCGGGAAACTGGTTCACGCCGGAAGTAGTGGTATTTCCGGTTCAACCCACTCAATGGTGGATTACAATCGCGCCGGAATTGCCCTGATTGAAATTGTCTCCGAACCCGATATTCGTTCGGGAATAGAAGCTGCTGAATACGCCCAAGAATTGCGTCGTATTGTGCGTTATCTGGGGGTTAGTGATGGCAATATGCAAGAAGGTTCGCTGCGGTGTGATGTTAATATTTCTGTTCGTCCCGTTGGACAAAAAGAATTTGGCACGAAAGTCGAAATTAAAAATATGAACTCTTTTAGTGCTATTCAACGGGCGATAGATTATGAAATCGAACGTCAAATCGAAGCACTTGAAACGGGAGAAAAAATTAGTCAAGAAACCCGCTTATGGGAAGAAGGATCGCAACGCACTATTAGTATGCGAAGCAAAGAAGGTTCAAGTGACTATCGTTATTTTCCTGAACCGGATCTGCCTCCGATTGAAGTTTCACCCGATCAATTAGAAGCCTGGAAAACAGAACTTCCTGAACTTCCTGCCCAAAAACGTCATCGCTATGAAACGGAGTTAGGATTATCCCCCTACGACACTCGTGTATTAACGGATGATTGTTCTATTTCTGAATATTTTGAAACCGCAGTTCAAGCGGGTGCTGATACCAAACAAGCTGTTAATTGGGTGATGGGTGATATTACCGCCTATCTCAAAAATGAAAAACTTGCGATTAGTGAAATTGCCCTCAAGCCTGATGGTTTAGCGGAATTAATTGGTTTGATTGATGCCGGAACCATTAGCGGTAAAATTGCTAAAGATATTCTCCCTGAGTTGTTAGTCAAAGGCGATTCACCGAAAAAGTTAGTTGAGAAAAAAGGCTTGATTCAAATTTCTGACACCGGAGAGTTGGAAAGCATCATTGATGAAGTGTTAGCAGATCATCCCAGTGAAGTTGAAAAATATAAAGCGGGGAAAACCAAGTTGAAAGGCTTTTTTGTAGGTCAAATTATGAAGAAGACTCAAGGACGTGCCGACCCTAAATTAACCAATCAGTTGTTAGAGAAAAAGTTAAACGCCTAACAAGATTTAACCTCTAATTTTGAGTTTTTAGCCCTTCTCTAACATCAGGAGGGCTATTTTTTGTTAGTGTTTTCTAGAGTTCTCAACCTAGACATAGCATATATTACTGTGTATAATGAACAGGATCACAAGTTTAAGGTCACACATCTTGAGCGCTTTTATTGCCTCTCTTGTTCAGACTAATGGATTTTACTCCAGTTCACAGATATTAAGGTAGTCTTGAGACTGATCTTCACTGTTGATAGGACATTCTCACAGTTGGGAAAATGAAACCACAACACCCACAACAAAAATCAACAAGAATTTCAACTCAGACGCTTCTAAAGTTGGATAGAGAAGTAGATTTACCTAAAATAACAGGTCTTTTTTTGGAGATGAACCCGACTTCAAAACCGAGGAATAGGTGAGGAATTTCCCTTAACTGAAGGGTTTCAGGCGTTGATTCCTTTCCTCTGAGTATTTCAATTTTGCTCTCTGACTTCACCGACCTTTACTAAAGCTTTATAAATAACCCGTCACTCTTTACCAAAGCTTTAAATGAGGGGCTTGACCCCACACCCCAAAAAGGCTATATTATGATAGTAGATGCACCCTGATGGTAGGGAGAGTTGCCAAAGCGACTCTCTCTTTTCTTTTGTACAGTTGTGTGAAAAACTTGTGACAGAAAAAATTATCAGATCGTCATCATTGAGAGCGTGATAGTGATGAGAAACTGATTCAATTGTATTTATTCTACTTTACAGAGCCTTTACAAGAAAAGGCATATTTTTTTACAGAATCTTTAAAGTAAAACCTTGACTATATAACAGATGTTGAGACATTATATTAATAGATGCACCCAGATGGTAGGGGGAGTTGCTCAAGTGACTCTCTCTATTTCTTTTTTGTATAAATATCAATTCAAATCATCAATTAAAAACCTAAACAAAAGCTTCATAATCAAACCCCATTTTTTACAGAATCTTTAAAGTAAAACCTTGACTTGATAATAGAGATTGAGACATTATATTAATAGATGCACCCAGATGGTAGGGGGAGTTGCTCAAGCGGCTCTCTCTCTTTATTTTTTAGAGCAATATTCATAAAATCCCCTAAAAAACCAAATCAAAGCTTCATAATCAAACCTCATTTTTTTACAGAATCTTTAAAGTAAAACCTTGACTTGATAATAGAGATTGAGACATTATATTAATAGATGCACCCAGATGGTAGGGGGAGTTGCTAACGCGGCTCTCTCTCTTTATTTTTTAGAGAAATATTCATAAGCTTACCTAAAAAACCAAACAAAAGCTTCATAATCAAACCCAATTTTTTACAGAATCTTTAAAGTAAAACCTTGACCATATAACAGATGTTGAGACATTATATTAATAGATGCACCCAGATGGTAGGGGGAGTTGCTCAAGCGGCTCTCTCTTTATTTATTTAGAGCAATATCAACAAGAACAACTGAGATTAAATACAACAAAAATTAGGCAATCTAAGAATTAATTTTTCGCTACATTTGCCTGAACAGACAGAGCAATCATCCAGTAAATCCAAACATTTTGCTCAAGCCCAGAACAAATTTCGGTATAACTGAAGCAGTAAAGACGCTGCTGAAACAAACCAGAGATGGAAGAACAAGCTGATCAGATATTCAAGCAGGGAATTCTACAATACCAAAGCCAGCAATTTGAAGCCGCCCTGCAAACCTGGCAAAAAGCCCTCACCCACTATCACGATCTCAACGATCGTAAACGAGAAGGAGCAACATGGGGTAATCTAGGTGTCGCCTATGAAGCATTGGGAAATCTCGATCAAGCCATCAAATCTTATCAGCAACACTTGGCGATCGCAATTGAAATACAAGATCTCAAAGGACAACTCAACGCCTTAGGAAACTTAGGAAATACTTACTACACCCAAGGAGATTATCACCAAGCCATTAGCTATCAACAGCAACAGTTAGCTATAGCCCGTCAACTCCAAGATCCCCAAACGACAGCCCAAACCCTCTCCAATTTAGCGATCACCTACCATACCTTGGGGGAAATTCCCCAAGCCATAGAATACTATCAGCAACAGTTGGCGATCGCCAAGCAAACAAACAACCGCCCCTCTCAAGGAAACGCCCTCAAAAATTTGAGACTCGCCTATCAAACCCTGGGGGAAGATACACACGCCCAAAACTGCTATCAACAGCAATGGGCTATGCTGCGTCAATGGTTCCTAGACGAAAAAAGCGATGAATTCGTGCGAATTGCTCAAATGGTCGGTTTAAACCTGTTTGAAGACCTCGTAGGGGTCGATATGAGCGGTTTTGACCTGTACTATGCCGATCTTCAAGGTGTTAATCTCGAAAATGCCAATCTCACCCAAGCCAACTTAGCCCTGGCTGACTTAAGTGGTGCCAAACTCACCACAGCCAACCTCACCCAAGCGATTCTTAGCAATGCCAACCTCCGAGATGCCGATCTCAGCCATGCAAATCTTTATCAAGCGGATTTACGAACTAAACTACCTCGTGCTAACCTAAGCTATGCAAATCTCGAAGAAGCTGATCTCAGTAGCGCTTATCTGCCGCAGGCGAACTTGAGTCATGCCAACTTATCCTCAGCTAATCTAAAATATGCTGACTTGAGTGGGGTAGATTTAAGAAATGCCAATTTGCAAGACGCCGATTTGAGTCGGGCTGAGTTAAAAGATGCCATTGTTGAGAAGGTTTGCTTTTCAAAGGCGATCGGAATTTCTCAGCGCATTCAATCTGAATTAGTCGAACGAGGAGCTATTTTTGAGCAGAATGAGTAATCTTCTGGGCAGATCAATTTAACGCTGAAAATTACACTCAAACCTAAGATTAGTAACAGATAGTTAAGAACTACAATGACTCGTGTAGAAGGATTATGGCCCCACAATATTAGTCCAAATCGCTTGGCAGTCTTAGAATGCAAGTTAGCCATTTGGTTGCGATCGCAGGGCTTAAAATCAGAAGTGAAAGTAGAGAATCTGCAAGTTCTCACCCAAAAAGCTGCCGCTGCTGGATGTGATTTTTCTCAATTGCAAAACCAGATTAAAACGATTATAGAAGCGAAAACAGAAAACCTTTTAGAGTTGGCAGATTTTGTCGGTTTAAATCCCTTAGAAGATTTTGCTGGAGCGAGATTATTAGGCGCAAATTTAACAGGTTTAGATTTGAGTGGTGCTGAGTTGAAAGGGGCTTATCTCAGAGGTTCAGATTTAAGTGATGCGGATTTAAGTAATGCTGATTTGCAAGCTGTTAACCTAAGCGGGGCTGACTTGAGTGGAGCATTATTGAGTGATGCGAATTTAACTCAAGCTGATTTACATCGAGCGAGTTTAGCGTTAGCGAATTTAAGTGGAGCCAATTTAACAGAAGCCAATTTAACAGAAGCCAATTTAAGTAATTGTAATCTGAGTAATTGTAATTTAAGTCATGCGATTCTTAAAAATACAAATCTTAATCAAGCGGGTTTAGCGTTAACAAACCTAACAGGTGCAGATTTGACTGGCGCTAACGTTAAACAGGCGAGAATGTGGCATGATGCGGGTTTATCAGAACAAGTTAAGCAAGATTTAATCAAACGAGGCGCAATTTTTGAGGAGTAAAACTATCTTTTAAATTTATGAATTTTTTCAGTAATTAAGGGTTTAAAACTTGTTCAACCGTTAAGTTTAATTCGGTAAAACTCGGTGAATTAATTGTATCTTGTTCTCGAAATTCTACGCTATCGTAAAACCCCGAAACTAAGGTTAAAACTGAGATTTTTTGCTCTTGCGGATCGATAATCCAATATTCGGGAATTTCTAAAGCCGCATATTCTGAACGTTTGTAGCGGTAATCATCATCGGGGTTATTAACGCTCACTATTTCAACCGCTAATAAGGGAGGTTCTTCAAGAATTGCTGATGGTAATGTTTTGAGAACTTGACGTTGAGTTTCAGTAATTACGATTAAATCAGGAATACGAGATTTTGTAATTCCGGTTCTCACTCCCACATTTCCAGGTCGTACAGCCCAATCTAACTGTAACCGTTGAATCTCTGCTTTTAAGATATCATAGATTAAACATAAAATTTCAGCGTGTAATCCACTGGCGGGAGGCATCTGAATTAATTCTCCGTTCAAGAGTTCATATTTTAAATCGCCACTATCTTTAAAATCAAGATAATCTTGAAAGCTGTAGGTTTGGGTTGCGGTTTCTAGCATAGGAGTTGCTCAACTGCAATTAGGGTGTAATATTATTTTAGCAAAAACTGACTCTACACCATTTAATATAATACCATCCTACCTGTAATAAATGTAAACCTCTCTTTCCCCGAAAGAATTACTTTAGATTATAACTTTGATTGGAACCCCGAAAAAGAAAAGCAAAATATTCGCAAACACCCCTTGAATTTTCCCGGGGCTTCAACTGTTTTCCGCGATCGCGATCAATTAACAATCTATGATGAAGAACACCGTCAATTCCCCCAGCAAATATTTCTTAACCGTTGTTGAAATTCTGTATTGGATAAATGGGGTTGGATTAAACTTTGTAAATTTTCTGGTGAAACTTTTACAGGTTCATCCTTCCTATCGCGAATATATTTACAATGTTCTGAAATAAAACCCACGCCTATTTTTAACCCAGTTAAATCTCCTCCTTGTTCTTCTGAATAATCGGGCTTGAAAATGTATTTAATTGGATAAGGAATCACAGAAATAACTAATCGAGCTTGTTCAGCACCGACCAGAGAACCAATAAAGATAGAATCTGGGCAATTCGGATCTCTATGTCTGAATAATCGAGAAGAAAACGCTGTCTTATTAAGACATAAGCACATAGCTATGGCTTGCGTTTGAGTCAAACCCAAGGAATGCCAGAAAACATCTACCTTGATGTTGTCTCCGTAGAGACTACTATTTTTGTTCTTATGAGCGACTTTAGATTCTATCATGGGACGTTTGATTAGAATAGACGAATTGATATAATGATGATAGATTACACTTCATTCTTCGGGTGCTGCTGCGGCTCGGAGTTGAGCAACTAAAGCTTTGGCTTTTTATCGTTGCGGCTCGGTGGGTTTACTCGAATATTCTCCGCCATTAGTATCACAGGGAAACTCCATCACAATGATCGGAAATCCCCCGGATCGATATCATTAACCGGATTATCGGGTAGTTGAAAGTCATCAAGTAAAGGTTCCCAAGTAATTTCTCAGCGGGTGCGATGAGATGCCATCGCGTGCTTACCGTCAGGAGAGAAGTACAAAAGTCTATCTGTATTATTATATTAACAAAATTATTATATTAACTCTGAGATTCAGACTCAAAATAGCCCCTAAACCGCTAAAATAGATCGACTTGGGGATCAGCCGAATCAAATTAGGGATTATCATAATAAAAGTCGAGTCACAGATGACTCTGTTCCCAGCGGCCTCCTGTGACCCATAGCCCATTTGCTGCACGAAAAAATCACCAATTATGTTCGACGCCCTTGCTGAACGCTTAGACTCCGCTTGGAAAAACCTCACCATTCAAGTCGGCAGAATTGCTAAGATTTAAGTCAGCCAGTTGTACGCCTTTCAAAATGGCTAACAAGTCGTTGCTGGCTTTATCGTAGACCTTGGTATCACCTAAATCTTGTTCAAAAATCAGGGAGTCAAGGGTTAAACCCTCTGCAAGTTTAAACGAGTCTTGGGAGGGGAGGAAGTCGAGAATGAGTTGATATCCGTCTCCGAAAAACAGTTCAAACTCGTCTTGTCCCGAACCCCCCGTTAAGGTGTTGACGCCTTCTCCACCCGCCAGGATATCATTTCCATCCCCACCGATCAGGCGATCGTTGTGTTCTCCACCGTTTAGGGTATCATTGCCCAAGCCGCCGTCGAGGGTATCTTTTCCGGCCTCTCCAGTTAACTCGTCGTCTCCCCCTTGGCCGTAAAGTTGGTCATTGTTTTCTCCCCCGCTTAAGGTATCTTGACCCTCGCCCCCGTCCAACAGGTCATTATGCTTGCCGCCGAATAACTCGTCGTTGCCGTCGTCTCCCAACAAGATGTCTTGGCCGTCTCCCCCGTCGAGGATGTCGTCTGCTTGTCCGCCGTCGAGATAGTCGTCTCCGCCATCGCCCCGGAGGTGATCGCTGTCCTCGTGACCCCAGAGGGAATCTTTACCCTCGCCCCCGGTGAGGTCGTCTGCACCCTGGCGTCCGTAAAGTTTATCGTGACCGGTTCCGCCGTTGAGTTGGTCGCTGTCCTCACCGCCGTCGAGGAGGTCGTGACCGTTTCCACCGTAGAGGGTGTCTTCTCCGGTTTGACCCCAGAGTTCATCTCGGCCGTCGCCGCCGTCAAGGATGTCGTTGTCCTCACCGCCGTCAAGGATGTCGTTGCCTTCATCGCCGTAGAGGGTGTCTTTGTCCTCGTTACCCCAGATAAAATCGTTTCCTTTACCCCCATACAGGGTATCCTCTCCCTGGCGACCGTAGAGGTCATCGTTGCCGTTTCCGCCGTCGAGGAAGTCGCGATCCTCCCCACCGTCGAGGAAGTCGTTTTGATCTCCCCCAAACAGGCTATCTTCTCCGGTTCCGCCGTAGAGGATATCCTTACCTGCTTCTCCAAACAGAACATCCATACCCGCTTCGCCTTGTAGGGTGTCGTTACCGCTACCCCCAGAAAGGTAATCATCTCCCTCGCGTCCAAACAGTTCGTCGTGGCCTTCGCGACCGGAGAGGAAGTCATCGCCTTCGCCGCCGTCGAGATAGTCGTGACCTTCTCCCCCGTCGAGGTCGTCTCCGTCTGCTTGACCGTAGAGGGTGTCATCGCCAGCTTCCCCTAAGAGTACATCTTCGCCTTTTCCACCGTCGAGGAAGTCGTTTCCTTCTTGGCCGTCGAGGTCATCGTTGCCGTCTTGACCGATGAGGCTGTCATTACCTTTTCCGCCAATGAGGTTATCATCTCCGGTTCCCCCGTCGAGGGTGTCGTCGCCGTCCCGTCCGTCGATGTAGTCGTTGCCGCCGAGTCCACTGAATTTGTTGTCGTTGGCGTCTCCAATTAAGCGATCGCGAAATTCTGACCCTTCCAGGTTTTCAATGCCTTCATAGCGATCGCCTCGGGAGTCTCCGCTACCGCCGCCGCCCCCGGTTGTCAGGTCAGCGATCACCCCGAGACTGGAGGTGAAGAAGGATGCGGTATCATCGCCCTCTCCGCCGTTGATGGAGTCGGCCCCCTCGCCGCCGACGATAAAATCATCTCCGTTATCGCCGTAGATAGTATCGTTGTCTTTGTCTCCGTAGAGGAGGTCATCGGCTTCGCCACCGGAGAGGGTGTCTTCTCCGTCGTTGCCATATACTTCGTCTTCTCCATCATCTCCGGCCAACAGGTCGGCGCCATTTCCCCCGTAGAGGCTATCTTTTCCGGCGTCTCCGTTGATTTGGTCGTTGCCGTCGTTGCCGTAAAGTTCGTCTTGGCCAACGCCGCCGGAGATGCTGTCGTCGCCGTCGTTTCCTTCAATGATGTCGTTGCCGTCGTTTCCTTCGATCTGGTCGTTACCGGAGTCGCCTTTGATGATGTCGTTGTCTTGGTTGCCTTTGAGGATGTCGTCGCCGTCGCCGCCGGAGATGTTGTCTTCTCCGAGTCCCCCTTCGATCAGGTCTTGGCCGCCGTTTCCTTCGATCTGGTCGTTTCCGTCATTACCCGTGATTTTGTCGTCTCCGAGTCCGCCAGAGATGATGTCATTGTCTTCGTTACCCGCGATCGCATCGTTGCCCTCTCCACCGGAGATATTGTCCTCTCCGAGTCCGCCTTCAATGATGTCGTTGTCTTCGTTACCCGCGATCGCATCGTTGCCCTCTCCACCAGAAATGTAGTCTTCTCCACGGTTGCCTTCGAGTTGATCGGCTCCTTCTTCACCAAAAATCTGATCTTGATCATCACCGCCACTAATAGAGTCGTTACCGACGCGACCATAGAGAGAATCATCACCATATTCTCCATAAATCTTGTCGTGACCAAAACCGCTATCACCAAATATCAGGTCATTTCCGTAGAAGCCCCAAATTTCATCGTCTCCATCTCCACCAGTAATATTGTCATCCCCATTTCCTCCAAAGATCAGGTCTTTGCCACCTTCTCCTCTAAGATAGTCGTCCCCATCGTTTCCTTGTATTTCGTCCCAACCCTCTCCACCGTATATGGAATCATTGCCACCGTCGCCGTGAATTATATCAGATTCATCTTCTCCATAAAGAATATCCGATTCATCTCCACCACTGATAAAATCTAAACCTCCTCCTCCATGTATTTCGTCTTGACCTTGGTGGCCGTGAATAATATCATTTCCCTCTCCACCACTTATATAGTCATCATCACCATGTCCCTGCAATTCGTCCCAACCATTTCCACCGTATATATAATCATTGCCACCGTCGCCGTGAATTTTATCAGATTCATCTTCTCCATAAAGAGTATCCGATTCATCTCCACCGCTGATAAAATCTAAACCTCCTCCCCCATGTATCTCGTCTTGACCTTGGTAGCCGTGAATAATATCGCCTCCCCCTTCACCATGAAGAAAATCATCACCACCATTACCATTAATCTCATCGATCCCATCACCACCATAAAAGATATCGCGTTTGTGATCGAAGCCGTTCATCACATCTCTGTGCAATGAACCTTGGATTATTTCTACATCTAAAACGGTGTCCGTAGTTCCCCAACCATCATTAATTTCGTAAATCTCAACTCCTGCAACTTGACTGGGATTGACTACAATTCCTTCCGGAGTAAGAGAACTAGGATAACTGGAGTAATCTGCGATATCAATTCCCTCTCCACCGTCAAGTAAATCGTAGCCAGAACCACCGACCAAGATATCATCACCATCATTGCCTCTTAAAACATCATTTCTCCCTAGTCCTAGTAGTTGATCATTACTTTCCGAACTCCCTACTATCCAATCATCATCTTCGGTTCCCAATCGTGACTGAGGAGCATTGAGGATTATTTGATCGTTGGGAAAGTAAAACCCTTGTGGCTGAAGCTCATAGGCAAATTGCTTAAAGTAGTCTTGAACATCTTCTCTTGGCAAGTAACCGCTCTGAAGAGGATGACTGTCAAGGAAAGCTTCATAAGGATTCTGTAATATCCCTCCTACTCCAGACAAAAAGTTGTATAGTTTAGGACTAACTTTGTCAAGAATACTACTTGTTAAAGAAGAAGCTAACCCTTCTGGTGTATAACCCAAAAAAGTTTCTATGGCATCCGAAACACCAGATAAGTTGTAATGATCAAAGATTGAAATTGCTGCTTGCGTTCCCCAATTAGATAATAAAATATTAAAAACTTGATCGTTACCTCGATGAAAGTAAGTAATTGGATCTCTCTCATTAAAAACTAAAGCACCACGATACTTTCCATCGATATCAGCTACAACATCATTTAAACCTCCAGCAGTCGAGTAATTGGTAGGTGAACCAAGAGACAAAATCCTGAGACGCTCGGGATCATAGTTCATTGATTGTAAAGCATCTTCGAGAAACCAATTTCCTTGAGAATGAGGTACAAAAATTACTGAATCTTTACTATCAGAACTTAGCCAACCTTTAACCCCCTGTTCATCTTGAGTCCATATATCATTTTCATGGGCGCTTGCTGCTGGAGTGTCATCCCAAAATTGTCTAATTGATTCATAAATATCGTTAGCCGAAAAGTTTTTTTCAAGCTCTTCTGTGATGAATATCCCTAACACTTCTAAATCTAAAGATAAAGGGGTAGGAGTATTACTATTAAAATAGTTAATAAAGCCCGTTCTAAAGCTATCGACAATTATTTCATTAAGATTAAATGATGATACAATAGTTAGCCAATCCTCCTCTAGAATTGAACTATTATGATGACCGTCTGAAGGCAAGACAGAATCGACGAGAAAAGTGTTGGAATTATGTTCAACTTTAAATTTATTATCAATTTTTTCGCGATTGGTATCAAAAAGCTCTTCGGGTGTCGATACTCCGTTAATGTAAAAAACGTGAGTCCGACCATTTTGTTTAATAATACTTTCTAAAACTTTCTGAAAATTTTCTTCGGACATGGCTTGTACTCCTTTTTGCTTAAGTGATAAAAAGTCATCGAAAAATTGCCAAAATACTATAAACCAAAATGCTATTAAATTTTACGGAGACTTAAGATGGGTTGCCCCACCCAACTCGGCATCCGATCGCACTTCAAACAGGGTTAAATCTTCAAAATTTCCCGACGCCCACTGTTGTCGCAACTCCTCCAACCGAACCGCATCGAAGCGATCGCCAAACACCTCTTGAATTTCGACTAGAAAATCTTCGCTTAAAGCAAAATCTTTTAAATAAATTTTGGCCCTCTCCAACGCTTGTTCAACTACTGTATAAAAGACCGTATAACTGTTAGTATACATGACCCAATCCTCCTAAAAAACACTTGATTAAGTCTGAGCAAAAGTGCTAGACTTATGAACAATAAAAAGTATTCAACGATGTGACTCAGAGCCATCAACCGTTTTTAGTTGCGAAATATTTTAGATTCTTAATTTTGCATCAGAATCTAGCTTTGTTTCTGGGGGTTACTCGAACTTCGATCTAATGTTGGTGAGTTGAAAAGGCTTCTGGCATTAGAAGGGTTAGTCATCGTGAGTATTGTGAGAAATCGTTGGGATGTCTCGTTTCACTCGCGGCGATTTAACGAACTGTATAACTTGTTGGATAGTTCTAAATGTAAAGGATTTATCGATCCCAAGCAAACCCGTTTTAAAAGGCTGGAAACCCTTGTCAGTTAAGGGATAAACCTTATCTATCAAGAAAAACCTTGGTATTTTGGGGTTGTTCTTAAAGTTTTTTAATATTTTTTTATATTTAAGCCATGAAAAGCGGAAGACGTTTGAGTTGGAAGTTAGGTAAGCAAAATGCGAGGATATTAGTTCAAGCCTTAAATAGTTTGGCGAATGGACAACTCGACGATACTAACCTCCGTAAACAAGTTCAGGTAGAGTGGGATGGAAATCATCTCTGGGTGAAAAAGACAACCCTCCAGGCTTTAAGCAAGTTAACCCAGGAATGGGGTGAAAAAATTGATACTGACAAAATTCGCAATGCGATTAAATGTTTAGAAAAATTGGGATTTCTCGAAGATAAACGCAGTAAAAACAACTCAAAAACACAGACGGGTTCTAAAGAATGGAAGTTTATGCTGAAATTGGTGGATACAGAACCCCAGAAAAACCTGGATTGGTTATTTGGGAAAGAGGGTGAATTGGGTGCATGGGATTTGAAGTATAAACAACTCAATCAACCGTCTCAATTCTCTGACAATGGTCAACAGAGTTCTCAAGAACTGATGACAGATGACTTAGAAGAAAAATTATTTCAGTGGAAAGTTAAACAGGAAGTATTTTACAGTTCTCCTCCTGCTGTTTGTGTGGCAGACGAACATCCTATATTTTTTGATTCCTATGTTTTTGAAACCGAACCTTTCCGAATTTTTGTCCATATAGAAAGTGACTTAAAAACTTCAAGATTAACTCTAAATGAATATAAGATTTACAAAATTAGTAATGGAAACCCTATTGATCAGACTTTATCTGGTGATGACTATATAAAACTCGGACTGAGTAAACATCAAGAAAAAATATTGAATTTGTTTCAAACTCATATCCATCCTTACTTATTCAAAAAAACGGGATTTAAAATCACTGTATTTAATAGTTTTAAAGCCAATATTGGTTTAAATTCTAGCGATGCCTTTTCTCTCTGTTTTGCTCAAGGCTTAGTTAAAAAATATTTAGATCTTGACAAGTATAAGCAAGCTTTGGGATTACAAGATGCAAGTCAACAAAAAGTTATTTTAGAACTAGCATCAGCACTCAATAATTGTTTTTATGAAAATCAAGTCAGGTATGAGAAATCGCTTGGAGTCAGCTAAACTGCCAGGAGCCATCCGGCATAATTTGTAATTTGCCGTGACGTTCGCGAAGCGTGTGCGAAGCACGTAGGAATGGCAGTTTAGCTGAACAACTTCATGCTTCCGGTTCAATACCAGCTGCTCGGAGTTGAGCAACTAAACGTTCTGCTCTGAGTCGTTCCCGTTCTACTAATTCTGAACCCCAAAGTAACAACTCTCCCGCCTCATTCCACCATCGTAACCAGTATCCTGTGCGGTTTCCTCGGGTTCCCTGCCAAAGCCCTAAAAATAGGTGCAATTGGGGGATAAAATAGCGTTGATTCCCATCAGGTTCTCTCAATTCATAGCGTCCAGATTCATCCAGACCATATAATTCTAAAACTCCCGTACTCGGTTGAAAAATTGCATAATTTGGGACTTCTAAAACCTGTTCATAAAAAAACCATTTTCCGGGTGGATAAGTGGGTTTACTGGAATATTCTGTTCCTTCAGTCTCCGAGAGAAATTCCATCACAATCACAGGAAATTCCCCTTGTAACTGAGGAGTATAACTGCGAATCACATCTTCTCGCGGAACCCGAATTTCAGGAATAAAAGCCCAGTCCGGTGCTTTAATGACCAATTTTTGATTGAGAGTGGCACAAATCCCATAATTTGTAGGAGTTAGCGTTCTTTCACCAATCTGACCCGCCAGTTCCAAAGCCTCCGTCAGTGCCGCCGCTAGAGAGGGTTGATTAATGTTATCCACAGGATCATCGGGAAGTTTAAAGTCATCGGGTAAGAGTTCCCAAGTAATTTCCAAGTTGGCGGTTGTGGCTACCATAACGCACTTATTGTCAGTAGAGAATTACAACAGTCTATTTTTTATTGTACAAGCCCGCGATTAGACTCAAAATAGCCATGAAACCGCTAAAATAGATCGACTTGGGGATCAGCCGAATCAAATTAGGGATTATCATAATAAAAGTCGAGTCACAGATGACTCTGTTCCCAGCGGCCTCCTGTGACCCATAGCCCATTTGCTGCACGAAAAAATCACCAATTATGTTCGACGCCCTTGCTGAACGCTTAGACTCCGCTTGGAAAAAACTCCGGGGTCAAGACAAAATCACCGAGTCCAACATTCAAGACGCCCTGAAAGATGTCCGTCGGGCTTTACTCGAAGCCGATGTCAATCTCCAGGTTGTCAAAGAATTCGTCGCCGAAGTCGGTGAGCAAGCACAAGGGTCGCAGGTTTTTTCAGGCGTGCGACCGGGAGAACAGTTCGTCAAAATCGTGCATGATGAACTGGTGAAAGTCATGGGAGAAAGTAACGTTCCCCTGGCAACAGCCGACTCCCCGCCCACCATTGTGTTAATGGCTGGTTTACAAGGGACCGGTAAAACCACCGCAACGGCTAAATTAGCCCTGCATCTTCGCAAGGAAAACCGCACTGCATTGATGGTGGCGACAGACGTCTATCGACCTGCGGCGATCGATCAGTTGAAAACCCTCGGCCAGCAGATCGAAGTTCCCGTCTTTGAACTCGGAAGTGATGCCGATCCGGTGGAAATTGCCCGTCAAGGCGTGGAATACGCCAAAACCCAGGGCGTTGATACTGTGATTATTGACACCGCTGGTCGCCTGCAAATCGACCAAGATATGATGGCGGAACTCGCCCGTATCAAAGCAGTTGTTCAACCCCATGACACGCTGTTGGTGGTCGATGCGATGACTGGCCAAGAAGCCGCGACCTTGACCCAAACCTTTAACGAACAGATTGGCATTAGCGGCGCGATTCTGACAAAATTAGATGGGGATAGCCGAGGCGGTGCGGCCCTGTCCATACGGCGAATTTCTGGTGCGCCGATTAAATTTGTAGGGGTGGGTGAGAAAGTCGAAGCCCTGCAACCGTTTTACCCCGAACGGATGGCTTCTCGTATTTTAGGAATGGGTGATGTCCTGACGCTGGTTGAGAAAGCACAGGAAGAATTCGACCTGGCCGATGCCGAGAAAATGCAGCAGAAGATCATGGAAGCCAAATTTGACTTCACAGACTTCCTCAAGCAAACTCGGCTGATGAAAAATATGGGTTCTCTGGGGGGGTTAGCGAAGTTGATTCCGGGGATGAATAAAATCTCCAAAGAACAACTTGAACAGGGAGAACAACAGTTGAAGCGATCAGAAGCGATGATCAATTCAATGACGACTGAAGAACGTAAAAACCCAGAGGTATTGGCGAGTTCTCCCTCTCGGCGTCGGCGCATTGCCAAAGGATCGGGTCATAGTGAAAAAGACGTGATGCGACTGGTCGGCGATTTCCAGAAAATGCGGGGCATGATGCAGCAAATGGGTCAAGGTAGTTTTCCCGGAATGGGAGGAATGCCCGGAATGGGAGGAATGCCCGGAATGGGAGGAATGCCCGGAATGGGAGGAATGCGCGGTGCAGGGGGTGGCAAAAAGAAAAAGAAAGCCAACAAGAAGAAAAAAGGGTTTGGACAACTGTAAAGCAGCGACAACAGAAACGTTAGACAATAGACCCATAAATATCGGCGAAGTCAATGTTTCCACGGTGATGATTGAGCAATTACCTCAAAATAGCGATCGCGCTGTCGTTGCGGGCTAGACCTCAAAGTTCAGGGGTCTGACAACATCCCCAGTCCCTATCCCTATGCCCCAGTCAAAAAAAATAGCTTACAATCATAAAGGAGTGTTGTGAATTAAAATGATCAAACTGCGATTGAAGAGATATGGTAAAAAGCGGGAAGCGAGCTACCGGATTGTTGCGATGACAAGTTTATCTCGTCGCGAAGGTCGTCCCTTAGAGGAACTGGGCTTCTACAACCCCAGAACAGACGAAACTCGATTGGATGTCCCAGCGATTGTTCGGCGCCTTCAACAAGGGGCGCAACCAACTCGAACTGTGCGTAACATCCTGCAAAAAGCCAATGTATTTGAACAACTCAAGTCCAGATCAAACGCTGAACCCAATTCGTCAGAATCGGAACCCGAACCCGTCAGCTAGTCCAAACTATGCTCAGTTAGTGCGATTTTTGATCGAACCTTTTCTAGAAACTCCAGATTCCTTACGAGTCGATTGTGAGCGCTCTCTGGCTCAACAGAGAACATGGATTCGATTAGCTTTTGAAGCAGAAGATAAAGGCCGGGTTTACGGTCGTGGAGGACGCAATATTCAGGCGATTCGGACTGTGTTGTCTGCGATCGCAGAAGCCGCCGGAGAATCCGTTTATTTAGACATATACGATAACCAATCTAATGGTAGTAGTCGCCCGAGGGTTTCTCCTAGTCGTCCTTCTCCGAGACGTACAACCCGAACTCGGCATCGCCCATCGACTTCTAGCCAATTTGCCAGAAAGCCGGAGCGATAAAAGTTAGCAACTTCTCCCGTTAAACCCAGCGTATAACGGGAGTTAGCCCAAGATCAAAGTAAAAAAGTGTTGCCTCGTGAGTTTTCACGATACTCAGCTCAATTACTCGAAGTCATTTCCCCCTCGAAAAACGGCGGCTCTAATTTGATTAATAGTTCAAACTCAGTTCAGACAATCAGCCAACCGTCTCATCGCCCGATGGGATTCGAGATCAACTGAGGAAGCGGTCGTTTTAGAGCCGCTTTTCCTCGTTGTTTAGTTTCCTCATTAAACGAATGTTTGTGAACAACTATGGTTCATTCAACAAGTGTCCGTCGTACCTTTTCCGGCGCACCTGGGGAGTCACAAGTGGGCTACTGTCGCGCCGTGCAAGTGGCTAATCAAATCTATATCACGGGAACAGCCCCAGTCGCCGCTGATGGTCAGGTCTTCGCTCCAGGTGATGCCTTTGAGATTTTCCAACAGACATTACAGAACTTAGACGCTGACCTAAGCGGTGTTGTGCGAACGCGAATGTTTGTCACCAATATTAGTAGAAGTTCAACGCTTGATCGATCCAGCGATGTTAATTGAAATTGAAGCTGATGCAGTTGTCGTTACTCAAAACGAATGACAGAGCGCTTAACCCTTGAGTTCCCCAGTATTGAAAGTGCAATGGCCCTTTCAGGATACCAAGAAGATAACCTCAAAACCCTAGCCAAACAAACCGGCGCCCAACTTGTGTTGCGGGGTCAAGAACTCCACATTAGCGGAACCGCCAGTCAAATTGAACTCTGTCAAAAATTGGTGCAGTCTCTCAAAGACTTTTGGAAGCTAGGTAAAACCGTTACAGGCGTTGATATTATCACGGCGCGTCATGCGTTAAATACAAACCGACAAGAAGAACTCAGCGCCATTCATCAAGACGTTCTCGCCACCACTCGGCGAGGAATGGAAATTCGCGCGAAAACCTTTCGTCAACGCCAATATATTCAAGCCATCCGCACTAATGATTTGATCTTTTGTAGTGGGCCTGCCGGAACCGGAAAAACCTATCTCGCCGCCATTATTGCGGTTCAAGCCTTACTCTCTGACCAATACGAACGCCTAATTTTAACCCGTCCGGCGGTAGAAGCCGGAGAACGTTTAGGATTTTTACCCGGAGACTTACAACAAAAGGTTAATCCTTATTTGCGTCCGCTTTATGATGCCCTATATGAACTGATTGACCCCGAAAAAACCGCTAACTTGATGGAACGCGGTATCATCGAAGTTGCACCTTTAGCGTATATGCGAGGACGCACGTTAAACAATGCTTTTGTCATCTTAGATGAAGCCCAAAATACGACTCCCGCCCAGATGAAAATGGTCTTAACTCGATTAGGATTTCGATCTCGGATGGTTGTCACCGGAGATACAACTCAAACGGATTTACCTTTAAATCAATCTTCGGGTTTAAGTGTGGCTTTGAAAATATTGAAGAATGTCGAAGGTATCGCTTTCTGTGAATTTTCTCAAGCGGATGTCGTGCGAAATCCTTTAGTTCAGCGAATTGTAGCAGCCTATGAACGGCATGAGAAGTAAGTGTTCTCAAAGACTGAATTTGCTACCAATAATTGATGGGGAGGTGAGGAGGTGGGGAGATAGATCTGTAGCATTATTTTGAAGATTTCATATTATTATATTAGAAATCTCAACCGATTGATTAACCTCAAAAAGAACCTAAATCATTATGACCACCCTCAAAGACTTTTTAGAAGCTTGCGAAACCCTCGGAACATTACGTTTAATTGTTACCAGTAGTTCAGCCGTATTGGAAGCCCGAGGCAAAATTGAGAAGTTATTTTATGCCGAACTTCCCAAAGGAAAATACGCCAATATGCACACCGAAGGCTTTGAGTTTCATCTGAATATGGATAAAATTCAACAGGTGAAATTTGAAACGGGAGAAGCTAAACGCGGCAACTTTACCACCTACGCGATTCGTTTTATCGACGATCAAGAAGAAGTCGCCCTGAGTGCATTTTTACAATGGGGAAAACCGGGAGAATATGAACCCGGACAAGTTGAAGCTTGGCAAGAACTCAAGTCAAAATATGGAGAAATTTGGCAACCTTCCCCTGTAGAAACCTTATCTTAAACTATAGATGAAATTCAGAAGATTAATTATTATCTGTCTATTTTTCGTCTTATTTCTGAGTGGAAATTCTGCCATTGCCGGACAACTTACCCAACGAGTTTTAGAGTTTCCTAACTGGGAAAGTAAACCGATTCTCAAGGAAGCAGAAGGGGATTTAATTTATCCTGAATGGATGGCGGGAGAATGGCAAGTGACCAGTACATTAGTAAAAATGGTTGCACCGAACCCAGAAGTGGTAACACCGGGTTTTAAACAGAATCGTCAATATCTCGATCAACCGATAACCTTTAATGTTCGGTTTTATCAAGCTAAACCCTATTCGTTTATTAACGTTAATCTTCCGTTTCCGCAAACGTTAAATATTCAGAATAATTCAACACAAAATCAAGAAAATATTGTGGGAGATCGGGCATTTAATGGGTTAAATATTGCCCAAGCAATTTTAGGAGAAAAAGCCGTTTTATCCGTGAAAGTTGATCCCAAAAATCCCAATAAACAGATTACATTTTTTAATAATGATAATCAACTGCTTTCAACCGTAACCCGTCGAGGAAGCGAAACCCCAAGTCTTAATCAATTTGTTTCCACAGAAATCTTTCAACAGATTTTTCAAGGAGAAACGTCTATTTATCTCAACGAAGTCGAAACCACAACCGCTTACACTGCTAAATTCAATCAACAAGATCCTGAAAAAGTTGATGAAGTTACCGCTAATCAGATCACAGCAATTTATTTGTCTCCTCAAGATCCAGATTATTTTAAAGCCCAAAATCAACCCGTTTCTCTTTATCGGTATCAGTTAAAATTATTACCTATAAATTCTAAATCATCAACAGAGTGAAGGGTGTATTTAAAATTCCCTTCACTGATGAACTACTTCGTTGCAAATCCACAATAAGCACTCGGATTAAATTCTCGGTATTTGGGTAAATTTTTCTCACAGGCTGATTTTGTTTCAAACCAATCTCCATAGACTTTATAAGACTTATATTGAGACCAATTAGAATAGTTTGGACTCCAAAATAAACCCGCATCAGAATAACCATTTTCTTTTAAAGATTGACGTTTTTGTTCAGCCTGTTCTGGGTCATTAAAAGCTGAATCGGCAATAAAATAGAAAGACATCGGCAGATTATACAGTTGATCAACCGTTGAAGCTTGAGACGACTTTTGTTGAAATAAAATCTTCAACGGAATAGCAATTCCCAATCCCACAAAAGCACCGATGAGAATTCCGAATAACGTTGCTTTTTGCCAATCTTTTAACTGTTTAAACTGTTTAAAGAGTTGAAATTTAGAGTGAGAAGTTTTAGGAGACTGAAGTGGTTTTGGGAAAAATATTGTCGAAGGGGGTAACGACGGTTCAGTTTTGGGAATAGGACTCGGAATAGTTTGTAAAGCGGCAAACATTTCCTCAGACTTAGAAAAGCGATCACGCGGATAAAATTGAATTGCTTTATCTAAAATTTCCGCAAAACTTTGACTAACATCAGGAACATTTTCTCGCCATAAAATTTTACCTGTTTCTCGGTCAATATTCATCTCTTTAATTGTTTTTCCGGTTAATAAATAAATCGCTGTCATCCCCAAACTATAAAGATCACTCGAATACAATGGATAGCCTACCGCTTGTTCAGATGCCATAAAACCCGGTGTTCCAATTAAAATCGAAGCCGTCGGACTTCCCTGAGAATTTAACATTGTTCCCATTGTTTCTTTGACAGCCCCAAAATCAATTAAAACAGGTTTACCCATCGGATGACGTAAAATAATATTATCCGGCTTAATATCTCGATGAATTAAACCTTGTTTATGAATGCGATGTAAAAGCGGTAATAAACCCAATAAAATCTCTTTAACTTCCGTCTCACTCAATCGTCCTAAGCGTTGAATGCGAGTGGTTAAGGTTTCTCCCTCAATCCATTCTTGAACTAAATAAAACTGTTCTTCTTCTTCAAAATAGGCGTATAATCGAGGAATGCGATCGCTTTTTTCACCCAGTTTTTCTAAAATAGCTGCTTCTCGGCGAAATTGTTCTTGAATTAACGGATAAAGTTCAGGACGATTAACACTCGGTTTTAATTGCTTAATAACACAACGACGACCCGAAGGCATTTGAGTATCTTCAGCGAGAAACGTTTCACCAAAGCCACCGCTACCAATAGATTGTAAAATACGATAGCGATTATTGAGGAGTTTTTCGGGAGTTGGGGGAGTATGAGTAACAACTTGCATGACGACCTCGATAAAGTTAAACCAGTAAGACTCTCTGCTTAACTTCACTCTATAAAAGTCTCGAAAGCCGCAGTTGGCTTAACGTACAACTTCCCAAATCATCACAAGTCTGTTCACCCCAACTTCCCGTTAAACCCCCCATTCCAGTCTTCTAACTGATATCACCCTGAAATTCTAGTGTGACAGCTTGAGTGTTGTCACTCAAATAGAGTAATCTTCATCTCTATCTAAATTCAGCAGCAGTAAAGATTTGTTTTGCTGTTAGTTGTAAGTTAGGAAAAATTGAGGAAACGAGTTGATCGTTATTTTGAAATCGCCGTTTTTGATATTCATCTTCGACCAATGTACAAATCGTTATCGTTGGCTGTTTAGGTTTGCCAATATATTCTCTACCACCCATACCCAAATAATCAACAATCCAATATTCAAAAACACCCAATAAAGCATAATCTTCAACTTTTCGGGCATAGTCATTTTGCCAGTTTGTGCTGACAACTTCTGCAATCAGTTTAATCGAGTTTCCGAATGTAATAACAGGTTCTTTTTGCCACAAAGGTTCATTAATAAGTTGAGTTTGATCTAAAATTATTACATCTGGACGAAAAGCCGTTTCCGTTCCTAAAAGTTTGATTAAGCAGCGATGGGGAATCAAATAGTTGAGATCCTGGCGATCAATTTCTACATTCAATTTTCGCCCAATAAAAGCAGAAACTTGTTCATGCAGCCCTGTTGGTTCCATTTTAATTAATTCGCCATCTATCAGTTCATAGCGATCGCGATCGCCGTATTTTATAATAAATTCATCAGCCGTCAGTAAGTTTGAGATAAATTGAAGCATTATTATTTTTCTTAACCATTTCTGCAACTATTTACATTTTATATGGTAAGATACAAAATCTATTGGTTCTAGTGAGGGTCAGCCACTAGAGGTAACGGGGAAAGTTTGGTAAAAATCCAACACTGTCCCGCAACTGTGATGAGATTTTATGGAAGTTTTATTAACATCAAATCTCTAAGTCAGGATGCCCGCCAATAGAAATCTACAAACACAACTCAATCTGCGAGGTACAGATGTCAAGAGTTCATCGAATTTTCCGCCTTGTCGCCATGACAGGGTTAAGCTTTTATCTCGTTGTCGGTGCAGCTTCTCCAGCCCAAGCGATGCACATTATGGAAGGATTTCTTCCGGTGGGTTGGGCAATATTTTGGTGGGTTTTGAGTTTACCCTTTTTCATTTTGGGAATAAAATCATTAAACCATATTACTCGTCAAAATCCCGAACTTAAATTATTACTCGCCTTAGCCGGAGCATTTAGTTTTGTACTGTCTGCTTTGAAAATTCCTTCTGTTACCGGAAGTTGTTCTCATCCAACCGGAACCGGACTCGGAACTGTTTTGTTTAGCCCTTCTGTAATGACAGTATTGGGGAGTTTGGTATTAGTTTTTCAGGCGGTATTACTGGCTCATGGGGGCTTAACAACCTTGGGTGCAAATGCTTTTTCAATGGCAATTGTTGGCCCTTGGATTGCCTATGGAATTTATCGTTTATGCTTAAGTCAAGGACATCAAAAACTCGGTATTTTCCTCGCCGCAACATTAGGAAGTTTATCGACTTATACTATGACTTCGATTCAACTTGCTTTGGCTTTTCCGGCTGCAACCGGAGGCGTTTTGGTGTCATTTATTAAATTTGCAGGGATTTTTGCTCTAACTCAATTTCCATTATCAATTAGTGAAGGTTTATTAACCCTATTGGTGTGGAACTGGTTACAATCTTACGCCTCAGAAGAACTCCAAACACTCAAACTTTTACAAAATAGTCGAGGAAAAAGCCATGCAATCTAATCAGAAACCCACTCAACCTCAATCCTCAAAACAAAGAAACGGGTTACTTATTTTAGCCGTTATCACCTTAGCAATATTACCGTTAATATTTATTCGAGGAGAATATAGTGGAGCCGATAGCGAAGCCGAGAAAATTATTACAGAAATTAAACCCAATTATCAACCCTGGTTTAATCCTTTAATAGAACTTCCCAGTGGAGAAATAGAAAGTCTATTATTTGTGTCTCAAGCTGCAATTGGAGCCGGAATTGTTGGCTATGTTGTGGGGTTGTACAAAGGTCGTCAAGAGGGAAAAAATCAAAAAAATTAATGCACCATGAAATTGATTCTTTAGCCTATACCAATCGATTGCGTTATCTCCCTCCCGAACACAAAATTTTGTTTGGAATGACTTTGTTTTGTTTGAGTTGGGCGGCACCTTCACTAATACAACTCTTAATCACCGTTTGGATTACAATTTGGATTATTATTTATGCTCAGATTCCAGCTTCGGTTTACCTAAAATTACTAGCTATTCCGTTAGGATTTTGGTTAACCAGCGTTCCGGCTTTGGTGTTGGCGGGAGTTGGGTTATCGGATATGCAGTTGGTTCAGAGCGATATTTTTTGGGGCGTAACTTTGGGTAATCTTTTTATTTATATCAGTCAACAAGGACTTCAACAAATTACAGTTTTGTTTACCCGTTCTCTGGTACTGACTGCTTGTATGTACTTTATTTTGTTAACAGTTCCTTTTGTAGAAATTGTCAGAATTTTAAAAAATATTGGCTGTCCGAGTTTGATAACAGAACTCTTGACGTTAATGTATCGGTTCATTTTTCTACTCACAGAAACCGCCAGTGAATTGTTAACCGCCCAACAAGCCAGAATCGGCTATTGTAATTGGAAAACGGGAATTCGCAGTATTGGAATTGTCGTCAGTCAAATGTTGCGACGCACCCTAGAAAACTATCGTCAAATTTCTCTGGGATTGACATCACGAGGGTTTACAGGAGAACTAAAGGTTTGGTATATTCGTCGCTATAAACCCGATTTTCGGTATATAATTGAAGCAATTTTTGGGTGTACTTTATTGTTCGTTAATATTGGATGGCATTATGTCTCCAGAATTTGACCTTCTCAGTTTTAAAGATGTTGAATATACTTATCCCTGTAGCCAACGTTCTGCGGTTCAAAATCTAACGCTGAGAATTCCCCAACACCAACGTTGTGCAGTGATTGGACGAAATGGTTGCGGAAAAACAACATTATTTCGACTCGCTAATGGATTATATCGCCCGAAACATGGTAGAATAGAATGGCAAGGAAAACCGTTAAAATATGATCGAAAATCCTTAAATCAATTACGACAACAAGTCGGTCTAGTTTTTCAAAATCCCGAACAGCAATTAGTCGCCACAACTGTCGAAGAAGATATCTCCTACGGACTGTGTAATTTAGGTTTACCCGAGTCGGAAATCGCCCAACGAGTCCAACAAACCTTATTAGATTTTGACTTACTGAGTTTAGCCGATACACCGATTAATTACCTCAGTTTAGGACAAAAAAAGCGCGTTTCTATTGCAGATGTGATGGTTCTTCAGCCTCAACTTTTATTACTTGATGAACCCACAGCGTATCTTGACCCCAGACAAGTTCAAAACTTCCGCCAAACCCTCGAAAAAGTTCATAGTAGAGGAACAACGATTCTACTCGCAACTCATAATTTAGACTTTGTAGAAGCTTGGGCGGATTGGGTTTTTGTGATGGATAGTGGAGAAATTGTATTAGAAGGAACCCCAGAAACCGTATTTAGCCAAAGTCAACAAATTCAAGAATTAGGTTTGGGAGTTCCGCTTATTGTCACGGCGTTGAAAGCCATTCAAGATGAACTCAATCTCAATCAATTAACACCTTTATCTGCGGAACAATTACAAAAAATTCGCCAGCGTATTCGTCAGCTTTAGGCGCCACCGCAGCAACCGCCCCCACCGCAACCCCCACCGCAACCACCGCCACCGCAATCACCTCCACCACCACCGCCATCACTTCCACAACTGCTATCGCTACTGCTACTTGTAGAATGGTAACTACTACTGCAATCGCTACCCCCATCACTTCCATAACCACTATTGCTACTGCTACTGTCATAGTAACTACTGCTATTGGTAGAATGGTAACTACTACTGCTGTTGCTACTCTTGTTACCAGAACGACTGCTAGAACGACTACTTGATTGGCTAGACGGTAGAAAACAAATTGCAATACAAAGAGTAAAAATGCAGAGAAAAAACAGATATCCGATAGGTTTTCCGCGAGAAATACTCACGAAAATTTTAGCCACACCCAACGCTAATACTGCAAATATCGGTAAGGCGGGTAAGTATTCAATGAACAAAGATTTTCTATGAGTTGAAGAAGTTGCTGTCGATGGCTTTCTTAAACTGTCCAAACCCAAACCTAAAACAATGGCAGTAAGAACCGAAAGAAAGTAAAATTCTAAAAATTCCGAACCTGTAAAATCAAGAGGATTTTGCATATTTGTAAGAGAAACTTCACAGGCGGTTAAAGCTAGAGTTAGAAGAAATCCAATTCCTAAAATTGCGGGTTTAGGAAAGCGAAATACAGGTAAATTCAGGTTACGAAACTTGGGAATAATCCAATAATCCTCTGTATTAACCCGTTGAACTTGAATATCGTGATTAAAGCGAATTTCCGCAGGCGGCCAAATCTCAACAGGTGGAAATTCTCCGAAGAATGTGGTATACTCTTCTAAAGTTTTATTATACCAATGATTGAACTTATTATCCTCTGAACTTCCGCCTTGAGTTGGGCTGTGATGTAACGGTTTTTGCAGAATATTCGGACAAAATTCATCCCAATAAGAACGAGT
This sequence comes from Lyngbya sp. PCC 8106, assembly GCF_000169095.1. Taxonomy (GTDB): domain Bacteria; phylum Cyanobacteriota; class Cyanobacteriia; order Cyanobacteriales; family Microcoleaceae; genus Capilliphycus. The sequence continues at coordinate 80,699 of NZ_AAVU01000022.1, forward strand.
ATAAGCTAAGTGTAAATGCCAAACTTGATCGACTTGTTCTGAAGGCGTAACGGGATGTTCAGCAACAACCGCTAAAAATGCAAACTTTTTATATTCTGCGATCGCTTGCTGAGTATATTCTACAGTCCAACCGTTCTCTCTGGCTAGGCGTTTGCTAAAAGAATATTTGGCGTTAGGTTCATCCAGCGAAAAGGCTTGTAAGCGTTGATAGAGTTCCTGTTGTTGAACGTTCATTTCCATTCCCTACAGCTTTCATAAAGATCTCTGTTATCACTTCAGGAGTTTCACTAGATTTTATGAAAACCTTGATTTATTGTTACGCGCGGTGTTGTGCTTCAGCGCTATCAATCTAATAGAAACGCAGACTTTAACAAAACGGTTAACTTAACAATCTAACCCGTTAATAAAATGTAAAATTAATAAGTTTTGGTAGTGTTTCAATCCCTAATAGGGATTATTGGTAATTGTAACACAACACCACCGCCAAAAGCCGATACACGCCGCAGAAGTCGTTTCAATCCCTAATAGGGATTATTGGTAATTGTAACGCTCCCGTTCTAATATCATCCGTTCATCCTGAGTTTCAATCCCTAGTAGGGATTATTGGTAATTGTAACCCTTAAATGAATTGTATACATATTCAATATCGTAGTTTCAATCCCTAATAGGGATTATTGGTAATTGTAACTAAGTGATTCAACCCTTTGAGCATAATCGTCTCTGTTTCAATCCCTAATAGGGATTATTGGTAATTGTAACACCTCTGACTTTTAGAATTATTGCTTCTGGATTAGTGTTGTTTCAATCCCTAATAGGGATTATTGGTAATTGTAACATCCAGATCACGTTTATATAAATGCAGATGGGCAGTTTCAATCCCTAATAGGGATTATTGGTAATTGTAACTTCCAGAAATCCTTACCCTTAGCCTCAAGGTGAACCTGTTTCAATCCCTAATAGGGATTATTGGTAATTGTAACTTCCAAAGAAGTATTTCCTCTCCGGGTGCATACAAAACTTCCAGTTTCAATCCCTAATAGGGATTATTGGTAATTGTAACCAGGCAAGTGAGCGAGTTCGCAATTTGATGGATTTTGTTTCAATCCCTAATAGGGATTATTGGTAATTGTAACCCATCATAGCACCCATGTTTTTGAAAATAATTTGTTTCAATCCCTAATAGGGATTATTGGTAATTGTAACTTTTGTGGGAAGGGGGTTTGTCGAATCACCCTAATGTTTCAATCCCTAATAGGGATTATTGGTAATTGTAACTTTTCTCAAAACTGCAAAGAGCAATCAAAAAGATTAAAGTTTCAATCCCTAATAGGGATTATTGGTAATTGTAACTCCGTAACCCGTTCAAATGATGGGATTACAGGATTTAGTTTCAATCCCTAATAGGGATTATTGGTAATTGTAACTCTCAATGCGATCGCAACGATGATAGGATGTTTTTTGAGTTTCAATCCCTAATAGGGATTATTGGTTATTGTAACGGATTTGGTGGTCGCCAGAGCGAGTAGAAGCTTATGTTTCAATCCCTAATAGGGATTATTGGTTATTGTAACCGTTTGATTGCAGACTCTTGCGCTAATTCATCAGTTTCAATCCCTAATAGGGATTATTGGTTATTGTAACAATTCAGGTTCAGAAACCAATACTCTAAGCTTTTCAAGTTTCAATCCCTAATAGGGATTATTGGTTATTGTAACTCGGAGCAGGGAAAAACAGTTCAGTCCGTCTATTAGGCAAGTTTCAATCCCTAATAGGGATTATTGGTTATTGTAACAAGTGCAGACACTGGGTTCAATTTAATTGATTTGTTTCAATCCCTAATAGGGATTATTGGTTATTGTAACACCCAAGCATCATCGTTTGCCTATAACTTTGATTGGTTTCAATCCCTAATAGGGATTATTGGTTATTGTAACAATTCAACAAGAGAGCATTTAGAGCAGCAATACCGAGGTTTCAATCCCTAATAGGGATTATTGGTAATTGTAACGCATTGTGAGTAACTGGGAGTGTTGTCGGTTCATCCAATAGTTTCAATCCCTAATAGGGATTATTGGTAATTGTAACTTCCAGCGAAGGCAACCGTCCGGTCAAAGCGAGACGTTTCAATCCCTAATAGGGATTATTGGTAATTGTAACCTGGTGATTCAGAAGCTTCACGAATTTGAATATGTGTTTCAATCCCTAATAGGGATTATTGGTAATTGTAACTGATGATACTGAATTACAGAAATGGGATAGAGTTTCAATCCCTAATAGGGATTATTGGTAATTGTAACAAGGCTCCGCCGGGCCGGAAGATATTGAGTCTGGTTCGTGGTTTCAATCCCTAATAGGGATTATTGGTAATTGTAACCTTTCGTCGGCGCTTAGAGATTCAGCTTTTCTTCTGGGGTTTCAATCCCTAATAGGGATTATTGGTAATTGTAACTGTAAGCCATTGAAACCTATAGTATATTGAGTTTTCGAGGTGCAGTTGCGCCTGGTGCGACTAAAACTATAATACCCGATCGCCTCAGATTTGTCAAAAAGGCTGAAACCCTTACACAGTGGGACGCGCCCGCCTCTCGAACTCAGGAGCGACCCCAAACCCAGACAGAGTAAGAAATTCAGCGTTCAAAAGCAGTCGCCCAATTTTGACACCTACTCGGGGGCGCAAAAAAGACATCCGATCAGTTATTTTCTCCCTTGTAGCCAGTAGGTCGCCATTCTACCTATCCCTTTAACATCAATGATTCCCCGTTTTTCAAAAATATACTGATCTTTTAATAAGTCGTAAGTTGCTTTTGTGACTTGAATTTTCCCGGCTTCCCCGTGAGACTCCATCCGTGACGCCACATTAACCGCATCTCCCCACAAATCATAAATAAACTTACGAGTCCCAATAACCCCAGCAACAACTGGCCCAGTATTAATCCCAATTCGCAGACGAAACGGTAAACCATCATGGCGTTGAAAACGGCAAATTTCCCGTTGCATATCCAAAGCCATTTCAGCAATTGCTTTAACATGATCATCTTTTGGTGTGGGTAAACCTCCGACAACCATGTAAGAATCTCCAATAGTTTTAATTTTTTCCAAATCATGTTTTTGTGCAAACGCATCAAATGCGGAGAAAATCTCATTAAGTAAATCCACTAATTCAGTCGGTGCAATTTGAGAAGAAAATCCGGTAAAATCAACAATATCTGCAAACATAATTGTTGCGTGATCAAAGCGTTCAGCAATCGAATGGGGGGCTTGTTTGAGACGTTCAGCGATTGATCTCGGTAAAATATTTTGTAACAAACGCTCTGACTTTTGCTGTTCAATTCGCAACGCATCAAGTACCCGTCGTCGTTCAGTCGTATTACGCGCAACCCAAATTACACAATTATTTGGCATAGGAGAAACCGTCGCCGCAAACCAAACTAATTCTGTTATTTCTGGGTTGAGGGGAGAATTAGAACTCGGAACAAAACCCGATTCTGATTGTTCAACAGGTAAACTATACTCAACATTCAGTGTTTTTCCAGTTTCTAATACTCTTTGAATATGACTATAAAACATTCTGGCTTGAGCGGGCGGAAACACTTCAAAGACACTTTTTCCTAAACGATCTGGTGTGGGACTATACAAAACTTCAGCATTTGTAGTGACAATCTTCTTATAATTCCCTTGAGCATCAAACACCGTAATCACATCAGTCATTGCCGCAAACAAAGCTCGCAGTTCGGCTTCTGACGATCGCAAAGCCCCTTCTATCCGTCGCCGTTCCCCAATTTCTCGTACCAGTTCAGCCGTGCGTTCTTCTACTCGAAATTCCAAAGCATCCATCGCCTGTTGAAGTGCATCTTCAGCCTGTTTACGTTCAGTAATATCAACAACTGTTCCCTCATAATACAACAGTTTCCCGGCATTATCATAGACTGCGGTGGCGTTTTCAGAAATCCAGCGCAACTGACCATCTACCCGACAAATTTGCGACTCAAAATTAACAACCGCCCCCTGTTCTTTGATTAAGCGAACAAACTCCTGACGGTGCCCGGTATCCACATACAATTGATTACCAACATGAGTCAAATTATGAATTAAATCTTGGGGAGATGCAAACCCATAAATCTGTGCTAAAGCCGGGTTTACACTAATAAACCGTCCCTCCGGTGAAGTTTGAAAAATCCCTTCAACTGCATTTTCAAAAATACTGCGATAATTCGCCTCAGCTTGTTTCCGGGCTGTAATATCAATTCCGACAAAAAACGCTGCTTGTTCGTGGTGATATTTATGAGCAACAATCAAATAATTTCGCCGTTCTTCTTTAACAATCGAGATCACTTCTCGTTGAGCATCTAACGCCGCAGTTGCGAAGAAATCTCGTACAAACTGATTGAATTGAGGACTAACATCTAAAAACCCAATATGCTTATTTAAAAAATCTTCAGGCTTTAATTCAAACGTATCAGCCAGATAACGATTCACCCCCAAATAATGCAAATCTGAACTAATCCAAGAAACCGTTCCGGGTACAACATCTAAAACGGCTTGTAATTGATCTCGAGTATTTTCTAATGCTGCTTCTGCTCGTCTTTGGTCGCTAATATCAATCCCAATAATAAAAGCTTCTTGACTTTGATTGTATTTTTGAGCAACAATAATGTAATGTCGTCTTTTATCCTGAACTTTCGCACAAATTTCCCGATAAGCATTAATTTCAGGCTTGCCAAATAACTCCTGAACAAACTGATTAAACTGTGAACCTCCGCCTAAAAATCCAATCGGTTGATTGGCAAAATCTTCACGAGGTCGGCTATGAATATCAGCAAGATTTTGATTAACTTCGATATAACGTAAATCTGAACTCACCCAGGAAGCAGTACCCGGAACGGCTTCTAATACAGTTTGTAAACGGACATTTGCTGTTTTTAATGCTTCTTCAGTCCGTCGGCGTTCAGTAATATCAAGACCGACTACAAACGCCGCTTTGTTGTGATCATATTTACGAGCGACGACTAAATAATAAGAGGGATGTTCACCCAAATTCGTCATCACTTCCCGAGACATTTCAACTTCAGGACTGGCAAATAATTGTTGAACAAAATCATTAAAATCAGAACTCGAACCCAAGAATCCAATATGCTGACCTGAAAAGTTTTCCCGAGGCATATTGAACATATCGGCGAGTTTTTGGTTCACCTCGATGTAACGCAAATCAGATTGAATCCAAGACACAGTTCCCGGTACTGCTTCTAAGACAGCTTGTAGACGAGTATTGGCAGAAAGCAGGGCTTCACGGGCTTGTTTATGTTCAACAATTTCTTCAACAAAACGATCATTTGATTCTTTGAGGGCGGCTGTTCGTTCTGCAACAATTTGTTCGAGTTGAACGTTCATTTGTTTGAGTTTTTGCTCAAACTGTTTCCGGGCTTCAATTTCTTGTTTGAGTTGGGCTTGAGTCGCTTCGAGTTCGATAGATTTTTGTTCGAGTTGTTCAGCACGTTCAATACTATGACTCACTTCTGCGAGCAAATGTGTGACCATTTCTGAAGTATTGAAATGACCTTCTTCAAATCCTAACCAGGGTAAGGGTTTAATTCGATTGGGTGTAGAGTATATCACTTCAAATTGTCCGTTAGGGAGGGCTTGACCAATCCGACACACTTTGGAAACATGATGATTGGGTTTGATGCAGTAGATACCCCCTGGAGCCGGAAAACTAACTCCATAAGCCGCGACTCGAATCCGACCACAATCAAATGAATTTGCCAATTCAACCGCTTGTTTCCACAGATAAACTTGGGTATAAGCGGCTTCAATGGGATCACTGGTCACGCGATGTTGGCCGTATCTGGCTTTAAAATTTTTGACAAATTGTTGATTTTCTGGCGTGTCAATACTTTGAAAATAACTCCAGCAACTTAAATGACCCACTGCTGCTGCTCCGATTTCTTGCAGTTCGGTTTCGGAGACAGAGGTTGCCATAATCGGGATATTTTCCGCCGTTAAACCTGCTGCTTGAAATTGACGGTAAAAAGCAACATTGCTATCGCCCGTTAGCGTGCTAAAAATCACATCGGGTTGGGCTTGTTGAATCCGAGTGATAATTGCGCTAAAGTCTTGGTTTCCCAAAGGGGCATAGGCTTCGCCGACGATCTCTCCCCCCAGTCCATTGAGTTGAATTTTGACTAATTTATTGACAGTATGGGGAAACACATAATCCGAACCGAGTAGATAAAACCGTGATCCCAGATTTTGTATCAACCAATTGACAGTGGGTTCGACTTGTTGATTGGCACAAGATCCGGTATGAAAAATATTAGGGGAGTTTTCTAAGCCTTCATAGTGGACAGGATACCACAGTTGAGCATTACAAGCTTCGACAACGGGTTTGACTGCTTGACGTGCATCTGTTGTCCAACAACCAAATAGAGTAGAAGCATTATCCTGTTGAATCAGTTTTGTGGCTTGGGTGACAAATGTTTCTAGATTAGATGCACCGTCTTTGATGACGGGTTCGATAGGCTGACCTAAGACACCTCCAGATTGATTAATTTCAGCGATTGCCATTAATTCAGCATCAACGAGCGGAGATTCGCTAATTGCCATCGTCCCACTCAGAGAATGCAATATTCCGACTCGTACACCTGGCATAGCTTGTTATTGGTTTAAAGAACAATAACCCCGTTATGGGCTTTCTGGTTGCACCCTGTTCTAGAACCGATTCATCTCAAATCTTGAGCAAATCTTCATGATCGGATTTCCCCTCGGTGGCTGTGCAGATTGGTCAAGTCTACTCTGGCTTCAATCCTAGAAATCCTTTTAGATCTATCGACTTTTCGGCTATAGAGACATTGTAGGCAACCTCTCTCGCCTTACCCTTCACCCCTAACAGAATGCAATTGAGTGTGTTCTCCTGATAGAACCGTTCACTCTTAGCCATTCCCAAAAAAATTTTGCTTCCCTGAGATTAAAATAGTCTATAAGCAGACTGATAATGCTTCTTTATCAGTCAACCCAATTTGACTTTACCAGTGACAACTGTACTCACATTTTATAGCATTTAGAGAACAGTTTTTAGGTTAAAAATGGATAAACAACAGACAAGGGTATTAATTACTACCCATGATCTGTATATTTCATAATTTACCAATATTACCATTTTTCACAAAAACGTTAACAATAGATTACATAAGTTAATTTTTTTCAGACAATGCCACAATCAACAACCTTCTCAGACATCATCTGGGCGTGTTGCCACCATTTTCCTGAACCCACAATCCCCATACGCGACGGTAAATGACCAATCGGAGCGGATCGATCAAATCTAAAGCCCATCGCCGGATGATGAGGATTATAAGTTAACCAACCAAGGCGATCGCAAAATTGACTATAATCTCCTTCTACCTCCTCATAAATGCGAGTCTGTACACTAAAACCAAACCGTCCCTGACTATATTTCACCCACAACGCATCTATTGTTCGCAAATCCTGACAAGGCAATTTTTTCAAGTCTTGGGGAGAAAGATAACAATATCTCCCATGACCCAAAGCCTGACACAACACCCACCAGGTTTCGTGATCAGCTTCTTTCCAGTGGTGAGTGGCTAAAAGACGCTGTAACTTGCTATAATCAACCCCAACCTCAGAATTGAGATCATCAATCGGTTGACTCAAACCTGAAAACAACTGAGTCAAAACATCCGGTAATTTCCAGCTTGATCGAGACAGGGGCGAAAGGTGTCGAGAGCGAGACGGCAATCGCTTCACCGGAGTCTGAACTGGAGAAGAAGACATTTTCGGTGTATTCATCGCTTCTAAGACTTGCTCGGCGCTCCTATAACGTTGCTCTAGCGATGGGGCGACTAAACGATCCAAAATCTTTCCTAGACGTTCACTGACTCGGTGCTGAGACGTGATCAACTCTCGCCAAACCCAATCTTGTTTTTCCTCATCGTACAATTGCCAAGGCGAAACCCCCGTCAACAAATACAAACAACTCGCCCCCAACCCATACAAATCACTCGCCGCAAATGCTTTTCCTCGGGTTTGTTCGGGCGCCATAAACTCAGGAGAACCCACCACTGTCCCCGCTCGCTGTATCACTGTATCACTGAGGAGTTTAGCAACACCAAAATCAATTAAAACCCATTGATTTTCCGGGCGACGGACAGGCGGTGAACTCAGAGATACCGATGATAAACTGGCTTTAGAGATGAGATTACGAGAGACAATCGATTCTATCGGTTCAATCACGGGAATATCCGCTTCCAAAGTCAGAGGAAAACGCCGTAAAATATTCTCAGGTTTAATATCGCGATGCACAATTTGATGATCATGAATATATTTCAACACCGGAAGCAAGCCCCGCAGTAGTTCCCAAATCTGCGTTTCCTGAAATATTCCCTTTTGTTCTAATTCCTGTGCTAATGTTTTTCCGGCAATGTACTCCTCCACCAGAAAAAGCTGTTTATTCTGCTGAAAATGGGCGTAGAGTTGCGGAATTTGTGGATGTTTACCCAACTGTTCCAAACGCACCGCTTCTTGACGAAACAGTTGGGCTGCTTTTTGATAATGGTGAACCTGGCGATCGCTAAACATAAATTGTTTGATCGCACAAGGGGGTTTAGAGGGAATGTGTTCATCAACTGCTAAGTAAGTTTTAGCAAAACCTCCCTCTCCTAACGGTTGAATGGGACGATAACGATTTTGCAATAACAGGGGTTCACCACAACTTTGACAAAATTGTGCAGTATCAAGATTAGCAGGATGGAGACATTGAGGATTAATACAGTAACTCATAAACAAATGATTCCATACAGGTTTGGAATTTTGAATATTATTGATTAATATTCTGCCGTTGACCCAAAATCAGCGAGGATCAGCCTCACCCTCAATCGGGTTTCCCTTAATTTTAAATCAATTGTTTTAAAATTTTGATATATAGCGTTTCTCAGAGTAACGAGGTACAGATTTACGATCTTTTCTATTGCCTATTGCCAGATGAGCTGTTGCCTAAAGCATAAAGTTATGTACCTCACAAGGCGCGATAATTGCTATAGCGTCTCATGTTCTCAAACGACTAATCTCTCGAAACCTGAAGTCATTTTTGTTATCGTTTCTCAACCCAAATCCTGATGAATAACTTTTTTAATTCTCCTCAAAACCTGCGGTTAATTATTGCCTTTTTATCCGCTTTCTTAGTCTGGCAACTGTTTTCATCGGCTCAAGCGTCTACGAACTCTCAGCTTGCATTTCGGATTCGACGGTTAGAAACTCAAGTTTCTCAATTGAGAGGGGAAATCAGCAGTTTAAGATTTCAATCTTCGCCGTCTATTAACCCGGTAGAAGGAGCGCCAACCGAAGATATTCCGCCTGATCCGCGATCGCATTTAATGTCTGGTGATCCGATGTTTGATCGATTAGCTACTCTAGTGATTGAACTCAAACAAGATTTCCAACAACTTCAGCAGCGTGTTGATGAGATCGAATCTCACACCGAAACTTCACGAAATTAATTCGAGTCTAAGCGAGTACATTTTTAACAGTTAAAGTGCTGCCCTATGATTAATTTCGAGAGAACTCAATTAGAAATCAGGAGCAGCACAAATTTATTAAATCAAAAATTAACAGCGTTTCCAACTATTCAATGATATGGAAATAGTAAGCCGCAACCAACAAGTTGATCGCTAACAGTACGATTGCCCAGAACGTGCGAAAAGGATAAGGTGCTTTGGATTCACTCTTTGTCATAAACTTAATTCTCAATGCGTTGACTACATTAAAGCATAGATGAGATCATTTTCAGACAGATGGGGATCAATCTCTTTCTATAGCATGATCAGTCTCTTTCTCCAGCATGATAAGAACTACGAACAAGTGGCCCAGAACGCACATGAGAAAAACCCATCTCTCCCGCGATCGCACCAAAGCGTTCAAACTCTGCCGGAGTCCAATATTTCTGCACGGGTAAATGGGCTAAAGACGGACGCATATATTGACCCAGTGTAATCCGATCACATTCGATCTCCCTAAGATCTTGGAGCGTTTCGATAATCTCTGCTTCAGTTTCTCCATGTCCTAACATTAATCCAGACTTGGTAGGAATCGTGGGATTAAGTTTTTTAACAATTCTCAACACATCCAGCGAACGATCATATTTTGCCCCCCGTCTGACGATTCCTTGTAGACGTCGAACCGTTTCAACATTATGGTTATAACAAGCCGGTTGAGCCGCAACGACAGTAGCAATCCGTTGAGCTTGAAGTTCATAGAGATCACCACCGCCTTGTCCGCCCCAAAAATCGGCTGTAAGGACTTCAATTTCAGTTTCCGGGTTTTGCTGACGAATCGCCTCCATCGTGGCAACAAACACCCCTGAACCGCCATCGGTTAAATCATCTCGCGCCACCGAAGTCAATACCACATACCGCAACCCGAGAAGCTTCACCGCTTCAGCCACCTTTTGAGGTTCATCGGGGTCTAACGGCATGGGAGCATGACCCTTATCCACTTGACAAAAAGCACAAGAACGAGTGCAAACAGGCCCCATCAGCAAAAAAGTCGCCGTACCCTGGGCATAACATTCTCCCCGGTTGGGGCAACGTCCTTCCTCGCAGATGGTGTGGATATTACGCTGTTTGATAATGCGTTGGACAGCAGACAGTTCACTCGCCTTGCCAATCGGACGACGTAACCAGTCCGGCATCGCTGCAACCATTGCTTGTCGGGAGTTTGATTCAGACTGAGGTGTAGAGGGAGAGTGAGTAGGAGTTGACATCTTCAAAATTAAAAATCTTTTGTGTTTTGCCCTTTATGACGAATCCAGATTAATCTAATGTATGTGAAGAACTCGGGTTGAGTTCTAACCTATGAGTCACATTGACATCCTCCCTCTCTAAACCAGAGATTATAGAGAGGGATTCCCAAACATCGCTATTTGGATTTACTGCATCTTTGATTCTTAACTAGACCGTTACCAGTCCCCGTCAGACCATCTCCACAGTCAATTTCTTGAACCACGATCTGCCCGACCGCAGCAATCCCCCGTTGACAAATGACTTTTGCTGCCCCAACATCACGATTACATTCGTAATTGCATTCAGGGCATTTGTGGATACGCTCTGACAAATCAAATTTGCCTGTATGCGTCCCACAATTTGGGCAAATTTGACTGGTATATCTGTGGTCAACTTTACCAAAATAAACCCCTCGTTTCCAACAGACCCAAGTTAAAATATTGAAGAATTGACCGAATCCCGCGTCAAGAGTATGTTTACCCAACATCCCTTTCGCCCAAGTTCTAAAATCTAAGTCTTCAACAAATATCATTCCAGCTTGGTCACACAAATGATGGGCTAGTGAGAGCGTGAAAATCTTTTCGAGTGTCCGAGATTTTTTGATGAATTCTTGAAGACTTCTGATTGAGTTTATGTCGATTGACTGAACCTGGTTTTTTTGACTTGAATCTACGTTGCAGCAATTTCAGCTCGCCATGTAGTTGAGCCAAGAACTTTGGACGTTCAATCAATTCACCATCAGAAGTTGCCAAAAACTTATCGAGTCCAACGTCAATCCCGAGCGGATACCCCGAAGCCGGAGTGTCTGGGATATTTACATTGCTCTGCAATGACAGCATCGCAAAATACCCACTTGCTCGTCTAACTACCCGCACCTGCTTGAGCTGAAATCCCTCTGGGATTGGGCGAGATAATCTCATCCGAACTAATCCAATCTGAGGTAGTTTTATCCAGTCATTAGAGATTGGATTTGTCTTGAACTGAGGGAAAACAAACGACCGCATTCGATACTTGTTTTTCAAGCGAGGAAAGCCGTAACCCTTTTCTTTCATGCTGTTAAATGCTCTTTCTAAAGTTTTCAAAACTTGTTGTAAAACTTGAGCATTCACTTTCTTGATTTCCGGGTTGGTTTTTTTTGCTTTTGTTAAGTTCGCAGCTTGTACGTTGTAGTTGGGGTAAGGGGCATCTGCTGAGATGATGTATTCTTGTTGCAATGAACAATAATTAATAGCACACTTTCTACTGTTTATCCAGTCTTTTCGCTCTCTCAAGGCGTAATTCCACACCTTTCTACAGACCACCAACATATTCTCAATGATGGTAATCTGTTCTTGAGAGGGGATTAACTTAAATTCGTAGGTTAGTGTTAGCACACTGGAATGTTACCACAATTCTATCCCGTTATGCTAACCCGTTAGACTTTTGTACAGGAGAACTTCCGTCGGACTTCCCAAAACCGAGTCTTTTTGTTGGTCGCAATTCACCTACGACCAAAATCAAAGATTTTGGTCGCAGTCCTCTTGCTCCATTACGATAGACTCAAATAGGAACACTTAACTCATCACTAGGGAGTCAGTCGTGGCAGGTCGAAAAATCCTGGTTATCGATGATAGCAAAGTTATTCGTGTGCGGGTTCGGGAAATGCTCCCTCCGGGTAACTTTGATGTATTAGAAGCCAAAGATGGTAAAGAAGGACTAGAACTGGTTCATCAGGAATATCCTAATTTAATTATGTTGGATTTCCTGTTACCCAAGTTAAGCGGTTGGGATGTGTTCCAGCAGATACAAGCTCACAGCGAACTGCGGAAAATTCCACTCGTACTCATGTCTGGTCGTAAAGAGGAGGTGACGGAAAAAATTCCGGAACCGTTTGAGTATTTCGAGTTTATCGAAAAGCCCTTTGAAAAAAAACAACTGATCGAAGCAATCAAGTCTGCTTTTGTCAAAGCCAACAAGTCGCGAGAACCCCTACCGAGTGCAGCCGCGAAAGCCTCACCTGCTCAGGCAGAGACACCAACAAATTCGGCAGATGCGGCTCAAATCAAAGCGTTAGAACAGCGCATGGCTAAAATGCAAGCGGAGATGAACGCGCTCAAAAAACAAGTGGCTCAAATCAAAGCTTTTGTTCTCAAACTGAAAAAGCCATCTTAACTGATTAGGGGGGAACTGCTACAATTCAAGGTTGCTGATCCTGTGCTTGGTTATTTTGACAGGAGCGATCGCCAACTGTTCATTCCCTGATTCGGATTATGACTCTAGATGTCTCTTTTCTCACCCAACTGAGTGCGAGTGCCGACTCACTGATACAACACTTAGATCACTTTTCTCAAGCGAAAGTTTTGGTGGTGGGAGATTTAACTCTAGATGAGTTTCTTTCGGGTCAGGTCGAACGGCTTTCTCGTGAGGCGCCCGTCTTAATTCTCCGCCATGAAGCGACTCGTCAAATTCCCGGTGGGGGTGCCAATGCAGTATACAATTTGGCTTCATTGGGTGCAACGGTTAAGGTGGCGGGTTTTGTTGGCAAGGATGAACAGGGTCTGGCTTTGCGGCAAATTTTTGAGGAGGCGGGAATTGAGACTCAGGGAATGCTGCTTGACCCTGATCGCCCAACCGTTACAAAAACTCGCATTTCTGGTCATGCTCGTCAGTCGGTGACTCAGCAAATTGTCAGAATTGATCGCAAGTCTGATCGCTTACCGGATCTAGACTTACAGTTACAACTAGCAGATTATATTCGCAATTCCCTAGAAACGGTTGATGCGGTGGTTTGTTCGGACTATGGCGATGGGGTTCTCACACCTGTCACGATTGAAGCGGCTTTGTCTCATGGTTTGACGGTGGTGGATACGCAAAAGGATTTACATCGGTTTACCGGGGCGAGTCTGTTTACCCCCAATCTTCCTGAAGCAGAACTGGCTGTGGGATACTCGATTACGGATGAGAGTACCCTCGCTCAAGCGGGAGAGGATTTGCTGAAACTCACACAAGCGGATCATATTTTGATTACTCGCGGTGAAGATGGGATGAGTTTGTTCTCTGCCCACTCAGAGGACGCTAGGCTGAGTTCATTGCATATTCCGGCTTTTAATCGTACAGATGTATTTGATGTGACTGGAGCGGGAGATACGGTCGTCTCAGCGCTGACTTTGGGCTTGTGTGGGGGTGCTTCTCTATGGGAAGCGGCGGTACTGGGGAATTTAGCGGCGAGTTTGGTGGTTCGTCAGTTTGGAACCGCAACAACAAGTATTGGACAAATGAAGGAAACGTTGCGATCGCTACTTTCAGATACAAGTTCTCTTTGACATCCTCTCCGTCGTAAACAACGGAGATTCCAAACATCACTGTCTGGGCTTCCTCTTTCCACGAGCTGACTTACTAGGTTGAGTTTCCCCAACAGAGCAGAGGGCATTCTCTTCAGAGGCGTTAATTACCACCTGCCCGGCGGTATTTTAAAAACAGATATTAAGCGGAAGAACGGATTAAGTTATCTGTAGGACAGCATAAATCTCTGATACTCGCAGTTAAATTAATCCGTTAATCGATTTCTTATCCGTTTCTTTATTTGATAGCTGTTTTAATGCAGATTTCAATATGTTTCTGGCGGCATTTTCATCTCGGTCAGCAATATACCCGCAGTGAGGGCATTCATGGGTTCTCGTACTGAGAGTTTTTACAACTTTCTCGCCACAATTTGAACAGTTTTGAGAAGTATATGCGGGTTCGACAGCAATAACTGGAACCCCATAAACCCGCGCCATATATTCTAACCATTCTCGAAACCTGTACCAAGCTGCATCGCTAATTGATTTGGCTAGATGATGATTTTTAACCATGTTGCGAATCCGTAGGTTTTCAACCGCTACCAAGTCGTTAGACCGGATGACGTGTTGGGCTAGTTTACAAGCCCAATCATTACGCCTGCGTGAAACCTTGAGATGCGCTCTACCTAATTTGTTTCTGGCTTTTTGGCGATTTTGACTGCCTTTTTGAGTTCTTGATAATCGGCGTTGTAGCTTTTTCAGCTTGCGTTCATCCTTTCTCAAAAATCGGGGATTATCTATTTGATTACCAGAACAATCTGTGTAGAAATAGTTTAAACCTACATCTAGCCCTGTTTGTTTTCCTGTTAGTTCTTTTTTCTCCTCTCGTTCATAATCTATTAGAAATTGAGTATAATACCCGTTGTACTTTCTGATTACCCTCACTCGTTTGATTTGTTCGAGTTGATGAAAGTGCAGGTTTCGACTTCCCCAAAGCTTAAACGTACCCGCTTGAAACTTGTCGGTAAACGTTAAATAACGTCTGTCCTCCGAAAGTTTCCATCCTGATGTTTTGTATTCAACAGACGCTCTAACTTGATACTTTTTAAACTTTGGGAATCCTTCTCTTGGTGCGCGTTACGCAGAGCGGATGGAACATCCGCAGGGTCGCACCGCTTGGAGCCTGGTATTTTCTGCTTACAATTCCGATAAAATCTTTCAATTGATGCCCAAGCTCTTTCTGCGTGTGCTTGTCGTGCCATTGAGTTTAACTTTGATGCCCAGGGAAATTCTGGGTTGTCTGACAACAGTTTGCAGTGCTTGTAGGCATCGTTGCGACTTTTAACCTGACCGTCTAACCATGCTCTGATAACGCTGTTGCGAACAAATAGACCTGTCCGAATGGCTTCATCCAAGCTTCGGTACTGGCAATATGTTCCTTGCAGCTTCATTTCATATACGAGCATAATTTGTCGTCGTCGCTGACGATAACCCATCATAGCACGAACATAATCCGTCGTGAACGACGGGGCTTTTGACCCGCTTTTTTTGGTAAGGGAAGATAGGGAGATGGGGAGGTGGGGAGATGGGGAGGTAGGGAGATGGGGAGGTAGGGAGGTAGGGAGGTAGGGAGATGGGAGGTAGGGAGATGGGAGATCTTGCCTTTTGGCTGTTGCCTTGCGCGTAGCCCTATACTCTTGACAAGAACTCGTTTTGGTATACAATTCACTAGAATTAACCCCATCAGAGTGAATTATGCTAGTCCAAGAAAAATCCATGACTGAGCAAGCGTTTTTAGCTCAAATTGACGAGATTATTGACGGACATCATCTACTGAAGCATCCTTTTTATCAACTGTGGAATGAAGGGAAACTGACTTTGGAGATGCTACAAGAGTATGCGACAGAATATTATTTGCAAGTTCATCACTTCCCTACCTACGTTAGCGCGACTCATGCGGCTTGTGATGACTTAGAAATTCGTCAGATGTTGCTGGAAAATTTAATCGAAGAAGAACGGGGTTCTGCAAATCATCCTGAACTTTGGTTACGGTTTGCAGAAGGATTGGGTGTGGACAGACAAGCGGTTCTCGAACGTCAAAATCTGGAGAAAACAACAGAATCTGTCCGAATTTTAAAAGAGTTAGCTCGCAGTGAAAATGCAGTCAAGGGTTTAGCTGCATTGTATGCTTATGAAGCTCAAATTCCGGAAGTTTCCACTACAAAAATTGCCGGACTACAAAACTATTATGGCATTGATTCTGCTGAGGCTGTTTCCTTTTTCAAAGTCCATGAACAAGCGGATGAAGTTCACAGTCAAATGACTCGTGATGCTTTAGTTAAACTTTGTTCAACTGAAGAACAACAGCAAGCTGCAATTTCAGCGACACAAGATGCTGTTTTTGCGCTCAATTTGTTGTTAGATGGTATTTACGAACAATACTGTCAAGCGGCTTAATTCTGACTGAGAATCTTAAACATCCACAAAGACATTAGAAAGCAACTCAAGAGAAAATATGAGGATCTTAGTGTCTTTGTGGTCAAAGTTTCTATCCTAATCTTCTGTAGCTACCGGAGAAGAAACTGGGGTTTCTTTCATTTCCACCGGATCGGTATTAGAATGGGCTAACTGAAGAATAGGCTTATTGCGAATTTCCCAAGTTTTTAATACAATTAAATATTCATAAAAGGCTTGTAGAGTACACCACGCAAATCCGGAATGACCATCTAACCAACCCCCCAAGATGATATACATATAAACAAAGCGAATTAACGGTCTAAAGGGTAAACGTAGAGAAAAATCTTTTAACGCTCGGCGTCGTTCCACCTCAGATTTTCCAAAGAATAAATCCCCCCAATTCACGGTTCCTGAGTCTAACTGTTTAACGGTTTCTGTTGCTTCATCCGTTGAGTAACGGTTGTGTTTTTCTAACCAACGAGATAGTCCTTTACTGCAAGTATAATGGGGATAGGTTTCTTTAATAAAACTTGTTGGCCCAAGACATTCTTCTCGTTCGGTGTGACCATAATCGCTAAACCAGACTTTATCCTTATGAAATAAACGCATTTGATAGCGGGGATATTGGGTACTGCGACGAATCCAAGACCCCAGAAACATCACCTGTTCAGCGACATAATACCCAATATATTCTAAACTTTTCATGGCTTCTAAACATTCGGTGAAAAGTTCAGGAGTCATGCGTTCATCCGATTCTAGAATATAAACCCATTCATGCTTTGTGGGAACTTCTTTTAGCATCCAAGTCCGTTGACGTCCGTGACTTTCAAAAGCGTGGGGGATGACTCGAACCGGATAACTTTGGGCGATTTCAACAGTGCGATCGCTACTTAAAGAGTCTACAACTATGATATCATCTGATAGCATTGCCGACTCAATACAAGCCGCTATATCAATCTCATCATTATAGGTCAGAATATAAATTGAAAACATCGGTTTTTGAAGAATTGAAAAACTCGTAAACTCGCATCAAAATGCACAATGAAGAACATCGCTAATCCTCAGTAATCAGCGATCAGTTGTCTAGAAATAATCCTGATACTGATTACTGTTGAAAAACTCAGACTAAGCTAACCCGCAGAAGGTTTGCGACGACCACCGCCCAAAATTCCGACTGTTTTTAAGCCAGTCCAACCAATACCAATATAACCGATAGCCAGCAACAAACTACTAATTCCAGTCTGTAAACTCGACTTTAAAGAACGAGTTTTAGCTTGCTGTTCAAGTTCTTGCTTACGTTCACGAATTTGAGTTAAAAGCTGAGTCGGTAAATTATCAGCCTGTTGTTCTAAAAACTGATCAAGGGCTTGAGGATTGGTTTTAGATTCTTCCAAAATATCTTTAACTTGTTGAGGAAGATCTTCTCGGGCTAACAATTGATTCAACTGTTCTTCATTGTCAATCACACTACTAAACTGATTTCTCAGCAAAGTTTTCCGTTGTTCAACCTGTTGTTGAAACTGATTGCTTCCCAGTTGAGTTTCTAGTTGAGTTTCAGCTTGAGTTGCTTGTTGATTAATCTGTGATAATGCTTCAGATCGAGCAATTCGAGTATTATTCAAATGTAGGGGAAAGAGCAATAGATAAAGTAATCCGAGTAAACTCGCTAAAATGGCGATCCAAAATCTCAAATCAACGAAAGGTTTAGTCGGCTTTTGAGTTCCTCCAGAGGTGACAGTATCCATCCAAAACCCAATCAGAACTAAACCCATACCCACCATCGGGACAATACCCCGATCAACCAACTGGCTAGTAACATTGAGTTGCCATGCACGATTGAGTAAATTGGGCGGAACTAATAAGATCAGGTAGTCAACTAAAGAAGAAACAATCAAAATTGTCCCGATCAGTTTAACACTCCAAGCGGCGAGTGAGGGAAATTGACGGCTAGTAGTTGCTTTCATAGGATTGAGTAAACTCAGTGATCATCTGCGTAAACAGTAGGGTTGGATAAAGAGGGCGAGTCAAGACGGTTTTCGGCTTCTCAAACCCACCGGAGGAGAATGCTGATTGTGAAGTTGTTTGAGATCGACAGGGGGGCTTATCGTGTTAGCTTAATGTCGGAGTTCAACGCGATTGCGCGTACAATATCAGTCTATTAACGCTAGCCTAACATAACTATTTGAACTCCCTGAAGCCAGTCAATCAGATAAGAATCTTTCCATCAGTATACTCTCCGTTGTAGATGCTCAACGCTCAGACTACGCCCCCTGATGAAATTCAGACTTTAGACTATCATTATTGTGGATAAAACTCATGACCGATCTCGATTCATCAAAGATTAAAAATCTTTACACCCTAGAACAGTTACAAGAGGTGATCGCTTCTAATACTAGGGCTTGGCGTCCACTGGTTTTAACCAATGGTTGCTTTGATCTGATCCACGCAGGACATATTCGCTACTTACAACAGGCTAAAATCTTGGGGCGATCACTCGTGGTTGGCTTAAATAGCGACTCCTCTGTGCAAACGATTAAACCTGCACAACCCGGTCTTCCTTCCCGTCCGATTGTACCGCAAATGCAGCGAGCAGAAGTGTTAGCCGCCCTAAAACCCGTTGATGCAGTGGTGATTTTTGGTGAAGCAACAGCCACTCAACTGATCGAAATCTTCAAGCCAGAAATATACGTCAAAGGCGGCGACTACACCCTCGAAACGCTACCGGAAGCCCCGGCAATTTTGGCTTACGGGGGTCAAGTGGCTTTGATTAAAATCGAAGTTCCCGCCTCTACCAGCACAATTATTGATCGGATTTTACAGCGATCGTAGGATTAGGGAACATACACCTGTACAATAGTTGAGGATCTGCACACCAGTGTCATGCAGGTTGTTCACCCCAAAACACCTCCTATGACTGATTCGACCACATTCAAAGCGACTGTCGCATCACTAAACCCTGATGAAGTTCGCTCCGGGCTTAACTCAGGAACGACCGCAACGAAGCTACAACTGATTCAAACATTAGCTGAGGCGGGAGACGTCGGTTTCCCCCTATTAATGGAGTTTTTGTTAGAACGGGCTTCTGCTTCTCCGACTCCGGTTGAGGGTAAAGTTTATCAGGTGCTTTCTGCGGCTAACTCCTCTGAGGTGCAAGATTTTCTCAAAACCCATTTTTCCCAAGGTTTACTCTCTCCGGCTTCAGAAGCACAAGTTGACTACTCTCGTCTTCAACAACTCCTCGCCCAACAAGATTTTCTCGAAGCTGATAAATTAACCCTACAAAAGCTGTGTGAGTTGTCAAATCAAGCGGCGGTAGAACGGAAATGGATTTACTTTTCTGAAATTAAACGCTTCTCTAAAACAGATTTACAGACAATAGACCTTCTCTGGCGAGTGTATTCAGAGGGGAAATTTGGCTACTCTGTCCAACGTAAGCTGTGGTTAGGGGTGGGGAGAAATTGGGAGAAACTTTGGCCGAAAATTGGCTGGCGTCAAAACGGTAATTGGACTCGTTATCCTCAAGAGTTTACCTGGGATTTAACTGCACCTGTTGGTCATTTACCCCTATCGAACCAGTTGCGAGGGGTGAGGGTGATTGAGGCGTTGTTTTCTCATCCGGCTTGGTCAGATTCGTCAAGTTAACTTTTGATATCATCAACTGAAAATATGGAGTATTCGGGGATATCCGCCAGGATTTACCCCTTTTTTTCTGAAACTTTTTTAATCAATTTAATTGCACACTTTAATATCTTATAATTGACTTGTACATTCTAAAATTAACCGTTGATTTTCTACAGAATAGGGTTGAATCTCTAACGCTTGTCGAAATGCTCGAATGGCAGCCGAAAAATCTCCCATCGCCGCATAACATAACCCCATTCCATGTATCGCCCCAAAATGAATCGGGTTCAACTCAATCACCTGTTTACAGTCTGCTAATGCTTTGTCGTATTGTTCGGTAATATAATACAAAACCGCCCGTCTATTCCATGCTTCTGCAAAGTCCGGTAAATCTTCAATCAGTTGAGTCAGTACCCCTTCTGCTTCTCTAGAGTTTCCGCCTTGTAACCAGACTTCTGCTTGGCGAATTTTTTCGAGTCCAGTGGTTCCTTTTTGTTCAAACCAGATTTTCCACAGTTGATGAGTCGCTTGACGGCGAACGATTTCATCTGGTTGTTTTAAGTCTTCAAGTAATGCGTTGATCTTTGATTCGTTCATGGTCTATTTTCAGAATGTGTTTAATAAATTACTGTTCAGAACAGCG
>NZ_AAVU01000021.1 GCF_000169095.1 Lyngbya sp. PCC 8106
TGCTATTGCTGCGAAAGCAGGGCTTGACTGTTGTGTATTTATTCCCTCTGACTTAGAAGCCGGAAAAATCCTCGGGACTTTAATTTACAACCCGATTTTGATGGCCGTCAAAGGCAACTATGACCAAGTAAACCGCCTCTGTTCAGAAGTTGCAAATACTCACGGTTGGGGATTTGTAAATATTAACCTGCGTCCCTACTATTCAGAAGGTTCAAAAACCCTCGGTTATGAAGTCGCTGAACAGTTAGGATGGAAACTTCCTGATCATGTTGTGGCACCGATTGCCTCTGGTTCTTTGTATACTAAAATCTATAAAGGATTCCAAGAATTTGTCAAAGTTGGCTTAGTGGAAGATAAAGCCGTTCGCTTCAGTGGCGCCCAAGCAGAAGGATGTTCTCCCGTCGCCCAAGCATTTGCAGAAGGCCGAGATTTTATCACTCCAGTTAAACCGAATACTATTGCAAAATCAATTGCAATTGGAAATCCAGCAGATGGAGTTTATGCCCTAGAAGTCGCCCGCAAAACAAACGGTCATATTGAGTCCGTTAACGATGCTGAAGTGATTGAAGGCATGAAGCTTTTAGCGGAAACTGAAGGTATTTTCACAGAAACCGCAGGCGGAACCACAATTGCCGTATTGAAAAAATTAGTCGAAGCGGGTAAAATTGATCCCGATGAAACAACGGTTGTTTACATTACGGGCAATGGCTTAAAGACTCAAGAAGCAGTTCAGGGTTATGTGGGCGAACCTCTAACCATTGACGCGAAGTTAGAAAGCTTTGAAAACGCTTTAGAACGCGCCCGCACCTTAGACCGTTTAGAATGGCAAGAAGTTTTGGTTTAATTCCAAAAACTCAGGGGATGGGTTAATAAACCTGTCCCTAAACTTGACCGGATTGTTCACTGTAAATTTATCCAAATATTACTCTCAAAAATCGATATGGCGGTTAAAGTATTAGTCCCGACTCCTTTGCAAAAATTCACGAATAATCAAGCCACTCTGCAATGTGAAGGCAGCAATATTCTTGAATTGATTGATTCCTTAGAAACCCATTGTCCGGGAATCAAAAATAGCCTTTGTGATGAAAAAGGTGAACCTCGCCGCTTTCTCAACTTTTATGTGAATAGCGAAGATATCCGCTTTTTAGACGGAACAAAAACCGAACTAAAAGATGGGGATGAGGTGAGTATTGTTCCGGCGGTTGCTGGAGGTTAACTCAAACATCGACTCAAAGTTTTCCAAGACTTTTAGGAGTTCTTTAAGATCGATCTTTCCCCTCAAAATGACTCCTAATAATCTGAACGATGTATTCGGCAGCATGACCATCTCCAAACGGATTAATGGCGGTTGCCATTTTTTGATAGGTATTTATATTATTCAATAATTCGGTTGCTGCTTCCACAATTTCTGCTGTTTCTGTGCCAACTAATTTGGCTGTTCCCGCAGTAATCGCTTCCGGTCGTTCTGTCGTTTTTCGTAAAACCAAGACGGGTTTTCCTAAACTGGGGGCTTCTTCTTGTAGTCCTCCCGAATCAGTTAAGACAAAATAACACCGATCAATTGCAGCCACTAATTCAGCATAATCAAGTGGTTCTGTTAAAAATATTCTCGGATGATTTCCTAATATTTTTTGTAACGGTTCTCGGACAGTCGGATTACGATGTAAAGGTAAAAGTAAAGCTGTATCAGGAAAATCATCTAAAATCTTTAAAAAACTTTCCGCAATTTGAGTCAGAGGAATTCCCCAATTTTCCCGACGATGAACCGTGGCTAAAATCAGTCGATATTGACTCCAACTCCCCTCAGCAACTTTTAACTCGGGTTGACATTTCACCACCGATAACAACGCATCAATTACCGTATTTCCAGTGTGATGAACTTCCCCCAAAACCCCCGAATTCCGCAAATTGTCCACCGCTTGGGTTGTGGGTGCAAAATGAAACTGAGTTAGTTGAGAAATCAGACGTCGGTTTGCTTCTTCCGGATAGGGGTTCAGCAGATCATTGGTGCGTAACCCCGCTTCTACATGACCGACCGGGATTTTTTGATAAAAAGCAGCCAAAGCCGCTGCAAACGCCGTTGTGGTGTCTCCCTGAACAATAATAATATCAGGACGTAACTGTTGGAATAAACCCTCTAGCCCCTGCAAACTCCGCCAAGTAATATCGGTTAACGTTTGCGATCGCTGCATAATCTCTAAATTATAATCGGCATCTAAGTCAAACAGTTGCATCACCTGTTTAACCATTTCTCGATGCTGACCCGTTAAAATAACATGAGTCTCAAAGTCAGAAGATAGTTGTAACTGTTGAATGACAGGAGCCAGTTTTATCGCTTCAGGGCGAGTTCCGAGGACAACCGCCACTCGAATACGAGAATTAATCATTGCACTTCATCAAAAAGGCGAGCAAACTCAGTAATCAGAGGAGCGAAACAGGTGTTAGAGTTGATACAGTTTTACACCTAGAACGTTCATTTATAATTCAAACAGGACTCAAAAACCAAAGATTCGCATTTTGAGCTAAAATAGCCTTCAGCTTAAACCCCAAACTCATACGCTTAACGATTATATTCTGATTCCCCCCATTTATCCCATCCATTCCCAACCCATTAACCTCACCACACCCCAACACAACCCACAATTACCCCATCCGTTAAAAAAGCCAAAATCCAAAAAACCCACAATTAACCCATCCGTTACCCCATCCGCTTCCAACAGCATCAACCCCAAAAACCCACAATTACCCCATCCGTTAAAAAAGCCAAAATCCAAAAAACCCACAATTAACCCATCCGTTACCCCATCCGCTTCCAACAGCATCAACCCCAAAAACCCACAATTACCCCATCCGTTAAAAAAGCCAAAATCCAAAAAACCCACAATTAACCCATCCGTTACCCCATCCGCTTCCAACAGCATCAACCCCAAAAACCCACAATTACCCCATCCGTTAAAAAAGCCAAAATCCAAAAAACCCACAATTAACCCATCCGTTACCCCATCCGCTTCCAACAGCATCAACCCCAAAAACCCACAATCAACCCATCCGTTAAAAAAGCCAAAATCCAAAAACCCACAATCAACCCATCCGTTACCGAACCCCATCCATTCCCGAACCCCATCCGTTAAAAAAGCCAAAATCCAAAAACCCACAATCAACCCATCCGTTACCACCGCCACCCTCACAAAATCCTCACAATCTTTCGTTATTGTATAAACACTGATAAAAATCCTCATAAATCCCGCTAGTCAAAGTTGATAAAAAGACTAGCCGATCAATCCCGTCAGCCAAATCTGATATAGAGACGGGTTAGTATAAACAAGACAGCTTCCAGGGCGTAGGCTTTGGGAGCTGTTTTGTTGAGTCAGCTCCAAAATGCTTTTTGTCCTCTACAATATAAAAATACCAGAAATTCAAATCGTCCTTAATCACAAGTAAACAGAACCCGCTCTTCGCCTATCACTCTTGGGATCAAGACACTTTCTTCAAATCAGCCTTGATCTGGGAGCGACAAAAAGAAGTCGATTATGCTCAAAGGGAGGAGAATCAGTCGCCGTGAGAATTCTGTTGGTGGAAGATGACAAAGGACTAGCGCAAGGACTCGAAGATGCACTCACCCATCAACGTTACGCCGTTGATCTCGCATGGGATGGTCTAATGGGTTGGGAATTAGCAGAAGCATTAACCTATGATTTGATTTTGCTTGACTTACTGCTCCCCAAACTCGATGGGATTAACTTCTGTAAACGGTTGAGAAATCAAGGTGATTTTACCCCGGTGTTATTGATGACTGCTCAAAATAGTAGCTCTCAAAAAGTCGAAGGATTGGACGCCGGAGCAGATGATTATCTGGTTAAACCCTTTGAAGTCTCCGAACTTTTAGCTAGAATTCGCGCTTTGTTGCGTCGGGGTAACAGCGCTTTATCCCCTATCTTGGAATGGGGAAGTTTACGACTTGATCCGAAAAATTGTCAAGTCACCTACGGCGACAAACTGCTGAAACTCACCGCCAAGGAATACGAACTCTTAGAATTATTTTTGCGTCATCCCCATCGAATTTTCAGCCAAAGTGCATTACTTGATCATCTTTGGTCTTTTGATGATCCGCCCTCAGAGTCGGCTGTGCGAACCCAAATTAAAGGTTTGCGACAAAAACTTAAACAAAGCGGCGCCGTTCGGGATCTGATTGAAACGGTTTATGGGTTGGGATATCGACTCAAATCAACTGCTCCACCCAATGATACACTGGCTCCCCCTGAATCAACTCCGGCGATTGCTAATTCACCAACAACTTTTAATTTAAGCACGATTTGGAAAAAACACCGAGAAAGCTATCTCACCCGAATTGCGATCCTCGAACAAGCGACTAAAGCGTTAAAAACAGGTCTTCTTGATAGCAGTTTACAGCAACAAGCCCTCGAACAAGCTCACACTCTGGCCGGTTCTTTAGGAAGTTTTGGGTTTAGTCAGGCGTCTCAATACTGTCGTGAAATCGAACAAATGTTAAACGGGGAGACTCTACTCTCTCCAGAAAGAATTGTACAATTGTCTGCTTTGTTGCTGGATATCAACAGTGAATTGAGTGTTTCTGATCCTGAGGTTATGCCTTCTATTTTATTGGAACCGACGGTTAATGTGGAGGAACTTTCGGAGAGTTCAACGACTCGATTATTAATTGTCGATGATGATCTCGCTCTAGCTGAAGGAATTGCAACAGTTGCAAACACCCGTAAAATTTATACCGAAATTGCTATTTCTCCCCAACAAGCGCGAACTTTAATTGCAGAAAATCCACTGGATATTGTTTTATTAGACTTGAGTTTTCCAGACTCCACAGAAGCCGGATTTGAACTGCTTGAAGAACTCAACTCTCATTCTACATCTTTACCTGTGATTGTATTTACAGCAAAAGAAAGCTTTGCGGATCGCGTTAAAGTTGCACGTTTGGGTGGACGAGGATTTCTGCAAAAACCGATTTCTCCGTCTCAAGTTTTGGATACCATCACACGAGTATTATCTCCAAGTTCTCCTAAACGAGCGAGTATTCTAATTGTTGACAATGAACCGGAGATTTTAGATCGGATCAGAAGTGTGTTAGAACCTTGGGGATTTTACTTAATTTTACTCGATGATCCACAACAATTTTGGCAAACTTTAGAACAATCTACACCAGAATTGTTAATTTTAGATTTTGCCATGCCTGATCTCAGTGGGGTTGAACTTTGCCAAGTTGTTCGCAATGATCCCCGTTGGCAAGATTTATCGATTATTATTCTCTCAGAGGAACGCAACCGTCAAATTGTTGAGCAGGTTTGGAATGCCGGGGCTGATGATTATATTCAAAAACCCCTCGTTGAACCTGAATTTATTGCTCGAGTTCTCAATTGTTTAGAACGGAATCAACTGCGACGAAAAATAACGAGCGATTAAAAAAATATCAATAGATCAAAATTGGGATAGAGTGTCTATTCCAGCTTAGGTATAAATAATTTGTGATGTTTCCTTCCCCTTTCATTTGGCTAACCTCCCGATTTCACTTAAAACCTTCTCTGTGGACAGGAGGAATAATAACACTGATTTTAACCCTGTTTCTTGCCGTTTTTGATCCAAAAGTTGAATTTTTACCCCATACTAAGTTGGGGATGATTGGGGTAATTGCTTTAATTGCCAGTTGGGGAGGACTCAGAACGGTATTACTCAGTATTGTACCGATTATTATCTATTTTGTTTATTTAACTCTAACTGCTCCTACAGTGAGTTTATGGGAAGCGGGTTTAACTCTAATAATTCTGGGAATAGTTGGTATTTTTATTGGGCAGAAAACCGCTCAATATCTCGCCCAAATTAACAAGTTGAAAACCACTCAAACCAAACTCGAACAACAACTCTCTCTCTCAATTCAAACCCTCGCTAAAGCCAATCAAAAAGTTTTACAAGACCTCAATGAACATCAACTCAACAAAGATCAGTTACAAATGGCTCAAGCCCGACTGCAACACCTGATTCAATCTAGTCCTGTAGTGATTTATTCGAGTCCAACTTCTGGACATGAATGTATAACTTTTATCAGCGATAATGTGCAGTCCGTTTTAGGTTATGAGAGTCAAAAATTTGCAGATACAGGCTTTTGGGCAACACATATTCATCCTGAAGATGCTTGCCGAATCTTTGCTGAATTCCCTCGCGTTTTTGAACAAGGAAAACATAGCTATGAATACCGTTTTTTACATGGAGATGGAACTTATCACTGGATACAAGATGAACTCCGATTAGTCACTGATTCACAAGGAAAACCCCTAGAAATTGTGGGGTATTGGATCGATATTAACGTCCGCAAACAGGCTCAGTTTGCTCTCAAAGACAGTGAAATTCGCTATCGTAGTCTCGCTCAACGCTTACATTCAATCACCTCTAATGCTCCTATTTATATCTATGAATTAGACCGCCAAGGCAGAGTTTTATTTGCGAATCGTACTTATGAAAATGTCACCCAAGAACAAGTTTTAGGAAATTTATTAATTGATTGTTTTCCGCCCGAAAAGCAACCCAACATCACTCAAATTATCGAACAAGTTTTTACGACTGGACAGGTACAAAGTCTAGAATATATTATTCCTAACTCCACTGGAGAAATTCGCGCCTATACAGCTCAACTTGCTCCAATTTGGATGAATAGTACCTTTAACAGCGTTGTTTTTATTGCGACTGATATTAGCGAGTACAAACAAGCCGAACAAACCTTGCAACGACACGCTCTGATTTTTGAACAAATTTATGATGGGGTAATTATGACCGACCTTACAGGTCGAATTATTGACTGGAACCCCGGCGCAGAAAGAATGTTTGGCTATAGTCACAGTGAAGTTGTGGGTAAAACTTCAGCCTTAGTTCATTATCCTGAACAAACTCCAATGCCCACTCAAACAATGCTCGAACACATCAAAAAACAAGGCTATTGGTTGAGTGAAATGACCTTTATTCGGGAAAATAAAACTCAAGGAATTTGTGATACAATTGTTGTTCCTATTTTTGATCACCAAGGGGAAACAGTGGCCGTGATCGGAGTTTATCACGATATTAGCGATCGCAAACAAGCCGAACTCGAGTTACAACAATACCGCGATCACTTAGAATATTTAGTTGATCAACGCACCAGTCAACTCGAAAAGAGCAATGCCAAACTTCAGCGAGAAATAGAAGCCAGAGCCATTTTAGCCGAAGAATTATTAGCCTCAGAAGCTCGTTTAGCCGGAATATTAGATAATGCCAATGATGCGATTATTTCAGTCAACGAAGCTCATCAAATTATTCTCTTTAATAAAGGAGCAGAAAAAATCTTTGGTTATCAATCTGAAGAAGTTTTAAATCAAGCTTTAGATCTATTACTCCCCCGACGCTTTTCAGCAACTCACTGTGAACATATTAAAACCTTTAGAAAACACTCTCAAACCGCCCGTAATATGGGAGAAAATAGAGAAATTTCGGGGCGTCGTCAGAATGGTCAGGAATTTCCGGCCGAAGCTTCTATTTCTCGACTACAATTAGGAAATACGATTACCTACACCGCAATTTTACGAGATATTAGTGAACGAGTCGCCGCCTTTAAAGAACGTCAACAGGCTGAAACCGCCTTGCGAGAAAGTGAACAACGTTATGCAACTTTAGCTGAAGTTTCTCCTGTGGGTATTTTTCGCAGCGATGCTGTGGGAAACTGTTTGTATGTCAATGAACGCTGGTGTCAAATTGCTGGACTTTCCCTAGAACAATCTTTAGGTCAAGGTTGGATACAAACCCTCCATCCTGATGATCGAGATCGAGTGATTCAAGCTTGGAAACAAGCCGTGTGTGATCGCTGTTCTTTTCAGTTAGAATATCGCTTTCAACGAACTGATGGAATGATTACTTGGGTGTTTGGTCAAGCTGTCGTAGAAATAGATATAAAAGGAGAAATCAAAGGGTTTGTGGGTTCAATTACTGATATTAATGATCGCAAACAAGCCGAAGCAACGTTACAGGAATCTGAACGACGTTGGCGCTCTTTATTGGAAAATGTTCATTTAGCCGTTGTTGGTTTAAATGATCAAGGAATCATTGACTATGTTAATCCCTTTTTCTTAGAATTAACTGGATATACTCAAACTGAACTTTTAGGACAAGATTGGTTTACAACTTTTTTACCTGCTTCTCAAAGATCTCCAGTGTATCAATATTTCCAAGAAATCCTCAAACAGCAACTTAATTCCTATTATCAAAATACGATTCTCACGAAATCAGGAGAAGAAAAAATTATTGCTTGGAATAATACTCGCCTACAAAGTTTACAAGGAGATGCTTTAGGTACCATGAGCATCGGAGAAGATATTACCGAACGTTATGCCATTGAACGGATGAAAAATGAGTTTATCTCGGTTGTTAGTCACGAATTACGAACTCCCCTAACCGCAATTCATGGCGCTCTCAATTTATTATCAACAGGTTTGGTTGCACCGGAATCTCCCCGAGGACAACACGTGATTAAAATTGCCGCAGAAAGTACCGAACGTTTAGTCAGATTAGTCAATGATATTCTAGAGTTAGAACGCTTAGAATGTGGCCGAATTAAACTGGTTAAACATTGCGTTAATGCGGCTCAGTTATTGCGAGTGGCTCAAGATCAAATGCAGGTGATGGCAAATCGCACGGGGATTAAACTGGAGATATTACCCCAAGATATTGAATTTGAAGCCGATGGCGATCGCATGATTCAAGTGTTGACCAATTTGATTAGTAATGCGATTAAATTCTCAGACAGTGGATCAACGATTCAGTTAAGTGTAGAAGCGGAATGGCGGACATTTGGTGGTGAGACTCCGATCGCGAGTGTATTGTTTTGTGTTCGTGATCAAGGTCGAGGAATTCCCCTAGAGAAAATGGAGAGTATTTTTGAGCGCTTTCAGCAAGTTGATGCGTCAGACTCTCGCCAAAAAGGAGGAACAGGTTTAGGTTTGGCGATTTGTCGAAGTATTGTTGAACAACATGGCGGTATAATTTGGGTTGAAAGCGTTCTTGATCAAGAAAGTTGTTTTTATTTTAGTATTCCGGTGAAGATATCTGAGGAAAATTACCATGAATAATAAACGGATTTTGGTGATTGATGATGAAGATGGTGTGCGTGATATTATTCAAATTACTTTAGAAGCTGTCGCCCGATGGGAAGTGATGACGGCTTCGGGTGGACAAGAAGGGCTAAAAATAGCGATCGCCCAACAACCAGATGCGATTTTATTGGATGTGATGATGCCCAATTTAGACGGGCCAGCTACCTTTAAACAATTACAAGCCCATTCCCAAACTCAACACATTCCAACTATTTTCTTAACAGCGAAGGCAAAAGGTAGTGAACAACAAGAATATGCCAATTTAGGGGTCAGTGGTATCATTATTAAACCCTTTGAGGCGCAGAACTTAGTTGATCAAATTCGAGAATTTTTGGTGTGGGATATTTAGGTATGAGGTTATCCAACTCATCGTATATCTTGTGGTATATCAAAAAATAAAGTAAACTTCAAGTTAAATCTTGTTAAGAAAAACTTAAAATTGTACGGATTTCCCCTCACAAAATCCTCACATTGATCAGTTACCATAAGAACTATAGTCAAACACCCCAGAGCTGAGATGATTTTCATTGAGAACGGTTAATAAACTAGATAACCCCTTGATTTTGGAAATCATCTATTCACTCTGAGTCCCTTTAAACAACCTTATCTTGATTAAAACAGAAAATAGCATTGAACCCATTCTCTCTTTTAACCAATTATCGATCCGTTTTATGCCAATCTCAGCCCCAGGAGTATCAATCCTACATTGAAATTGCTGTTGATGTCCTCCAGGTTCAAAACCAAGCCAAGCTGGAGATTTTGAAAAACTTTTTGATCAGTTTACCGAGTTTAACAGAGATTGAAAAAGTTTTAGCAGAAGCGGTTCATCATGTTGCCCAAACTGATCCTCAAACTTATCGCTGGATTGTACAGCATCCTGATTATCTCATGCCTGAACTGGATTTAAAAGGGTTGGCACAACAATTAGCTTTATCCAAACTGAAGAATAGTCCATTAATTCTCGGTGAAGATTTTAGATTAACAACAAATGGTCAACTCCGACTCAGTGATCCAGCCAAACAACTTTTACAGGCGGAAACTTCTTTTAAGGAACGTCTTTTATTTACCGAATTTTTGCAGGCTGACTGTTTTAGTCAAAGCTAAACGTTAATGAGTCCTTTAATTGTTTAATTGATTTTCACATCCTATCCAAATTTTAACGAAGTTGAATTATGAATAATTGTCCTTGCTGCTCATCTACTCTACTTCGTCATATCCGTCATTCCCAAATTTATTGGTATTGTCCCCATTGTAAGCAAGAAATGCCTAATTTTGGCAATTGGATTAAGACTCAAGCATTTGTAAATCAGGTTGAAAAACATTCTGTTCAGTCTCAAAATTCTTTATCTTCGACTTCCAGAAAAATTAGTTTAAACAAACAAAAATCAATACAATCTTGGTTGATTCAAGACTCGGAAATTATCCCCGTTCGCTCAAGATGAATGCGGTTTTTGTAGAAGCTTATTAATATCTTCTGCTTTGAGCTGCTAAATTTATTCAAAAGGCTTAAATCTCTTGATACGATTTAACTATCGCTGTAGATTTAAGCATTTTTGTATAGAAAGAAGTGAGTTATAGCATTAAGCAGAAATGTAAAGCAGTTATCAGGCAAAAGACAATAGGAAGTTTAAAAGCTCTTTCAGTAAAGGTTTGAGAGTTTCTCAATTTCATTTATTTGTCAATACACCAGTACGACCTGCTATAATTTTGTTTGACGACTGAGAGACGTTGACTATCATTAAATAGAATGCAACGCCTCTACAAAAGTCAAAAGTCTTTAAAAGCGAAATTGAGTTCTCAATGTACCGACCCAAGTGGTATCATTGTCGCTATTGTGATCCGGATCAGTAACCATATAAAATCCCGGAATAATCCCCACATTATCATTCAATTGAAAGCGATAAAACGCCTCAAGATGAACCGAAGTATCCCGATCTTCTAAATTGTTAATATCGTGATCAACAACTTTCGGCGGCATTCCGACAATAACTCCCCCTAAATCTCCCTCTCGAATAGCATCTGGAAACGCCAACGTTACCGCCCAATTCAAAATTGTTGCTTCATCTTCGCCCCCGGTTTCTTGATGCGCCCAACTCGAACCAAACCAACCGCCCAGTTCAAAGTTTTTTAACAGCTTCCAGTTAACTTGTACCCCTAAATTATCACTGGTCGTCGCATTCTCTCCAAACGGACGATTTGCAATAAAACTTCCCGTTCCCCCGCTAACATTCACATCCCCATCACGGAAATAACGACGGTTATATTCTAAGCCAATTCCAATGCGATCACTCGGTTCAAATAACACCTGTGCAGACGCCGTATTACTGCCATTAAATAACCCTCGTCCTTCAGTCGCATCTGGCGCATCTTCATCACTCGCCAAATAGCCAACATTCACCTGAACCTTATCATTCAAGGCATATTTTACCGCAGCACCCGTTCCTTCAGGCCCTCTAAAGGAAGTCGGGTTATAGCGTCCAAAGCGAGACACAGCCCCCGCCCCTGTACTTTGAAATGGTGTAACGGGATCTTGAATATCGTCTAAGTCCAGACTGTTGACCCCAATATACGCTTGGGCGCGACCATTGGCCAGAGGAAAGCGATAATACAAATCATCCAATTCAAAACCATCTGTGATCCCATCAGTACCCGTGCGCGTCATCAGGCTATTATTCAAGCCGACATCACTTAAATTAGGGATATCCTTAGCTTCGAGACGGGTTCTCAGCAAGTCTTCCCCGGTAAAACTGGTGTCAAAGTTCAAACGCGCCCGATAGCCGAAATAGGTTTGGGTCGGGTCATCGCTATCCTCGGTGTTGGGGCCACCTGCAACATTATATAATGAGCGATCGCCAAAAGTATCCCCAATCTGAAAGATCACCTCTCCAGTGAGTTTAGTTGTGGTTGAAAATTGATTGGCTTCGAGTTCAGCAGTACGGCTTTCTAAAGCTAGAACTCGTCCTCGAATACTGGCTAATTCTGCGGCAAATTCTTCTTGTAAACGTTGCAAGAGTGCCAAGTCTTCACGAGTGACTAAATTAGAAGTTGCAGCCCCTAAGAGTTCGGTGACTTGATCTAAACAAGCATTCAGTCCAGCCGCGAATTCATAACGAGTTAAAGCACGATTTCCTTTGAATGTACCATCCGGATAACCCGCTATACAACCATAGCGTTCGACTAGAGATTGTAATGCTTGAAATGCCCAGTCTGTGGGTTGTACATCAGAGAGTTGGTTAACGGAAGTAACCTGAGATTGAGTTTGACTTTCGGAGGTATATTCGTTGAGTTGGTCAAGGCGATTTGAGTTGGAAACTTGGGCAAATTGTTGAGTGGGTTCATCGGTTTGAGACTCTGCAAATTCAGGGTTTTCAGCCGGAGTTGGAGACGTTTCTGCGATCGCCCCTGATCCCATAATTGCAGTTATACCCAAAAGAAAGGGGCTGAGTAACCCTAAATGTAAAATTGTTCTAGACACGTCTAATTTCCTCACACGAAACAAACTGAGTTTGATGATTTTTTTTGCCGTGAGGAGAAGTGATCAGAGATCAAGAGCTTAAAACGAATTAACTTCGGGTTTAAGAAGGGTTAAGTCACGCCTAAATCCTGGTCAATTGCTGTTTTTAGTTTCACTCTATGATTCTGTTAGATCTTCTCTAGCTATTCTTCAACTTTTTTTGAATAAAACCGGATATTTATGAGGGAACTTTTGATTTTTTAATTCGTCTTCAATTACATAGATTTACCCTCATTTTTAATTTAAAAGCCTTTCTTTGATCACCGTCATTATCTGTTTTTTTAGAGATTGACGGGAAATTTTTATGACTATCAATAAAAACAAAAAAACCCGACTTCTCAAAGAAATCAGGTTTATGGGAGACTTAAAATCAATCAACCGCTAGTTTTAGAAACGGAATTGAGTTCTAAACGTTGTTACAACAATCGTGTCATTGTCATCGGTATGTTCAGGGTCAGTAATAATGAAAACCGCCGGAATTAAAGCAATGTATTCGCTGAGTTGGAAACGATATAACGCCTCAATGTGAATCCCGGTTTTTTCTTCTTCTAAATTATCAAGGGTGTGATAAACCACTTTCGGCTGCATCCCCACGATAATACCGCCCAAGTCCCCTTCTTTGAGGAGATCCGGGAACGCTAATGTTACCGCAAAGTTGAGGATGGTTGCATCGAGGTCATCCCCTTCGCCAGTCGGCTTATCATCAGCCCACGCGACACCCAACCAACCGCCTAACTCAAAACTATCGGAAATTCTCCAATTCGCCTGGAAGCCCAAGTTATCGCTAGTTGTAGGGTTATCGCCAAAGGGACGGTTGGCGAGGAAACTTCCGGTTCCGCCACTAACACTGACATCACCCTCGCGGAAATAACGACGGTTATAATCGAGAGCGAGCGCTATATTATCCGTCGGTTCAAAGACAACTTGAATGGCTGCCGAGTGGCTACCATCAAACAAACCTCGACCTTCAGTGGGATCGGGAGCATCATCTTGACTGGCGAGATATCCAAGATTTATACGGATTCTATCATTAAGCTGATACTTGAGTGCCAAACCCGTTCCTTCCGGTCCCCGCAATGAAGTGGGGTTGTAACGACCGAAGCGAGAGGACGAACCGCCACCTGTACTCTGGAAGGGGCTAAGAGGATCTTGAACATCGTCTAAATCCAAACTCTTGGCACCGAAGTAAACTTGACCTTTACCGTTCATAATCGGGAAGCGATAATAAAGGTCATCAAGAGTAAAGTCTCCATCTCCGCCATCAGTACCGAGACGAGTCATCAGAGTATTGGTCAGGCCTTCACGACTCAAGTTGGGAACGTCTTTGGCTTCCAAACGAGTTCGCAGTAAGTCTTCCCCAGTAAAGCTGGTATCGAAGTTTAAACGCGCCCGATAACCGAAATAGCTTTGTGTCGGGTCGTCACTATCTTCAACGTTTGGCCCTCCGACAGTCGTATATTCGGCGCGATCGCCAAATGTATCCCCGATAAAGAAGATCACTTCCCCTCTTAACTTGGTGGTTGTGGAGAATTGATTGGCTTCGAGTTCAGACGCCCGGGCTTCGAGAACCGTGACCCGACCTCTTAAAG
Source organism: Lyngbya sp. PCC 8106 (assembly GCF_000169095.1). Classification (GTDB taxonomy): domain Bacteria; phylum Cyanobacteriota; class Cyanobacteriia; order Cyanobacteriales; family Microcoleaceae; genus Capilliphycus. The sequence goes on from NZ_AAVU01000021.1 coordinate 14,244, forward strand.
CGGCAAGTTCGGCGGCGAATTCTTCCATTAACCGTTGCAATTTCGCCAAATCTTCGCGCGTCACCAAGTCCGCAGTAGACGCATTAATCAGTTCGTTAATTCGTTCTAAACAAGCGTTGATACCCGCCGCAAACTCATAACGAGTTAAAGCCCGGTTTCCTTTGAATGTACCATCCGGATATCCCGCAATACAGCCATAGCGTTCGACTAGAGACTGTAACGCCTGAAAAGCCCAGTCTGTGGGTTGAACATCTGACAGTTGGGAAACAGAGGTGACTTGCTGTTTTTTCTTAGAACCTCGACCCTCTCGAAAATAATCATTAAGCTGTTGAGAAGAATCAGCTTCAGCACCATCAAGGGAAGTATCCAAATCAGACACCTGAACTTGACTGACGTTTTGCGGCGAACCAACACCACCACTATGAGGATTAACAGGAACTTGAGCTAACTGTTCCGATGGTTGTGATCTTGTGGGTTCAAGATAAGTTGTGGGAAATCGAGAAGCATCTGTGGCGATTTCTAATCGTTTTGATTCTGCTTCTGGGGTAACAGAGATTTCCGCAAATACAGGGGATGACGCGATCAAACTTGCGCCTAAAACAGCCGGACTCCATAGCCAAGCGTTCAATGATCGTTCTGACATTACTCTCTCTCCTCACACGAATCGAGGTTTAGTAGATAGATCTGACTATCATATCCAATTCCTCTTTGTCCTATTTTGTCCTATTATGGGTCATTTTGCAGTAAATGGTCAGAACTCACCGAAGATCAGCTTTTATCGTCACCATCAGGAGCATTGATCAATAATCCCTCTTTTGTTAAGCAGGGCTGTTTCATTCTCAGTTATCCGTTCACCGCCTCTGAATTGGCGGTGCTTGCGGATGACTCGCTTCCCGAGTTAAAAATTGCCGAGGTTGATGGGGTGACGGGGGTGGTGGGGAGAGGTCTTTTTGAAGATGAAAAATAACTTTTTATTAATAAAAATCCTCCCGACCTCCCGACTTCCCGACCTCCCGACCTCCCGACCTCCCGACCTCCCAACCTCCCCACTTCCCAACCTCCCCACTTCCCAACCTCCCCACAAATCAAGTTTTAGGGTTAGAACGCGCACAGTCCTGTTTTGTTAAGGGTTACGGTTGACTGTTCTACAAAACCTGTACAAAACGTCGCATTACAACACTTTTGCACTGTTTGCTTCCTGTTTCAAACCAGGACTGTCGGCAGCACCCTGTCCACAGGCTGAAAATCGGCTGGAACCCAACCTATTATTGAGTTTTCAATCACAACTTTGGATCTCTACTCCACTATTTTCAGGAAATTTAAAACTGATGGCTTTACTCAGTTACCTTTTTACAGGCTGCCCACTAGACAAGAATTCTCTGGGATGTCAAGCCTTAAATGCTTTAATCGCTTGGTTTTCGCGTTTTTTGATTGTATCACATTCAGAAAATACCTTGAAGCCACTCAAAGTAACGCAAATCGTATACTAGATTACATCTCTCTGTTGATTCGTGATTTCTGAACTTCTGAGCGAAAATGCTATCATCTTTGAGTTGACTCGTTAATTAACCTGAGATTCCCTGCCCTATGGAGATAGCAAGCTTTCTAACCTGGTTGACATTGGTGATTGTCGTTGCGGGGGTTGGGATTGGTGCGATGATTTATGCCTACTGGGGTGCAGGTAGTCTTTCGATTTTATTTGAAGACGCGATTCCATTGCCTGCAATACTCCCGGACTCGGACGCGGGTACTGAAGCGGCAGTTCAGTTTCAGCAGGGCTATAGCGCCTATCAGCAAAAAAATTATCGCAAAGCAATTGATTACTTTAGTCGATCAATTCAACAAGTTTCTACTCTAGCTGAAGCTTATCACAATCGCGGACTGGCTTATGCAAATTTGCGTCAAGATGATGATAGTGTTGTTAATCTGCTCAGTGCGAGTGAATTTTATGGACAACAGGACAAGGGCGAACAGCTTACATTACTGAAACAACATTTAGAAGCTATTCGGGAAAGAAAGTTAGCCAGACAGCGAGAATAATTTGCTGTGAAAATTTTAGTTTTTTTTAACTTGGTCAAAATGATCACGGTTTAATAGACGACAACAGCGATTCGTTTTGATTGTTGGATTTTTTTGTTGATTAAATGAGTATACTAGCCAAAGTCGAAGCTATTTTATATCTGAAGGGAGAACCCGTTTCCTTAAGTGATCTGGCGGAACTGATTAAATGCGATCGCGGGGAAGTCGAAGACGCTTTAATTCAACTGATGTCTGATTATGCTCATCGAGAAAGTGCCTTAGAAGTGCTAGAAATGAAGAAGGGATACTATGCTTTACAATTACGTCAAACCTATGCAGATTTAGTCGATACTTTGATACAACCGGAGTTGGGAGTCGGAGCCTTAAGAACTTTGGCGGCGATCGCACTTAATGACGGAATTGCTCAAACTGATCTTGTTGATCTGCGAGGTTCAGGGGCTTATCAACAGGTTCACGAATTAGTGGAATTAGGATTTATTCACAAGCGCAAACAAAAAGACACCCGCTCTTATTGGTTACAAGTGACGAAAAAGTTTCACCAATATTTTCAGGTGGATAAGCTTCCTCAGCAATTGTCTCTCAGTTTTCCCGTTCAGGGTGGTGATGAACCGGATCAAAATGGCAGCGAAAAATAGATATACTGGTAAATAACAGCACTAGAGTTTTATTTGATCAGACTCACTGTTATTCCTGGGGTTTTGGTAAAACTTAATGTAGCAGTCTTCATGGATTTGTGAAGATCAGGTTTCCCGATTTTTGCAGCAGCCTAAAATTTGGATATTTGAATTTTCCGAGTCCAATCGGATTTCTATGTTCTTTTCTCTAAAGCATCAATCAACTGAATTTTTCACCCGACTCAAGCTAGATTTTTGTTAATACTTGATTTTTGTTAATAGGAGAACTGACACATGGCTACTGAATTTTTTCAAGATTTACAGTCTTCAGAAAATGTTAACTCCGTAAATCCTAATCTTCTCGTTGAAGATCTTCAGGGAACTCTCGATCCCATTATAGAGAGTCTTCATCAGAGCATCGATCAGATTATGAATCAAGTCAGTGAGATTCTCAGTGAAGGCTTAAATGCAGAAACAGATACCCGAATTGATCAAGTGATTGATGGAGTTGATCCTCTGATCAATGATCTGCTTGAACAAGTTGATCTGGTGATCGAGAGTCACTTACAAATCATCCCAGAAGATATTGTTAATCCCTTAACAGATGAGATGAATGAGCTAGTGTCAGACGAGATGATCATTATTGATCCGATAGCTATTGATCCGAGTCTAATTGTTGTAGATCAAATGGTTTGTACAACACCACAATTGGATGAGACTATTCATCATCCCATGATCGCTATGAGTGAGCCGTTCGCTAGTGGAATTGTGAGTGATTCGAGTTGGCTATAACTCCTATCAATCCCCGGTGATAAAAACTGAATAAAATTTAGCAAAAAAGACACTTAGGGAGGAAAATTATTTTATCTCCCTTTTTGTATTTTTAAGATAACTTCAAGGAATTGGAGCGAATGTTCAAACCCTTCTATTATTTAATATTTCCCTAAATCATATAAAAGTGAAAAAATAATGATCTAGATCAATCTCCTCAACTCCCCATCAATCATCTCAGGATCACAGAAGTGATTAAGTGTTTTCCAAGCTCAATCACCGTATAACACTGAGTTAAAACAATCTCGATAGTCGTTTTTTTGAAAAGAGGGGTCAAGTTATGCTATCTTAAGATCGAGTAGTTTCGATGACACTAAAATTAGAGTGTTTAGATCCTGCGCGCACTAATCGTGATCAATATCGTCATTACGACTCTCAAGCGGAAGCAAAAATTGAGTGAGTGATTGGTGAGAGGGTGCTTCAAATCAACTCAAACTAGAGTAGACTCGATAATGATCATCAATAAAATTCTACTATCTCATCTTTTTTTCAGATTTTCTCTAACCATTTCTTCCGTCGTGGTTTAAACTATTAAGTACAGCAGGCAGACATTCGGAATCACCTCATGGTCTTTTACTCCGACTTCATCAAATCCAATGGTAACGAAACCTCAGAAAACGCTTTATTGAGTTATTTACAACACCAACATCCAGAGATCCTATCTCACATTGCCCAATCCGCTAGCCCAGAAATCAAAGAAATCATTTCCAAAAATGTTCAGGGATTGATTGGTGTATTACCCTCTGATGACTTTGATGTGCAGATTACAACTAGCCGGGAGAACCTAGCAGGGCTGTTAGCCTCAGCGATGATGACCGGATATTTTCTGCGTCAGATGGAACAACGGATGCACTTGGATGAAAGTTTTGGTCAAGTCTCCTCAACCTCTCCTAATTCCCCCAAAAGAGAAAAACGAGAGTAGAAATTCAGAAGTAGGGATTGGTGATTAATTAGTGTTATCCCATCGCTCCGGAGAAAGGGTACTGCGACCATAGCGGAGCTTGGTCGTAGGGGAATTTCGGTCAGGGTCTAGTTGACATCTAGATAAGTTTCCGCTTATATAAAGAACATATAGCGGATCAGCTCATGTTGTTAACTCAGACAGTTAGACTTAAACTGAATCAGTCCGAAAAAGATAATTTGGCTAACCTGTGTCACTTGTCCAAAAACTTGTTTAATGTTGGGCTTTATACAATTCGTCAAGATTTTTTTCAGGAAAACAAGTACCTCAGTTATGAGTCTAATTATCATCTATGCAAGGAGAATGAAAATTATCAACTCTTAGCAACTGATTGCGGTCAACAAACCCTCAAATACGTTGATAGATGCTTTCAGGCATTCTTGAAACTCCTATCAATGAAAAAAGAAGGTGTATTACAAGAGAAAATTAATCTTCCTAGATACCTGCCCAAAGATGGCTTTTTTCCCTTGATTATTCCAATTAGAGCCAGACATAATTTTGCCAAAGACAACTGGAAAATCAAGATTCCTACCTCTCGTAAATACACCAGAGAACAGGGGGCGGTTTACATAACAATTCCTCCTAATTTGAGAGGAAATCGAATCAAAGAAATCCGAATTCTCCCCAAGCAAAAAGGGAGATTATTAGACGCTGCTTTTATTTACGAGTCTAACCAACAACCAGCAGATGTTAATCCAGAAAAAGCGATTTCTATTGACTTGGGATTGAATAATCTGGCAACGGTTGTTAGTTCTACTTCGGAATCTTTTATCATTGATGGTCGTTGGTTAAAATCAGTTAATCAATGGTTTAATAAGCGTCGAGCTAGACTAATTTCTCACCAAGAAAAACAGGGGATTGAGCATTTTACCAAGCAAGAGGCTTGGTTGTCTTATCGACGGAAAAATCAAGTCAATGACTATTTAAACAAAGCAGCTAGATATGTTGTGAACTTCTGTCTTAGTAGAAAGATTGGAACGATTGTTGTGGGATATAACCCAACCCTTAAACAAAACACTAATTTGGGCAAACGCAACAATCAAAACTTTGTTCAAATTCCGATCTTTACTCTTCGTGCCAAGCTGAAAAGCCTCTGTGAGCGATACGGGTTAAACTATGTTGAACAAGAAGAAAGTTACACTTCAAAAGCATCTAGTCTTGAGCGTGATGAAATCCCTGTTTATAACGCTGATAATCCTGCCCAACCTAAGTTTTCAGGAAAGCGAGTTAAGCGTGGATTGTACCGAACAAAAAGCGGTCATTTAATTAATGCGGATGCTAACGGTAGTTGTTGTATTGGTCTAAAAAGTAAACACAAACTCTCTTTTGAGCGAGTGTCTAGGGTCTGTTTGACGCAGCCTGTAAGGGTTAACGTCCTTCGAGAATCTAAGACTATAGCGCAAGCTTAGTCTTAGAGTACGTCAATCCCTTGTCTACTTCCCTTACACCCTCAATAAGAGTCAATCCCCCGATAAAGCGGAATCGGGAAAGGTGGCGGTTTTCAGTTTGAGGGTTTGAACCTTTCCTTCGCGGTTAACTTCAATCGCCAACTCCTCGCCAATTTCCCGCATTTCGACTTCTTCTTGAACTTGAGTGGGAGTAATGACCGCAAGACCGCTAACTTTTAGGAGAATATCTCCTTTTAAAATTCCGGCTTTGGCGGCAGGAGAATCTTCGACAACCCGAACGACCAATACACCTCGGTCTTCAGACAACTTCACTTCAAGCTGTTCGCTCATTTCCCCTTTGATTTTAGGCGTTAACTCCACCATTTGCACCCCTAAGAAGGGATGATCAGCTTTTCCCTTTTCAAAGAGCTGATTGGCAATTCTGACCGCCGTTTCAATGGGAATCGCAAACCCCAACCCCTGTGCATTGGCTCGAATCGCCGTATTTACCCCAATCACTTCTCCTTGATCATTCAATAACGGCCCCCCTGAATTCCCCGGATTAATCGCCGCATCGGTTTGAATAAACCGCACCCGCTTTTTGGGAATCCCCACCTGAGAACTCGATCGACCTGTGGCACTAATAATCCCCACAGTTACCGTATTATCTAACCCTAAAGGATTGCCAATCGCAATCGCCCACTGTCCAGGAACAATCCGATCAGAACGCCCCATTGGGGCTATCGGTAAGTCTTTAACATCGATTTTGATCGCCGCAACATCGGTTAAATCATCAATCCCTTTAACTTTACCTTCAAAAGTGCGACCATCTTTGAGGGTAACAAGTACCGTTTCCGCCCCATCAACCACGTGAGCATTGGTAATCAACCGACCATCCGAGGCTACAATAAAGCCGGAACCTGTTCCTCGTCGTACTCGTTCGCTAGACTCTGGAACTTGGTCGCCAAAAAACCGCTTAAAAAGTGGGTTATTCAAAGCACCCGGCCCGTTTTTGGATGGACGAGCGGCATCAATTCGCACGACAGCCGGGCCGACAATTTCGGCAGCTTCGGCAATAAAGTTAGGACTGCTGCGTTCAACCACTCGTCTTTCTGGAACTAGAGGTTGAGTATCAGCAGGTAGCTGACGAACCACAGGAACAGCCAGAGAGTTTTGAGTGAAGTTTTTCGCTTGTATATACCGATTTCCTAACCATCCTGTGCCTCCACCGATGGAGAGTAAAGCCAAGTATACTGTGAGTTGTTTTATAGACAAGTTCATCTGCACTTTTCCGATGGATACGTCATCTCCCCAAGCAAACAATCTGCTGGAGTCTTTACTTAAAGTTGGAAATTAAACAAGCTGGTCGGGTCTACCTTTTTTTGAACCTATCACGCTCAAACCGTAAAAGATGTCAGCGATAAACGGTAAGCATCCAGAACAATTATCGATCAGACCAGAGTTCTCGGTTAGATTCCCCATTTTCCTTTCCTGCTTTCACCCGTTGATCAGACCTGTGTTGACTGAATTAAACTCGGGGCAGAGGAAAGATACCTATGAATTATCCCCCGTTTCATCTCATATTTCCAATTTAGTCTAAAAATCTTTAAGCTGAGAGAGATAGTTTTTAATTTTTGACTCCTTTGGGAGCCTTGGTACGGTAGGATCAGGAGAGCGTGAACTCTTTCTCAACAGGACAATGATCCCGATCCGATCACTCGATTTTCGGGTTTTGGTACCCAATGCTCGAATATTGTTTGTTGATTCGCTTATCCTCAAAGTGTAATGAGGCTCAAAAAAAGCCGATATGATTTGCCCATACTTCAGTATTTTTGTGTCTTATTTGTTGGGGTGGATGATTCCCTTGTCGGGAGTTGTACTCCTTCAAGCTACAACTGCGGAGGCTAACGATTTATTTATCCGCGATCAAACTCCGACTAATGTTTGTCCACCTCCGGTTTTGTCTCGTTTAAAACGCCATCGCATTGGCGCAGGTGAAAGCCTCGAAAGCATTGCCCGTCAATATAACCTAATTCCAGCAACCTTACTGGGGATGAATCCGATTTTACGACAAAATCAAATGGCTGTCGGACAAGAGATTGTGATTCCGCCTTACAATGGGATTGTTGTGGAAATTCCGGCCGGAAGTACGTTACAGGAGATTGCTCTGGCTTATAACGCTCAGGCGGATGTGATTTTTGAAATCAATGGCTGTCAACGTCAACCCCAATTAGTGTTTATTCCGGGGGTGAACTGGACTCCGGGTGGCCCGGTGGTTCCGGCAAAGGCGGTGTTGTCTGGCTATCCCCTCCCCGCTAAAGCCTCAGTACAAATGGGTTATGGCTGGCAATTACATCCGACTGTCGGACGGGTTGTTTTTCATAGTGGCGTGGATTTGATTGCTAAAATTGGTACGCCTGTGCTATCTGTCGGTGAGGGTGTGGTTGCTTTTGTCGGAGCGAGAAGGGGTTATGGGAATTTAGTGGTGGTTAATCATCAATCCGGTAAACAAACTCGTTATGCTCACTTATCTGAGATTACCGTTACAGTCGGTCAAAACGTTCCCTCTGGAGAAATTTTAGGCAAGGTTGGCATCAGTGGACAACCCGATAGCGATGAGCCTCATCTTCATTTTGAAATTCGCTATAACTCTGAGTTGGGTTGGGTAGCTGAAAATCCTGATCCCTATTTTACAGTGAACAGGGAACAGGCAATCGGTAATCGATAGAAGTTGGCTATCTCCCTATCTACTGATTTCCTGATTAGAAGAAACTAAAATAGTTGGCACTCAGATCAAGGGAGGTGTTTCCGGCGACAACGGCAATTACTTCGGTTGAACCATCAAAATCTTCATAAATAATAGCAGTTCCTGAGGGTAAACTCACAGAATTATTGGTTTGCAAGTCCTGAGTATTCACCAACTCATAAGTATCGATATTTCCAACTAATTGTATGGTATCTTCTTGAGGGTTAAAGTCTTCAATAAACGTATAACCTTTACCCCGTCCGGTAACGCCTGTTAATGTATCTTTTCCACGATCGCCTAAAATTAAGTCACTACCCGTACCACCTGTAAGTTCATCATCACCTTGACCGCCATAGATTGTATCATCACCGCGATCGCCAAACACTATATCATTGTTGTTATTACCAAATAAAACATCGGCTCCTGATCCACCATAGAGCGTATCGAAACCGCGATCGCCAAATAATGTATCTTCACCGGAATCTCCAATCAAGATATCATCATTTTGACCCGCAAAGAGCAAATCATCCCCAAATTCTCCATTGAGGAAGTCATCGCCTGTAAAACTCGATAAGGTGTCATCTCCTCGACGACCATAAATGTTATCGTTTCCGCTAGTACCCAGGATTTCTTCAGACTGAGAAGTACCTTCCTGAGTAGCCGGAGGAGTTAATAATAAGACATTGATTTGATCGCCGTTGTTCCGCAGTGTAAAAGTATCAGCATCCGCACCCCCTAATAGGGTATCAATTTCTTCTGTAAAAATTTCTGGAGTGTGATTAGACATGAGGTTTTAAGAGTATACAGCTAAAATGTTTGTTCACTTCTGTTGATTAGATTTCAGGATAGTTTTTAACACATTTTTGTTCCTTTTTGTCTAAAAAATTTAGAAATTTTAGAAGCTGGCTGTTTTTTTGACATCTCTGTTTAGGACAGTCTCTCGACTGTCTGCTTTGCTATTTGGGGGGATTTATTTTCGGGTGTTAGGGGTTATTAGCCAGCAATACTTCTAAAGGTGCTGCTTCAAAAACCCATTCTAAACCTCGAGTATTGATCGCTTTAATTAAGATAACATCTTGAGGAGAAATACTCGAAAGATTAATCTGAATCGACCAAGATAATCTAGAATCTAAAGGAGAATTGGAAATCGGTTTTACTGTTTGAACAATGTGATTATTAATCGAGACAGAAATCGCTTCAATTTTACTATTAGGGTTAATTTCAGACACCCATCCACTCATCTGAAGTCTACCTTCTGCGGTGAGATTAATTTGTTCTAAACGTCCCCAGGGGTGATGACTAAATTGTAAAGTTGAAAACTCAGGAGTTGGAGGTTTTGCGACTAAATACAAATCCTGATAGCGACAAATTCCTTGAGGAATACGATAACAAATTGCTTTTCCTTCACTAATCATATTAACGATATTATAAACAAATTCTTCGCCGACATAAGAGGTGCCGTATTCATTGACATCGAGAGAATTACTTTCGCTTTGAGAGATAAATAAAAGTTCATCGGATTGGATTTTTGACTCGGAGGGTAATAAGTCTCGATCATGAACACTAAACATTAATATCCCTGCGGGGTTAATTAAGTTATAAAGGGTTTTCATCCAGAGTGTGAAGGTTTTTTCGGGAATATGACTAAAAAAAGAACAGGCTAATATACAATCAAATTTTTGATCAACTGAATATTCAGCAGGATTCACCGTTGAAATAATACCATTTACTCCAAAATTATCTTGTTGAAACTTGACTGCATCTGTATAAATATCAGAAACCCAAACTTTTTCGGGATGGATTTCTTGCAATAGAAACCGAGTAAAACGTCCGTAGCCACTGGCAAAATCCAAAAAAGAGTTGATTGGATTAAAGCTTTTAAATTTCCACTGAACAACCTGACGAACTGCATCAAAAATGCGCCGACCATTGAAATAATATCTAATTCTAGCTTTTTCAGGAATTAGATGATTTTGGAGAGCAAACAAATACATTTCATCCTGTTTATTGATAACCGACTTGAATTCTAGGGGAAATTGGACTTGATCTTGAATGAATGTTTGCAAAGCTGGATCAAGTTGCTGAAAATTATTAAGAATCATATGATCATAACTTTATAGAGTTGTATAAAAGAAAGGAAAAAGGTGAAAGAAAATTGTCCATAAATTAATCGTGCTGATCCGAGATTTAATTATACTCCCTGCTGAAACCGGAAAAAATTGAAACTGAACCCCAATAATGATATTGTATGGTGAGGTAAGTTGCTCGTTCACTAACGGGCATCAGAGCAGTACAGAAAGAAAAGTAATTATCACAAAGTCGGGAAGCTATGCGCGTATACGTACTACTGTTTAATGCCGGAACAGAGAACGAAGGAATTCATACCATCCAGATGGGCGATCGTAACACTGTGCTAATGTTTGAGGAAGAGGAGGATGCAACTCGCTTCGGTGTCCTGCTAGAAGCTCAAGATTTTCCGACTCCCAGCGTTGAAGCCCTAGAGGATGAAGAAATTAAAGAATTTTGTCGCAGTGTTAACTATGACTGGCAACTCATTCAGGCGGGCGAGTTGGCTGTCCCTCCTGACAGTAACGTAGAACAGACAGATTGGCAACCCGAAGAAAACAAAGATGAACAACAGGGTGAGAAAAAAGCTGAAAAGTCTGACTCTGACTTAGAATATTCTTCAGATGAACTCGATAATATTCGACGTCGATTGGAAGGGTTATTATAAAATAATAGGTATTTTTGATTGGCGATATCAATTCAAACCGCTAAATTTTTAAGGCATCTGTTGGAGGAAGTTAGGGTTAAATAAAAATGCCGAAAACCGATTTTTTTTACTCTAGATGAAATTACAAAAATTTTCAACAAGGCAAAAACATGAATGATTCTCAGACGCGAGGACATCTTTTAACAGAACAAATTAATGCCAGTAGTCAGAACTTAGATCAGTTAACTTCCCTAGAATTAGTCGATTTATTTAATCGAGAAGATATTCAAACTTTATTGGCGATCGCTCATTCTCGTGAAGATTTAGCTCAGGCTATCGATATCATAGCAGCAGCCATGCGTCACGGTGGGCGTTTATTTTATGTCGGAGCGGGGACTAGCGGGCGTTTAGGGGTGTTGGATGCGGCTGAATGTCCCCCTACCTTCTGCACTCCTCCCGAGTTGGTACAGGGCATTATCGCCGGGGGTGCTGCGGCTTTGGTGCGGAGTTCCGAAGATCTCGAAGATAGCAACGAAGATGGTAAACAGGCTGTAGCCCATCGGGAAATTACTGATCTCGATGTGGTGGTGGGAATTACCGCCGGGGGGACAACTCCCTATGTTCACGGGGCGTTGGAGGGGGCGCGTCAGCGAGGGGCGAAAACGATTTTTATTGCTTGTGTTCCCCAAGAACAAGTTCAAATTGAGGTTGATGTAGATATTCGTTTGTTAGTAGGGGCGGAAATTCTTGCAGGTTCAACTCGGTTAAAAGCGGGAACAGTAACAAAGATGGCGTTAAATATTCTCTCAACTGGGGTGATGGTAAAGTTGGGGAAAGTCTATGGAAATCGGATGGTTGATGTGGCGGTAACGAATAAGAAATTACGCGATCGCGCCTTAAGAATGATTGCCGATTTAACTGGAATTAGTCGCAAAGAAGCCGGGGTTTTATTAGATAAAAGTGGTTTGTCTGTGAAGTTGGCTTTGTTGATGTATTGGACTGGGTTAGAAGCAGAAGACGGAGAAAAGTTGTTAGAAAAGTTTCAGGGGAATTTGCGAGAAGCGGTATTAAGTTGTCAGTCGGGAAGCTAATTTTAATGGTTGAGGAAAAGTGTATTGAAGGCGATTGAATTATTTGCGGGAATTGGTGGCTTTCGTCTGGGAATGAAAGGGGCTAATATTGAAACCGTTTGGGCAAATGATAGCAGTGAATTGAGTTGTCGAGTTTATGAAAGTAATTTCGGTCAAAATTCAATTGTTTTAGCAGATATTACCCAAATTGATTTATCAGATATTCCTCACCATGATTTTCTCACGGCCGGGTTTCCCTGTCAACCGTTTAGTCCTGCGGGAAAAAAGCAAGGAATTCGAGATCAAGTTCGAGGAACGTTATTTGAACGAATTGTTGAAATTATCAAAGACAAACAACCCCAATATTTTTTATTGGAAAATGTCAAAAGAATCCTCACAATGGAACAAGGTTATCACTTTCGGGTGATTTTAAATGCTTTAGCGACCTTAGATTATTTGATCGAATGGCGGTTGATTAATCCGCTTCATTTTGGAATTCCTCAAAATCGCGATCGCGTGTTTATTTTGGGAACAAAATCGACAACAAAGAACCCTTTACCGAATATTGAAAAATATCTTGTTTTACTTACTCAAGGGGATTGTGATGTTTTAGAGATGGGCGTTGAAACGTTAGAAAAATGTCTTCAGCCGATTGTTTTCAAACAACAAACTAAAAATTATAACTGGGGAATTGCATATCAAAATAAAATGTATACTCAGGAAATACCTGCTTTAGTTAACCAAAAAATACAGACAAAACTCAAAGATATTCTTCAAGATGAACGGGAGATAAATGCACAGTTTGATTTTACCGCAGATACCCAAGAACGAATTAAAAAAAGTACAGTTGTAAATCGGTATTGTAACGGTGTTGAGATTCTGTACAATCAAGGAGGAGGCGCTCGTTTGGGCTATACAATCTTTGGAGTCAATGGGGTAGCTTCAACTCTAACTGCATCAACGTCTAGACATTATGAACGTTACCAAGTGGGAAACAAGTTTCGGCGGTTGACTAATATAGAGTATGCTCGACTTATGGGATTTCCTGATGATTGGTGTCGAGTTGCTAGAGTTTATGATCAATATAGGCTATATGGAAATGCGGTGGTTCCCGCTTGTGTAGAATGGATTTGTCAACGAATAGGTCAGCAGAATATTCAGCTTAAATCAAGAACCTGGGAACAATTAAAATTACCCATTTAAGTTAGAATTATTAAGATTATGACAAGAGTGCTGACTTTATCCCTTCTCAAAATAGAAGCGGGAAACTTTGTTCAAGAGTTGAAAAAAAGAGCCATTCCTCAACTTTACGGTATCACGGATGGGAAGGCGGTAGGAACTTATGTAGAACAAACATTTAACCAATATTTGGGAATTAAATACTTATATAATTTAGGAAATGCTGCTAGTGGAATTGATTTTCCTGAATTAGAAGTTGATTTAAAAGTTACCTCAATTCGTCAACCTCAATCTTCCTGTCCATTTCGCGATGCAAGTCAGAAAGTATATGGACTCGGCTATCATCTCCTTGTTTTTGCTTATGAAAAACTAGATATTCACGAATCTCGGACTGCCACTTTAAATTTTCAACACGCTATTTTTGTGGAAAAGAAACGGACGGGAGACTATCAAACAACATACGGTTTAAGAGAGATTCTACGACGTCAAGGGAACAAAGATGATATTATTGCTTTTTTAGAAGAACGTAATCTACCTTTAGATGAGATTGGGCGTGAATTATTAGCTGATCGGATTATCGATCAACCTCCTGAACTTGGCTATCTAACGATTTCTAATGCTTTGCAGTGGAGATTACAGTATAGAAGGATCATTGACCAAGCACAGATGGAGACTTTAGGAGTTGAAAATTTGTTGAGGGAAAGACTATTATAAAGTGGAATCAGAAAAGTGAATCAGTCACCCATTGTAGTGAACTGAGTTGTCGATTTTTTGAATGTCATTTTAGTTAAATTTCAAATGAATTTATTTTATACCCTGGGATTTTTCCTAATCATCCTAACGCTAGCCATTGTATTCTACCTAATCAGCGCCCGTCGTTATCAATCGTCTGATTCTGTTGCCAATTCCTACGACGAATGGACTGAAGACGGCATTTTAGAATACTACTGGGGCGAACATATTCACCTCGGTCATTATGGTTCACCACCCCAACAAAAGGATTTTATCACGGCTAAAGAAGACTTTGTACATGAAATGGTGCGTTGGGGAGGCTTAGGTCAATTACCCCCAAATACAACGGTTTTGGATGTCGGTTGTGGAATTGGGGGAAGTAGCCGCATTTTAGCCCAAGATTATGGGTTTGCGGTCACAGGTGTCACCATCAGCCCCCAACAGGTTAAACGCGCCCAGGAGTTGACCCCAGAAGGACTCAGCGCTAAATTTCAGGTGGATGATGCGATGAACCTTTCTTTCCCTGATGAGAGTTTTGATGTGGTTTGGTCAATTGAAGCAGGGCCACATATGCCGGATAAAGCGATTTTTGCTAAAGAGTTGCTGCGAGTCCTCAAACCCGGTGGAGTGTTAGTGGTCGCGGACTGGAACCAACGGGATGACCGTCAAATTCCCCTAAATGTTTGGGAAAAACCTGTGATGCGTCAACTCCTCGATCAATGGTCACATCCGGCGTTTTCGAGTATTGAGGGCTTTTCTGAACTTTTGGCGGAAACAGGACTCGTGGAGGGCGAGGTAATCACCGCAGATTGGACAAAACAAACCCTTCCCTCTTGGATAGATTCGATTTGGCAGGGAATAATTCGGCCCCAGGGATGGCTGGGTTTTGGGTTGTCGGGTTTTATCAAATCTGTGCGAGAAGTACCCACCTTGCTGTTAATGCGGTTAGCCTTTGGTGCGGGACTTTGCCGCTTTGGGATGTTCCGGGCTACACGGGCGAATTCGTCACAAGATAGGGAACAGGGAACAGGGAACAGGGAACAGGTTTCGGTGGAGGTTTAATTTGTCGGGGCGGGTTCGGGGTGAATTTATGTTTTGAACAAATCACAACAAATAACATCAATAAACCCGCCTCTACGCTACTTTTAACCGACGACTGAACTTCTTTGTACGGTTTCTTTTGGGGGTTCAGGTTCAGTAGAACGATTAATTTGCCACCACAGGGCTAAACCGCCCCCAACGACTAATATTGCAATACCAATAACAAGTAGAATTTGTTGCCATTTTTTCAAACCTGAAGTTGTTGCTTGGGGTTGTTTTTCGGATTCTTCCTCGTCGTACATTAACGCCTTAGAAGCTTCGGTGGGTTCCGACTCAATCTCATTGGGAATACTGGGTTTAGCGACAGTATCAATCAAAATTAATTTCTGCTGTGAAACCCCACAATAAGTTAAAATAACAGAAGTATTATCATGACCATTGTGAGTATTGGCTAAATTAATCCATCCTTCTACAGCAGACTCCAAAGACTTTTCACCTTGCAAGACAGCCGGGGCATAAGCCGCCCAAGATTTTTCCACCCAATCATTATCACTTAAGCCATCAGAACATAACAACAATAAACCATCTTCTTCGATAATAAATCGCTGTACTGTTGGACGCAAAAATTCTGCTTCTCGGGTACCAACTGCTTGAGTTAATGCCCCAGAATCCTGACGTTGAGAGGCTTCCCAATACAAACTCCGACCCTGTTTCACTTCTCGGGTAATCACATCATCATCAATGGTGAGGGCTTGACAAGACTCCCGAGTAATCCAATAGGCGCGACTATCTCCCACATTAACAATATACAATTCGTGAGCATTTTTAAACTCTAAACTTTTGGCAGTTTTTAACTTTTGGGGAAGCTGTAACGCCATAACTAAAGTTGTTCCCATCCGTTGACGTAGGGAGCGCTTTTGGTCATTATTTTGGGCAGAAATAACATTATTAATCACTCGGGTAATTTCTTGGAGTTGATTGATGATTAAGTCGGGAGAGGTTAAGCCTTCTTGCTCATTAATTTCGCTCATAAAAGTTGCAATTAACGGTTGCATTGATTTCACCGCTAACTGACTGGCAATTTCTCCACCTTCGTGACCCCCAACTCCGTCACAAATTAGACTTAAATGAGGAATTAACTGATTATGGGGATAGCTATCAATCTGTTCTAAATCAACTTTTCGGGGATAACAACTATCTTCATTGTGCGATCGCAAAGGCCCCGTATCACTATGACCCGCAACTGCTAAATGTAAAGGTAATTGAGCCGCTTGTTGTAATAAAAGTTGGTTCAATTCACCAGAAATCGTTTCAAGAGAAGCCTGATAACTTTGCATCAGTTGAGAAATTTTTTGTAACGGTTGCTGCACTTCATCGTCAGCCGTTTCAATAAAAGCAGACCAAAATTCTGCCAAATCTTTCAAAGTGGGTTTGACTTTCCCTTGATGCAATTGTATTAATCGAATTCGCCAACTCTCAACCCGAAGATTATCTTTAACTAAAAGACTATAAGCTGCCCCTTGTTCGGATAACGGTGTCCAAAGTTGCAACATTTGCCACAGCCAATACACTTGACGGACACTTTTCGTTTTCGGCCAAACTTCCGCCATTGACGGCAAAATTGTACCCTGAGAATCGGTGGGAATATTATCTAATAATAAAATTTCTTCGCTTTGAGAAGTCGTACCTAAGTTATAAATCCCATGAACTCCCGGCAGGTGTAAACGATGAGAATACAGGTGCAAATAAGGCAAGATCACATCGCTGATTGACTCAGGAATCGTTGGCGGTACAGCAGGTTTAGTATCCAACCAAACTTGAGTCGCCCCGACATAATAACGATTTCCAACAACTTGTCCGGGTTGAATTTGACTCGCCGTTGAACCCACAGCCCACAGATAACGATAACTCAATTGAGTTTGACACGTCTCACAAACTTGACGACCAAGAGCGTTGCGAGGCTGAGGACAGGTGGGGTTGGGACAGTAAATCGGGGGTTGCGATGCACTACTAATTTGGAACAGTTTTTGTAAAGACACGAGTCAAGATATATTGCTTAAGGACTTAACTTAGAAAAATTCAAATATAAAATGATTGTAGCCCAAGGCTGGATTGTTCTGAGTTGTACATAATAGAATAATTGCTCAAACTTCACCCCTGGGGTGCTGATGTCTGCGTTCTCCCACACACCCATCGCTTATGTTACTCAACCCGACAATCTTTTGGTTACTCGCTGGCGTGTTGCTTTGTATGATGGAGTTGTTTATTCCGACGGCTTTTGTCGAATTAATGATGGGATTGAGTGCGCTTGTGGTGGCGGGAGTATCGTTAATTGTTCCCTATGCCAATGTACAAGTGTTATTGTGGATGATTTTATCGGTCGGTTCAATTGTTGGCTTGCGACGATGGCTTCCGAGTCACCGAGTTCCGACGATTGAAGATGCACAAGAAGCTGAAACTTTAACCGAAATTTTACCGGGTCAAACGGGTCGAGTTTTGTACGAAGGGAATTCTTGGCGAGCGCGTTGTGATGGAAGTGAAATCGCCATCGCTCCTCATCAAAGGGTAATTGTGATTGGAAGGGAAGGCAATACATTGATTGTGATCTCAGAACAGTTACTCAATGCTTCGGAATAATTAATCTTTGAGGTTTGGTTTAGAATTGGTGATTTCCGAGATTAGACCTTTTGAAACTGTAGATCTAAAATTAGAGGAGTCTTTGTTATATTTTTGTATTTTTTCATGGATAATCGGTCATTCAACTGATTTCTGCCTGCTAAAGATGACTAAATATTGAGGGAATTTAAAATGGAAAATTTTTTGTTATTGGTTCTGCTGGCATTGGGAGGTTCTGGTCTTGCCGGATCGGTCAAAATTGTTAATCAAGGTGATGAAGCGTTAGTCGAAACGTTGGGAAAATATAACGGTCGAAAACTGAAGCCGGGTCTGAGTTTTGTGATTCCTTTTTTGGATCGAATGGCGTATAAAGAAACGATTCGAGAACAGGTTTTAGATATTCCCCCCCAACAATGTATTACTCGCGATAATGTTTCGATTAGTGTCGATGCAGTGGTCTATTGGCGGATTATGGACTTAGAAAAAGCGTGCTACAAAGTCAATCATTTGCAAGCAGCGATGGAGAATTTAGTCCGTACTCAAATTCGTTCGGAAATGGGTCAACTTGAACTCGATCAAACGTTTACCGCCCGTACAGAAGTCAATGAAATGTTGTTGCGGGATCTCGATATTGCTACCGATCCTTGGGGTGTGAAAGTGACTCGGGTAGAGTTGCGTGATATTTGTCCAGCGAAAGCAGTCATGGATGCGATGGAGTTGCAAATGTCGGCAGAACGTCAAAAACGGGCGGCAATTTTAAAGTCTGAAGGGGAACGAGATTCTGCGGTTAATAGTGCGCGAGGTCATGCAGAAGCCCAAGTTTTGGATGCAGAAGCCCATAAAAAGGCGATGATTTTAGAAGCTGAAGCCCACCGTCAAACTCAAGTGTTGAAAGCCCACGCCACTTCTGAAGCGCTGCAAATTATTACCAAGGTTCTCAACAGCGATCCTAAAGCCAAAGAAGCGTTGCAATTTTTACTCGCTCAAAATTATATGGATATGGGAACAACAATTGGGAATAGTGACAGCAGTAAGGTGATGTTTATTGATCCGCGTAGTATTCCCGCAACATTAGAGGGAATGAAAGCAATTGTGGGGGATAATAACTCTCAAATACCTGACTTAAAAAAGCCCTTTTAAATAGTTGAGTTAAAACAGTTTGTAGTTGTGCTTCAGCCTGTGTTAACTTCCCTAAAGCGCAACTACGAACTAATAGTTAATTCCCTGAGATTGAGCTTGAATGGCGGTAATAGCAACAGTATTAACAATATCGGTAATTGTACACCCGCGACTGAGATCATTGACAGGTTTTTTCAACCCTTGTAAAACCGGACCTATGGCGACCGCATTTGCTGAACGTTGAACCGCTTTATAGGTGTTGTTTCCGGTGTTTAAATCAGGGAAAATAAACACGGTTGCGTGTCCGGCAACTTCACTTCCCGGTAACTTTGTTTTCGCGACACTTTCATCAACGGCGGCATCATATTGAATCGGCCCTTCTAGTTTTAAATCCGGGCGTAATTGTTGAGCAATTTGAGTAGCTTCCCGAACTTTATCCACATCTTCTCCTTTCCCTGATTCTCCCGTCGAATAAGACAACATTGCCACTAAAGGTTCAATTCCAAACATCTTCGCAGTGAGTGCTGAACTAATGGCAATATCGGCTAATTGTTGAGGATTTGGATTTGGATTTACTGCACAATCTCCATACACCAAAACCCGATCTTCTAAACTCATTAAAAA
Source organism: Lyngbya sp. PCC 8106 (assembly GCF_000169095.1). Lineage (GTDB taxonomy): Bacteria > Cyanobacteriota > Cyanobacteriia > Cyanobacteriales > Microcoleaceae > Capilliphycus. The sequence continues at coordinate 33,918 of NZ_AAVU01000021.1, forward strand.
CACACTCGAAACAATCGAACATCCCGGCTGAGTTTTAATAAATTCTAGGGCTGGACGAATCGTGTGAGCCGTTGTATGAACCGCTCCTGAAACCATTCCATCTGCAACCCCTTTATACACCATCATTGTTGCAAAATAACTATTATCGTGCATGACATCGGCGGCACAATCTCGACTAATTCCTTTATGTTTTCGCAGTTCAAAATAGGTTTCTGCATAGTCTTTATACCAATCTGAAGTATTCGGATCAACAATATTAACACCATCTAAACTTAATCCTAAAGCCGCAATTTTTTGACGAATTTCTAACTCTTGACCTAACAGCGTGATATCAACAACACCTCGTCGTAATAAAATCTCACTGGCTTGTAAAATCCGTTCTTCGTTTCCTTCGGGTAAGACAATATGCTTTTTATTCTTTCTAGCTCGTTCAATTAACTCATATTCAAACATCAACGGAGTTCGGCGATGAGAGCGAGAAACAGAGATGCGTTCTTCTATTTTTGAACCCTGCACATAGGACTCAAATATTCCTAAAGCGGTGGCAATTTTACGAGGATTATCTGCGGTTATTCTCGCTCGAACTTGACTGATTTTCGTTGCGGTTTCAAACGTATCTTCTTTAACCATCATAATCGGTACACTCCACTGGCTAAACCCATCAATGAGTTTATAAATACTCAGAGGAATTTGGATATTTCCCGTTAAGATAATTCCGGCAATATTGGGATAATTATCTGATAAAGTTGCCACTAAACAACTTAACAAAATATCAGCCCGATCTCCGGGAGTGACGATTAAACTTCCTTCGTCGATGTGTTCGAGGAAATGAGGAACTTGCATCGCCGCCACTTTGCAATCATGGACTTCACGATTGAGTTGATCTCCATCGCCATGAATGAATTTTGCGTTAATTTTTTGAGCAACTTCTCCAATGGTTGGTTTCCAAAGAATTTCTTCTTCAGGTAACACAAAAACCGGATCTTCAGACGACCAACAGTTTTGAAATTTTTCGGTAATTGTGCTAACATTTTCGGGTAAAACTCGGTTAACAATTGTGGCTGCAATTGTACATCCTTCCTCGATAAAAGCTTCTCGTTCGGAGCGAACTCCATCAACGACTTCTTCGGGTGTTTTTTCCTGTCCATTCGCGACAATAATAATTGCTGAACCTAAATCATTGGCGACTTGAACATTCAAATCAAAATCAAAAGCGGAAGTTACATCAACTGTATCAGCGCCTTCACAAACAATAAAATCACACTGTTGTTCTAGGGTTTTATATTTTTCTAGAATAACTTTGAGGAGTTGATCATAATGTCCCTCGGCGACAATATGTTGGGCTTGTTCGTGATTTAAAGCGTAGAGAGATTCATAGGGAAAATCAAGTTGATAACGGGTGCGAATTAATTCAATATCGGGATCAGGTTGATCTCGACGATGAATAATCGGACGAAAAACACCTAATCGACCAATGCGTTTAGACAGCAATTCCATTATGCCCAGTAGCACAAGAGATTTACCACTGTCGGAGTCTACTGCTGCGATATATAAGTTTGAAACCATAGAAGCCTCCCCTGGATACACGCCAGAAAATATCAGGATTTCAATGCTTTTTGCTGTGAAATATGGGCTGATTTTTTATGCAATTTTCTAGGTTATTTGAGCAAGTTTTGTTGTTGGTCGCGGTAAGCAATTCTGAGACTCTGAACAAAAATTCCTACAGAAATCAGAATAATTAAACAAGCCCAAAACCAATGGGGTAGAAACAGTTGTTGAGCAATTTGTCCGGTATCAGAAATAATCATTTGACCTCCGATTACGGCTTTATTCATAAACAAATAACCCCGTTGATGGTAGGTGCTAATAATCGCTTGTACACCTAAAAACTGAATCGCCCATCCTTGGAACCAATGAGGGGTTTTTAGGGCAGTGAATAATAAGCCAGCCCCCCAGAGAGAAATTGCCAAAATCCCAAATAGCGATCGCACCCAGACTAACACAGAAAAGAGTAATAAACCGCTAAGAATCATTAAACAAATCTGAGCGTTTTTGTAGCGACGACTAGAAATAATAAATAATCCTCCCGCAAACGCAGGCCCCAACGGGCCGCCCGCAGCCACTAACGCCCGTCCAATTCGACCTAAAAATAACGAACCCGAATGTACCGCAAAGCCGGAACCATTGGGAAGCATGACTAATTTTTGGAAGTCTCCTCCCAGGAGTAATGCTGTTAGTCCGTGACCCATTTCGTGAAACCAAGTGGCGAGAATTGAAAAGGGATAAAGGATATAGTCTCCCCAGGAAAATTGCCACAAAACGAGGGTAACAGCAGCGGCACCAATTAGCCAGCTTATCCCCATTTGGTTGCGGTTTCCGGTAGTTCCCTCGAAGGGTTGCAGATTCAGATTTTTCATCGGTTAAGCGTCGGTAAAATGTAGGTTAGTTTGAAATCTCAGTCAAGTTCTGTCTTCTATCTACATCATAGAACTTTGGTGTTTCTGATGGCTATTGATGCTTTTATAATTTTAGCTTCTAATTTTAACGAACTGCAAATCCAGTGTAAGGTCTAACTAAAGGTTAAATATTTATACTTGATAATGTCACGTTTTTAAACGATGTTAAAATTGAAAAGGTTCATCTCAACTCACCAGATAATTTTTAGGAAAATTTAACAATGGCGGGAAAACTCTGGCGCAATATTTGGAAGGTTCTCAACACAGACATTGAACTCTCTTTAACGGGGACGGTTTCCGCAGGTGTGGAAGGGGGAAAAGCGGTTTTTGAACTCGCCAAAGCGTTACAAGAGAATAAAAACGCCAAAGAACTCGCCCCCATCATTAAAAATATTGATTCGTTATTGGATGTTCTCAATTCCCCTTTGGGAGAGGTTGCAAAGGCTACGTTACCTTTTCTTCCCATTGCTACAGGGATTTTAAGTTATATTGCTGAACAAACTCGCAGTGAACCCAGTTTAGAAGATTCCGTTCAGTTAGTTTCTCAAGTTGCCTATTTGGAAAGTTTACGGCAATTTTTACCTATTTTTTTAGAAAAACATCCCAAACTAGAATTAATTGAAAATACCGCATCGGAAAAAGTGGCTAAAAAGATTAAAAAGTTGGGTGAAACTCTAGAAGTTGATGGCGAAGAAATTAACTTAGATGATCGAGAAGCTAGAAAAACTCTAGTTTGTTTCCATAATTCTCCTTTAGCAAAAGTCTTTAATGCTATTCTCGTCGAACGTTTTCAAGAATCTGGACTGGATGAAAACACCGCAAAAACCATAACAGAACGAATTTCTCGCAAGACTCACCGCTACATGAAAGAAGCCGTTACAGAAGTGCGAGACTCAGCGAAAAAGTTGGCGGGAATTTATGGAGACGGTTGGCAAAAAGATATCGAAGCTTACCACAGCATCGACCAATATTTAGAAGAAGTTATTGCTACAAAACCAGAAGAAAAGGTTTTTGATGAGAAGTTTAGTTTTCGGCAAATTTACGTTCCGATGAATGTGAAACTCGTTAATTCTAATGGAGAAGTTAGAAAAGATTCTGATCCGCAAAATATCGAACAGTGGGCAAAAACAACATTACTCAATGACCACAAAAAAGGTCAAGTTCTGTTTATTCAAGGAGGGCCAGGACGGGGAAAAAGTGTATTTTGTCGAATGTTTTCCGACTGGGTACGACGAGAACTTGATCCGATTTATACCCCGATTTTAATTCGATTGCGGGATATAAAAAGTTTTTCCAATGATATTAATGAAACACTCGCCACTGTAATTGATCGAGATTTTACCAGAATTGATCGGGGTTGGTTAACTGACCAAAATACTCGCTTTCTATTTTTATTGGATGGGTTTGATGAGTTACTTTTAGAACGAGGAAAAGGGAATGATTTAAAATTCTTTCTCGAGCAAGTTGCAGATTTTCAAAAACGTTGTTCAAGGAATAATGAACAGGGTCATCAAGTTTTAATTACAGGTAGACCTTTAGCATTGTACGGCATTGAACGGTTAATGCCAACAAATTTAGAACGGGTTGAAATTATCCCAATGGATGAAACCATTCAGCAGCAGTGGTTGGAAAAATGGAAAACGGTCGTTGATTCTGACCCAACAATTGCAGAAACAAAAACGGATAATTTTTGGCAATTTTTACAGGATGAACGTTGTCCGCAGCAAGCAAAAGATTTGGCGAAAGAACCCCTGTTACTTTACTTGTTAGCCGTTTTGCATCGTGACGAACAACTCCACATTGATATGTTTGAAAATGCTAATGTAGGTCAAGCTAAAATTCTGATTTATGAACAGGCGTTAGAGTGGGTTTTGAACAAGCAACGAACGGAAGATGGAGACAATCTTAATCCGAAATATACAGGTTTAGAACCGGAAGATTTACGCAGTTTATTAGCCGAAGCCGGACTCTGTGTGGTGCAGTCTGGACGGGAATTTGCGAAAATTCAAATGATTGAAAGCCGACTCCTGGAAAAAGAAGATGAGGGTGCAAAGGAACTAATAGAAAAGGCACGTCAAACGGGTTCAGAGGAAGCGTTGAAAAATGCCCTGGCTGCTTTTTATCTCAAGTCGGGAACGGCTGATAATTCTGTTGAGTTTTTTCATAAGAGTTTTGGGGAATTTCTCTGTGCCGAACGCATGACAGAAACGTTAAAGGAATGGACACAAAAAACGGTCAAACGACGCAAGACTTCTTATACAGTAACTACAAAAGAGTTAGAGTGGCAAGTTTATGATTTGTTTGGCTATGGAAATCTGACTGCTGAGATTGTGGAATATTTGATGGCATTATTACTTAAAAAATTCATTAAAAATGAGATTTACTTTGCAGTGCTATTTGAACGACTTCATGAATTTTATCTGCGGTGGTGTGATGGAGAATTTATAGAAGCTACTGAAGAAACACTACCTCAGAAAAAAGCCCGACAACTCCAACAACAAGACATCGAACGCGGACAACGACAGGTTGATATTTATACGGGCTTAAACGTGATGATTTTGCTGTTTGAGTTGCATCGTTATGGACAGTCAAAAGAGGAACTCAAAGAGAAATTACAGTTTCATCCCTGTGGTCAACCGGAAAGCGAGGAGTTTCACCCATATCGATTATTAAAAATTATCGGGTATGCTGATAGTCTGATAGTGCGTGCTTTTTTAGCCATTGTCGGTCAGTTTCTCAGTGATGCCAACCTCAGAACCTCTGACCTCAGTGGTGCCGACCTTAGAACTGCCGACCTCAGAAGCGCCAACCTCATTCGTGCCAACCTCAGTGATGCCAACCTCAGAAGTGCAAACCTCAGTGGTGCAAACCTCAGTGGTGTCTACCTCAACAGTGCCGACCTCAGAAGAGCCAACCTCAATGATGCCAACCTCAATGATGCCGACCTCAGTGGTGCTAACCTCAGAAGTGCCGACCTCAGTGGTGCCGACCTCAGTGGTGCCGACCTCAGTGTTGCCGACTTCAGTAGTGCCAACCTCGGTGCTGCCAACCTCGGCGCTGCCAACCTCAGTGGTGCAAACCTCAGTGGTGTCAACCTCAATAATATTCGATGGGACAGTGACACAAAATGGTCTAACGTTGTTGGGTTAGAAGAAGCTATAAACGTACCAGAAAAGTGGAAAGAACAATCTGAATTTGAAGGGTCGGAAAATCGGTTCTCGTCAGAAGATTTAGAGGCGTTGGGTGAGGAGGAATAATTTGAGGTTTGGAGAGTTCTTATAGTCCTCTCGCCCGGAAATCAATTTCCGGTCTGATAAATGAAGTCAGTTGAAACTGACTGAAAAAATGATAATATTATGTGTTAGTCCTCTTGAGAGGACTTGGGTTTTGAGGCGGGGATTTTAATCCCTGACTGATCTGGCAACAAATTGATAAGATTAACAATATAATATGGTGCGTCAATTGTTCGGGTTTTCTGTTGGGAATTCTAAGCCTAATTTTTTGACGCACCCTACTGATTTGTATTTACCGCTCAACAATTTTCAATCTTTGTGTTACCATCGTAATCCCGCCCGGACGCATTAAAATGGCAGAAATCCAATTATTTCCCGGTGTTTTCGGTGCCGTTCCAATTTTAAATACACCCCCAGAGGGTAAGAACTCCAACTCTAAAGGAAACTCGGTTAAATACGCTCTCGGTGTGACTCGTTCTTCGATAGCGGTTCCGATCATAATCTGATCGCCGAGAGGTTCTTCAACAATCGCATCAATGCTATATTCTTGACCTGTTTTTACTTGTTCGGGTACAATTAATGTCACCGTTGGGGGTTCTTGTCCGCTGGTTAATTGATTGCGTTCGGCTAAGACTTCTTGCTGAACAACCTTTTGATTTTCCACTCGTTGCTGTGAAGTAATCGTAGAATTGAGTTGAAATTCTCGACCATTTAAGTCTTGAGTTCCGGTAATTTCTGTAACTGTCGTTGCTAAAATCGCTGATCCGTCTTTTTCCCAGGATTGCAACTGAGTCTGATAATTAATATTAGAATAATTTTGCCAAAGCTGGTTTAAAACCTGCTCTAAACTCCGACGATCTAACCCCTCAGTTGTGCTAAAATCTTCACTATAAAATTCTAGTACCCCGTCAACATCCTGACGATTTGCTGCGGCTTCTATTCCTGTTATTAAAGTCGTCAGTTCTGAAGGGGCGGTTTCGGGTGGTTCTTGGGCGTGAACTCGACTCGAATCAACACCTGTCATTCCCCACAACACCAGACCGAGTAGAACAGAAAGCATCGGAGAAAACGTTTGACGGCGACGAGACACAAGCGAAGGAAGTTGCAGAGAAGGAAAAATCGTCATAAGAAACGGTTTTGTTGTTAGTAATTAAGTCGATAAATATTGAATTAGCGGCTTTATCTACCCGTTAACCCCAATGTACAGTTGTCAGTTATCCGGTTTTCGATACCCAATAATGGTAACTTTAATGGTAACTTAAAACTTACAGCTCTGTTTAGGATACACCCAATTCAAAACACTCATGCGATTATTGATTGCAGCTAGTGGTACAGGCGGACATTTGTTTCCAGCGATCGCAACGGCCGCCCAGTTAGAAGATTATCAAATCGAATGGCTAGGCGTACCTGACCGCTTAGAAACACAGCTTGTTCCTGAGCAATACCCTCTCCATACGATTAGTGTTCAAGGGTTTCAGCAGCGATTTGGCTTAGGAACACTCCGAACCTTGAGCCGTTTAACCGCTTCCATTTTACAAGTTCGCCGTCTCCTCAAACAAGGGAACTTTCAAGGAGTCTTCTCAACCGGAGGTTATATCGCCGCCCCTGCGATTTTAGCAGCCCGTTCGTTGGGTTTACCTGTCATCTTGCATGAGTCGAACGCTTTACCGGGAAAAGTTACCCGTCTACTGAGTGGGTGGTGTAACTTAGTGGCGTTAGGGTTTGAATGTTCCACCCAGTATTTACCTCGCGCCCAAAAAACGGCGATTGTGGGAACTCCGGTGCGATCTGCCTTTTTAGCCGAAACTGAACCGTTATCCTTTTCTATCCCCGAAAATGCGCCGCTGATTGTTGTTGTCGGTGGAAGTCAGGGGGCGGTTGCTGTAAACCAGTTAGTTCGAGAAGCCGCATCCGCTTGGTTTGATCTCGGGGCTTGGGTCGTGCATCTAACGGGAACCAACGATCCCCATACTGATGATTTAAAGCATCCCCAATACTTAGCAATGCCATTTTATGACAATATGGCAGCTTTATTCAAACGAGCCAATTTAGCTATTAGTCGGGCGGGGGCGGGAACCCTAACTGAATTAGCCGTTACTCAGACACCTTCAATCTTGATTCCCTATCCGTTCGCCGCAGAAGATCATCAAACCCATAACGCCAAAGTGTTTGCAGAGGCGAATGCTGGATTATTGCTGCCTCAAAACGACCTCACTGGCGAAATTCTCCAAAGCAAGGTATCACATCTGCTGACATCCCCTCAACAACTCCAACAAATGGCAGAAGCAACAGCCTCTTTAGCGGTAATAGACAGCGCCGAACAATTAGCTGATTCTATTAGTCAAGTGTTGAGTCGTGAGGGGAAGAAAAACAGATAAGAAATTAAGGAAAATCCCTAATTTTGTTTGTTGTTTTTAACCACGTTTAATCGCTTTGATCCGAAGTCGTTTGTAGTCAGCGATCCAGCTTCCCTCTTGATACAACTTCGAGTGCAACTTCTTCTCAATCCGCTTTAAAATTTGTTCTTGTTGTTCAGCCGGAATATTGTGAAAGAAGCAACTAGCAAACATTTCAATCCAATTTCGCAGACCATTTTTTCCTTCTTCTAAACGAGTTGGTCGCTCAAACAAAGTTGCAACTTGTAATTGAAAGCCTTGACGTTCCAAAAGGGTGCCGTATTCTGCAATACTCGGAAAATACCAGGGATTAAAGCTTTGATTTTCTGGATATCCAGCCTCATCTAACGCTTCACAAATCCCACTAATAATCGTTTCAACATTTCCCTGACCTCCAAACTCAGCCACAAACCGTCCTCCCGGTTTTAAAGCCTGCCAAACTCCTTCTATCACTTTCTCGGGTTCTTTGATCCAATGTAAAACCGCATTGGAAAACACACCATCAAATTGTTCATTCATCCCCAAAGCAGAAGCATTAACAACGGCAAACTTGAGGTGAGGGTAGGAATGATTGGCTCGCTCGATCATGGAAACGGCATTATCAACACCAGTGACCTCTGCTCCGCAACCTGTGATCCGATAGGTCAGATGGCCTGTTCCACAACCCAAGTCAAGGATGTGTTCTCCCTGAGTGGGATGAAGTAATTGTAGTAAGTCAGTGGCGAGGTGAGAGACATAACGGTGGCGATCATCGTAAAGATGGACATCCCAATCATTAAGAATGGGGGTCTTTGTGTTGTTGGCTGTCTTGATACTCATTCGACGCTTAGGAGTTGGGTCTTTGGTTAACAGTATGCAGTATTTATTGATAAACTTTTTTTAAGTTTAACAAAGTTTAAACGGTATCGTCATCAAGGGGCTTGCTCCGGGTAAAACTCTCTTTGACTATACAATCGGTTTGATCGCTTTTCACGACAGTTTCACAATTCATACTCTGGGGATCAGGGTTTAAATACAGCAAATCAGTAGGAATACTCATGGAGTAAAGGAATTTTTTAGATTTTGTAGGTAGAAAAAACACTAAACAAGGACTACTTTAATCTAGATTTTACTCCCTAGCTCAAAGTTATACATAATCAAGCCTTTTGAAAGATTTTACATTCAATTCGCCAATTTTCAACCCTAGAGAGATTGAATTTTGACTCATTTTGTGATAAAAACTACAGACTGTTGGCTAGATGGCAATCTAATTGCTCGAACGGGAGGCGCTTCATGTCTGGTAACGAACTTCAAGCCGATTTTTGGATTACGGAGTACATCACACCTTGGGATATATATGCTCACGGGGTCACGAACGTATTAGCCTACAAAAAAACAGCATATCAAGAGATGTATATTGTAGAAACTGGAGCCTATGGCAAAGGTCTAGTTCTCGATGGAAAATGGCAGTCTTGTACAGGGGATGAGTTTCTCTACCATGAACCTCTAGTTCACCCGGCGATGATCGCTCACGCCTCACCTCGTCGGGTGTTGGTTTTGGGGGGTGGAGAAGGGGCAACTATTCGGGAAGTGTTGCGCTGGAAAACGGTTGAACAGGTGGCGATGGTTGATATTGATGGAGAAGTCGTCGAAGCCTGTCGAGAATATCTCCCGGAAATGCACGCCAACGCTTTTGATGATCCGCGACTGCAACTGGTGATCGGTGATGCGTTAGAATTTCTCGATAGCAGCGATGAACCGTGGGATGTGGTTATTTCTGATCTGTCCGATCCGATTGAAGAAGGGCCATCATTCAAGCTGTTTACGAAAGAATATTTTGAGAAAATTCGCAACTGTCTGGCGCCCGATGGTTTTCTTGTAATTCAAGCAGGCCCCGTCTCGCCGGGAAGCATGAAACTTCATGTCCGCCTCGTCCATACCGTTAACGCGGTGTTTCCTCATGTTGTTCCCTACAGTAGCTATATTTCGACCTATGGCGCTCCTTGGGGGTTTGCGGTAGCGTCGGCGAAACCGATTAATACTCGCCCTGATCCCAGTCAAGTCGATCAACTGATCGCCGAGAAAACTACAGGTGGGTTACGGATGTTTGATGGGGTGGCGTTTTTGGGAATGATGCAAGTTCCTTTGCATATCCGCAAAGCGATCGCAGAGGAAACTGAAGTGTACACCCTCGCTGAACCGCCTAAGTTCTTTGGGAAGGGAACAACCAAAGCTTAAGTTTTGTCGGGGCGGGTTCGACTCAGAAAGGTTATCCTAGATCAAATTAAGGTTATTTCAGGATAGAACTCTTTATGTCAACACTCGCTCCTCATCTCTCGGTTGAAAAAGTTACCCATTCTCGCCTCAACGAACTGAAGGGTGAACAGGTTGCCTTTGGAAAGGTTTTCAGTGATCATATGTTTGTGGCGTCCTACGAAAATGGCAATTGGCAAGAGGCGAAAATTGTCCCCTATGGACGCATTGAGATGGCACCTTCTTTGTCTGCACTGCACTATGGTCAAGCGGTTTTTGAGGGGATGAAAGCCTATAGAAGTCAGGCGGGAGAACCGTTATTATTTCGACCAGACGCCAATTTTGAACGGATTAATTTATCGGCTCAACGATTATGTATGCCTCCGATTTCAAAAGAGGTTTTTATGTCGGGTTTAACTGAATTAATTCGCCTTGATGCCAATTGGATTCCCTCGGGAGAAGGAAGTTTATATATCCGACCTATTTATTTTGCTGCGGATGAATTGATTGGGTTAAAGCCATCTGATAGTTACAAATTTTTTATTATTACTTGTCCGGTGGGTGCTTATTATTCTCAACCTGTTAAATTAATCGTCTCAGACAAATATATTCGGGCTTGTGAAGGGGGAACTGGTGCGGCGAAGGTCGCGGGAAATTATGCGGCGAGTTTATTAGCTGATAAAGAAGCGAAAGCTCAAGGTTATGATAATGTGATTTGGTTAGATGCCATTCATCGAAAATATATTGAAGAATGCGGTACGATGAATTTGGCGTTTGTGATTGATAATGTTGTTGTGACTCCCCAACTCACGGGAACGATTTTAAATGGAATTACTCGTCATAGTGTGTTAACTTTGTTTAGAGATATGGGGGTTGCTGTTGAAGAAAGATTAATTTCTATTGATGAAATTGCTGAGGCTTATGATCGCGGTATTTTGATGGAAGCTTTTGGGATGGGTACGGCCGCAACCATTGCTCCGATTTCAACGATTAATTATCAAGGACGAGATTTGACTTTCCCGACGGTTGCTGAATTTAAGTATAGTAATGCTGTCGGTCAAAAATTGGAAGACATTAAAACGGCTAAATGTGAAGACCCTCACGGTTGGGTTGTCCGAGTTTAATTTTAGTTTTTAGTTGAGCATGAACTCGCAAAAATCAAAACAATCACCCTCGCTTATTCATGCCCCTGTAGGATTAATTTCTGGCTTCACTTACCCCTTTAGAGCTTTGGGTTTATTTATCCGAACACCTAAACTCTGGGGGTATGTGGTTGTTCCTGTTTTTATTAATATTATTGTCGGGATTCTCCTGTATGTAGGGTTACTGTTTCCGGGTTTGAATGGGATTGAGGTTCTTGTTTCTAATTTAGACAATCAGATTGATACTTGGGTGGCGAATTTACCGACATGGCTGCGGTATTTAGATCTATCTGCCGTGATTTTGGGTTGGTTACTCCGAATTTTTTTAGTGACCAGTTTACTGTTAGTCATTGGGTTTTTATTACTGCAATTTGGGGGAATTTTAGGTGCGCCTTGGTATGGTCAATTGTCTGAAAAATTGGAAGAATTAAGAACAGGTAAACCCGCAGTTCTTCCCCCAAATAGTTTAACGAGTATTTTTCAAGATATTGGACGAGCGATTTTGTTTGAAGTTAAAAAGTTAGCTCTGCAATTGGTGTTTGGATTGCCCTTATTACTGCTTAATTTTTTACCTGTTTATGGCTCAATTTTATTTACAATTGGAGGAGTTTCACTCGCGACAACGGTGGTTTGTCTGGACTTTTTAGATGCCCCTTTAGAACGGCGACGGTTAAAGTTTCGAGAAAAGTTGAAAATGATTCGGTTAGCTTTACCTGCGAGTGGGAGTTTTGCTTTGGTTTGCTTTGGGTTAATTACTATTCCATTTTTGAATTTACTGGCAATTCCGATTTGTGTTGCTTCGGGAACTTTATTCTTTTGCGATCGCCTTTGGCCTTATTATTTTGCATCCCAAGAACAGGTGACTGAAACCGAACTTCCTCCTACTTAAACCGATAATTTTTTAATCAATGAAAACTAAAACTGATTAAGTACGCTCTCTCTCCTGAACAGAGAAGCGAAAATGTCTAGACAAATATAAGCTGCAACTTTACATAACACCTTGCTTTGTAAAGATGAATAGTCAAGTCAGCCCCAAATTGTAAAGATTTTATCAAAGTGTGATTGAATGATTGTTTTTCAAGAAGGGTTGTATTATGGTTGGTATTAATACCAAAGTTTTTTTTGAGTGGTTGTCCAGTTAAAAATTGTAAGTTTAAAAGAGAATTGGGCGTAGGTTAAATCATCTGGATTTAGAATTGAGTCTAAAAGTTTAATTGTCCTGAAAAAGACTAAAAAAGTTTAAAACTAAAAGACTAATCTGAGTTAAGTTAACTCCGATATATTGGAGAAGCCAGGAGTAAAAACTGTGAAAATTGCTTTTATTAACCAGCCGTCAACATTAGCAGTTCCCATAAAAGGCTGTGACTCGCTCGGAATCTGGACTTACCGAGTTGCACTTCGCTTGAGTTCATCTAATGAAGTCATTTTTTATGGGAAGAAACCTCCTAAATTTAAAAATGATCCCTCAAAAGTGATTTCTTATTCTGAAGAAGGAATTCAGTATCGTGGGATTTCTCCGAGTTCTCTAGATCAATGGTTAAAGCCTTTAAGAGTTCTTGATCGTTATAGAATTGTTAATCCGAAACGCCCTATTTTTGCCTCTCGACTCTATAATTTAGGACATATTCGGCAAATTGCTCAAGACCTAAAACAACAAAACTGTAATATTATTCACCTTCACAATTATCCTCAATTTGTTCCGATTGTCAAGCAACTAAACCCCAACTCTAAAATCGTTTTACATATGCACTGTGAATGGTTAACTCAGCTTGATCGAGATCAAATTGCACAACGCTTAAGTTCTGCGGATTTAGTCTTAGGTTGTAGTGAATATATTACTCAAAAAATTCGTGATCGCTTTCCAGAATATGCAAACCGATGTCAAACTGTTTTTAATGGAGTAGATGTTGATATATTCTCTCCTAATCAGCCGAATGAGAGTTCTAATCAATCCCCAAAACAACTTCTTTATGTCGGTCGAGTGTCTCCCGAAAAAGGAGTTCATGTTCTCATTGAAGCCTTTAATATTGTCGCTCGTCAATATCCAGAATATCAACTAAAAATTGTTGGTCCCGAAGCTGTTCCCGGTCAAGAATTATTAGTAGGATTAAGTGATAATCCACAAGTTGCAGAGTTGAAACGGTTTTATAAAGGAAGTTATTTACAACAACTCAAAAATGCAATTCATACAGCAGTTAAAGATAGAGTAATATTTACAGGAGGCGTTTCGCAGACCATATTACCTCAACTTTATCAAGAAGCCGATATTTTAATTAATCCCTCCTTGAGTGAAGCATTTGGGATGAGTTTAATTGAAGCGATGGCGACAGAAACACCTGTCATTGGGGCGCGAGTGGGTGGAATGCAAGATGTAATTTTAAACGGTCAAACGGGTTTATTTTTTGAGTCGAATAACGCTTCCGATCTTGCCAAAGCCATTTTACATTTATTAGACGATGAAAACTTGAGAACCTCGATGGGTAAAGCCGGACGTGAGCGCGTAATCGAATACTTTTCTTGGGAGAAAATAGCTCAACAACTTGAGCAACATTATCAAAAAATATAATTAATTTAAAATCAAAAAAATATGAATCCAGCTCGTCAATTGTATCGCTACTTAGTAACCAATAATCGCCAAGACTATCATCCCCAAAATTTTAGAAAATCAGCGATTATCTTTTCTCCCCATCAAGATGATGAAACCCTGGGTTGTGGAGGAACAATTATTCGCAAAAAACAAGCGGGGGCTGATATAAAAATCGTATTTATGACAGATGGAAGCGGTTCTCATGCTCATCTGATGAATCCCCAAAAATTAAAGACTTTACGCAGGAATGAAGCCCTAGAAGCAGCAGAAGTTTTAGGATTAGATCGCAGTGATATCTTCTTTTTAGATTTTCAAGACGGAACCCTAAAATTTAATCAACAAAAAGCCCTTCCTAAAGTTCTGGAAATTTTAACCAATTTTGATCCAGAAGAAGTTTTTATACCCTACTCGAAAGAAGAACCGTCTGATCACTGGGCAACTTATAAAATTGTCCAATCTGCACTCCAACAATCTACCTTCAATCTCACTGTTTATGAATATCCAATCTGGTTTTGGCGACAATGGCCTTGGACAAGTTTAGTGGGTCGTCCTCGTGAGATTTTATCTTGTCTAAAAAATACTTGGAGTTCAGGGTTTGGATATAAATTTTTAACTGATTTAAACTGTTCTGTCTATGTCGCAGATGTGTTAGAACAGAAAAAAATGGCTCTCGAAGAACATCGTTCTCAAATCCAGCGATTGGTTGATGATTCCAGTTGGATGACTTTAGGTGACTTATCAAAAGGTGAATTTTTAGATTGTTTTTTTCAAGACTATGAATTTTTTTACCCGTCTAAAATCATCTCTCAAAAATTAAATTAATCCATTTTGGAGTATAAAAAAATGAGTTCAACAATGAAAAAAGTAGACCCATTAATTACCGTTCAAGAGGTAATAACAGACTCCTATTCTGATGAACGTTTGGCCGGTCAAACCATTGGAACTCTCTCTCCGAGTGGGGTTAAGCGTCAGGGAAGCGATGCAGAAAGCGCGATCACGATTGATAACGAGGCTTTGCGTCTGCCTTTTTTAGTTCAACCCGCCTGGGGACGTCAAGGCATTGCTTACGGCCCTTACCGTCGCTGTAATGGTTTGACCCTAGCGGTGTTCATGCTGAACGGTCATAACACCTCGCAAACAGGCCATATTCACCAGTCTCTCCTGCGACGATCATTGCGTTGGGTCGCCGGGAGTGGTTCACGCGCCCCTATCCAACAGTT
This sequence comes from Lyngbya sp. PCC 8106, assembly GCF_000169095.1. Lineage (GTDB taxonomy): Bacteria > Cyanobacteriota > Cyanobacteriia > Cyanobacteriales > Microcoleaceae > Capilliphycus. The sequence continues at coordinate 49,184 of NZ_AAVU01000021.1, forward strand.
GTTGGGTTTGGCGGCCAGTCCCTACAAACAACGAATGTGGCGGCGATGGCAATATTGGGCCAACAACACGCCTCAACAGTTTCAGCAACCGCGTCTAGATGAAAATTTGGCGGTGGGTTGGTTTTCTAGTGCGGTTCCGACAGATCCGGTGCGCGAGGGAAATGCCTTTATCGTTCATGCAACTGGCCCTGAAAACGGTGAACTTTGGACTCGTGTGGGTGACAGTCTTCAGTCTGCTTTCAAAGGCTTGCAAAACCTGCAAGTTTACTATGTGGTTATTTTACGAGAAAAAGGAGCCGCCTACTACGCTGCCTCTGTCCCCAATGCTTTAGGGCTGACGGCTTATCCTGATTTGCGTCCTTTGGCGATCGATCCCTTTAACACCGATGAAACGGTCTATGCGGCGATCTATCAAAGCGTTTTGGGGCAAATTGGCTTTAGCATTGATACCCGAGTTTATGGTACACAAATTGCGGCAATTCCAACCTTTGCAACGTGGTATGGTACTGCTCATGGGGCTGATCGATTAGTGGGTGAAGGTTCACTCAATCAGAAGTTCGCAGAAGTTGGCGGCAAATGGCAGGTTTTTCAAGGGGATTTTCAGTTATCTTCTCAAGGTGCGATCGCCATTAAAGCAGAGAGTTTTGCTGTTTTAAATCCTCGTCAAACCAGTGGACTGATTCACACTTTAATTGCTACTTCGGAAATCATCACACCTGTTGCAATTTTGTGGCGAGTACAAGATCAAGAAAATCTCTGGGGTTTGTGGCTAAGTGAAACTCAATGTCAACTCCAAATCAAGCAAGAAGGGAGTTGGAATAGTATTGCAGTTAGTAATGCTTTATATTTGAAACCGAATCAAATTTATTCAGTCCAAATTTTGGATGATGGTAATACTTTTAATCTTTATCTAAATGGTAAGTTGATATTTGATAGTTCCTTTAAAGACTCCCGATTTCAAAACGCTACAGGTGTGGGCTTGGGATCAGAAATATCGAATGATCAGCTTTGTTTTAGAGAGTTTGAAGTTCATCCCCGTAGTATTGCGATCCCGACAGAAATTGACTTGGGTTCGCCTTGGATGGAGAAGGGAAAAAAGGTGATTGTTTCTGAAAAATTTGAAGGTTTAGCGCAAGAATTAACGACAAAAAAAACAACAACTGGAAATAAGATTTGGCAAAAAGAATTAGGGAAAGGAGTGATCAAACTTACTGGAAAAGGTCGGGCAAAAGTAGAAGCCAGTTGGCAAAATCCGAATCCGGGTAGAACCGCTTACACAATTGACTGGGATGATGCGTTGTTTGCAGATATACAGGCGGATATTACTCCCCCAAAATTGTATAAAAATAAAAAAACTGAAGGGCGAGGCGGATTGATTTTTTGGCAAGATCAAAATAATTATCTGATTGTGGCGAATTGGTTAAGTGCGAGTTATGCCGGATCTTCGATTTCGTCGTTTTTCTGTATTAATGGATTTGAGGATGTCTATGATGCAGTTTGGACTAACGTGGGGCGTCGGGTGAATTGGGGTGTAACTCATACATTACGAGTTGTATTTGATGGGATGAATTACACAGCTTTTATTGATCATGAACCTGTCCTTTATCGGGCTTTAACTGATGTTTATCCGAAGTTAAAACAACCCCTGCTGATTTGTCGGGTTGGCATTGTGGCAAATTGGGAATGGGGAGGCGATGATATGGGTACAATATTTAATAACTTTGTTGCCAGAGTTTAAACTATGAATACTGTAAGTTTTCGTCATGTTATCCGTGATGTTTTGGGGTACAGTTTTCGGATTATTCCGACGAATTTGCTACAAAAATGGAGTCAACCTCAGTCATCTCGCACACTTCGCCGTTTAGCCCGTTTGGGAATACGAAATCGTGACGTTATAATTGAGCAAGGCGTGGGTGCAGGACTTAGATTTAATTCGGGTACATCAAATCCTGATTATGCCCTGGGCGTGAATGAATTGTCCGTCCAACAAGCCTTAGTAGACTGTTTAAAACCGGGTGACATTTTCTACGATATTGGCGCTCATGTGGGCTTTTTTACCGCAATTACAGCACGGCAGGTTGGAAGTCAGGGAAAAGTGTATGCCTTTGAACCCGATCCTCAAAATGCTACCCGCCTACAAGCAAATATGCAACTGAATCACTTTCAAAATGTAACACTTTTTCAGAAAGCGGTTTCTAATTATGGCGGACAGGGAGAACTTTTACTAGCAGAATATCCAGGGGGTCACACGTTAGCAACTGCGGGTACTCCTCCCGATCTTAAGGGTGCAATAACGGTTGAATTAGTTTGTATTGATGATCTCGTTACACAACACATTTTAGAACCGCCATCTGTGGTTAAAATTGATGTAGAAGGGGCTGAATTAGAGGTTTTACAGGGAATGGCTGCAACCATTCAACAATATCATCCGATTATTTTGTATGAAGTTGATGATGCCACTCCCCAAAAATTAGCGGAAAAACGGACTCCAATTCAGAACTTTTTACAAGGTTATGGATATCAGATTCAACCGTTGAAAGATTGCTACGCGGGCGGAGGATGGCAAGTCGAAAATGCAATTGCTCTGCCCAAAGTATAATTTTTTTGTGACTAGATCAAACGAGAAAGTTTTAACGCTAGTCGTCGTTCATCACTTCTGAAAAATCAATGAAAAATAACGATTCAGAGAAGAATTTTTTGACTTTACTGAAAACTGTAGCAGGTGCAATTTTTCTGGTGAGTATACTGCTGATTTTATTCACAACACTTTTACCGTTCAACTTTGTTTTTCCGGATAACCTATCTTTAGATTTTATTATTGATCGCTTTACCAAGCATAGTAGCTGGACGGATTTATTTGCAAATCTATTACTCTTTATTCCTTTTGGCTTTAGTTTGGCTGCTTTGATCGATAGAAACGACTTAAATCGCTCTGAGAGTATTGTGATTATTTTTCTGTGTAGTCTAATTTTATCATCATCCGTTGAGTTTTCACAAGTTTTTTTACCGTCTCGTGCGCCCACTTCAGTTGATCTTTTTTCTAATAGTATCAGTGGTTTTTTAGGAAGTTTAAGTTTTTATGCGATTAGAGATCAGCTTGAAGAAATACCTATCACTTCTCTAGGTTCTCTATATCGTTTCTTTCGACCATTGCTTTCTCTCCCGAGTTTAGCATTATTATTAATTGGATATGTGATTACGGTAAGTTGGTTATTATGGAACTTACAAACCGCTACTCAACTGAATAATTGGGATGATAGTTTTCCTTTAATTATTGGTGATGAATTCATCAGATATCGCAGTTGGGAAGGTCAAATGACTGGGCTTTGTATTTCCAATCAAGCCGCCTCACCCGCCCAAATTTCTCAACTTTTTTCAGACAACAATTCCTGTGATGCGATCGCCGACTCGTTAATTACCGATTACGATTTTACCGAATTAAAAAATAGCTATTCCGATCAAACCGGAAATCTACCCGATTTAAAATGGATAGAAACTCCCTCAAATCAGGTCAATGAGCAAGGTATTTTTCTGGGTGGAAATCACGCTTTAATCAGCACCGAACCCGTCAAAACGTTAAGCCAAAAAATTCGACAAACCTCTGAATTTACCCTCAATACTCAAATTACAACTTCCAACTCTATCCAAGATGGCCCCGCTCGGATTATCACAATTTCTGACGATGTAATTAATCGAAATTTTATGATCGGACAGTCCGGTTCAGAATTACGGGTGCGTTTGCGAAATCCAATCACTGGACGAAATGGAATGGAACCCGAAGTTCAGATTTTTGATGTATTTTCCAAGCCGAAAACCCATCATATGGTCATCAGCTATACTGGCTCAGAATTGCAGATTTATCTAGACAGTATTGAGAACTTGTACACCATCAAATTTACACCAGAAGCCGCTTTATTTTGGACGGTTTTTTCATCATTATCTGAAAAAATGCCTCTCAATCCCCAAAATAATAAACTTTATTGGCTGCTTTATCACGGACTCATTTTCATTCCTCTCGGAGTAATTTTAACCTTGATTTCTACAATTTATCGAGGTAATTTGTTATTTTATATGCTGTTAACTTTAGGCGGTGTCGTGCTTCCTAGTTTTCTCATCGAAGGTGTGTTAGCCAGCAGTATTAATGGAGTTTGGAGTTGGGAAAATGTAGCCTTAAATCTAGGGATAACAGTAATAACTTGGCTCGCACTCAAACTATCTTTTTGGTTTAGGTTTCAGTCTCACTAATTCCCGACCAAATTTTGTTTAAATCTAAAACAAATCCCGACAATACCGGATCGGCACTAACGGTTGCGGGATTTTCCAAACATTCCATTTCCACTTCGGGACGGTAAATATAAACCTGCTTTTGAATCGGATCGATTAACCATCCTAATTTTATACCATTTTCGATGTACTCTTCCATCTTTTCTTGTAAGAGTTTTAAACGGTCAGAAGCCGAACGCAATTCAACCACAAAATCAGGACAAATCGCAGCAAATTTTTGACGTTGTTCTGAAGAAATCCCTTCCCAACGATATTTTTTAATCCAAGCCGCATCGGGCGATCGCACCGCTCCATTTGGAAGGGTAAAACCGGAACTAGAATCAAAACCGACTCCTGTTCCATCCCGTTCAACCCAAATTCCTAACTGTACAATTAAGCTAAAGTTGCGTTCTCCCGTTTCTGAGCCTGTAGGCGACATAATGACTAATTCTCCGCGAGCGGTTCGTTCAATGCGTAACTCTCGATTAATTTGACAAAATTCAAAAAATTGTTCATCTGTCATCTCAATTACCGGATGCAATTGTACAACAAGCGGTAAACTTTCGGTGTGATTAAGTTGGGTCGTATTCATCATAAATCCTGGGTAATTCTCAAGGGTAAATTGTGAAACTAACTGCTAATTTTTTTTAATCTTTGACTCGTCAATTCTGTCGCAAATTGCAACGCCGCTTTCATACTCAAAGCATCTGCTATTCCTTTTCCGACAATATCAAAAGCCGTACCATGATCGGGAGAAGTCCGAATAAAAGGTAAACCAATTGTAGTATTAACCGCCCGATCAAATGCCATTAATTTAACCGGAATTAAGCCTTGATCGTGGTAGAGAGCAAGATAGGCATCGTGGACATTTTTTGCGGAATTATACCAAGCTTGACCAGGTTTTACCCATAGTGTATCCGGTGGAATAGGGCCATCTAATTGCAGTTGGGGATAGCGAATACTTTGCTGTTTTACCCAATCAATGATCCAGTCTTTTTCTTCCGTTCCTAACTGCCCATTTTCCCCACTATGAGGGTTTAAACCTGAGACTGCAATTTTCGGGTTTTTGATCCCAAAATCTTGTTCTAAACATTCAATGAGTAAGTCTAATTTTAAGCTAAGAAGTTCGGGTGTTAAAGTTGTCGGAACTTCAGATAAAGGAATATGAGTCGTGGCTAAAAGGGTGCGGAGTATCCAATTTGTTTGAGGAGATTTTGCCACAAATAGCATCCCAAACCGCTTAATTCCTGCTTTTTCAGCCAGTAATTCCGTTTGACCCGGATAGTGATGTCCGGCAGCTTTCCAGTGGGTTTTAGCGATGGGTGCGGTGACAATGGCGTGATATTTTCCGGCTAAAGTTTGGGTAATTGCTGTTTCTAAATAAGCAAAACTCGCTGCACCACTGGCAATATTTCCGCTTCCAAGTGTGATTTTATCGAGGTATTCATTCTGTTCAATTTCTAATAGATTAAAATCATCGGGATGCGCTAAATCTGAGCAAATAGACTTTAATTTTTCATAGGTTTGTTGTAAAATTTGGCGATGACCAATTAAGGTAATTTCACATTCGGAAGTTAAAGTTTTATCGGCTAAAGCTTTTAAAATAACTTCCGGGCCAATTCCAGCCGGATCGCCTAATGTTACTGCAAGATGGGGTTTAGATGGCATTATTTTGAATGGTAATAACTTGGGGAGGTGTTGAGTCGGGTGGATAGAGAAAATTAATCTCAACCCGTTGACGGGAGTTCGCAGACATGAAGAATGTTACTAGGGGTTGACCGAGTTGTCCACGTCGTTGTGTTAGATGAAGATAGTGAGTTTGAGACTCACCTACTTGATTATCATAGCTAACTTTAACGGTTCCACGAAAAAAAGTAGAGTCTGAGGAATATTTTAGAAAGAGTAGCTGATTTTGAAAGAGATCTGCTTCATTATTTTTTAAAGGAGAGGAAAAGATAATCTGAACCGTTTGATATTGACTAAACTTATTATATAAGGTGAAACCTATTTTGTACTCAATTCCATAATTTGCATGAGCAAAATAAGCCGTATCTGGATACCGAACTAACATTTTAGCACTTTGAATTTGTTGAGTGCCGAGTGTAATTTTATGAAGGGTTCCAATCCCATAAGAAAAAGCTTGTCCGAGTTGAGGAATACTCAGAAGATTTGATTCGGAATTATCACTAATTTCAGCTTGCCATTGTGTTCCTTGAGATACACCCGCAACGCGACTAAAAACAATGGGTAAAGTCACCTCAGGTTCGAGTGGAGTAGGAGTTGCATCACGAGGTTCAGCAAGTCCTTTATTATTTAATAATTCAATCCATTCTGATAATGTTGGAGGACGATAGGTATTATCAGAATTTAAAGAGGCTTTTTGGGCTAAATCTGCTACATATATTTGGTCTGTTGTAGAGAGACGTATCATTGTTGAACGACCATTTGAAGCAGGGAAATCGGGAATAGGAATCGGTAAATTCATCAGCATTTTATACTGTCCGGGTTCAAGACGCAATTCTTCAGGAAATATATCCTGTTGACCGCCTCGTAGAACCTCATTCATTGTGCGACTTCCCGGCCCAGAATAAACCGTTCCTTCCAAATTTTTTTGCTGTTCAGGTAAGTTAATATAGGGTGCATCAGGTGTACTAAGATAACTCGCAGCCGCTAAGATTTGAACTTGAATAGGATTATCGGTTGGATTGTAAAGAATAATTCCTTGATAGAAAGGATGGGTTTCTGATTTTGTTTCTGCTCGGGTAATATGATGAGAAAAAATATCAAATCTCCCCGTAAAGGCAAAGTTAAGATGAGCTTGTGGAACTTGTTTGTTATTCGGGGGAAATGTGGAGAGTAAAATGCCTTCTGTGAGTACAAGTTCAGGGCTATTGCTGTTCAATGTGGGGAGAGTATCTAATTGACCGGGTAAAGGGCGAATTTCTGTAGGTTTAATATTCAAACCAACAATAGATTCAAGAGGAACTCCGCCCAAATTTAAAACTCGACAAAGTAATGCAGTAACTTCTCCTCTGGTCGTATTTTCATTAGGTCTAAATTCTTGAATATCAGGATAATTTACAATAATTGCGGCTCTAATTGCTTCGGCTACATAGGCTGTAGCGTAGTTAGGAATTAAAGCTGAATCTATAAAAATTTTATCCAGCATTCTCTCGACATCTGAGAAAGAAATATATTGTAGATAAGCACCTAAAACAGCAATTGCTTGAACTCGGGTAATGTTCTGTTTTGGTCTAAAAGTTTCGTCTGGATAACCTGCAAAAAATCCCTTTTCTGAAGCCATTTTTATTGCGTTATATGCCCAATATTTTTCAGCAACATCTTTGAATTTAATCTGTTTACGTCTGATCGGTGCATCTGGAAATATATTACACATTAAAACCGCAAATTCGGCGCGATTAATATCTTTTTCAGGACGAAAGGTTCCATCGGGATAACCGCTAACGAGATTGCGTCTAGCTAACTCAATAATGCACGATTTAGCCCAATAATTTTGAACGTCAGAAAACATAATTAACCTCGAATTTGATTGGATTTTAACTCAAATTTACTCAGTCCATAATAACTTTACTTTCTGAGTAAATCCTCCTTTTTCCGCACGTTTTTGGTCGCGAGTTAATAAAATTGATTCTTGATTAATATTATGACTCTCAATCAAAGCATCAATCACATCCAATAAATCCGCCAACTCCTCAATTAAATCCTCGCCATTTGCGGTAGCTGCTTCTTGGGCTTCTTCTAGGAGTTTATCCCGCAATGCTTGACGATATTCGCCTTCAGAAAGGATAATGGTATCGCACTGATGACCGGCTTGGCGAATAATTTCGGGAATTAGATCGCGCACCAGTTTATTATGTTCTTGACGCATTAATTGCTATCCTCTTATACAATAGGTTAAGATTACCTCAATTTAGTTACTTATTATCATGCAAATTTTCAGTCAACCTTTTCATCGAGTCGCGCTGATTTTCCTCTCTGTTCTATTCGCAGTCGGACTCAACGCTTGTACTCTGTTCGAGTCTATTTCTATTTTGCATTCTGATGACGTTTATCAGGAACGATTTGTTCACAGTCCTGATGGAATTGGTAAGTTTTATATGGGTCGAGAAATTGCTCAGGTTATGGGACATGAGGGGGCGGCTTGGTTAGAACGTCCGAGTCGCATGACTTCAGAAGCACCACAAAAAGCGATTACTGATTTGAACTTCAAGCCGACTGATATTGTCGCTGATATTGGGGCGGGTACAGGTTATTTTACCTTTAGAATTAGTCCATTAGTTCCCGAAGGAAAGGTTTTTTCTGTTGATGTCCAGCCGGAAATGTTAGAGTTAATGAATTTTGTGATCGACGAAGAAAATATTACCAATATTGAAACTGTTTTAGGGGAGATTGACAACCCTAATTTACCAAAATCTACGGTTGATATTACATTGTTAGTTGATGCTTATCACGAATTTGAATATCCTCAAGAAATGATGCAGGGAATTGTTCAAGCTCTCAAACCTGGAGGACGAGTTGTTTTGTTAGAATATCGCCAAGAAAATCCTCTCATTATGATCAAAGGGTTGCACAAAATGAGCGAAAAGCAAGTCAAAAAAGAAATGCAAGCAGTCGGTTTGGTTTGGCAAGAAACAAAAGATATTTTGCCTCAACAACATTTGATGATTTTCACCAAGCCAGAAACTTTAACTTGAAGTTAAAAATCGCTTTAATTTCGAGTATAATAGAAATACTTCAACTCAGGTTGCATAACTTTATAAAATCGGATCATTAATGATTAAAAAACTTTTTATTCTGGGAATTATTGTATCAATGCTACCTTTAGCAGCTTGTTCTTCTCCTTCTTCTCAAACTTCAATGCAGGGAATAGAAGAACCGTTAGTGATTAGCGCAATTCCGGATCAAGATCCCGAAGAATTACAGAGAAAGTATCAAAAACTCGCGACTTATTTAGAAGAAAAACTAGGCGTTCCCGTTGAATATAAGCCCGTCACAGATTATGCCGCAGCAGTAACAGCTTTTAAAGTTGGAGATTTAGAATTAGTCTGGTTTGGCGGTTTAACGGGAGTTCAAGCCCGTCTACAAGTTCCGGGAGCAGAAGCGATTGCCCAACGAGATATTGATCAACAATTTCATAGTTTATTTATTGCTAATAAATCCAGTGAATTGACTCCTTTAAATGACATTGATGAACTGCAAAAACTCAAGGGAAAAAGTTTTACTTTTGGAAGCGAATCTTCTACATCAGGTCGATTAATGCCACAGTATTTTCTTAAACAAGCAGGGGTAAATTTAGAAGATTTTAAAGGGGAACCTGGCTTTTCAGGTGATCATGATAAGACGATTAAACTCGTAGAAGCCGGAACTTATCAGGTGGGTGCAGTCAATGAAAAGGTTTGGGAAAAACGAGTTCAAGAAAATGCGATAAACTTAGATCAGGTTGAGGTGATTTGGCGTACACCTGCCTATTATGATTACCATTGGGTAATTCATCCCCAAGTTAAGGAACAATACAGTGCAGACTTCATTCAAAAGATACAAGAGGCTTTTATTAGTCTTGATCCCAAGGTGCCAGAGGAAAAGGAAATTCTAGATTTGTTTAGTGCAAGTCAATTTATTACAACTCAAAACTCAAACTATACTCAAATTGAAGAAGTAGGGCGAGAAATTGGTAAAATTAAGTAATAATTTGCTCAAAACCTTGTGCCAATAGAATTTAGGATAAACTTCTTGCTTCAAAACCAATTAGAAATGGCTAGGGAACAATGGATTAAAAATATACTTTAAATCTTTGGGTTAATACAATGCTCAAACTTCTATTTTTGTCGCTGTTATTTTTTTGGGGAAGTGAATTCGTCACTCCAATGATCGCACAATCATCGCCAGTATCCTGCACAATTGATGAATCTGGGACTGATGACTATAGCTTTCAACTCTTTAATTGTAACTATTCACGATCGCAAATTGACACAGAAAGAATTAGTTTTCAATTATCGACTAATTTAGGGACATTGATTATCTTAAAAGCTCAGTCCGGTGCAGAAGTTATTATGCCCAACCCAGACCAAGTAAATGCTCTCATTCAGACGGCTTGGGTTTTGGAGAGAGCCGAACAGTTTAATGATGTTATGGAACTCACACTTTATAATCAAGAAACTGGAAAAACAGTTAAAATTGATGTCAGTTTTTGAAATCGGTTTGCTTCTTAAATGATACAAAATGTTCCAATTTTTGAACTTAAAAATGTCTCTCATCGCTTTGGAAAAATTCAGTCTTTAACCGATATTAACCTCAAAATTAAAGCAGGGGAACAAGTCGCATTAGTTGGATCTTCCGGTGCGGGAAAAAGTACCCTGCTGAGTTTACTGAATGGTACAATTATTCCAAGTCAAGGTGAAGTTTTGATACTGGGTCGTGATTTTAGAAATCTTCGTCCCAAATTACGCCGTCAAATTCAACAACAAATCGGCACTATTTACCAACAATTTAATCTCGTTGATAATCTGCGAGTCATTCATAATATTAATGCAGGTCATTTAGGGCGTTGGTCATTTTTAAAAGCTGCCATTTCACTCATTTATCCATTAGAAATTCAAACCGCAACCCAAGCACTCCAGCAGGTCGGAATTCCAGAAAAACTCTTTGAACGTACAGATCGCCTTTCTGGAGGCCAACAGCAACGGGTGGCAATCGCGAGAGTTTTAGTACAAAATCCCACTGCAATATTAGCTGATGAACCGATTGCTAGCCTTGATCCACAACGCTCCTTTGAAATCATAGATTTACTGCGTCAATTCAGTCAAGAAACCCATAAAACTCTCGTTACCAGTCTGCACGAAATTGAATTTGCTCGCAGTCATTATCAGCGGATTATTGGTTTAAAATCTGGAAAAATTTTCTTTGATCTTCCCGCTAACACCTTAACAGACTCTCTAATTGAGAAATTATACGATACTTCATTTAAAACTGACTATATTTTATCATAAAATTCTATCAATTCAACGTCTATTCCTCAAATGAGTTCAACAGCTAAAATCAAACGTCCCTCTTTAGTCAACTGGAAAATATTTTGGCTGATAATTACCATTATCTCTCTGATTTGGTCATTACAAACTGCGGGAGTTTTTCAACAAGAATTAGTAAATTTAGGCGGGTTAACCCTAGTTGAACAATTTCTCAACGCCGCTTTTTATCCCGAACTTAGCCAAGAATTTCTTAAACTTACCCTAGAAGCTAGTTTAAAAACCTTAAGCTTTGCAGTTTGTGGTACTTTTTTTAGTATTTTAATCGGTTTAATTGGCGGTTTATTTTCCTCTGAAATTTGGTGGAGATCGCTGTCTCCCCATCTATTAGGAACTCCTTGGTTATTTATACGATCACTTTTAGCTATTCCTCGTTCCATTCACGAAGCCATTTGGGGCTTATTTTTTGTTAATATTTTTGGACTCGATCCTCTGGTGGCAATTTTCGCGATCGCTATTCCTTTTGGTACGATTACCGCCAAAGTTTTTTCAGATATATTAGATGAAACCCCTCGTCAAGCTTTAACCGCCCTTTTAAGCAGTGGTGTTTCTCCTCTCAACGCCTTTCTTTACACCTTATTTCCGCAAGCCTTTCTTAATCTTTTATCATACACCTTTTATCGATTTGAATGTTCGATTCGTTCAGCAACTCTATTAGGAATTATTGGGGCAGGTGGCTTAGGTTATCAAATCTTACTTAGCCTTCAATCCTTGCGTTATCATCAAGTTTGGACATTATTAATTGCATTAGTGATCTTAACCGGATTAACCGATCTGTGGAGTTCAACCTTACGTCATCGCTTGGGTGCGCCTTCTCGTTTAGATCTTAATATTTTACAGTTAAAAACTGAACAAAGTTACAGCAAATATTCAAAAAATCTAGAACTTAAAAAACATCATTTTCTTTCCTTTTTCACCTTCTCCGGTTATTTTACTCTTGTTTTAATTGTCTTTTCCTTTTGGGAGATTAACGCTGATTTTTCTAAACTGTTGTCACCTCGAACATGGCAATTATTTGTGTCAATTTTACAAGAGGCGTTTCCCCCAGATTTTAGTCAACTCCAACAACTCTTGATCTTATCTCAACAAACCCTCGCCCTTTCTATTTTAGCAATAATCATAGCAGGTTTAGGCGGAATATTACTTTCATTTCCTGCGGCAAATAACTTCTCATTACCGGGTGGAATATTTGATTTTAGTCAATATAAATCTGCTAACTTTTTAAACTTTGGAACCCTGATTTGGAGTCTCAGTCGATTGATATTACTCTTTTTTAGGGCTATTCCTGAACCAATTTGGGCATTAATTTTTCTATTTATTTTGTTTCCCGGAATTTTACCCGGTGCCATTGCTTTGGGGCTACATAACTTAGGGATTTTAGGACGGTTAATGGCAGAAGTCACCGAAAATTTAGATCCCCATCCTTTGCGATCGCTTTCCGGGTTAGGCGCCACTCGTCCTCAAGTCTTTTTATATGGTGTTTTACCCTTAACTCTCCCTCGATTTATTGCCTATATTCTCTATCGTTGGGAAGTCTGTATTCGGGCGACTGTAATTGTGGGTTTAGTGGGTGCGGGTGGACTAGGACGATTACTCACAGAACAACTGAGTAGTTTTGATTATCGCAGTATTTTTGCCACATTAATTGTGTTTATTTCTCTAACCCTTATTGTTGATTTTATCAGTCATTTTATACGACAAACATTGAGAGAATAAGTTAAAATCCCCCCTTCTACCTTTCCAAAAGGGATGGCGTAGCCGGGGGGATTTCCTAATAACTGTTAGTTTGTTGCCACAACTTCAGGTTCTTGTTGAACACCTATTTTACCATTGTGTTGGGCTTCCACTAACGGATGACCATAATAAGCATTGATATACAATTGCTTCAGGTCTTTAATCAGAGGATAACGAGGATTTGCGCCTGTACATTGATCGTCAAAAGCATGATCTGCTAATTCATCAACTTTTGCTAAAAATTCCGCTTCACTTTCTTTGATCACGTCTTTAATTCCACTCGGAATTCCCACTTGATACTTCAAGTCTTCGATTGCCAAAATCAAGCGATCAACCTTTTCGGATTCCGTTTCACCACCCAAATTCAAATAGTCAGCAACGCGAGAATACCGCCATATTGTATTCGGATATTTGTACTGCGAGAACGTGGCTTGTTTAAACGGTGCATCGGTGGCATTGTAGCGAATCACATGACAAATCATCAACGCATTTGCTAACCCATGCGGTACATGAAACATTGCCCCTAATTGGTGTGCCATTGAGTGACAAATTCCCAAGAAACTATTGGCAAATGCCATCCCAGCCATCGTAGAAGCATAGTGCATTTTTTCTCGCGCTTTTGGATCTTTTGCACCATTATGATAGGAACTTGGCAAATATTTAAAGATTAACCGAATGGCTTCTAACGCCAAACCATTCGTATATTCAGAAGCCAATACCGAGACATAAGATTCTAGGGCGTGAGTTAAAGCATCCACCCCACCAAATGCCGTTAATCCTTTGGGCATATTTAACACCAATTCCGGATCAACAATTGCCATATTTGGGGTTAACGCATAGTCAGCGAGGGGATATTTAATATCATTTCGACGGTCAGTTACAACGGCAAAAGGAGTCACTTCTGAACCCGTTCCTGATGTTGTTGGAATTGCAACCATTGTTGCTTTTTCCCCTAAAGGTGGGAGGTCATAAACCCGTTTGCGGATATCCATAAACCGCATTGCTAACCCTTCAAATTCGATGTCGGGATGTTCATACATCAACCACATAATTTTCGCCGCATCCATCGGAGAACCGCCACCAATCGCGATAATGACATCGGGTTGAAACGTATTCATCAACACCAATCCCCGTTGCACTGTATCGAGAGAAGGGTCAGGTTCAACATCATAAAAGACATCGTATTTTAACCCAATTTCCTCCAAAACTTCCTCTAAATTTGCCGTCATTCCTAATTCATAAATCGGTTTGTCGGTGACAATAAATGCCCGTTTTTTTCCGGCTAAATCACGAATAGCGGTTGATAATGCCCCGTATTTGAAGTATATCTTCGGCGGCACCCGGAACCATAACATATTTTCCCGACGTTCGGCGACGGTTTTGATGTTTAAAAGGTGATGGGGTTCGACGTTTTCACTGACAGAATTACCGCCCCAACTGCCACAACCCAGGGTTAAAGAGGGGTCAAGACGGAAGTTGAAAATATCCCCAATTGCCCCTTGTGAAGAGGGAGTATTAATCAAAACTCGGGCGGTTTCGACGGCATTTTCAAAGCGTTTAATATGGTCAGTATTTGAAGGCTCGGTGTAGAGGGCGGCTGTATGTCCGCGTCCGCCAAATTCAACTAATTTTTCCGATTTTTCCACCGCATCTTCAAAGTCTTTTGCCCGATACATTGCTAGTACAGGCGAGAGTTTTTCATAGGCAAAAGGTTCGTTGGAACTAATCTCTTCAGCTTCACCAATAATGACTCGGGTATTTTCGGGGAGAGTAATGTCTGCTAATGCCGCAATTTTATCAACAGGTTGACCCACAATTTCGGCATTTAAACGGCCATTAATGATAATTTTCTTGCCCAACCGTTCTCGTTCTTCTGGGGTTAAGAAATACGCACCTCGGGCTTGAAATTCGGCTTTGACAGAATCATAAACCTCATCAACCACAACAACAGATTGTTCACTGGCGCAAATCATCCCATTGTCGAAGGTTTTACTGAGAATAATTGAAGAAACTGCCATTTTAATATGGGCAGAAGAATCAATTAAAGCCGGAGTATTTCCAGCGCCAACCCCCAAAGATGGATTACCCGAAGAATAAGCCGCTTTCACCATTCCTGGCCCCCCTGTGGCTAAAATCAGCTTGATGTCGTGATGCTGCATTAACATTTGGGAGAGGGGAACTGTCGGTTCATCAATCCAACCGATAATATCATCGGGCGCCCCGGCTTCAACGGCTGCTTTTAACACAATTCGGGCGGCTTCATTGGTGCAATTTCGGGCGCGAGGGTGAGGGGAAAAGATAATGCCGTTGCGCGTTTTGAGGGCAATTAAGGCTTTAAAAATTGCTGTCGAAGTTGGGTTAGTTGTGGGGACAATTCCAGCAAGAATTCCGACAGGTTCAGCGATGCGTTGAAAACCGAAAGATTTGTCTTCTTCAATAATTCCGCAGGTTTTTTCTGCTTTGTATTTGTTGTAGATAATTTCTGAGGCAAAATGGTTTTTAATCACTTTGTCTTCGACAATACCCATTCCCGTTTCTTCGACTGCCATTTTTGCTAAGGGAATTCGGGCTGCGTTGGCGGCTAAAGCCGCTTTTTTAAATATGTAGTCTACTTGTTCTTGGGTGTAGGAAGCATACTTTTGTTGGGCTGCTTTGACTCGGGCGATTAAAGTTTCGAGTTCTTCGATGTTGGTTACTTGATTAACCATATCTTTACCTCAGATAAAAGTTCGGTTGAAGTGTTGATAATGAACGCCAGATTCAAAATCTAGAAAGTTTACAAGCTAATGGTTTTCGATAGTTTACGGATTGGCGTGAAAAAAACAACTGTGCTGTTTCACGGTCTAGTTTAACGTATTACCGACCGGGTAGAGTCTTCTTTTGTTTTCTCTACTTGCCTCTATCCTTTATCTTATTTCATCTTCAAAAATTTGTCAGAGATTTGCAAAATTCTTAACATTCGTTTTAAGATTTCATTTGGGCTTGCGGAAGATATTTTTTTTCGATACAATCTAAAATTTAGCTGCACTCAAATTCTTTGATAACCTCAGCCAAAACAGTGCTAAAATGAGAAGGGATACTTTTCAACTCCAAAATATTTTCTTGTGTTGACTCGCTTTCATCTGAGTTGTTAAATTTTAAAAACAGAGAGAATAAAAACCACCAAGATATAAAGATCACCCAGAATGAATTTTCGGATCTTCGAGGTGAGTTTAACAACAAAAAAGAGTCAGATTCAACAAAAGGTCTATACATTTCATCCGTTTTTCAGGTTTAACGAGCTTCAATCTCAAGTGAAATATTCAGAGTATTGACCTCTATCTTTCGGTAGATATTCTCGGTAGATATTCCAAGTTTTGTTGATTTATAAAATAACAAGTTTTGTTCAAAAAAATCAAAAAATATTGATGTTAACATTCGCTTAATTTGATAACTTAAACTAATTACACCCCCCCCGAAAAAATACAATTATTTTTATCATTTACAGATGTAAAAATTCAAATATTGCTGCTATACTCAACTACAACAGGTCAAAGCGGGAGCGAATCATCACAAGCTCTAGAATATTGACTGTTGCTTGTCATTGAGTTTCTGTATTGTATTGAAGGAGTAACAAAAAATATGGCAATTGATGGAACAAATGGAAGTGATATCCTTATTGGTAATTTCCATACTGGGTTGAAACCATTTCCTATTGAAACCAGCGATACAGGTATTAATGATTTAGCTGATCAAATTAACATAGATTGGAGTCGTTTCGGCACTCCTCACATTAGTAGCTTTGAAGAATTTATCACCTGGAAAGAGACTCGAAACCGTGAATTTATTCAAGAATCTATCGAAACAGGTCTACAAGAAGAAGCACGACTGACAGCACTGCTCGAAGACCGTAAAAATGGTTTACCCGTGACAGCAGAAGCAAATGTTGATCCGTTGACGGGTTTAGATACTGAAACCTTAGAAAGTCTGTTATCCGAGACTCAGACTCGCACAGAATATTTAATGAGTTCGCTTGAAGAACCTGAAAAATCTATCTGGGAACCTAACTACTTCCTACCTACGGATAACTATATCGGAGACAGTGAAATTATTGCGGTTCCTCCCGGCTCATCGGAGTTAGCAGACTCAATTTTTTCAGCTTCTCACCCTGAAAGATCTTTTACAATTGTTGAAGTCGAAGGTCTAGCATACCCAGAAGATCTCTTAGCCTCTTCAGAATACTCCACAGAATCTTTTCTTGCATAATTTTGGGAAGTCCGAGTTCTATCGTCAATCAATATAAAATATTAACCACAACCTCTGAAGATTGTGGTCTTTCTGCTCAAGATATAGCGATGATATACCAATCAAACATCCCTACAGTCTTTAGTTAGAGAGTTAAAAAATCCTCCTGGGTAATCTGAGAAATATCGAGAACGACCTCAATCGTAGTAGCACTTAATGAAATACTGCTCAAAATTGCCAATACTTCCCCGGTATTTGCATTTTCTATCAAGATATCTGTCGGGAGAGCGGAGACATCGACCGTAATCAGTTCTGCTCCTGGAGGAGTAGGTAAACGGAACAACTCAGCAAAGCCCCGTCCCGTAATCCATTCGTCAGCCAACTGCTCCGCCCGTTCACCCACCGGACTAATCAACACATCCTCAAAGGTCAAACCCTCCCGCAAACCGATCAAATCTGAGCCATCTTCGCGCATTGCTAATTCGGTCAAAACCTTCGTTGTTCGGACTCAAAACCATCAGGTCAGTGCCACTCCTTCCCGTCAGGTTATCAAAGCCATCTCCGCCATCGAGAGTATCATTTCCCTGTTCCCCATCCAAGACATCATTGCCCGAGTCCCCAGAGAGAAAATCATTCCCTTGACCTCCGGCCATATCATCGCCACCCCCACCTCCGGAGAGAAAATCATCTCCATCTTGGTCAATTTCACCAAAATCTAAATCGACCAGATATCCCCCACGCAATCCATCATCTCCTTCTCCACCTAAGAGTATATCGTTTCCCGCATCTCCCGCTAAAGCATCATTTCCTTGGTTGCCATAAAGTACATCATCGCCTTGTTGACCTTCTAATTGATCGGAATCTTTTCCCCCAAAAAGGACATCATTACCAAACCCGCCCCGAAGTTGATCTTGCCCTTCATTTCCGTAGAGAAAAGCCGATTGAATGCCAGCAATAATTAAGTCGTTTCCGCCCAAACCATAAATCGATTTTGGGAAATCATCCGCACTGATTAAAAAGTCTGGAGTTGCAGTCGCAACAGCATCTTCAACCCCACGAACTTCTAAAATACTTCCGTAAGTTTCACCATTATCAAGACTCGGAAGCTCATTAATATTGAGAACTTCTCCATTCGGTAAAACGATCTCTCCTGTGACTGGAACTGGGATTTCTCTAATGGACATTATCAATTACTCCGATTGAATCGTGACATTTTTGTGAAAATCTTTAATCAATTTTCTAGTCATATTTTAGCGAAAATAGCATCAAAAGATCAATAGATAATCAAGGTTAGTTTTAAAAAATAATAAGAATAGAATTAACACGGAAAATACCAAGAATATATATAGCAATGTTACCTAATTTGTAAAAAAGTAATCGAGATCACCCCCCAAAATTGGGGCAGGGCTGTTTCATTCTAAGTTAAAAATTGCCGGGGTTGATGGGGTGAAAGGGTGATGGGGTGATGGGGAGAGGAGTTTTTTCCGAGGAAAAATAGCTTTTTATTAATAAAAATCCTCCCTACCTCCCTACCTCCCTACCTCCCCACCTCCCCACAAATCAAGTTTTCGGGCTAGAACGAAACGGCCCTGCCAAAATTGGGGGGAAGGGGGGCGCAGAATTGACGAGCGACCCCCTAAAGGGTTCGTTAGTTGCGTGATTGTCGGGGAACCCGCCCAACGCACTAACTCACCGCGCCACCTGTGGGCGCTAGCGCAAACTCGCGACTTGGCGGTTTCCGTCGAGAGCGAAGTTTGCAAGAGAGGGAACGCGCGAGGAGGGGGTTTGGGAGCAAAGTCGTTTACAAATGATTTCTTATTGCTATATTCATATCTTTGTGCCTTTGTCATTTTAAAAATTACTCAATCTTGACAACAAACGGCTTGAATTTTTTCATCATCTGTTGAAGCTGTTCTATAGAATAATGATCACAACTTTTGTCTATTGATCATCCAGAAAATATTGTTCAGATCACGACTAAGATTTTAGCCAAATATTTCACCATACAGAAAGTTTGTGAACGTTTAGGATTGACTCTCAACCGAGTTCTAGATGAAGGGACATTCCGGGTAGAAATTGAACAATAAAAGCTTATTTTTTGAATATCTCTTGAATCAGACTAAAGGAGAATACAAAAACGAGCCTCTTTTTTTTGGCTAATCTAAGTTACCATAGGTGTAGGTCTGCAAGGTTCAGGGTGGTCAGTGACGAACACAAAGCAATTTTCGAGAGTTCTCAGGAACCGATTTGCTTAGGGTTGAATCCTTCGTTTAACCAGGGGAGTGTTGAGAGAGTAGCCTTGCGGTTGTTCCTGACCGCTACAATCAATAGAAATGGGATCGAGTCGGTCAGGGTGTATTAAGACAAAAAATCAGGTTGATCGGTTAATCCTTGAAAGAGTTATTGTATAGAATGAAATGAATTCTCTAAAACCATCAATTTTAATTGTTGATGATATCGAAGACAACTTATTACTTTTAACTGCAATTTTAACAGAAAAGGGATATCAAGTCCAGTCCGCAGTGAATGGGTTATCTGCTTTGAGTTTGGCGGTGCAGAACCGTCCTGATCTGATTTTACTTGATATTATGATGCCAGATATCAATGGCTATGAAGTTTGTCATCGCCTCAAAGCCGATCCCCGTACTAAAGATATTCCGATTATTTTTATTAGTGCTTTAGGTGAAGTATTTGATCAAGTGAAAGCCTTTTCCATCGGGGCTGTTGACTACCTGACAAAACCTATTAGAATTCCCGAACTGTTATCGCGAGTCAAAACCCATTTAAGCTTACATCAGTTGCAAAAAGAGTTGAAAGAAAAAAATGCAGAACTTACTCAAATGTTAGAGTATTTAAAAACGACTCAAGCTCAACTGATAGAAGCTGAAAAAATGGCAGCATTGGGAAGATTGGTGGCGGGTTTATCCCACGAAATTAGTACCCCGCTAGGAATAGGAGTAACTTTAGCTTCAACCCTGAATAATGAAGCCCAAAACTTCGAATTTCAAGTCAACCAAGATCAACTCAAAAAATCGATAGTTGTGAATCATATTGTCCGGGTAAAACGGAGTAGTCAAATCCTGCTAGAAAATTTACAACGAGCGGCAGACTTAGTTCAAAGCTTAAAACAAGTTTCTGTGGATCAAAGTCATTTTAAAAAGCAATGTTTTGACTTAAAAAGCTATATTGAAAAAGTAATTATTAGCCTCAGTCCTCATCTCGAAAAAACTGGACATAAATTAAAAATCAGAGGAGAAGAAAACCTCAAAATCAATAGTTATCCAGGAGCAATTTCCCAAATCGTCACGAATTTAGTCATCAACTCAATTATACATGGCTATCAACCCGGAGAAAAGGGATGTTTGGACTTTGACATTAACTGTCAAGATGATAGACTAATTATTAGCTATGCAGATGATGGGTGTGGTATTCCAGAAGAATATATCGACAAAATCTTTGAGCCATTCTTTACAACAGATCGCTCTAGAGGTGGGAGTGGTTTAGGATTGCATATTATCTACAATTTAGTGACGCAAAAACTTCAGGGTCAAATTTCCTGTGATCGTCAAGTCAGCTCCGGTACAAAATTTATATTAAATTTACCACTAGAACTTCAGGAATAATACCAAAAGTATGCCAAAAAACATTAATTCTCAACCGAACCAGTCTTCCCCAAAAACAGATTTCACGTCTTTACCCGCAGAGGAGGAAATGATTTTTATCGAAGAAGAAGATGAAATTTTATCTCTCCCCAGTGATACAGAGACGTGGAAAGTGATGATCGTTGATGATGATCGCTCTATCCATGAAGTGACGCAACTCGCCTTAGACCAATTTAGCTTTGAAGGCAAATCCCTAAACTTTATTTCCGCCTATAGTGCAGCCGAAGCAAAACAACTGATCCTCAAGCATCCAGATATTGCAATTTTGTTCGTGGATGTGATCATGGAAACCGAGGAAGCGGGTTTAGATTTTGTCAAATATGTTCGAGAAACCCTCAACAATAAACTCACTCGAATTATCCTTCGTACAGGTCATCCTGGACAAGCTCCTGAAGCTCAAGTTATTCTCAACTATGATATTAACGACTACAAAACCAAACTGGAACTTACCCAAGAAAAATTAATCACAACAGTCACTCTTTCCCTGCGAAATTATCGAACTTTACAACAAACTTTTGAGGAAGATATCAAGACAACTTCAGGTCACATTTTAATTGTGGATGATGATGCAAATCATCTGACATTACTGGTGCAAATCTTAGAAGAAAATGGATATAAAATTCGAGCGACTCAAAGCGTAAAACACGCGATAATGTCAGCCAACATGAGTCAACCCGACTTAATTATCTTGGATGTGATGATGCCTGATTTAGATGGATATACCGTTTGTAAAAACTTAAAAGCTAATCCTAAAACCTGTAACATTCCCATCTTATTTATCAGTGCGCTAGACGGAACCGTTGATCAAGTCAAAGCCTTTGGAGCAGGAGCCGTTGATTTTATTAGTAAACCCTTTGAATTTGAAGAAGTATTAGCGCGAGTCAAAACTCATCTCACCAACCAAAAGTTAAAACAACAACTCAAAGATCAAAATTGCCGACTCCAACAAGAAATCGAAATTCGCACCACCAGCGAAGCTTATTTACGACTTCTACAACGGGCAGTAGATGCTTCTTCTAACGGTATTGTAATCGCCGATGCTCAACTCACTGATAAGCCTTTGACCTATGTGAACTCTGGATTTGAACGGACTACAGGGTATAGTGCGGATGAAGTGATTGGAGAAAATTGTCGCTTTTTGCAGGGAGAAGATATCGATCAACCGAACTTAATCGAAATGCGTAATAGCATCGCAGAAGGTCGAGAAACAAAGATTATTGTCCGTAACTATCGCAAAGATGGTACACCATTTTGGAATAAACTTTCTATTTCTCCCGTACACGATGAAGAGGGGAATTTAACTCATTTTATTGGCATACAAGAAGATATTAGCGATCGCATTTTTGCAGAAGTTGCCCAAAAACAAGCCGAAGAAGAACTCCGTCGCAGTGAAACCTTACTCAAAGAAACACAACGCATCGCCAAAGTCGGGGGATGGTCATGGGATTTGATTGATCATAAATATTGGTGGTCAGAACAAATGTATCAACTGACAGGGATTCATCCTGATGATCCGATTTCCAGTTTAGAGCAAATCGAACAAAGAATTCATCCCGAAGATCGTTCCCGAGTCAGACAAGCCACCTTTGAAACCCTCAGACAAGGAATCACTTCAACAATCGAGTTTCGGACGCTTGATCAAGATAATACAATTCATCATCTGATTTCTCGCACCCAAGTTCAGCAAGATGATCAAGGACAGATTATTCGTTTGTATGGCACCTTACAAGATATTAGCGACTACAAACAACGAGAAGAAGCTCTGCGTTTATTTTCCGAAGAAATTGCCTGTAAAACAGGTGAAGAATTCTTTCACACCTGCGTTCAATATTTAGCCCAAGTGCTACAAGTTAAATATGCGGTGATTGCAGAAGTGACAGACGAAACTAAACAAAAACTGCGAACTTTGGCATTTTGGGACGGGGATAGTCTCAGAGAAAATCTAGAATATGATGCTAGTGGAACTCCCTGTGAACTGGTGATCAATCAAGCTTGGTGTTATCACCCCGCAAACCTTCAACATTATTTCCCCGACAATATATTATTAGCCAAATTGGGTGTCGAAAGCTATTGGGGAATTCCCCTAGCCAATTCAACCGGAGAATCAATTGGCTTAATTTATATTATGGATGTCGCACCGCTAGAAATCAATCTCGATCACGAGATGATCATGAAAATATTCGCCACTCGTACCGAAGCCGAACTCGAACGTCAACACTTTGAAATTACTCTCCGACAAGCTAAAGAAGCCGCAGAAGCCGCTAACCGTTCAAAAAGCACCTTCCTCGCGAATATGAGTCATGAGTTGCGAACTCCCCTCAACGCTATTTTAGGGTTTTCCCAATTGCTCAGTCGCAGTATATATCTGTCAGGCGATGAAAAAGATAGCCTAGAAGTGATTCATAGTAGTGGTCAACATCTGCTAACTTTGATTAATCAAGTGTTAGATTTATCTAAAATAGAAGCCGGACGCATGAAAATGCAACTGCGGAAATTTGATCTATTTCATCTCCTCCAAAGCTTGGAGAGAATGTTCACCCAAAAAGCCAACGATAAAAACCTAGAGTTAAAGTTTGACTGTCATCCAGATATTCCTCAATTGATCTACACCGATGAGACAAAATTACGCCAAATTTTAATTAATCTTCTCAGTAATGCCATCAAATTTACCCCCAGAGGTGAGATTATTCTGCGAGTTTACCCTCGTTGGTCTAATCTCGAAGCCATATCTTCATCCCGTTTACCTGCGGGAACTTATGCCCTATCCTTTGAGGTGAAAGATACCGGAGTAGGAATTGCTCCCGATGAATGCAAATACCTCTTTCAAGCGTTTGTGCAAACCTTATCAGGTCAACAAGCCCAAGAAGGAACAGGCTTAGGGTTAAAAATCTCTCAGCAATTTATTCATTTGATAGGGGGAGAAATTAGCGTTGAGAGCGACTTAGGACGAGGAACAACCTTTCAATTTATGATTCCCGTTGAGATTAGCGAAGATGAAATCTCCCATACTTCCTCCGAGCATCTGCGAGTCATTGCACTCGAACCAAACCAACCCCGCTATCGCATTTTAATCGTTGATGACCGCCCGAATAACCGTCAACTGTTAATCGAATTGCTCACTCCTGTAGGTTTTGAAGTGCGAGGAGCAAAAGAGGGTCAAGAAGCCGTCAAACTGTGGTCAAGTTGGCAACCGCACCTGATTTTTATGGATTTACGGATGCCGATGATCGATGGTTATCAAGCCACTCGTCAAATTCGTCAGTTAGAAGCAGCCAGGAAAACCGATCCGCGATCTCAGACGATTATACCTTCTCACCAGAACATTGAGAAAACAAAAATTATTGCAATTACCGCCGGAATTCTGGAGAAAGAAAAAGCAATGGCTTTGTCTGTTGGGTGTGATGATTTTCTTCGCAAACCCTTTTTAGAACGAGATATTTTTGATCGTATTGCTCAACACTTAGAAGTCCATTACATTTGTCAGGAGTCTACTCTAGCTGACCTTACTCAAAGTGTCCATAGTGCAACACTCACATCCGAGGATCTGGCCAAATTACCGAGTGAGTGGTTAGCTCAATTTCATCAAGCTATCATTGAAGGACGCAGCCAGCGAATGCAAAGTCTGATTGAGCAAATTCATCCCCAATATCCATCCGTTGCCGATACCTTAATCTATTTAATGGATCGGTATCAATATGAGCAGTTACTGGCTTTAACTGAACCGAAAACTGATCGATCTGCTTCTAGAGGCTCATGAACTCTTTGTCGCCTTCTGCTCCTCAAAAAAGTATTTTAGTCGTTGATGATACCCCGATTAATCTGACGCTGTTGACGCGGATGCTGACAACGCAGGGGTATGAAGTCCGAGTGGCACCGAGTGGGGTTTTAGCATTACGCTCTGTGCAGATGAGTCCCCCTGACTTGATTTTACTCGATATTATGATGCCGGAAATGGACGGCTATCACTTTTGTCGTCTCCTCAAAGATCAAGCAGAAACACGGGAAATTCCGATTATTTTTTTGAGTGCATTAGACGATGCTTCTGATAAAGTTAAAGCTTTTGAAATGGGGGGAGTAGATTATATTACTAAACCCTTTCAACTCACTGAAGTTTTAGCTCGGATTGAAAATCATTTGCGGCTGCGATCGCTACAACTACAACTCAGCGAACAAAATATCAAACTCCAAAAAGAAATTAATCTGCGACAAATTATCGAACAACAATTTCGCGAAAGTGAAGAACGCTGGCAACTGGCACTGCAAGGAAATCAAGATGGCATTTGGGAGTGGAAGATTGAAACAGATGATATGTTTCTTTCGTCTTGGTTTAAGGATGTTTTAGGTTACGAAGACCATCATATTCAATTTAGTCAAGCCTGGAAAGATTCGATTCACCCCGATGACTGGAAACAAGTTGAAACGATTTTACAGGATTATTTACAACAAATCATTCCGCTATATTCAGTTGAACATCGTTTGCGTTGTAGCGATGGCGGTTATAAATGGGTATTGACTCGCGGACAAGCTCAATGGGATACTTCTGGAAAGCCCATACGGATGATTGGTTCAGTACGTGATATTAGTGAACCCAAACAAAGAGAACTTGAAATTCGACTGCTTCTGAAAGTCACTCAAGCGATTAATGAAGCGGTGGATGTAGACTCAGCTTTGAATCTGGTTTTAGCAACAGTTTGTCAAACGATTGATTGGGATTATGGTGAGGTTTGGATACCGAATAGTGACGGAAATTTATTAGAGTGTCGTCAAACTTGGCATATTAGTGATCACCATTCCACTCAATTTAGACAGTTTAGATTGGATTTAACTTTTGCACTCGATGAAGGTTTACCGGGACGAGTTTGGGCGACTGGCAAACCGGAAGTTCATTTGTATTCAGAAATATTACCCAATATTGGTTTACAATCAGGTTTTGGGGTGCCGATTTTAGCTGAAGAACAGATGCTAGCGGTGTTAGTTTTTTTTACTCAAACCAAAAGCAAACCCCAAGAACGAACTTTAGAACTGGTTAAAGCGGTGGCGACTCAACTCGGTTCTTTGATTCAACGGAAACAAGCCCAACAAGAATTACAATCTCAAAAAGAACAAACCGAAAAATTACTCTTAAATATTCTTCCCCAACCCATTGCGGAACGGTTACAAAAACAACCCGGAATTATTGCAGACTATTTTCAGGATGTTAGTGTTTTATTTGCTGATTTAGTGGGTTTTACCGATTTTTCCTCCGAAGCAACTCCCGCTCAAATTCTAGAAATTCTTAATAGTATTTTTAGCCATTTTGATCAACTTTCTCAACACTACGGTTTAGAAAAAATTAAAACAATTGGAGATGCTTATATGGTTGTGGGTGGCTTACCCCTTTATCATCGGGATCATCTCCATGCGATCGCCAAAATGGCTCTTGATATGCAGACAAATTTGACTCAATTTAATCAGCAAACCGGAAATAATTTTCTACTAAGAATTGGTATTCATGCCGGGCCAGTCGTTGCGGGTGTGATTGGGTTGAGCAAATTTAGCTATGATTTATGGGGGGATACCGTAAATGTGGCTTCTCGAATGGAATCTAACGGAGTTTCGGGTCAAATTCAAGTCACATCCGAGGTCTACGAACGCTTAAAAGATCAATTTGTGTTTGCTTTACGAGGTTCTATTCCCATCAAAGGAAAAGGAGAAATGACCACCTATTTCCTGACCCGTGAACACTAAAAAAGGCATGAGTCAATACTTAATCGCTATCGCTGCTATTTCCCCACGGATCACGACAGAACATATAGATCACCTCAAAACTATTTCCGGCTTCTTCAGCTTTTGCTTCCTGACGTTCTAGATAATTCCTCCGTCTCGCCGTAGCGATCGCCCTTGTTGTTCCCTGACTCGAATCATGAACCCAAGATCCCTCTCCCACTTTGTACTTAAATTCGCAGACAATATCATAAGCAGAAGAAGCTTGAGCCGTTTTCGGCAACCCAGCCCATCCCAATATAGAGATCACAATCAGCGATAATACAGCTTTCATAAAAACCCCTTAACGGGTGATTGTACAGAGGCAAAGTTAACAATTTCCATTTTAATATTGTAGGATCAATCTCTATAGAAAACTGTTCACTCAGGACTGAATAATTGACACTCCCGGTCGTAAACAACGGGGATTCTTCGTTCTACGACTCGACTTGCTGAGACAGGATTCCTCCTATCACAGTAGAGGTTGAATCTCCAGAAGCGTTCGGATCTAAGATCCAAGTTCCGGTATGCCCTACCGTACTCAAGGCAGAATTTAGAATATTAATTGCGGCGTTATGATCTCTATCTAACTCACATCCACATCGACAAACATGAGTTCGGGTTGATAGAGATTTTTTAACGATTGTTCCACAATTTGAGCAATTTTGGGAAGTATAAGCAGGATGGACGGCAACCGTTACCCTACCAAACTTACTCCCAAAATATTCTAGCCATTTTCTAAATTGATACCAACCCGCATCATTAATCGACTTGGCAAGACAATGGTTTTTTACTAAGTTTTTAATCCTCAAGTCTTCGTAAGCGACCAAATCGTTAGATTGGATTACGCAACGCGCTATTTTCTTGGCGTGTTCTTCACGTTGCCTACTTATTTTAAGGTGTACTTTGCCTAGTCGTTTAATGGCTTTTAATCGGTTGGCACTACCTTTTTTCTTGCGAGAAACACGTCTTTGGCAAAACTTTAATTGTTTCTCACTTTTTCTGTAGAAACGGGGATTGGGTTCAGTATTGTTATTGCTATCAGTGTAGAACTCTTTTAGTCCTACATCTAATCCAATTGTTTTCCCTGTTGGTTGTGTTTCTATCTTCACATCAACTTGGATGCAAAATTGAACATAATACCCATCCGCCCTTCTAACCAGTCTTACCCGTTTAATCTGTTCGACAGGATAGAATGCCAAATCCCAAGTTCCGACAAGCTTGAGTTTTCCAATCCCTTTTTTATCAGTGAACTCGATCTGCTTAGGATCTAGAAGCCTCCAGCCTGATGTCTTATATTCGACAGAGCGAGAATACTTTTTGAACTTAGGATATCCTATCCCCCCTTTGATTTCCCCTTTATTAAGAAGGGCGAGTGAGGATTTTTTACAGTTCTCAAAAAACCTAGCAATAGCCGACCAACACCTTTCTACAGATGCCTGACAAGCGTGTGAGTTCAAATCCTTGACAAAAGGGTACATAGCTCGGAGTTCAGTGTTGTATCGATACAACTCTTTTCTTCCTAAGTCACGATTGTCCATCCAATACCGCAAGCATGAATTCCGCACAAACTTAGCTGTTCGGATAGCTTCATCGATTGCCTTATATTGATATGGCTTCCCTTTTGCCTTGAATTCGTAAACAATCATTGACGCTAGATTATTTGGCGTATATCAACAATATATCACCCGTAGCTCAGTTTGTGTGCATCGACTTGAGTTAACCGTCGTGAACGACGGGGCTTGTACCCGCTTTCCTTGGTCAAAATACTCTCAAAATCGGTTTTCCTGTGCCAGTGTGTTAACTGTCTGTCAGGGGAAAAGGCGATCGCCCTATTTATTAGGGTTGGAAAAGATAATCGCCTCCAGTGAGATGTCACGCTTTGGAGAGTGTCACATCTAGCATTCCACTTACCCCAAACCCTTTTGTAGAGTAAGGTTATTGAGTCACAGAAAACCGATGGAAACCAATCAAAATCCGACCCAAACTTTAGTCCAAGATCGCTCTACCTTCGAGAACAACATAGAAGAATGTATCAAAACCGCTTGGTTGCATTTAGTGGCGGAAACCGTGGACACTTACACCGGAGATGATTGGTTGTCCTTGTGTCCCGATATCGATGAAGGTGAACTCTACCGAGAATGGTTTGTCTGGTACGACGGAGAAGTCGCCCAAGAATGGGAAGCCTACGATCACCTCACCGACAAACGATATGCTCACCCAGACTTAGCGATGGTTAAAGCTTTTATTGACCAAGTTGAGGATGTCAGACGGGACTCTACCTTAGTCGCTTAGACAGAAATCATAGTCTCTTGTTAGTTCTTTGACTCTTATAGCAGTACGTTATAAACTTATTAAAATGGATAGGTCTCGGACACCCCAAAAGAGAACACCCAGAGAATCCGTTCAGCCC
The DNA here is from genome assembly GCF_000169095.1 of Lyngbya sp. PCC 8106. Classification (GTDB taxonomy): domain Bacteria; phylum Cyanobacteriota; class Cyanobacteriia; order Cyanobacteriales; family Microcoleaceae; genus Capilliphycus. The sequence continues at coordinate 78,265 of NZ_AAVU01000021.1, forward strand.
GTGCTTTGGTGAACTCTTTGGTGAGACAATCCATGAGGAATGGTGACACGACCTTAATTGAAAGAGTATAGGGAGTGCAGAAAGACAAATTAGGCGGTACAGTAGATCTGTAGCTGATTCATTTACCAGCCCGTGCTAGACGAACATCACGATCAAGTCTCTCCCCCACACTTAATGGAGGGGAGCATTTTCGATCTGGGTTTAGCATCAACTTTGGGAGATCTATCTCTGTATGAGTTTCAGGTTTCTGTAAGTTGTGTAGGAATTGTTGTCGCTCAAATCTTTGAGCGGTATCCTCTTGTTCCAGGAGTGATTCTTGTAGAGGAATCACCGGACGGAAATTCGCGATTTGTAGGCATGATCTCGCGACGTCAATTGTTAGAATTTCTCATTCGCCCTCAAGGGATGAAGCTGTTTTTACAGAAGCCCTTGCGCGTTCTTTATAGCTATGCCCGCAACTCTCCCCTCATTCTCTCAGAGGAGACACCCATTGTCAGTGCCGCACAACAGGCCGTCAGACGATTACCTGAACTGCGAAGCGATCCTGTTGTCGTGGAAATTGATCCGCAGTCTTCTTCTTCTGCAAGTTTACCTTATCGATTGTTAGATATTCACGAATTAAATCTTGCTAACTGGCAAATTCGGGGGATTGAAACTCAAGTTCGCTATGAACGGATGCAAACTCAAATTGTCCAAATTGAGAAAATGGCGAGTTTGGGACGGTTGGTTGATGGGGTTGCCCATGAAATTTTAGATCCGGTGGGTTTTATTTGGGGAAATTTAACTCATCTCTCGACTTATAGTGAGAGTTTGATTGAATTGATTACGGCTTATGAAAAACATTTTTCGACAATTCCATTAGATATTCAGCAGCTTAAAGAAGAAATTGAGTTTGAATATATTCAACAAGATATTCCCCAAATTGTGAATAGTATTCAAGCCGGAGCAGAACGGTTAAAAAATTTAGCGACTAGCTTACAAAACTTTTGTTATATTGATGAAGTTCATCCAAAACCTGCGGATATTCATACGAATATTGAAGGTATTTTGTTACTGCTGAAAAGTAGAATTTCAAGTGAGATTCGAGTCACTAAAAATTATGATCATATTCCACCTGTAACTTGTTATATTGGTCAGCTTAACCAAGTTTTTATGAATGTTTTGATTAATTCAATTGATGCGTTAATTAGTCAAGCTTCTACTCAACAATGGGCGAGGAAATATCGAGAAAACAAGAATAAAGCTCCGGTTCCAGAACCAACAATAGAAATTTCAACAGAAGTGCGATCCCCTAAAACTAAACTGAGTACAGAAAGAACTCCACAACGTTGGGTTTCAATTCGGATTAGCGATAATGGCCCTGGAATGTCTTGGGATCAACAACAAAAAATCATAGAATCTTTTTCAACTAAAAAGCGTCTTGAAAAGGAAACCAGTTTAGCCCAGAGTTATCAAATTGTGACCGCTAAACATGGAGGTCAATTTTTGATGCAATCTGAACCGGGTATGGGAACGCAGTTTGAGATTTTATTACCTCTAGTTTGATTTTAAAGTTGAGTTAGAGGAAATCTTTTGATGTCATTTGATTCTTATAAAAATATGACTGAATTAAAAATTAGCATTCGTTCAGAGTTTTAGGAAGATTTAGAGTTTTGTCTCCGGGAATTTTCCCAATGATCATCTCTTGACAAATAGCCAACTACTATGTCCAGATAAGCACTGATCCCATTCTCCGGTTTCCACATCGTAAATTTTTAGGGTATTATCTAAAGCTGCGATCGCCTTTTTTTTCCCATCCAAATTAAACGTCACCGAAGACACAAAATGCGCCGCAATATTTCCCCGGAGTTGACCCGTTAGGAAAGGCTTTCTAAGGTGTAACGTTCTCCAACATTTTCCCACACCTCGACCTCTTGAATTGCTGTGTTTCACCGCTTCATGCCAACTGCTGTTAAAATTAACTGTTAGTTAGTTAACCGTGAACAGTAGAGGGACACGGGTCATACTGTTCACAGAGAGTCACTGAGAACTCAAGAGAAGCCGTTCCAAGCGAGGACAACTAATTCACTTAACCACAAGCGTTGTTCTGAACTGAGAAGACAGTCATCGGCGAGAACTTCTGCTTTGAGATCTTCGAGAGACAGATGCTGAGAACGAGCAATTTGAATAACACCAGCGATCGCCGAGGCGACCAGTTCTTCACTGATAGGCTGTTGACTCAGAGTCATCATTTCTGCCAAACTTTTCGGAATGGGATAATTCATAGTGTGAGGGCAATTTCAATCAGGTCGTTACTTGCCTTGTACTCAAAGTCAATAAAATGAGATAAGTTTAATCTACGAGTTTACACCAACATGATAGATTGAGATTCAGAGGTTGACTGTTCTCTTTAAGCCGACAGAACGGTTCACAACAGAGCAATCACCTCAACTCAGACCGGACTTATTTCAGTCTTTGCGATCGAGTAACAATGCTTGAATCTAATCTAGATCAAAATTCGATCAATCCACAACTGCAATATTGTGAAAAAATGAGAAGGTAAAATCTGTATGATCAATTGAGGTCGTCCAACGGCTCTAAAACGACAGGTAGAGATTTTGGCTCTCTGACTGAGGTTTCCGAAAAACGAAAATTGTAATCATTCAGTGAAAAAGGTTTGATGTATGCAGCCATTTATCTTAGCAGGCCGGGCAATTTTATTTAGATTATTACGTCTTCTGATCAGCATTACCGTTGAGTCTTTTGTTTATCAAAAATCTTTTAAAATCTCTCCTAAACAGGGAGTACAATATGCAATGATGATTGATTTATTCGCCGAAGTTTTTGGGGCGATCGTCTTTACTTCTTTACAAACTTTTTTTCCGTTCAACGCCGCTCGACACCTGGTTATTTATTTGACTTTAGATGACTTTCAAAAAATTGCTGCCGATGTAATGGTTCTGACTTTATTTTATTTCTTGCTATTTTTACTCGTCAAGTGGATTGGCTTGCTTTTCTTAAATATGTTTGTTTTTGACAACGAGAATACCGTTTCAGAACAAGGGACATCAATCTCAAATCTAGAAAGAAGCACACAATGGGGAAATCAGTTTAAAATCGTTACCAAAGCTCATACCATCAGTTACTCTGTGACGTTACTCTTTGCCCTCTTTAAAATTCGTGTCTTTTACCTCTAAAAATTATGGACTGGAAAAAAAATGTAGATCGAGTTAAAACGGTTATTGATCCCGCACTTCCGCCAAAATTCATCCATTGGAAAACTTTATTGATCTTCAGTATTGTCATTTGGGTTTTGTCTTTTATTGCCCTAGAGAATACCAAAGATATCATGGCTGTTTTAGGATGGATTTTACTCACGGTTAGTTTGGGTTGGGCAACCAGTCAACCCCCGTTTGTTTTCGGGAGTTTTATCTTAAGTCCATGGATCATTGCCACCTTTATCTCCTTACTCATTTATCAACTCACTCAAGACACCGATCCGACTCTCGCCCTGAAAGCATGGCCTTTAATTGCTGCGGTTTTCATTGCCGTTATGGAAGGGTTTAAAAGTCGCTCCCCCGAGAACTCACCATCGCTTTTTAGTCGAACAAGCTTAGTGACGATTATCTTAATTCATGTGTTGTTAAGCTGCTGGATCGATCTTTATATCCTACTGGTTCAACAGATGGAAAACAATCCCGAACTCAATCCGAGCATTACTCGCCCCCGTCCAGCATTTCTTCAGCCCGCTTCTGGCTTGCTTCACGCTGAAAATCATCTGTTTCTCAACTCAGATGAACAATTTTAACAAATCTTTTAAACTATAAACTAGGAAAATTCACGTCAGATCGAAAGCAAATAATGGTTATCCAAAAGCTAGAACAACTCCAATCTTTGTTTCAGGAGATGAAACAGGCATTAATCGCCTACTCGGGAGGAATAGACAGCACCTTAGTCGCCAAAATCGCCTATGATGTACTCGGAGATCGCGCCCTCGCCGTAACCGCAGTTTCCCCATCATTACTCCCCGAAGACTTAGAAGACGCCCGAATTCAAGCCGTAGAAATTGGAATTCGTCATCAAGAAATCTCTACCCATGAGATGGAAAATCCCAACTATACGTCTAATCCAGTCAATCGATGCTACTTTTGTAAAAGCGAACTCCATGATACATTGAAGCCTCTGGCGGTACAATGGAAATATCCTTACATCGTTGATGGCGTCAATGCTGATGATTTAAGAGATTATCGTCCGGGAATCCAAGCAGCTACTGAACGCGGAGTGCGATCGCCTTTAGCGGAAGTTGGAGTCAGTAAAGCCGAAGTGCGAGAACTCTCAAAATTACTTGGTTTATCAGGATGGAATAAACCCGCTCAACCCTGTCTAAGTTCTCGCTTTCCCTACGGAGAAGAAATCACCGTAACCAAACTCCAACGAGTCGGACGAGCAGAAGTCTATTTACGCCAACTGGGCTGGCAAAATTTACGAGTGCGTTCAGAAAAAGACACCGCTCGTATCGAACTTCCCCCCGATCAAATCAAGGAATTTGTATTAACGACTGATTTGTCGCAACTCGTCAAAATCTTTCAGGAATTTGGCTTTGTTTATGTCACCTTAGACCTGGAAGGGTATCGTAGTGGTAAACTTAACCAAGTCTTAACCCCAGAAGCCTTGGGACAATCCTAAAACTGTCCCCTCACAAAATGAGAAGTTCCCCAACATTTACAAATAAAATGACCCTACCATTAGGAGATGGCAGGGAGCAGGCGACAGTTAAACGCTAATCTCATTGTCAGGGGAATCGCAGAGCAGACTCCGGTTTAATGTGACAATTTGATGACCGTCCATATTCCCGAAACGAGAAAGTCTACCTTCGTTGCTAGCCCCTGACCTTCATCAGCCTTTGGATTCCAACACTTCTCGAAGAAAAGCTTAAAATTGATTATAAAGACCTTATTGCCTGAACTGACTCAGGTTAAGAAGGATAACTCAGTCCTTTGATTGTTTCAATATTATCCTAGTGTCCTACTCTACCCCAAATTCTCAACCGCTCGAACTCGACAAACTTTTTCCCTTTCAACTCGATCCATTTCAGCAAGATGCGATCGACGCTTTGAAAGCAGGTAAATCTGTGGTGGTTTGCGCCCCAACAGGTTCGGGAAAAACACTGATCGGGGAATATGCCATCTACCACGCTTTGAGTCGGGGACGACGAGTGTTTTACACAACTCCCCTCAAAGCCCTATCCAATCAAAAATTACGAGACTTTCAAGAACGATTTGGGGTAGAGAACGTGGGCTTGCTTACGGGTGATCTCTCCATGAACCGAGAAGCTGCTGTTGTGGTGATGACAACCGAGATCTTTCGGAATATGCTTTATGGAACACCGATTGGTGAAGTGGGAACTTCCCTCGAAGGCGTGGAAGCGGTTGTCCTCGATGAATGTCACTACATGAACGATCGCACTCGCGGTACAGTCTGGGAAGAATCGATTATCTATTGTCCTCCTGAAATTAAACTTCTCGCCCTCTCCGCTACGATCGCCAACAGCGATCAACTCACCGACTGGTTATGTAAAGTTCACGGGCCAACAGAACTGATCTATTCTAGCTTTCGCCCGGTTCCTCTACAATTTCACTTTTGCAATACTCAAGGACTGTATCCCCTGTTAAATGAGTCGGGTACTGAGATCAACCGCCACTTAGAACCCAAAAAACGACGCAATAATCGATTTGATAACCGTCGTTCTCGTTTCCACAACAAACATAAACAACAAGGCCAAAGCTTGGCAAGCGCCCTCAAGCAATTACAAAAGCAAGGAACTCTCCCTACAATTTACTTCATCTCAAGTCGTAAAGGTTGCGATCGCGCCGTCACCGATCCCAAAATAGAACGGATTTCTTTTGTTAACTCCAGTGAAGCTGATCGTTTAAATACTGCCATTAACGCCTTTTTAAACGCTAACCCCAAACTTAAACAATTTAAGTCTCTAGACTCTCTCTCGCGGGGAATAGCCACTTATCATCTAGAACTCCCTCCAGCTTGGAGAATATTCGTTGCTGAATTATTTCAACAGGGTTTAGTCAAAGTTCTGTTTGTTCCTGAAACCTTGTACGTTCTTTATGAACTTCAAGAAGAAGAAATGCTTCCGGCGATTTATTTTATCTTCAGTCGCCGAGGCTGTGATTTAGCCGTCGAAGAATGTTTCTACGCCGTCCATGAACTGGGCTTTATTTCCCTGGTGAATGAAGCAGAAGCCACACTTTTAAGAGAAAAAATCGATATCTTTTGCGCCCACAATACCGATGTTTCTCCCTCTCGTAGTATTGAACCTTTGTATTTGGGAATAGCCGCCCATCACGCCGGAATATTACCCGCATGGAAAGTATTAGTTGAAGAACTTTTTACTCTGGGGTTAATTAAAGTTGTTTATGCCACCGAAACCCTGGCTGCCGGAATTAATATGCCCGCCCGAACAACAGTCATTTCTAGCCTTTCCAAACGCACCGATGAGGGAATACGTCTGCTGAAACCGTCAGAATTTTTGCAAATGTCAGGTCGGGCTGGACGACGGGGAATGGACTTGTTGGGTCATGTTGTTACCGTCCAAACGCCTTTTGAAGGGGCGACAGAGGCCGCTTATTTAGCCACAACTGAACCCGATCCCTTAGTGAGTCAGTTTACACCGAGTTATGGCATGGTGTTGAATTTGTTGCAAACCCACAGTTTAGAACAGGCGAAAGCGTTAATAGAACGTAGTTTTGGTCAATACTTGTCTACCGCCTCACTCCAGCCCCAAGAAGTAGAGATGCAGCAACTCAAAGCCGAACTTGCTGATATTGAAGCGAATTTGGGCTTAGAGGGAGATCAAACCATAGAAGATCTCGAAACCGTGATCGCCAACTACGAGAAGCTACAAGCCCGTCTCCGGGAAGAAAGACGCTTGTTAAAGCTTTTGCAAGATCAAGCCGAGGAAACTCTGACTGCGGGGATGTCTCAGGCGTTGGTTTCTGCGGTGTTAGGAACCCTTGTTAGTCTGCGAGGGAAACACGTCTCTCCGAATGCCAGGAACCCCGAAGACCAACCTTTAGGGGCGGTATTGGTCGCCCAAACGCCGAGTCCGGGTCAAGCGCCTTATTTTCTCTGTTTAGGTCAAGATAACCGTTGGTATGTGGTGGGGGCGTCTGATGTGGTGGGGCTGCATGGGGACTTACCTCGGTTAACCGCAGTAGACTATATGGATATTCCCGATATTCCCTATAAGTTGGGTCAGAAGCGGAAAGGAGATACTCTCAGTGAAGCAGTCGCCCAACAAATTTCTGAGGTACCGATGCCAGAAGTTCCCCCAGAAGTGCAACATCAAATGCAGCAAGTTAGGGAGATTGAAGAACAGTTAGAAACGCATCCATTGTATGAATGGGGTAAACCGCAGAAGTTGTTAAAACGTCGAGAACGGTGGACGGATCTCAATTATGAAGTTCGGTTATTACAAGCAGAAATTGAGGCAGATCAAGGTCATTATTGGCAGAAATTTTTAGATTTGATTTTGATTTTACAGCAGTTTGAAGCCTTAGATGAATTACAACCGACTGTTTTAGGTCAGGCGACGGCAGCTTTGCGAGGTGATAATGAATTATGGTTGGGAATTGCCTTGATGTCTGGGGAATTTTATCAGTTAGAACCCTCCCAATTAGCGGCAGCTTGTGCGGCGTTAGTCACAGAAATTTCGCGATCAGATACCTGGACAGATTATCAGCTTTCGGAACCTGTACAGTCTGCTTTAGAACGACTCTGGGGTTTGCGGAAAATGTTGATCAAAGTTCAAAGTCATTATCAAGTGGAGTTTTTGGTATTACCCGAACGCTGGGAACATCAAAATATGAGTGCGATTATCGAACAATGGGGTCAAGGAGTTGATTGGTTACAGTTAGTTGAACATACGAGTTTGGATGAGGGGGATTTAGTCAGAATGATTAGAAGAACGTTGGATTTTCTCTCCCAAATTCCTCATGTTCCTCATTTGAATGGTAGCTTTAAACAAAAAGCAATGGATGCGAAAAAGTTACTGGATCGTTATCCGATTAATGAAGATGTAGAATAAAAAATTAGTAGGTTGGTCGGGTATTGATCATCATGTAACGAAAAGTCAAGTCCAAGAGTCTGAGTGCAATTTAATCGGTTCTGTACAATGTTGTCTTACCGCTTCCACCAGGGGAATAACTTAAAAAACTCCCGCGAAATTTTCTGATCAAATCGCAGTCGGGAAGTTTGAATATGAGCAACTCCTTCAAATCCCGGTTGCAATTGGTACTCATCATTATCAATAGTAATCTGAATTTACACCATCGAGTTTTGTCCTGACTCATCGGATTTAATTACGGGTTAAATATCTTTGATGAGGCGATGAATTTCCATAATGTTGTTTTTTTCTTTTATTTTGAACTAAAATCTTTGTACATAATGGGGGATTTTGTGCAAGCTTTGTACCCCTAAATTGACATTTTCAGCCTGATTAAATTTTTTTGATTTTTCACTTGAGATCACTGATCAAGAAAGTAACCTTTAACGGTACAATTAACAATCAGGTTCTCAAACTGCCGATTAGATTTAATCCTGAAATGACTGTCACTGCTTCCCCAACACAAGATTCCAACTTCTGGCCGAATTTACTGCAACAACTTCTCGACGGTGACTCCCTCTCTGCTTTGCAAGCTTCAACGTTAATGGAGGGATGGCTAAACGAGGAAATTCCCCCGGTGCTTTCGGGTGCAATTTTGATGGCGTTGCAAACCAAAGGCGTCTCCGCAGAAGAATTGGCGGGAATGGCTTCTGTATTGCAGTCTCAGTCGGCGTCGGCTTCAACTCCTGTGACTCTGCCAAATTCTCCCTATCGGATTATTGATACTTGCGGGACTGGGGGAGATGGCGCTTCTACGTTTAATATTTCGACTGCTGTGGCGTTTGTAGCGGCGGCGGCTGGAGTTCCTGTTGCCAAACATGGGAACCGTTCGGCTTCGAGTAAAGTGGGTTCTGCGGATGTTTTAGAAGCGCTAGGAATTCAGTTAAATTCACCGTTTGAAAAAATTACTGCCGCATTAACAGAAGTTGGAATTACCTTTTTATTTGCACCCGGTTGGCATCCGGCGATGAAAGCGGTTGTTCCCCTGAGAAAAACGTTAAAAGTGCGAACGGTTTTTAACCTTTTGGGGCCGTTAGTTAATCCTTTAAAACCTGCGGGTCAAGTGATGGGTGTGTATGATCCCAATTTATTAGAAATCATTGCTGAAGCGTTAGGAAAATTAGGGTTAAAACAGGCAATTGTTCTATACGGACGAGAAAAACTTGATGAAGCGGGGTTGGGTGATTTAACAGATTTGGCTGTATTGTCAGAAGGGAAAGTTGAAAAAGTAACAATTAACCCGCAAGACTTGGGATTGAATTCGGCAGAAATAACGGCTTTAAAAGGCGGAGAAGTTGCCGAAAATTCTGAAATTTTGCAAAATGTTTTACAAGGAAAAGGAACATCTGCTCAACGAGATGTGGTGGCTTTAAATGCGTCTTTAGCCTTACAAGTTAGCGGTTTTGTTCCGATAGGAGATCATGTTTCTGGGCTGTCTGTTGCTCAGGATATTATCAGTAGCGGTGCGGCTTGGTCGAAACTCGAACAGTTGGTTAAATTCCTCAAGTAGGGTGCATCAAATAGTAAGCATTTTCTTCTGTTTTCAACAGATTAATTGTTTGATGCACCCGACCAAGTTAGAATGGGGTGCATCAAATAGTAAGCATTTTCGTCTGTTAGCAACAGATTAATTGTTTGATGAACCCGACCAAGTTAGAATGGGGTGCATCAAATAGTAAGCATTTTCTTCTGTTAGCAACAGATTAATTGTTTGATGCACCCTACGGGTTTATCCTTCTTCGGTGGCTAATTCTTGAGGATGAACTTCGCTACAAACTTGATAAAAAGAGGTTTTAGGTACTTTGGCAAATAGATGCGCCATTTCATTCATAATGGCTTCATAAACATCACTATGATTTTCATCCATATCATCTATATTTTCCCAAAAAATAATTGCAATTCCTTTATCCGTTCCCGGTTCCTGTAACAGATACGATCCTTTAAATCCTTTAGTATAAGTAGAAACCGCTTTTTCAAACAGTTGTTCAGCTTCATCAAACTTACCGGGTTTAAATTCACCGATCGCAACGTAGGCATATTGATGTTTGAGAAAATCTAAAAATTCTGACATTTTTAATCCAAAAGAATGACGGTTACTGGTCTTTTAGATAACCCGATCTGATCTGATCAAATCAAGTCAATCCTTAACGTTTTTGCAATTGCGCCTCAGTGTTAAAAAACTGACGACAAATGCCTGTACTCAACACTAGAATAGCAATCAAGTTAGCAACTGTGATCATCAACAGAATCAAAATTTGATAGGACACCGCATCCAACGGATTCACCCCAACGAGCAACTGACCTGTTAAAATACCCGGAAGCGTTGCAATTCCGACAATTGCCATAGAATTCAGTGTAGGAAGCAACCCCGCCCGCATCGCCTCTTGACGGTAGGGTTTGAGTGCTTGAGTCGGAGTCGCCCCTAAACTCAGATGAGTTTCAATCTCCACCTGTGAACGGTTCAACGTCGTGACTAAACGTTCCCCCGCGATCGAAGCCGCATTCATGGCATTTCCTAAAATAACTGCCAATAACGGAATCAGATATTGAGGACTATACAACGGTGTCGGCTGAATCACCAAGAATTGAGCATAACCGACAATCAACACCGCACTCAACCCCAAAGAAGCCCAAACCCACGGGAAAAGTCGAGGAACTTTTTTGCTGATGCGGTTGCGCGTGACAACGGTAACAAGCGTTAACATTAATAGCCCAAAGGCTAAAACCAGCCAAGGGTTAGGTTGATCGGGATCGAGAACCACCGCTAAAACATAACCCGCAACGGCTAACTGGACAATTGTTCGCGCCGTCGCTAGAAGAAATTGCCCCTCTAAGCCCAATTGCTGCCAAAATGATAAAGCGATCGCAATGACAATCAGTCCCAATGCTAACGCCAAGTCTGTAAAATCTAAGGGAATTAACAAAGCTATTCACTGATAACAGATAACTAATCTTAGATTTTAAGGTGGTGTGAAGCGTGAACAAAATCCCTCCTCTCGATCTTGGTCAACAGTACAAATTAATCGCACAAGAAGTCAGTCTCGCCGTCGGAAAGGTTTTAGCCTCGGGTTACTATATTGGGGGAACTGAGGTTGAACAGTTTGAACAACAGTTTGGTAAATACATTGGGGTTTCTGAGTGTATTGGCTGTAACTCCGGTACCGATGCGTTATTTCTCGCCCTCCGCGCCCTTGATATTGGCCCGGGTGATGAAGTGATTGTTCCGGTATTTACCTTTATTGCCACCGCAGAAGTCGTGAGTGCAGTCGGGGCGACTCCGGTGTTTGTCGATATTGAGGCGAATACTTTTAACCTCGATGTTAACCAAGTAGAAACCGCAATTACTTCTCAAACCAAAGCGATTATTCCTGTACACTTGTTTGGTCAGTCGGTGAATATGACTCGGTTGATGGCAATTGCCCGGACTCACCATTTAGCTGTGATTGAAGATTGCGCCCAGGCGACCGGGGCAACTTGGGACGGTCAAAAAGTCGGTTATATTGGGGATATTGGCTGTTTTAGTTTCTTCCCAACAAAAAATCTTGGGGCTTGTGGAGATGGAGGTGCCGTTACAACGAATGATCAAGCGATCGCCGCTAAAATTCGCATAATTAAAGATCATGGACAATCGAGCAAGTATAATTCGGCGGTTGTGGGGATTAATAGTCGATTGGATGCACTCCAAGCCGCTATTTTGAACGTTAAACTGCGTTATCTCGATCAATGGAATGCTCAACGCGATCGCATCGCCAGACGCTATCATCAGCTTCTTGGGGTCGTTCCTGGCTTGATTCTTCCTCAAGAACTCCCGGACGGACAAAGTGTTTGGAATCAATATACCGTTCGAGTGATGCCGCGTTCTTCTGAGAATGGTTCTTCTTGGATTTTTGATCGAAATGTTGTTCGCGCACAGTTGCAAGAACAGGGAATTAGTACGATGATTTATTATCCCGTACCGTTGCACTTGCAGCCTCTTTATCAAAATTTAGACGATCAACCGGGTCAGTTTCCGGTCGCTGAACAACTCTGTCAGGAGGTGTTATCGTTGCCAATTTTTCCCGAACTGACAACCGTTCAACAAGACTGTGTGATCTATGCGATCAAAGATTGTTTGAGCCAATAGGTAAATTTACTTTCAATCTGGGTGTGTAGTTTTGTATACTGTTAATTAACAAAACGATAACAACAAGATAAACATAAAATTACAGAACAGAGCCGCTCAATCTGAGTCGATCTGTCCACTGTAACCCCCCAGTTAAAATTCAGCGTTCAAGAGGAAAAATAAAAGCGTGAGTCCACACCCATTCACATCTGAACGGTGTTATGACCCAAGAGCGATCGCCCAGTATTATCGCCGTCGTCCCTGGCAAGCTATTTGGCGGGCTATAACCGTAGTCTGGTTTTTTGCAGGCTTTGTTTGGGGTCTGTTTTGGGATCGATGGCGCCGACCCGAAGTTGAACATACACCGGAACGAGCGACTCAACTCCGAGAAATCCTAACTTATCTCGGCCCAACATTTATCAAAGTGGGTCAAGCCCTTTCGACCCGTCCTGACTTAATTCGCAAAGACTTTTTAGAAGAATTAACCCGACTTCAGGATCAGTTACCGCCTTTCAACACTGAAGTGGCGATGGCAATTTTAGAAATGGACTTAGACCGAGACATCCAAAGTGTTTTTAGTCAAGTTTCGCCTGAACCTGTCGCCGCAGCCAGTTTAGGTCAAGTGTATCGCGCCCGTTTGCGATCGGGTGAAGAAGTTGCGATTAAAATTCAGCGACCCCATTTAGTTCCCATTATCACCTTAGATTTATATCTGATGCGATGGGCAGCAGGTTGGATAGCTCCTTGGCTACCGCTTAATCTCGGCCACGATTTGACTTTAATTGTCGATGAATTTGGGATTAAACTGTTTGAGGAGATCGATTATCTCAATGAAGGTCGCAATGCCGAACGATTTGGTGCCTATTTTAGCGATGATCCGACGATAAAAGTTCCTGAAATCTACTGGAAATATACCAGCACTCGAGTTCTAGTTCTTGAATGGATTAACGGGTTTAAACTGACTGATGTTGACAGTATTCAAGCAGCAGGTTTAGATCTCGATAATCTGATTTTACTGGGAGTGACAAGCGGTTTAAGACAACTGCTAGAATTTGGATTTTTTCACGCCGATCCTCACCCTGGAAATCTATTTGCAATGCCTGATGGTCGCATGGCATTTATTGATTTTGGCATGATGGATCAGCTAGAACAAGATGTTAAAGAAACCTTAGTGGGTTCTGTTGTTCATCTGATTAATCGAGATTACAACGATTTAGCCAAAGACTTTGTTAAATTAGGATTTCTGACACCGGAAACTGATATTACACCGATTGTTCCTTCTTTAGAAAAGGTACTGGGAAATGCAATGGGTGAAAGTGTTCAGGATTTTAATTTCAAAACAATTACGGATAGTTTCTCGGAATTGATGTATGATTATCCCTTCCGAGTTCCGGCAAAATTTGCCCTGATTATTCGCTCTTTGGTGACGCAAGAAGGAATTGCCCTAACGCTTAATTCTGGTTTTAAAATTGTTGATGTTGCTTATCCCTATGTTGCTCGTCGTTTGCTAAAAGGTGAAACTCCGGCTTTACGTCGTCGCTTGATTGAGGTATTAATAAAAGACGGGAAGTTTAACTGGCAACGGTTGGAGAATATGTTGGTGATCGCTCAGTCTGATCAAACTTTTGATATTCTACCCACCGCTCAACTCGGTTTGCAATATTTACTATCCCCAGAAGGAGATTTTCTTCGCCGTCAAATCATTTTAGCTTTGACTGAAGATGAGCGCTTACATACTGAAGAAGTCAGTCGGATTTGGAGTTTAGTTGGAGATCATATTCAACCCGCTCGCTTGTTTAATGTTGCAATTGGTGCGATCGCCGATTTTTCCACCACCCAAGTCGCCGCTTTGCGACTACTACAGTAGAAGCCGCTGATCAAAATATCTGCTACCAATATGGGCTGAATATTTTGATTAATTTCGAGTAGAAAAAGTTTGATAAAATTTGATTAGTGAGGTCTACAATCAGATAGAAATTCATAGGCTGAGTGCAACTTTCTAAAAAAGACAGAAGATAGAGACAATTCAACCAAACAACTGGGATTACGAGTTAATAATGCAGCATTCATTAATTCAAATATAGCATCAGCCGCTGCGCCTATCTGATTGTAGACATTTTGGTGAAACTCTTGCAATCGTTTCAGTTTCATCTGGATTAGAGAAAATTTATGTCAACTACCACACCCACAAGGGGATGCGGCTTGTAACTAGGAAACATAATTTCCTGAAACATACGGGGTATTGACTGACCCCTGCTCCTCCGGAGCGTGGGTAGAGGAGAGAATATAGTCATCTCTAATATTCAAAGCAGCGTTAAGATCCGCGTGTGTTTGATGCCCACAATTTTTGCAATAGAACCTGGATTTGTGGCGATTTGTTCGCCGAATATGTTTACAAATATTGCATTTTTGCTCTTGTGTAACGAGGGTCTTGGTAAACTACTTTTTTACCCAAAGCTTCTGCCTTGTAAGTCAGAAATTGTTCTTGTTGGTAAAACGCCCAACTTCCCAACCATTTGTTCATTTTTTTGCCGCGTCTTCGAGTGCGAATACTCGACAAATCTTCTAGTACAAAAGCTGCTATTCCTGGTTGGTTGGCTAGCTTCTTACTTACACAATGATTTGTGTCCCGCATGAACCGATAATCGCATCCAGACATCGTTTTTAGGCGACGCTTGGCACTGCGAGTGCCTTTTTGCTGGAGTTGACGACGATTGTATAGGTAACGCCTTTGTACTGCCCTGATCCTGGATGAACTAAAGAATTGCCCGTTACTGGTAACAGCTTGATGATATAGCCCACGGTCAATTCCTTGAATTCCCCCTTCTAATTGAGTCGGTGTTTCTGTCTCAAAAACCAGTCTCACCCAAAACTGTTTATTATGTTTTGAGTAAGTTAGTGTAGCCGCACGAAACTCCCAAGTTTCAAAGACTTCTTGGAAATATTCCGGCACATTCAAGATGAGTTTTTCACGTTTGCCAATACAACTAAGGGTTAATTGATGTCCTCTTAGCGTCATCGTGCGCTTGTCGTAACGCAATCCTGATGTCGGTTTTTTTCTGGGATGCCGCTTGAATTTTGTAGCTTTAACTGCCTCCATCGCGCTATCTCGAACCGTTTGCAGTAGTGCAGACGGCACATTTGGGTGCTGCAATCTGGCTTTGGCGTACAAAGCTTTGTGAGCCTTGTTTTTGTTATACGTCCGTTCTTTCAATGCCCAGTCAACGTGTTGATTAAAGATGTCAGCACAAAACCCCATGAGGGGTAAAAACCTCTTATGGGGTAAATCGACAGGGATGGAAACGGTACGTTTCATAGGTGGTATTACCTGAGAAATCGTATTAGGGGTCGAGGGAGGCTTTACAACTCCCGACTCCCATTCAAAACCGTGCTTGCTACTTTCACAGCACACGGCTCCTAGTACAAGTTATCTGTTATCATCAGAACATCCGGTTTCTTTTGAGTTGTAAGACCCATCGGTTGCCGTTTTAATGTCGTGACAATGGCGATGCAATAATTGCAGATTTTTGTATTCATCTTTACCGCCTACAGACGTTGGGATGATATGATCGATTTCTACAATATCATCTGGGGTGAAATATTGTCCAGATGATTTACATTTGCCTTTTTGCTTTTTGAGCAAATTTGCTACTCGTTTAGGTACATCGTAGGCTGTGCCTTTTCGTGTACTCCAATAAGTCCAGTTTCCATCATAGGGTGATGCTTCAGGTCTTATAGTTACGTGACGTTTAATAGTTGTTTCAGCATGGTTTAGTAGTTTATAACCATCCTTGGTTTCAAAACTCCATGCCATATTACCGTTTTTCCTGAAGTATTTCTTCAGTTGATCGTAACTAGCTTTACCGCATCTGCTAACTGTCCATGCTCTTAATCTTTGCCATCTGATGTGGTCTAAAGAGGAGAATATCTCTTTGGAGACAACTTTGGAATGGTAATTGCACCATCCTCTGATTACCGGGTTTAGGTGTTTGATTAATGCGTACTGGGGTGCAGTTTTGTGAGTTTTAATCACTTCTTTCACCTTGTCCGTGTGAAGCTCTATTGCCTTCTTACTAGGTTTTATTATGGTTCCGAACCCTAGTAGTTTTGAGTTCGCACTACCAGTCTTACCAGAGTGGTGTTTACCAACTGGATATTGTCTGAAGTTCCAACCTAGAAAGTCGAATCCGGGTTTAGCCTTTATGCCTTTCACTTCAATTTCTTTTAGTGTATGACATATACGGGTTTTAGCTGGTTTCAGTTCTAACCCGACAGGTTTTAACCATTCTTCTATGGCAACTTGGCACTGTTGAATGACTTCTAATTGTGGGCTGATTACCACGAAGTCATCTGCATATCTGATGATTTTTGCGTAGTTTTTATTGTTGTTTGTTCTTTTTGGAAAGATTTTCTCAACAAGCCTACTCATTCCATTCAGTGCGATGTTAGCAAGTAGAGGACTAATAACACCTCCTTGTGGTGTGCCTGCCTCTGTTGCCTCAAATATGCAGTTGTCCATAACTCCAGCCTTCAACCATTGTCTGATTTGGGCTTTTATTGTTGATGGACAATCAATTTTGGACAGTAGGTGTTCATGGTTAATCTGGTCGAAACATTTTGCGATGTCAGCATCTAAGATGTAATATTCACCTTGATTGATACTTTGGAAGATTCGTGACATTGCGTCATGGGCTGAACGTCCGGGTCTAAACCCGTAGCTTTCCCCCTCGAATCTGGCTTCCCATTGTGGTTCCAATGCAGATTTTACCAAAGCTTGCCTTACTCTATCGTGTATAGTCGGGATTCCTAAAGGGCGTTTTTCATCCTTGGATTTGGGTATCCATTTCCTTCGGAGTGGTGCCTTTTGGTATTTGCTTAGATTTTTGGCAAGTTCTAACCGTTGATTGGGTGTAATAGATTTGATTCCATCTACCCCGGCTGTTTTCTTACCCTGATTATCTTGAGTAACCCTTCTTATTGCTAAGAGTTTGGCGTAATACGACTTAACTAGGAGCTTTTGAAGCTTTCGAGCTTTCGCATTTTGTCCCGATAATGATGCCTGGTAAATTCTCTTTTGCAGCTTAAATACTATCCGTTGAACTTTCGCCCAATTGATTGTATTCCATGCAGTCGTAGTCTTGGTTATACTCGTTTTCACCGTTTTAACTGCTAATTGAAACTTTACCTAACAACTTGACCGGAATCTATCAGCGTATCCTAAACATTACATCTAGGCTTTAGCTTCTGACTCCATCTTTCGCCCTCATAACATTCGCCTTAGATTTGTGGCTACCTATCAGTATTCGACCTCTGTAGGGGTATATGAGGGGTTTTAACGTTCCTTGAAAACGGGGTTATTGCCTTTAGAATCGTCCTATCCGCCGGGGTACTTTTGGGAGTCTGTGTAATTAGTATAATCAAACCTCTTACCTCTTTGAAGAAGTGTATTGAAACTTCTACCTTTTCCCCTTGTTCTTTTGAACGCAGCGTAGTCAAGTCATTTCGCTACTTACTGTTCACGACGGTTCAAGCCAGATGTTCACTTTCGTTATTCTTGGGCAATTAGCTAGAGAACTTCTTTGGTATTTGACTTATACCTGATTTCCCGTTATTTCCAGCTTCAGTGTTTTGATAATCAGTCTGACACTGTGGAAATTGCCTTAACTCTTTGGATTTGTTTACTACTTCCTGTTGGGGTTCATATCCAATTCTATTGACTCCGAGTTTGACCTTCCTTTAAGGTCACATTTTCAAAGTTAAAGTGGGCTTTGTTTTTCAAAAACCACTTCCCTGCTTACGTTTCGGGTTTTATCCCTTCACTTTGACAGGAACATTTCGCACGATTATATTTAGAATAGCGCAAAGCTTATATATTCAATTGATAAATACTGAACCATGAAAATACTGTCTTCTTCTCACGCTCAACACTGCCTTGGATACCACATCATCGTAGTCCCAAATACCGTCCTGCCCGTTCTTGAAGGCGCGGTAGAGGTCGAATTGAAACGCATTATTGGCGAAATCTGCAAGACCTATAGATGGAAACTTCATGCACGGTCGATCATGCCCGATCATGTTCATGTATTCGTACAAGCAGATCATACGACTGCACCAGTCGAAATTGCCAAAACCATAAAATCAATTTCTGCTGTACACATCTTCAGTACATTTAAAGAACTTAAAAAACGTCGCTTTTGGGGGTCGGGAATGGGTCGCGATGGTACGTTTTACTCTTCCGTGGGTGGAGTTTCGGAAAAGGCAATCAAGCAGTACATCGAAACTCAAAAACAACGAGATCACACAAAATGAATGGGCATTGAACCCATCCATTTTGCCGTGCTTTCATTCCCGCCCACAAGGGACGGGGTTTTACGCACGATCAATAAACTTTTAATTCTCTCATCCAGATAAACTCGGGGACAAGTCCTATGGTTAGATTAGTCTAAACTCCAGTATCTGGTAAAATGTGATCGGAATATTTAACTTGAACAACTAATTTACCAGTCAATAATCAAAGTGAGCAAACAAAATCCAACGACCCTAGCAAAAACATCGGTTCCATCGGGACAAAAGCAATTTCCCTTGACTACGGTAGGTGCTTTTGTGGTCAATGATCGCGGAAAAGTCTTAATCGTGAAAACAACTAAGTGGCGAGGAACATGGGGCGTTCCTGGGGGAAAAGTTGAATGGGGGGAAAGTCTTGTTTCCGCTTTAATTCGAGAATTCCAAGAAGAAGTGGGTTTGGAGTTGACTCAAATCCGCTTTGCCTTGTTACAAGAAGCTGTTCTGGATTCACAGTTTTTCCAACCCGCTCATTTCATTATGATCAACTATTATGCCTTCTCAGCCAGTGAAACGATTACGCCCAACGAAGAAATTGTCGAATGGGCTTGGGTTACGCCCCAAGAGGCAATGAAGTATGATCTCAATACCTATACTCGAATTTTAATTCAAAATTATATCGACAAAAATATCGCTCAACTGTATCATAACTAATCGGTAAAGTTAACCATAAGTAATGGTGCAAAAAAGCCCTTGTCACCGGATCAGCAGTTGAAATTGGACGGGCGTTCACACCTCACTTAGCTAGTCATAAATTTGATGTCGCTTTTCACTAACTACATTGACGACTCCTACCGTTAACCTCCTCTTGTCGCTGTAACCTGGGATTCTTAATTCTTGAAACAGATAGGATAAAGAATTTATCTGTGTTCTCTATGGTTTCAGACTATTTTATAGAACTTTCATGCCATTTTCCTAACAGTAAGTTAGATAAAGTGCTTAAAACCAGAAAAATCACAATCCCCAAAACACTAATAATCACTAAAGCGGCAAACATTCGCGGAATTTCTAGATTGTAACTAGCAATTAACATTTGATAAGCTAATCCTGAGTTAGTTCCCCCGGTTCCCGCGACAAATTCCGCAACTACAGCGCCAATTAATGATAACCCCCCACTAATTCGTAAAGCGGATAAATAATAAGGCAATGCACTGGGTAATCTTAAATAGAGCATCGTTTGCCAGCGAGAGGCTTTGTAAAGGCGAAACAAATCCCGCAAATTAGAATCAACGCTATTCAGTCCAAAGGTTGTATTAGAAATAATCGGAAAAAAAGCCACAATCCAAGCACAAAGAACTAATGCGGCAAAGGTATTGTTTCTTAGCCAAATAATAATTAAAGGTGCGATCGCTGCTAACGGAACCGTTTGTAGGATTACCGCATAAGGATATAAGCTTTTTTCAATCCATTTACTCTGCGCCATCAACATGGCAATCAATAACCCCAAAACTGCCGCCGTAATAAACGCAACTACGGTAATTTTTAAGGTAACTATTAAGGCCGGGGCTAAAAGATACCAGTCAGCGATTAATGTTTTCAGAATTAGACTAGGACTGGGCAGCAGATAGGGAGGGATGTTGGCGATTTTCACCGAAGATTCCCAAGTCAGTAAGACGACAATTCCTACGGCAACTGGTGCCAGAAAATCAAGAGAGACTAAGTAGTTTAATCTCAGCTTTTCCCAGATTGAATTTTTCATATCCTTGCTCATATTCTATCAGGTTTAATATGGATTAAACGGTTCTTTGCGGCATCATTCCTTTGGACAGTTCAGTCGCCACTTGCTGGCAATATTGGGAATAAAGCAGGGAAGTGCGAAATGCTTCAGAACGTGGATAAGGTTGGTTAATGGGAATATCGGCGATCGCTCGACCTGGACTCGGTGCCATCACCACGACTCGATTGGATAGATAAACCGCTTCATATATATTGTGGGTGACAAAAATAATTGTCCAATTTTGTTGACTCCATAAATTCAGCAATTCCACATTTAACTGAGTGCGGGTAATATCATCTAATGCGCCAAAAGGTTCATCCATGAGTAAAACTGTGGGAGATGTTACCAGGGATCTGGCAATAGAAACCCGCATTTTCATCCCTCCAGAAAGCTGGCGGGGATAAGCATGAGCAAAGTTTTCTAATCCCACTAATTTCAAGGCTTCGTTAATGGCATAATCTGCCGCTTTTTTCGACATTCCTGCCAATTTTAAAGGTAAACGTACATTTCCCTTCACTGTAGACCAAGGCATTAAAGCAGGTTCTTGGAAGACAAAAGCGAGATTTTTTTTGTCAGTGCGATCGCGCCATTGAATGGTTCCTGAACTGCGAGGCGTTAGTCCGGCAATGATGCGGAGTAAGGTACTTTTGCCACACCCCGAAGGCCCGACCAAACTGATAAATTCACATTGATTAATCGTTAAGTTTAAGTCGGTGAGTGCGAGAGTGTCATTGTCAAAAAACTTACTCACCTGACTGAGAGTAATTAAAGGTTGAGAATTCATAGGCGATCGCTCCATTCATATTGATAGCGTTATTTAGATAAATAATAATCGACTCCTTTATTCACAAAATCAAAAGTATAAGCCTGTTTATAATCCGTATTCCCGTCTAAGACTCCCACCGCCACTAAATCATTAAATAAAGTTTCCCAACGTTGGTCGTTCATCGCGCCAATGCCCAGGGTTTCAGCATCTTCTGAGAAGATTACATCATATTCTTTTAGCTTATTGAACCCATAGGCAATCAGGTCATCGGTCATTTCGGGATTATCTTTTTTAATCAGTTCATTGCCCGGTTCGGGATTTTGTAGATAGCTATACCATCCCTTAATTGAGGCATCTACAAACCGCTGAACTAAATCGGGATTGGTTTCTACTAATTTTTTTGTGGTTTCGATCGTAAACGCATAAGGATTATACCCGGCATCGGCTAAAAGTAAAATATTGGGTTTAAATCCTCCTTCTTTTTCAACAATGTAAGGTTCTGAGGTCAAAATTCCTTGTTGCGCTGAATTTTTATCCACTAAAAACGGAGCGACATTGAAGTTGTAGGGACGTTGCTGGTCGTCAGTAAAACCATACTTAGCCTTCAAAAATAGCCAAAAATTTGAACCCGGAGCGATAAAAATTGGGGAGCCTTTTAAATCCTCGAAAGAGTCATTGCCAACGCCAGGATGAGTTAATAAAACGCGGATGTCTTTTTGGAAAATAGCGGCCACTGTGATTTTGGGAATGCCTTGTTGGACGGCTTGGAGGGCATTAACCGCACCTCCCATAATCAAATCAACCACACCTCCCATGAGTAATTGAGTAGGATTGGTTTGGGGACTAGCTGGTTTAATGGCGACATCTAAACCCTGTTGTTGATAAATTCCGGTAGCAACTGCCTGATAGAACCCTCCATACTCGGCTTCTGCTTTCCAATCCAGGCTAAATTTAATCCGATCCAGATTGCCTTGTGATTCTGAAGTCCTAGAGTTTGAATTGGTACAAGCAGCCAAAATGTTACTGCCAAGAGCGAAGGCGCTAAGTTTCATAAATTGCCGCCGCTTGATTTGAGTGGGTTGATAGTTGTTCAGCATTAGGTTTCTGGTTGGATCCAATTACGTTGACAGAATTTCAGCAATTATTTTGAAATGCTGAGACGGTCTTTAGCAAGACTAAGTAAGAGTTCGATGACTCGGCCACCAGAGCATCCTCTTGGAGCCAAGCTCGGTAAAATGTAAAGATATATGAATTTTTTTGCCGAGTCCCCTAAGTTTCATTGTATACTTAAAGGTTGGATAACACTATCTAAATCCTCATATTGCTCAATTCTATTCTAATGAGATGAAAAGATGATGTTAAAAAAAGCCCTCGTCACCGGATCCGCAAGTGGAATTGGCAGGGTGATCGCTCTCGATCTGGCAAGTAAGGGATTTGATGTCGCCTTTCACTATAATAATAGTGCCGAAGCCGCCAAACAAGGGAGTCAAGAAGCTGCTACCCACGGCGTAAAATCGATTGCCCTGCAAGCAGATGTCACCAAACCAGAACAAGCCCAGTCTTTAGTAGAAAATGCAGCCGAAAAACTCGGAGGTTTATCTGTTGTGGTGAATAATGTAGGCAACTATTTGGAAACACCCACCAGCCAAACCTCTATAGAAGAGTGGCATCAAATGCTTGATTCAAACCTCAATGCCACCTTTTCTGTTATACTCAAGCAACAATTCCGTTTCTCAAGAAAGCAGGTTGGGGACGGATCGTCAACTTTGTGATCGCGAGCGCCCAAAATGTCAGCACCCCGCTCTAAAGAGACGGGGCATCATGCTTCTCTTTTTAGGTAGCTAGTACCCGCCTAAGTCCCTTGAGGGCTACGTTATCGGCAAGAGTTAACGTTCCTACCCGGAGATGCGTGGCCAGTCTCCGGCTCTAGAACCACAGCATTAAACAGTCCTACGAGGGGTAAGACAGTGTGTTGTGGAAAGTACCGACCGATAACATTGGCGAGGCAAACATTACCCCAGAAATGGGTGTTGGGGGCAACCATACCCCCATTAATTTTTTTACAGGCGGTTAAAACCGCTCGTGTCGAGTTTCCTCCCCGGTCTAAAGACACGGGGCTTCCACTCTACCGGACTATTTCCCGTGATAAAAGTAAAAGCGGTTTTAGAAACTCTTAGTCTAATTTAAAGATAAGAGAGATGTAATCTAGTATACGATTTGCGTTACTTTGAGTGGCTTCAAGGTATTTTCTGAATGTGATACAATCAAAAAACGCGAAAACCAAGCGATTAAAGCATTTAAGGCTTGACATCCCAGAGAATTCTTGTCTAGTGGGCAGCCTGTAAAAAGGTAACTGAGTAAAGCCATCAGTTTTAAATTTCCTGAAAATAGTGGAGTAGAGATCCAAAGTTGTGATTGAAAACTCAATAATAGGTTGGGTTCCAGCCGATTTTCAGCCTGTGGACAGGGTGCTGCCGACAGTCCTGGTTTGAAACAGGAAGCAAACAGTGCAAAAGTGTTGTAATGCGACGTTTTGTACAGGTTTTGTAGAACAGTTAAAACAGGCTTATGTATTATTGCAATTGTGTCAGGATTAAAATTAATGCAGATCACTGAAAAACAAACAAAAATTTGCTCGTTAATTTGCTCGTTCGCTGAAATTAGAGAGTGCCTAAAAACTGGGAGCAAATCTCTACACGCTACCGTCGATTTTATGCCGGGAGACGTCATCAGTAAATTTGGGGCTAAAGAGATATTAGATCGCCCAAACTATTTAACCGTACAAATCAGCGATCGCCAGCATATTATGCTCGATCCTGAATTTTTGCAATATATCAATCATAGTTGTACCCCTAACGTAGGTTTTGATACCACCGATTGGGTAGTGACGGCTTTGCGACGAATTAAAATCGGCGAACAACTGACATTCTTTTATCCATCAACAGAATGGTCGATGGATCGAGGATTTGATTGTCTGTGTAAAAGCGAAGCTTGCCTCGGATACATTCAAGGGGCTGCTCACTTGCCTGTAAATATGTTGACAAAATATAAACTGTCGCAGTACATACAGAAAAAGTTACAAATTGAAGTTGAGTAATGACAACTCATTAATATAGCGGGTCTCGATCGGGCATCGGGACATCACAAAATGGATTCGATGCCCGATCGCAGATCGCAAGTTTTCAATTTGTACCTCTGTCTAGATATAGCGATATAGCATCTTGGTTCCTGACTATCCCCGGGAACGACACCCTACCGATATATTTTATGGGTAAGTCCTATATATGTTTCCTTGGTAGTGATAAATATGTAGTGATACTAAAATTGAGATGCGATCGCTGAATTGTAGTAGTGAATAAAATTCCAAATGGCATCGATATGATTTTCCAATTTTTTCGAGAAAGATAAAGTCTTTCTAACCAGTCGAGAAACTCGTTGACGAAGAGTATTGTTCAATCGCTCAATATGATTAGTCAACCCAGTTTCTTTTCCGACAGATTTGTGTCTTTTATTAGGAAAAATATGTTCATAAGCCGACCAAAAATCCGTATAACACACTGCACATTGACGATACACTTTAGGAAGTGATCGCCACAGCCCTTTTGCTCCTTCTTCACTACAATCGCCCAAATCAAAACCAACAATTTCCTTGGTGTTTCTATCTACAGCCAACCACAGCCATTGCTTCTGTTTTTTGTTCCCGACAAATGACCACATTTCATCGGCTTGAATGGTCAGCTTTCCTCGTTTTTTTTTGAGACATTAATTTCCCGGGAAACCTCTTTATACTTGGCATTAATATAATCTTGCAACCATTTTCGTGAAACTCCTGTTACTCTAGCTATTCCAGCCAAGCTAATTTTTTCTAACAAGAGTTTCTCGATCAAATTTTTGGTGTCTTCAGAAATATAAATTTTGCGAGGATGTTCGACAAATTGCCTTCCACATTCGGTGCATTTGTATTTGGGCTTTTTGTTATGAATGCTACCATTTTTTACGATTTTCTGGCTTTGACATTGGGGACAAGTTAAGGCAGAATTATTCATGGCTTTAATTTTTTGTGAGTCTTCAGTTTATCAAGTCTCAGGCTAGGGATGAATGACTCCCAACCGATTTATATTTTACCAGTTTTTTCAAAGACTTTATTGTTGGTCTTACTGGCGATCGCATTGTTAATCAAACGATTCCTGACGGCTCGATTCTTCAAGAAAAGGTACAACAATATCAAAGATACTTCTAGTTAATACTGCTTATCACTATATATTTATTACTACCGTTTCCTTTACCCCTTCCGATATGGCTACCAAAAATTTCAATCTCAGTCAGCTAACTGGAGAAAAAACTTATACCGAAATTGTTTTTAACCAAGTGTGGGGTAAGGTAGAAGCCTATCGAAAAACCCATGGGCAACAGAAAATTTTTATGATGGCCTTTGGCGACACCACTCAGCCTTTGCCACCTACAGTGGTTGAAGCGATCGTCGATGCAGCCAATCGTTTGGGAGATCCGCAAACTTATACGGGGTATGAGGATATTACCGGAAATTTAGCCCTGAGAAAGGCAATTTGCGGCAACTATTACCAGAAAAAAATGAGCATCGAACTCGAACCGTCTGAAGTGTTTATCAGCGATGGCGCTCAATCGGCTTCAGTCAACATTCAAGAACTGTTTGCTTTAGATAATAAAGTGGCGGTGCAAAATCCCGCTTATCCGGCTTTTGTGGAGGCAACTTTACTGGCAGGTCGTCCATTGGTCAGCTTGTCCTGTGATGAGGAAAATAATTTTGTACCGGATCTGCCTTCAGAAAAAGTAGATCTGATTTATCTGTGCTTTCCGAATAACCCCACTGGAGCAGTTGCTACCTACGAACAGCTACAAGCTTTCGTGGACTATGCGAGGAGTCACAAAGCTGTAATTGTTTTCGATGCGGTTTATAGCTCTTTTATCACCCTTCCAAATATACCAAGGAGTATTTATGAGATTGAAGGGGCAAAAGAATGTGCCATTGAAATTGGCAGTTTTTCCAAAACTGCCAATTTTACGGGTTTGAGGATCGGTTGGTGTGTGATTCCTGATGCGCTAACGATTAAAAATACAGTGCCAGGAGAATTAAATAACTTGTGGCGAATCCGCCATGGGATTAAGTTTTGGGGAACGGCAAATGTAGCTCAATATGGGGCGATCGCTGCTTTATCTTCAAACGGACAAGAACAATGCCAGGAAGTCATAAATTATTACCTGAAAAATGCTCGATTACTCAGAAACGGTTTGGAAGCAACTGGGTTAAAATGTTTTGGTGCCACTGATAGTCCTTTTATTTGGGTAAAAGCGCCCCAAGGGTTGTCCTCTTGGCAGTTTTTTGACAAACTATTAGAATCCACAGGAATTGTAGGTGTTCCGGGTTGTATATTCGGTTCAAGTGGCGAAGGATTCTTACGTTTGAGCGTTCTGGGTCAGCACGAAGAGATTAAAGCTGCTTTGGAATATTTAGAATCTTAGTAAACTGTGTTTTGTCAAGAGAAATACACAAAAAAATAAGGAGTAAAATGGTGAGTCCGATTCAACTAGAACAGTATCCAATTATTGATGAATTAGAGCGAACAGAAGAATATCAGATCGAGCAAGTCAAAAACTATTTAACTCAATTTGGTTTTTTTTATATTAAAGATACCATTGAAGCCAGAGAACACATAGATCGAGAACTGGAAAGTCTCCAAAATTCAGTTGATGTCTATTACGGAGAAGATGCCTACACGGGTCAAGGATCTGTGTTTCATGGAACTTATAGCCGATTTGATAGCAAAGAAAATACAAAGGTCGAGAGATACATTAAATTTATTGAGAAGATCCTGCGTGTCATCTCTTGTGCTTGTGGATATCCGCCAGAATTTTTACAAGAGTTATCTCAAAAAGAAAACTACGGATTATATTTTTACGATCGAGAGGAAGAGTATATAAAATACATTGAAAATCTCGATCGCGAAGAGATTGCCGTTGGACCTCATCGAGATCGATCCTTAATTACTCTGGTCGTGTCAATCAAAGGATTAGAAGGCTATACAAAGGAATATAACTGGTTTTCTATGCCAGATCGGGAAGGCTATCTGATAGTCCAGGGCGGTACAATTTTGCAGGATCTAACTCAAAGCGCAATCAAGGCCAACATACATCGGGTTCGCGGACATGATTCCTCAAACGCATTATTTTGGAGTAACTTAGCCCCGGTTAATTGACTGAATCTTTAGGTTGTACAATTTTGCTAATCAACCTATCTGAGTTTATGGTTATGTTGAATCAAGTCTAATGATGAAAAAAATAGTTGTTATCATTGGAGGTGGCCCAGCTGGCATGTCTTGTGCTCTGTGGCTGAAACACCTCGGTTTTCACCCAATTATCATCGAAAAGAGCAAACAGCTTGGAGGTTTGCAAACTATTAATCCATTTCACAACAGATGGTATCTGGGAGTGCCCGGACAGACTGGAAAGGAACTTGCCCAGCAATTTCGCCGACATGTTGAAATAGAATTTCTGACAACACTCTTAGATTCTAAGTTAAAACGTATCACCCGTAAAAAAACTAAAGACAATTTCAGTATCTTCACGGAGGAACAGGAAATTACCGCGCAAGCCATAGCGATCGCCACAGGTCAAAGATTTAAAAGCTACGAATCTATCGAATCAATTGCCGGAAGTAACCAGCTTTTGTTATCACAAAATGTATGCTTTAATCCTGGCGCGATTCCCAGGACTCACGGACAGGTAGTTGCGGTGGTGGGGGGTGGTGATAACGGACTAGGAACCGCAGTAATGCTTGCGGATACTGCCAAACACGTTCACTTGTTCGTTCGCTCCCAGATTCGAGGATTTGGGATGAACCAAAAAATGGTTTTAGACTATATAGAAGCTGGAAAAATTACTTTGCATAAACCAGCAACGATCCACCAATTCGATCTGAGAGAAGAGAAGATTTATGTCACCTTCAAAGAGGGAGATAACCGGTCAGAAGAGATCCAGGTAGACTATATATGTTTTCGGATGGGCTTTGCACCGAACATAGAAGAGATCGTCGAATTGTTAGATGTTGGTGGGGTGGTATCTTTGGAACTGAATTCAGCCGGATATATCGCGACGGATCGATTTCTGCGTACATCGATTGCGAATGTTTATGCTGCGGGAGATTTGGTAAGTTTTTGGGATCCCTGTGTGGCCACAGCAGTCGGTCAGGATACAATTGCAGCGCGAAGTGTGGAAGAGGATTTGCGATCGAATGTTTAGTGCAGAATTTGCTTCATGCATCACAATAAATTACCATGAACTCAAATGAAGAAAAGAATAAAATATCTCAAGTGAGAAGAGATGAATCTAACTCCGAAAGTTGGACGATCGGCAAAGAATTTAGATTTGAGGCTTCCCACCAACTCCCGAATCATGATGGAAAATGTGCCAGATTGCATGGTCATTCTTGGCGTTGTACGATCTATGTTTCTGGGAATAGATTGATCTATTCTGGTGCCAAGCAGGGGATGATTATGGATTATGACGATATTAAAAAATATGTCAAACCGATAATGGATAATTATCTAGACCACTACCATTTAAATGATACGACAGGTCTAGCTAATCCCACCAGCGAAGCGATCGCCCAATGGATTTACGAGAAACTGGAAACGGAAATTCCCGGTCTGATAGCCGTAAGAGTTGATGAAACTTGTACCAGCCAATGTGTTTACTCAAAAGGAAAAGGGAATGTTTTGATTTTGTAAAATACCAATGACTGAGACGACTGGAGATGTGGCAAATCCAAGGCGATCGCTCCGCGACCTATGTGACGGGGCAATTGCTGCCCTATGGAGGATGATTTGCGAGAGTTTAGTTTCTTAGTTTCTTTCGCCCTTAGTGACGCTCTTAGTGACTCCAGAACAGTCTACCTTTTTGACCAGTTGAGAAATTGCCTCTCCAGAAACAGGTTCGACCCAATCTGGGGCAATTTCCGCTAAGGGGACTAAAACAAAGCCTCGTTCGGTCATCCGGGGATGTGGAATTTGCAAGTCGGGAGTTTCTAGAATTAAATCGCCAAATAATAGTACATCTAAATCTAAGGTTCGCGCACCCCAACGTTCTTGACGGACTCGACCAAATTGGTCTTCAATTGCTAGTAAAGTTGTTAGTAATTCTTGGGGTTGAGTTCTCCATGCTTTAAAAAACATGGATTCGTGCGCGGAATTGTTACACGGATTAAAATCCGCTTCACAATGCTGCTTACGATATGATCTAGAAAGATTGTCCAGAAAATATCGATGTGGGAGACTCAAGACTCCCCTAACAACCTTGGCTAATTGCTGTGTTGATACGTTTATTTTGCGGATTATATTGGCAGCACCATTACAATCTGCATTAATTAATTGTCCTTTGGAATCTCTGTACAAACCTCTTTTTACTCGCTTTCCTGATGAAATCCACCCTAACTCCTTCGGAGTGGCTTCGCCTACGGGTTTCTCACCGAATGTAGGTAGAGTATCGTTGTCTAAAAAGCTTGACCTCGATGTGTAAGATTCTTCAGTCTCGACAAACTCTATCCCGTGTTGTTCACAAAGTTGAGCGATACGGGATTTTAATTTTGCAGTAGGAACCTGCACGAAAGATTGGTTATTCTTCTTACCGATATTAATACCGTCTTTGTTGCGCTGGTTCCATCCAAATACAATGGTTGAAACCTTGTTTTTGAGACACCAGTTAATGATGAATCTTGCCGCCTTATCAACATTGTCGCGCATTTGACGGTTGCGCTTTTCGGTGACAGCCGCAAGCTGTTCATCCCAGTATCCCTGTAATGCACCAGTCTTTAACTTTGCAACCTGCTTGTTATACCATTGATTTTGAGACTTAACCTTTTTGCCATCAATAATAAATGATTTTCCGGTTGTGCTAACGCAAGTTAACCAATTATTTAAACCCGGGTCAATCCCAAGGATATGCTCAGTTT
>NZ_AAVU01000020.1 GCF_000169095.1 Lyngbya sp. PCC 8106
ATAGAAGGAAACCCAATTGTTCGATATCTATTCTTCCTTTAAATCGAGGCTTACCGCTACGTTTTCCATTTTATCTCCCTTGATATAACGACTAAAAGCTAGATCGACTCGTTTGACCATATCTTGCAAAACATGAGCATGGATGTCTTTATACCAAGGTCGCTCTTGTTTTAATTGAACAAGGGATCTTTTTTGTTTATAGTATTCTGGTTGTTCTCTAGGTTCAGCAATACTACAAACTAAAGGACAAGAATTAACGTAATTTCTGTTGTTTTCCCACCAATCAAATCTATCAGCTAACAAATAATTGTACTGACACCTTAATTTTTCTAGCCAACTGTTGAGACGACAACGTTGTTCGTAATTAGGTTTTAAACGATATTGGTAAGAAATTATCATGGTAAACCTCGACCTGTTACAATGACTGTAACATAAAACAGGCACGGTGACAACATGAAAGATGATTTTGTCTCTAGCGGGAGAGCAATATCAGACTTAAAAGCCCACTTGGTTTTGACAACTAAGTATCGACGTAAAGTGTTTACAGGAGCTATAATAGAGCGACTTCAAACCATCATATGGGAACGCCGTAAATGGGATTGTCAGATGATTGAAGTTAATGGGGAAACAGACCACATTCATTTGCTTTTCCAATATTACCCACAATTAGAATTACCTAAGTTTGTAGGTAACTTAAAATCTATAACCAGTCGTCGTTTAAGAACTGAATTTCCAGAATTAGCTGATGTTTATAGAAAGTCAGTTTTATGGAATGAATCATATTTTATTGCTAGTTGCGGAGGTGTAACTGTTTCACAATTAAAAGAATATGTTGAGAATCAAAAAACTCCTAATTGACAAAATTTCGGACATCGAGTCCTTAATTTGTCGGGCTATCCTTCCCGACGTTCATCTTCGATAGAACGCGGGGCTGTCGCCATTAGCTCAACGGATTATTAGATGGGTGGGTGAACGAACTAAAAAGGCAAACAATAAAACAGCCGCCGATTATTTGGGTGATTCTCCCAGACGGTTCTATCAGTTTACGCCCCAGAACGTTTGGGTCACAGGTGAACGAATTCTCAGTAACGGTCAACTTGTTGATACCAAGATAATCTTAAATCTCAATCCTTAAGTTTCGGGGGCAAGATTTTTCTCAAAATGCGCCCAATGGTGGGTGTTGATTCATTATCATCTCTTTAATTTTACTCTCCAATTCGGAATTCTGAACGCAACTCTCCTCTAAACTGTAGAGTTTGGATGCACTGGACATCTAGAGTAGTCGGGATTACACCTATCTTTGAGCCATCTCTGATGTATTGCGATCGCCTAAACTCAATAGTTATGATTTTGAATATTCAAAATTTCACCATTCCTGAAAATGCGATCGCGGCTTTACCTCTAATACAGTTAATTAATTTCAGTTGGCACTTCATGGTAGTTTCTAAGCGCATTGTGCTAAAATAATGATTGGGTAAAAAAATTATTTGATTTTCGACAATAGGGTTTGAGCAAACTGCCTATATTGAATGATTTCTGATTGATTAAAAAAGATAAAATATTTTTGATCATTTGAGGAAACGGTAAGCCAAGTTTGTCTCTTTAAAATGTTCATAGCATTCAAAAGCATCAAAACAATATAAAGTCTATATAGATTCGGAAAAAAAACAAGGTTTACAAAGCAAACAAGTATCCAGGAAAATTTACCGGAAAATTCATTAAAACTCTGCCCGTTTATATTAATCGTTACGCCATTAATTTTAGAAAATGGTAAAACTGTTTCGCTAGATTCCTGATGTTTGTCTATTTGGACTTTAATAGAAAGACAATTCTCCCGCAACTGCATGGATGCTTTGCCTTTTGCTGCCGAGGGTAAATTGCAGATGTTTACTCCAGCTTGTCCACAGATTTCTGTTCTGTTCATAAAGGGATTACTCATTAGATTTTTGGCTATTTCTAGAAACAATAGTTTTTTATTAATGAATAGCTTTTTTTGTATAACGTTGTCAGCTAAAACTCAATAGTTTTTCGTCGTTAAAATATTGCAGCTTCTAGCCTGTTTCTGCAAAAGTTGTCACTCCGCCGCATCTTTGGCAATAAACAGCTTAAATTTACACACAGCAGTCGAGTGCCAGGTATCAAATTGCAGAAAAGTCGATGAAATTCTGAAAAATTAATGCAAAATTGGGGATTGACAAAAGCCTGAGTTGCTTATATATTACAGGCTATAAGCTTCGGTATCATATCAGAAGAATAAAAATGCGGATTAATCCCCATGTAAACTCGCTTGCAGCCGGACTTCCGTTGCTCACCAGTAATGTACCAGCGAAACCCAAAAGGGAGATGTCCCCGAGGGGCTGAGATATCAAAAGTTAATTCATTGTAATCGTATATTATCTCTTTGTTGTCTTGCCATCCCACCTGGTCGTAGAAATCATTCAAGACTCCGCCATCTTCATACACATTCCAAAGATAGTCTTCACCCAGTTTACCGCCACATTTTTCAAGATAAATTTCCCTCTGCACGCTGAACCCAAAACGCCCGTCGCTGTATTTTACCCAAAGTTGATCAATCATTTGCAGATTTGAACAGGGAAATTCTTTAAATTCATAAATATTCAGCCAACCTTCTTTCTCCCGCTTGGCTGCTTTTAGCATGACTTGAGCCGTTTCGTAATCTGCTTCTTTCCACTTCCCCAACCTGAGTAATTCCTCCAACTGTGAATAATCGACTTTCAGTACATCCGTATCGTTTATCATTAATTTTTCCTCTCGCAAGTAAATCAAACTTGTTCTAGATTTATATCTGAACCCGCCGCCGACTTTATGAAAACCGATTATTGCGTCCCAGATTCCTGTACAATTCAGCACAAGCTGCCTCAAGTTCTTATCAGTTAACGATAAATTGCATCATCCACCGTTACCCGAAAAAATTCTCCTTCTTCCTCAAAGCGATCACCGCCAAAATACCAACCAATCATCAAACGGGCGCTGGCGCTGATTAAGCTGTCACGAAGTACCAACAACCTAAAAGCAGTCATTTATAGTGACGTTGGAGCAATTATCCCAAGTTGAAACAGACCTACGACTATTCCTAATACTGCTAATAGTCCAGGAATTGCAGCTAGTGTGAAGTAAAAGCTGGTTTTGAACGCTAGTCCGATGGCACTCAACCAATCTAGACCCTCGAAAAATAGCGGTGCGAAGAAAATTGGAATAAAGTAGAATCCCATTAGCAAAGCGCAAATTATCCCTCTCCAAAACCATGCGGATGATTTGAAAAACCAGAGGTGAGTTTTCCAGATAATGAACCCTGTAATGAGCAATAGTAGAGCATTAAGAATGAGTTCAACCATGATTAGTTACTCGAATGAGAGAAGTGAATTCTGTTCCTATGTTCAACAATAAGCCGAATAACCTTAGATATCTACGGGAGAATTACGGATATTTGATAATTTTAAAAGCATCAAAAAATAGCTTGTTCTCCGTAGAATTACTGAACCGACTACTCAACCCCCGATAGGCTAAGGTTTTTATTGAGTTGAATAAATAATCACTTATTAAGGCTTCATTAATCTGACTGGGAGACTGAGACATAATTCCCCAGAGCATAAGCCCCGAGTTCATAGAGAGTCACCTGTACTTTAGGCTAGGTAAAAAACTAACCGATGGGCTAGTGCATTTTTAAAGCTTATCCAAGTATGGTTGTTTTATCACCTTTCAGTAAAATCAATTCTCTCAATTGTTGGGAGGTAGAATCACTGTTAGAAGTTTAGTATAAATTTATACACTTAATCCTAAAACCAAAAGGTATCTTGAAAAGTTAGAATTGCGGATAAATTTATCAGGGATAAATCTATGCACGAGAATCAAGTTTTCGCAGAAGGCAAAGCAGTCAAAAGCAATGAAGAAGGTTCGACTAATAAAACCTTTTTTGGGCTAGCAATATTTTTTAAAAAAACCAAAATTCATAGTTTTTTATTAATTGTTTTAATTCTTTCTAGTGTAATGGTTTTAAATGCTTGTCATCAAGAGTCTGATGATTCACCAGATTCAAATGATTGTAAAGAGAATGAGAAAACATGTTAATCACTTAAATAACATCAGGCATAAGTCTGAAATTTTTGTAGTGCAAGCGTCTCGCTTGCCGGATATCTGTAATCTAAATTAGTAACAGCTTAAAATGTCAGTAATTTCTTAAGACTGAAGTTTTCTTCTATAAATATACTCAAACACGCATAGAATTCTTATGTTATAATAGTTACGGCGATCAATGTCCGGGGAAATATACTCACGTATATCTAGACAGAAGAATTCTATTTTTTTATCTGGGGGAACTTTAGTCAAAAGAGTTTATTCTCTTTTTTTTGTAATTGAAAGCAATCAAAATACTCACTTAACCAGTCACAACTTTTTTCTAAAAGAGTATCAAGGTTATTCATTGTTTGTGCTGACTTTGCTAAGTCTTTCAGATCAAGTTTCCAAAGTTTGACGGTATTATCGCTAGCTGAGACAATCATCTGAACGTTAGGAGAAAAGGAAGCATCTCCCCAGTCTGCAAAGCTATTATCCTGGATACTTTTGAGTTGAGTTCCATCTAGACTCCAGATTTTGATAGTTTTATCGGCACTTGTAGAAGCAATGAATTGTCCATCTGGGCTAAAATTTCCACTCCATACCGAAGAATTATGTCCTTTAAGAGTTTTGATAAGAGTCCCGTCATTATTCCAAATTTTCAGTGTGTTGTCACTGCTAGCAGAAGTAAAAATAGGATCGTGCGGACTAGCACTGAGATTAAAAATATGTTCTTCGTGTCCAAATAGTGTTTTTAGTAACTGACCATTAAGGTTCCAAATTTTTATAATGCCATCACTACTAGCGGAGATAAGAGTCTTGCCATCAGAGCTGAAAATAGCATCATTAACTGATGTTTGATGTCCTTTGAATGTCACCAATAAGTGACCATTTAACTTCCAAAGCTTGATTGTTTCATCACTACTAGCAGAGGCAAAAGCCTGACCATCTTTGCTAAAACTAACACTATTAACATCCTTCTGATGTCCAGAAAAAGTTCTGAGTAAAGAACCATCCGTACTCCACAACTTAATTGTCCCATCCTCACTCGGAGAAGCAATCATCTGACCATTTGGGCTGAAAGCAATTTCCTTAACGGTTGTCCGATGTCCAGAAAAAGTTCTGAGTAAAGAACCATCCGTACTCCACAACTTAATTGTCCCATCCTTACTGGCAGAGGCAATTGTCTGACCTGTGGAGTCAAAAATAACAGTTGTTATCTGATTTTGATGTCCGATGTTTTTGTTCTCTCCCCCAAGAGTTTTGAGTAAAGGATTGTCATATTTCCAGAACCGAATTGTTTTATCTAAACTAGCCGATACAATTGTTTGGTTATCTGGGCTAAAACTAAGATTCGTAACTCTATCAGTATGTCCTTTTAGAGTTGTGAGTTGTGTTCCATCGCGATGCCAAAGAATAATTGTATTGTCAGAACTAGCAGAAGCCAAAGTTTGATCATCAAAGCTAAAATTTATACTCCAAATTGTATCTGTATGACCGGAAAGAGTTTTAAGGAGAGTACCATTACGATTCCATAATTTAACCGTACTGTCGGAACTTCCTGAAACAAGCATCTGACTATCTCGACTGAAAGTTAAGCTCGAAACCCAGTCTTGATGTCCATCCAGGACTTTGAGCAACTTACCATTAATATCCCACAATCTAATCTTGTTATCTGCACCCCCCGAAGCTAAAATTTCACCATCAGGACTAAAACTTACTTCATAGACAGCATCTTCATGTCCTTCTAATGTCTTGAGTAATTTACCATTTTGATTCCAAAGCTTAACCGTCTTATCATAGCTACTTGAGGCAATCATCTGATTATTAAAGCTAAAACTTATATCAGTAACTTCTTTACTATGTCCTGTAATTTTCTTGATAAAATTGCCGTCTGGAGTCCAAAGTATAATGGTGTTATCTTTACTTGCAGAAGCTAAAATTTCGCCATCAGGACTAAACTTTAATTTCACAATATTATCCTTATGTCCTTCTATAATCTTCAGGAGTTTGCCGTTTTTACTCCATAAAATCACACTATTATCTGCTCCTGTTGAAGCTATGGTTTGACCATCAGGACTCACAGTTACAATCCAACCCTCACTATTTAGTCGATTATATTCTTTTATATCACGAATTGTTTGCTGAATATATTCTTTAATCTGTGTTTTAAGTGCAAGAGGTGCTGGAGCCTTCTGCACTTTTTTCCCCGCTTGTACAATAGTTGTTAAAGCCTCAAGTTTATTATTGGAAAGTAATAACACTTTAAATTGAGAAGTTAACACTTTAATTTCTGCTAAGTTTAGATTATCATTAGCTTTTTTGAAGTAGAAAGCCGAGATTCCCCAAGATAAACTCAATATGGCGATTGTAATTCCTAAAATCAGAGAAGCCTTTTTTTTCGCTTTTTTTAAAATTTCATTAGCTTGTTTTTCTGCGGCTAACTTTGCTTCAAATGCGGCTTTAATTTCCTGTTTATCAAGTTGTTCACTTGCTGCAAGAAACTGGTAATCTTGGTTACTCAAGCTTTTTCCCGTTGCCCAATTTTTTGCCTCAACTAATGCTTCCCCTTTCAACAACCGGGACTCATCTTGGCGATTAGATTTCTCCCAAGCGTTCAAAGTTTCGGCGTAGGGTCGTAATTTAGCCAGTTGTTCTTCTACCCAGTTTAGGTTAAAAACAGCTTGATAAATAGGGTTATAAACTCGGAGTTTTCCCTGTGTTTTTAGCACCAATCCCGTGAGTTGCAAAGTCATTTGTTCGGAGCTATTATCGACAGAAATTTCCTGATCTTGTAGGATTTGTTGATAAAGTCCTAATAAACATCCAGTGCTTTTTCTGCTACAGTATAATAGTCGGTCACGTAGGGTTCGTAAATGTTCGGGAGTATCTTGAGATTCCCATTGATTGATAATTTTCTTCTGTACCAATTCCGCTACCCACTTCGCTTCATTTCCGAGCGTGATTTCGGATGAAGATTCCATAATAAGTTTACAAACTTTCTGCGTTAAGAAGGGTTGTCCGCTTGTCCAATACAGCACCTCTTCTAACACTGCTTGGGGATTCTGGCTTTTAGAAATAAACCCAGTTTTGAGCGGTTCTGCTTCGTTAAGTTGAAAGCCGCAGAGTTCTATGGCTTGACCAATATTAAAAGGTGTTCGCCGCTGATCTCGAATTAAATCTTCTGGTTTTGCGACACCTAATAAGCCAAAATTTAGACGTTTATAAATGGGTTCATCGGCGCGTTTATTGTAGAAGTCCCGAATCACGGCAAAAAAGTCATCAATATTAAACGGCAAGCTGATAATACTATCAATTTCGTCAATAAAAATAACAATATTTTGAGAGGCAAGTTGTAAAAGTTTATCGCTAAAAAATTTACTAAATTTGTGAATGATAGACAGAGAGTGAAGACTTTGCCACCAGTCTTCTAAATCAAAAATTTCATAAAGCTCTAGACTATCTATTATCTCATCAATTACACTTAAATA
Source organism: Lyngbya sp. PCC 8106 (assembly GCF_000169095.1). Taxonomy (GTDB): domain Bacteria; phylum Cyanobacteriota; class Cyanobacteriia; order Cyanobacteriales; family Microcoleaceae; genus Capilliphycus. Next base: position 7,566 of record NZ_AAVU01000020.1, read on the forward strand.
CCACTGTTCCGGCGTAATATCAGACGTTCCTATTCCGGTAATATCTATCGACACGCAAGCAAACCCTTCGCTTTGGAGTCGCTGCATTGTTCTAACTCTTAAGCTAGATTTACCCATCTGACGGCAGTTGAAAACATAGCAGAATTCCCCCGCTTTTAGTTTTTGATAAAAGATTTCATCGGCTTGTCTTTTTACATAGGTTGGCGAGTCTGGAGGTAGACTTCCTCCTATTTGATAGTTAAAGTTAGATCGAGTTGGATAAGTCATTTTTCCTCAAGCTAATGTACTTTAATGTTACAGATAGGCTTCTAGTTTTGTAAAATTGTTTACCATATTCAATAAATTAATTGTCAAAAAGTTTTTGGAAGATAGTTAAACTAAGTAAAAAGTTATTAAGCTGTTCGACATTTAAACTGTAATATGTTTGTTCCCCGTCTTCTATTCTCTATTGACTTTCAGGAATGCTCGATACCCCAATCTAAATGCTTAACAGCTTATGGTATAGTGTTTGTTAAAATTTATTCTGAAGGCTCAATATTATCTTTATAATTGTATTCAGAGCGCAACCCCACCCCCACCACTAAAATCACTCGGTTGCCCTGTCTTTCTATCGTATGAACAACTCCTGTCAGATTGGACAAGTCTACATTCCCAATTTCATTTTGATTAACGCACGATTCCTGATTTTTTGCCATTTCTTTTAAAAGTTCCCCCGTCAATAACCCCTCGGTAGATTGTTCTTCAAACTTTGCTTTGGAAAATTCTTGAGTGTTTACGCAGATAAATTGCTGTTTGTATTTTTGCAATACCTCTAACTCAAACTTTGATGACACTTTTTGCTCCTTTAATAGTGCTAACTCATCGTTTGATGACACTCCTAAACGCTCCCGTATTGCACTTAGAGCTTTTTCGACGTTGATTGCGGTAACACTTGACATTATAGGTTTGCCTTTACTGTCAAACTTGGGTTCACCATTTTCATCTAGTAGTTGAAAATTATCTTGAGTTTTCCTAATCAAATCGGCTAATTCAGGAGCAGTGAGAGTGGAGTCCCAGCTCCACAACCAAGCGGCTAATCCAGCAACTTGAGGTGCAGCAGATGAGGTTCCACCACCTGTTTTACATTCTATCCTATTTCCGCTAGTCAAAGCAGGAAAACCTTTTTTACTAATATCGAGTGGGCAATTTGTTGTTGTTTCTCCAAATGCTCGGACAGCTAATTTCTGGTTAGAAATAATATTAGATGTGGGAGCATAATCGCCATTACCACAAGATGCTTTAAGTTCATCACTATCAGGATCTTGCTTTACTGAACATCCTTTCCCTGTTACATCTAGAGATTCTACAACTAGAACGTTTTTAAGAGGCGAAATCTTTCCTCTGTTCAAATCCTCTAGCAGACCTGCTGATGCCCACTTACCGTTATATTCACCTCTTAATAGTTCACGACGCTTCTTATTTTTCATCTTATTATCGTTTCCAGCAGATTGAACCAATAAAACTCTATTTTCTAAGTTTCGATCACGTATTTTATTTACTGAGCTTATGGCTTGACTCTTTCTTCTGTTTATTTTATCTTCTTCACTAGCTGATACGCTGTTTATTCCTCCGGAAAAATTCACAACGTGATTACCCTTCTTTTCTTTAAGTATCTGTAGAAGGTTATCCTCCCAGATCCGTTTGGCATTAAGAGCAAAAATTGGTGCATTTTGGCTGGGATACATTCCAATGATATTATTTCCATTTGACCGAGCTGCCATAATACCACTCACTAGAAAACCATGACTATTTTTTACTTTATCTGCTATATCTTCTAACTCATTTACAATCCAACGAGCTAGAAAACAATTATGGTTTTGTAGTCCATTTACAACTAAATAAACTCTACTGTAAAACATATTTTTAAAATAATCAATCCATCCTTTACAATTTGGCTTTTTTCTGATAAATAGGGGTATAGAACAATCACGTATTGTATCATGGGGAAAAATACTGCTAAAGAAGGCAATATTTTCGTGGTTTAGTTGGTCTTTTATAATGTCCTCCGTATTTTTAAAGATTTTATCAACACTTAATTTGGATGAATATGACAATTTTTTAGAGATCAATTGTTTAGAAGATTGGTATATAGAAAGCAATTGTTCATCGCCTTGAAATAAATCAAATGATTCTTTAACAGGTTGGTATATATTAAACAAGTTTTCATCATTGCTTTGGGGTAAATTCAACCATCTTTTGAACTGGTCTTGAATCCAATCAAAACCTTGTTTATAATTTTGAGCGATTACAAATCCCATCGATTGTCTATGAACTGGGTTGCGAAGATTAACATCCTGATTCATTGGCTCCGAGAAGTAATCTACTACAAAAAGATTGGGTGGATTAGAACCTAGTTGAATTGGTCTTTTATAATTTATATTATCATTTTCCAAGATCACGGCTTTCGTTACCTTTAAATATTGGGGAATAAATTCTTTAGGATAATTCTGGGCAGTACTGTTAGTCTGCAAATTTTGGGACGAGCTTTTAGATATAAGTTGATGAGATAAACCAAAAAGATTTCCTACTGCTTTAGAGAAAGGTGATAAAGTTTTTGATCTTGGTTCTGGAAATTCATTAATTGAACTTTGTGGAGCTTCGTCCATAATGACAGGGACAGTTGTAACAACAAATGGATAGTTTGATAAGATTTTCTCTACCCTATCTATCCCATTTAAGTCTCCTGTATTTGGAATTTCGAGCGTTACAACACTCACTCCTGGAGTAGAACTAATAATCTTTGCTCCCGTTGCTTTAATTGCAGCTTGAATTTCTTCAACTGTGGCATCATCAGAAAAAACAACTTCCAATTGATTTTGAACTACAACTAGCCCACTGGTATCACTGTCTGGACGAGTGTCTCTCTTCAGTTGGTCTTCTGTAACAGGATTAGGAATACGTTCAGGCAAGGCTTCCGATCCTTTAGTCTCTGACGCTGTTTGTCCCTTTAGAGACAACTCATCTTCTTCAGAAAAACCACGAACTTTTAAATTCTTTGAATTTAATGCCAGAAAAGCAAAGGTATTATCACCTGCATCTGGATAATTAATTTTACTTGTGAAAGAACCCACAACCCGTGAAACCTCACCTGTAATTCGATTTCCTCCAGGCCCCGCATTGTTTTTAAATTCTATGGGTTTTCCTCCACTCTTCAATCCTGGTACGGTAAACAACTGCACGGGTACAGAACTAAAACATCCTTCTGCTCCCTTCGCCTCATTGAGAGTGAACTGAGTAAAATCTTTATTGAATTGACCCCTAACGTCGTAATATCCCTGTTTGCATCCTGGCAAACTGCTCTCAATGATTCGGAGCGATCCATCCACTTCAATGGATGGTTTCGGTGGGCTGGATTGGATTTCTCTTAAAATTAGGGGTAAAGTCAAAGCAAATATGCAAGAAAAGATGGCAATTACTATGAAAACTTTTTTTCTTCTGGATGATCTATTTCTTTCGGACGATTCATTTCTTCTAAACATGGTTTTGGTGTTAGTTATATAGAGTTTTTTCTTATAGGTTGTACATGAAGGTGAGGCTCAGATTAACTGTTGATCGTCTTAGCATTTTCAATCTGATTAAGTGGATCTAATCCAATATCTAGTCGTCTGTTTTACTCCTGTATGGGGCGACCAGAACCCGTAACACTGAAGTTCAAAATTTGAGCTATAACTTCGTCTGTTCTACTTGCATTTTCAGGTTTTAGGGTGAACAGCATATTATCGCTATTACAAGCTTCTTGTTCGGTATCGACAGAACAAATAACAGTCAAACTGTTAACAGTGCCAATTGTCAGGAGTAGTTTTTGTAAACCTTCACTATTTGCAGTAACTTCAGAAGTTGATTCATTAGATAATGGTTGAGGTACAATCTTGCAGCTTATATTTTGTAAGCTTCCGCTTTTTGCTTTGACTGCTAAAGTTAATTTCCTAGACACAATGTCGCAGCGCTTTTCGGGTGGATATTGGGGACTAAAATAACTTGTACTCCAGGTAATGAGTGGGGCTGTTTCGTTGTTATCGTTTTGAGCAACTGTAGCGAATGTTTGCGAGATTGGAGTTTCAGGTGTCTCCGAAGCTTGATTATCATTTTCAGCAGGATTATTGTTTTCAATAGTTGTAGTCGGGGTTTGCGAAACTTGAGTTCGAGGTTTCCACAAAGCTTGTGTTGTCTTCGGGCCAACAATACCATCCGGCTTTAAACCCTGATATTTTTGAAAACGAATCACTGCCGCACGAGTTTTTCTCCCAAAAATCCCATCCACTGTTCCTGCGGAAAACCCCCAATTATTCAATTGTTGCTGAAGCTTTTTTACTTCCTCCCCTTGACTTCTATATTTGAGAAAGCAAGTTTTATAGGCTTCTAAAGCACTGCGGGTTTGCTTTCCAGCAATTCCATCGACTTGTAGCGCATGAATTCGTTGGAGTTGTTTCACCGCTTTTTCAGTGGTCTGTCCATAATAGCCCGTGCTGCGAAGATCCCCTGGAAAACAATAGGCTTGCTTGAGATCCTTCTGCAATGTAACGACATTTTGACTGTAATTTCCCCTTCTCAAGACTTCAGCCGTGATCACCGGATGTAACTCTATTAAAGGAGAGAGAATCAAAATCAAAATTAGTAAACCGGGAACAGAGGAAAGCTCAATACTCGGAACCTCTGACTGTTCTTCCCAGGCTAACCAAATATAGATGCACGATAGAGTATCCATTGGATTTCCCCCTGCTTGTATTCTTTGTTATCTTCAGAATATTTAGATTAACTGCACCCAAGCAAATAGCAAGTTCTCCAGCTTTAATCTCCGTCAGTCTTGAGTTTGAGCAATTTGGGAAGTGATTTGACTTCGGGGATTCCCCGAACTTTTCACCCAATTTTTATGAATTTTTCAAGCATTAGCAATTTTCAAGATATTTGGACATTTATCGACCTGTCTGCAAAGTTAATTTCCCACAGTAAAACCAGACTACAGAGAGATATCCAAGAAACGTACTAACCAATGGGTTAGTTTTTTACCTAACCCAAAGTACAGGTTGCCGATTTAATCATTACAAATTGAAGGTGAGTCCAACAGAACCGACTCGGAGGCTGGACTTGATTAGAGCGTCATGGAGAGGGAATTGCCAAGTCAAATCACGGGGTTGCCCTTGGGGTCATATCTTCTCTAGCCAATATCATTCTCAACTCTCAGTAATTTCACGGAGAACGATGAACTTTTTAATTTTCAAAAGTTCCGTAATTTCCACGTAGATTTTTAAGGTTGTCTGGGTTTATATTAAAAACAAGATGAAAAACAAACCATCTGAATTGCCACCAACAGTTTACTCAAACCTTAAACAATATAGTAGTTTTTAACTGAAAGTCATGCTCTCTCTTTAACTCGGCTGAAACTCCTTAATTAGCAGTAACCATTTTGTAACCCCTGGCTTGATTGGTCAGGGTTTTTTTATGAGCCGTTACAGTTTTTAAAATCCGCATATTCCCTGATGTGGCTGGCTTCCAATTGGGCGTAATCTAGAAGTATGAATCAATCTTTTATTGTTTTAAAAATCAATTAAGGGAGCAACTATGGCGTTAATGGTTCCAGATTGTACGCCTTCAAAAGCCAGTAGTGGAGAGAAGCGATTATTTCAAACTCTCAGAGATGAATTACCCGATGATTGTTATGTATATTACGAACCCAACGTTAAAGGTTTGTATCCCGATTTCATTATTTGGGGGCCAACACTGGGACTATTAATTCTTGAGGTGAAAGGTTGGAGTGCGAGTCAGATTTTACGGGCTAGTGACCAAAACTTTGAAATTGAACAACCCGGCGGACAGATTGAACTCCAACAGTCCCCACTGAGGCAGGGGAAGGGTTATCAAGACGCTCTGATGAACAAGCTCAAAGGTTATTCAATTCTCTGTCAGGATGATGGAGATTATCAAGGAAAGCTGGCGTTTCCTATTGGCGTTGGGGCGATAATGACCAGCAATTACAGCAGCCGTCACCCCGGAGTTCGGTTAATTACTGTTAAGTCAGCACTCGGTTTGGAGTTCAAAGCCGTGATTGTTCTTTGGGTTCAACAGTTCGGTGTTGGTGATGAAGCTGAAGCCAGACGGGAACTTTACGTTTCAATGACTCGCGCCCAGGATGTGCTGTGTTTGTTCGGGTCGGGGCGGTTTCCTGTTCTGCGGGAATTAGAAGACAGTGATGGTTTTGATGTTGCTAGTTGAAGTTTTCCACAACAATTCCAGACCAGATGGCTGGATTTTCATAAAAGTCATGGATTGAGTTGATGTAGAAATAAGCACACCTTTTGTTAGCCATTCTCGAAAAACTTAAAATTTGTTAAATTATGGACTCTCAACTATTTCTTCTAATTATTGGTATTCTAATTTTAATAATTTTCGGATTGGTTATCTGGAAAAATCACCTTCGGTTTTACAAATCAACTGGGTGGTTTTGGAGAGGGGTAATTTGCTTTGTACTGATACACTTCTACTTTATTCCAGTTTTGTTCGCTCCGCTATTTTTCCAAAATCTGAATTGTTCGGGTGCTATCGGATTAGCGTTCAAAACGCATTTTTACCTGATATATGCTGGAATGATAACATCATTAATAATAGTTGGAGTGATTGTTACCCTAACCTTTATAATGAATCTAATATCGATGGCTTTTTGACGATAAAACAACTCTATTGTTATCGAATAATTCTCTAGAACAACCTACCCAAACGGCTTCCCCCACCATTTCCAACACTCTTTATTAAATGGCGACTTCCACCGTTGAATTAACTTCTGTTCTAACTGTTGCCGTGCCTTCCTATCAATCGGAGTATCCCACCAAAAGCCGATTCCCACAAAGGTTTTAATCTGATATTGGTAGTTTAGAGCCAGATAATTCTCAATATATTCTCGACAGTCGTGAACTCCTGGCCAACGTTCCTTCGGGGTTTGTTTGGTTTCCCCAACGTATAGCAGCAAGGGCAAGGTATTATCTATGACGAAATAGAGACAAGTGCGATTGCCATCATCGGGTCTGGTGAAAAATTCTGGATGCTCAAGTCTCAGGGTAAACGGGTTAATTTGTTCGGGGTCGCAGTGATTGGGCTTGAGGTCAAACAAACTCATTTGTTGAGGCGGTGGACTGTTGAGAACGGTTTGCTGATGGTCAAATATCCAACAACTTTCGGTGAAGGATAAATTATTAGTTGCCTGTCAAATTGTGCAAGCCAAACTGAAGAATTCTCGAACCCTTTTGCAACGTCAATATCGCCGTAAACCTTCTGAAATTCTTGATTTAGCGATTAAGAGTTTAAATTACTTGACAGAGAAGGCAAGAAACTCCGAAACTTGGGAACGATTGATGGGCTTAGAAGGAGCGGGAGCGGCTGTGTATTTTAAGGCCTTTGGAACTTCTATCAGCAATTCAGAATTTGTATTCACCGAACGCTCTAAACGTCCACCCGGAAATCCGACCAACGCTTTATTAAGTTTTGGGTATCAAGTCCTATGGAATCACATCTATAGTTTGATTGAACTTCAGGGACTCGATCCTTACTTTGGGTGTTTGCATCAAGCTAGTGAACGCCATGCAGCTTTGGCTTCGGATTTGATAGAAGAATTTCGCGCACCGATTGTTGATTCTCTTGTGTTGTATTTGATTAACCGAAAAATAGTTAATGCTGAAGCCGATTTTGAATATCGCAACGGTGGCTGTTATCTCAATAATTCAGGACGAGTCAAATATTTAAAGGCTTTTGTATTGCGGATGGAAGAAAAAGTGTCTAGTAATTCGGGAGATTCTCAACCTCGTTGGGATTTAATTAACCAACAAGTTAAAGTCTTTAAGCGGTTTGTTTATGATTCGGCTAATCAATATCAACCTTACCTGAACCGTTAAATTATGCTGTATGTTGTAGCTTATGACATTCCCAGTAACCAACGCCGAAGACGGGTTTCTAATCTGCTCGAAGGTTATGGAAAGCGAGTTCAATACTCGGTTTTTGAATGCGTTCTAACTCCCCATAAATACAATGAGTTGCGAAAACGGATGAAACTTCGGGTGAATTTGCAGGAAGACCGCATTCGCTTCTATCCCCTGTCTGGACACACTTGGAATCAAGTTGAAGCTTGGGGCGTAGGTCAACCTGTTGCTGAAGCTCCCCGTTCAATAATTGTTTAGCGAGGCTCAGGAAAAATGGCTGTATTGACGAGATTTCGTTGGGAGCCTCGATAGTATACTCCGTATTAGTTTCAGCGATTTTATCCCGTTCGGGTGAGACAAAAATTGGCTCGATTTTGGTGAGCCTCGCAAACCTCCTCTAGACATCCGACTGGATAAGGGTTTTAATAGAGAGGAGTCCCTACTCGCTAGGGAAACTAATTGAATGGAAACCTCTATGACTATTGCGACGACTGCGCTTTTGTTATGAAGTCCCTACTCGCTAGGGAAACTAATTGAATGGAAACTTGTGGCAAACTATTAAAGTTTGGTACTGGATTAAAGGAGAATAGAGGTCCCTACTCGCTAGGGAAACTAATTGAATGGAAACGAACATATTCGGGTAGAAGTTTAGACTGCAACACTGAGTGTCCCTACTCGCTAGGGAAACTAATTGAATGGAAACTCACCCTTGAGTTCACAGATTTGTGTCGCTCGCTCAGATGTCCCTACTCGCTAGGGAAACTAATTGAATGGAAACAAAGAACTGAAAAAAGATCCTTTTTAACTGTTTGAAGTCCCTACTCGCTAGGGAAACTAATTGAATGGAAACTGCTGTTTTAGCTTTAGTTGATACGCTGTCTTGGCAGTCGTGTCCCTACTCGCTAGGGAAACTAATTGAATGGAAACTCAACGTACAACGCATCGACAGTATTGCGAACTTTACCCCGCGTCCCTACTCGCTAGGGAAACTAATTGAATGGAAACCTCGTTGTCTTCTTTAACAATAAATCCTAAGTCTACGTCCCTACTCGCTAGGGAAACTAATTGAATGGAAACTTGGTTAAAGGGTATTTTGCTGGGCAGTTTGAGGATGGGCTTGTCCCTACTCGCTAGGGAAACTAATTGAATGGAAACTTATCGGGTAAAGGCTAGCCCTCTTTCCTGACCTTGATATTTAGGTCCCTACTCGCTAGGGAAACTAATTGAATGGAAACTAATGTTTTTTGTTGTTTATCGCCTGTAATATTACAATATGTCCCTACTCGCTAGGGAAACTAATTGAATGGAAACTATTATCCTTGTGTCGAAATAAGGACGGCTAACTCTCTAGTCCCTACTCGCTAGGGAAACTAATTGAATGGAAACAAGTCTCTAAGAGACTGGATATCGTCATTGCAGTTGTAGTGAGTCCCTACTCGCTAGGGAAACTAATTGAATGGAAACAGCCTCTAGGGTGTTACTTACACACTGTAAGAGAGACCGTCCCTACTCGCTAGGGAAACTAATTGAATGGAAACTTATGTCTGATCCTTTCCTGTATTGCTCTATAAACTCAGTCCCTACTCGCTAGGGAAACTAATTGAATGGAAACAGGTCTGATGTAAACCGACCGTCCCAGTCAAAATAGCTCCCTACTCGCTAGGGAAACTAATTGAATGGAAACACTACTTATAAATTTGAGAAATTAGGAAATTATTTAAAGCTCCCTACTCGCTAGGGAAACTAATTGAATGGAAACCATCCACACCTGTTCGTGTAGATTTTGAATCAGGGCTCCCTACTCGCTAGGGAAACTAATTGAATGGAAACGGTACTGTGAATATATTTATAATGAAGATCCTTTAAGTCTCCCTACTCGCTAGGGAAACTAATTGAATGGAAACTGCAAACCAAAGGAAAGAGAAAACAGGCGTACAGCGCTCCCTACTCGCTAGGGAAACTAATTGAATGGAAACGTTTAAATAACAGTCGTCTAGTTCAGCTAAAAATTGCTCCCTACTCGCTAGGGAAACTAATTGAATGGAAACAAGAAAACTCAAATGGTGAGCAAGTATTGCCTTCAGCATCTCCCTACTCGCTAGGGAAACTAATTGAATGGAAACATAATGATAGGAAGGAGAATGATTTTCCTCGGCGGATTCTCCCTACTCGCTAGGGAAATTAATTGAATGGAAACTGTTGTTTGCAGAATTATCAAACATAATTTTCTCCTTCTCCCTACTCGCTAGGGAAATTAATTGAATGGAAACTTACCTAAAATAAATCCTAATTGGGTTAGTTCAGTTAACTCCCTACTCGCTAGGGAAATTAATTGAATGGAAACTATGCTTTCCATTATTGTTGATCGAGAACTCTTAAAGTTTTGCTCCCTACTCGCTAGGGAAATTAATTGAATGGAAACTAAATAGATGGAAGGATTACCCCTGACAGATTTATCTCCCTACTCGCTAGGGAAATTAATTGAATGGAAACTTCTAGATAGAAAAGCGCAGATCGTCCGTTTGTATCTCCCTACTCGCTAGGTAAATTAATTGCTAACAGAAGTTTGATAACGTTCAAGCAACTTAAGAGCGGATTCCAAATGTTGTGTTGCCAAAAATGCAGGAGCAATCACCTGTACAGACTCCATATAACCTTTTATCCAGAGTAGAAATTCGTTATGAGAGCGGGGTGGAAGTTTAACGTAATAATCAACACACTGAAGATTTCCCTGCTCATCTTTTTGAGGAGCAAGTTCTTGTTTCGCATGGCGGCGACTGCCTTCAAGAATAATCTTTGCAACTGGCTGAAAAAACCGGACATGAATTAAAGTTAATTGCAAACGTCCGCACAGTTCATCTTTTTGTTCTTTGGTATCTCCCAGGTACAAACCCCAACCATTATTAAGTAGTTTGTGGGCATCGGCGAGGCGTTGGCGTTGGATAGAAAGAGAGCGCCGGGGAGTATCAAGAACCCGACAATATTCTCCAAAGCGGTCAATTCTTCCCATAGCCAGATGATGCCTTTGACAATCTTCGTAAAGCAGATACCAAGCACTGTTATAAAAGACAAGCTGCAATGGCCATAGTTGTTCCATTCCGACCCGTTCGTGACCATAGACATCGTAGCGACGCGAGAGTTCAATGGCAGTACCTCCCAGGATGGCTTGCTCCACGATATCAAGGTGGTGAAATAACGTTTCTTCTCGTTGTCCTTGCTCTACCATTTCTTCCGGGTCAGTAAACATGATCGCCCGATTTAGCTGCTGACGAACCGGATAAAACAGTTCCCCGCCGAGGTCATCATCCAAACCCCGCAGGCGTTTTTCGAGAATTTGGTAAACTTGTTTGGCTTGCGAATCACTGAGATAACTAGCTTGGGAGGCAATAGCCTGTAGGGCTAACCGAAGTTGTTTTTGGTCGAGGACAGCCAAACCGAGATAATATCCCCAACGGTACATCCTTGGCTGAAGTAAACCGTAACGACGCAGGGTTTGTAGGTCTTTCCGTAAGTTAGAGGTGGAGGGATACCCTTCAGGAAAATTCACCCCGTAGCGAAGTGCCACTTCCCATAGCCGTTTCTGCACCGCTAGCAAAGCATCACCACAACCGTCATGTCCTTCAAGTTCTTCGTTGCCCACACCCGGATATTGTAGGATGGTCGCAATTAACAGGATTAACCGTTCAAAAGCCAGTTGGTCGGAATAGGGATGAAGGGTTGGTTTCTTCGGCATTACCGTAAATCCTTGAAATAAATGAGAAATGGGGCTTTCAGATGCTAACAGAGAAAATTGTTCGCTGTCTTGAAAAAGCCAATATTAAAAAATAATCAAAATAAATGCTGAAAGTTAATCTAGCTAATCGTTTCAGCCAATAAAACTTTTTGTCTTGAATGTAGTCTTTTCTTCAATATTCAACAAAGACCTAGCCTAAGATAGCAAGTGTAGACGAGAGGCAACAAACCGATGAGCGACAAATCCAACTCCGGGAACAGAAAGTTCGAGTTGAAGTGTCCCCTGACCAAAGAACAGCAGCAAACTGTTAAGAAAGTTGCCGATACCGTAGATAAACATAAGCAGATTTGTAAAAAAGTAAATCCGTTCTACTAGAGAACTAATATTTTCTGGTTTATCAGTGAAAACCGAGGGGTGAGTTGTATCAAATTATCTCTTGGAAAGTAGGAAATATCAGTAATTTCCACATTGTAGTGTGGGTGCAAATGTTGGTAGTTTAGAAGAAGAAAAACTTACGGAGCAAAAGCTTATCTCTGAAAGCAGAAAACTCACTTCGCATTTGAGCTTCCTTGTCCCAAAGTTTTAGAAAGTATTTATTCAATTTTTAAACTCATTGAGGTCATCTTATCGTGTCAGCATACTGGCAAGCCAAAATCTGGGGTCTACTTCATGACCCCGCTCTGAAAAATTGCCTTGTATTCTCCTTCACTTGTCAATTAGGTTCCATCTATGACTGAATTCACAGCTATTAGCTTTGCACCTGTTCAGGGCTTTATTGAAAAGTCGCGCAAGCTTCGAGACTTATTTGGAGCTTCACTAATTCTGTCTTATCTAAGTTACAAGCTTGTAGATAAAGCTCATACACTAAATTTAGATATCATTTCGCCCGGTTTAATTAGTGTTCAAAAAGGAATGCCAAATCGCATACTAACTCAAGGTAAGTTTTCTCGAAATGACGTAAAAAATACTATTCAATACGAATGGAGAAAAATCTTAGAAAAATGTCGAGTTTGGATAGAAGAAAAAATACCTGCTCAAGAAAAATACTATTGGGAACTTGAATGGATGCGATGTGGTTTATACAGTTGGGAGATATTTTGGGGATATGGAGAATCTATAGAAGATGCAATGAAAGATTTAGAAACTCGTAAATTGCGGCGAGATTGGACTGCTATTAATTGGATTGGAGATAGTTCTAGTTTAACGGGTTCTGAGGCAATTGCCTGGCCACGTTTAGGTTTTGAAGATTCTAATCCAGGGAGACAACTATCAGATATAGAAAAAGCTGAACTTAAGGATTTCTATCAGCGTCTCTCCTGTGTTTTAGAGAACCTTCCTCCAGATGGCAAGCCTGAAGGAAAATTTCTGGCACCTAATGAAAGATTGAGCATTCTCGAATTAGTTAAGCGATTAGTAACTCGTGAGGATATTGCTAAAAGCCTTGATATGGAAACTTTGCCCAAAAAAGGGAATGAACAAGGATTTAGCGATTTGATTAGGATGCCAGAAGAAGGAGTTGGACAGTGGACTGGTTGGTTTATGGGAGATGGCGATAAAGTAGGCAAAAAACTTCAAGAAATCGCTACAAAAGAGGGAGATAAAGGTTTAAAAAAATTCAGTGAAGCCATACGAAATTGGGGAAAAGAATTTATGAATAATTTCCCACAAGAAAAAGGGCGCGTTGTTTATGCAGGTGGCGATGATTTCTTAGGAATAATTTACAGTAGCAAACCTGAAAAGCAACCGGAGCCTATAGAGGCATTAGATTGGTTAATGGGATTACCTGAAGAATGGAAAAAGCATGGCCAAGATATTAACTTAAGTGTAGGTTTTGTTTGGGCTGGTCACAGTGTCCCGCAGCGAGATGTACTTCAACACTGTCGAGAAGCAGAAAAAAAAGCGAAAAACTTAGGGCGCAATCGGGTCACAATTCGGGTAGTTTTTAATAGTGGTCAGTATGTAGAATGGACTTGTCCTTGGGATTATTTACACATTTTAAAACAGTATTGTGATCGCAATGGTAAAACTTATCATCAATGGTTATCCAAAGACAAAGATCCAAAATTTTTACCGAATTGGACTCATGTTTATAATGATTTAGCTCAACTAAAAGCCCGTCATGCTATTAGTTTTAACTATAAGGAAGATAACCCAGATGACCGATTGGCTTTATCTCTCTTTCAACTTTATTTTCAAGAGCGGGATAATTTAGAACAAAATTGGAAACACATTGTCGGAGATTACCAAAATTCAGAACAGTCTAAACAAATTATTTACTGGATTAGCGACTTAATTAATGTGGGATGGCAGCTATGTTCAAATATATCATCACTATAAGTCCTTTAGGATTTATGTACGGTAGTGCTGGTGGGTTTTTATCACCTGAAAACTTGGTTGGACGTTCTGGTGCTAAGTTTCCTCCAGAAGCCGCTACTCTATCCGGTTTATTTTTCAGTGCCAATAAAGTTCAGTCTTATACTTCTCAAGAAGAACTTAGACATAATCTATTTGTTGCTGGACCATTCTGGGCTAAATCTGACGATCCAGAATACTTTTACTTGCCCATTCCTTGGCATAAAATCATTGCTAAAAAAGGCGTGGATGAATGGAAAATTGCATCAGGAAAGTGGACTCGTGAATCTGAAGATTTAGACCCAGATTATCGCTGGCAAACAGTTAATTCCTGGGAAGATAAGCCTGCTATCATTAAAAAAAATGGTGATGTTGCCGATATTCCTTGGAAATACGTTCCTATCTTGCATCCCAGAACCAAAGATGACGAGCGCTGTACTTTAGCTAAAGATGGTTTATTTCTGGAAAATTCTGTGCAGATGGATGATGGGTATTGTCTAGTTTATCTCTCAACTCATTCTTTAGCAGAGGGTTGGTATCGCTTTGGTGGTGAAAATCATTTGGTTGAAATAAACAGTATTGAATTACTTGATGACAGTCCGATCACAGAACTTCTGCGTCAGCCAATTCAGAAAGCGTTTGCTTTAATTACGCCTGGAGTTTGGGGTTCTAACAAATTTTCATGGCGCTATCCCAAAAATGAAGATTTCTCTAAAAAACGACCTGAGATGCTGACAGATAGACCAATAGCTTATCGCTACCGTACCAAAGGGCAAATGGGACGGGGACGCTATGCAGTCCCGCCTGGAACTGTTTATCTTCTTAGAGAACCTTTAGGTAAAACTTGGTGGGAATTTCCCGAAGATTGGTTTCCCAAAGAAGGTTTTAACCTGAAACAAGTTGGATGCGGCTTGTGTTTGCCAATTGAAATTTAAGGAGTTGAGTAATGTACAAGAAAGCTTACGGTATTATTGAAACTATTGCTCCTGTTCATGTAGGTGCAACGGCAGGTGAAGAAAGCGGGAACTTAAATTTAATTTTTCGTGATCAATTTACCCAGACTGGCATTATTCCTGGTAGCTCGATTCGAGGAAGATTGCGGTCAGAAGTGTATCGTACTTTCGGAGAAGCTGAAGCTAACAAGTGGTATGGGAAAGAAGCTGAAAGAGGAAAACCAGACAGCACCACTGAGTCTTTAGTTAAGTTTGAATATGCTTCACTGCTATGGTTGCCAGTGTTTTGTCCAGGTCAACCTATTGTTTGGGTAACTTGTCCTCGTTTGTTAAAACGTTATCAGCGAATTGCGGGAGACTATGTGACTTTAGAAGATGGCAAGCTACTCAAAACAGCAAAACTACCAGCTAATTATACAGGTTCTCAAGCCTTAAAACCTCTGGACGTAAATGGTAAACCAAAGCTATTTTTCAATTTTGGCTTTTTAACAATTGACAAAACTGAGGATTTATCTACTTGGTTTCCTTTAGGAGAAGAATTGCCTGCTGTTGTCGTTGCTGATGATGAAATTGCCATGATTCACGATATGGCATTATATCGTCAGAGTCGAGTTGCCCTAGATAAAGAAGAGAAGAAAGCAAAGAAAGGTGCATTCTTCAATACGGAAGCCTTGCCAGAAGGGAGTATTTTAGTATTTCCAATTGCTCTCAAAGAAAGTCAAGAGAAATGGCAACCTCTTAATAAATCTGCTAGTGGAGATATTTATCTTGGTGGTTTAGAGTCAATTGGCTTTGGTCATTGTTATCTAACTTTAAAGGAGGTATAATTTATGGGTTGGGAATCTTTCAATTTAGACCAGCAAGCTCACGATTTAGTTCTCAAATACCGCGACAAGAAAGATGCTCGAAATCAAGCATACAAAATGCGTGTTGCTGTTGCTTACGGTTTAGAGCGATTTTGGGGAGAACAATTTCGGTTAGTTAAGGAGAAAGATAAAGCCGATTATTGGCAAGATACTTGGAAAGCGCTAGTAAAAGTTATGGAAAATGCTGGCGTTACCATTCCCAATGATGATGTCAGTTATGACGATACAGCAGCTATTAAAGTTATGGCAAATAAATTGTGGGATTTTCCCATAGAACAGCGCAAAGTTGCTATAGCTGTGCTGACTGAACTTTGTGACAGTATGGTTTGGTGGACTCAACGGTATAAGCCTACTAATGTTAACAGCAATTCTGGAGATGAAGAAGATGAGTGATAGCGATCGCGTTCCTTTAATGTTTCAGTCTCAATTAGAAGGAAGGGGAAAAATCCAATACGCAGGTGATGCTGGCCCAGTTTCTCAGTGGGTAGAACAATGGTTAGAAGGCTGCCCTCCCATCCCTGAAAGTGCCGATGAAAGTATTCCTATTTGGAAGCGAGGTAGAACTAAATCACCCGTAAAAATGCCTGAATTTGGAAAGGGAGTAGAAACAAAACAATACACAATTAGCTGGCGGTTAGTGACAAATTGTGGACAGGATGAAGACATAATTCGGCCCATAATTGGTGCGAAAGGTTTACCCTTTTATCCTGGTTCTGCCATGAAAGGAGCTTTCTGGCGAGTTTGTCCTCAAGAAAAGCGAGAAGATTATTGTGGAGGAGAAGTAAAACAAGACGGACAAAAAACTACAAAACCGGGGATTTTGCGCTTTCACGGTGGCATTCCCTCTGATATGTACTGGGCAGAAAAACAGCGTTTAATTGATGTTGTTCACTCTCAGCAAAAGCGCCAAGTGATGGAGAATGCTGTTACCAGTGCTAACGTGCAAATCTCGCTTTATCAATGCCAATTAAAATTTGGTATCTCTAGTAATACAGCGCTTAATAAAAAAGAATGGGATGATATTTGGCAAATTTGGGAAAAAGCTTTAGGGCAAGGAATTGGTTCTAGAGTAAGTGCAGGTTACGGTCGCATGGTAGAGGTAGAAAGCACAGATCGAGTGTTGCTTTCTGTCAATTTGAGTGGTTATGGATTAAGATCCCAACTGCTGAATAAAACCCCAGAATTTCGACCCAATATGTTTAAAGCTGCCCTACGGGGGCATACTTTGCGGTTGTTGGCGGGGGTTACTGATGCCAATACAGCACAACTATTAACAAAAAAACTTTGGGGAGGAATTTCTGAAAGACGGGATGATATACAGGCAATTGTAGGGCAGTTAGGAGTTAATTTTACTGCTGAGGAGCTTGATTTTGGCGAACACCGATATAAGCCAAACGCTAACAAAGTCGTAATCATGCCAACTTATGATTTACAAGCTGGAACGTTAGATTTACTATGGTTAAATAATACCTACCCTGAGAAGGTGTTAAAAAGGTTTGTCACATACTTAATTAAATTTTCTTTATTACTCGGTGGTTTTGGCAAATCGTGGCGACGAGTTAACCATAACTTATTTTTCCCAGAATATTTTAACAAAGGGGACAAACCAGCAATCGGCTGTCACTGGGAGTTTAACAACAGTTCAAATAATTTGTATGTCACGGCAGCTACTGATGACCTAAAAAATATTGCTAAATTTCTGGCAGAGGGTCGGGAGAGAGCAATAGAATGGTTGAAAGTTAATAAGTTAAAACCGAATTGTTACATTACTGATTGGCGCGAAGTTTGGCATCCAGAAAAGGTCGAAGTGTGGGGAAGAATTGCTGAGAACAACAAAAGCAGCAAGGCAATTCATTGGTTTCATGGCTCCTACTCAGGAAGTCAGTCTATTAAACAAACGAGTTTAACAGGAAAACTCAATAAGATTGGTTGTATTTGGCATCGAATGTATCCTCGCTATGTCAAAACTAAAGCTGGAGAATTGAAGCAAAAAAGGCAAGAGTATGTGGAATTGCTGACGATTTTCCCTGATGAATCGGCATCAACTAAAACTTTTCTTGAATATTTGCATACTACTAACGAATTTATAAAACTTTCACCAACAAAAGAATAATTATGAATATTTGGATTGTCACAACTGGCAGCAGCGATGTGAAGCTGAAAACTGATGAAAACTGGGGGACTCTCTTTAGAAAAGTAAGAGGTCAATTTAATAAACGTCAGTTTCTACCTACAAGACCCCCACATACGGATGATGATGAACCTTTTATCGTACCAGCTAGAGCGATGGGTATAGTTTATGGAACGCAGTTAACAGAGGAATATTATGAGGATTTGCATTTTCCATTGCTAGATGCTTTTTCAAGCAAGCTTTTAGAGAAAGGTAAAACATATCCTGATAGAATCATCGTTATTTTGACGAATCAGGAAGTAGTTGTTGATAAGGAAGACAGGAAAATAGAGAAAAGCCCGTATTGGCAGGATACTTGCACTCTCAAGCCGATATTTGCAGAATATTTTCAGAAAAACTTTCCAAGAGTTAAATCGATTGATTATTTAGAGTTGAAACCTAAATCAAAAGATGAGGGATTAGATAATTGGGATAAAGCACTGTTGCTAGTTCAGCAAGCTTTGTCTAGTTTAGATGTTGATAAAAGTGCAATTGTCTATGTTAGTCATCAGGCGGGAACTCCAGCTATTTCTTCGGCTGTTCAATTTCAAAGTTTAGCAAAGTTTGGTAAGAAAGTTGAATTCTTAGTCAGCAAGGAATTTGAACAAGAATTAAAGAAAAAGGCAGAGATAATAGAAAGTTCTACTTATTTACAGGGAATGCAAGTTCAAGAAGCAAAAGCTCTGTTAAAGCGTTATGATTATTTGGGGGTAAAGCGTATTTTAAAACCTTACTGGCAGTCCGATCCACTATCGCTAGAAATCCGTGATTTATTAGCAATGGCTGTACAGTGGAACTTTGCTGAATTTGAAGAATTTGGTAAGGCAAGGGGAGAAGTTGCAAAAGACCGTTTAAATAACTGGTGGTGGACTGGTTATGAAGCTGCTTATTTAGGAGTAATTCGTTTAAGACAGGGAAACACTATTGAGGCTTTATTTCACAGCTTTCGGGCTGTAGAAGGGTTGATTAAAGAATGGGCATTAGACAAATATAAAACTCAAATTAGATACTCTAATCGCAATCAACCGAATACAGCATATATCCATGATGCAAATCTACCTCCAAATTTACGAGCTTGGTTCAATGAAAATAAAAATGATTATAATAACGTAGGTTTGTTTGGTAAATCTTTATTTGCTTTACTAAAAGTATCTTTACAAAATCAATGGAATCAAAACCAAGATATTCAAGTTGTTGCTAGTAATACAATAGATGAAAGGAATTTTACTTTTCATTCCTTGCGTGGTTTGCAGGAAGAAGATGTATTTCAGGCTTGGAAGACAAATAGTAGAGAAAAGTGGGAATCACGAGTTTTAGGTTGTTTAAATTTTGTTTCTGAACAAAACTTTGTTTCATTAAAATCAGCGAGTTTGATGAATCAAGTACATAAGGAATTGGTGGATGCAATTGAGCGTTATGAACTTCAAACTTTAAGAAAATTGTCCTAATATCCTACTCGCTTTGTAGAAACAATGCTAATGGTTTGTCCTTCAAACTGGCAAATTTCTGAACAAAGTCTGGTTGAGTCCCTCTACAACTGGGGTTTAACTGTTCTCAAGTCCGACTCCGCATTGAATTAAGAAGATGGTAAGATTAAGGATAGCCAAGAAGTAAAACAACCAGTTCGTAATAGTTAAATTGAAAAAAAATACAAAATCCTAATTTTTCCTGTTGATTGAAAAAATGAAGGGTTTAAAGGTTGAAAAGTTTACAGAGTAGGGATTTTACAAAATAATTCTTGTGTGTTAAACTTAAATCGACACACCTCGACAGATAGCTGAAAAGCCTATTCTTTCGCTGACCTGCGTCGATGCCTTACCTGGTAGTTGTTTGAGGTCTGTATTAATTACGATTTCAAACGTATTACAAGTTAAAGTTTTGGGGGTGCGTCGATTTGTAGTCTGAAACCCGCGCCCAGTAAGGCTCCTCAGACGAACTCTTCCCACTCGCTGGGAAATCTAATTGAATGGAAACTGTAACTCCTCATTCCCAGAACTGGATTCCCCGTAAATCCTTCCCACTCGCTGGGAAATCTAATTGAATGGAAACGTTAAAATCCCCAATTTCTTGAGAAAAGTTTACGGGACTGCTTCCCACTCGCTGGGAAATCTAATTGAATGGAAACATTAGTGTGTCATGAGGAGCGTAGACAAGGGTATCCTTCCCACTCGCTGGGAAATCTAATTGAATGGAAACTTAATCAGCGTTTCACCGTGGTTCTTTGAAAATACTTCCCACTCGCTGGGAAATCTAATTGAATGGAAACCAAGCCTATGTTGGTCAAAATGAAACCGTCATAGCATGACTTTTTCTTCCCACTCGCTGGGAAATCTAATTGAATGGAAACGAAACAATCATAGGTTTCCAAGGAGAAGCATGGTTCTTGGAACTTCCCACTCGCTGGGAAATCTAATTGAATGGAAACTATCTGACTAGCATCAACTGAAAATCATTCGTTGTTTCGTTCTTCCCACTCGCTGGGAAATCTAATTGAATGGAAAGTTGCAACCAAAAAGGGAGAGAATAAACATCTCTCCTAAATTTTTATGAATGTATTAATTTGGAATTAAGTTGTTTTAAAAGGGACTTTAACCAACTGCTGTAACTTGCGTATCAATTTAATCGATGTTAAACCTAACTAAAGCTCAATCGTTAAAGCCTTAGACCCATGAATGAAAAAATCCGCATTAGATTAACATCCTACGACCACACCGTTGTTAACAATGAAATTGAAGTTCTAGAAACCTTTGAAGCTTCTGAAGTTTATACTCTAGGAAATAGAGCGCCGATTGCAGTTGTTCAAGATCCGGTGAGTTTTTCTGAAACTGGAGAAGTCTTGAGTGAATTTCCAGTATTTTATAACCCAAGCTTTGAATCAAGAGTTTTTTAAAAGCTTATCAATCTCTAGTAAACTTATTCAATCAATATTAAGACAATGGAATCAGTTGCATACATTATTCTCTATAACGCCAATCTTTCAGGAGTTAAAGTTTTACAAAACTTCTCTGCTGACAAAACGAGTCTTGAGAGTACCGAATCAAGCACTAATATGGGTTCATTGTCCGCTCCAGGTGGAACAATATCAATAGGACAAACTCCGATTTCAGAGTTAGACTCTATATTTCTTCCAAGCGATAATTTCTTATGGGGTTTCTAAATCAGTTAGAAAAGTTTTTGTTCTGCGCGAATAAGAAATACTGTGGAGATTCAGCCAATAAAAAAGCCCCGGCAATGGGACTATCATTTGATTTCTTGATGAGGGTAAAACCTACTTGGAAAAGCGACGCCGCAGAATACCAGCACCAATAATTCCCAAACCTATTAAAGTTGCATTTGCTGTGGGTTCGGGGACGGCTTGGGGAGTCTCGACGGAGAATTCTATGGGAACTTCACCCACCAGAATACCGCTGAGATTACTGGGATTGAACGTGCTAGTTTCGATAAAACTGGCTTCACCGTCAGCACCCTCAAATACACCCTCGCCGCCAACAATAGTAACTCGCCCCCGATTGTCGGCGATGCCTTCGGTGGGGCTAAAAATGTTAAAAATGGCAAAAGTATCTGAGAAACCCAACAATACATTATCGGTTTCGTCACCGGAATAAATGTCTGAAAACTCCGGAGTTGGTAAATCCAGATTAAAGTCATTTGGATTGGCTCGAGTAATAATCAGTTGGCTGAGGGGTATGGGTTCTCCGGTTACGGGATTGGGAGCGGACTCCAATGTTATCCCCAGACTAAAGCCACCCGAGGTAAAGCTAGTTAATCCAAACGGGGGATCGGATTCTTGACTCACACCGCCGCCAGATATGAATATGAAAGATGGGTTTTCGATTACCGAGGGGAAATCCTCCGGTAAGGCGGCTTGAAAATCTGGCGGTAACTCGTCGAGCAGCGGCGCTATGTTAACCGAATCCGGCGGCACGACATCGGGAAAAGCAATTTCGAGGGGGACAAAGTTGAATTCGGTGTCGTAGGTGATGCTAAAGTCAAAAGTTTCTGCCGTTGCTTTGGGGATATTAAGCCCGAAACTGGCTAACATGACAATTGCAGAAACAATTCCCGTAGTGTTCAGACGGAAGCTCATTTTTTACTCCTTATAAAATCAATAGAGTTTCAACACGCCGTCTTTAAAATAACTGCATCTCTCCCCGTCGATCTAATTTTCCGAAAGCTTTATCAAATCTTTACAAGACTCCTTCACAAAACTGGAGTAAATGTAAAGCTCTCACCCCGATTCAAGCTCCTAAATCTTTATAGAAAAATGCTCTCTGCCCCAACGTAAAAACTCAACAGCGAGTGCAGTTAATTTATAATCCGGTTCCACCAAATAGTTAACACAAAAAAACCCCGGCACTGCCGAGGCTCTCATTCTTATAAAGGAATCAATTATTGATCCGCTTCGTTCAGTTGAGGCTGTTCAACATTAGTCAAACTTACTTTCACCACACGGTTAACAGTTTCGGGAGCTTTGGGCATGGTTAAGGTTAGAACACCGTCGGCGTAGTCCGCTTTTACTTCGGTATGTGCGATCGCTTCGGGCAAATTCACAACCCGACGAAACTCACCAGCCGGAAATTCGGAGTAAAGATATTTGTGACCTTCATCCAGTTCGGGACGGTTGGTTTTACCGGAGATGGCGATCGCTTTCTTGGCTGCTTCAATGTTGAGTGCTTCGCTATCCAAACCGGGGAGGAACGCTCTGAGAACGTAGCTGTCGGGAGTTTCTTGCAGTTCAATTGCCGGAGTCCAACGGGAGGTTACTTGGGAGTTTAAAACCCGGTCAAATTCACGTTGCATTCTTTCCATTTCAGCAAAGGGATTGTAAGCTAACATCATATTAATTGCTCTCCTTTAATGTGGAATAAATGAATAACTATTGATTACATTCACTATGATGCAACAACAATTTAGCAGGTGAAATTGGAGAGAACCGTACCGCAATAGATTATTTTCCTCACCCTTAAAAACCGTTGATAAAATGCAGAAAACCGAACAATTGATTGAGGTAAACTAGAATTAATGCCCCGAATTGATGACTGCTACATTTGCCGTTACTACGCCTGGGACTTCCATTTAGTCTGTGCTGTTCATCCAACTGGGCCGGATGATGAAACCTGTGATGATTTTGAACGTGACCCTGAAACCGAAGCCATACTCTACAAAGACTTTCTTGGATTGGGTGAATCTATTGAAATAGATGGAATAATCAATAATCCCTGGCATTGTGACCCCCGAAGAAAATTGGGCGCCGCCAGAGACAAAGTATGTTGATGGGGAGTTAGTGTTTGTGGAGGAGAATTAGGTGCCACTCATTTGTGCGACTATTTATCAAGAATGGATTTAGGTATATTAAAAATGCGTTGAGATATTACATTATGCCTAGTTACTTAGCTCCTCTAATTGCAACTTTAATGCTGACAAGTGTTGGATGTTCGTTACGCACTCAAAGTTCATCTCCAACTTCTACCCCTTCTTCAGAGATAGCTCCAATTTCTTCTCCTGACCCTAGACCCAGAATCACCGAGTCTGACTATCCAATGGTGCTACCGTCAGGTCAAGTTGACTACAGTAGACTAAAAACTCTCTTATCACAAGAAAAATGGCGAGAAGCTGATGAAGAAACCTGGCAAGTGATGCTCATAGCTGCGGGACAGGCTAATCTTGCAATCGACGAAAATTTCATCGTTAGATTTCCTTGTAAAGATCTCAAGACTATTGATAAACTTTGGATTAAGCACTCAAACGGTCATTTTGGTTTCAGCGTCCAAAAGCGCATTTGGGAAAGTCTTGGTGGGCCTGCCAACTCAGAGAAAATTACCTACGAAACCTCTATTGACTTACTAGAGCGTTTTCTTGAGCGCGTACCATGGGATTATGACAACACAGAAGTTGATTTGTCATCTCCAGAAGGATATCTGCCTTTTGTCGGATTTCGAGGTATAGCCTTTGCTGGAGGAGATTGGTGGATTTTTTCTCTAATGCAAAGACTAGAAACCTGTAAAATGCCTTCACCTCCCAACGATCAAGTCTTTACCCGGATTGAACCTCCTGGGGCTACTAACAGAATGAAAGAGAGTGAAGCCAAGCAGTATATCAGCGCGATTAATAAAGCACAGGAAGTTTATTACTCAGAAAAAAACCGATTTGGGACAAGCATTGGAGAATTAGGAATTGGAATCAAAGCCGAAACCGAAAATTATACTTATCAGATTGTCGTGGGAGCAGACCAACGAAACGCAATAGCAACGGCAACATCAAAACACTCGGACTTAACCAGTTTTACTGCGGTTATATTTGTTGTGAATCAAAACGACTCAGAGACTACCGTTACTCAAATTTGTGAAACAGAAGAACCTTCAAAGCTTCCGCCCCCGACTCCGAAACGTCCAACAGCTAATGATGAAATTCAATGTCCATCTGGTTCCCGTTCGCTGTAGGAAAGAAATTATTGTGAACTTTGTTTATTCTTAATTTCAGAAGCCCATCCAGTTGTCCATGTAGCTCCAAAAATAGTTCCATCATTACCATTACCCGAGTAATCCCTAACTAAATTGCCAGAACCTTCATTAAAAGACCAATAACTCAGCAGTCCTGATTCATTTCCCTGAATAGATTGCAGTAGTTCTGACTGTATCTCTGCATCACCTAATGCTCGATTCCAAATACTGACTTCATCAATTTTTCCTTTGAAATGTGTAGCAGATGAATTAGCCCTATCCCAACCAATTAAGAGAGGCTGTGAAGAAGCAATATTGTAGTTTTCAAGTATAGACCTTGTAAAAGATACAATGATTTTTCCATCGGCAAAATAGGTAAGATTATTTCCTTTTTTACGGGCGACAAAGTGATGCCATTGATTATCAAGAAGGTTCGGCTGATTCGGATAGTCAATCCAATTTGTCTGATTATATTGAACAAAAGGAATTTTATTCTGGCTTCCTCTCCAACGACCATGAAACCCAAAGAGAAATCCATTTTGTTCATTAGCACGATTAGACAGAATTTGAGGATGAAGACGTTGTTCACTTTCTAAAGCATAGACCATTGCTGAAAACGTAAAATCACCACTACCAATTGTGTTAATCGTATTATGGTTTTGAATCTGAACATAGTCATCAACTCCATCAAACAAGAGTGCAAAACTTGTTGTTTGATTAGGCGTAGAAATAGCGAAGCTGACACGAACCGCAAAGTAGCAAGTCAAACATCTTCTGTGCAAGGATTTTAGCGATTAGTTGATTTTTATATCAAGAAACCACCGGGTCAATCAATAACCGCTCATCCAAGTCCAGCCGAAAAGTTCCATAGGGATTGATATGACTCCAGGTTAATGGAGTTAGCCCTCGCCAGTCTTCCTTTTGCATCAATTTCAACCAATCTTTCTCTGACAAAATTTGTTGCATCATCAACGTATTGATATACACCAAACAAATCTGTAACAAATGCAATGACAACACCGCTATCTCTTGGTCTTCCAACCGATTCGTAGCGATTTCACTATTTTTACCATAAAAAATAAAACTATTTGCACTATTCCATTGCTCCACCACATTCAGCCCTTCATGAATTTCTTGACGCAACTCCTCCCGGCTAAGATATTCACACAGAAAAATCGTCTTCATCGCCTTTCCCAACTCAGCCAAAGCTTGATAAGTCGGATGAATAATATTAGAACGACTAAATCGTTTTAAAATCACCTCAGTTTCCGCTGTTCCCAATCTTAAAGCCGTCGCATATTTAATCATCTGGTCATATTGATTGCGAATCAATTCCCAATTAATCGGTCTGGTCAGCACCGGCTGTAAATTCGGATAAGCATTACCAAGACCTGCCACCGGACGATACAATTTCTGTTTGTGAATTCTCTTCAAACGGGGTAACAACTGAAAACCTAACAGATGACAAAAAGCAAAAGCTACCTCACTCTGACCATCAGGTTCACTGGATTTGAAATCCAGTGCTTGCCTGATGGCGCCTTCCGCGCCATGAGTATCAACATAATTCTTTTCCACCTTCATATCCGTACAATGGCGTAACAAACCCTCAATCATCGCCGCCACCTCAGAAGAAGAACAAGTTTTCAACTGAGAATAAATACAAACAGATTTCCGCTCAACGTGCCAGTAAATCATTACCCCTCGCCCACCATAGCGGATATGCCATTCCGTCATCAAATTCTGATCCCAAGACCCAAACTTTTTCGAGTCACTTGCACAAGCGGTTGTACCTTCACCCCAAATTGTCGGCATTCTCACTTGAAAAATAGCATTAACTACCTGTGCGATGGCATTTCGCAAATTTTCTTTATGAATATAACGCCGTTTGACATAGAGCAAATCGGGATAGTTTTCTCCAGTTCCTCCACAACTAATCCGCTTCAGCCCGGTATTAGTTCCTAATCCAAACAAACAAAGTAATAGCCGTCTTTGTAGAATTTTCCTGTCCAAACTCTCGCATCGGAGCTACACTGTGAAACTGTTCCGTAAACCCCATTCGCAAATCCGTTTCTTTCAGAACATCTAACAAACTGGTCATCGGCCAGCGGGAAATTAATTCTCCCTTGAGCCGTTGTAAATTTAACGGTTCTGCTTGAGGTTCAACCGGAGAAACCGAAATCCAACCCTTCTCTCTAGTCAAAATCTTTACCCTTTGATTTTGGGGGATTTTAGCATCCAATTGCTCTAAAGCCCGAGTCATTTTCTGCTGTAAGTTACTAATAAAAGCTTCAGCATCAGTGGGCTGCCCCAAAGCTTGATAATAAACCTGCCGTTGCACCTCAAAATCTTTGGGTAAGTCGGATTCGGGATTGCCATAACGTTTGGCGCCAACCACCCAAATTTCTTTGGAACGCAGTTGCTCTCTTAATGCTTGAAGCGCGCTAATTTCATAATTGACCCGGTTAATTTTTTCAACTCCAGATGAGTCTACTTCCACCACAATTTCCCGCCAACTATTTTTAAGCACTCCATCAACAAAAACTTCATCCTCTGATGAGTAATAGTGTTGAGAACTATCCGTATACTTTTTAATGAGTTCTAGCGCTTTGATAACAGGTTGGTAAAGTTCGTTATTCGAGCGAAATTCCAAAGCTTCAAGGATTTGTGGCACCATGCGGCGATAATGGTGCAAATAAGAAGCTCGCATCACCGTATAAACTCGCTCTCGGTAAGTAGGGCCGCTCGACTTAAACTCTTTGACCAAATTCTTTAAAGTAGATGGACTAACTACCGGATAGATGACATCTTGTACTGATTTTTCTGGATGTTCTAGAGAAGCAGTTGCCATCCGAAATAAAATATTGTTTTTTCCACTGACTCGCTTGAAGTCGGCAATTAGTTCTTTATCTACCTTTCGTTCAGCACGGATACCAATGCGATGTACGATTTGAATCAGCAATTCAACTAAACTGTCTGTAATTTCTTGGCTTCTCTGCCAACAAAATGCTGCAACTAACGTATAGCGAATTGGGTCAGGATGGCGGCGCAACTCTCTCGGAGGTTCGGCTGAAGCGCGTTGTCGGTAGTGATGTATAATTTTGGGAGAAATCTCAGTAAATAGATTTTCTGGTAATTCTAATTGCCGAATAGTTTCTAACTTATCAATCTCTTTAAGCAAACTCTCAAGCCCCACACGACCCGGGTCGGCTTTCAGATGATTGAAATCAAAGGTCTGAGATGGGGTAGCTTGTTCTTCTAAGGCTTTATCTGTATTTAAAATCCCATCAATTTTCGCTCTCGTTTCTGACGAAATTTGAGCAGAAGTCGTGGCACAAAAGTTTTGTTCGCAACTGTGCAGTGCGGAGCGAATTAACCTCTCAATTCGCTCGCTAGTGGGCGGTTCAATTTTTAACTCTCTTAGCCGTTGATATACGATTTCGGTTAAATGCTGTTCGTTGCGGTCAAAAGTAAGCACGTTTTCGCTCAACCATTCGCTCAGAGAGTTAAAATCAGCAACGGTGGCTTCCCTAAACCCAAAAAAGCTACGAATCTGCGCTCGATGATATTCAATGGTGCGTCCGCTCCACTTATACTCGCGCCATTGGGAGGCTGATACCTCTACTTGAAGAGCGATGTAGGATATGACGGATTTAGGAATTTCTTGCTTTTTAACAGGAAACCGAGCATCTTTACAAAAGCATTTGAGTAAAACGGCGAAACCAAGCCGCGTGGCTCCAGTTTTATTGGCTAGCAGTGTCCTTTCTCCCTCAAGTAGGGTGAAATGTTCGATTAATTCTTCTGACTCCCAAGCAGCGTTTCATGTAAACCGCTCCCCAATTTAACAGAATTTTAGTTTGATAACAAAACAGACCCCGGTATTCATTTGAATTTTTTAAGAGGGGACTTGTTCGACTCAGCGTAAGGAGTACCGCAGTGGGGACAAAATTTATGTTTGAACGATGCGATAGGCTCCTGGCAGCTAACACAGCCAGAACGTAGTTGAGTGCCGCAAAGCAAACAATACTTGGCTTTTGGCATTGTCCATGTCGGGTCTGGGTTAGTACCTCCCTTCCAGCACTTGGGACAGTATTGTTTCTTCTGTACGCCTTCTACAGGTACTCCAGAAACAACGGCATCTAGGTATTCTTCTGGAATGTTTAAGGCGATAGCCAGCCCCTTTTTGGTTTTCTGGTTGAGACGAAGTGTTTTCCCTCTTTCCAGCTTGCCCAGGCTCTGTCCATGAATTCCGGCGGCGGCGGCTAGTTGCTGTTGGGTCATCGAAAGACGGGTTCGCAGCCTTTTGATGTAGTTTTCTAGAGATTCTTGGGGCTGTGGAGCGATTGAGCCGTCAAAAGTATACATGATAGTATCTAAGTTTTTCCGGAAATTAAGTGTTTAGAGCAGAAAAACACTAGCCGAACTGTGATTTCCGGAAAGTTTGGTTTTTAATGGTTACTTTAGCTCAACTAGCGACAGAGTTTTTAGAGCGTCCCGGTCTGGCTAAAAGTACGCGACGTTCTTATGAGACGGCGTTAATACCACTGCTTACTTTTCATGGGCGAAAGCCTGTAGAAATTATTAGCCGTCAGGTCATCTGTGACTATTTGCAAAGCTTGGAACATTTATCAATCAATACTCACCATCGACATCAAGCAATTATTCAATCGCTGTTCAACTATGGGGTGGCTTTTGGTTATCTTAAAAGTAATCCGATTGCTGGTTTGGCTCGCCGCAAGCCATTATTGGAGAAAGGAGAGCATGGTACGGATGAAGTCATTCGTTATTTGAATCATTTGCAGCTTGTAGAGTTGTATAAAGTTGTTTCTCAGGATGTACGTTTGCACGCTATTGTCCGGTTGTTGCATCGCACAGGGGCTAGAATTGGTGAAGTTTTGGCACTGGATTTAGAACAAGTAGATACTATCGTTCGCAAGTTTCAGGTGGTGGGTAAAGGGAACAAACAACGATGGTGTTTTTATAGTGAGGATGCAGCACAAGTTTTAGATAAATACATTAAGTATTATAGGGATACAGGTTCTACTGCGTTATTTACTGCACGAAATCCATTTACTCAAGAAGTGACGCGCTTGTCTGATCGCCGAGTTGATAGTAATTGGTGTGATTTGACGGCGCAAAGTTTTGTTTTGAAAGGTGCGAGGCTTCACGATTTAAGACACACTTTTGCTACAGAAAGAGTGGGATTAATGTCTATTGAAGAGTTACGAGCGTTGATGGGACATGAAAAGATTCAGACTACGTTAAGATATCAAAAAGTCACTTCGCTTCGAGCTGAAGTTGTTGCACAAAAGGCTTTAAAGATTTTGACTTCTGCTGAATCAGAGATTTCTTATTAAATTAAATTAAAGCTACACAAATCATATATTTTTGAGCATATAGGCGATGTTTGGGAGAGTAGTGACTATACTCTGCCGTGGTTAACTGAGTGTTGTCCTAGAGTCCGGGCTGGTTTTCAGAAAAAAAGGGGCTGTAACCATGACCTGGCAATTGTTTCACTCGCTACTTTGCGGTTCGTGTCAGCTTCGCTATTTCTACGCCTAAATTTAGTCCCGATTTGATGAAAAAGTTCCGACACCCGTATTAATCGGTACTGTGTCAACTTCTGTAAAGAAGTGCTTAAAAAGCGAGTACAGCAGTGTTTTAAGTTCGTTGGCACTTCATAACAGCTTCTCTAGCATTAGCCCAAGTGGGAAGATGATGATCAAATATCATCTCCGATTGACAGAGGGGGGAGTGAGAAGCCATGATAGAGAAAAGGATGCAGTTGGGAAATGCTAACGCGCTCAGGTGTATCAAAAACGAATGGAGTTGCAGATAAAATTTCTAAGTTTTGGCGAAGCATCAAAATAATTTTTATCAATAGCGGTTTTCAGATTGGAGTCAAACTATGTCCTGTTCAACTAGGCTGAGTTTGTCTTCTTTTCGGCAAAGTCTGCGGTCAATATAGCAGTACGCGAATCGTATCTCCGTACACGCCAAACTGTCTATTTAACAACTCCGTAAAAACACGGAGATATAAACTGAGCTAATTCCGTAGTTTCACGGATACACTTTTGAGGAAAGAAAGTTATATTGATGTGTAGTGAACAAATTGATAGAAAAGCTCATACATTTCTTTGTCAACAAGCAGTTAATCATTGTCCCTCATCGGTTATGGGGTTTATGTTAACCAGATTGTGTTAAGCGCATCTTCACGGAGAAGTAGTATCAGGTTTTCTCGCTAAGTATTTTAATCAGGATCTACATCAACGTACTAATTTTTGATTGCCCACGTTCCGGAGGTTCTATCTGGCGCGTTGCAGTCAAACTGTTTCGTGCATTCATTTAGAAAATTAACCCAATTATGACTACTCTCAATTTCGACGAAAATACCTATCTCCAACAACATTCCGATGTTGCCGAAGCCGTTGCCGAAGGACGCTTAGGAAGCGGCTATGAACACTGGGTAAAGTTTGGTTTCAACGAAGGTAGAACGCCACAAATTCCCTTTAACGAACAGTTTTATCTCGACTTTAACCCCGATGTAACCGAGGCAGTTACTAACGGTAATTTTGTGACGGGTTTTGAACATTATGCCTTATTTGGAGCCTCAGAAAATCGGGCATCTGTTGGCAGTGAAACGCGAGAAGGTTCCCAACTTCAATAAATTTTAGACCGGGGTTTTCTGCGGGTTGCTGTTAACGATGATGCCATTGGCTTTAGCAACCAAGAAGCGGACGGTTCTTTTAGTGGGATGGGAATTGATTATAGTCGCGCATTGGCTACGGCTTTATTTGATAACCCCAATTCTGTAGAATTTGTGGTGGTTGAAGCGGGGGAAGATTTTAACAGCGTTGCCAGTGGAACCGTCGATATTGCCGCCACTTTGCCCACCCATTCGGTTCTCCGCGATGCCACTTTAGGAGTAGACTTTTCCCCTACGGTTTTCTTCGACACCCAAGGGGTTTTGGTGCGGGGCGATAGCGGAATTAATTCGGTTGAACAGTTGCAAGAAACGACTGTGGGCGTATTAGCAGGAACCCGCTCTCAACAAAATTTAGAAGATGCCGCCCAACGTGCCGGAATTACCTTAAACATCCAAACATTTCCGTCTCAAGATGACCTGTTTGCCGCCTACGATGCGGGTGAAATCGGTTCAGTTTCCATTAATCGCGGCGTTCTCAGCAATCGCATTCCCACCTTATCTAATCCGGGAAATCAAGTGATTTTAGAGGAGAATATTGGCAAAGAACCGTTAGCATTTATTGTACCCGAAAATGAGTCAGAATTTGCCGATGTAGTGCGCTGGGTGGTTAACGCTCCCATTCAAGCGGAATTCTTCGGGATTAATTCTCAGAATGTGAATGAGTTTCTGGATGGGAATAGCGACATCAAACGCTTTTTGGGCGTGTCAGGGAATTTGGGAGAATCCCTGGGAATTGATAACGATTTTGCGCTGAATATCATTCAACAAGTTGGAAACTACGAAGAAATTTATAATCGGAATTTCGATGAAACTGCGCTACCCCGAAATCTCAATGAACTGATGTTTGTCGAACCGGGAGGTCTGGTTTATTATCCTCCTTTTTCCGGTAGCGATAAAGTAACTGTGCCGTTGGTGGATAACGATAACCGCAACGTTTTACAAGAAGTTTTAGACCGGGGTTTTGTGCGGGTTGGGGTGAGGAATGATGCCCAAGGACTCGGTTTTGCAGAGGAAAATGGTAATTTAACCGGGTTTGATGTTGATTTGGGTCGGGCGCTGGCTGCTTCTTTATTTGGCGACCCCAACGCGGTTGAATTTGTGATTCAAACAACAGGTTCTCAGCGCTTTAGTGATGTTGCTAATGGTGTTGTTGATGTTACGAGTCGAAATGCAACTCACAATCTTAGACGGGATGCGCTGTTGGGGGTAGATTTTGCGCCGATTAATACTTACGATGCTCAATTTGTAGTCACTCCAACCGCCAGTGGAATTACTACTTTGGAACAGCTTGCAGGGGGTCGAATTGGTGTCAGTGCGGGTACAACTTCTGAGACTCGGTTACAAGAAAAGTTGAGCGCGGCAGGCATTAATGCGGAAGTCGTGGCTTTGGATAATTTTCAGACCATATTTGACAGTTATATCAATGGGGAATTAGATGCGATAACGGGAGATGGGGGTCTGATTATTTCCAGTCTTCTGACCTTACCCGTAGAGCAACGAAGCCAGCATCAGCCCTTTCCAGAAGTCTTGGGAGAGGAACCTTTAGCAATGGTGGTGGATGAGAATCAATCCCAGTGGAAAGATGTGGTTTCTGGCGTTACTTATGCGGTTACGGAAGCGTTAGAACTGGGTTTAACTTCGGAAAATGTGACGGCAGAACTTGAGAGTTCAAACCCGGTTATTCGCCGTTTTTTAGGAGTAGAAGGAAATGTCGGAGAAAGTTTGGGTTTGCCGAATGATTTTGCGTTGAATGCAATTTCAGCAGTGGGGAACTACAGGGAGATGACAGAGCGAAACTTCCCGGGTATTGAGCTTGAGGGTATTCTGCCTTATACCGAGGGCGGCACTTTGTTCTCCGTTCCTTTTGCTTAATTTCCCTGAGTTGGGGTGGTTTATCAATCACCCTTACAAAAATTAACCCTCAAGATTGTCTTTCAATGGAAATTATAGTGATGCAAGCCGCTATTAACTCTCTGCCAAACCCAACAGAAGAACAGCAACTCTTACAGTGCCTTTCTCGGGGCGAAATTAATGCCTTTTGGCAATTGTTTGAACAGCATCGAGATTACCTGTTTCGTTGCTGTGTTAAGTGGATGAATGGCAATTCTATCGAAGCTGAAGATGTCCTCAGTCGAGCGATAATAAAAGCGTGGGAAAAAATTAAACAGAATACTGTTGTTATTGATAACTTTAAAGCCTGGTTGACCAAACTGACCTATAACCTCTGCATCGATATTCATCGACAACATAACAGAAATACAAAAAAAATCGAGTCTTTAGATACCGTTTGTTCAACACAGCAAGAAGAATGGGTCAGTCAAGAAGAAACTCCTTTTCTCAGTGCTACGCGCCGAGAAACCGCGCAATTTTTACGAAATGCAATTGAAAATTTACCGCCGAGACTGCGCGAAGTTTTTGTTCTGTTTGCAGACCAAGAACTTTCTTATCAAGAAATTGCCCAACACCTGAATATTTCTTACGATAATGTCCGCAAACGCATTTCTCAAGCCCGAAAAACTTTAAGAGAACAGTTGCAGGAGTATGAGGGAGGAGAACAAAGCGTTCCATCTCTAAAAATCAAAAAATCTCAGAAAGAAAAGTTAGAAAAGCCTGTTAAAACTGAAAATATTGTCTCATCTGGCGAGTTAGAAAAAGAACTGATTATTGCGGATGACAATTCCTCAGATACAGCATCTTCTATTGAACACAATCAACCTATTTTTATTGAAAAGCCTGTAGATGAAGTAGAGAAAAAACCTATTTCTCATTCGTCTCCAATTCAAAACATGAGCGTAGCCCACGCTTTGCGAACAGTAGAAATCCAACGAAAATTTACTCGGGAATTGAGTTGCACGAGCGCACCGGATTTTAAATACCGTGAAAGAGCGACTTTTTCAATTGTAAAATTTGAATGGACAAAATCTCTAAATTATAGGCGTAAGCAATCTTTGAAGTTAGGGCGTATGTCATACGCTCCTAAAGAAACCCCCTGGCTAACTTTGAGGAGAAGAATTGAAGTTCAAAATCCCACTAAATTTGGGAACTTCAGGGGCAAACTGTGCTGGCAGATGTGGGCAGACAGTGGGGGTTTTACAACGTTAAAATCCCGGATTTCTACAAGTATGGGGATAGATTCAAGCTAAATCCTGTTAATAGATTTTCACCGGATAATTCTGTGGGAAGGTTTCGTACTTCCACGTCTTGTTCTGGGCGATAAATTTCTACTTGTTGCTGTTGGGGGTTAATCAACCATCCCAGTTTTACTCCTGCGTCCATATATTCTTGCATTTTCTGGCGTAGGGTTTCCAAATCATCGGTTGCTGACCTTAATTCGATCACAAAATCGGGTGCAATAGGGAAAAATTTTCGCCTTTGTTCGGCTGTGAGTGCTGAGTAACGTTCCCGTTGAATCCAAGCGGCATCAGGAGAACGAATGGGCGTAGCCCACGCTTCGCGAACAGCGCCATTGGGTAACTTAAATACAGTGGAGGAACTGAAGGTATAACCCAGGTTAGTTTGCCGATTCCAGATTCCCAAATCGATAATTAAGTCCGCTTCCCGATTGCTGCTATCGCCTTCAACGGGTGGCATAATAATTAATTCTCCTCTGGCGGTGCGTTCAAAGTTCAAATCACGGTTATTTTGACATAACTGATAGAACTGTTCGTCTGTGAGGTGAACGGTATCTAAATTTAATGTCAAAGGACTTGTAACCATACAGTTAGCCTGAATAGTGGTAGTGATTATACCATGCTACTTTTTACTTGCCAATATAATCCTAATGTGCTAGTGGATGCCTGGAAATGTCTGACTGCCTCTGCGGGAAAAAGTATCCATCTTGAAAGTGATTTGACGAGGTGCAGGGACTTTCAAAAATTTATCCGGTTGAAGAGTTCACAATTTAGCATCGGTAAACGTCTTACTAATGGAACAAGAAAAGTTCCAATCCAGACTGAACATATTTTACGTCACTCGTGATTGTGTTTCAGTCAAAAAAAGCTCAAATTGTAAGTAAAAAAGGAAAAAAATATGCGGTATATCCTACGATTTTAGTAGTAATCTTTGACAAGATACCTCTAAAAATTCAAGCCAAATCAAATTGATATTTGGCTTAGAAAACAACCCGAAAGTGCGGATAATTCAGTTAGATATTGCCAGTTAAAAATCCGCCTAAACGTTGCTCTCTCCTATCCCCACCCGGTGGAAAATCAATAAAAGTCCCCCCTTTTTTCTGGGGGACTTTGAGGGAGCAAACAAACTTAGGATACTAACAAGCAACTTGGGTGATTAGCTCAATTTGTGGCTTCGTCTAAAAACTGGCATCTATCCGCACTTTTCACCCCAACTTTTTATCAAGAATCAGCAACAAACTCATCAAGGATAATCATGGTTAATTTACTGAAAAAATCTCTTCGCTTGGTTAATGTTTGTGTCTTAGCTATTTCATTGATGGTATTATGTTTCCCGACTGTAGCAATGGCAGATGCAGAGAATTTTACTCAGGCAGTAGAAAAAAGTGTTATGGTGCATGACGGAGTATTGCACGTCAACAAACAGGGTAGTGTGAAACAAACAGAGATAATTCGTTCTGCAATTGTTTCATTGCCCGAGGGTGAAACGGGAACGGTAACGAGTATTATAATTACTGGTCCTGATGGGCAAAGAGAATTCGGCTGTCAAAATCTTAAAGTCCAGAAGGGTACTGATTTAATTAAAGAATGTGGTGGATCGGCTGTTTTACAAGAAGGTCTAACAATATATCAAGCCGAAGGACGTGATTTTAGTCCCAATCCTAACGCTCCATTTAGTGTTGATTTAATCTTTTAATTTTTTCCTAAAAAGCACCTCATTTTGATTCCAGTTACGAGAGGGCGAGATATTTAATTCAATCCCCCAACCCCTCTCAGTACGAAAAATAATATCATTTTTCAAAAGTTGACAAAACAACTTAAAAATCCATGAGAAACTTTCAACCCCGCCCGAGTGGTAAAATATTTACTCTTAACTTAGCGGTGATCGCCATCTGCTTCTTAATTGGTTTAGCTGGATTTGGTTATATTCTAGCGACATTACCGGGAATTGGGGAGCCTTCAACAAATCTGCCTCAAACTTGTATTACTGGCGGCTGGAAACTGGCATTAATTATCACCCACGTTTTTACTTTTGCCCTCATCCCTCTGGCGATGAAAATTTTTTATGAAAGTTTAAAAAGATTGGAATGGCCATCAAGAAGCATCTTTGCATCTCAGCTTGGTCTAGCATTTATTATGGTAGCGATCGCCTCAGAAATTGGTTGGCACGTTACCCAATGCTGGTATTATCAAAACGATTTTACAATGCTGAATTTCATGTTTTACTTTTTCTTGATTTCAGCATTTGCATTGTGGTCGGATGGTTTAGTCAAGCAGACCACTACTCTTTCTAATTTAATCAACGTTGTTTTTGCGATCAGTTTGTTAGGTGTTTCTATTTTGTATCATTTGGGTTCCGAAGCCAGCAACGATCAATTTAAAATTCCCATTTATATTTTACTAACGCTGATTTTTGCTGTCTTGACATATCGAGGCTATAAATTCCTTCAAGATTGGAAAATTCTTCTGGTTCCGTTTTTTTCCGTTGGAGTTAACTTAACATTTTTCTTTCTCCTAAACAAGTATGGAGGCAATCCTGATACTGACCCGCAAATGGCTTTCAATGCTTTATTTCATATCCTCCATGATTTGGGTGGGACCGAAGCGGGAGTCGCTATTTTTACTTGGCTAGTTTACAGCAAAGGCCTTGAGAAATCCAGCCCTAGCAAACAACAAATATTAGTACCTCAAAATTCGTAAATTATGGTGAGCTTGAGAGTTGAATTATTAACGATGAATAACATTTTACTCATCATTAATCCCCTCGGACATCTAAGTATCGCTCTAATGGAATGGATATTACTAGATTGGGGAATTCGTCTGCGGCGGCAATCATCTGTTGTAGCGATAACTGTGTTGTCTTTATTACTAGCCAGCACTAGCTATGATAACTTGATTCTGGCAATGGGAAACCTTATTGGTGCAGGAGATTTGTTAAAAAGTATCAGTATGATTCGCTTTCTCTTGCACTACTTAATTATGCCGTTTTTAATCGTAATTGGTGTTGAATTAGCTCACCGTGCTGGCGCAGCTTGGGCGACTAAAATAGTACGAGTTTTATCGTGGGTAATTGCATTCGCACTGGCTGGAGTAGATGTCATCACTAACTATATGAAACTCCAATTAGAGCCAACCTTTTTTGCCGGAATTTTGCGTTATACCCCGATTAATCCGAGTAGTCCACCAATCATTACCATTGTCGTTAGTTTGTTCATGGTACTAATTGGTATTGGCATCTGGGTTAGACTGAAATGGTCGTGGTTATTTGTAGGAGCATTAATTGCCTTAATTGGCAATGCTCTGCCTTCATCCCTTGTAGGTACTCTTCCCGCTAGCGCATCTGAATTAATCATGGCTTTCAGTTTGCTATTAACGGAGCAGCAAGTACAGGTTCTCTACAATCAACCTGCTCAAACATAAACACAAAAGGATAGAATTATGGCAGATCATAAAACTTCAGACGCTGCTTTCGAGTGGCAGCATATTATCCCAAAAGACGGCTACACAATATACCAATCGGGCAGTCACGAGTTAGGGAATTTTATCCAAATTTTTGCTCCTAATATTCCCTACCGTGATGCCGAAGGAAAACTGAAGTTAATTGCTTACTTACACGGCTTTGCCTTGTGTTTGCCAAAATTTTATCAAGAGCATTTAGAATTTTTGGCTAAACAAGGGTATTACGTGGTTTTTCCGGACTTTCAAAAAAGCCAATATCCAGACGAGCTAACAAATAAAATCAGGGAAGAAAAAGCTCCTTTATCCCTTTGGTTTAACATTTTGACTGATGTAATTTCAAAATGGAACAAATTCAAGATAGAGGAGACTTTACCGCAATATCGCCGAAATAAAATTGGTCCGATTGTCCGTAAGCTGGTCAAACCGACTCCATTCAAGTACCTTCGCCTTTCCTTAGCCTTAGTCGTGTTAATTTTGGTGATTAGATTGTTAAATCGCCGCTATGGAAAGCATCTTACTCAGCTTATTTCAACCGTTGGCTTTAGTCTGGCACATAGTCCAGTAGAATGGATTAAACAAGCGATCTATATTACCGATAAAGGTTGGAAAAAGTTATCCGAAAATAATCTCACTATCGCTCCGTCCGAGTTTGATTTCTATGTATTCGGTCATTCTTTGGGAGGATTATTAGCATTGAGTTGGCCTATCTATCT
The DNA here is from genome assembly GCF_000169095.1 of Lyngbya sp. PCC 8106. Taxonomy (GTDB): domain Bacteria; phylum Cyanobacteriota; class Cyanobacteriia; order Cyanobacteriales; family Microcoleaceae; genus Capilliphycus. The sequence continues at coordinate 46,029 of NZ_AAVU01000020.1, forward strand.
TGAGGAAAATCAACAAAAGTTTTTACCCAAACAAATTATTACTGCCGATCCTGCGCCCAGTACCGATATGGGCATTCCTCTAACAGTGATCTGGATTTTAAAACTGTTCCAAGTGCCGTTTGCAGCAAATCCGATCAGCATCGCTAAAATTGGAAATAAGTTGAGTGATATTCCTGTTGGGATTTTGCATGGATCTGATGACAAAATTGTTAAGCCACAATTTTGGGTTAACAAAGCATTTTGGCAACAAAAATCTAATTTTGACTGCATCGCGAGTCAAGAGAAGAAAATTTACTTTTCCCTTTCCAACAAAAAGTACAATCCCCCCTTAATTGCCTTTCATAACCAAGCCGTAACCGACACCACTTATTTTAATGATGCGTTGTTTGCCAAGTTGGGTGGGGTGAAAAAACAGCCAAATCTTTATAACTTCCAATATATTTGGCTCGGTCTCGATCTAGTGGTGAAGAACCAAGCTGACGTTAATCAGTTACTCGATAAATTTAATCAGCCGGGAAGTTTGATCAAAGTTACAGATACTTTGCCAGAAAAACCGATGAATTTCACCAAAATCGCGATCGCATTGTTGGTTGGGCTGAGTTTATTGGGTTTAGGATACTGGTTCGGGCAATATTACACACCTATGTAATGCTAACCCCTTCTCTTAACTCTAAAAATTCAAGTCTTCACCTGGGCGATCACCTTAAAGAAGATGTAAAAAAGAAATATGACAACTCAGATTTCGTTCTTCAATAAAATTCTAACCTCAAGTTAGGCACAGTTCAATTAACAATTAACCTATCGGGGAGTATACCATGACTTTCAAAATTATCAGCTTAGATGGCGGCGGCATTCGTGGAGTTTTATCTGCCACAATTCTACGGGCAGTACAGACGACACTAACAGAAAAAAAGGGACATAAATTACATGAATATTTTGACTTGGCTTCTGGCACCTCCACTGGCTCAATTCTGGCTGCGGGAATTGCCTGTCAGATGGACACCGATAAGATGATTAATCTTTACAAGGATGAAGGAAAAAATATCTTCCTAGACTCTGTACGTCAGCAGCGACAATGGCGGATAGTAAGTCAAGCGGTGGGAAGTCATGTGTTTTATCCACACGAACAGGGAGAGCGGGGTTTAGCTAAAGTTTTGGAGAACCAGTTAGAACACCCAGAATTGGGTAAAAATGTGAAAATTGGTCAGATTACTAAACCTCATATTTTGATTCCTGCTTATGACGTTTATTCGCGAAACACAACCTGGTTTAATAATAGCGATCCTACTGCATGGTACTCCAACCTTGAACTCTGGAAAATCTGCACGGCTTCAGCCTCAGCACCCACGTTTTTCCCCCCTTATGAACTTCCCTATAATGCGGATCAAAGTTTGCCCCATATTGATGGTGGAGTATCAGCTAATAACCCCGCGTTAATGGCGATCACCCAGGCATTGTATATTGAAAAAAAGAACGGATTAAACTTAAGCGATATTGCTGTCCTTTCCATTGGAACTGGCAATACAACTAAGGCTTTCAAATATGAAGACATCAAAGGATGGGGACAACTGGGCTGGGCTAGGCATCTGCCGGATATGTTTATGAATCCTGCTGCCCAAATTTCTGAAGCTATCTGTTGCCAAATCCTGGAAAGTGCAGAGGGGCATTATTTACGTTTAGATTTCGATTTAAACGAGCGATTTAAAGGAGAACGACAGCCCAGTCGTCTGCGTCAAACCTTGGCTAAGTTAGAGGAACCCTATAACAAATATATTGCCGAGCATAAAAAGCAGGAGAAAAAAGTCAACGAAGACATCGATAATCCTGACAGTTGTCCTGAACTGATAGAGGCGGCTGAATGCTATCTTGAATGCGGCAAAGTCTATTATAAGAATCAATGGGTTTCAGTTCAAGAGGCAATTGAACAGTTTATCGAATCGAATTAAGCATTAAGATATCGGAAAAGAAGACGATTGTTAACGGTGAGCATTGCCCATCAATCAATAAGTAGCAGGTCGGCTTGCCCACCGTAACTAAAACCTTGATAAAATATCGAAGTATAGCCCTTAAAAGTCAAATCATAACAAAAAGGAGGTGATATTTATGTGTAGACCATTGCGGCGAATCATATTCTGTTTTTAGTCTTTGACCCGTCCGATTTAATAACAGTAATTAATTCCGAGGGTGACTTACAGAATTAGAATAGGTATTTTCAACCCTGATAATTGAGAGAAGATCCATCGAACAATCAGAGGGATAAAAAACCTATCTTTCGTCCAAATAACAAAAGATTCGATTTTAAGTTCGCTTTACTTGTTTGCAGTACATACTATACTTCCAAAAGGTGAAAATGATGAACGCTAAAGAAATAGCAACTACCACTCCCCAACTCCAAGCAGCCGCCGATTTTTTATCAATCCTTGAAACAAAACAGGCAGATAATTTATTCACATTGTTTCCCAAATATGGCTTGTATAATTCCCTTTTTCATATCAAGGGATTCCGGGTTTAGAGTTTTTTAAGCTTAAAATTCGGCAGCGGATCTATGAACTTTTTCAATGGGTTGAGTAGCAGCCAACCGACCAAAAAGCTATCCAGATTAGATCCGCGAAAATCACAATCGAAAACCACCATAATTTTTCCTATTAACCCGTCATGCAGCAGCTTATTTGGTTTATCAAAACAATCAGTAAATACATTGGCTCCTACCGATGGCAATTTATTTTAATGTTTTGCTGTTTAATTTTTGATGCCGCCTTTGATTCGGTATTGCGAGTTAGTTTAAAATTTATTGTCGATGCAGCAATTATTCCTCAAAACTACAAACTTTTAATTTTTATCATCTCGCTGTTCGGCATTGGTGCTATTTTCTACATTGCTATTGGTTTACTCGGAACCCTCTTAGGAGCGCGTTTAGGTATTGTTATTATCAACAATATTCGTAGCTCGTTATTCGATCATCTTCAAAGCCTGTCGATGGAGTTTTTTGGGCGACGTTCAGCCGGAGATCTTGTTAAATGTTTGATTTCTGATGTTCAGAAAGTAGAAAATGGTTTGATTTCGATGGGGCTAACCGTTGTTGTTTTAGAAATTAGTAATATCCTGTTTGCTTCGATTTTTCTTTTCTTGCTCAACTGGCAATTAGCTATTTTTACTTGTATTGGTTTAACTATCTGTATCATTGCCCCGGCTCCCCTTGCCCAGATTGCCACTTCCAAAGGCTATTATTTACTAGAAAAGGAAGGAGAACTTGCCAATATTGTTGAAGAAAATCTTCTCTCCCAATCTGTTGTAAAATTATTTGGCATGGAACGTCGAGCTTCCCAGGATTTTTCGGATCGTTTGGATGACTTGAAACAGGTTTATATTGGGGCAGTATTTATATCCTACTTGGTCCAAAGAATTCCTATCACTCTTTTTGTTCTTACCCAACTTGCAATTTTAAGTATCGGTGCAGTGATGACCTTCAACGATTCCATGACAGTTGGAACCCTGGTTTCTTATCAGGTTTTGTTGTTGGGGTTAAATCTGAATATTCTTGCCTTTACAGGATCGCTTCCGATTGTTATTGATGGCGTAGCTGCCTTACGACGCATCAGCGAGATTTTCTCAGAAATTCCAACAGTTCGAGATACACAAGATGCTGTTACCTTACCGCATTTTTCCGAAGAAATTTATTTGGAGAATGTCACCTTTAATTATTCTGCCGAAAGAGTCGGGGTGAAAAATCTATCGCTGAAAATTCGTCAGGGCGAGTATGTGATGTTTGTCGGACAGAGTGGGGCTGGCAAAAGTACAATTGTTAACTTACTAACCCGCTTTTACGACCCCGATAAAGGACGCATTTTGTTGGATGGAATTGATTTGTGCCATGCTACAGTGCGTTCCCTTCGCTCTCAAATTGGATTAGTTTCTCAGGAGGTGATTCTGTTTAATACGACTATACGAGAAAATATTCGCATGGGATATTTAGAAGCTAGTAATGAACAGGTGGAAGCCGCAGCCAAAGCCGCAGAAATTCACGATTTTATCTTAACTTTACCCCAAGGTTACGATACCCCGGTTGGCGACAGAGGCGGACAATTATCGGGAGGACAACGGCAAAGAATCGCCCTCGCCAGAGCGTTGGTGAGAGATCCCGCTATTCTCATTCTTGACGAAGCCACGTCCGCCCTCGATCTGGCGACAGAAGCGGGGATTCTCGCCACCCTTGATCGCATCGCCAAACAACGCACCGTAATTGTGATTACCCATCGTATTACTCAAGCGTTGCGTGCCGATAAAATCTTTGTCCTCGAAAACGGACAGATTGTTGCATCGGGTCGCCATACCGACTTGGTGAAAGAAAAGGGACTCTATGCAACACTTTGGCAACAGGGTCATCAAGGCAGCAACAACTTGCCAGAACTTGCTCTTTCTTAGTTGCAAATTTGACATTTACTTAAAGTTTACTTGAAATTTTGGAGTTGAATACAATGACAAATACAAATGGCGATCGCAAATGGTTAATTCCTTCCACTCATCCCCTTACTGCCGAGTCTCCAGACCTAGAAAAAGCAGTTTGGGATGAAATTCACCAAGACTATGAAAAAAGTGCATTCAGTCTGACTCCCAGTCTCAAAATCTGCGAAATGTTAGTCTGTCCCTCCCATCAATCTCCGAGCTTTAATATTCCCAATTCTCCAGAAGTCAAAGTTTTAATTCCCGGTTGTGGTTCGGAAATTTATCTTCAGAAAACCTTGTTAGAGGCTTGTCCACAAATTGGACAAATTTACTGCACAGACTTTTCCCAGGTGGGAATTGAAAAAGCACTTGAAAAATGGAAACAAGCTGAGGGTGAGTCCAGACTGAACGATCAACAAATTGTTTTCGAGATGGTTGATTCCACTGAATTTACCGAAAAAAAACCAGAATTAGCAGAAAAGTTTGATTATGTCTTGATCGTTAATTCTGTGGTGTCTGGTGACGATGAAATTAATCGTAAAATGATTTACGAATTCTCCAAGGTTCTTAAACCCGGAGGCAAAATTTACGGATTTTTCCAAAGTACGCTGTGTTATGTAGAAATTTGCTATCTCAGCCGACAACACGCCCACTGTATGACGGAAGGTTTTGTTGACGTTGCTCACAATAAAGTTTGGGATGCCGAGTGGCAAAATGCACAGATTTATTATACTCCTCTGCGGTTGAATCGCATTTTTAAAGAAGCAGGCATGAAGCGACTCAGCATGGAGATTGATTTCTTAGATTCCGAACCTTTTGCTGAAATGTTTCAACAGATGATCGGACATGATGATCCTGATATTTACTGTTGGCAACTTCTCGTTAGGTATGAGAAAGAAAAGGTCTAAAAAGCCTTTACAGTTTTTAAAAAGGTTAAATAACGGCATAAAACCCAATATCTAGCGATTTTCAGGGGTCTAAAATGCCGTTAATAACTCCTTTTTACTGTTACTCCCCTTTCCTTTTAGTCCTTGAAGGAAAGGGGTTAGAAGTGAGGACGATATTGCTAGTTAAGTTTTTAAATTTATTTCCAGGATTTAAGTCAATCCGGATACGATCCCTCTTTCTTATATCATCCTATTAATCCTGCGCTTGAGGAAGTCGAAATTGCCACTAAAAATGCAGAAATTCACGAATTTATCCTCACTTTACCCCAAGGTTATGATACTCCGGTTGGTGATAGAGGCGGACAACTATCGGGAGGACAACGCCAAAGAATCGCCCTCGCCAGAGCATTAGTCAGAAATCCTGCTATTTTGATATTAGATGAAGCGACATCCGCCCTTGACTTAGTAACCGAAGCGGGTATCCTAGCAACGATTGACCACCTTGCCAAAGAACGCACTATTATTATGATTACCCATCGCATTACTCAAGCGTTGCGTGCGGATAAAATCTTTGTGTTAGAAAACGGCACGATTGTTGCTAGCGGTAATCATACAGAATTGTTGAAAAAAGAAGGAGTTTATGCCACGCTTTGGCAGCAAATGAATACAGGAAATTCCAATAGTATAGAAATTACAAGTGTTTAATGACTCACAACTAAGTAACTCGCCCAGTTAGTCAAATAGCAGCTTCATCACCGTTTGACCTTCGTAAATAGGGGTAAAACTAGCGAAGATACTGTTGGCGAAAGTAATCTAAGCGTATTTCAAAGTGAAGTATAAAAAGGAATTTTAGCAAAAAGATGGCAAGTGGTTAACCAAGTAATACATGGTTAACTCATGTTAAACTTATTCCATGTATTACTTGGAAGAAAAGATGAAACGCAAACGAGATCTTCAAGGAAAGTTTTCCCTTAAAGATGATGATTATCGTCTTGTCCGCTCTGTGAGGGGTAAAGACAAGATACGCGCAAAATTTATCACGATGTAAAGTTGTGTAAAGTAGCCATGTATTTATGTCTTTCAAACATTGCCTAGTTGGGTTCAATTTAGGCAATGTATAATGAAGGGAGAAACAGATCATAAAGCTTTCAGCTATTCTTACCCAACCACCCCAACTTCCCTTTTCGGCAAAGATGGTTTCTCACCCTCATCCCCCTGTAAAAGTAGCGTCAAAGCGAGAGCGGGAATATTTGCGTCCCAAGGAAGTGGAAGCAATTCACAAAGCAGCGCATTCATTTGGAAGACACGGAGTTCGAGATGCAGCCATTATTTTACTAATGTTTCGGCATGGACTTCGCACCGCAGAGTTAGTTTCTCTGAAATGGTCACAAATTGATTTGAACGACGGCTATATAGAGATTATAAGAGTAAAACACGGGCATGATAGCACTCATCCCCTACGCGCTCCTGAATTGAGGTCATTACGTCAGATTAAACGAGATTATCCTGAAACTCAGTATGTGTTCGTCTCCGAGCGCAAAGCCCCCCTCTCCACCCGAACTATCCGTCACATTATCGCCAGAGCCGGAGAATTAGCCGGACTTAAAGAATCTGTTTATCCTCATCAACTGCGTCATGCTTGTGGCTATTATCTTGCTTCACTTGGACATGATACCAGAGCGATTCAAGACTACTTAGGACATAAGAACATTCACCATACAGTCCGCTACACGCAGATGTCCCCCCAAAGATTTGAATCTTTTTGGACAGATTGAGCGGTTAAGAGCGATAACAATACTCCTGTAAACTGAAAATAACCATCTTTTTTCTCACTCGTGGCATCAATTGAACGCACAGCTTATCCCAGATTCAAACGGTACTATACCGTCAATGAACTCGATAAAATTTACACTCCCACGAGGATAGAGATAGCATTCGCCTTAAAAGTTACGGCTGGGGAAGAAAACTATTTTAATTTGCTAGTTTTACTCAAAGTATTTCAGAGATTAGGCTATTTCCCCCAAATAACGGACATCCCTCTTGCTATGATCAACCAGATTCGGACGGTACTGGATCTTCTTGAAGATAGAAGTTTTAGCTATCAATATCCACCAACTTTATCCCGTCATAAAAAAGCGATTCGCTTCTATCTCCAGGTGAGTCCTTTTAATCAAAAAGGCAAGGCTCTAATCACAGCAGTTATCACTGAATCAGCATTAAGGATGGATAATCCAGCCGATTTAATCAATGTAGCCATTGAAGAGGTTGTCAAAGAACGCTATGAACTTCCTGGTTTTAATACCTTAGACCGTTTAGTTAATCATCTCAGAAAAGAAGTAAACCAACAGATATTCTCCCAGGTAATTAGTCAGCTTAATCCTGAAGATATCGAGCGATTAAAGGATTTATTAGATAATTACGCAGCCGTTGAACGCAGTCCTTATAATGACCTGAAAAAACTTCCTCAAAAATCAAGTCGAAATCATCTTAATGATTTAATTGTCCATTTAACTTGGTTAGAAACGCTGGGAGAAATCGCTCCCTATCTTCAAGGACTAACTAGGGCGAAAATCAAACATTTTACCTCTGAAGCTAAAGCTCTTACTGCTTCGGAGATGAAAGATATTACTCTAAATAAGCAATTAACCTTACTTCTTTGCCTCATTTATTCTGCTCAAGTGCAGACTCGCGATTACCTAGTATAAATGTTCCTCAAGCAGATGAAAAAAATCCATAATCTGGCTATTGAGGAATTAGACTCTATCAGAAAAAGACAGCAGATAACTACAGAAAAATTAGTATCTGTCCTCACCGATGTTTTAGTAGTTTTCAATGAAGATGTCCCCGATTCAAAACCATTAGAGCAATTGCAAACTATCTTCAAGCAAACGGGAGGAGTTGAACAACTATTAACTGAGTGTGAAGAAATTAATGCTGATCAAGGGAATAATTATTTTCCTTGATTATGGCGGTTTTATAAAAGTCATCGTAGTGCCTTCTTTCGATTATTTAAGTTCCTGAAGATAGAATCTACCAGTAGTGACGATAAATTGGTAAAAGCCGTGGAAGTTTTACTGTCTAATTCCCATCGCCGAGGTGAGTGGATAGGAACGGAAGTTGATTGATCTTTTATTTCACAGCAATGGCAAAAGTTAGTGATAGTTCAATCTAAGGATGTCACTAAAGTGATGCGTCGCCATTTCGAGATTTGTATTTTTTCTTATGTAGCTACTGAACTAAAGTCAGGGGATATTTGTGTCTTGAACAGTGGGGCTTATGCTGATTATCGAGAACAATTACTTTCTTGGAATGACTGTCAGCCATTGGTTGAAGCATATTGTCAACAATTAGGCTTTCCTACTCAGGCTGAAAATTTTGTCGAGAATCTAAAAAATTCATTAACCCAAACAGCATCGGAAATAGATCTAGGCTATCCCAACAATACATCTGTTGTTATTAGCGAGCAAGGAGAACCTGTTTTAAAACGTCCATTAGCTAATCGTGAGAGTGCTTCTCTCAAAAACTTAGAGGCTGTAATTTCTGAAAGAATGCCAGAGCGTAATTTAATTGATATTCTTAGAGATGTGGACTATTGGACAAATTTTACTCGACATTTTGGTCCAATGAGTGGTTCTGATTCAAAATTAGAACGGTCTACAGAACGCTATTTATTAACCACTTTTACTTATGGATGCAATTTAGGAGCGGCGCAAGCGGCACGTCAGATGAGAGGCGTTGTTACGTCAAGAATGATCACTTTTGTTAATCAGAGACATATTAGTTTAAAAGGACTCAATGCTGCTCTAGTTGATATTATCAATCGCTACAATATGATGCCTTTAACTAAGTTATGGGGAGATGGTACGACGGCTGCTGCTGATGGAACTAAATATGATCTCTACGAGCAAAATTTACTTTCGGAATATCATATTCGCTATGGTGGTTATGGTGGGATTGCTTATCATCATGTTGCTGATAGTTATATAGCTCTGTTTAGTCACAGGTTCACCGGAATTGAATTCCGGTGCTTGCCTGTGACCGCGTGCTGCGGTCATTTTATTCCTTGTGGAACTTGGGAAGCTGTATATATTATTGAGGGACTTCTCAAGCATAAATCGGAAATTCAACCTTCGATTATTCATGCTGATACTCAAGGACAGTCTACTCCTGTTTTTGCTTGATCATATTTATTAGGTATTCAACTTATGCCTCGCATTAGAAATTGGCAAGATTTAGTTTTTTATCGTCCTGAGAAGGAGACAGTTGATCAGCAGATTTATTCTCTATTTAAAGGGGTAATTAATTGGCAACTTATCAAAACTCATTGGTCAGATTTATGGCGAGTGGTTCTTTCTATTAAATCAGGCAAAATTTCGGCGGATATGTTGTTACGAAAGTTGGCAAACTATAGTCGGAAGAATAAACTTTATCAAGCGTTTCGAGAGTTAGGCAGAGTTATTAGAACTGTTTTTTTGTGACAGTTCATCTCTGACCAAAAGTTACGTCAAAAAATTACAGCAATGACTAATAAAGTAGAAGCTTATAATGGCTTTTCTAAATGGTTTTGCTTTGGAGGGGAAGGGGTGATTGCTAGTAATGACCCTGAACAGCAAGAGAAGACGATTAAGTACGGTGATTTAGTAGCTAATGCTGTTATTTTCCATAATGTGGTTGATTTAACTGAGGTTTTGCTTCAGCTAAGAAAAGAAGGTTTTTTCTGGGAGCGTGAAGAAATAGCTGCTTTGAGTCCTTATTTAACCAGTCATATTAAGCGTTTTGGCGATTATCTAATTGCTCTCGATACGATTCCACAAGCACTAGATGAAAAGTTAAATTTAGGCTTCTGAGTAATTTTGTTACACAACTTTACATTGTGATAAATTTTGCGCGTATCTTGTCCTTACCCCTATTACGCTGAGTCTAATAAGTCCCGTTTCCACCAAGTTAAGACCGCTTTTGTAGTGCTTGCAGCGATTACAGGAGTAAGTATTTCATGGCTTTAATCTCAATTCCTGATCGTGTTGATAGACGGGTGAGCTTCTGGCTAGGTTGTACCGGACTGTTATCTGTCCTTTCACTGTCCCCAAACGTTGACATCTTTTGGAAGACAATGGCATCATCAACCGCCCTCGGTTGTGCAGTCCTAGCCTATGATACTAACCACAAAAACAAACCCATTGCTATCAGTGAACGGCAACGGGTAGACTCAGAAATAAATATCTTGACCGATTTTATCACGGCACAGGAAACCAGTCAGACAGAGGAAATTCAATATGACCTGTTGACCCAAATTGAGCAGTTCTTCAACAAAGGCAACCGACAACCTGAACCGACTGTTGAACCTGAACCTTTACAGCACACACCCGTTCTCTCAGAAGTGATTGAACCCAAACTGGTGGACGAACACGACCACAACTAGAACACAATTGCAAGGGGTCTAAACAGCCCCTTTTTATCCAGTCAATGAGTTTAGAATATCTAAGCGCAATGAATAGACTTAGAGCAAAAAACATAGTCGGTAGTGTGATGATTGGTGGGATGGCATTCTTTGTACTTGAGACATCTTGGATACCTGCGGAAATCAAGGTGATTATAGGTTTTACTGGTGGGATTTTTGTTGGGGCTATGACTCAAGTTGACTACGCTGAACACTGGGAAAGTCAACGCACAATTGACCGCGTATCTGATCACCTGAATCGCCAACTTAACGAACAGAAAACAGTCACAGTTATGAGATTGTTAACTCTGTTAGAGGAAATGAAGGACAAACCATGAGACTCTTGAAAATTGGGTATCATCCCAACATCATTATTGACAACTTAATCTGTGGTTGGAAGTATTTTAGCCACGCTTATATGTGTTGGCGTTGTCTTCACAATCATAAGTATGATTCAATATAATTAGCTAACTTCAAAAAAGGCTTTGAGCATTGTATCTCATACAGTTGGTCTGTTAATTTTCCAGATTATTAGTGGAGTCAGGAAATGAGTAAATCTGAAAAACCCAAAAAAGAAGTGAGTCAGTCGAAAGACGATCAACTGACCCCATTTGAGCGGCTTTTTTTGAAGAATGGTGTATTATTCAGCAATGGGTAACGGCAATGAAAGTTAAAGAAATTGAGTTCGGATTAAATGCCAATTTAGGCAACTACGAATCAGCCAAATTGTCTTTAAGAGTTGAACTAGAGGACGGGGAAGATTACAAACAGTCTCTTGCCAAACTCAAACAAGAGGTTGTTCAACTCATGGGCGGTGATACTTCCATTATGAGAAGGCTAGCCACTGATGAACATACTCAAGAATTAGTCAAAGAAATTCGGGACGTTCAACGGGAGTAGCAAAAGCTTCATCCAATTCTGTAGATTTAAAATTATCCATTTCTTCAACATCTCCAATTATTTTAGAAGGCAGATGGGTGAACGAAGGCAGATGGCAGATGGCAGATGGCAGAGGGTTAGATAAATGCAGAGAGCGAGATAAAATGCAGAGGACTGGATAAATACTGGAACCCGAACACACACTTGAAATGAAGCATTAATTTAACTGCATTCCTTCTGCCCTCTGCCTCCTGCCCTCTGCCTTCGCTAATTGTAGTTGCTTGCAAACAGAAACGCTCATGCTCGCAAACAAGACAATTTCCTGCTCACATTAGCTGCAAATATAAATGGCTTTATGCTCAGATTGTTTTGCAAATAAGCCCACATTATTGCAAATTGCTCACAAACAAGATTTAATGCTCACATTAAGTGCAAATAGACTATAACCTTTGAAAATTCTTTGAGTCTCACCTTCAGAAGCTAACTGGAGAGGGGGATTCCCGCCTGCAAGATTTTGTCCATAAATTCTTGAGTTTGATTTTTCGGAAGCTGACCATTTAGAAAAGACTGCACTTCTCCCGGCTTCACTTGCAAAAGCTGAGACAATGTTTTTAAGTTATAACCCTGACGCATAAGTTGCGGTTCTAAATTGTTCAAACTTTCCACTAAAACTTGTTCAACCACATCAACAGTCACCACTTTTTGACCCACTTCAAAAGCTTGTTCAAACGCTTGCTTTAGATACTGTTTAACTTGCAACGGTGTCACCAGCTTGCTCACCAGTAAGTCCAGCGCATCTTCTGTGATTAACTCCAGATATTCCACATCTTCCTGTGTCGCTTCTTTCAACAACCATTCAACATACTCTCGCTTGCAGTTTTTTATTCCCTCCAACATAAAAATACTGCGGACTCTCCCCCCAATTCTTCAAGAACGGGCTGTTGAGGTCATTCTCAGCTTCGGATGTCGGCGTTATAATGGATAATTGATAATGGATAATTGATAATTATGAAAAATAATGTAGTTAAAGAAAAGTCATTTGAATTTGCATTACGAATTGTTAAATTGTCAAAGTATCTTAATCAAGACAAACAAGAGTATGTTTTATCAAAACAGTTACTTCGTAGTGGTACGGCAATTGGAGCTTTGGTGCGTGAAGCTGAACACGCTGAAAGTCGTGCCGACTTTGCACATAAAATGGCTATTGCTCTGAAAGAAGCCAATGAAACTCTATATTGGTTAGAGCTATTACATCAAGCAGATTACATCGATGTCAGAGGATTTAACTCAATTAGTCAAGACTGTATAGAACTCTTAAAACTTCTGACAAGTATTGTCAAAACAGCCAAATCAAACAACCAATTACCAATTGATAATTGCTGAAAAATAATTATCCATTATCCATTATCCATTATCCATTATTAATATCTACAGATATCGAACGGGAAACTACCACTTTAGCCTCTTGCTTTAATTCCCGTTGAACTTGCAATAATAATGTGGTTTTTCCACTGCCGACAATTCCCGACAGTACAATTAATCCTCCTCGACTCAAATCTCGTTTGAGACTTTTCATCAGTTGATTATTTTCAGGAGTTTCAAAGTATCCTAAATACTCAAAGGTCTGTTGAAACTGGAAAAAGTTGATTACTTCATCTTGCATTGTGACGCTCCGATGAAGTTTGGAAGTAACCCTTGATTTTTGCCATCACTTCTTTTCGATTTAGGGTTTGAGCTAAAATTTCATCAACATCTGCCATTTGTTCTGAAGTTAATCTTGCCAGGGCATAGCCTAAGTATTCAGCAATGGCAAGTTTGGCTGCAATAGTATTAGCAAAGGTTAGTTCTTGAAAAGGGTCCGGGTCTACAAACGGTTGGACAGGCAGTTCAATTTTTTCCACAGAGTTTGAGAAAGTCTTCAAACCATTAATAGAATTTGGAAGGGATATTTGTTTGGCTAAAGCTTCAATGCGGTCGGCTCGGGTTTGAGTGCGAGTTTTCTTGAGATGACGATAACGATGCAAGGGTATGGGGCCACCAATCTGAGTATAGGGGCCATAGCGTTGGTTTTGATGCTCGACGTAGAGTTCATTGTCGAATAGCCCCCACCACAGCGTCACCGTCTCTCCTGCTAAGTCGGAGTCTACTTGATAACAAACCCCATCCACACTCACACGAGCATCAATTCCTACTTGACGGCGTTCGGGTTCGCGGGCGAAGGTACAGAAGCGTTCCCAACTGCACATTTGACGGATATTTTCTGGGGGAAGGTTCGCCAACCAATCTTCCAGGCGGGAGTGGTATGCGCTGCGATGAGGTTTGCTGTTGTAGTAATGCAGAAATTTCATTAACCCCTCATTTGCTTCCAGTTCGGTTTCGGGTTCTTTGAGGTGATAAAGGGTTTCGTGCATTTCTTTGACGCTGCGAAAGGGCCTTTCTACTTTTCCTTTGGAACGGGCTGTTACTCTCCGTCCATCTTTGCCATTCGGAAGGTGGGTGCGAACTTCAACGCCCAGAAGATTCATCACTTTTTGAAAGACTTGAGAACGCGCTATTGGCCCATTATCCATGTAGAGCATTCGAGGAATGCCTTGAAATGGTAAATCTTTATCGTTTTTTGGGGACATGGCAGTAAACAGAAACCGGAGGGCGGCTTCGACATCTTCTCCGTAGACTCCGTGATATTCCATGTAAGCCAACCCGCTGCGGTCATCGACGACGCTGTAGAGCATTAACAGGGGTTTTCCCCGTCCGGGTTCTATCCAAATGGGATTTTTCAGGTGTTTGAGGTCAGACTGGCTCAAGTCAAAGTGCCAACAGTCGTTGCTGTGTTCGGCTTCAAACCGAACGGCAGTTGGTTGTCGGGTCATTCGGATGTAGTCGTAGCCCCACTGTTTGAGGTAACGGTCTACGGTTTGTCTTTTAAGTAAGCCTTTTGTGGGTTGTAAAAAACCTGTGGGGGTGTTCAGTCCCTGTTCTTCCAGCAGACGAATGGCTTCACTGGTGGAAAGGTGACGACCTTTTTTGTTGGACGTGCAAATTTTCAGAGCCGCAATGGTTTCACAGTATCGTTTCAGGTTCGATGCAGACATCACACGGGGCTGACCTTTATCTGTTCGGTGGGCGGGTTGGACTGGGGTTCGATTTCTTAATGCTCGATAAACGGTGTCTTCTGAGACTCCGTAGAAGTGGGCAGTTTCTTGAATTAAAGCCCGTCGTTCTGCACATCGAGGGGGATGTAACCCTAACCGTCGTTGTAAGTCAACTAATGCTTCTGTGGGGATTTTTCGTCTGGGCATCAACTTTTTCTTCCCTCATACTCTAGATTTTTTTCGAGGGTGAATGTGCCGCCGTTCCATCCACTGGTAGAGGGTTGAGGGAGAACATTCAACTAATTTGGCAATGGCACGTTTGCTAATTCCTTTTGCTAAATACCCTCGGATTTCGGCTTCTTTTTCATCAAGTTTTAGATGTACAGCCTTTTGCCCTTTGGGTCGTCCCAATTTCTGTCCTTCGGCTTTACATTTGGCGAGGGCTTCGGTTGTTCTCAGGGAAATCAATTCTCGTTCAATTTCTGCGGCTAAACCTAAAACGGTGGCTGTAATTCGACTGGACATTGAGCCATCGAGTACCATCTGCTGTTTGGCGATATGAACGCTAATGCCTCGTTGCATACAGCATTCCAGCATTTCCAAAACTTGCAAGGTTGAACGGGCCATCCGACTGATTTCTGCAAAAATCACCACATCTCCTGCTTTGGCGGTTTGAGTCAGCAATTGCCCCACCGCCCTCGACTGCCATTTAATCCTTCCGGAAGTGGCATCTTCAACAAATTTGAGAGAACCCAAGTTCCGAATATTGGCATACTCGAAAATACCATGACGTTGATTGTTCAAGTCTTGGTGGTCAGTTGAGACTCGCAAGTAAGCATAAGTGACCATATCTTACATTTTCGGAGAAAACCCTGTTTGCTATTTAATCAAACGGATATTGTCTAGTTTAAACCCAAAAGACTAAACATATGCGTTCGATTTTAAGGATGGTCTTAACTGGACACTTTGGGGAGGTTGACGCTCTGGAAGTGACTGTAATAACCGTTGAGTATAGATTATAGCCTATTTGCACTTAATGTGAGCATTAAATCTTGTTTGTGAGCAATTTGCAATAATGTGGGCTTATTTGCAAAACAATCTGAGCATAAAGCCATTTATATTTGCAGCTAATGTGAGCAGGAAATTGTCTTGTTTGCGAGCATGAGCGTTCTTGTTTGCAAGCAACTACAATTAGCGAAGGCAGAGGGCAGGAGGCAGCGCGAACTCCGGTCTTCTGCCTTCGTTTAAGAATTTTCAAGGATAACACCCATGAAAAACTTAACTACCCGCATTGACCCGAATGTGATTGGATTGACCTAAATGCGATTGGATTGATTTGGATGTGATTGGATTGACCTAAATGCGATTGGATTGATTTGGATGTGATTGGATTGACCTAAATGCGATTGAATTGACCCAAATCTGTTTGAATTGACCCAAATCTGTTTGAATTGACCCAAATGTGTTTGCATTGACCCAAACCTGTTTGAATTGACCCAAACCTGTTTGGATTGACCCGAATGTGTTTGCATTGACCCGAATGTGATTGGATTGACCCGAATGTGATTAAATTTATTTGAATCTGTTTGGTCACGTTATTAAAATCCAAAGCTATAGCTTTGGATGTAAAGTAACTCTGGATTAAAACGCCGAAAACTGCCTTGAAGAAAGCCTTTAGTTTCTCTTAAAGTAAAAACATCCTTTCTTTTTTTTACGCAAATTATGCGCGTTTTAAGAGGCAAAATCAAAGATATCGTCGTCTAAGTTTCAGTTACTCAATTTATTGAATATGGATGGAAGACTTACGACTTAGCCAGTGCTGCTGGAATTTCTTCAGCAGATTTAGGAACTCAACTTGGGCATAAATTGGGGGCATCTTTAACCCCTGATGCCGCTAAGATTTATGTTATGCGTTGTAATGCTCCCAAACCGCCACAGATGTCAAAGAAGCTGACCGCAGGAGGAAGCGGAACGACAGGGGGAACAGAGGGAAGTTCTGGATTGTCGCTCATCGGGGTAGAGGAATAACTTTTAATGCTGAATCTTCTCCGAATCGCGAACGCACTGGTTTAATTCCGATTGCAGGTGGATTTTATGCTTTTTCTGTTAAGGAACTTGCTCTTTTGTTGATATATAGAAAAAGAGCAAGTCAATAATAAACTTAAGACTTTTCTCTGGCTAAAACAGGTCTTTCCTAGTACCCTAAAAAAAAGGTTTGAATCCTTTAACAGCCGTAGAGACTCATTAAAAGACCCAAACAATTAAATACCTAAATATATTGTGATGTTGACATCTTCTATAAGATCTAGTCAACTAGCACCGAGGGTCAGAGTCTCCACAAAGTTAAAGGGTTCAGGTCACAACAAGTCAACCTAAACCCCAATCATATCTAGGTATGAATCATAACTCAGAATCATTTAAAGGTAAAGACCTTTCTAAAATTAAAGGAGGTAATCGCTAATGGTAATGGTTGCCTCCGAACAGCTTAAGCACGCCACAAAAGACAATCCCTGCCCTCACTGTGGTAAACCCGATTGGTGCTACAGTTTGGGAGAGTTGACGGTCTGTAAACGAGGGTTTGACCCCGCTACTGGATGGATAAAGACCTCTAGGGCCGATAAAGACGGTGATCACTTCTACGCCACTGAACGCCCAGACTCATCCTTCACTCGCAACAGTTACTCACCACGTCCCAGTTCACCACCAAAACTATCAATAATTGAACTGGCAAGACTACCTCAACAACCAAAACCCCTCCAACCCGTAACCAAATCAAGAACTACCTCAGAGAAGGCTTAATTTCTCACAAGCGTGTTAGCCAGAAGGAGTTATTCAGTCACTTCCCCAATCACCCAGACGAGGTAGAGGCACTGCTCAAACGAGTTGAGGATGCAGAACGGATTTGCCGCAGAGGTGGATACATCTACGCCCTGTCCGTACGCAAGTTCAAGGAAGGAGACAATGCTGTGATCAACGAAAGCGCGGGAGTCCCCACGCTCAGTGAAGCGTAGCGAAACGGCGTGGGGAGGAATAGCGCAGCAATTGAGGGACTCGATGCCCCGAAAATTGCTACTTGACAATTCAGCTTCACCTTCGTTAAGCTAGAAAACATTTCGTGAAGGTTTATCTGTGAAGCAAGTTGTGACCGCCAAGTGAAAATTAGACCTGTCTCCAGAGCAAAAAGAAGCTGTGAGACAGGTCACTTTGGCTTATCGGGATGCACTGAGCTACGCTTCTCGGGTAGCCTACGCCAACAACAAACTGAGTAATGGAACGAAACTCCAGAAACTCGTCTATTACGACATCAGGGATTTATTTAAGCTTCCTGCCCAGATGTCGTGTAACGTCCCTCGCCAAGTCGGTGCAACCTACAAAACGCAGTGGACAAAATTCAAACAAAACCAGCAAGCGATTAAAGACGGGAAGACGAAGAAACTGTTTAAGGGGTTAGATCACCCTTGCAAGTTTTCTTCCCGAACCTGCACCCTCAATTACCAACGAGATTATTCCTGGAAAAAAGATAATCAGGTGAGTTTAGTTACCCTGTCAGGTCGCATTGTTGTTAAATATTCTGGCTACAACAAGCACATTGACTGGATTAAACAGGGAGCAAAAATTGGTTCCGCCAAAATCTACTATACTGCTTGATCGAGAACCTATTACTTGTTAGTCAGCTTAGAAATAGACTTGCCCGATATCGACCCCTACACCATTAAACAGGTGCAAGGTATCGATGTCGGGCAACGTTTTTTAGCTGTGTCCGCCAAAACAGACAACAGCAGTCAGTTCTTTTCTGGTAAAGCGATTAGACATAAAGCTAATCGCTATCACAAAACCAGGAAATCCTTGCAGAGGAAAGGCACTCGGTCAGCCCTCGCGCAGATTAGTTGCGTTATCTGGCAGAGAGAGACGGTTTACCTCTGACGTGAACCACCAAATCAGTAAACAGATTACTCAACCTCACAGCTTAATTGGATTAGAGGATCTTTTGCACATTAGAGAACGAACTCGTTCTAAATCTGGGAAAAAAGCGAGTAAGAAGCAGCGCAAGGCTAATCGCAATAAAGCGAAGTGGTCTTTTGCTGAACTTCATTCCTTCATTGACTACAAGGCGGTGTTGAATCAGTCTTTAGCTGTAAAAGTACCAGCCCAGTTCACATCTCAGATGTGTCCCAGATGTGGATATATCTCCAAAAAAAATAGACCCAATCAGGGTCTAACTTTTAAATGTGAGTGTTGTGGCTATACACTCCATGCTGATTTGGTGGGAGCGCGAAATGTAGCCATGAGAACATTGCTTGTTCGGCAAGACTGGGCAAGTACGGGGATTTTGTCAGTATCCCCCGATGTGTCGGACGAAGAAACCAAAGCTAAGAATCTGCAAAGATTCTTAGAGTTGAGGTGGAGTCCAGATACAAGCCCCGACCTCAGCGTTAGCGGGTCGGGGTAATTGACTGATGGAGAATACAAGGGCTACAGAGCTTTGATCAAGAAATACAACGGCCCAGACAGCAAGCAAATCCACAATTACATCATTCAAATTGACCCGGGAATAGGAACTCAAGACTTGCTCTACCCAGAAAATCGACTGACTCGGGCATAACCTCAAACAACTCATGCAAAATCAATCCAGACGCCGCAAAGGTCGGGTCGGAGTGTCATCTTGCAAGGGAGTTTTGCGGCTATCGCTTCCCCGTTTCCTATTTGAAGGTAAGCGGAAGTATCTCTATTTGGGATTACAAGACAACCCAGACAACCGCAAACTTGCAGAGGCAAAAGCCCGACAGATTGAAGCGGATATCATCTACGAGCGCTTTGACCCCACACTTGAGCGATATCACCCTCAGAAAGCTGTGGCAATTGAGCGGCTGAAAACTACAGAGACACTGGCACGACTCTACAAACAGTACATAGAGATTAGACGTTCAAGCGTCCGACCGGGAACTTGGAGAGGCAATTATCTAGTGATGTTGCATCATATCCAGCAATCGCCTTTCGCAGAGACAAACCCAGACCTAGAAAGCGCTGGCTATGCTCAAAAATTATTTGATTGGGCAAGCCAAACCCTCACGCCAGACACTTGCAGACGGTTAATGGTTCAACTCAACGCCTGTTTAAAGTGGGCGGTTGAATCCAAACGGGTCAAGCTAAACCGATCGCCATTTGAAGGGATGGCAGGCAAAGCCAAAAAGCGGATCAAGAAATCAGAGGATGAGGAAACCGACATCAACCCGTTTACCTGTTCTGAGCGAGATGCAATCATAGAAGCCTTTAGAACCCGCTCCCAAAGTCTCCATTATTACTGTTACGTTGCCTTCTGTTTTTATGTGGGCTGTCGTCCGAGTGAGGCGTGAGCGCTGACTTGGAATGACATCTCAGACGACTTGAGCAAAATCACATTCAGAAATGCAATTGTAGCGGCGGTTGGAGGAAAGGAAAAATGCAACGGACTCAAAACCCAGAGCAAGCGGGTGTTTCCCTGTAACAACCAACTGCAAAAGCTACTGAGAGAAATTCAATCAAGCCGACTGTCTGGCAACAGCTTTGTATTGACCTCAACCAAAGGCAAGGTATTTAGCACAAGTTCATTCCGCAAAGCGTGGGTCAAAGTGCTTGAGAGTCTAGAAATTGAGTACAGAAAGCCCTATCAAACCCGACATACATTCATCACCCTTTGCCTTGAAAAAGGACAAGATGCAAAGGATGTTGGCAAGTGGGTAGGTAACAGCGCTGAAATCATCTACCAGAACTATGCAGGTCACAGAGCGGAACTATCCGTCCCTGAACTTTAAATCTCAGGTCATCAATGAACCTTTTGGAGTGAATTTGGAGCGAAACCCAGCTACACCCAGAAGGTTCTAGTCTCTGAAAGCTTTAACTGAAAGGAGATTGAAGACAAAAGTGATAACCGACTTGTAATCGGAAGGTTGTGGGTTCAAATCCGACCGCCAGCTTTATCGCCTAACGGGGAAAAAACAGGGGTTTTAACCAACACCTCGCTAGGCTCGATACCTAATTGGCTCTAGATTAACTCAGTCGGTGAAGAATTGAGAGTGGCGATCGCAGTAACCAATCGATCAATTTCAGATTTATCGGTAAAATAGTGAATACAAGCGCGAATACAATCAGGATTTAAAATCGTTCGCACACAAATATTCTGCTTTTCCAAAGACTCAACAACGGCTTGATGAACTAAACCATTTGTCAGTTGAAACGACACCAAACCAGCTTCTGGGGGTGAAGTTCGTAAACAATAAACATCAGACAATTCCGATAACCCTTGCCACAAATATTGACTGAGATCACAGATTTGTTGATAACGTTCCTCAGTCGTTCCCCATTCGTGATGAAGCGCAATTGAACGTCTCAAACCTGCATACAACGGATAAGCAGAAGTCGCCACTTCATACCGTCTCGCATCCGGTTTCCAATTCACCGGAGTTCCGGTTTTGTCGTATTGAATCGAACGCCAACCAATATAAGACGGAGAAAGAGTGGTTAAAGCATCTGGACTCGTATACAACCCACCACTTCCTTCCGGCCCACACCACCATTTATGACCTGTAAACGCATAAAAATCAACCCCTAACGCGGTTAAATTGAGCGGTAAAACCCCCACCGACTGAGCTGCATCCACCAACACTCTAACCTTCCCTTGCGGGTGGTTGTGACAACATTTAACAATCTCACCCAATGGCAAAACTTGACCCGTATTCCATAAAATATGACTAATCACCAATAAACGAGTATTCGGTTGTAAATGCGTTTCAATCACAGAAACCGGATCACCTTGGTTTAAAGTTTCTCTCAACGGACAAACCGATACCTCTACCTGAAAACGTCGTTGCAGTTCTTGAATAATCGCAATGATACCAGGATGCTCACAATCCGACAGTAACAGATGATCTCCCGGTTGCCAATCGATTCCCCACAGGGCAATATTACAGCCTACAGTCACATTTTCCGTCAAAGTGATCGTTTCTGCACTCACCCCCAACTCACGCGCCATACAGTCTCGCATCTGGGCTGATTCTTCAGTAACCCAACCTCCCGCTTTCCCCGAAAATGGCCCTTTTTGTTGAACTTGTTCGTAGGATTGATAAATTGCATCGAGAGAAATCTGAGGTAGTGGCCCTTGTCCGCCATAATTAAAGTAGGCTTTGTTTGCTAAAGCGGGAAACTGTTGTCGATAAGTTTCTAATGTCAAATTCGTCATAATTAGTTCAATCGGTCGTAAGTCATCATCTGTTACTGTCTTTCCTACCGTATACCACAAAGCTAGATTTAACCCATAATAAGGAATAGGAGAGAGAATCGCTTCAGGAGTGGAAGTTGTGATTTACCGTCTTGCTTCCTGTTCGTTTCCCGATCTTCTACAAATCGCCTGCTATTTTTGTCACTTCAACTCAGATTTCATGTTGATTACCGACCAAAAACTTTTGTTCTACCAACGGTGTTCTAGACGCACCTATCTTGATGTTTATGGAGATTTTAGCCAAAAAGATCCCCCAAGTGATTTTTTACTCAAGTTAATGCAAGATAGTTTTGATTTTCAGCAAACGATTTTAGCCGATCAAAGCTATCAGCAACCAGATTACCCGAAAAGAAACTGGTTTTTGGGCGCACAAGCGACGCTAGACTTGATGAAACAAGGGGTTGAACGAATTCATAAAGGCGTATTGCTTTTTAGTGAAGAACCCATAGAAAATATTCAGTCTATCGAAAGTTCCTCTCAAGTTATTTTACTCAGTTATCCCGATTTATTGGTCAAACATTCCGGACAGTCTAATTTTGGCGATTGGATGTATATTCCCACTGATATTAGACTCGGTAAACGTCCGAAGCTTGATTATCAAATAATTGCCGCATTTCATGCTTATGTTTTAGCTGAAGTTCAAGGGGGTAAGCCAGAAAAATCTAGGTTAATTTTAAGGACAAAACGGGTCTATGATGTTAACTTAAATCAGCGCATTCCTCAGATGCAAGAAATTTTAACAGACTGTATTGAAATACTGCAAAAACAGCAAGAACCGGAAGTTTTTATTGCTCGTCAAAAATGTAATTTATGTCAGTGGTACAGTCGGTGTTATGCTAGCGCTCAATCTCAAAATCATCTTTCTTTACTTCCGGGTGTAACCCCAAGTCGTTATAGTCGCTTACAAACTTTAAATATCACAACAGTTGATTCTCTCGCTGAAACTTCTCTAGAATTTTTGCTAAATTATCCTGAGTTTAATGAAGGTATTGCGTCGCAAATTATTCAGCAAGCAGGAGCGACTTTGAATAATCAAGCAGTTCTTCGTTCTTCTCCAGAAGCTCTTGACAATGGCAAATTTATTAAGATTAAACTTGAACAAAATCCAGTCAAATCGGTTATAAATTATCTACCCAATGTGCTGCAACGTTCACCAATTGAACTCTATTTTGATATAGAAGCACAACCCGAGTTAAACTTAGATTATCTTCATGGTGTGTTAGTGGTAGACAGACGGAATAATACTCAAAAAATCTATTCATTTTTAGCTGAAACTCAAGCCGAAGAAGAAAGAATTTGGTCTGAGTTTTTAAACTTAGTTTGGACTTATCCGATTGCACCTATTTTTCATTTTTGTGACTATGAATCCCAAACAATTAAGCGATTAGCGAAAGTATATAATACACCAGATTATCTGTGGAAACCTTTACTCAAACGTCTAATTGATATTCATCAACAAGTGACTCAATTAGTTACACTTCCCGTCGAAAGTTATGCGTTAAAACCGATTGCACGTTGGATGGGGTTTGAGTGGAATGATCCCAATGCAAATGGCGCTCAGTGTGTTTACTGGTATGAACAATGGCTAAAAATCGGCGATCGCACTTTACTTGATACGATTGTCCGTTATAATCAAGATGATTGTCAAGCTACTTTTCACGTTAAAGAATGGTTAACTAATTTCTTAGAAAATGTTGATCAATCATCCGTTAACATTCAAAATACATGAATGCAAAAGCAAACTCTATTCTGATTTTAATCTGTGGATTGTTAATTTTCATTGCGATTTTGATCAATCCATCAAAGATGATTTTAGCCACAGATACAAGGTTTAATTTAATCGGACAAGTTACTTTTCCAACCGGGTTTTTATTTGAACAAACTGAAGTTGGAGGATTATCAGGAATTACTTACAACCCCGATCAACAAGTTTATTATGCAATTTCTGATGATCGCAGCAGTAAAGCACCCGCTCGGTTTTACACTCTGAAAATTGACTTGAGTTCAGATACCCTTTCTCCAGATGGTGTTGAAATTATTGATGAAATAACCTTGCTCAATTCCCTCGGTGAACCCTTTCCTGCAATGAGTTTAGATCCCGAAGGAATTGCATTTACAGGGAATAGTGTATTGATTTCCTCAGAAGGAGATGTTCAGCGATCGCAACCCCCTTTTATCAAAGAATTTTCCCTCGACGGACAAGAACTCAGAAGCTTTCCAATTCCTGATAAATTTTGGGCTACTGTTAAGGAAAAAGAATGGGGAATTCGCAATAATTTAGCGTTAGAAAGTTTAACCCTAACTCCTGATCAACGTTATCTCTTTACCGCAACAGAAAATGCACTGGTTCAGGATGGAAAAACTGCAAGTCCAACAGCAGGAAGTCCTTGTCGAATTTTAAGATATAATATAGAGACGGGTCAGCCCGATCAGGAATTTCTCTACATTACCGATCCCATTGTCACCGCACCCCGTTTCCCAAGCAATTTTCAGATTAATGGTTTAGTGGATCTATTAGCCTGGGATGAAGATCATTTACTGGCTTTAGAACGTTCTTTTGCACTCGGTATTGGAAATACGATAAAATTGTTTAAACTCTCTTTAGATGCAGCCGATCGCATTCAGGGAATAGATCGCCTTCAAGGTGAAATTGCAGATTTATCTCCAGTTCGCAAAACCCTATTATTGAATTTGAATACATTGAACCTTCCTTTAGACAATATCGAAGGCTTAACCTGGGGTTCAATACTGTCTGATGGTCGGCGATCGCTAATTTTGATTAGTGATAATAACTTCAATTCCCTACAGTTCACCCAAATTATCACCTTGGCTATAGAGATGGAAGATCTGAGTAAATAATGAGTAAATTTTAAGTAACTCAAGTTTGAGTAAACACTTGAAACAACGTGATTATAAGGGTTCAATTTGTGTCGAGTATCACTTTATTTTTCGTTTTACCAAATTAATTTCGTTGAATTAAATTAACTGAAAGCCCTCTATAGCAATGCTTTTAAGGCTGATCACAGATTTTTCCTTCTCAAAGCATTTTCCCAAATTAATTTTCGCTCTTTAAAAGAGTAACATATTAGACTTCGTTTTTTTAAAAAAAGCAATTTTAAGTATTTTTCCATCGATCCCAAATTCAGCTTCACTTTTTGCGATTTTCGTGATCAATAGATTTTCTAGTCATATTGACGAATAAATCGATACGATCGGGAGCTAGCCAAGGATAATTCCATGAACAACTCACTTAACAACGATTTCAACACCTCGACTCCACTCACTTCGGCGTGCGAGTATACAAGCGGTGTTGACCCTGAGCGTAGCCGAAGGGTCAATGCTGATTTATCGCCATTCAATATTGATTCCACTTCAGAGGAGATTCCAGAAGTTGAATAAGTTACAGAACAGATGTCAAGGATGCTTTTAGCACCGAATGGCTTGTCCTTGACAGAACGAGCGACGTTAGTAGGATAGAGAACTCAGGTTAGGGGTTTAATGTTGGGTTTGACAGTTTTTTAAAAATACCCTTATTGGTGAGTGAGTCAATATAACAGAGTTGATGGTCAGTTACCCATTATTCCAGTTAAGCTTTAGTCAATTGGGTAATTATTGGGTAAAAAGTTAATAACTCAGATTGAGTTAAAGACTTAAAACAACGTAGTTATAAGGCATTAGAACAAAAGCCCGTGACGAGGATTGAACTCGTGACCTCACCCTTACCAAGGGTGTGCTCTACCACTGAGCCACACGGGCAAAAGTTAGAAATTTGAGGTGGGCCGAGCTGGATTTGAACCAGCGTAGGCGTAGCCAGCGGATTTACAGTCCGCCCCCATTAACCACTCGGGCATCGACCCATTTATTCTACAATAAACAAATGTAGCAGCATTGCTCAGAAAAAGCAAGGGGTTTAGAAAAAAAAGTTGAGCGTTTAGTTGGGATTTTCAGAAGACGGCGATCGCTTGCGAGAGATAGATCGAGGCGGTGCGGAAGGTTTCTGAGGATTTTTAGAGCGTTTAGCGGCTTGTGAAGTCGCCGAAGATCCAGAATGTCGAGTTCGGGTCGGGCGACTCGGAAAATCACTCTCATCGTAAATTTCGCCGACCAACTCCTCCAAAATATCTTCTAACGTCACCAAACCGACAGTACCCCCATACTCATCAACAACAATCGTCATGTGAAGGCGCTGCTGTAACATTTCCTTGAGCAGATCACCGACTCGTTTAGTTTCTGGAACATAAACAGGTGGACTCATAGCTTCTGCAACCCCTTGAGCCAGATTAAGATCCGGCGATCGCAAGATTTGTAACGCTCGCTTGAGATGAACTATCCCAACAATTTCATCTTTTGATTCTCCCTGAACCGGAATCCTCGAATACCCCGTCTCCAGACACAAATCAATCACTTCCTGTATTGTCGCCTGATGGGAAATAGTTCGCATCTCAATCCGAGGCTTAACCACTTCTCGCGCCATCAAATAATCCATCATCAACGCCTTGTTCAACAATTGATGTTTTTGCCAATCGAGTTGACCCCGACCTCCCAAAATCTCAATCATCAGGCGCAATTCCTGAACCGATAAACTCGGTTGACTCGCACCTCGGTTAAACAAACGAATCACCCGTTGAGCGATCGCTTCAAACAAGTAAATCACCGGAGCCAGGATAATCGAAAGCCAGTAAATCGGCTGAACAATCACCTTAAAATAAGCCAACGCATTGCTCATCGCCAGGGATTTCGGTGTGATTTCGCCAAAAATCAGCAACAGAAACGTTACCACCGCAGTCGCAACGCCTAAACCCGCATTTCCTAACCACAACGCAAACAAATTACTGGTGAGAATTGCGGAGAAATTATTGACCAGATTATTCCCTACTAACAACGTCGTAATAAATCTGGCTCGATTCTCCAAAACCAGGGTATACATCCCCGTTGGATCACCCTGCTCTTTAATCAAAACCCGTAGTTTCAGATTATCTAAAGCAGTCATCGCTGTTTCTGAACCGGAGAAGAAGGCTGAAAGTGCTAGCATCAAAGCCAGCACCACAGCATCGACCCAAACATTTCCCAGCAGAGGCGTAGTTTCAGAAGCGGCGAGCAGGTATTCAGAAGTGGATGCGGCAATCACAACGGGGTAAGCTATACAGAACTGTTTTGATTTTAGGACATCATGGAAAAAGCAGACTATCAGTCAAACAATTCTCCCGTTTCTTGCAGCGAGTGTAAACGTTGATAAATTCCTTGTTGGTTCAACAATTCCTGGTGAGTTCCCACTTCAACAATTTTACCTTGATCCAACACTACAATTTTGTCGGCTTCTCGAATGGTACTCAGACGGTGAGCAATAATAATCGTGGTTCGAGTTCCCAAAATATTGTGCATCGCCAACTGAATCGCGCGCTCTGATTCATAATCAAGGCTAGATGTCGCTTCATCAAACACTAACACATCGGGATTCACTAACAATGCTCGCGCAATTCCGAGACGCTGTTTTTGACCTCCAGATAAACGCACGCCTCGTTCCCCGACAATCGTATAATACCCTTTGGGAAGATGAGTGATAAATTCATCCGCTCTCGCAATGCGACAAGCTTCTTCTACTTCCTCAACAGTCGCTAAACGATTTCCATAGGTGAGGTTTTCGAGTAACGTTCCATTGAAGATATCGACATCTTGATGCACAATCCCTAATCGTTGACGATATCCACTAACATTTAAGCTGCGAATATCTTCACCATCGATTAAAATTTTCCCTGTATTTGCTTCAAAATACCGAAAGAGTAACTTCACTAACGTTGATTTTCCTGAACCCGAACGTCCAACTAATGCCACGGTTTGATAGGGTTCGATCAGCAAGTTAATATCTTGCAAAACAGGTTTTTCCGGACTGTAACCAAAAGTCAAATGAGACAATTCTACTTTTCCAGTAAACTGATAATTGGGTGTAGATTCGTTTTCTTTCGGATTGGCACTGAGAACAACACCATCTTGACCTTCTGGAAGTTGTAGAAATTCGTGAAAACGAACCATCGAAGCATAACGACGGGCAAAAACTTCGGCGAGGTTACTAATCGGCGTGAGTTCTGAATAAGCCATACTTGCTAAGGTGTAAGCCGTAACAAAATAACCCAGAGAAATTTTTCCGCCTACGGTCGCCGCTAATAAAAACCCTAAAACCACAAACAAACAACATTGAATAACTGTAGTTTGATAGGTTCCGAGTGTGACATAGCCTTTATGAATTCGATGAATTACCATGAATAATTCTCGATCCAAACGAGTGCTTTGTCGTTTTAATTCTTGGGCTTCTGTGGCAAAAGCTTTCACGGTTTTAATATTGGTAATCACCTCCGAGTTGCGACTTTCGGTATTTTCCTGATGACTATCGATAACTTCTTCTAAATCCGTGAGATGTTTTAGAGTTTTTAAAGTCCAGCCTAAAATAAAAATAAACGAAGTTAAAAACAGTAATGCAATCCGCCACTGAATCAGCCAAATAACGACAAAAATTCCCAAAACTCTTGCCAATTTTGGAATGAATTGACCTGCAATTTCAGGATAAGTCCAAGTCTGATTACCAATTCCTTTTGCTACACGACTGGCCACTCGTCCAGGGTTATTTTCATCGTAAAATTCTAGGGGAAGTGTTAATATTTTACGGATAGCATTGCGATGATGATCTCGCCGTGCTTTTAACGGAATCACCCAATGAAACCACAGTCCTAACCACGGTTGAATAGGAGCTTTGACTACTGTTACCCCAAAAATTAGACTTGATAGTACAATCAGAGAGAGTTGACTGTTAACTGGATTTCCAGTCAAATTCGCGATCGCACTGACAACGCCTTGCATCAGACCATCAAGAGGTTGACTGGATAAAACGTTTAAAATTTGACCAATTGCATAGGGAACCACCAAATCTACCAATTCAAATAGAGAGGAAGCCCCAATACTGAAAATCGACAACGGTAAATATTGCCGATAATAGTTGCAGATGTCCCGAAAGGTAGCCATAAGTCCGGTTACAATGCACTCGACAACATAATACAATTATACTACATATACTCAAAAAAATAAAGATGCGAAGCGGTCGCATCTTGCACCTTGGCTTCACAGGTAAGTGTTCACCACTGGGTTACATCTATTTATAATTTTGTGATTTTAGAAGGAATAGGCGGTTTGAAGCGCCCAAGCGACTAGAAAACCGATTCCTCCCAAGACAACGATAGAAGAAGCCAATACCACAACAGGGCTATCGGCTCCTTTGAACTTCATGATTCCACGATTTAAGTCAGACATCGAAATTTTTACCCAACTCTACCTTTAATTTAGCAAATTGTTGCAGTCACCGATCATCGAAAAAGTTAAATCATTTTGTAGTTTTTCATTTCCAGATTGACTGAGATCTAAAAATTGTCCAGTTTGTTCTCTGTGTGACTTCTCTTTGTGATCAAATGCTCAACTCCTGTTTCCCGAAGTCAGAGTCGAGATGATCACAAGTGAATATCATGTTGAGCGATCAAAATAATTTGATCATCTTCTTTGAAAGTATAATCATTAGGATTGACAGAAGATCCTCCATTGCTTTCATCAACAGCAATTAGAATCGCATTGTGAACTTGTTTCAGATGAATAAATAAGTCTAAAAAAGTTCGACCTATCCATTCTGATTTTAATGGAATTCGATAAAAATGATTACCGCCTTGATAACTCAAAAGTTCTCCAAAAACTTCCATTAATCCATGATTGAGAGCAACTTGAGCGAGTAAAAAAGCACTATGTTCTTGACTCACCACATAAGCATTTACATTCCCCAATGCAAGATGAGAAGCATATTCACGATTAATAAGTTCAGCACAAGTATAAACATTAGGATTGAGTTTCTCAGCAGTTAAAGCCGCTAAAATCGTGCGGGCATCTGCATCTTGTTCACTGCGTCCATGACTTTTATCGGAGAGAATAATGCAAGTATTAGCTCGTCTAACACCTGCTTTTTCTAAAACTGTCACTTTGGTAAAATCATCATTGAGAAACCGTACAATTGATCTTAAAGCAGGATCAATGATTGTATGTTCATTATCAACAAATGCAATCACAACTACAGGTATATTTTTGTTTTTTCCAGAAGCCTTATATTCCCGAACAATAATTTCAGCTTTGCGATTCCACCCACAAATAATAGTATGATCACTTAATTGATCGAGTTCCATCAGTGTATTTTCATTGCGAAGTTGGTCAACCATAAACGCTGAGACAGTTCCCGTAAAAACAACAAATAAAGTCATGTGCATCAACATCAAACCCACTGTCATCATTCGTCCACCTAAAGACTTGATTGGGCTGACAATAGGTTCACCAGAAAACAGAGAATAAAGACTATACCACAGTGCTTCTTCTAAGCTTTCGATTCCCGAATTATTTCCTCGCTCAAAACCTAACATAATCATACTCCCGAATAAGACTGTTAGAAACAACAGTTCAAAAATCAGAAAGTATTCAGGAGTACGCCGTTTTAGGTTTAACGGTAACATATTCGTATAGTGAATGAGCAGGCTAAATAATCGCAACGCCCGCAATAACCTTAAGAGTTGAACAACTGAAGGGATTCCAAAAACTTGTAATAGGGGTAAAATAGCAATTATATCCAGCCAATAGTTTCGGAAAAAACGCGGTTTAGAAGAAGCTGCAATCCATCGTAATCCTAACTCCAGCGCAAAAATTGCAGTGATGAATTGTTGAATCGTTTCTATTCTTCCTGTTAAGGGAAAAGCATTGGGTTGAGATAATCCAATCAGGGTTAATCCCACAGAACAAGTGATTAGTATAGCGAGACTAAAATCAACAATAGATTTTCGGAAAAAACGATTTAATTTCGCTTGTAAACTGTGGAGTTTAGATTGAAATTTAGATTTAAGCTTGTGTTTGAGATTTTGTAAAAAGGGCTTCCAGTAGCTAGATTGCTTCACGTTCTCTTTCCCCCCCCAAAAAAAATACTGATACTCTCTATATTATCTATCCCAATAGTAAATGGTAAAAGGAATACAAATTATGAATTATGAATTATAAGTTAATCACCTAAAAGCCGGGGGGAATCCTACAAATTATGAGTGATCAATGATCAATTCTGACAATGGGAGAATGGAGAGGACAATACAGATCTTTGTACTCACCTCAATAAATCTCGCGCTTCATAATTCTACATTCATCCCCGTAGAAGCCTTAACTCCCGAGCCTTCTACGGGGAGTCTCCACAAAACTCTGAGAATACGACCTAGAGCCTTGTTCAAATCGAGTTAATCATCTAAACTGTCTAGACTCAAAGGCACCATATCCCCATTACTCGTCAGTCCTAATAACATCGGTTCCTGGGGGTGAATTATTTTGCCCGTGAGGACACAACGTTCCTCCTGCTGTGCTGTCGCCGATAAACTAGCTCGAATCTCCTCTCGCGAAAATTGAGGTCGATACTCGCCCGATTTTTGCTGGACATAGTTCCATAAAATATCTCGAATCAACGCCTGATAGCCTTGGTTTTTAGCCAGATCTTTTAATCTCTCTTTGAGTTCCCGCTCCAAACGGATGCTGGTTACTTCCATGTCAGTCGTTGAAGTCCGAGGTAAGGTATACATGATTTTTCCTCCAAAAAGGTAGACAGTGCTGTAATACTTAGTGTAGTATAAACAAAGTCAGATTCAAAATAGTGAGTTTAAAGATGGAGGTATAGCCTTCTGGTGATATTATCCCCGACTCGATTAACTGGTGTTTTTGCTCCCAACTTCTTTGGCAGTGGGAGAACTCTTTTGCAAAGCGTTTCCCAGGCGATACGCCTAACGGCACGCTCCGCGATCGCAACAAAAGAGCGTTATGATCATTGTGGCGATGGAATCCATCGAGATTTTTTAAAATGGGTGAATCATTCTTTAAATCTAGGAAGCCTGCTCATTAAAGCAGAATCCAATCAATATAAACCCAGGGGGAGGTACGCAGACGAGAATGCAGTACCCCAATAAAACAAAAAGCAAAAATTGTTGCTACCCCCGCTGAACTCACTCTCTAGGCGGGGTTTGTAGTTTAAAGTTCTAAATATTAATCATCATGGAGGAAAGCCGTGACCAGCACTACTGATGTATTAAGGCAATCTGTCGTGGTATTTTCAAAAAATTATTTACCAATGAGTCGGATCGATATTAAACGGGCGATCGCACTGTTAGTGACTGGTAAAGCGGAACCTCTAGATGCCACAAAAACAGACTCGGGTTGGTTTGTTCGTTCTCCAAGTATTGTGCTGCACGTTCCCGAACACATCCGTTTGACGATCGCAGGCAATGAACGACTCTGGAAAGTGCCACCCGTTAACCGTCGAGAAATTCTGCGTCGAGATCATCATAAATGTCAATATTGCGGAAGTACCAAACGTTTAACCATTGATCACATTCTTCCCCGTTCTAAGGGCGGAACCCATACCTGGGATAATGTAGCGGCAGCTTGTGAACGATGTAACTCGCTCAAAGGCGATCGCACCCCAGAAGAAGCAAAAATGTCGCTCCGCACCCCAGCAAAGGCCCCCTTACATCCGGTAGTTGCCTTTGCTGAACAGTTCTGGCGCGGTCATCAACTTGAATAATCATTCTCATTTGTTAGGCTCGATCTGTCCGTTTTGATCAAAGCGCATAACCAACAAATGACGAGCTATATGTAGAAACAGGCAGTGAGAGGGGACGAAATTACCAATGCTAAAGTTAACCTACACTGAAACCGCTTTTCATCTGGAGTATTTGACTCAATCTCCAGAACAGCTTGTCTCGCTGCGAGTCAAGTTAGCCATGCGAGTCGGTGACAGCATTCTGGTTGAACCCAGTTCTGCTGCATTCCTCCTTCCCCGTCATTTGCCGATGTTGCCCTTGTTAGAGGATACTTTGTCGCAACACAACTCAGATGCGATCGCTGTATGTATCGCAGATAGTGAGTCGGTAGAAGTAAGTTTGACTGGAACTTGGATCACCACTGATTTAGATGCAGATGTAGAAAATGGAATATTCATCACGGTTTTAGGAGAATACACAGAAGATCTGCTGTTTAGATTGTGGAAAGAAGCCTATACTGGTGCATCTGTTATGAAAGAAGCCGGAGAATAAGACAGTAGGGGCAATTGATCAATTGCCCTGATCATAAATTAGGCTGGTTCCGAACTAAATCAACAATTCCTCTAATTGATGTTGATTCCAAAGGGACTGATATAATCCTTTTTGTTGTACTAATTGCTCGTGATTTCCTTCTTGAACAATTTGTCCTTGATCCATCACTAAAATGCGATTGGCTTTGGCTGCGGCTGACATTTGATGTGAAATAAATACAACTGTTTTTCGTTGTTTTCCTGTGGTTAAATTCTGTAAAATTTCGGTTGCGGTTTGATTATCCACGCTGGAAAGTGCATCATCTAAGATTAACACGGGAGCATCAACTAATAAAGCCCGAGCCAAGGCTGTTCGTTGTCGTTGTCCGCCGGAAAGGGTAATTCCTCGTTCTCCGACAATGGTGTCATACTGTTGGGGAAAATTGAGAATTTCTCCATATATTTGAGCCGTTTTCGCTGCGGTTTCAATTTCAGAAGCATCTGCTAGCGGGTTCCCATAGCGAATATTTTCCCGTATCGTGGTACTAAACAAAAAGCTTTCTTGGGGAACATAAGCGATCGCATTTCGCAACTCAAAGAGTTGCAATTGGGTAATATCTTGACCATCGAGAAAAATGCTATCAATCTCAATATCTAATAATCGGGGTAAAGCGTTGGCGAGGGTTGATTTTCCTGAACCAATTGGCCCCACAATTGCTACCATTTCACCGGGTTTTATGGTAAAGTTAACCCGATCTAAAGCCGGGGTTTTCTCTCCTGGATAAGAGTAGCTTAAATCACGAGCAGTCAGCCAACCTTTAACGGGAGTTGATAACGGAATCGGATCAAGATGATCATGGATTTTAGGTTTAACACTCACAATGGCTTCAATGCGATCAATACTTACTTCTCCCCGTTGATAAGCCGTAATTGTAAATCCGAGTAATGCTGTGGGAAAGACTAATCGTTCAATATAGAGAACTAAGGCGACAAAATCCCCAACATTTAACTCTCCTTGAGCAATAGATTTATCCCCAACTGCAAGAAGAATTAATAAACTTAAACTCGCCAATCCTCCTAAAACAGGAAAGAGAATATTACGAGTTCTCGCTAAACTTAAGTTTGCGGAAAACAATTCTTGATTGTATCGTTCAAACGCTCGCTGTTCGTTTTCTTCTTGAGCGTATATTTTAATCAAAGAAATCCCGCTCATATCCTCTTGAATTAAATCACTGATATTGGATAACTTCTCCTGAACGTGCATCTGCTCATCTCGCATTCTATCACTAAAAACCTGCACTAAAATCAACATTAGAGGATAAACAGAGATTGATAAAAGTGTTAATTTTACATTGATCGTTAACATCACAGGTAGCGTTAAAGCATAGGCAAATACAGTATTTGCCAAGCTTAAAATTGCAAACCCTAACAAGCGACGAATATTATCAACATCACTGGTTGCTCTATTAATTAGATCGCCAATTCGACTATTAGAAAAATAAGCAGGTTCTAGGGTTAACAGATGTTCAAAAATATTTTGTTTGAGGTCAAATTCAACCTGTCTTCCTACCCCAAAAAGGAGGATACGAGAAGCCATCCGAATCACCCACATTAAAGAAGCCAGTCCCAAAATCAAGAAAACTAGACCGATAATTGGAGTTAAATCAATCGCAATTTCTAAGTCATTAATACCATTCCGAATTAAGAGAGGAATATAAACCCCTAATGCGTTAACAACCAATAGAGCAAAAATTCCGAGTAGCGCTTGTTTCCAATGCGGTCGAATGTAACTTGCTAGTTTTTGCAGTCTTGAGTAAGCCATGTCAACCCGTTAAATAATTATCCTTGATTCAAGGATATAAATCTACTGTTCAGTTATCCTTTTACCATCTCTCACAATTGTACAAACATTTACAGATCTTGACAAAAGACTGACTCAGTACCGTGAGTTGAACGCTCCTGAAAAAGCCGACAAGATCGAGAAGTGGGTTGGTTGACTTCCAACAAACGAGAGGTTAAAAATCGATCCATCCAGCCTTCTAAATAAGCATAGTTAGCTTGCTGTTGTTGGGGTTCGGTGCTATCAAGTGGATAGGGTGCTAACCCTTGAATTGCGGCTGTTGTCACACAATACATTGACTTTTGAAAACTCTGACAAATTTGCACCCGTAAATCATCTTCTCCCCGACAACTGCTGCGATAAATATCATGTAAATAATCGGGTAAATAGTGAATCATATCTTGCATTAACTGCGTGGGGGGAATTCCTGAACCGCCAATCGGAAGCGGATCAGCGTATAATGCACCGTAGGTAAATTCTTTTTGGTCTGTGGGAATTTGATGGACTTGAGCATTATAAGAAACCACACCTTGAAATGGTGTTCCTCGGAAGAAAATCGCTTCTACATAGGGAACTGCGGTATCCATTAAAAAGGTTAATCCGACAGATTCGGGGATAATCTCATAAACGCAATCGCGAAGTTTTACACTGTAAGTAATTGGCTTACTCGCATCAGCAACTAAACCGTTTAAAATATGCTCAACAACTTGGAGAATCGATTGAATTTCTCCGCGATCATAGCGATCAGAAAGTTCGATAAACATATCACTCATCACTCGCCAAAATTGACCTAACGCACTGTAATAACACAGTTGACGAATTTGTTCGGTGAGAAAATCAGGAAAGAGTTTATTGAGTCCTAAAATTAACGGATTGTTTTTAAATCTCCCTTGAATAGCTTGGTTTGCACGCTGTTTAAATTCGGGAGAATCTAAGTAAGCATCTAGCCCACCGCCCCCATGCCACATCATCGCTTTCATGCAATATTCTGCATATTCGTAGTTAATCCGATCATGTCCCCAATGTTGTATCAATTTTGACAGCGTAAATTCTCCGTTGAAATATTTAAAAAAGGGAAAGAATACCAAGAATTGATTGTCGGCAATGTAAATTAGATTACGAGAGTAGGCATCTAAAACAACACCATAACTTTTAAGAATACCAACAACTTCGACTACATTTTCTGGGTAGTCAGACAGGAGGGCATCACCTGTTTGCAGTCGTTGGATGTATTCTTCGAGTGGGTGTAAAGTTGGTTGAGATGTGGTACTGGTCATAAGCTGGTTTTTCGTTGTTTGTTTGTTGTTAATCGTTTGTCGTTATGATGACAAGCTTTTAGAGGGCTGAACTTCAAAACTTTTGAATCCAGTCCTCTATTTTAATATTTTAAATTGATTAATTTGGGAAGCCTTAGCAACAGTCGCCGAAAGACTCACTAAAGCCGTTGTTGTACTTTCACTTAAGTTAATCATCAAACTGGGTTGAATCCCCAAAATCGTGATAATAATCGCCAAAGCAATAGCCGGAATGCGATCACGCCATTGAACTTGCGGTAAATTCACCACCCAATCGGATAAACGTCCAAAAAAGACTCGGTTAATCAGAATTAGAAAGTAAACCGAAGTTAAACCCGTTCCAATCATGCACAATAAAGTTTGTACCGGAAAAACTGCAATACTACCGCGAAACACAATAAATTCAGAAATAAATCCAACTAAACCCGGAATTCCTGAACTCGCCATTACTGCTAAGATCATTAAACTGCCAATTAAAGGCAAACCCCGTTCAGGATTAAGCAGTCCACGTAACACATTCAAATCCCGACTTCCTGATTTTTTATAAACCACTCCCACTAAGAAAAAAAGCAACCCCGAAATCAAACCATGACTCACCATTTGCACTACAGATCCGAGTAAACTCAACGACGTAGCAGCAGCAAATGCGAGGAGAATATAACCCATATGAGCAATAGAACTATAAGCAACCATTTTCTTCATATCGGTTTGGGAAATGGCGCAGAAAGCCCCATACAATACACTCACAACTGCCCAACTCGCCATCCAAGGGGCAACAATATTCCAAGCATCAGGAAATAATCCCACACCAAAGCGTAATAAACCATACGTTCCTAACTTGAGTAAAATTCCGGCTAATAAGACAGAAATCGGTGTAGACGCTTCCACGTGGGCATCAGGTAGCCAAGTATGAAAGGGAACCAAAGGAATTTTAATTCCAAACCCGATCACAATTCCAGTTAATAGAATTAATTGGGTTGTCATCGGTAAAGCAGCAATTCCTAAAGAACCCGAACCGAGTATTTCTAAATCAAAATTGGGGGCAGAAGTCAGGAACACAATTCCTAAGAAAGAAGCTAAGATTAAAATCCCCGAAACCGCTGTATAAATTAAAAATTTAGTCGCTGCATAACCCCGTTTTTTCCCACCCCAAATCGCAATCAACAGATAAAGCGGGATGAGTTCAACTTCATAAAATAACAAAAATAGCAGCAGGTTTTGAGCCAAAAATGTTCCGGCAATTCCCGAAGCAATAAACAGAATTAAGATATAGTACAGTCGAGGCCGACTAATATTAGCTTCTGTACTCCAAATGGCAATTGTAGTTAACAAGCCACTGAGAATTATTAAAGGTAATGATAAACCATCTATGCCCAAATAATAGTTTAATCCCAAGGGTTCAATCCAGGGAATAAACTCACTCATTTGTAAGTCGGGAATATCTGGGTTAAATAGACGGGCTAAAACCAGTGACCAAATAAACAAACTTCCGGCAACTAAAGAGGCAACTTGACGAGCTTGTTTAGCAGTCAATTCCGGCCAAAATCCAATAATTGTAGCACCGAGCAGGGGTATCCAAATGAAAACACTTAGCATGGAATCTTGATGATATTTTGTTGATGATTTGGGTATTCAAGAAAGCAAAAAAGAGAAGACAGAAGTTTATTCGTGAGTGCTTCAATTGAACAGTAAACAAAGTCTAAAACTGCCACAACATTAAAATAACCAACAAACCGACTCCGATAGTGATAGTCAGAACATAAAATTGAGACTGACCAGAAATACTGTATTTTAAACCTTCACCACTTCCTAATGTTGCTAACCCTAAAATGTTCACGATGCCATCAATAATATAGCGATCAATCCAAGCACTAATCGCCGAAATCCGACTCACTAACAAGACCACTGTTAAACCATAAAGTCGATCAATATAGAAGTCATAGGCGAGCAGTTCTTGTACCGATTTCCAGGGGAGCCGAACGGGTCTTTTCGTGACCTCATCGAAGTAAAATGCAGCTCCAATTGCCACCCCAATGACACCGGAGATTAATAACAAAGGAACGGCAGCTTGATGAATGAGTTCATTGAAACTAGAGGCTGAAGTTTCCAGTGAAGACGATGACCAACTTAATAATAATTGCCATTGTTGTAACATCAGGGGAACCAGCAGATTAATTATCGTCATCGACACCATCGGTAAAGCCATCGGCCAGGGAACTTCCGGTGTACGGCGAGTTTTGGGTTGGGGTTTTCCAGCAAAGACTAAACCAAACACCCGGGTTAAATTCAAGGCAGTTAAACCATTAACCAGCACCAAAATTAAAACTAACCACCAAGGAACTTCCCAAAATCCATCCAACCAACGCCGCATTGTCCAAAACATTCCCAAAGGTAGCACGGCAACCATGCTATTCGCTCCGACGAGGAAAGCCGTTGTTGTCGCAGGCATCCTTGACCACAGCCCTCCCATTTCGGTCATATCTTGGGTGCTAGTGGTCAAAATAATTGAACCCACGCTCATAAACAGCAGGGCTTTGGCGAGGGCGTGAGTCAGCAGCAGTAATAAGGCAACATCAACTTGTTGCAAGCCAACTGCGATGAATACCAAGCCTAAATAAGCGCTAGTTGTGTGGGAAAAAGCCCGTTTAATGTCAATTTGAGCGATCGCCACTAAACTCGCCCCGATCGCGGTGGCAATTCCCAATGTGATCAAGGCACCGTCGGTAATGGGAGAAAGAGCTAAAACCGGTTGCAGTTTAATTAATACAAAAGCACCGGCTGAAACTACAATAGAGTTTCGCAAAATTGACGCCGGGTTAGGGCCTTCCATCGCTTCATCCAGCCATAAATGCAAGGGAAATTGAGCGCATTTTCCCACTGGCCCAGCAATTAACGCTAAACCGAGTAAAGTCGCGGTTAGGGGTTGTAACTGAGCGGTTTCTGCCCAAATTTCTAGGTCGGAAAAGGTCAAACTACCCGATAAAGCGGAAACCGCAACCACGCCCATCAACAGCAACACATCCCCAACTCGTTTGGTGAGAAAGGCGTCACGGGCGGCTGTCACCACTAACGGTTGAGCGTACCAGAACCCCACCAGCAGATAGGTTGAGAGGGTTAGCATTTCGAGCAACCCATAGGTGAGGAATAGGGAGTCACTCAAAGCGATACCACTGATCGCGGCTTCAAAAAAACCGAGTAGGGTATAAAACCTCGCGATCGCCCAGTCTCTTTCCATATACCCTAAAGCATAGAATTGAGCGATTAAACTCAATCCTGCTACTAATTCCATCGCGCCCACACTTAAGGGGGAGATTTCCACAACAAAGGAGATATCTAAGTCGGGGGCGGTTAGCCAGGTATAGGTTAGATGTAAGGGTAGATGATTCCAAGTGATTCTAAATAGCAGTGAACCGTGAATGAAGGCTAAGACTGTCATCAATAAATTAATGTAGGCGGCAGGTCTTGGCCCTGTACGTCGGACTAGCCCCATTGCCCACGGTAGGGTCAAGATCGCCCCGATTAATCCATAGAATGGTATACACCAACTCGTTTGTAGAAGGAACTGAGTCATTGATAATGTTTCCGGAAATGGCTCCTAGAATAAGCTTTTTTAATGCTGATTATTTAATTTAATGATTCTCTCATTACTTGGGGTATTCGTCTATACTCTCGTTGAAATTTACGCCGATTGGAGTAGTCTGTATTCAAGAACAGAGGATGAAAAATCTTGACTTGAATTTTAGTAGTGAGTCAATCTTCTTGAACAGCCATCTCAGAAAGTCGAATAGAATGAAGTTGAGGATATCTTGATTGTGATTATTTTCCGAATCCAATTCTTAAAATTTTTCCGGGGATTAATGGATCGATTGGAACATGAGGGTATAGGATCAGGTGTATATCTATCAACTTGATCAAAACTTAATGAAATGGAGTAAATATTATGTACCCGGTAACTCGAATAGAATTTATTTCTGATACAGTAGAAATGCACAAAATTTTGGATACTTTAGATCGAGTTGGAGTCTCGAACTATACTGTTCTGCGAAATGTACTTAGCAAAAGTCGGCAAGGTGAAGTCTCTGATGATCTTGCTGTTACGGGCTTGGGAGGGCAGGTTTATATTATTTCCTACTGTCTCCCTGATCAGGTCAAGACTGTTGTTGAAGAAATTCGACCAATCCTGAATAAGTTTGGCGGTTCTTGTTATGTCTGTGATGTGATGGAAGTCCGTTCTGTTCAGTGTATTTCTTCGTGATCAGATCAAAGTGATTGAGTTTCTAGCCCGCCTTTTTCGTGAAACTATAGACGGGTTAGTATTCCAGGAATTGAGCAATCTAACGCCAGAATTGATTGATAATTCCGAGATAGATCGGAATACCAATAACGATATTGAAGGGGAAAGTTAAAGCGAGTGCCATTGAAATATATAAACTAGGATTTGCTTCTGGAACCGACATTCGCATTGCTGCGGGAACGGCAATATAAGAGGCACTGGCACACAACACCGCAAATAATAAAGCGTTGCCTTTTGACATTCCGATTAAAGCCGCGATTAAAATTCCTAGAATGGCGTTAAAAACGGGCATTAAAATTGAAAATCCAATTAAAAATGAGCCGCTTTTTTTTAAGTCTTGAATGCGACGGGCTGCCACTAACCCCATATCCAGCAAGAAAAAGGTTAAAACGCCGTAGAATAGATCCCCTGTAAAGCCTTTGAGACTGTCCCAACCTTGTTGACTGGTGACCATTCCGACGAGCAAACTGCCGACTAATAAGAAGACTGAACCGTTTAAACAGGCTTCTCGTAAGACTTCTGAGATTGATAATTTTTCCTCGGTTTCTGAACGATTGGCAAAGAGTTGAACCAGAAGTAGTCCGATGATAATTGCCGGAGATTCCATTAAGGCTAAGGCAGCAACCATATGACCCCCAAAATCAATTCCGAGTCGGCTTAAAAAGGAACTCGCAGTCACAAAGGTAACGGCACTAATAGAACCGTAGGCGGCAGCAATGGCGGCTGAGTTATAGATGTCGAGTTTGAGTTTGAGAATAAAAAAGGAGTAAATGGGAATGATAGCAGCAACGAGGATTGCAGCGAGTAAGGTCAGGGTGATTTCTAGATTCAAACCACTTTCGTGAATTTCATGTCCTCCTTTGAATCCAATTGCAAATAACAAGTACAGGGAAAAAAGCTTGGGTATCGGTGGCGGGATTTCGAGGTCTGATTTGAGAAAAACAGCACTCATCCCGATGAAAAAGAATAGAACGGGTGGATTGAGGATATTAGAAAGAATCAGGCTTGCATTCATGGGTTATTTTGATCAAAAAATGTACAACTCACTTCAGCAAGGGGATTGTTTGGAATGTTCGTTGAACTGGGTATTTGCTCACAATCGACTTTGCTAAGATTAGGTATTTTTACTGCTTTTCTCTAAAAGTTAAAAAGTGTTAATAAACAATAAGTATATAAACAGCTTTTGGATTTTTATAGATTTACCATAAGGAACTCTTTTCTGACAATACACGGGTTTGATCTGAGTTCACAATAAATCCATTTTTTTTGTAAAGTAATATAGAGTTTGTAACGAAATATCTTGATCATTTCCACAAAACTTCTGGAGAGTGGTTCTTGGTTTTCACTCAAACAGAAATCAACCGGATCAAAGCCAGAAGTCGGAGTTGATCTGATGAACCAACCAGATAGACAGAACTAGACTGAGTTTAACTGGATCTAGGGTTTGATTTGCTGAACGCCTAAAATTCTAGAGAGGTGGGAGGGAGTCACAGGGCTGTTTCATTCTCAGTCATCCGTTCACCGCCTCGGAATTGGCCGTGCTTGCGGATGACTCGCTTCCCGAGTTAAAAATTGCCGAGGTTGATGGGGTGATAGGGTGACGGGGGTGATGGGGTGATGGGGAGAGGTATTTTTGGAGATGAAAAATCACTTTTTATTAATAAAAATCCTCCCAACCTCCCAACCTCCCGACCTCCCCACTTCCCAACCTCCCAACCTCCGGTCCCTCCCAACCTCCCAACCTCCGGTCCCTCCCCACAAATTAAGTTTTAGGGCAACGCGCACAGCCCTGGGGAGGCCGGGTCATAGAAGCCTAATAGTTTAGTTTAAGTAAACTTTTTTAATAAAAGATTAATTTATATTACCTATTAATAATTTTAATTAAGTTCATCAGCAAGAATAATAGAGAATTATATTGTCAAGGGCGACACAATTCTCCTATTCTATTAATCAGGGAGAAAGGTAAGAAGCCTTCTAGAAGCGTATAGATGACGACTCTAGTTGTAATTCTACCGATTGGTCTAAAAAAATACGCAGCTTGTTCTGCTTTTGTGTTCATTAGGAGTTAAACGATGTCAATCGCTGTTGGGATGATTGAAACCATAGGTTTTCCGGCCGTTGTAGAAGCAGCCGACTCAATGGTGAAAGCCGCCCGAGTCACCTTAGTCGGATATGAGAAAATCGGAAGTGGTCGCGTCACCGTAATTGTTAGAGGCGATGTCTCTGAAGTTCAAGCCTCCGTCGCGGCAGGAATTGAGGCAGTTAAGCGTGTCAATGGGGGTGAAGTCTCATCGACTCATATTATTGCTCGTCCCCACGAAAACTTGGAGTACGTTCTGCCTATCCGTTATACCGATGCTGTAGAACAGTTCCGGGCTTACTAAAACAACTATGCAGTTCAGAATCATCTGGACTCGCTTCACTCATCAGTCGTCGTACAAGATTCACCAGCAAGGACGCTAGCAGCAAGTTACGTTGTTGTGAAATTCCTCCCAGGGAACAGGTTAGTGAGTCAGTCTTGTACGACATCAAGGTATGTTCATTGAATTGTTAGATCAGGAGTTAGACTATGGCCATTGCAGTTGGGATGATTGAAACCTTAGGGTTTCCGGCTGTGGTAGAAGCAGCCGATGCTATGGTAAAAGCAGCTCGGGTTACTCTCGTCGGATATGAGAAAATCGGGAGTGGACGAGTAACGGTAATTGTGCGAGGAGATGTTTCAGAAGTCCAAGCTTCCGTCGGAGCCGCGATCGAATCTATAAAAGGTCGAGTTAAAGGGGGTCAGGTCCTCTCTACTCATATTATTGCCCGTCCCCATGAAAACCTAGAATACGTTCTACCCATTCGTTACACCGAAGCCGTAGAACAGTTCCGCGAAAGTGTTAGTGGAATTCGCTCACTCAACCGTCCCTAGAGACCCGTCCGTTTTAGAAAAAACAGATAGGGAGAAAGACCCGCAAAAGATTATTCTGGTAAACAAAGAGTTCGACCGTCGATTCTGCTGTGTTTTCCATTTAGCCTCTTAAGGTCTTGCACCCGTGCCAGTCCAAATCCGAATTTAATGGCATTATTGCTGAACTCTAAACCCTTCACGGCTGACGAGCTGATCATTGAAACGCCAAAAAATAGCACATTCCCCCTAAAGCCCCATGAAAATTGCCAGAGTCATTGGTACTGTTGTGAGTACCCAAAAAGAGCCAAGTTTGAGAGGCTCAAAATTTCTACTCTTGCAATTCATTAATGAAGCCGGAGAAACCCTCCCGGAATATGAAGTAGCACTCGATTTCGTCGGTGCAGGCTTTGATGAGTGGGTTCTCGTCACACGGGGAAGTGCAGCTCGTCAAATTCCCGGAAGTGAAACTCGTCCGAGTGACGCGGCTGTAGTAGCAATTATAGATACCATTACAGCGGGAAATCGTTCGCTCTACAGCAAAAAAGATCAGGAACGTTAGTCTCAATCTCTGAGCTAAATTTTCCGATCAATTTCACAGTAAACAACAGAAAACTAATTTAAAGATTGGTTAGGAGAAATTCAATTATGGCAGTCCGTAGTCTAGCGGCTCCTCCTACTCCTTGGTCAAAAAACCTAGCCGAGCCGAAAATTGATTCTAGCGCCTACGTTCACTCCTTTTCTAACATCATCGGTGATGTGCGAATTGCAGCGAATGTATTGGTAGCTCCGGGAACTTCCATCCGTGCGGATGAAGGTTTCCCCTTTTCCATTGGAGAAAACTCCAATATCCAAGATGGAGTGGTGATTCATGGCTTAGAAGAAGGCCGAGTTAAAGGGGATGATGGTCAGTCCTACTCCGTTTGGATTGGTAAAAATACCTCAATCACCCATCTGTCGTTGATTCATGGCCCAGCATATGTGGGAAATAATTGTT
Source organism: Lyngbya sp. PCC 8106 (assembly GCF_000169095.1). Classification (GTDB taxonomy): domain Bacteria; phylum Cyanobacteriota; class Cyanobacteriia; order Cyanobacteriales; family Microcoleaceae; genus Capilliphycus. Next base: position 90,451 of record NZ_AAVU01000020.1, read on the forward strand.
TCATCGGCTTTCGCTCAACCGTCTTTAACGCCAAAGTTGGAGATGGCTGCATTATTATGATGCACACCTTGATTCAAGATGTGGAAATTCCCCCCGGTAAATATGTGCCTTCCGGTGCAATTATTACCAACCAACAACAAGCTGATCGCTTACCCGATGTCAACGACGCTGACCTGAAATTTTCTACTCACGTCATCGGTGTGAACCAATCTCTGAAAGCAGGTTATCAATGCTCAGAAAATGCAGCTTGCATCGCTTCGGTTCATCACGAAGGAGACAGTCAAAGAAGTAATGGTAATGGACAAAGCTCAATGAATTATAGTTACAATGGCAGCAGTAGCAGCCTCAATTCCTCTATTGTTCAACAGATCAAACAACTGCTCGCTCAAGGTTACAAAATTGGTAGTGAACACGCCGATCAACGCCGCTTTCGGACTAGCTCTTGGCGCAGTTGTACTCCCATTGACTCTAGCAACCCCAACGAAGTCGTTGCAGCCTTGGAAGCTTGCTTAAAAGAACACGCAGGAGAGTATGTTCGCCTATTGGGAATTGATACTCAAGCCAAACGTCGGGTTTTAGAAGAAATCATTCAACGTCCTGATGGCCCGGTACAAGCCTCCTCCACCGGGAAAGTTTCTAGACCTTCGCCTGCGGCTCCCGTCTCTAGCCGCCCCAGTGCCGGAGTTGCCAGCAGCACAGGTTCTAACTTGAGTGAACAAATCGGTCAATTATTGGCTCAAGGCTGCAAAATTGGCTTAGAAAACGCAGATAAGCGTCGCTTCCGGACTGGCTCTTGGCGGAGTGGCCCAGCCATTGAATCGACTCGCCTGACAGATGTGCTGGCTCAAGTTGAAGCTTTTGCCCAAGAACATTCGGGAGAATATGTACGCTTAATTGGCATTGATCCCAAAGCCAAGCGTCGCGTTGCTGAAGAAATCATTCAACGCCCTGATAGCAAGCCTGCTCAGTCTACGCCCAAATCAACCTTTACACCGACTTCTCGGGTGGCTGCCTACAATAGCCCTACAGCGTCTGTGAGTTCAGCAAATAGTAGCCTCAGTTCAGAGACGATTGCCTCGATTCGCAGCTTACTGGCTCAAGGTCACAAAATCGGCACCGAACACGCTGATCAACGCCACTTCCGGACTAGCTCTTGGCGGAGTTGCGCTCCTATTGAGTCAACCCGCGATGCGGAGGTGATAGCAGCTTTAGAAGCCTGTATGCAAGAGCATAGCGGTGAGTATGTACGCTTAATTGGCATTGATCCCAAAGCCAAGCGTCGGGTGATGGAAGAAATTATCCAGAAACCCAACTAACTCAACTGGCTGCTGATATTTCTAGAGGTTCACACTTAATGTATAGGTCGCCACCGCAACCCCTGAACAATGCCTCTGCTTTCGTGAGTGGCGATGTCACAATTGACCCCAGTGTTGCGATCGCAATGGGAGTGATCCTACAAGCTGATCCAGATAGTCAAATTGTGATTGCCACTGGGGTTTGTATCGGGATGGGAGCAATTATTCATGCTTACCAGGGCAAGATTGAAGTTGGAGCCGGAGCGAATATTGGTGCAGGGGTTTTAGTGGTGGGTCATGGAACAATTGGGGCAAAAGCTTGTATCGGAGCGGAAACAACGCTTCTTAATCCGGTGATCACCGCCAAACAGGTTGTACCCGCAGGTACAATTATTGGGGATGAATCTCGTTCTGTGACCCTTTCTTCTTCTTCCGAGGAGGAGAAAAATGATTTGGGTGAAGTTCAAACGTCCCCAACTGAGAAAAATGATCCGGGTGAAGTTCAAACGTCTTCAACGGATCACCTGAACAATTCACAGTCAGAGGAATCTTCAGAAGTCTCGCCGGAAACTTCGTCAGTTTCAAACTCGACTACGGCGACTTCTTTAGAGAAATCCCCCAACCCGACTGCAAGCATTGTGTATGGACAAGTTCATCTCAATCAGTTGTTAAACACACTACTTCCCCATCGTCGATCTCTCAACAACTCCAACCCAACTGATCGCTCTCCCTAAAAATTAGTAAAATAGAGAGAGGTAGGGAATTAGCCATCGGGCTGTGGGTTTCGCAGACTCGGAGAATAGCACACACGCTAATCGGGTGAAGGGGAGAACAGACAAGACAATCAAAATTTTCAGCATCATTGTGAAGTGTCTCTGTGCGCCTATACCCCTTTGCCCAACTCCCTTGAACTGAAATCTCTAGTCCAAACTCCAAAAATCGTGATTCATGGATGCACACCTGCAAAAATTTACTTCCCCTCAACAGATGAAGCGACCCGAATACCAGGATATGGCTTTGGGTCTGGTTGAAACTCTCAGTTTTCCCGCAATTGTGGGGACGGCTGACATGATGCTGAAGTCAGCAGGTGTTCATCTCGTTGGTTATGAAAAAATTGGTAGTGGTTACTGTACAGCGATTGTACGGGGTCGCATTGCCGATGTTCGGTTGGCTGTAGAGACGGGAACAGATACCGCTAAACAGTTTAACCAATTTGTTTCGTCTCTGGTCATTGCCCGACCCCTTCCCAATTTAGAATATGTTTTACCGATTAGTGCGCGTTTATCTCAATTAGCCAGCAGTGGCGGTCACAGTCGGTTGAGTAACCAAGCCGTGGGTCTAGTGGAAACCCGTGGTTTTCCGGCGATGGTCGGGGCTTGTGATGCGATGCTGAAAGCGGCAGAGGTTTATTTGGCTTCCTATGAAATGATTGGGGGGGCTTTATGTACGGCGATTATTCGCGGTTCGGTGGCGGATGTGGCGGTGGCGGTTGAGGCTGGAATGCTAGAAGCTGAACGGATTGGGGAATTAAATGCTGTGATGGTGATTCCTCGACCTTTAGATGATTTAGAACAAACTTTGCCGTTAGCGAGTTGTTGGATAGAAGAAACACGTCAGCCTTTAACGTTACCTGTAAATGTGAAAGAAACAGAGAAAGAAACGGTTAAATTACCCCAGTTTGAAGAACTTCCTCAATACGTCGAAGAAGAACATAATTATTTATAAGTATCGAGATTTACGGTTAAGTTATGTGATTTGGCAAGGGAGTTATGAAACCCTAGACCGTTCTTGGTTACGTTGGATGACCCTAGAAGGGGAATTAATTCCCAATGCCCAAGAACAAGTTGTTGCAGCCCAAGAACGTGCCTAAAAACTTGCTCAACGGCTGCGAGAGTTAGGAGTTGATCCTAATGAAATTGTGTAGAGTTAAGGCTTTTTTACTCATTTCAACAAAATTATAATTTTGGCATGATGAGATACACCCTGATTTTGTTATAAATTTTTGAGTTTAATCGACTTACAAAAACTCTTGCAAACTGGGATCTTCAGCTAACTTCTTTAACAGTTGCTTGATTTCTTGAGTTCGTTCTTTTTTGGCAACTAATGTGACATTGCCAGACCGCACAACTAACAAATCTTCAACACCCAGAGTGACAATAATTTCGTCTTCATTCTGACTAAAGAGAATAGAATCTTTCGTATCCATTCCCAGATGATGCGCTAATTCAACGTTAGAATCTTTGCTTTCATGTAACCGTCCTAAAGCATTCCAATCACCGAGATCATCCCAAGCAAATTCGACCGGGAAAACACAAGTTTTTTGGGTCTTTTCCATCAACGCATAATCAATGCTAATTTTTGATAATTCTGAATAAGCCTCTGCGCCTTTTTCTTCCAATACCTTGACTAACTCAGGAACATAAGTTCGTAATTCCTGTAACATGACTCCTGCCCGAAAGACAAAAATTCCGCCATTCCAGCTAAATTTACCCGTTGCAAGAAAGTTTTCGGCAGTTTGCAGATCGGGTTTTTCTGTAAATCGGACAACTTTATAAGCTGGAAAATCATCAAATACCCCTAACTTTTCACCTTGTTCAATATATCCATAACCTGTCGCCGGATAACTGGGTTTTACGCCCAAAGTTACAATCACATCTTGAGTTGCTGCTAACTGTTTTGCGGCTTTTAAAGTCTTCTCAAAAATCTCCGGTTCACCAATCCAATGATCGGCGGGAAAAAATCCAATAACAGCATCTTCTCCATGACGACGGGCAATTTCTATTGTTGTCCAGGCGACCGCAGGGGCCGTATCTCGGCCTTCGGGTTCGGCTAAAATATTTTGTTGAGGTAATTGGGGAAGTTGTTTGTGAACCCCATCGGCTAGCATTGTCGAAGTCACTACCCACAGTCCATCCCAATCTTCAGCCAGAGAAAGCAAGCGATTTGCAGTCGTTTGTAATAGACTCTGACCACTGCCATCTAAGCTTAAAAACTGTTTGGGGCGATCTTTGCGACTTAACGGCCAAAACCGTTCACCTTTACCACCAGCGAGAATAACAGGTATCATGCGTCTCGAATTTTTGGATATCAATAATTCAATCTTAATTTGTTCGTTGTCTGTTGTCAGTTATTTGAGAATGAGTACAGTCTCAATGGCTGAGTTTTTGTCCCTTCTGGCTTTCCCAGTTGTCTCTGTGTCACTTTTCTGGAAAATTTCAAGCGGTTAATATTTTTTTCTGTTAACTTTGCTACATTTTGGCTGCAATCATGGCAAAGTGTAATTAGAGATTCTCAACACACTCATCAGTTGGAGAGATTAACCATGAGTCTGCAAGAACAAGCCCGGGAGTCGATGGCCAAAGAACGTCAACATGACGAACACCTCCATGAATCGATGTTAAATCGCGCCCACGAGGAAGTTGATCACCATGTTGAAGGGGAAACCAACGAACAAGCCCGGGAGTTGACAGCCAAAGAACGTCAACATGAACATCACTTACAGGAGTCTATGTTGGAACGTAGCACTGAACAAATAGAGCATTCTTAATCTGTTCAGCCGATCAGATGATATCCTATCTATAATAGACATTCAGTACCAAGTTAATTTGATTTTGGTACTATTTTTTATGATTTTTTTTGAAGATTTAATCCGATTGAAAAAGAGATGATCATTAGGGCTTCATGTTCTGATTTATAAATAGTCGAGCTAACGCTAGGATTGATTCATGATTAACTGGGATATTATTCAAATATGTCTCTCTTTCAATCTGTTTTTGAAATTACAACTTTAGGATACCTATCCTTGTCTGAACCCTCTATTTATTCTAGCTTATATCCGAGCAATTTTCAACCCCTTAGAACAGCGAATATTTGGAGTTCGGACTCTAGAGAAATGGACGTTAAACCTCAACTCTATAAATTTTCATCATTAGCCCAATATGATCCTTCAGAATCGATAGAACCTGAACCTGAACTCGAACCTGAAACCATTAAAATTTTCGTTCGTCAAATTGAGGTGACAGGAAGTACAGTCTTTAACGCAGAAGATTTTGATCCGATTGTTAAATCTTTTGAAGGTCGAGAACTCACAATTGAAGAATTACGAGAAGTCGCAGATGAAATTACTCAACTGTATATTAATCGAGGATATATTACTTCTATTGCTAGACCTGTTTCTCAAACAATAGAAAATGGTGTGATCGAAATTCGGATTACAGAAGGTCGATTATCTAATATTGAAATCGAAGGAACAAGACGGTTAAATTCAAGTTATATTCGCAGTCGAATTGAATTGGGTGCCGATGTTCCCTTAAATGTTCAGAAATTAGAGGATCAATTACGGTTACTGAGAATCAATCCTTTATTTAATAACGTTGAAGCCAGTTTACGTCCCGGTGGAGAAGTTGGAGAAAGTATTTTAATTGTCCGAGTTGAGGAAGCTAGACGATTTTATGGAGGGATCAATATTGATAATTATTCGCCTCCGAGTGTTGGTGGTGAACGAACAGGAATTAGTTTAGGATTTCAGAATGTGACTGGACTGGGAGATGAAGTTTCAGGTTCCTATTCTCGTTCAACCACAGGAGGAACAGATGTTTATGATTTTGCTTATCGAGTTCCGATTAATGCTAAAGACGGCACAATTTTATTACGAGTTTCTCCTAACCGAAATCGAGTCACGCAAGATCCTTTTGAGGAACTGGATATTCGCGGAACTCAAGCCCGTTATGAATTAGCGTATCGTCAACCGATTATTAGAAATCCCCGAGAAGAATTAGCATTTTCGTTAAGTTTTGCAATTCAAAATGGTCAGACTTTTGTGTTTGAAGATGTACCGCGACCCTTTGTTATTGGCCCTGATGAAGATGGAAATAGCCGAACTCGGGTGATTAAACTAGGTCAAGATTATCTCAAACGAGACTCAGAAGGATCTTGGTCTTTGCGATCGCAATTTAATTTTGGGATTGATGTTTTTGAGGCGACAGTGAATGATTCTCCAATTCCAGATAGTCGATTTTTTAGTTGGTTAGGACAAGTACAACGAGTTCAACTTGTTGATCAAAATAACTTGATTATTGTTCGAGGCGATCTTCAACTTTCGGCGGATAGTTTACTTCCGGCTGAACAGTTTGTGATTGGGGGTGGAAAATCGGTTCGAGGTTATCGACAAAATTTGCGTACAGGGGATAATGGATTTCGTTTTTCCATAGAAGATCGGATTACAGTAAAACGAAATTCTGCGGGTGATCCGATCATGCAAATTTCACCTTTTTGAGATGGGTTCAGTTTGGATCAAGTTGATAATCCGAATAAATTACCTCGTCAAACTTTTTTAGTGAGTACAGGTTTTGGGTTTTTATGGGACCCCTTTTTCGGATTAGATGGACTGAGTTTAAGACTTGACTATGGTTTTCCTTTAGTGGATTTCCGAGATCGAGGGGATAATATTCAAGATGATGGAATTTATTTTAGCATTAATTATCGATTTTAAAGGTAAACTTAGAGTCAGAATAAGTTGGAACCAAATAAACGCATAAAAAAAGGCGTGTAAACACCTCTATTTTCAATAAAATCTTAGATTAAATCCTGTGGAATTTTAAGTGAGATCCTGCTACCTTTATCTTTCTGTTCCTGCGTTTAACTGAACTCTTTTGATTGAACCCTCGACATAAATCGCATCCTGCATATTGACTACATTAGTCGGGTCACTACAATGGACAATCAATTTCCAGTTATAGCTTTGATTAACTTCTAATTCGCTTAAGTTTGATGGTAAATTTATCTGAACTTCAGGAGATAATTGATTCGCCGCAAGCTGAGTTTCATAAATCATTTCTCTCTCGGCATTATCTGCTACTAAAATAAATTCAACCGAGTGAAATGTTGTGGATGCAAACGGAATCTCAAACTGAAAATGGGGATGTCCTTCTGCGGTTTCTTGAGGAATATAAGCGAGTAAGTCTTGTGAATTAATTCCCGATGTACAACTTCCTCTACTGGCTTGTCCGGTTTGAACACCAGGCTGACCTCTATCGGTATAACTGGTTTTAGACTTATCAGCTTTAGTCATCGCTTTGATCTGATCATGAGGAGAAGATTCTGCTAAAGCTAAAGTGCTAGAACCCAGTAACATTCCTACACAAAGAAAGGCGGATATCAGGTGTCGATGCTGAAAATTTTGAGAATTCATAAGTGGGACTCCAAATCAAAGTCTTCTGTTTGGATAACGAAATCTTGAGTGTGGTCGAGAACTTTAGGTCTGAGTGTTCTTTAGGGGGTTTAAGAGTTCTTTCTAGGAATATGTACCCGATCAGGAGAATGGTAACATAATGTAATAGAGGGTTAAAGTTTTGTCAACAAATCAACTTTAATTTTAAATGTTAATTTGCCAATTCAGTCAACTCGCTTTACTCCCCTAATCTTTCATAGGTTGGAGTTGTTGAGTTTATGCAGTCACAGGAAAGAACCTAAGCCAGATGATCCTAAACTTAGACTGTGTAGCGATATCTTGATAATTCAACAATATTTATTTTAAATAAAAAACCTGATTGTGGGATTTGAAAGCGGATTTTGGGGTCAATCTGTACTTCTATTTGTTCAAAAAATTCGAGTGTTGTCGTCAAAATGAGTGACTTGACAAATCAATGAACTCTATCAACTCTAAATTGAACCTAAGTTATACATTGAAGACTGAGAAGCTGTTTTTCTCCTCAACCCCCGAATTTGAATTTTTGTAAAAAAAAGTGCATAAGCCGATAGGTTTCAGTCTATGAACCATATAGGATAACTTGGACTACAGATTATGAAACTGGGTGAAATTTTATTAAAGAAGAAGCTGATTTCTTCGACTCAACTCGAACAAGCCCTGAACCTTCAGTGTTTGTATTCCGAAAAATTGGGTGAATTGCTGATCAATAAAGGTTGGCTTCAGTCCCACGACCTCGACAAAGCCTTGCGTGAACAGTATTGGCGACAACAGGGTTTTTGGGTGATCGATTAATTTTGAGGTTTAAATAGTCGGCGAATTATCATAATCAGGGTAACGGTGGAAATAAAAGCGATCGCAGAGGGAATTAAAGGTATCCAACCGCCAGAAATCCACAAAATAATGAAGCAACTACTATACATAAAAATTAAACTTCCCAGAATTGCAAACATCAATTTCTTTGGTGAGTTTAACATCCAAACTTCAAGCGCCGCTAAACCAGACCAACCAACAATCCAAACTAATTCAATCCATTCAGGCCACCACCAAATTAAAGGGCGTTTATCCTTAACTGCACTAATAATTTGACTAACCATGTGGGCTTGAATAACCACACCGGGAATATCTGGAAAATACCTTTGACTATAGGGTGTGCGATGGAAATCTTTAAAGGTTTTATCCGTCGTTCCGATCAAAACAATTCGGTCTTTCACTAATTCTGAAGTGAGCCGATTTTCGACTAAAACCTCTGCTAAAGTTAATCGGGGTGCTATCTGCTTTCCTGCACGATAATTAATCAAAAATTGATATCCTCTAGCATCTATAGATCGATATCCACCAGAATTTGTTTCTACAGGCTGAAAAATTGCCTCTCCAATTTTGACATTTCCTGATTTTGTCACTTCATCAGTTATTTCTTCATCGGCTAAATAACGCAACGCCAAACGAAAATTCAGCGAAGTATCAACTTGACATAAAGAATATTGAGGAGAAGCTTGACCAATCAATTGACGTCGGATAATATTATCAGAATCAATTGCTGTATTACTAAATCCTACTCGTTCTCTTAAATTGTCTTGGGGGATTTCTTTTGGGGCGGCAATTCCCGGGTCATTTGCATCTTCTCCAATTTTACACACTCCCATTAACCGATCTAAACCTTGCCAATAATTAATCAATGTTTTAGACTCAGATTCAGTCGGCATTTCTCGGTAGATATCTAACCCAATTGCACGGGGTTGATATTGCATTAGCTTTTCAATTAATTGTTCTAAAGCACGATTAGAAAGTGAAGTAGCTTGACGTTCTTTTGGGGGTTGACTTTGTACATCTGCCCCGGTAATTGTAATTAATAATAGCCGCGAATCCATTCCCTCATCAGGACGCAATCGCATGAGTTGATCAAAAGCTTTGAGTTCAAGGGGTTGTAAAAAACCCAAAAATCGTATTATAATTACTAATAAACTTACCGTTAAACTTACGCCAGTCAGTAAAATTTGCGGAGAGATATTAACTTTTGGTGGAACTTTTTCTGGTTTGATTCCATCTCGTAATTGTGACCAACTGGGTGCTATTGTTGCCGGATTTTGACAGATAACAGGCAACCAACAAGCACAGGGAAATTGTGTCTCTAAACCTTCTAACTTTTCTCGGGCTTCTCGCACCGAAAGATAAAAGGATTTTCCACTCGCAAAGGTCGGTAAAAAGTGAGTTAAAAAGGCTTGGGCAACCCCATCCGGAACCGATTCTCGCATCACAATTAATTGGGGAATTTGTAAATCAGCCAGTTGACGGGCTAATCCTAAACCATCACAAGAGTTGAAAATAGCGAGTTGTAATCCTTGTCTAATTGCTGCTTTGAGTGCATTTTTGAGTTGTTCAATAGAAATTGATTCTTGAGGATTTATTTCTAGTTTACCTGTTGTATCTCCGGCTTGAGAAAAACTATGTCCGGCAAAAAAGAGAACATCCCATCCCTGTTCATCCCATAGCCAACGATCTAATTCTGAACGTTGAGGTTCGACTAAAAACACTGTTTCAGTTTGGGGAAGTTGTTGTAAAACTTGGCGATCTGTTTGAACATCAATCCCTTGACTATTCCCTAAAATTGCTAATAGTCTAACTTTCTTTTTTCGAGAACGAGGTTTAGGAATGGGCGGTTGAAATTGTTGAATACTTAACGCTAATTCGGCATCTGGATAGTCAATAAAAAAGTTCCATAAATGCCAAGGAAGACGTCGGAGTTGTGTATCTTCTGTTTGAATAATAATCCGAATTTGTTGTTCGGGAGTCAGATAGGTTCGCATCTGGCGTTCAATTCTACCGAATGAACCTGAGTTCAACCATTGATTTAAACCTGTTCTTAACTGCTGACAAATTTCCTTAAATTCTGCTTCCGAAACTTGAGTAACTTCCTCATCTTCAAACTCAATTTCTGATTGTCGCCACCCACAAGCGTCATACATCATCGGATATAATAAACGCCATTTTTGATAAAGTTCTAAAAGTTCTAAAGCAGGGGGTAAACTTCCTGTCCATTGAGTTTTGAGGCTGCGATTACTTTCCCACAACTGAGCCACAACCGTTGAAAAACCACTTTGACAGCTTCCTTCACTAAAGTTAATAACAACAGATTGATTCACGTTTTTTCCAGCGTTTTAATTCTAAATTATTGATTCTATTTCTGGGTTTAACGGGTCAGGCAACTGAGAGGGGTTTAGTGAGTTGAAGTGACTTGACAACTAACGACACAATTCGCCAAGATCGTTACAGACTCGCAAAATTAAGTTATTTCTAGGTTAGCAGGTAAATAGAATGTTTACATCTATTATTACGGTTGATTTCACAAAACTATGCACATCTCCTCAAAGTAAGCAACTTTACTTATTCATTAATAATTAAGTACAAAAAATATCAAATAGCTTTGATGATTTAAGGCTGACATTGAATTAAATATTGTCGCTGACGCTGAACTCCCGTTTGAGTCGGGTCATAACCCACTAAAATAACCTCTCCTTTTTCATTTCGTATCCATCCTCTAGCGGGAACAATATCTAAACTCGAAACGGGTTGATTGAGGTTGGGGGAAATATTTCGCGGCACTCGATTTTTCTGAGAGGATGAATGATTACGGCGAGACTCATATTCTGGGGGTAATTCTATTAAGAAAACAAAAGGTTCTTCACTGCGTAGAATCTCTTGAGGACTCGGAGGTAATCCCCCTCGACCTGTAATCACAAATTCACTCTCAGCACCTTGTCTACAGGGATCTTGAGCAATTAACGCTGCTGGATCAACAACAGTTTGAGGTAAATCTATTAACCCTTGAGCAGGGTCAATTTCATTATTAAGTTCAACCGTTCCGCTAAATTCTGCACCCAGTTCAGAGGTTGCCGTAATATCACTCGCACCCGTTTGTTGAGTACGGAATTGGGTTCCAAAAACGGCATCGGCATTAATAATAACTTGACCGCCTAACCCCGCTTGAGCGTTCGCAGAAATATCGCTATTTTCAATCGCAACTAACTGATTACTATTAATCGTAATATTTCCACCCGTACCCGTTTCTAAGGAATTTGTAGTGATTTGACTGCCCCGACGCAGTTGAATATCGGGCGCATTAATTGTAACATTTCCTTGAGTTCCCTGACGGGTTTCTGCTCGCAGACTGCCGTTATTCAGACGAATTGAATTCGCTTCAACGGTTAAATTACCCGCCTCTCCCGTTCCCGTCGCACTCACATTCACTTCTCCTTGATTAGCAACGGTTAAATTGGGCGTAAAAATGCTTAAATTACCCGCATCTCCCGTTCCTTCTGCTAAGGTAAATAAGCGACTATTTTCTACAGTTGAACCAATGGTATCTGTACCCGTAATTTCTACAGATTCACCAGCATTAACCGTTAACGTTCCACCCGAACCCCGCTCATTATTAATAGCACCGTCTTCGACAAGAGAACCCGCCCCAATTTGCCCTCCATCTCGAATAATTAACCGATTAATATTTAAGTTAACATTACTTCCGCCGCCCGTCCCAAAATTATCCGCAGAGATTCTCGCCCCATTTTCAACAATTAATTCTGGGGTATTGATAATTAATTCTCCAGCATCCGCAGTGGTAATAATTAAATTACCTAATTCATCTTCAAATGCAGGCTCGGCCGAAATAAAAATCCCACTTCTTTGGTCTTCCTGGGGTTCTGAAACTGATGCAGTTCCACTTATAATTACCGCATTATTAGCATTTATTGTTAAAATTCCAGCAAGTCCGGTATTGCGAGCAATTGTACCAATTTGTGCGCCTTCACTGACAATTAATTGATCGGTATTAATCGTTAAATTGCCTCCATTTCCAGTACCTCTCTCACCCACCTGAGCATATAAACCACTCGCAAACCGACCATCTACCGTAGAACCAACAACCTCTACTCCTGAAGCATTTACAAATAAATCACCCGCATTACCAAAACCAAAAGTATCCGTTGAAATTTGCGCCCCATTCCTAACAGTTAAACGATTTGTTTCGAGATTAATATTACCTCCATTTCCCGTTGCTCCCGCTTCCACTCTCGCAAACAAACCACTGGGGCTTTCTCTATCAGGCGCTTCTCCTATCAAATCAATTGATTCGGTTGCGGCGATCGCTAAGTTTCCTGCTTGACCAAACCCCAAGGTTGTCAGGGAAATTTGCGCCCCGTTTGTGAGCGTTAACTGTCTTGTTTCAATGGTAATTGTTCCACCCCGACCCGTTGCATTTTGACCGACTTCAGCAAATAAGCCACTCTGTTGTTCAATCGTTATAGAATCAGAAGCAACGATGAAAATATCTCCACCCATTCCCGAACCCAAAGTAGAGGAAATCATTGCAGAATCACCTGTTAAATTCACTTGTCTACCTTGAATTTGAATCTCTCCGCCTCGCTCTCCACTGGTATTTATTTCAGCTAAATCAGACAAACCAATATCTTGAAAATTCTCAACTCTATTGTAATTTATAGCAAATCCTTCCGACTCATAATTAATACCAACAAAGCTATTTCCGGCTACACTTCCTAACTCAATTTTTCCTGATGGAGCCGTTAAAATTCCACCTTCCAAGCGTACATTTCCGCCCACCAAAGCTAAGGTTTGTTCGGATGGAACTTGTAAACCTCTGGTCGTAATCTGTTGACCCATATCGTCGCTTGTAATGAAAGTGGAGCGAGAACGATTGACAATTGAGCCGGGATTTTCTCTAAACCTTAAGCCAACAGGAATGTTAATAATTAATAGCGGTGGAGCGTTGGGGTTTGTTGTTCTAAATTCTGTTCCATTAGCAAAAACAACACTGTCAGCACTGGTGGCAAAAAACGAACCGCCAATATTAAGGGAAGCATTTTCACCAAAAATAATTCCATTGGGGTTAATCAGAAATAAATTCGCAACGCCGTTAGCTTTGAGAACCCCATTAATCTCAGAAATAGAACTTCCAGTAACGCGAGAGAAAATATTCTGAATATCAACAGCATTATTAAAAAAAGCCGTTTCACCCGTTGGTACAGAGAACCGTTCAAAACTATGAAATAGAGTGTTTCCCTTTCTCGTTCCCCCATCAATTTGTCGGATATTACCTTGAGGAGTGACAACGGAGTTTTGAGGTAGAGTGTTGTCGGGAATAATTTGTGCAGAAACAGGAATAGAAGCTAGTGAAACCGTCAGTAAACTCGCTTTAAATAGCTCTAAGTAGAATCCCCTAATCAAGTTTTGAAACATCATCTCATAGAAAGAATGAACATTGACTATAAAAAAATCTCACTTGAAGATCAATCTAATTTAATCTTCAGAATTAACAAAGCTTTCACCGTTAGAACGTACTTCATCGAGGGTCAATTCTCCTAAAATTACTTGGATTGCATCGTTCTCCTTCAAAGCAAAGCTAAGTAAATCCTCCTCGATAATACTTTCTAAAGAGTTGGTTGCTAGATTAATCTTATCAGATTGCTCTAAGGCGTTATCAGTAAATATATTATCGAATTCTTCTAAGTCCGGAAACTCATTGGTAAACAAAAACAGTTTTTGTTCTTCTAGGACAGTTTCAGTTCCAGTTTCTAGAAATTCATAAACGATAACTGAGTCATCAATTTCAGTGTCATCGGGTAGTTCTAATTCAGTGATGATATCATCTCGTTCAATTAATTTGCTGACCCTCAAATCTACAACTGGGGTAATTTCTGTTTCTACCTCTACTCCTGTAAAGATAGGCTCTCCTTCGTCGTTAAAACTCAGAGTAGTACCAACTTCCTCCAGTTCTGTCTCACTATTAAAATTAATTCTTGGAGTAGAATCGTACTCATCAGCAGCAAGCTGAATACCACTGTCATTATTATAAGTAACAAAGTCTTGAATTGCTTCTGGGAATAAACTTCTGGTATTACTATCATCTTGATCGTCAATAGTTTGATAGTTATATCCATTATTAGTGAGCAAGAATGTGGTCAATACAGTTGTTTCATCATCTCTTTGAGAATACGCTTTTTCTTCATGTGGCGGAAGTTCTGCTTCTTCTAACATAATAAATTCTAACGAATTATTTGCATCACGATATAACTCTTCTCTCTTGTTTTCTACATCGTCTTTACTTATAATATTCTCGTCATCAAATAAAAATCGAAGAGTAAAACTAGACTTTTCCTCAGTATGGAATAGTAAGTTTTGCTTAATAATATATTCTAGAGAGTTAGTTGCTTGGTTAAAATTAATAGGTCGATTTGGTAGAGGTTCTCCATTGGGGAAGTCTGTGGACAAAACGAGTTCTTCTACAATATTATCAGTTCCGCTTTCAAGAAATTCATAAACGATAATTTCTTCCTTAAAAGAGTCCTCAAGTTTAACAATAGGATTTGCTTGAGCATCAGTTAGCTCAAGTTCGGTAATTATATCATTTTTTTCAACTAATCTAACTCTCAAATCTAAATCTACTGGAGTAATATCTTCGATGTCTATATTCAGTCCGGTAAAAATAGGCGATCCCTCCTCATCAAAACTAAGAGTAGCATATTCGTCTATGATGTTACCATCACGATCAAAATTTCGGATTTGTGTCTCTCCATCAAAATTAATTTGACCCCGATCATCAGAATAATCAAAACTACGACTCCCAAGCGTTATAACTGTGCTAAGACCACCATCTTCCATCGTCTCGTAAGCGATAAAGTTTTGAATTGCTTCTGAGAAGAAACCTATTGTATCACTATCATCTTGATCGTTAATAATTTGATCGTTATTTCCGACATTAGTGAGAAAGAATGTTCTATATACTTGTGTCTGATCCTCACCTCTATGAGAGTAACCATTTCGGTGTCTGGTCTGTTCTTGTGGTTCTACATTAATCGTAACAGTAGCAACATCGGAGTCATCTTTCCCATCGTTAACAACGTAGGTGAAAGTGTGTTCTCCCCAGAACTCGGGATAGGGTTTTTCATAACTAAAGGAACCATCGGGATTAAGGTTCACAAAACCCGTATTGATAGATTGATTAACTAATCTTGCTGTTAAAATATCTCCATCGGAATCCGTATCATTATTGAGAACACCGGAAACCGCATCAACGAAAATTGAAGAATCAAAAAAAGGTCTGGGGTAGTCGTCATTATCAGCAATTGGTGGTGTATTTATTGGTGGTTCTGGGTCTGGTGTCGGAGTTGGGGTAATTACAACAGGTGTTGGAGTTGGGGTAATTACAACAGGTGTGGGAGTTGGGGTAATTACAACAGGTGTCGGAGTTGGGGTAATTACAACAGGTGTTGGAGTTGGGGTAATTACAACAGGTGTTGGAGTTGGGGTAATTACAACAGGTGTTGGAGTTGGGGTAATTACAACAGGTGTTGGAGTTGGGGTAATTACAACAGGTGTTGGAGTTGGGGTAATTACAACAGGTGTTGGAGTAATTACAACAGGTGTTGGTGTTGGAGTAATTGGGTCTGGCGTTGGTGTTGGGGTAACGGGATCGGGTGTGGGAGTTGGGGTAACTGGGTCGGGTGTTGGAGTTGGAGTAATTACAACAGGTGTTGGAGTTGGGGTAACTGGGTCGGGTGTTGGAGTTGGAGTAATTACAACAGGTGTTGGAGTTGGGGTAATTACAACAGGTGTGGGAGTTGGGGTAACTGGGTCGGGTGTGGGAGTTGGGGTAATTACAACAGGTGTTGGAGTTGGAGTAATTACAACAGGTGTTGGTGTTGGAGTAATTACAACAGGTGTTGGAGTTGGGGTAACTGGGTCGGGTGTGGGAGTTGGGGTAATTACAACAGGTGTTGGAGTTGGGGTAATTGGGTCTGGCGTTGGTGTTGGAGTAATTACAACAGGTGTTGGTGTTGGAGTAATTACAACAGGTGTCGGAGTTGGGGTAACTATAGGGTCGGGTGAGAGAACAGCTTCAGGAAACTGTGGTTCTTCCGTTTGACGAGGAATTGCTTCTTCAGTTAGAGGAGGTTCTACTACATTTGAACCCGTGATAAATTGATTAACAGTTGCATTTTGAACAAAAGCAATTAAATCGCCACTTTGACTGGAAATTGCAACTCCCAACCCCAATTCATTTAGGACAGTTTCAGTATAAATAACTTGATTATTACCAACAGAAATTTGATCTTCTAAAACATTAAAGTCCGTAATTAGGGCAAAATCATTATTTCCCGAACCGATATAATACAACCGAGATTGATCGCCGAGAACAAATATATCCGGTTCTGAACCGCCAGTTAAAGTATCTATTTCATCTATTCCTGGGTTGATAGCATCGACATCAATTCCCCACAAAATATCATTACCGCGATCGCCAAATACTTGATCATTTCCTGTACCGCCAATTACTGTATCGTTGGCTTTTCCACCATATCTTTGATCGTTACCTGCACCCCCTCGAAGTAAATCATCTCCCAGATTACCAAAGAGTTGATCTTCTCCTTCACCATCCTCGATTATGTCAGCTTCTTTTCCCCCAAACAACCAATCATCTCCACTATCTCCGATTAAAAGATCGAGATTTTGATTACCAAATAAAGTATCATTACCTTCATTACCATTTATAGTGTCATTACCCCGAAACCCAAATAGAGAATCACCTCCACCCAAACCCGAGATAATGTCATCCCCCGTTAGTGCAAAAATGACATCAGCTTCACCCGTTCCCAGTAGATTATCATTACCTGGTGTCCCGTTAATCTCTATCATTTAGTCATAACTCCCCAGTAGTTGAAATAACGATAAACTTTGAATAGCTTTCTCCTTGGCTATTCGGAGTAGCTATTAGAATAATGAGTTCAAGATTTTTGAGTAAATTGCCAATTAATTTTGAGCGGAAAACTTATAAAATGTCATCTGTTTAATGCCCCTATAGGATACTAATCTGTTATCAAGAAGTCAACAAAAGTTACAGAAAATTTACAGTCTTAATAAATATTAATTAAAACAACGGGTGTTCTGTCAAGTTGACTTATGGAGACTCAGTTTTCAACGAAATTAACTGTTTCCGAATCAAGATTTGTCCCAACTGCATTGAAGTCATCCCTCCATGAAATTAGCTATCGGTGTGTGAACCTTGTCAACTGCGTTCTATATCGTTTTCTGAACTTGCTCGACTTTTTTTCGGAAATTCGAGATTTTTTTTGAATAGAGGTTGACTTGCGGTCGAACTGGAGTTTAAACTCTATATAGGTTCTCAAGACTTCCAGTGCATCCAGATGCAAGAATTAAAGATTTCTACAACCTTTATTTTGACGGTCAATATAGATGTACTAAGCTCCTATTAGCAATTACAAATGTAGTTTGTTATATATTAATAAAATTGCGATCAAAATAATATTGTTAGAACTGAATAACTAAAAAAAATACTAAGCTATTATGGTTAGCATGGCTCGGTAAAAACACACAAATACTTTTCTTCGGTAATGTATGAAAATTTAGCGTTAAAGATTTGTTTTTATTAGATTTTTATTGCATCATTTGCCAACACTCAGAAGCTATTGCCCAATCTTCTTCGGTGTGAATTACAAATACTCTGACTTGAGAATCTTCTGTCGCAATATCGGTATCAATGGGAGATTTTGCATCTTTTTCGACATCAATTTTAAAGCCCAAAAATTCAAATCCTGCACAGGCTGCTTCTCGCACGGGGGCAGAATGTTCTCCAATTCCGGCTGAAAACACGAGTGCATCTAAATGGGTCAGATTTCCTAACATTGAACCAATAGATCTTTTTAGATAATGAATAAACATCTCAAAAGCCAGATTTGCTTGTTCATCTCCTTTTTTTATCTGTTCTAGTACATAACGCATATCGCCCGACTTTCCAGTAATTCCTTTTATACCTGATTTTTTATTTAATAATTGATCTAATTGCTCGGCATTAAACCCCTGATTTCGCATCAAATAAATTAAAATTGCTGGATCAATTGAACCGCTACGAGTTCCCATCATTAATCCTTCTAACGGAGTAAATCCCATTGTGGTATCTACACTGATTCCATCTCGAATCGCTGCTAAAGAACAACCATTGCCTAAATGACAAGTAATAAGCTGTAGTGACTCTAAGGGTTTATCTAACAACTGTGCAGCCCGTTGAGCGCAATATTTATGACTGGTTCCATGAAATCCATAGCGACGAATTCCTTGTTCAAACCATTCATAGGGAATGGGATAAACGGCAGAAGATTGGGGCATTTTACGATGAAAAGCTGTGTCAAACACTGCCACTTGGGGAACATCTGCTAACACCTGTTCAATCGCTTCTATTCCTTCTAAATGAGCCGGATTATGATTGGGCGCAAGGGTAATTAAACGCTCAATTTCGGCTTTAACTTCTGAAGTAATTCGGGTGGCTTCACAATAGTCTGAACCTCCATGTACAACCCGATGACCTACAACATCAATTTCCGACAATTGCTCAATAACTTGAGTTTCCCCTTGAGTCAAAGTTTCCAACATTTGAGAAATCCCTTCAACTCGTTTATTGGGGTCTAACGTGATTTCCTGTTTAGTATTATTCGCTTTGACTTTCAATGTGCCGAAATCATTCGATGCTGTCCAATCAATATTAGCTTCCCAGATCGGTTCAGGGTGTTGCTGAGGAAGTAGATTTCCCTCAATATTATATAAACTACTTTTTTGAGAACTAGAACCTGCATTGAGTACGAGGATTTTCATGGTTCTGTTGAATGATAGATCTTATAAATTTCATCGTCCAACTCTAGATCAACAACGACTCCTTTTGCGTGTAACAATCGATTGGCTGCTGATAAAGAATCACTTAAAGTTCCCATATAAGCGGCTTGTTCACTCAATTGCTGCAATTTTTCTCTCAGTTTTTCGAGTTTTCGTTCATCTTCGACCATTTCCATCGAACTCAAAACTCTGCCTTTCTCGATTTCATAATAATCTAAGAAATCTCTAAAATAGGTATGTAACTTAGCAACTAATAGAGAAGGAGAATAGCTATCAATATTAAGTTGGGGTTTACTATCTGCCATTGATTCGGACGTTCAATAAAAGGTTCGCGCCTAATACTATAACAGACCTAATCGAGTAGGGGAAGCTAAGTTAGAAGTCGTGAGGTTGGAAAAAAACTATTTCTTGTTCCCGATTAACTGGTGAGTGATCACTGATTACTGTCAACTGATTTTAACCGCCTACGACAGAACGCAGATGAGGATCTAAGTGAGAACGATCCGCTAAACAGTGCATTAATGGCCCGTGTGTTGCCATTTCAATGATGCTAACTCCCCCGACAGGTAGGGCTTCGGCGATCGCGAAAACGGCCAACATCAATTCCCAGTGCGCGACACAACATAATGCGAATGGTGGCTTTGTGAGCAACAACCAAAACATTCCCGGTGGAGTGCTGGGCTTCAATTTCCTGAATGACGATAGAAGATCGTCGAGACACATCAATTCCCTTTTCGCCGCCCGTGGGTGCATTCCAACCCGGATCAGTTAACCAGCGAACATAGTCATCGTGATATTTTTCGTTAACTGTTTCTGGACATTCACCTTCCCATTTACCATAGTATAATTCTTTGAGTCCGTCTCGCAATTCCATCTTTAAATGGATGCTGAAATTGATCTAGACAACTGCGATAGACTAGACTACACGCTTAAAGATAGCAAGATTTAGAGAATTAATTTTTAAAAAAGTATTAAATCGAGGTTAAACATTGATAATCTCTTGCTAAAACATAAAGAAAATCAGAAAACCTTGCGATTTGTTACAAATTGAACTTTAATTGACCCATATAAGGCGATCACAGTCCAAATACCAGTTGAATCAATCAACAACCTTAATGCTGGTGCTGTGGGATATCTAACTTTCAACTGATGATCTACAAATAGCAATTTGAAACAATGATATTCTACGACGCCCAAGTTTCCTCGATCAGTAAAATCCATCTAAAAAATCAACAACTCAAGGAATAAGGACATTATGGTAACAGCACCAAACATTCCTACAGAAATCACCAATCCACTCAACGATGATGAGTTACGCAAGACCCAGGCTTACTGGAATGCTTGTCATTACCTCGCATTGGGGATGATCTATTTGATGGATAATCCTCTGCTAAAGGAACCTCTGAGACCCGAACATACCAAACCGCGTTTATTAGGTCACTGGGGCGCCAGTACCGCTCTGAGCTTCATCTATATCCATCTCAACCGCCTGATCAAAAAATACGATCTCGATGTGATTTTAATGGCAGGCCCCGGTCATGGTGCGCCCGGAATATTAGCTCCAACCTACTTAGAAGGAACCTATTCTGAGGTCTATCCCGACAAAAGTGAAGACTATGAAGGACTGCGAAAATTCTTCAAGCAGTTTTCCTTCCCCGGCCACATTGGCAGCCACTGCACCCCAGAAACACCCGGTTCCATTCACGAAGGCGGAGAGCTAGGCTATAGCCTTTCCCATGCTTACGGGGCTGCTTTTGATAACCCTGACTTGATTGTTACGGCAGTTGTCGGAGATGGAGAAGCTGAAACCGGGCCACTGGCAACCGCTTGGCACTCCAACAAATTCCTCAACCCTGTCCGTGATGGTGCAGTTCTCCCCATTCTCAACCTAAACGGATACAAAATCGCCAACCCGACTATTTTGGCTCGGATTTCCCCAGAAGAACTCGAAAGCCTGTTTGTCGGTTATGGTTACACGCCCTACGTGGTTGAACACGTTGATGGAGATGATGCCAGTATCACCCATCAAAAAATGGCCGCCACAATGGAACATTGCGTTAACCAAATTCGTTCTATCCAAGAAGAAGCCCGTCGCACCGGAGAAGCCAAACGCCCGCGTTGGCCGATGATTATTCTCCGCACTCCCAAAGGTTGGACAGCTCCCAAAAAAATTGATGGTCATAAAGTCGAAGGCTTCTGGCGGGCGCACCAAGTTCCCATGTCCGATGTCGGCAAAAACCCCGATCATCTGCGGATTTTAGAAGATTGGTTACTCAGCTACAAACCCGATCAACTCTTTGATGACAACGGTAAACTGATTCCCGAACTCCGAGAACTTCCTCCCACTGGACACCGCCGAATTAGTGCTAACCTTCATGCCAATGGCGGGATGTTGCGGAAAGACCTCAAAATGCCAGATTTCCGGAAATATGGCGTAGAAGTGCGCGATCCCGGACGGTCAGAAGCGGGAAACACCCAAATTTTAGGTGAATTCCTCCGGGATGTCATGCGGAACAACATGACCAATTTCCGAGTCTTTGGCCCCGATGAAACGGCTTCCAACCGTCTACAAGCCATCTACGAAGTCAGTAAAAAAACCTGGTTAGCAGACTTCAAAGAAGAAGATCTCGATGGGAGCGAACTGTCTCCCGATGGTCGTGTTATGGAGATGTTGAGTGAACATACCCTCATCGGTTGGTTAGAAGGCTATATCCTTACCGGACGTCATGGCTTCTTCCACACCTACGAAGCCTTTGCTCATGTGATCGACTCCATGTTCAACCAACACGCCAAATGGTTGGATATTTCCAAAGAAGTACCTTGGCGAGCGCCGATTTCTTCTTGGAATATTTTGTTATCTTCGACGGTTTGGCGTCAAGACCATAACGGCTTCTCTCACCAAGATCCGGGTTTTGTTGATCTCGTTACCAATAAGAGTGCCAGTGTGACTCGGATTTACTTCCCACCCGATGTTAACTGTTTACTCTCAGTTGCAAATCACTGTCTCCGCAGTAAAGATTATGTCAACGTGATTGTGGCAGACAAACAAAAGCACCTGCAATACTTGACGATGGAGGATGCTGTCAAACACTGCACGAAAGGAATTGGGATTTGGGATTGGGCCAGTAACGATGATCGAGGCGTAGAACCCGATATTCCCGATGTCGTCATGGCTAGTTGTGGAGATATCACCACCCGCGAAGCGTTAGCCGCAACCGCCATCATGCGCGAGGAGTTTCCAGAACTGCGGGTTCGCTTTATTAACGTTGTAGATCTGTTCAAACTTCAGTCGGAGTCAGAACACCCTCACGGTTTATCAAATCGGGATTTTGACACTCTGTTTACTGCCGACAAACCCGTAATCTTTAACTTCCACGGCTATCCCTGGTTAATCCATAAATTGGCTTATCGTCGCACGAAGCAAGAACGGATTCATGTTCGGGGTTACAAAGAAAAAGGTAACATCAATACTCCCCTGGAACTGGCGATTAAAAACCAAATTGACCGCTTTAACCTAGTGATTGATGTGATTGATCGGGTTCCCAAACTGGGTTCTGCTGCGGCCCACGTCAAAGAACGGATGAAAAACGCCATTATCGAAAACCTCAACTATGCCTTTGAAAACGGCAAAGACAAGGAAGATGTCGATAACTGGAAATGGCCCTATTAATTTAGGAAACAGGAAACAGGGAACAGGGAACAGGGAATAGGCAAGAGGCAAAAGGGAATTCTAAACTTCTGACTTCTGACTTCTGACTTCTGACTTCTGACTTCTGACTTCTGACTTCTGACTTCTGACTCCCAACTTCTGACTTCTCCCCACCTCCCCACCTCCCCACCTCCCCACCTCCCCACCTCCCCACCTCCCAACTCCTGACTTCTGTTGTTTCCAGCCTCATTATTGGGGTTGGAAACCTTAAAATTGCCTTGATGAACCGGAGTATTGAGAGTTTCAGCCCTAAAATAAAGCTTCTGAACTGGAAAATTCAACGTTCTTAGTTGACATAGAGGAAAAAATTAAAATTATGGATACCACCCTTCAAACCATTCACGCTAGAGAGATTCTAGACTCTCGCGGAAACCCGACTGTAGAAGTTGATGTTACCTTAGCCGATGGCAGCAAAGGTCGAGCAGGTGTACCTTCTGGGGCTTCGACAGGGATTCGAGAAGCGATTGAATTGCGTGATGGTGACAAACAACGTTATGGCGGTAAAGGGGTTCTCAAAGCGGTTGAGAATGTCAATACTACTATCGCTAAGGCTCTCAAAGGCATGGATGGCGCCGATCAAGCCGCAATTGACCATAAAATGCTGGAACTCGATGGCACTGAGAATAAATCTACACTGGGCGCCAATGCGATTTTAGGGGTATCCATGGCTGTTGCACGGGCGGCAGCAAACGCTAAAGGACTCCCTCTCTATCAATATTTGGGCGGTGACGATGCTCACCTATTACCCGCTCCTTGCTTCAATATTATTAACGGGGGCGCTCATGCTGATAACAGCGTAGACTTTCAAGAATATATGATCGTGCCTGTGGGTGCGCCAACATTCCGCGAATCTTTACGGATGGGGGCGGAAGTTTATCACGCGCTCAAGTCTATTCTTAAGCAAAAAGGCTACAACAGCAACGTTGGGGATGAAGGCGGTTTTGCGCCGAATTTAAAAGCCAATATTGAAGCGATTGAAGTCATTTTAGCCGGAATAGAAAAAGCAGGACTCAAACCCGGCGATGATGTGGCGATCGCACTTGATCCGGCTACCAGTGAATTATACCGAGAAGACGGCAGTTATTTATTCTACAAATCGGATAATAGCAAGAAAAGTTCCACCGAAATGATCGAAATCTGGGAAAGTTGGATGAATCAATTTCCGATTATTTCCATTGAAGATGGTTTAGGTGAACAAGACTGGGAAGGTTGGCAACAAATGACCCAAAAATTGGGGAGTCGGGTGCAGCTTGTCGGTGATGATGCCTTTGTGACCAACCCGGCAATTATCAAAAAAGCGATCGCCGATGGTGTCGGAAATAGTACCCTGGTTAAAGTCAATCAAATTGGTTCTATTACCGAAACTTTAGCCGCAATTAGTGACTCTCGCGCTGCGGGTTATACCTTTATGGTCAGTCATCGTTCTGGGGAAACACCGGATGATTTTATCGCTGATTTATCCGTCGCTACGGCTTCAGGACAAATCAAAACAGGCGCTCCTTGTCGCGGTGAACGTTTAGCAAAATATAACCAGCTACTTCGCATCGAAGAAGAGTTGGGAAGCAAAGCCAAATATGCTGGAAAAACAGCTTTTTCTCGCCCCGTAACCGCTTAATTTTTAAGAGTTTAGTCAGGCTTAAAGTTGTAGGATGGGCAATGCTCATCCTCTATTTTTGAGGAGAATTCCTCAGCAATCACTTCCGATAAATTAATGGTGCTAATGCTTGCATTTTCAATCAAGTCTGTTATTTTTTCACTACCGCTTTCTTGATTGAGAAATGCTAATATTGCAGAGGCATCCATAATCACATTACTCATGGATAGACTCGTGACGGCGTTCTTGAATGAGTTCCTCTGTTAGGTTGCGATTTTTAGCATATTTTTTGACTATTTTTTGAGCGTGGGTGAGGGGGTTGGTGGCGTCAGTTATTAGTGGGCGATCGTCTTGTTTCTGCTGTTGATTAATAGTTTTAAAGGTTTCTATCATCTTCTGAATTTGCTCGATTTGTTCTGGGGTGAGTCCCGTGATATCAAGGGTTTGAGCCATTTTTAAGTGGGGGCTAGGGTTTGCTGATATTTTAGCGAATTTGGGGTGAGGGTTCAGAAACCAGGTTTCTTGGCTGCTTAAACCTCCTCTAACCAAGTTTCAATCGCGGATAACAGGTTGGGTTGACTGGGCGAAAAGCCTTTTAACGGGGCTTCTAGGGGTGAGTCGGTGAGGAATGCGATTCTCCTACGGAGACGCTTCGCGAACGCTATTACCCCAGTTTTTGGCAAAATGCGGTTAATTCTGGGGTGGGGTGTTGGCAGTTGATCAAGAGAATGGCGCGTTGGGGGAGGAGGTTACGGCGTTTTAGGCTTTTGAGGTGGCGATCGCAGTTCGGCGGGAGTGGCGGTTGGTTTATGGCAAAATAGAAGATCATTCCAAGTAAGTCAGTACAGTGAGGCTTAATCAATGATGAGATTTAATGATGTAGTTGAAGCAGTAAAAAGTCTTTCTATCGATGAAAAACAAGAAGTTTTAATGTTGTTACAGCAATATCTTCGTGAAGAATATCGTGACAATATTTATAAGAATTTCCAGGTAGCCCAGCAGGAAGAAAAACAAGGGAATCTTAAGTTCTCTAGCCAAATTGATGAATTAAAAGGGCTGATTGAAGAATAATCATGGAAGTTAGTTTTAGCTCTGCTTTTAAACGGGCTTTTAAAAAGAAAATCAAAGGCAATCAGGATTTGGAAACAAGGTTTTGGCAAAAGTTGGAATTGTTTATTGCCGATCCATTTAGTCCCAGTTGAAAAACGCACAAACTATCGGGTAATTTGAAGGATTTATGGAGTTTTAGTGTGGGTTATGATGAGAGGGTGTTATTCTATTTTACCGAGGATGAAAAAGCTGTATTTGTTGATATGGGCAGCCATGACGAAGTGTATTAATCGGTCAGAAACTGGGCTTCATCTCTGATTTGTCGCTGAAACTGTCGCAGAAACCGGGTTTCTTGAATCCTCAAATCTCCTCTAACCAGGTTTCAATGGCGGATAACAGATTAGGTTGATTGGGGGGAAAACCTTTTAACGGGGCTTCTAGGGGTTCGTCGGTGAGAAATGCGATCGCTACGGTGTCAGTGAGTTGTTGGCAAAATGCGGTTAATTCTGGGGTGGGATGTTCGCAGTCGGTCAGGAGAAGGGCGCGGTGGGAAAACTGCTCGTTGAGTTGCAGTTGATCGAGATAGCGACAGAGTTCGCCAGGGGTAGAAACTTCTGGATAAATCTCTTTGAGTTTGATTTGTTTCCAGATCAGTTTGCACAGTTTGAGGGCGATTTCCCGTTCGCGGGTTTCGGTTTTCAGGGTTTTGGCATCGAGGCAATAAATCGGCCGATTTTGCAGGGATTCCCAGATGAGAGCTTATTCCTGAAATAATTGAGGAGCGCGAGCAGCTATAATTTATGATGTGTCATCACACATTCAGCCTTAAAAATATGGCTTTAACTCCTGAATTAATGAGCCGAATTACCCAAAATCCCGGTCAATGTGGTGGTCGTCCCTGTATTCGCGGGATGCGAATTCGAGTCACGGATATTTTAGAAATGTTAGCGGAAAATGTTAGCACTTCTGAAATTTTAGAAGATTTTCCAGATTTAGAACTAGCAGATATTCAAGCTTGTTTAGTCTTTGCAGCAAGACGTACTGATTTTCCTAGACTAACTGCATGAAGATTTGGGTCGATGCTCAACTTCCGCCTACGTTGGCAAGTTGGCTGACAGAAACCTTTGGTTTAGAAGCGAGTGCATTGCGAGATTTAGGCTTGCGGGATGCTCAAGATATGGAGATTTTTGGAGCAGCACGGGCTGAAAATGTGGTGATTATCACGAAAGACAGTGATTTTATTGATTTGGTCTGTCGTTTAGGATCGCCTCCTCAAATTTTATGGCTAACTTGTGGCAATGTCACGAACCGTAATTTGCGAAAATTGTTAATGGCAACTTTACCGAATGCGTTAGAACAATTGCAGCAAGGAGAAATGATTGTGGAAATTACGAATACTCCTTAATCTCCTCTAACCAGCTTTGAATAGCGGATAACAGATTTGATTGACTGGGGGGAAAGCCTTTTAACGGGGCTTCTAGGGGTTCGTCGGTGAGAAATGCGATCGCGACAATATTGGTGAGTTTTTGGCAAAATGCGGTTAATTCTGGGGTGGGGTGTTGGCAGTTGGTCAGGAGAAGGGCTTGGGGTTGATTGAGTTTGAGTTGAAGTTCGTTGAGGTGGCGGCGGAGTTGGGCGGCGTTGGAAACTTCGGGATACTGTTGGTTGGGAAGGGCTTGTTTCCATATTAATTCGCAGAGGGTTTGGGCGATTTCGCTGTTGTCGGTTTCGTTGGCGAGGATGTAGGCATCGAGGCAATAAATCGGCCGATTTTGCAGTTGACTACGAAGATAGGTAAGTAGAATTTCTAGGCTTTTAACCGTTGCATTGCCCACTGGGGTATTATCTTCAACTTCTGGATGAGGCATTTTAATAGGATGATGCCAGGCTTGATAAAATTCGGGATAGGGGAGATTTTCGGCACAGCGCGAAATGACTCTGTAGGATTCATAGAATAGGTTAAAGTTGTTTTGGCAAACTTCATCGCTGAGGCAGTCTTTTAAGGCGGAGACGACACCTGCATAGTGTTCGGGCGTGGTTAATATTCTTTGCAAACTCTCAGCCGCCAGCCAACGGGTCTCTTCGATAAATTCATCTTCAGACTCGGTGGTTGCGATAAGTTGGACCAAAGCGGCGATCGCTTGCAGATTTCCGACACCGATTTCCCCCAAACTCATAATCGCCTTCTGACGGGTAGAATGATGCTGGGTGGTTGCGATAAGTTGGATCAAAGCGGCGATCGCTTCAGGATTTCCCTGTGGGATTTTCCTCAAACTAAAAGCCGCCTTTATACGAGTAAATTCATCCTGAGTGGTTTCGATAAGTTTGACTAAAGTGGCGATCGCTTCAGGATTTCCTGGGTCAATTTTCCCTAAACTCTCAGCCACCTTTATGCGAGTAAATTCATCCTTGGTGGTTGCGATAAGTTTGACCAAAGTGGCGATCGCATTCGGATTTCCCTGTCCCATTTCTCCCAAACTCTCCGCCGCCCTCTGATGAGTAAATTCATCCTCGGTGATTTCGATAATTTTCACTAAAGCGGCAATCACAATCGGATTTCCGACACCGATATACCTTAAAATCAAAGCCACCCAGCCAAGGAGATCTTCATCCTGGCTAGTTTCGATAACTTTGATCAAAGTGGCGATGGCAGTAGGACTTCCTGGGTCGATTTTCTCCAAACTCTCAGCCTTCCACACACGAGTAAATTCATCCTGGGTGGTTGCGATAAGTTGGACTAAAGCAGCGATCGCTTGATGATTTCCTGGGTCTATTTTTCCTAAAGTTTCAGCAGCCTTACAATGGATATTTTCCTCTGGGTAATCTTCGAGAATGTTAGTCAGTTCAGAAATAGCTATTTGTCGAATGGTTTCCGGTATTGTCTCTCTCGCCCCTTCTTCTATAGGATCGAGAAAAGTTGTCCATTCCTGGTTTTCAATATCAAATTCACCAATTCCCCACTTTACTACCTGCCGAACAATCTCAGACGCCAGGGAACAAGCCTTAAATTGATTAATTCCTGCTGCTGCCAGAAAATAGGCTTGATATATATAAAAATCTCCACAGCCTTCATCAAAATTCACCAACTTCTGAATAAACTCCTCTTTCTCCTCATCCCCAACATCCTCACGCCCCAACCACAACAAAATCACCTGCTTCCACTGCGGTTGAAAAATGCGATAACAATCCCCCCAACCCCCCTTAAAAAGAGGGGCTTTTTGTTGTTCTTGTTTTTCCCCTTGATAAAGAGGGGCTTTTTGTTGTTCTTGTTTTCCCCTTTGATAAGGGGGGACTAAGGGGGGATCAACAGGTTTATTAACATGATCTTTGGGTAAAAAATAATCCCAATCCTCCACCGCCAACGCTGCAAAATACTCCTGAAACGTGGCATGATAAAACGCATAAACGGGTTCGTTGGGGTTTTCTGCGGCGACGCCCACCCGGTTCAACCATCCCAACTCCAACGCCAACTGGTGTAATTCTGTATCCGGTTCTCCCAACACCTGACAAACAAAACCATGAGTCAGACGAAAGCGAGATTTTTCCCCCTCTATCGCCCTCAATGCCAACTTTCCCAACCCTTGATTGAGTTGTTTTTGCTGTGGGGAAGTTGTCGGAAATTCATCCCCTTTCCAGATGTAGAAATCTTCCACAAATCGCCCATACAATTCGGCTTGAGTTTCCGGTAAATTTCCCCGACGTCGTTGCCAAGTTCGACACAATAACGCCAACCGCAGGGGATTTTTAATTAAATCTCGAATTCGGCTTTGATCCGGTTCTTCCAGTTGTCGCTTCAATTCAACCGCTAAACTCTCCCCATTCTCCCCCTTCTCTCCATTCTCCCCCCTTAAAAAGGGGGGCTGGGGGGGATTCAAATTCTCCCGATCTTCGGGGGGCTGGGGGGAATCAAACCATTTCTCAATAAATAAATGAACTTGTTCGGGATAACTAAATTCGAGAGTTCGATAGGTATCAAAGGCGTCTAAGGCGTTTTTCTCTCCATCCCAAACATTCAGCCGACAGGTGAGAATTACCCTCGCCGAAGCCAGCCAGCCGTTAATTTGAGTGGCGATATCCCCAAGAACGTTTTGCGATTGCGCGGAGCGCAGTGGCGGAGCCAATCGCCCCGACATTTCATCCGCCCCATCCAACAGCAACCAGACTTTTTTCTCCTTGAATAACTGTTGGAGTGCTTCGATATCTTCCGGGGTAACTTGTATTAACTCCCGAACCTCTTTTAGCCAATTGTTGAGCAAATAGTCTTCTAAAGTTTTCTCACCCAAACTCGCCAAAGACACCCAAACCGGAATTAAATCAGTCTGATCTAACATCTCCTGTTCAAGTTCTTGCAATAGCGTACTTTTTCCCGCCCCCGGTTCTCCAATCACCGCCAACCGTTTCCCTTGACTGTTGCTTTTCCCCTGTTGAATCACCTCCTCAAAAAACCGTTTTTGGGCGTAAGTTTGGGTCACTTCATAGGTTTCTGGGGCGTACATTTGCGAACCCTTTTCCGGGAAAAGTTCATCGGTTCGCCGTTCCCGTTTCTTGCGTTCCACCAAACCCAAAGGAACATAAAGCTGTTCTCTGCTGTGGTTAATGCCATCTTTAAACGTTAGGGAATTGGTTGTAATTTTTTGGCGCTGTGTTGCTTGTTTTTGACAAATTTCGTGCCAGTTAATTGGTTTATTTTTTGAATTTTTATGACGCTTGACTTCACCCGTTACAATCTGCCATTCTTCTAGAGCGACAATATCTTCAGGTTTTAGTCCTAATACTTCAATTATTTTTATGACGCTCTCGGGTTGGACTGGTTTTTTTTTGGTAATAAAGTTGTTAACTGAAGCTTCACTAATACCCGCATTACCATATTTTTTATATGTCTCATCCGAAATTGTTTGATTTGTCAAGCCTTTCTCTTTCCGAGCATCCTTAAGTTTCTGGATACCTTCAGGAGTTGCTGCAATACTTCGAGGTTTGCGGGATGGGGTCATTTTCAGTCACTCTTACTCACCCTTATCCCCATGATATCCCTTTCTTAGCCAATTCTGCGCCCCCCTAGCCCCCCAATTTTGGGGGGAATTAGAGTTCCAAGTCCCTCAGCTACCCCCATCTTTCAAAGTCCCCCAGCTACCCCCAGAAATACTTCCATTATTCAAAGTCCCCGAGAATTGGGGGATTTAGGGGGCTGTGACTTTTCATCGGAAAGGGTAGGAAAGGGTAACTTTGCAATCTTACCCAAACATCCTCCTGACAAATCCCTGAAACCTCTGCGATGCTTGGGTTATCGAATTTAAACCCCAATCATGGAACAGATTAAAGATATTCTCGCTAACCTAACCTTCAACTCTCCCAGTAACGGAACGCTGCATCCGACGGTACAAAATGCCATTACTCAATCAAAAATACTCGTTAATACTTTGGGCTATTCGCTTGTTTTTCACGTTCCCGCTAACAAGTTTTCAGACGCCAAACCCCACATTCACCAACTGATTGAACCCTTTGGGGGTTTTAACGCTTCTTTATCCGATGGAAACTGGTTTGATCAGCGAAATAATTGCTGGTGTCCTGAACCGATTATTTTGGTGAAATCTTACATGACGTTGGAGGTTTTGCAGCAACATTTAAACGCCACTTTGCAGCATTCCTATTTGATGGGAAAAGCTTTGGGAGAAAGTGCGATCGCAGTGGAAATTCTCACCAATAACGTGATGTTGATGATTCCAACTGATTAATTAATTTCCCCTCCACCTCTCCAAAAGTTTACGGGCGGGTTTTCGTCCGATAAAAACACTCGAAAAATTAGTTAATTCCACACCCCAAAAGAGGTTATTATGATGGTATGCCCTTACAAAGAAATGAAAAATTTACAATCTCTCCCCTGCGCCCGGGAAGAACGGGGAGGTTGGATGTATTGTAGCTTTTGCGGTCAAAAAACTCGAAAAGAAATACTTCTCGATCCGATTGATCGGTTGATTGGATTTTTGGTGTTTATATTGATTCTTGTATTAATGGCTAATTCTCTCGGAACGGGTACAAATTCCACCGAACCGATCAACACCAATTGGGATCGCGTGGATACCCTGTAAAATTCAGACATTCACCCGAGAAACTCGGTTTGCGATCGCAGTGTGGACGTCCGCGTGACGTACTCCAGACGTTCGTTGCTTAGGCAACAGAACGCTGGCTTCTCCTCTTCTTATTATCAGAAGATTTGCGTTTTATAGTGAGGCGAACGCCCAACCCCACTTTTTTTATTAATATTGCCGAATTAATGTCTCTTGACATTGATGCACCACAAGCGCAAGAATGCCAACGATCTGATAATTCTTTAGGAACACGATTAAGACAAATTGCACAATGTTGAGATGTACCTTTTGGATTGACTTTAACTACTTTCTTGCCAGCTTTTTCAGCTTTGCCAGGAAGTATCTCGCTAAGAAATCCAGAGATACCAGCATCAGCAAAACTTTTGTTTAACCCAGATTTAGCTGATTGTCCATTAGGTAGAAATGTTCCATTTTCTCCCTGCTTAGGTTGATTTCGCCTAGACATATTGGATACCTTTAAGTCTTCAACAAATAAGACATCAGCTTTATCTAAGAGTTGATTAGCAATTTCATAGTGCCATTGTTTACGTTGCCTTGCGATCTTTTGATGAAGTTTCGCTACTTTTTGGTTGAGCTTTCTTCTGGCTTTAGACCCTAATTTTCTACGATCTCTTTTTGATTGAAGTTTAGCTAATTTATCTTCGGATTGGCGATAGAATTTAGGGAGTTTAACAGCAGTTAAATCACTGCAAGCAACAAAAAACTCTAAACCACTATCAATACCTAAACTGTTTTCTTCTGTTGGTTGAATATCTACAGTTAGGCTAGGAACTGATTTATCTTCAAGTGTTAGTGTTACATACAAGCCATCAGCTTTTTGGGTAATTAAAGCTCTTTTAATTGTCAACCCATCAGGTAAAGGACGATGTTGAATAAACTTAATAT
>NZ_AAVU01000019.1 GCF_000169095.1 Lyngbya sp. PCC 8106
GTTTGACCATATCTTGCAAAACATGAGCATGGATGTCTTTATACCAAGGTCGCTCTTGTTTTAATTGAACAAGGGATCTTTTTTGTTTATAGTATTCTGGTTGTTCTCTAGGTTCAGCAATACTACAAACTAAAGGACAAGAATTAACGTAATTTCTGTTGTTTTCCCACCAATCAAATCTATCAGCTAACAAATAATTGTACTGACACCTTAATTTTTCTAGCCAACTGTTGAGACGACAACGTTGTTCGTAATTAGGTTTTAAACGATATTGGTAAGAAATTATCATGGTAAACCTCGACCTGTTACAATGACTGTAACATAAAACAGGCACGGTGACAACATGAAAGATGATTTTGTCTCTAGCGGGAGAGCAATATCAGACTTAAAAGCCCACTTGGTTTTGACAACTAAGTATCGACGTAAAGTGTTTACAGGAGCTATAATAGAGCGACTTCAAACCATCATATGGGAACGCCGTAAATGGGATTGTCAGATGATTGAAGTTAATGGGGAAACAGACCACATTCATTTGCTTTTCCAATATTACCCACAATTAGAATTACCTAAGTTTGTAGGTAACTTAAAATCTATAACCAGTCGTCGTTTAAGAACTGAATTTCCAGAATTAGCTGATGTTTATAGAAAGTCAGTTTTATGGAATGAATCATATTTTATTGCTAGTTGCGGAGGTGTAACTGTTTCACAATTAAAAGAATATGTTGAGAATCAAAAAACTCCTAATTGACAAAATTTCGGACATCGAGTCCTTAATTTGTCGGGCTATCCTTCCCGACGTTCATCTTCGATAGAACGCGGGGCTGTCGCCATTAGCTCAGAAATCGGGTTTCTAAAACTCAACCCGGAGATACTAGACCAAAACCCCACATCTGCCTAGAATTCGGAGACAGTTTGATAAACTAACCGTGTTATAGACAATAGGAGTATTTTAACCATGACCATTTTGCTAGCCGGAGATATTGGCGGCACCAAAACCATTCTACGTCTCGTTAAAGCCGAACCCAGCGAGTCTCTAAAACCCCTGCCTTTACTCACAACCCTATACGAAGACAGTTACTCCTCCCAAGCCTATAGTGACCTCATTCCCATCGTTATCGAGTTTTTGGACAGTGCTGAAAAAATTCTAAGCCAAAAATACAGCCCCGAAAAAGCTTGTTTTGGAATTGCCGGGCCAGTTGTTAATAATACCTGCGAACTCACCAATTTAAGCTGGTTTCTCGATGCCAATACCCTTGAACAAGAATTAAATCTCTCTAGAGTTAAACTAATTAACGATTTTGCCGCAGTGGGTTATGGAGTTGTTGGTTTAACTGAAGAAGACTTACACACCCTACAAGCAGGCGAACCCGATGCCACCGCACCCATTGGGGTGATTGGGGCGGGTACTGGACTCGGAGAGGGCTTTGTGATTCCCACAACTGGGGGTTATGCTGTTTTTTCAACTGAAGGCGGACACGTTGATTTTGCCCCACGTTCTGAACTCGAATTTCAACTGTTAAGCTATGTGCGAGAACTGCAAAATATCCCCCGAGTTTCCGTCGAACGCATTATTTCCGGGATGGGAATTGCGGCGATTTATCAGTTTATGCGCGATCGCAATTCTTCCTTAGAAACACCACAAATGGCGGAAGTTTTTAAGAAGTGGAAACAAGAAATTGGTACAGGAGAGAAAACTGTTGATCTCGGAGCAGAAGTTTCTAAAGCCGCAGCCAGTGGGGAAGATTATCTCTGTGAACAAACCATGCAAATATTTGTTGATGCTTATGGAACTGAAGCTGGAAATTTAGCATTAAAACTCTTACCCTACGGTGGACTTTATATTGCTGGAGGAATTGCAGCAAAAAATTTGGCTCTGATGGAGAAAGGTATTTTTATGAAAGCTTTTACTTCTAAAGGTCGGATTAGTCCGTTAATGAAAAAAGTCCCGGTTTATATTGTTCTCAACCCTAAAGTGGGGTTAATTGGTGCGGCTTTATGTGCGGCTCAATTATCCTGATTTTCGACCTCCAAAACTTTTTAATTAAGGCGGCTAATGGCTGCCTTTAACTGCAATTTTTACAATTCAAAACGGCCAGATGTATCTGACCTAAATCTATGACTTCCCAACCCCAACCTGAAAATCTTGTCACCTCCAATCCTAGTACAACCTTTGTAATTTTAATTGCCGGGGTTGCTGCTTTAGGGGGCTTTTTATTTGGCTTTGATACGGCGGTGATCAATGGTGCTGTTATTGCGCTACAAAACTTTTTTAATGCTACTTCCTTACAAATTGGGTTAGCTGTTTCTTTAGCCTTACTGGGTTCAGCAGTGGGGGCTTTTTTGGCCGGATCAATTGCTGATCGCTATGGACGATCTAAAGCGATGATCGTTGCTTCTTTAATGTTTACTTTGAGTGCGATTGGTTCGGGTGTACCGTTAAATTTATGGGTGTTTATTGGTTGGCGATTATTAGGGGGGTTTGCGGTGGGTGTTGCGAGTGTGATTGCCCCTGCTTATATTGCAGAAATATCGCCTGCCCATCTACGAGGACGTTTGGGTTCTCTCCAACAGCTTGCCATTGTTACTGGGATTTTTATGGCACTTTTAACTAACTTTTTGATTGTGAGTTTCTCCGGTTCGGCTGACAATCCGTTTTTGTTTGGACTGGATGCTTGGCGATGGATGTTTTGGGCAGAAATTATTCCCGCAGTGTTGTATGGTGTGGGTGCATTAAAAATTCCAGAATCCCCTCGATATTTAGTTGCTCAAGGACAAGAAGCAGAAGCTGCAACTGTTTTGGAAAAGGTGATTGGAGGAGATGTACAAGCTAAAATTACTGAGATTCGCAGCACGATTCGACGAGAACATAAATCTCAACTTTCTGATCTCATTAGTCGTGGAGGTGGATTAATTTCGATTGTTTGGATCGGAATTGGTTTATCTGTTTTTCAACAATTTGTTGGGATTAATGTGATTTTTTATTATAGTAGTGTATTGTGGCGATCCGTTGGGTTTACAGAAGCGGATTCTCTTTCAATAACGGTGATTACGGGAGTCACAAATATTATTACAACTTTAGTGGCGATCGCTTTTATCGATAAGTTTGGACGCAAGCCATTACTTTTATTGGGTTCAGTGGGAATGACGATTACACTGGGAACAATGGCGGTTTTATTTAGCAATGCCACAGTTAATGCGAGTGGTGAACCGACGTTAACAGGTTTAGCAGGAATTGCGGCATTAATTGCAGCAAATCTCTATGTTTTTTGTTATGGTTTTTCTTGGGGGCCTGTTGTTTGGGTGATGTTGGGGGAAATGTTTAATAATCAAATTCGGGGAATTGCTTTAGCGGTGGCTGCATCAGTTCAGTGGGTGGCTAATTTTATGATTTCGACAACATTTCCACCCTTACTCGCGCAATTTGGGTTAGGTACAGCTTATGGTTTGTATACCACAGCAGCAGCGATTTCTTTCTTTTTTGTTTGGTTCTTTATTCGAGAAACAAAAGGATTAGAACTCGAACAAATGTAAAATCTTTCCAAAGAGTTGAGGGGGGAACTGGATCGGAGATAGACTGTTAATTGAGTAGAGGTTTGGATTCTCACAGCACAATTAGACAAACTGAACATCTATCGAGAGAGATAAATTTTTTTGGATTTAAGGTTACTCTGATTTCACAGAGAGAAGCAGTTGATACTGTAATGTCAGTCTATTTATGCTAAGAAACAAGGTTAAACGTCTCAAATCTCAGAACCTAACGTTTTCTTAACCATCTCTGTCAAAGGTTGATAGTATTATCAGATTGTGCTTTGAAGAAATAAACTTCACAGGAGCGAAATATGGCGAAAACATTGCTAGAGCAGTTACGTGAAGTGACAGTTGTTGTTGCAGATACAGGAGACATTAAGGCGATTGAGGTCTTTAAGCCGCGAGATGCGACCACAAACCCTTCTCTGATTACGGCGGCGGCTCAGATGAGTGAATATCAGGAAATTGTCGATGATACACTCAAAAAGGCACGTCAAGAGCTAGGTGCAGAAGCAGCGGCGTCAGATGTAGCAACTCTGGCATTTAAGCGATTGGCAGTTGCCTTTGGACTCAAGATTTTAGAGATTATTCCTGGACGAGTCTCAACCGAAGTCGATGCACGGCTATCCTACGATACAGATGCTACCATCGCTCAAGGCCGTGAACTGATTGCCCAATATGAAGCAGCCGGAATTTCCCGCGATCGCATTTTAATTAAAATCGCTTCGACTTGGGAAGGAATTAGAGCCGCAGAAGTTCTCGAAAAAGAAGGAATTCACTGCAATTTAACCCTTTTGTTTGGTCTTCATCAGGCGATCGCTTGTGCCGAAGGGGGAATAACGCTGATTTCTCCTTTTGTCGGTCGGATTTTAGACTGGTACAAAAAAGAAACCGGACGAGAATCCTATCCTGCAACAGAAGACCCTGGTGTAGTTTCTGTCACGACCATTTATAACTACTACAAAAAGTTCGGTTACGAAACCGAAGTCATGGGTGCAAGTTTCCGAAGTCTGGGCGAAATTACTGAGTTAGCTGGATGTGATTTGCTGACCATTTCTCCTAAATTTTTAGAGGAGTTGAATGCAACAACGGCTAATCTACCTCGCAAACTCGATCCCGAAAAAGTCGCCGACATTGAGATGGAAAAAATCTCGATAGACAAGGAAACTTTTGACCGGATGCACAGCGAAGATCGCATGGCAGCCGAAAAGTTAGAAGAAGGGATTAAAGGGTTCTCCAAAGCTTTAGAAGCCTTAGAAGAACTGTTAGCCGAGCGACTGACTAGCATGGAAAATGAAAGTCCGGTTTCTCAGGCGGCGGCAGATCTTTTCCGCATCTACGATCTCGATGGCGATGGCTTTATCACTCGGGAAGAATGGGCGGGAACAGATGCCGTTTTTGATGCCCTCGATGAAAACAAAGATGGTCAAATTACACCCGCAGAAATGGCAGCAGGTTTAGGGGCAGCTTTTCGGTTAGCTTCTTAAAATTTTGCTGAATTAAAATAGCAATCATTGTGATTTTTTCATCTGGGAAAATTTAGTTTTGATTGTCAGGTGCGATCGGTAATTCGTGAACAGGAAGTAAATAAAGAGTTAGCGCCCTTTAAAATCAAATTCCTGAGAACAACCGATCGCTTTGTTTGTGTATAAATATCTATCCATTCAGGCTCTGAGAGTAATTATCTTAACCGCTAAAAACTGCAAAAATAAACCATGAACCAAAATCTACCCAACGAAAACCAAATTCAAATCGAAGATGATCGCACCGGAGTTGATGTCGAAACGCTCAAACGCGCCTTTTCAGATAACCTCTTTTATATTCTCGGAAAATTTCCAGAAATTGCCACCAAAAATGATTTTTACATGGCTTTAGCCTATACAATTCGCGATCGCTTATTGCGACGGTGGTTAAACTCCCAACAAACCTATCTCAAACAAGATGTTAAAATTGTCTGTTATTTCTCTGCCGAATATCTCGTTGGCCCCCATTTAGGTAAAAATTTAATTAACTTAGGAATTGTTGATCAAGTTCGTCAAGCTGTAGAAGAAAGTGGATTAAATTTAGATGATTTAATCGAACAAGAAGAAGAACCCGGTTTAGGAAATGGCGGTTTAGGACGATTAGCTGCTTGTTATATGGATTCATTAGCCACTCTTGATATTCCTGCCATTGGTTATGGAATTCGCTATGAATTTGGCATTTTTGATCAGGAAATTTGCGAGGGTTGGCAAGTTGAAATTACCGATAAATGGTTGCGTTATGGTAATCCTTGGGAAATTCCTCGGACTGAAGCCACAGTAGAAGTTGGATTAGGCGGTTATACAGAATCTTACTATGACGAAAACAATCGTTATCGGGTGCGTTGGAATCCGGATCGCATTATCAAAGGTGTTCCCTACGATACTCCAATTTTAGGGTATCAAACCAACACCGCCAATACCCTGCGTCTCTGGAAAGCAGAAGCCCCAGAATCTTTTAATTTACAAGCTTTTAATGTGGGAGATTACTACGGTGCTGTTAACCAAAAAACTTACTCTGAAAATATTACTAAAGTTCTCTATCCCAACGATGAACCGATGCAAGGAAAGCAACTGCGTTTAGAACAGCAGTTCTTTTTTGTCTCCTGTTCATTACAGGATATGATTCGTCTTCATCTACTCCAAGAGGATAGTTTAGATAACTTTGGGGAAAAATTTGCCGCCCAACTCAATGACACTCATCCTTCTGTTGGTGTCGCGGAATTAATGCGATTGTTGATGGATGTGCATGATTGTGAATGGGAAACCGCTTGGGAAATTACCCAAAAAACCTTTGCTTATACTAATCATACTTTATTACCAGAAGCTCTAGAAAAATGGTCTTTGAGTTTATTTGGTTCTCTGCTTCCTCGTCATTTAGAAATTATCTACGAAATTAATCGTCGATTCTTGGATGAGGTTCGCACTCGCTATCCTAATGATCCCGGTAAATTATCTAACTTTTCTTTAATTGATGATAGTGGTGAAAAATACGTTCGCATGGCGCATTTAGCCTGTGTGGGTTCTCATGCAATTAATGGGGTTGCTCAATTACATACAGAGTTGCTGAAAAAAAATATATTGCGAGGGTTTTATGAACTTTTTCCCCATAAATTTAGCAACAAAACTAATGGTGTTACTCCCCGTCGCTGGATGGTGTTATCTAATCCTGAACTGACTGAGTTAATTACTTCAAAAATTGGAGATAATTGGATGACTCATTTAGATGAACTGCGAAAGTTAGAACCTTTTGCTGATGATCCGAGTTTCCGAGAAGCTTGGCGAAAGATGAAGCAGCAGGTTAAAAGTCGGTTAGCGAATCGCATTGAAAAACGCTGTGGAATTACAGTTGATCCCAACTATTCGATGTTTGATGTGCAGGTGAAGCGGATTCACGAATACAAACGTCAACATTTGAATGTTCTCCACATTATCACGCTTTATAACCGCATTAAGAAAAATCCCAATCTAGACATTGTTCCCCGCACATTTATTTTTGGCGGAAAAGCGGCACCGAGTTACTTTATGGCAAAATTAATCATTAAACTGATTAATTCGGTTGGGGAAGTGGTTAATAATGATTCGGATGTCCAGGGACGGTTGAAAGTGGTGTTTATCCCCGATTATAACGTCACCAATTCTCAACCTGTTTATCCGGCGTCGGATTTATCTGAACAAATTTCAACCGCAGGGAAAGAAGCTTCTGGTACCGGAAATATGAAGTTTTCTCTGAACGGAGCTTTAACGATTGGAACCCTTGATGGGGCGAATGTCGAAATTCGTCAAGAAGTTGGGGAGGACAACTTTTTCTTATTTGGTTTGACAACGGATGAAGTCGATCAAATGAAGTCTCACGGGTATAATCCTTGGGAGCTTTATCGTTCTAATCAGGCGTTGCGAGAAGTTATTGATCAAATTTCATCCGGTTATTTTTCTCCCGAAGATTCCAACCTGTTCAAACCTCTGGTAGACTCACTATTATACCACGATGAATATATGTTGCTGGCCGATTATCAGTCTTATATTGACTGTCAAGATCAGGTCAGTGAAGCTTATCGGGATTGGGACAACTGGACAAGGATATCGATTCTCAATACTGCTCGTATGGGTAAGTTTTCC
Organism: Lyngbya sp. PCC 8106; assembly: GCF_000169095.1. Classification (GTDB taxonomy): domain Bacteria; phylum Cyanobacteriota; class Cyanobacteriia; order Cyanobacteriales; family Microcoleaceae; genus Capilliphycus. The sequence continues at coordinate 7,668 of NZ_AAVU01000019.1, forward strand.
AGCGATCGCGCCATTCGAGAATATTGTCAAGATATTTGGAATGTTCAAGCGGTTCCTGTGAAACTTGAGGACTATGTTCAAGCTAAAGCGAGTTTCAAAGTTGATCCCAATCAATTGTTGACGACGAACTCTTAAGTCGGGGTTAAGCTCACAGTTGAAGGCTGATTTAAAGTTATTATCTGAGTGGCTTGACTGCCTTATTCTGACAAGATTTAATCACAAAAATTGCAAAAATTTTAGGACTTTAAACTGATGCTAGAACCTTTACAAACGGTGATGATTTTCAATAAGAACTGTGAACCCCACACAGTTTCAGCCGGAGAGGTGATCTTTAAACAAGGTGAACCCGGTAATGTAATGTACGGTATTATTGAAGGGGAAGTGCAGTTTATCATTGATGGAAAACAAGCTGAAACTCTCAAAGCTGGAGATGTGTTTGGAGAGGGGGCAATTGTTAGCCCGGATCATACTCGACGTTCAACGGCTACGGCGAAAACGGATTGTGTCTTAGCAATTTTAGATAAAGAACGGTTTATGTTTGCAGTGCAACAAACCCCGATGTTTGCTTTAGAAGTGATGAGAAGTTATTCAGATCGATTGACTTCTTTAAGGAATTTGATTTGAGACATTGAATTGATTGAAAACTGGAGTTTAGACGCATAAAAATTGAAAACTAAGTTGATTTCAAAGTACAAGCCCTTTGAGGTTAGTTAATCTAAACTCCAGTCAAATCAGACTCAGAACAAATTTTTCCTTTTGAGTTGAGTTGATTTTTGTGGAGATTTTTACGCAAGTTATTCAATCTTTTCTGCTATTTTATTCTATAAACTTTATATTTTGTATATTTTGTATTGTTTCTTAACGACAATCTGACGCAAAAATACAGAACTTTCCTTTGACAAATACCTAAAAATATGATAAAAACTTTTATTTAAAATAAAACTGTAAGTTGTTGAGTATAATAGGAGAGAACGCTTGTACTTTTAGAGGGTGACAACTCATTTCCCTGCCATATTAAAAGATTACGAAGAACATCTGGAAACTGTTTTAATTATGTTACAGTTATCCCGAAAAATGCGCTTAAAATGCGCTTAAAGTTGTAAAAACCCAGCATTGACAACGAGGAGTTTTCAATTATGGCTATAAAAGTCGCAATTAATGGATTTGGTCGCATTGGACGTTTAGTAATGCGTTCGGCGATTAAAAATCCTGAGATTGAGTTTGTTGCGATTAATGACCTCGTACCTGCTGAAAACTTAGCTTATTTATTCAAGTATGATTCGACTCACGGTAAGCTTGAAAGCCAAGTTGAAGCAAAGGATGATCACATCATCGTTGATGGACACTCAATTCGTTGTACTTCGGTCAGAAATCCCGCAGAATTGCCTTGGAAGGAGATGGGAGTAGATTATGTAGTTGAGTCAACAGGGCTATTTACTACTTACGATGGCGCTTCCAATCATCTGACCGCCGGTGCCAAACGGGTGATTATTTCCGCCCCGACCAAAGACCCTGACAAAGTAAAAACGTTGTTGATGGGGGTCAACCACGAAGAATTTAATCCCCAAGACCATTTAATTGTTTCTAATGCCAGTTGTACCACGAACTGTTTAGCCCCGATTGCCAAAGTCATTCAAGATAACTTTGGTTTAGCAGAAGGGTTGATGACAACGGTTCACTCGATGACGGCGACGCAACCGACGGTTGATGGCCCGAGTAAAAAAGATTTTCGCGGAGGACGCGGTGCCGCCCAAAATATTATTCCGGCTTCTACTGGGGCTGCAAAAGCGGTCACATTGGTTTTACCTGAACTCAAAGGAAAATTAACGGGGATGGCGTTTCGGGTACCGACTCCTAATGTTTCTGTTGTTGACTTAACCTTTAAAACGGAGAAATCGACCAGTTACAAAGAGATTTGTGCAGCGATGAAAGCGGCATCGGAAGGGGCGATGAAAGGCGTTTTAGGTTATACTGAAGATCCGGTTGTTTCAACTGATTTTATTACGGATTCTCACTCCAGTATTTTTGATGCGGATGCGGGAATGGAGTTGAATTCTAACTTCTTTAAAGTCGTTTCTTGGTATGATAACGAGTGGGGATATTCCTGTCGTGTGGTTGATTTGATGTTATTGATCGCGAAGAAAGACGGGTTATTGTAAACTCGGTGAGTGAGGGTGGGCAATGCTCGCCCTATCTGTTTAAAAATTTGACTTTATTAACTAACTTTTGAAGGGTTAAATTGCACCCTAACAATTGCTCTTAAAATTACGATTGAACTCTATGTCCGAACTTCCGCCATTGAATACTGATACCATTTGGGCAATCCTTAACGAAGATCTCAATGATGCCACCGTTAATCAATTGCTTTGGTATCATCTCGGTTATCGCTACAACTCAGAATACCAAAGTTGGGATTGTACCAATGTTGAACCCGCTTGGCAAGAGGAGTATCCCGAACCTCCAGACTTTATTGACAGTCGCCCTGCAACGGTGAAATTAACTCGGTCTATCCCCAAAGAATATAAGCAGTTACTCAAAGAACAGTTAGGGTTTACCGGATACAAAGTGGGTGAATTTACTCCGGCTCAGGCCCGTCGTGCAACCGCAGCCAACTGGTTACTTGCCAAAATGAAACAAAGCTAAACTGGTCACGGGTCATTGTCAGTAAATCTTGACCGTTCGGTAGATTACGGCTCTCCTCACTGTATCGTAGTTTAAAATAACGGTACAGTGATAGTAACAAACAAGTACACAAAAATTTACAACGGTCAGATAAAAAACCCTCTCTGATCTAGCAACTCCGTATAGGAGAGGCCATAAGCTCTATAGGTGGAACCGAAACATCATGTTTGAATACTTTTCAGATAAAGCCATTAAAGTTGTGATGCTGTCTCAAGAGGAGGCTCGTCGCTTAGGACATAACTTTGTCGGTACGGAACAACTGCTGTTAGGGATTCTGGGAGAAGGAACCAGTGTCGCAGCTAAACTGTTGTCGGATAGAGGAGTTACCCTCGAAGACGGCAGACGAGAAGTTGAATCGATTATTGGACGGGGTTCGGGCTTTATTCCCGCAGAAATTCCCTTCACACCCCGAGCCAAACGGGTCTTTGAAGGTTCCCTGCAAGAAGCTCGCCAATTGGGAAACAACTACATCGGCCCAGAACACATCTTACTGGGATTATTGCAGGATGAAGAAGGTGTTGCCGCAAAAGTTCTAGAAAATTTTAGCATTGAGAGAGCCAAACTTCGCACTGATATTATCAGAGCTTTGGGAGAGGATGCGGGGTCAACTGTTTCAGCCGGAGGGCGGGCTTCCGGAAACAAACGGACTGTTACCCTTGATGAATTTGGGACCAATTTAAGTAAATTAGCCGCAGAAGGTAAACTTGATCCGGTTGTCGGGCGGGAACGGGAAATTGAACGGGTGATCCAAATTCTCGGGCGTCGGACTAAAAATAACCCCGTATTAGTCGGTGAACCGGGAGTTGGGAAAACGGCTATTGCCGAAGGGCTAGCCCAACGTATCGTTCAAGAAGATATTCCTGAACTCTTAGCCGATAAGCAAGTGTTTAGCTTGGATATGGGGTCGTTAGTTGCCGGAACTCGTTTTAGAGGAGAATTTGAAGAACGACTCAAAAAGATCGTTGAAGAAATTCGCTCTTGCGGAAATATTATCCTGGTGATTGACGAAATTCACACGATTGTCGGTGCCGGGGCAATTGAAGGCAGCATGGACGCCGCGAATATGCTGAAACCTGCCCTTGCCCGAGGAGAATTGCAGTGTTTGGGCGCGACAACCCTCGATGAATATCGCAAGCATATCGAACGAGATGCGGCTTTAGAACGACGCTTTCAACCTGTAATGGTCGGTGAACCGAGTGTTGAAGATACGGTTGAAATTCTATTCGGGTTGCGTTCAGCTTATGAACAACACCACAGACTCACTATTACCGATCAAGCGGTATACGCCGCAGCAACTTTATCTGATCGTTACATTAGCGATCGCTTTTTACCCGATAAAGCTATTGATTTAATCGATGAAGCGGGTTCTCGCGTGCGGGTGATGAATTCTAAACCCTCACCGGAAACTCAAGAACTGAAGCGGGAATTGTCTGATATTATCCGCGAAAAAGAAGAAACGGTTAAAAAGCAAGATTTTGAGAAAGCCGGAGAGTTACGCGATCGCGAAATCGAACTCAAAGAGAAAATCGAAGCGGTTACAACAGGCAAAGAAACCAGCAAAGCACCCCTGCAACTGATGGTGGGTGAGGAAGATATTGCGGAAGTGTTAGCCGCGTGGACGAGTATTCCGGTGAGTAAACTTACTGAGTCTGAGTCTCAGAAATTGCTGCATATGGAAGAGACTCTCCATCAACGTCTCATCGGTCAAGATGAAGCCGTGAGTGCGGTTTCTCGGGCTATTCGACGGGCGCGGGTCGGCTTGAAGAACCCCAACCGTCCGATCGCGAGTTTTATCTTCTCAGGCCCGACTGGGGTGGGTAAGACGGAGTTAACCAAAGCGTTAGCAGCCTATTTCTTTGGTTCAGAAGAAGCGATGATTCGCTTGGATATGTCGGAGTTTATGGAACGTCATACGGTGTCTAAGTTGATTGGTTCACCGCCTGGATATGTCGGGTTTGATGAAGGTGGACAACTGACTGAAGCGGTGCGGCGTCGTCCTTACACGGTGGTATTGTTTGACGAAATCGAAAAAGCACACCCCGATGTGTTTAATATGTTGCTGCAAATTCTCGAAGACGGACGGTTAACCGATGCCAAAGGACGTACTGTTAGCTTTAAGAATACCTTGTTAATTATGACCTCTAATATTGGGTCGAAGGTGATTGAAAAAGGTGGCGGTGGACTGGGCTTTGAGTTGGGCGAACCGGGAGAAGATTTACAATACACTCGCATTCGCAACTTGGTGAATGAAGAATTGAAGCAATTTTTCCGCCCAGAATTCCTCAACCGTTTGGATGAGATTATTGTCTTCCGTCAGTTAGAACGAGAAGAAGTTCGTCACATTGCCGATCTTATGTTGCAAGAAGTCTTCAGACGTCTGCGTGAAAAAGGCATGACGATTGAAGTTAGCGACAAGTTTAAGGAACATCTGATTGAAGTGGGTTATGACCGAAATTACGGGGCTAGACCGATGCGTCGTGCGGTGATGAGTCTGTTAGAAGATGCCTTAGCCGAAGCAATGTTATCTGGTTTATTGACAGAAGGAAATCATGCGTTAGTTGACATGGATGAGGAAGGGAAGGTGAAAGTCTCTCTCGGTGAACGTCAACCGGAAGATGCACCTGAATATGCGGTGACCACTCATCGTTAATTCGTCATTGTTTAATTAAGTTCTAGGCGACATCTATAGAGGTGTCGCTTTTTTTTGGGTTTAATTGATGGTGGGGGATTGGGGGAGGCGATAAGTCCCACGCTAAATTCTCCGAATTAGCGTCGGGATACATGGACATCCCCCAAGTATTTTTTCACCCCATCAGGGGATTCAAAAATACATTTACCAATTCTACTCAGCTATGGTAGACTGTTGTGTATGCTGATGATGAACTATCGATACCGAATTTACCCAAGTACCGACCAGCAATCGTCTATGATTGACTGGTTAGAAACTTGTCGGGGAGTCTACAACTACGCTTTGCGGGAGTTGAAAGACTGGATTGCGAGTCGGAAATGTGACGTGGATAGATGTTCGTTATCGAAAGAGTATATTATTCCTGCTGACACTCCATTCCCTAGTTATCATCTTCAGCAAAACAACCTACCTAAAGCCAAAAAGATAAACCCAAAACTGAAAGAGGTACACTCTCAAGTGTTGCAAACAACCATTAGAAGGTTGCACGACACATGGGATGCGTTTCGCTCTAGAGGCTTTGGGTTTCCTCGTTTCAAGAAGTTTGGACAATTCCAGTCGTTTTTGTATCCTCAATTCAAAGAGAATCCTTTGAATAGCGGGCGCATCAAACTTCCTAAAATTGGCGAGGTAAAAATCAATCTGCACCGACCAATTCCTGATGAATTCACGATTAAACAAGTCAGGGTTTTGTCGAGAGCAAGACATACTCAGTGGTATGTAGTGATTACTATCGCGCTTGATGTGGAAATTCCCGAAAATCCTCCGATTGGACGTGCGATTGGAATCGATTTGGGACTGGAAAAATTTGTCACAACGTCAGATAATTTCACGGTGGAACGTCCGAAGTTTTTAAAAGGCTTCAAAGGCAAGCTTAAATTGCTGCAACGGAGAGCTTCTAGAAAACATAAGGGTTCTAAAAACTGGGAAAAGGCACAGATAAAAGTGGCAAGATTGCATCATAAAATTGCCAATACTCGTAAAGACTTTCATTTGAAAACCGCACATATTTTATGTGACCAAGCCGAAACTATTTTTGCAGAAGATCTCAACACAACAGGGCTGAATCGAGGAATGCTCCGCAAAGAGTGTGTTGATGCTTCTTTCGGTCAGTTCCTCGACTTGCTCAAGTGGGTTTGTTGGAAGCGGGGTTGTTACTTCCAAAAAGTAGACCCTCGCGGAACCAGTCAAACCTGCCCGGAGTGTGGTGCAACCGTGAAGAAACCTCTCAAAGAAAGAGAGCATATTTGTCCGGAATGCAACTACAAAACTCATAGAGATCATGCAGCGGCTCAAATGGTGAGATTGCGAGGATTGGAATTAGTACCCAAGGACTTTGGGGAACGGAAACTGCCTGGTAATGGCGTACTGTCGGGTGGGATGATCGCTCATAGATAAGTGCTTATCCAGGAATGCTCAGTCGCGAGATTGAGAAGCCTACACTGTAATCAAAGATTACAGTGTGGGAGTATGTCACTATGTGAAACAAAAAGGATAAAGACTTATTTGATCACCTCCTCAAACTTGACTTTATTTTTATCCATTATAATTTGACCTGACTTTAAGTATTGTCGTTTAAATATTCTCGCATATATTCATTCACTAACTCGGGTTTTTCTTGTTGTACCCAATGGCTACAATTGGGGATATAACGAACTTTGAAATTCTGTACATATTCTTCGGTTCCGTAGGTTAATTCTTTGCCTAAAGCTGCATCATTTTCTCCCCAGATCATTAACGTTGGAACCGTTAATAAACCCCATTCAGGTCGATCTTGAGGAGTGAAAAAAGCGGGAAAAACATTACGATAATAGTTGACCATGGCTGTTAATGCACCTCGTTTTGCCGCAGCATCTTTGTATACTTCTAAGTCAGTCGTTGTGAAGGCACTTTTGTCAATTGCCATGTTAATAAAAGCAGATGAAATTGCCCGATAATCATCTGATTGTAACAATATCTCGGGTAAAACAGGGAGTTGAAATAAAAACACATACCAACTTTTTTGGAGTTGATCAATTGTCCATAAACCATCCGCAAACTTTGCTGGATGCGGAATATTCATGACTATTAATTTCTCGACCATTTCCGGGTAAGTATAGGAAAAATTCCAGGCAATTGCACCGCCCCAGTCGTGACCGACTAAGATACAATGGTTATATCCTAAACCTGTAATCACTCCGCGAATATCTTGGATTAATTCCCTCATATTATAAGCGGATAATTCTCTGGGTTTATCACTCTCGTTGTAACCCCGTAAATCTAACGCAACGACTTGATAATCTTGGGCAAATTCAGGAATTTGATAACGCCAAGAGTACCAAAACTCAGGAAACCCATGTAACATTAGCATTAATGGCCCTTCGCCTTGGGTCACATAATGCAGTTTGACGCCATTTGTAGTAATATATTTACTTGTCCAAGTTCCTTCTAATACAGACATATTGACCTCCTAAAATTGTTGAACAGGTTGTGATCTGAGTCTAAAATTAAATATCAGCGATCAAACTAAAATTAGCTTAACCACTGATTAGAGAGTTTTCAGTCATCAGTCTTGTCATTGAAAGGACTTCAACATTGAGATCGGGGTTTTAATCCCGGATAGACTGATAGATATTATCTTTGATTTTGATCGAATCTGAATCTAACTTTAGTCTGATTTTAAGTTTGAGAAGCAGATTCTTTTTGAGTCGCTGCATCTGAACGATCTTTTTCTTCGATTAAACGGTTTAAACTGTCTTCGACGAGGCGCTTACGTTGTTCTTCTTTGGTTTGTTGTTCTTGTCGATCTTGGAATAATATTCCGACTAAATGTGCGATGGCTAAACCCATTGCCCCCAGCGATAAAATATAACTATGGAGGGTGTAAAGTCGCAACAATGTTGAGGTATTAATTCCACCGCCACCTGTAACAATTTCTCGCAGGGTTGAACCGATAAAGGGAATGGCTTCAATGGTTCCTAACTCAATTTTGAGTCGCCAAAAACCTTCTTGAGTCCAACTTAAAGCCATTGCTGTCCAGTCTAAACCAATGGAGGCTAATATTAGAAAGATACCACTAATCCAAGCTATTAGCCAACTGCTGCGAAATTGTCGTCCTAAAAACATTAGAACTAATTGAACTAAGCCTAACGCAATTACAAAGTTTCCTGCATACTTGTGTAAACCTTGCACTAACCAGCCAAATTCTACCTGTTGGGTGATTTGTTCTAGAGAGTGATAAGCCCCACCTGCAATGGGTTGATAGTTGATGGCGATCAGTAATCCCGTCAGGGCGGAAACCAGCGTTAAAGTTAAAATTGATACCGCGACTACAGTTGAAGTTCGCCTGAGTACAAACAAGGGATTAATTTTTTGCATGATTTTGTGATGTTGTGTAAATAAATGTCAAAAATGATGACAGTAGATTTTTGGACTGAATCTGCCTATCTGTGGAGTTTATTCTCTGAAACCCTTATATAAAGCTGTATTCAGCATCCAGCACTCGAAAAATTTTAAAAAATCAGAAATGACTGATTTGAGTAATCTACATAAATCTTAACATAACTTTCAGAAAAAAGCAGCGCATCCTCTTGACTGATGAGATCGGCTAACACAAAAAAGATTGAGATCATGATAAAAATCACTTGTTTATGAAACAATAGATAAATTGCGATTAAAATCAATCAGAGCAAAAAAATGGCGATCGCAGATGTGTATATAGATCCAAAGTTAATCAACTGGAGTATTGAAACAAATGATCGACGATATTGTTAATTCAAGTGCGCTTTTGTTAGTTTTACTCAACCCCTTTTTGATGAGTATCTATTTAATGGATTTGATTCAAAAGTTTGATTTAAGAACCTTTTCCATTTATCTGTTGAGAGGAACGCTAATTAGTGCTATTGTTTTTATCACTTTTGCTTGGACAGGAGAAACGGTTTTCACAAAAATTTTACAAGTTCGGTTTGAATCTTTTCTCATCTTTGGAGGAATCATCTTTTTAGTTATTGGTTTACGGTTTTTCTTTGGAGGAAGTGAAGCTCTTGGACAACTACGCGGACAGCCCCGAGGTATAGCAATTACCATTGCAATGCCTTATATGATTGGGCCGGGAACGGTGAGTGCAAGTGTGATTGCGGGAAGTCGTTTATCTCCTTTATTTTCAGCTTTATCAATTATTATGGCGCTGTTTATAACAGTGATTTCAATTATTCTAATGAAATGGCTTCATGATTATGTTCGTAGCCACAATGAAGCAATTGTTGAACGTTATATTGATATTGCTGGCCGAACTTCTGCGTTAATCATTGGAACATTTGCGATTGATATGATTATGAGAGGGATTGAAGAATGGTTTCAACTCGATCTGAACACTTAAACCTAGAAATTACAGTTGCAACTCACCAAGATTTACCGCAACTCAATGATCTTTACGCCCAAATGGATGATCTACCCTGGCTTGCCGATGGTAAAATAGAGGAAATCTTTAACCAAATCAATCAAATTCCTAACTATAAAATTTATTTGGTTTGGTTAGACAAAAAAGCAGTAGGGACATTTAGTTTATTGTATGTTCCGACCATGATGCACCCAGGTTTTCATCAGTTTGCAGTCTTAGATGCCGTTAGCGTGGCTTCAGCTTATCGTAGTCAAGGTATCGGTAAAACGATGATTCGCACTGCCTTAAAATTGAGTGCAGAAGCCGGATGTTACAAAGTAACGCTTTCTTCTAATCTTAGTCGTGATCGCGCCCATGCCTTCTATGAATCCCTTGGTTTTCAACAGCATGGTTGGAGTTTTAGCTTAAAAGTTGTACCCGAAATTTAGCTTTTAAGGTAATCTAGATAAAGACAATCACTGTTTTTAATAACCTCACATCCTATTGATCTCAATTTACAATGAAAATTCTGAGTAATCTAATCGCAAAAGCCACTTCTCCTCAACCTCCCCGGATTAAAAAGAAGCGTCGAGGAATTCATATTAAGTCGCCTCAAGAAATTGAAATTATGCGACAATCTAGTAAAATTGTAGCAACAATTCTGAAAGAAATTGCGGCGATGGTGCAGCCAGGAATGACTACCGCAGATTTAGATGCTTATGCCGAAAAACGAATTCGAGAAATGGGCGCAACCCCAAGTTTTAAAGGGTATTATGGCTTTCCCGGTTCGATTTGTTCCTCGATTAATAATGAAGTCGTTCATGGCATTCCCAATCGTCGTAAAGTGATTCGGGCTGGAGATGTTTTAAAAGTTGATACTGGGGCTTATTATCAAGGGTTTCATGGAGATTCTTGCATTACTATTCCCGTAGATGAAGTGACCCCAGAGGCGGCTAAATTAATTCGAGTCGCCGAAGAAACACTATATACAGGTATTGAACAAGTGAAAGCAGGTGCTTTTTTACTCGATATTGCCGGGGCAATTCAAGATCATGCAGAAGCTAATGGGTTTCGGATTGTTGAAGAATTTACAGGTCATGGAGTTGGAGAAAACTTACACGAAGAACCCTCGGTTTTTAATACTCGAACTTATGATTTACCGAATGTTAAACTAAAAGCAGGGATGACATTAGCTATTGAACCGATTTTAAATGCAGGTTCTCGGTTTACTCGCATTTTGTCTGATAGATGGACGGCTGTTACTGTTGATAATGCGCTTTCGGCTCAATTTGAACATACTGTATTAGTGACAGAAACAGGTTATGAAATTCTGACAGATCGCTCAAAAGTCTAAGGTTTAATCCCCTAAAATACTTCTCTCCCTTCTCAAAATATGGGGGAGAGATATCTAAATTAACAGGAGAAACAATGAGCGATTTAGAGATTAAAATTGTTCATTATGCGGAAGCGGTAACTGAAATAAGAACCATCCGACATCAAGTTTTTACCGTAGAACAAGGCGTAGAATCAACACTTGAATTTGATGGCGATGACACAGCCCAACATTTACTGGCTTACTTAAATTATCAACCGGTAGGCACTGCTAGAATTCGGTATTTATCTCCTCAAACTGCTAAAATTGAACGGTTAGCTGTGCTTTCAACAGCCAGAGGACGAGGAATTGGTCGGGAATTAATGCAAGTTGCCTTGGAAGTGATCGCATCAAAAAAAGTTGAAGAAACGGTAGTTCATGCTCAAGAATATATTAAACAATTATATCATAATCTGGGATTTGAGCAAGTGGGAGAAAGGTTTGACGAAGCGGGAATTTCTCATGTTAAAATGATTAAAAAATGTCAGTCTAATCTCTCAAAATGAATCAACGTCTGTCTTCCGCTACTCGACGCCGATTTATTCAAGCTGTTGCCACTTTAGTTGGTGTCAGTCTTGCCAAAATCACCTCATCCTCAACTGCTGCGGAAAAACAAATCTATTATATTTCTCCCTCGGGAAACGATACAAATCCCGGTACGTTTGAACAACCTTGGGCGACGATTCAAAAAGCCGCAGAAACCTTAAAAGCAGGGGATAAGGTTTATATTCGTGGGGGAACTTATCCCCTTTCTAAACAAATTTATCCACGAAATTCAGGAACAGAAAATCAGTGGATTATTTACGCCGGATATCCCGGTGAAACGGCAATTATTGATGCGGATGATGTCTATGTTGGCCCGCCTGTGGGTGAACCGCCTTTTCCACGCGATCAAGGTGCATTTCAGATTGAAGGAAAACATCATATTCTGATCAAAAACTTAACCCTGAAAAATTCCCATAACGGTGGATTTGTGGTTCGAGATAGTCATCATATCGACTTCTATAATAACACAACCATCAACACATTTTCATCAGGAATTTTTATCGGTAGAGGATGCTATCAGCACAAAGTTTTGGGGAATACGGTAATTAACGCCAATACGAATGAAATGTTAATTGAACATCCCGGCTATCCCTATCAGAGTAGTGTCGGCCCACACGAAGGGATTACTATTGGAAGTGTTGAAGATTTTGAAGTCGCTTACAATCAAGTTTGTTACTGTGCCAAAGAGGGAATAGACTGTAAAGGAACACCGAAGAGAGGAAAAATTCATCATAATTATACCCATCACTGTCGGCGTCAGGGTCTTTATGCGGACTCTTGGCGGGATGTATTGGAAGATCTAGAATTCTATGAAAATGTCGTCCACGACTGCGAAACGGGAATCGCAATTTCTGCCGAAGACGGGCCGAAAATTGATAATATTAAAATTCATCATAACTTGGTTTTTAATAATCGGGCAACCGGAATTTTTATTTCTCGTTGGGGGAAAGATAGACTGAAAACTAATATTCAAATTTATAACAATACCATTAATCATAATGGATATGGTTTGAAAAATACGCCTGACCCTTATTGGTTAACAGGTGGACTCTATTTTTATAGCACAAACCTAGAAAATGTGGTTGTCAGAGATAACATTTTTAGTGATAACGCCTGGTTTCAAATTGGTTACAGCAGCGAATTTGAACCGGATGCTTTTCGGACGAAAAATATTAAAATTGAATCGAATTTATTTTTTGATAACAATACGGTGACTTATCCTGTTAATCTCGATGAATGGGCAAATGATCAAGTTTATGCAACCAAAGGAGAGGATTTTATCGAAGCTGATCCTTTATTTGAAAATACAATGAATGCTAACTTTTATTTACAAAGTTCATCTCCCGCAGCCCAGAATAATTTCGGGGCTTTTGCGGGGAATGCAACTAAAAACTTTTGGTGGAGTGTTAACTTTCCCCCTCAGTTTACTCACCCCTCAGAATTGAGTTACCAATAGATAGTAATCTGGCAAAAAATTGCCTAGAATTAGGGTGTACGCAGTTCAAGGTTTTTTATGTCAAAACTGTTTAATAGATATTCGGTGATTGGGAGCATTACTTTATTGTTATTCCTGGGATTGTTATATATTGAATCAAAGAGAGTGGCTTCGATAACAAAGTCTATCTTTTTTCAGGATAATCTTTCCAAAGCCGAAGATAAAAAGGGGGAACTTGAGGATGAATTAGTCTACGACAAGGATAAAGTCAATAAACTTTATAAAGATTTAGAATATTGGTTAAAAAGAGAAAACTGGAAAATTGCCGATCTGATTACTGGGGAAATATTACTGAATATTCTTGATCGGACTGAACCGGGTTGGTTTGATATTGAATTGCAGCAGCAGATTCCTTGTAAAGAATTAAAAAAAATTGACAAGCTTTGGTTAAACTATAGCAAAAAACGCTTTGGTTTTACGGTTCAAAGGCAAGTCTTTTTGAAAAATAATGAGAGTTTGGAAGGGTATAATCAAGAAGAAATTAAATTTAAAGACTGGACAACCGGACACAAACAATTTGCTACCGATGTCGGATGGTTGAAAGATGAAAAATGGCTGAACTATTCGGAATTAGCTTGGAACCATCTTGAAGAAGCTCCCAAAGGTCATCTTCCCATTGCGGCTCGTATTTGCACCTTTGGACAAGGCCCGAGAATGTGTTGGGGAATTCGGACAGGACTGAGGTTTTCACTCCTCTCTCGAGAATGTTTTATTCCTCCCGAGAATGATTCGTGGATGAAAAGATTTTGGAGTTTTGACGAATTTTTAGAGTAGAAAAGGAAATTTTAGCTTTTCCGAGAGAATTTCTAACGCGATCGCTAATTTTTGATCTGACAATTTTTGACTCATTAATGTTTGCAGCCGTTGACTTGCTAAATCTTGGCTATCTATTTTTATCGCTTGATAAACTTCACCCCAAAGGGATTCTAAAGGAGGTTCAACGGGTTTGAGTTCAGTTTGAATATATGCTGCTAACTCTAACACATTCATCTGCTGAAAACGAGATTCATCCCAATTTAAAAGCCAGTAATCACTACGAAACGGAAATGCTGGAAGTTCGGCTGAGTTGTAAAGATTTCCAATCGGATTATTTGCCCAACCATAACGAACCGCTACGGGTTGTTTAACGGCTTCACTGGTTAAAATTACCCGATTTCCTTCTATCTTTCCATCCGCCCAAAAAAAACGATGATTACTTCCCGCTAACGCAAATCCTTTTAACTCCTCTCCTTTGATTTTCAATCCTTTTCCCGCAGAATCAAAGGTTACAATCGCTTGATTTCCCTTAAATTCAACCGACTGATAAACAGGCCCACTCCAAACTAAATCTTTCTGACCATAAACTGTCGCCATTGCTGCTAAAAATAACCGCTTTCCGGCCAACTGTTTGTTGGGGGGATGAATATTATTAAAATCATTATTTTCATCTAAAATATCAATGGTAGAAATCATCGCCGTATTGGGCAACTTTAACGCCTCTTTTTGGGCTGATCGCAATCTCGGCCATGGGTCATCTTCTACGGGATAGGTTTGTTTTTCCAAAAAATTAGCAAGTTCAACAAATAAAAAAGGAGCGTTATCATTTCCCCACAAACTTCGCCATTCTTGAATTAAACTCGGAAATAAAGTTCGATATTGCATCGCCTCTTTTGCATTAGATTCTCCTTGCCACCAAATAAACCCTCTGGGTGTATAGGGAATCGCCGGATAAACCATACCATTAAATAGCTGGGCGGGTCTGGTTTTAGCATCTTTTTCTAGCTGCCAAAAGGCGATAGTTTCGGGAAAATTAGCCGCGAGTAACGGTTGAGATAAAAAGGTTTCAATTTCTCGGTTGGGAACCGCCAGATGTACAATTCCGATTGGAACGTTTAAGTTTTGATGGAGTTCTTTGGCAAAAAAGTAAGCGGTTGCAGGGAAATCTTTAACCGTTTTTGGCGTTGTTAATTCCCACTTTGCCGGAATTGTTTTTTGAGGTGTATTTGCAGGCCACCCATTTTCTTGAGGTGAAGTATTCGCATCCCAAACCCGAATCTTTGGAAAGTTAGCCTGAGAAATTTCTTGTTGAGAATGATCACTGCGACTGACAAACCACCACATATTACTTTGCCCACCCGCAACCCAAACTTCCCCAACTAACACATCTTTTAAGGTAATCAGTTGTGAACTTTGAATCGTTAAATTAAACGGCCCTCCTGCCTTACCACTGGGGATTTTAACCTGCCATTTCCCATCCACTTCAACGGTCGTTTTGACTTCGTGATCTCTAAATTGAACTGTTACAGTATTACCCGGTTTATCCCATCCCCAAATAGTCACATTTGTTTGTTGCTGAAGGATCATGTGATCAGCGATAATCGAAGGGAGGTTTAAGCTTTCCTCTGAGCTTGAGTTCGCCTCAATCTTTAAGTTCAATAAAAACAACACCATTAGCCCGAAACAGGCAAAAATAATAGTCACTCTTTTCATGATTAATTGGGGGGTGTTTATCCGGTAATTCACCCTAGAGTTGAAAACTTGTAATTCTCTGACCTGCTTATCTTGTGCATTTTGTCAAGAGGGTGATTTTGGACGCTTGGTGATCTCTCAAAAACTCGTGTATTACCCCTCGCCAAACTTTGTCAGGAAATGCTGAAAGTTAACGCAATCATCAGGGTTTTAGCTTCTATTTTGACCTCAAGACACTAGAAGCCCTTGGGTGCTGTTTTTATAAGCATACCAGAACCCCTATACTGTCGTCAACTTTTTAGGAATTATTTTCAATAAAAATGTGAGAATTTTCGATGGCGTTTTGAAGATTAAAACTATTTTTACAAAAGCTATTGAAAAAACTTATGCAATTCGCCCTTTTTTGGGGTTGGGGGGGTTGACAACTTTGGCGAAAATCGGGTATAATTGTCTCATAATGGGATTATTGGCTAAAATTTTATTTTTTTAAACATCCCATTATTTGACTTACCTACAATCATACCAAAAATCGGCTGGGAAATCAACCCCCTTCCTAATACTGAAATAAGACCTCACCCGCTTCTTTTAAACTCTCCCCAAAGGTTAATACACCATCTTCATGTCCTGCCATGGCGAGTATTTTTAGATGACTTAAATCTTCCTGTTCAAATAAACGAAACATTTCTGCTACCATTTGGGGCGTACCATAAGGAACCTCTGAGCGAGTAGTCGGAACCTGAAACAATAACTTGTGCCAAAATTCGGCATGATGGATATGAATAATCGCTTTAATCTTAGATTCAAAACTATAAATAGCGGCATGAGTTAGAGACTCAGAAGAAGCTTTAATCGGCCCTCGACAAGTGAGGGAATTTTCAGTCAAATTAAACTCAGTGACGCGAGTATAATGTTCAGCGGTAAGATGAGGTAAATGTCCGGTTTGAGTCCCAGAAACAACAAATTCTAAAGAATCTTGTAACCGAATGCTAATATTCCCAAACCCAATTCCATTGTCATAAACGCCAATTAAACCTAACGAATAAAGATGATCACGCCACTGCATCAACTCTTGAATAATTTCAGGCTGAACCGATTTATCTTTTAGCCAGTGACAGTGATATTTGATAACGCCTTCATCCATTTTAAATCCTAAAACTTAACCCAAAAAAGGCGAACCATCATCAAAGTCCGCCCTCTGATTTTAGATCAAACATCCATTAAAGCTTAGTCCCACATTCTGGACAAAAATGATTGCTAGCGACATTCTTAGTTCCACAATTGCTGCAATACATTAATTCTGCCGCTTGTTCTAACTTTTTGCGTTCGGGTAGTCCCAACATTTGAGCATTACTCTTACCCGGTGCCACCATCGGATAACAGTTTTCATCTCGACGTACCCGCACATCCATCAATACAGCGCCATCATAAGCCAGCATTTCCGTTAGCGCCTGATGCAATTCATCGGGACGTTTAACCAACATTCCCTTAACCCCATAAGCCTCAGCCAGCTTGACAAAATCGGGCATTCCCACTTCCATATTCGACGAAGAATAGCGCTCGCCATAGAAAGTTTGCTGCCACTGGCGTACCATTCCCTGCCAACCATTATTAATAATCACAGTTTTGGCATGAATACCGTACTGCGCCAACGTTCCCAACTCTTGAATATTCATCTGTATACTGGCATCTCCAGCAATACAAATCACTTCATGATCGGGAAGGGCAACTTTTGCGCCCATCGCTGCCGGAAGTCCAAAGCCCATCGTTCCTAAACCTGCGCTAGAAATCCACTGACGCGGCCCATTTTTGAGATATTGAGCAGCCCACATCTGATGTTGACCCACATCGGTAGTATAGTAAGCATCCGGCGCCATTTTTGCCAGTTCAGAAATCACCTTTTGAGGAGACAGACTATCGGGATATTCAGGAACTTCTAGGGGATAATCTTCCCGCCAACGGTTAATCCGGTTTAACCACGCTTCAGTTTGAGTTTGGGGTGCAGGTTCTTCTGTTTCCCGACATCGACGTAACAAATCAATCAACACCTGGCGGACATCTCCGACAATCGGAACTTGAGGGGCGCGATTTTTCCCGACTTCTGCCGGATCAATGTCAATATGAATCACTTCTGCACGCGAGGCAAATTCTTCGAGTTTCCCTGTGACCCGATCATCAAATCTTGCCCCCACTGCGATCAACAAATCACATTCACTGACGGCAAAATTGGCGTAAGCCGTGCCGTGCATTCCCAACATTCCCACCGCTAGGGGGTGATTTTCATTAAACGCACCTTTCCCCATTAACGTCGTGGTGACGGGAATTTGGAACAGTTCAGCCAGTTCGTGAATTTCACCATGAGCGTTAGCAGAAATCGCGCCTCCGCCAATATACAATAAAGGACGTTCAGCTTTGCGAATTAGAGCGATCGCTTGGTTAATTTGGCGCATATTGCCCTTAACCGTGGGTCGATATCCAGTGAGCGAGACTTCTCCAGGGTTAACGGGAATATAATCAAATTCTTCTAAGCCGACATCTTTGGGAACATCAATCAACACCGGCCCAGGTCTTCCGGTACTGGCAATATGAAAGGCTTCCGCGACAATCGTGGCCATATCTTTAGGGTCGCGCACCAAATAAGAATGCTTGACAATCGGTAGAGTAATTCCAAAGATATCTGTTTCTTGAAACGCATCCGTTCCAATGGCTTTACGAGCAACCTGTCCGGTGACCACCACTAACGGAATTGAATCCATGTGAGCGGTGGCAATCCCTGTAACCAAATTCGTCGCTCCCGGACCAGAGGTGCCAAAACATACCCCGACTCGACCCGTCGCCCGAGCATAAGCATCCGCCGCATGGGCTGCACCTTGTTCGTGTCTGACTAAAATATGTTTGAGAGCGCCTGTGGCTTCCACCCGATAGAGTTCATCATATATCGGTAAAATTGCTCCACCCGGATAACCAAAGATATGCTCGACTCCGTGACGGGTTAAGCTGTCCATCAGAGCAAAGGCACCCGTTGCACGTTTTGCTGCTACTTGAGTTCTCAGTTGCATAGAATTTCCTCTATGTAAGTTTTAATTTCGAGATAAAGTTACTATTTTAATACTAATAAGGTTTCTATTTTTTTTAGTGTGCTTTTTTTAACAACATTTTACACAGACTTTCAGTATTTTTGATCAAGACAAAGTTTCCCTCAATCTTCTATTAATTTTAGAAGATGTTTGATGAATTGCTCAGTTTGTTCCATCTATTTTTAGATCCTTTGCCTAAGTTGGGCCTAAATCTGAGTGATTCTGTTGAGAGTGTGTCACTTTCGTTTGTCCATTCTCTTGACGATTGAGATGAGTATCCTCAAAATCTCTCAGGTGTCGTACTATGGATACTAGATTACAGCATATAGTGTATCATATGTTACTAATTTTTTTGATGACGCGGTGATATCAAGCTTATGTCACGCGAAATCAGCCAGAAAACATTAGGAGTGAAGAACGTTGAAAAAGATAGAAGCGATTATTCGGCCATTTAAGCTCGATGAAGTCAAAATTGCCCTCGTCAATGCGGGTATCGTCGGGATGACTGTCTCTGAAGTTAGAGGATTTGGACGACAAAAAGGCCAAACTGAACGTTATCGAGGTTCTGAGTATACTGTGGAGTTCCTGCAAAAACTCAAAGTAGAGATCGTTGTCGAAAATGATCAAGTCGATATGGTTGTTGATAAAATCATCGCCGCTTCCCGCACTGGTGAAATTGGTGATGGTAAAATCTTCATCTCTCCTGTTGAACAAATTGTTCGGATTCGGACTGGAGAGAAGAACCAAGAAGCGATTTAACCGGAAGTGGAAAGATAGGGAGTGGGGAGATATTGCATGAATGCCTGTTCCCTGTTCCCTGTTCACTCTCAAGGTTGTTTGACAAGTTCTTGCAGTTGGGGAAGCAAAACCTTAAATGCTTGGCCTCGATGGGAAATGACTTGCTTCTGTTCCGGTGACATCTGAGCAAAGGTCTTTTGTTCGCTAGGAACATAAAATATTGGATCGTATCCAAACCCGCCATCACCCTTTGGACTCTCTAGAATTTCTCCGGGACAGACTCCTTCGAGGTTGATGGCGATCTCTCCATCGGGACGGGCGATCGCAACGGCACAAACAAAGGCGGCTTTGCGGTTTGTAGAGTCGCCTAGTTCACGCAAAACTCGATCAATGCGATCGCGATCAGTCTTTCCATAGCGGGCAGAATAGACTCCAGGCGCCCCGTTGAGGGCATCAACGGTTAAACCGGAGTCATCTGCGATCGCCCATTTTCCGGTGGCTTTGGCAACTTCTGATGCTTTTAAGCAAGCATTTTCGATAAAAGTTTCTCCAGTTTCCTCAACTTCTATTTCCTCGGGTTTGAGTTGTAATTCTAGATTCAATGCCAACAGATAAGCTTTCATTTCTTCCAATTTACCCGGATTACCTGTTGCTACGACTAAAGTTTTAATCATCGGTTTGATCTGACTCTTGTTTAAATTGTTATTCTAATTTGAGACTCACTCTATTTTAAAATTTAATGGTTCTTTTGGTTCAACCCATTTCTCTTAATTGACGAGTTTCTGAATTCAGATAGACTAGATTTTGACAAAGACTTGGTAATTGTGTTGTGTGAATGACTTGATAACCTCCCTGTTTGAAATCAAAACCAACAATAGCCTTGAGTTCTGAGATCCAAACACAGCCATAAATTGAGGCTTGAATGCTTCCCCTTCCTCCAATGATGATTTGAGGTTTTTGATGAAACTTTCCCCCTAAAGCATCTTCTAGACTGGCTGCTGAAAAGGCTAACAGTTGACCTCGTTCTCGATAAATTTTATCCTGTTCTACACTTTGTTGATAATCTTGTTCATCCCAAGTTGAAACTAATAATATTACTTCGTCTGTCTTTTGATGTCGATAAAGTTGAGGAAGTTCTAATTCTTCATATCCGGTTATTAAACTCGGATGAACTAACGTCCAGTGTTTTAAGTTCCTTTCATCAGCTTTGAGTAAAGCAATACAAGCATTTTTATGTTGAGGATGGTTTTGATCAATAATATGTTTAGCCGCCACTAACATATAATAACTCTTTTCGACTTTAAAAATATAAGGATCACGCCAAGCATGAGAAGTTCTATCTCCAGGGTTTTGTGTTCTCGTAAAATATTTAAAATCTGGATCAATGAATTCAGGAGAAAGACTAAACTGATCATCTATAATCCATTGTTTTAGATGATTAGATTGAGCTAATTTAATAGTTTGAATGGCGAAATAATCTCCTTCTGTTTGACGTTCAGTATAAAACATCAAGTAATTATTTGGATTAATATTAATCGTGCAACCTGTCCAAATTGATTGATTTTTACGACAGTTAATAATATTTTGATGTTGTATTTTAAAGCTTTCAAAATCCGAAGTGATTGCGTAGGTTAACTGAGAATAAAGATGATGAGTTTCTGTGTATTTATATTGCCAATCAGCCGCAAGTAAATAAACGTGATAGAGTTGTTTATCTGGTTCATAGAGATACCAAAAATCCCAGGTATATTGATCTTTTATCATAGAGGATTTATACACATTTGGCTATAAAACCCAATTTATTTTGTAGGGGCGCATGGCTGTGCGCCCTGATTTGTTATCAATGCACCCTAATTTTTCGATCAATATTCAAGATCATCATCGGGTTATAAAATGCGATCAAGCACAACAACTAACGCCGAATTTACTGATAGCGACTCGCCCAATCTTTCGCCCAAGCAAGCGTTTGATTCACCTGTTTTTGATCAGCACCTTCACAATAAAGCCGTAAAACAGGTTCCGTTCCACTAAAGCGAATTAACAGCCAACGATCATCAGCCAAACGGAATTTATAACCATCCACCGTTAAACAATCTTTAACCGCTTGTCCAGCGATTTCTTGAGGAGGATTATGATCTAATTGTTCCACCAAACGTGATCGTACATCCATACTCGCCAGAGGTAAATCAATCCGATCATACACCGAAGAAAAATTAACCTTATCTTGAAGACGGCGATAAATTTGACTGAGATCTTCTCCCGACTGAACAATTGCTTCTAACAAGAACAAAGCCGAAAGTAAAGCATCTCGTTCAGGAATATGAACCCCATAACCAACCCCACCAGATTCTTCACCTCCCACTAACACTTGAGCCGACAACATCCGATCCGCGATATATTTATAACCAATCGGTGTTTCATACAAGGATAAATCGTACAATTTGGCAATTCGAGGAATCAAATCTGATCCGCTTACCGTTTTAACAATTTCACCACTAAAACCCCGACGAGTAGCTAAATGTTCAATTAAAATCGGAATCAAAATTTGAGAACTGAGAAAATTTCCGTCCCCATCAACCGCAGCAATTCGATCACTATCTCCATCAAAAACAAACCCCACCGCTAAACTATCTTGAGAACGTTTATGAGATTTAATTTGACGGAACAATTCAGGGATATATTTCGGCAAGGGTTCGGGCGCACCCCCATCAAACAACGGATCACGATTACTGTTAATTTCAATAATAGAATCGCCAAAAATCCGAGCCAGACCGCCTGTTGCCGCCCCGTGCATTACATCAACAAAAACCGTCAATTTCCCCTGATTAATAGCCGTTTTAATCGCCTCAATATCAACCTTTGACTGAAGCGTTTCGCAGTAAGCAGGCCAAGGATCAAAAGACTCTAATGTTCCAGGGGTTTCTGCTTTGAGTTGAGGTTGATTGAGTCGAGCTTCTATTTTTTGTGTAACGTCCGGGCCAACCGACCCTCCAAAAGCACCCTTAACTTTTAAACCTAAATATTTACCCGGATTATGACTCGCCGTGATCACCACCGCCCCTAAAGCCTTTTGTTGGTGAGCGACCAAACTGTAAGCAGGAGTCGGCGCGTAGGTTTGAGAGAGTTTAACATCATATCCGGCCGCTTGAATGGCGATCGCTGCCACTTGAGCAAATTCTTCAGCCAAAAAGCGTCGATCATATCCTACAAATACTGTGCGGGTTTCAGCGTTATGACCATAGGTTTCTTCTAACACTTGAGCAGCTAGAGGAGCAACTAAAGCGACACGTTCAAAGGTAAAATCATCAGCAATGACACCTCGCCAGCCATCTGTGCCAAACTTAATCGGTTTAGACATATCTCAGGATTGAAAATTTTTTCAGGGTACAACGGAATGTGAATCAGCGATCGCGGAGTGTTAATAGATAACAACCCCACACCCCCTCAGATTAAACTCATGCCCCTAATATTTTGGTTCGGGGAAATCGAATTTTGATCTGCTTTTACCAGCCGATTTTAGAAATTATCAGCTTTTTTCGATTATCTCACATCTCTAGCCCAGGGCAAGGAAACCGGAAGTTGACTATTTCCTTTCTATTGGATAAAGCGATCGCCAATTGATATAAAACAAGAGACGCGCATTGCACGTCCCGATAATGGAATTAAAATTGATTGCCTGTATTTCCCAGTGCTAGAACCTTAGAAACTGGGTTGGTGACGAATTAAGTTGAGAAATTCTTCACGGGTTTTTTGCTCATCTTGGAAGACACCAACCATAGCGCTAGTCACCGTCCAAGACCCGGGTTTTTGTA
The DNA here is from genome assembly GCF_000169095.1 of Lyngbya sp. PCC 8106. Classification (GTDB taxonomy): domain Bacteria; phylum Cyanobacteriota; class Cyanobacteriia; order Cyanobacteriales; family Microcoleaceae; genus Capilliphycus. The sequence goes on from NZ_AAVU01000019.1 coordinate 30,878, forward strand.
CCCCTCGCATGACCATACACATATGGCTGGCTTCGATCACCACTGCGACGCCTTGAGGATCGAGAACCCCTTGTACTGCTTCAGCAATTTGGCGAGTGAGGCGTTCTTGAACTTGCAAGCGGCGGGCATACATTTCGACAATGCGAGCCAACTTACTGAGTCCGATCACTTTTTGGTTGGGAATATAAGCGACATGGGCTTTCCCCATAAACGGCAGCATATGGTGTTCGCACATACTAAACACGGTGATGTCACGAACTAACACCATTTCTTCGTGACCTTCATCAAAAATCGCCTCATTAACGAGGTCTTCTAAAGATTGATTGTAGCCACTGGTGAGGAAGCGCATCGCATCCGCAACCCGTTTAGGCGTTTTTAGCAAGCCTTCCCGTTCGGGATCTTCTCCAACACCCAGCAGCATTGTCCGCACCGCTTCCATCATTTGATCATCTGAGACTTCAGTGAGGGGTTGCTGTTGAACAGGATGATCATTCAAAGCAGAAGTTGTGCGATCGGGTCGGCTGAGAATGGGACTCGAACCATTTGCGGGTTTAGAACCGTTTCCATTGGAAGCAATAGTCATAACAAGTCCGTAAACGATAGAAAAAAGAGTGAACAATTGAGCATTGAGACATTGATGCAAGAGAGCAACAAGCGGTATCAATCACCCTAGTGGTGAGAGTTTGGAGTTGATTACTCGATCAAAATGCTCCCCCATGGGGCATGAGTGTCAATTCTTCAATGACCGCTTGTTGAGGCAACATGACGACGTGTAAAATCGACTCAGCGACAATTTCTGGTGTCAACATCGTGGCGCGATCAAAGTCAGCTTGAACTGTTTCTGTATCCCAAAGCGGAGTATTTACAGCACCCGGACAAATCGCTGTTACCCGGATACCGTTCTGGCGTTCTTCAGCAGCGAAAGCTTTTGATAACGCCATCAAGCCAAACTTACTGACACAGTAAGCTCCCCAGTCGGGAAAAACTTGCTGTCCGGCAATGGAGACAACGTTGACAATTGTTCCACTGGCTCTTTCGCGCATTCCCGGCAAAACCCCTTGCACACACTGAAATACACTGGTGAGGTTCAGGTCTAATACCTGTTGCCACTCCGTTAGAGGTGTACTGACGAGAGGACTGGTGTAGCCTATTCCAGCATTGTTGACGAGAATATCTATAGGACCGAAAGCAGCAGCAATCGTGTCGATCTGCTCATGCACTTGCTCAACTTTAGCGAGATCTAAAGCATAGGCATTCGCTTCTACCCCGGAAGCCCGAGCTTGTTGGGCAATGGTTTCCAGGGTTTCGTGAGATCGACTCACTAAGGCGACATGAATTCCAGCTTTGGCAAAGGCAAGAGCTGTTGCTTTACCTATCCCACTACTTGCCCCTGTAATTAAGGCACGTCGTTCGATGGGAGAAGTCATTAACGGTTTGAGTAGTTTCCGATTGGACTGAATGAATTTGACATCTCTCTGGTTGGAAAACACAGAGATTTTGAGAGTGGACGTTAATCAATGTATCATTGATACATTTTTTTAACGTCTGGCTCATGGATTGGACGGATTTGGCACGGTCATCATGTCTTAAAGACCAAGCCTCAAGTTTGAGCAACGGTTACACACTAGGCTCCGTTGTTTCTTGGGGCAGGTTCCCCCATGGTCACGGAACGACCGAACCTTTTAGGGGTTCGCACCGCTTCCACGGCGCCCGTCATCTGCAACCTGAGCTGTATCTTGAACTTTTGTGACACACGCTCATCTCTAAAACATTTGGAGTTGGGGTATTGACCTGATTTTAGAGACTCACTCCTGCAACTTCAGTTGGTTACAGGCAAGCTTTTCGCAATCCATCACCTTTGATCCACTGCTGAAAAACAGTGGTTATGACGTTGGAGATGCTGTAGCAAATCTATTTCTGACAAATCTGAGAAATTTGTAAAGATTTGTTACTCAGCTATTATACCATCTTCAGGTTTATCCCAAATCTCGATGAGATTGATCGGACAACAGAGATTAAATCAAGAATGAAGTAGAAGGAATCAGCAAGATCTGCATAACTTTTGTCGATACAGAAGCTGAAAAAACTTAACAGTGTCTGATCACTTCGACCTTCGCTCAACCTGAAAAAAAGTTAAAATTCTGAAGAATAGCGTTAAGCGAGTTCTTCGGCAAAAATCCCCATCTGTCGGAATTTTTGATAACGCATTTCTCGCCGTTGCTGGCTGCTCAGACTCATCAATTCCTCTAAACATTCTAACAAGGCTTGTTTGAGCTGTTCAGCCGCTTTGATCGGGTTAGCATGAGCGCCGCCTTCCGGTTCGGGAACGATACGATCAATAATTCCTAATTCTTTTAAGTCGGGAGCCGTGATTTTTAGGGCTTGTGCAGCTTGAGCCGCTTTGGACGCATCTTTCCACAAAATTGCAGCACAGGCTTCAGGAGAAGCCACTGTATATACAGAATGCTCCAACATTAACAACCGTTCACCAACACCAATCCCTAACGCTCCTCCAGAACCCCCTTCTCCGATCACAGTACAAATAATCGGTACATCCAGGCGAAACATTTCTCGCAAGTTGTAGGCAATTGCCTCTCCTTGTCCTAGTTTTTCTGCATCTACACCTGCCCAGGCTCCCGGTGTATCAATGAAGGTGATGATTGGCATTCCAAAATGGTTGGCGTGTTCCATCAACCGCATTGCTTTGCGGTAGCCTCCGGGTGCAGCCATACCGAAGTTTCGCGCGACATTATCTTTGGTATCACGGCCTTTTTGATGACCCAAAATCACGACGGGTTGTCCGGCTAACCGTCCAATTCCACCGACTAACGCTGGATCATCGGAACCCGAGCGATCGCCATGCAGTTCGAGCCATTCCTCGCTCATGGCTTGAATATAATCTAAGGTACTCGGACGCCTCGGATGACGAGCGAGTTGTAGTCGTTGGGAGGGAGAAAGGGTGCTGAAAATCTCCTGTCGCAGTTGAGTCGCACGGGCTTCTAACTGATGAATTTGATCGGAGACATCAACGCTATTTTCCTCTGCTAACTGGCGAATCTGGTCAATGCGAGATTCGAGTTCAGCTAGAGGCTTTTCAAAGTCAAGTAGGATGGTTTTGCGGTTTGGACTTGCCACACTCAGAGTTTTGATCGCATGGGGTACATAACTTGCATTGTATCGAAAAACGGGACATTTTTAGTCACCTGGGTTCTTCGGATTTCCTCCCTATTGTGAATGTTGATTTTTCTCTCTGTCTGGATATCTTTCTTATTTTATCGCTTCTGTCTGAAATTAAATCTTGAATTTTTCTGTAGAAACTAATATCAAAATTCAAAAAGATTGACTGGATTAATAGATTGATTTTCTATTTTTATGAATCCCAAAATTATAATCGAGTTAAATAAAGTTAATGTTTTGATTAACTTTACTCAGGATTTAATTTTTCATCAACTCACCTCAAAGACACAAAGAAAAACACCAAGATTTGAGCAACCAATCAATCTAGAGGAGATAGAGACTTTATTTTGGGGAGATCAATTGTTGGTAGAAGGTTAGTAACTGTTGGGCTAAGGCTTGATTGGTATAACTTCTCAAAGCCCGTTCATAACCTTGTTGGGCTAAATCTTCAGTTTGTTGGGGATTTTCGATTAACTGACGTAGACTTTCACCCAATGCTTCAGCTTTTCCTTCAGGAAAGATTAACCCCGCTTCCCCAATTACATGAGGAATTTCGCCGGAGTCTGAACCAATAACCGGAACTTTACAAGCCATTGCTTCGATTAAAACATGACCAAATTGTTCTTTCCAGCCGACTGCGGTGAGGGTTTTAAATTTGTAAGTGGTTTCCGAAGGAAGAACCAACACGTTCATGGCGTTAATATAGCGTTGTACTTCGTCGTGAGGAACACTTTCTACAAATATCAACCTATCTTTAATCCCAAATTCTACTGCTTTTTCGAGGATTTGTTGCTTTAATTCTCCTCGACCCAATAATAACGCTTTCCAAGATAATTCTTTTAATTTTGCTAAGGCTTCAACTAAAGTTAAAAGTCCTTTTTCTTCCACAAATCGTCCGACAAAACCTACTACAAATTCATCATAATTAATTCCCAATTCTGCTTTTAATTTAGGTTGAGGATCGGGTTTAAATAGACTTTCATCAACGCCCAGTTGAGGCATCACTTCCATCGCCCCCGTATAACCCCGTTGTCGTAAAATATCTGATCCGTCTTGATTTCCAACGACAATTCCATCAGTATTTTTGAGGTTGTAGGCTTCTAGGAGAGAAATCGGAAATTTGAGGGTATAGGGAAGATTCCACCAAGTAAAGAAGATATTTTTAGCGTTTAGTCCTAAGAGTTTATTGCAGGTAATAAACTGAGAATAGGTAATGGCTTTGGAACCTTGTTCAACTTGGATAATATTCGGTTTAAAGTTTTTCAGAAGGGGAATTAAATCTAGCCCAAAGGTGAGTAAGCCTTGATTATTTTGACTAAAGTTAGAAAGGGGAACGACTTTAAATGATCCTTCATCTACATATTCAGAATCAATAATTTTGTTTTGAACGCCTCCTGGTTTCCAACGACGGGGAACAACAAGAGTGACTTCGATTTCGGGTGAGAGATGGGCTAAAGCCCGCCATTTTTCCCGGTTGAGATCAACGATATAAGTATGGCTAGCAACTAAAATTTTCATTGTTTAGCCTAAATTAAAGAATAAGGAATACAGTAAAAAAGAATTTTAAATCATCAAAACACTTTAAGTTTTGGCTAATTCATCTTGCTGAGTGTAAACTTGACCTTGATTCCAAAGGGATTTAATCTGAGTTCCAATGGCTTTAAAAAATCCTAATGTGTAAAAGACAAATCGGCTTAAGACTTTAATGGGAGAACCACTTTTATTACAGGGAGGATGTCCGAGAACATGACAATCAAATAGTTTGGCAAAGAAGCGCAAACATTGACCCAAGGTGAGGTTTTTTAACCCCATAAAAAAGTGATTGTGGTAGAAGGTAATTTGATATTGCATTGAACGGGTACTAATATCGTGACACCCTCCCGCTTCTTCGCCTAAATGAACTAAATGAGCTTCAGGATCGTACCAAATAATATAGCCTGTTTTTCGCACTCGCAAACAAAAATCTGATTCTTCTCGAACAGCACTCCCTTTAAACCGTTCATCAAAATGTAAACCATGTTGATCAAAAATTTCTCGCCGAAAAGACATATTGCAACCTCGGGCGGAAATCACTTGTTGGGGTTTAACAGTATGAACTAAATCAATATGATACCAAGCAATTCCAGGATCAGAAGCTTGAGGGGGTAATTCTTCGATGACTAAATCTCCACCAGAATCTCCTAATTTCATCCGATCAAAAACTCGTCCAGCGACGGCACCAATATTTTTTGGGGTAGAGGTTCCAGCTTCGATATAATTACTCGCATGAGCTTTGAGAAAGTTTTCGGTTAGTTGAACGTCATCATCAATAAACAGGATAATGTCTCCGGTTGAACGTCGAACTGCGTAGTTGCGGGCGCCGGGTAAACTTGCCCATTCTAGACGATACCATGTAATTTTACCTGTCTTAGCAAGTTCTTCTAAATAGGTTTGAGTTTCGCTTTGATGAGAACGAGTTTGATCAACAACTAAGACTTCAAACTGGGGATAGTCTTGTTTGAGAACATCAACTAAGGTTTCCCGCAAAGCTTCTTCACGGTTGTAGGTGGGAATAATGACAGAAATTTTAGGCCAGTCCATAGGTGATTTTAGCAAAAATCTAAACGAGTAATGAGGGGAAAAGGGGACTTAATTTAAACTGTGAGTTTGTCTATCAATATTGTACCCCCTTAATCTCAAATACCCAAGTCGATTTTAGTTAAGTTCCGTTAAAGCATAGGGGAACTGTGATCTTTGATGAGGTTGAACTGAATGTATCCAGAAATTCTTTAAGCCCCTTCATTTCGTTCAGGGTGATTGCAAAGACTGTTCACGAATTAACCTCCTTGTTCTTCTTCCTCTTTGAGTCGTTTGAGTTCTTGCTTGTCGATGTCGGGAAGTCGATAAATTACCCCAACAAAATACCAATAATAAACGGCAACGGGATCAACATCTAGGGGATAATAGTAAGTGTTGTAACTAATGATTAATACAAACACCCAAAATGAGGCCCCAAAGCTGCGAATATTTTTTTCTTTGAGGGAACGATAGGTTTTAAAGCAGGTGAAAGTGAGAGTTGTGACTAATCCTAAAAAGCCAAGGGTTCCAATCGGGCCGAGTTCATAAATGAGTTTAGGATAGTAGGTTTCGATCAGTTTTGTTTCCCCAAAAATTCGGGTGGAATTGGTGGCCCGTCCGAGTCCGTTTCCAAAAATTCCTTCTTGTCGTCCTGTACTATGTTCAAACTGTTCGGCGATAAAGGCGGTTGGGGGTGAAGCTTCCCAACGCGAGACAAAACTATCAATCCGTTCTTGAATAATTTGGGGGTTAGCAATGACTGCAATTCCTAAGACTAAACCTAGACCTGCTGCAATGGGAAGAAACCGTTTTAAGTTGGTGACTTGACCGGTTAAAACCAGAAGAATTACTGTTACTAAAGGAACTAAAGCGAGGGCAATTCGTTGACCTGAAATTGCCGAATTTACAAACACTAACGCCATCCCTCCCAAGCCGACCATTCGCCACAGGGGAGAAGGATCACTAAAGGCGGTTGCAAAGGTAAAAAAGGCATTAGCAATGAGGAACCAAGCCCATTGCCAAGGGGCGACAAAAGTGCCAGGTAAACGAACCATATTCTGAGAGGGACTAAAGACTAAAGATCCCCCAACTAAACATTTAGCATCAAGGGTGGCTTTAAATAAATCATCTCCAGTAAAGTGATCGGTTCCTTTACAACGCCCAGAAACCAGAAATTGATACTGCATTACTCCTAAAACACAACAAATAATCGCTAAAACTACGGTCATTCGGGTGAGAAACAGCAAGTCTTTTTTGTCTTTTATTTGATAATAAGCACAGGTCATTAACGGAAAATATCCGAGAAAAACTTTGAGTCCCAGCAGTCCCATTAATATCGGTTTGTCATTGGGATAGGGCGGATCAAGTTGTTGTAAACCGTTAACTAAAATGATAGTCAGTAGACAAAAACCCAGTAGAATAAAGAGTGGGGTTTTAACTGCTTTGTGAACAAAAAAGGGTTGATGTTGACGTTTTAATTGTTGAACAAGGGCAATGAGGGCAGGAAAATAAAAGCCATCTTTGGCGAGTTGAAAGAGTGCATTTCCCCCACCGATCCAGTAGGTTATTGTTCCTGAAAAAGGGAGATAGATCAGGAACGCCCACAGTCCTTGCATGGGGTATTTGTAGGACAATGCAGCAACAAGTATACCGCCACCGCCTGCGATCGCGAGTTTCTCATCTTTGACAAAAAATAAAGCCACACCAACCAGTACCGCTAAAACCCCAACCGAAGACACTAAGGACGTTAGTTTTTTAATTTCTTTGGCGGTTTTCTGTTTGCGGATTTTGAGTTCTTTTCTACTAATTTTAGGTTGAGAACTTGCTTTTTTTTTCTTGGATTTCTTGCGCTTAGATTTTTGTTTGACAACCATCTTTTGCTTACCCTAGCTGAGAAATCAATTCGAGTTTATGACTTTTAACAAGATTATCTGATGTTTATTTTTATTGTTTTGATGCAACAACCCCTGAGCAACTTAAAATCAAGCTTTTGTTAATCAAAGCTAAGATAATTTTGCACTAATTAGCCATTATAACAATTGAATTCAAAATGTCTGGTCTGCCAAACGGTCAAGACAAATAGCAATCGGATCGCCGGAAATTGAACATCTAATGATGCGATCGCTTCCGACGACCCGATTTAAAAAATTTGAAATTTTAAAGTGAGTTTGTTTAGACGGCTAGATGGTTCTGAACGACGGAAACTAAACGATCTGCCCACAGATTAGCGAGTTCGTTGCGAATGGCTTCAACCATTACCCGAATGACAGGTTCAGTCCCCGATGCCCGTACTAATATCCGGCCTTGATCGCCCATGTCGGTTTCTGCTTCTTGAATTGCATTAACGAGGGGTTCACACTGTTTCCAGTTGCGACGACGGTTAACGTCTTCTACCCGAACATTTCGCAGGAGTTGGGGATAGGTTTGGAAACTTTCGTTTACTAATGTCGCCAGAGTCACACCCGAGCGCTTGACTAATGCAGCAATATGTAGAGCCGTTAATAAACCATCTCCTGTCATCGCATAATGATGGCAGAGAATGTGACCTGATTGTTCGCCCCCTAACATTGCCCCGGTGCGTTTCATTTCGGCGTGAACGTGTTGGTCGCCAACGGCAGTCCGAGTTAACTGACCTCCTTTTTGTTGCCAAGCCCGTTCAAAGCCTAAGTTTGCCATCACGGTAGAAATAATCAAATTTTCGGGAAGTTGTCCGGCTTGGCTGAGAGTTTGGCCCCAGAAGTAGAGAATGTAGTCGCCATCAACCGCCCGACCTTGACTATCAACGGCTAACACTCGGTCTGCATCGCCATCAAAAGCAAAGCCCATATCGGCTTTTGTTTCTAAAACGGCTTGTTGTAGGCGTCCGAGATGGGTGGAACCGCAGTTAACGTTAATCTGATGACCGTCGGGTTGGTCATGGAGACAAATGACTTCAGCCCCCATTTCCCGGAAGACTTTCGGCGCCAGATGAACCGCAGCACCCCAAGCTAAATCTAAAACAATTCGCATCCCTTCGAGGTTTAAAGTCGGAAGTAGGGGACGATGTAGAGATTGGGCGTAGTCCTCTACCAGTTCACAGCGATGGTGATGTTGTCCACAGTTCCCGAAGCTGACTGGAAAGTTTGCTTGTCCTCGCAGAGCGGCTTCTATTTGCTGCTGTACGTCTGAAGAAAGTTTTGTACCCTCTGAACCAAAAAATTTAATTCCGTTGTCTTCTGGAGGGTTGTGGCTGGCGGAAATCATCACGCCCCCGATAGCTTCACTGGTACTGGTCAGATAAGCAACGCCTGGAGTCGGACAGAGGCCTAAATACCAGACTTCAAGCCCAGCGGCCGTTAGACCTGCTGACAATGCCATTGCTAACATATTGCCAGAGTTTCTGCTATCCTGACCGAGAAGTACCGGGCCCCGATTATGAGTTTGTTGACGAAGAACTTGTCCTGCCCAGAAGCCAATTTGTAGGGCCAAAGGAGCGCTGAGAAGTTCTCCGACTCGTCCTCGGATACCATCGGTGCCAAATAAGGGTGTAGCCGGGAGTTCGGTGATACTGCCAAAAAAGCTAATTGGAGATTGTCTCATAAATTGTGTTGGTTTAGCGGGCTGATGCAGTCCTCCATCTTGAGTTGGGGCGGATGCTACGACCATAATCAGTTCACTCCTCAAGGTACTCACACATTCATTGTGGAGGATACCATGTCCGGAACTGAAGATGAATACTAAATGGATTTTTACAGGGGGCTAAGTGAAGGTGTTCTCTAAAGATGCAAGGTTAATTTGTAAAGCTTGCCTCTATTGTATCCAGAACTGAGAAATTTGATTCAATTTCTGATTCATCAAGATAGAATACAAGTTTGTAGTTAATGGGTTGCATCGGGAAGGGTTTGCTTCACCCGGAATTGATCTATATTCCGGCTCGATTATCCATTTTTAAAGAGTCTAGATCACTCCTAATTTTCCTGAGTATAAACTACGATTATTGGTTTTTATTTTAATTTTTAATCAAGGTGGAAATAATGAGTTCTCAATCGGATTTAAAATCGTCGATGTCAGAATCTAAACAATCATTCAAGCAGTTTCCCCACTGGATTTATTCTCTATTGATTGTTAGTCTAATTATCAGTTGTGGTGTTTTTGCCTATTCTTCTGTTTTTAATGATTTTTTTCTCTCTGATGATTTTGTGCTAATTGCTTTATTTTCCGAGTTGGGGCCTTGGGGATTGTGGGTGAATCAGCAACATGGTCAATCTTTGTTTTTTCGACCTGTCTTAAGTTTAATTAGTTTTCTAGATTATCAAGCTTGGGGGCTGAATCCTTTTGGGTATCATTTGACTAATTTTTTACTACATTTGATGAATAGTTTATGGGTGGGAATGATTGCTTTTTTCTTGGGAAAAAATATCGGATTTAAGTCAAGGGATCAGCGATTACTTCCCTACTTAGCTGGATTTATTTTTTTATTACTTCCCTGTCATACCGAAGTTGTTTCTTGGATTTCCGCTCGAACTGATGGAGTAGCGACATTTTTTGGTTTACTTTCTTTTGTATTTTATCTCAGCTATAAATATTATTTTCCCCCTCGATTATTGATTTTTTCAGCTTTATCATTCTTTGCGGCTTTACTCTCCAAAGAATCCGTTGTTACTTATCCCGGTTTGATTATACTTTTTGAACTCTATGAATATTTTATTCGACAAAATAATCGTAATACTTTAGCCGGACGGTTTTCAATTTGTTCACTTTATATTTGGGTTTTAATTATTTACTTTTGTAGCCGTTTTTTGAAATTGGGTGAACTGGTTGGCGGATATGGAGAAGAAGTTCACTTGAGTTTTGATATTAATAGAATTTTACAAAATTTTGTGATTTACCCGACTCGAACTTTTGTCACTCCCAGACTCGAATCAGATTTTACATTTTGGTTCATTGCATTTTTAGGGTTAGTTGTATTATTTCTGTTAAGTTTGATTGTTTGTTGGAAACGTCGTCCTCAGTTTTCTGAAGTTCCCCCGATTTTAGTTTTTTTGATTGGGGCTTTTTTCACTCTTGTTTTACCTGCAATTACGGTTTCTGTCTCTATGATTGATACTCAAGGAGAACGATATTTATATTTTGCTTCAGGATTTGCAGCAATTTTATTGGCAATTATTCTGATTGTGATTTTACAAAATTTGGCGTTAATTTTAATCGTGTCGAGTGCAATATTACTGTATTTTGGCACGTCAGTCTATGATCTCAATCAAAACTGGAATACAGCAGCAAAAATCTCTGAAGATATTTTAGTGAGTTTGCAGGAAATTCCTAAAAACAAAGTGATTATTAATAGTTTACCGGATAACTATCACGGTGCTTATATCTATCGAACTGGACTGATTCAAGGTCTTTATTTGTTTGATTCAAGTAATCAATTTGAGATCAAGTTTAGCCGGAAAAGATTTAATCCTGCATTTGAAAATGTGAAATTCACCACCAACAATATTCAGATTGTGATGAATCATAGTTTAGTGGAACCGAATGATAGTATCTTAGTGAATAATCCTGAAGTGGGTGTTTATCAATTTCAACTTTCTAATCCCCAAGCTTCATTTTATGCCTGGAAGAAAAATGATTTGGAGACAGAAAGCTACCAAGTCACAAATTTAGAATATCATCAATATGAACTCCGGTTTATAGATGTCGAAAGAACCAAAAATTTAGTGTTTTATTCGTCAGGTAAATTAGTTAACCAACTTTAAACTCCGCTAAAATATCACGCCTTAAAATTTGTAATTAAGGGTGATAGAGAGGTGGAGAGATAGAAAGATCAAAATATCAATTGAACGCTTTTCTAGAACCAAATAGATCTAAAATCTAGATGCACATTCACTTAATAGTGACCGTAATGATCTGATCAAATTCTATTTCTTCTAGAATAAATGAGATCACTGAATTTAATCTCAATATTTCAGGTTTCACCACAATTCGGAATGAATGAGGTATCATTATTACAATTTGGCAAATTTTAAGTTTGGTGTGATGGAGCCGATTTACATTTTAGGTGGTGGGCCTGCGGGACTTGCAGCAGCGTATAATTTAACGCAGCAAGGTCAACAAGTTGTCGTTGTCGAACGAGATACTCAAGTGGGTGGACTCGCGAAAAGCTTTGAATATAAAGGATTTATTCTTGACTACGGGCCACATCGGTTTTATACCAAACTGGCTCCGGTTTTGAAACTTTGGAATCAGGTTTTAAAAGAGGAACAAGTCACGGTTAACCGCCTGACTCGTATTTATTACGGAGGGAAATATTTTAGTTATCCCCTCAAAGCTAAACAGGTTTTATTCGCTCTCGGTTGGCTGGAAAACTTACGGATTATTAGTTCTTATTTTGCGGCTCGTTTGTTTCCAAATAAAAGTCCAAATAACTTTGCAGAATGGGTAATCGATAAGTTTGGGCGGCGACTATTTGAGATTTTCTTTGAAGGATATACTGAAAAACTTTGGGGAATTCCTTGTAATCAGATTAGCGCAGATTGGGCGGCTCAAAGAATTAAAGGTTTATCTTTTATAAAAGCAGCTTGGAATGCAATTTTCGGCAATGATGGCAAAGTTAAAACTCTAATTGATCAATTTCAATTTCCCCGTTTAGGTTCGGGTCAACTTTATGAAAAAATTGTCGATTATCTCCAGGAAAATAATCAAACTGTTTTATTAAATACTGAAGTGGTTCGAGTTCATCACGATAATTTTAAAGTGACTCATGTTACTCTCAAAAATCGTCAAACTCAAGAACAGAAAACCGTTCCTTGTGGTAACGTCATTTCTTCAATTCCGATCACTCACTTAATGCAGCAAATTGAATCCCCTCCGACTGTAGAAGTAATTCAAGCTGCAAAATCTCTCAAATTTCGCAATACAATCTTAGTGTATTTGATTGTAGAATCTGGTGATTTATTTCCCGATAATTGGCTGTATATTAATGATCCTAGAGTGCAGTTAGGACGAGTCACAAACTTTGCTAATTGGTCGCCAGAGATGCTTCCTAACTCTCAGCAAACTCCGCTTTGTTGTGAATATTGGTGCAACTTTGAGGATAATTTATGGCAATGTCCAGAAGATGAACTGCGAATCAAAGCTGAAGAAGAACTGAGAAAAATTGGATTATTAAAACAAGAGAAAATTGTTGATGGTTTTGTGGTGCGTTTACCTAGAACTTATCCGATTTATGCGGGAAACTACAAAGAAGCCTTAGCAGAAATTAAAGGTTATTTGCAATCTTTTGAAAACCTACAATTAATTGGTCGCTATGGTGCATTTAAGTATAACAACCAAGACCATAGTTTATTAATGGGAATTCTCGCGGCTGAAAATATTATTACACCCAATAAGCATGATCTTTGGGCGGTCAATAGTGATAGTGAATATGTGGAAGAAGCAAACGTTGAAGCCACGACAACAGCCGCTAAAGAAACAGGTTCTCGACGTCCTCCCCTCCCTCAGTTGCTACAACAATTCGGTGCTTATTTATTTACAGGAGGAACTGCAACTGTTGTTGATGTTCTGGTGTTTTCGATCTTAACTCAAGCAGGTTTATGGTATGTTTATGCTTTGGGAATTAGTTGGTTTTTTGGATTGAGTACCAACTTTTGGCTGAGTCGTCGCTTCGTTTTTGGAATTTATTGGAATAATTGGTGGATTCAATATGCAGTTTTTGCTTCCGTTGCATTGAATAGTTTATTAGCGAATTTAGGACTGTTGCAACTGTTAATTAATGAAGTAGATTGGAATCCAACTTTCGCTCGTTTAGTGAGTTCCGCTTGTGTAGCGATGATTAGTTTTACAGGTCATAAATTGTATTCTTTTTCTCAACCACAATCGGCTTCTAAGCTTTCAGAAATTGAGACTTAAACTCTAACTTAAACGCTAATGTTTAATCGTGAAAATAGTTCTAAGCCTTCTTTTGCTTGGGTGTTGTGTATTACCCTAGTTAGTTGGATTATTTTGGTTCCAATTGTGAATCAAATTCAGATTCCACTGGGAAATAATACCGAAGTCATTTCACTAGCTTATCTCGAAAATATTAGTCCTTATACAGACTATGTAAAATATTTGATTCTTTTGTTAGTTCCACCTTTTTTAGCGGTTTTGAGTTTAAAAATAAAGGGAAAAACAGTTGAATCAATTTTTCAGGCTATTTTATCTTTTGTCAAAGATCAACGAGTTTGGGTTGTCACAACAGGAATACTATTAACAGCTTGGGTGATTAATATTCCCTTCGATCAATTTAAGATTAAAGAGACTTTAATTGATTCTTTTCACGAAGGAGAATATCTAGGATTTTTACCTAATTTTATTCAGCTAGAAAAACCTTTTGTTAATACTGTTTTAATTCATGGTTGGGGAATGGATGTTCTACCGACTTGGTTAGCAACTCTATTAACTTTTAATGATAATGGTATTGCTCTAACTCGTTTATTTGTTAACTTAGAAAATGTCATAACCAGTTTAGGATATTTATGGATTTTCTGGGAACTTACCGGAACTACAAAACTTAAAAAATCCCGTTTACCGATTTTTTTAGCATCCTGTTTATTATTTTGTATCTTAGATGGAATTTTCTTTAAATTTGATGGACGACGAGGAACTTTTTTCATTCTTCAGTTAGCTCTCACACTCAGATTTTTTAGAGTCATTTATATTCAACCTAAACAAGCAAAACTGTTAGGAATTATTTTAGGCGCATCACTTCCGACGAGTTTTTTATATGTTTATGATCGAGCTATTTATTTTTTAGCAGTTTATATTGTTAGTCTGTTTTTGAGCTTATTTTTAGAGAAGAAAACGGCTAGAAGTTGGATTTTTAGTTCTCTATTCGGTTTAACTCTTTCTCTAATTTTAATCACAGCAATTTTAGGAACTGAACAGGTTTTAGCTATCGGTTCACAGGTTCTCTACTGGGGAAAATACGGTCGATATATTTCTTTTATTCCTTTACCTCCTCTGGAGATGACTTTTATTTCGCAAAACTTTTGGTTAGCGATGCTGATTCAAACTGTTGTGCTGGTTTATTTAGTGTTGGATTTAATGACAGAAAATTTAAAACTGCGTCCTTTTGTTCAGAAAAATTATTTACTGATTTTACTTCTTTCTGCATCTGTTGTTTATATGCGAATTACGCTTGATCGCAGTGATTTAGGTCATGCTTATCATGGTACAATTCCGACGGTTTTTTTACTAGCTTATTTGATTTATATCTGCTTTAATCAATATTTGCAACCGCAGTTAGAAACACTTAAACTTAGTTTAATTTATCAAGTTATAATTGTTGTTTTAGTTTTCAGCTTAATTCGTTCTGAACCTGGATTTAATCTCCAAACGGCTACGAATAAAATTGTCAAATTACCAAGTCGATTATCTTTTACTGATGCTCAAATTCTAAAACCAGATTACTTAGAAGCTTTCACTGTAATGAAACCCGAAATTGATCAACAATCTTGCTTTTTCAACCTCACGTCTGAAGGATTATGGTATTATTTATTTAATAAACCCTCTTGCTCTAAATATGGCTATGTTCTCTATTCTAAACCTATCGAAGCTCAAAAAGTAGTCGTTCAAGAGCTAGAAAAAACTCAACCGAATATTATTTTACTTACTAATGAAATGTGGTTTGAAAATCCTTGGGATCGAGTATTAAAATCTGATTCTGCGGCTTTAATTTATGAAAATGTTTTACAACAGTATAGACCTTATAAGTTGGTTCAATCTCATTGGTTTTGGAAGCGCAGTAATCGCCCTTTGAGTTTGATTGAAACCAATCCTCAAACTAACCTAAAAAATGGATTTGTAGAAGTCCTACCCCCTCAACGTATTTATAGAAATGATGTCATAGAAATGAGTGGATGGGCGGTTTTACCCGAAAAGCAAAAACCCGCAGATGCAGTTTATCTCAGCTACGGCGATCAAAATAAACTGATTACAGTGGGAAAAGTGAATCAAAATCGTTCAGATGTGGCTGAGGTTTTATCGGTATTTGAGTATAGTAAATCGGGTTGGTTTATTCGAGTTCCCACAACAGTTTTACCTTTAGGAAATACCATCTTAAAAGTTTGGGCTTATGATGCAGAAACAGATAATTTAACGCAAATTGGCTCAGAAATTCCGGTAGAGGTGACTCAAGCCATGCGACTGTCAAGTTAAATTAAATTCTATCCGTCTTAAAGATAATACTCAATAATCTGAGCCGTTCTTTTTCCTGTTTTTTCCCATTGAAACTCTTTCGCTCTCGCTAATCCTAAATGGCGAAGATCTGATCGTATTTGACTATCATTAGCTAAAGTTTTCATCGCTTCTGTGATTTCATTTACATCCAAAGGATTGATATACAACGCCGCATTTCCCGCAACTTCCGGTAAAGAAGCAAGGTTAGAAGTAATCACAGGAGTTCCACAAGCCATCGCCTCAAGAACTGGAAAACCAAACCCCTCCCAAAGACTCGGAAAAACCAGTGCTATGGCTTGATTAATGATTTTTGTAAACTCTTTTGGTGAAACATAATCTAAGAATTTAACCTGTTGATTTAATCCTAATTCTGCGACTTGTACTTTTAGATTTGGAGTATAGATTTTATCAGTTGGCCCTGCAAACCACAACTCATAATGATCACGATCAGGTAATCGGGAAAATGCAGTAATTAATCGGGATAAATTTTTATAAGCATCATGGCGACCAATATAAAGAAAATAATTGCTTGTTGGTAAATCAAGAAATTGAAATGTTTCAGGATTATATCCTAAAGCAATAGGTGTTATTTTAGTTTCAGGAATTTTAAAAAACTGCACTAAATCTTGAGCCGTTGATTGAGAATTACAAACAATATGTTCAGCTTGAGATAACACCATTGGAATGTAATATTTAAAGTAAGCAGTTAGGCGAGAACCCCGTCTTGGAAACCTTAGAGGAATTAAATCATGAGCCATGACAATCGAACGACAGGAAGAATATAATGGAGCTTCTGGGAGTGGTGAAAAGACGAGATTTCCTTTGAGTTTACGGTAAATATAAGGAAGTTTAAATTGAGTCCAAAGTAAGCGGCGAAAATGTCCTTTTGTTCCCTGAGCGGGTGTCATATTACTGGGAACCGGATAGGAGGAGTAACCCGTTGGAGATTCTGCTACTAATAGAGTTGGATTGAGTCGTTTAAGTTGGGGTAAAATTTGACTTGCATATACAGAAATACCTGTCGCTTCAGGAATAAGAACAGAAAGGTTAATTAGCAGTGAATTAGACATTAATACTCAGTATTACGAGGATAATCTTATCAAGAAAATTTTAGTTTTTAAAGAAGATTTAAAGTTTGTTTTTTACACAAAAATTACTGGATAAATAGGGGCAGAAAAGATCGCCCCTAAAAAGAACAATTTGACTCATCAACAGAGAAAACTAAAATAGTTAGCTACATGATTTTGACAATGCAAAATATTTACAGTCTGTTTTGTGAGCCTATTTTTACCGATGAACTATTTCTCTGTTTTTCCGCCATAACCTCCTTCTTCTGGAAAACGAGTAATATCATCTTCTCCCAAATATTCCCCATTTTGTACTTCAATCATGACTAAGGGAATTACGCCCGGATTTTCAAGTCTATGGGGAGTATTCATAGGAACATAGGTGGATTGTTTCGGAATTAAAATTGTGTGTTCACCCCCACAAATCACCTTAGCAGTACCTGCAACAACAATCCAATGTTCACTGCGATGATAGTGCATTTGGGTACTAATATGATATCCCGGATTCACAATAATCCGGTTAATACGATAGCGATCACCCTCTTCTAAAACTGTCACCTGACCCCAAGGAGGTGTACGAGTTTGAGAAGTCTCTGTTTTCGTCAGTGTCTCTGTTTTTACGGATGTGTCAGTATTATCTTTTGTCATAATGCTAGTCGAGAATAAGAAGTGTTACCGCTATTATAGGTTCTAGCACTAACAAACATAATGTGTAAATATTCTGATGAAAAAATGGATGGTTTGTCTGTTAGCAACTAGCTCCTTTTTAAGTGTATCCTTTCCGGTGTTCGCTTGGCCAACAATTGAGGAAATGATTCATAGTCAAATTCTCAAAGCTTGTCAAACCCTCTCTCACGAGGAAGCTTTAAATCAAGTTTTGGGTGAATATGGGCCAGAAGCTCAAAAAAATTATCAAATGTGGCAAAAAATGACCGCAGAAGATTGTGCTAATGCAACTGTTCCACCTGATCCTTCTGGTATTAAAGGTCAATGTTCGAGTGAATTTGCTTCGATAGGAGAAGAACTTGATGTTTCAAATTTAACCTGGAGAGAATGTTGGCTAGAAGTAAATTCTGAGAAAATTTTGTTTAAAACAACTTTTGATACTACAGCAATACTCGGAAATCATACTTCTGAATCTCAATTTTTAGTCACTGAACAGCAATACAATTTTCCCGAAGCAATGCGAGAGTATTGGGATAAATATGAAGCACAAGGATACTGTAAAATTAAGGAGAAAGAAACCTTTTGTAATTTACAACTTAATCATGGTCAATGGTTACAAATTTTTAAACCAGATTTGAATTCATCTGCTGAGAATCCTCAACTAAGTGACAAGCCACAAAATGTTCTGAACTAACCTCTCTAAATTCGGGTTCTTCTTGGTGACAACGATCAACAACGAGCGGACAACGAGTATTAAATCGACAGCCTTTAGGGGGGTTTATTGGGCTAGGAATATCATCTTTAAGAATAATTCGTTCACGTTTAGCTTCGAGTTCGGGATCGGGAATCGGAATCGCAGAAAGTAAAGCTTGAGTATAGGGATGTAAGGGATTTTGATAAAGGCTAACTCTATCTGCTAGTTCAACAATTTTACCCAAATACATCACAGCAATTCGCTTAGAAATATGTCGAACAACGCTCAAATCATGGGCAATAAATAGATAAGTTAGCCCTAATTTTTTCTGCAAAGATTTCATTAAATTAATCACTTGGGCTTGAATAGAAACATCTAATGAAGCAATCGGTTCATCACAAACAATAAAATCAGGATTAACGGCTAAAGCCCTAGCAATACCAATTCTCTGTCGTTGACCGCCTGAAAATTCATGGGGATAACGGTTAATAAATTGAGGGTTTAATCCGACTAATTCTAATAATTCTTCTACGCGATCATGTATTTTTGGAGTCGATAAGTTGTGAATAATTAAAGGTTCGGCGATAATTTTGCCCACCGTCATCCGGGGATTTAAGGAAGCATAGGGATCTTGAAAAATCATCTGCATTCGCCGACGCATCCCTCGTAATTCTTCAGCTTCTAGTCTAGTTAAATCTGTATCTTCAAAGTATACTTTTCCGACTGTTGGACGAATAAGCTGTAAAATTGCCCGTCCCGTTGTACTTTTTCCGCAACCAGATTCTCCGACTAAACTTAAGGTTTCACCTCGTTTAATTTCAAAGCTTAAACCATCAACCGCTTTAATCGCACCGACTATTTTTTGAACTAAAATTCCTTGAAAAATGGGGAAATGTACCTGTAAATTTTGAATGGTAATTAATGTATCTTGTTTGGGATTGGTTTTAGGTTGATTAATATCAGTTTCAATCATTTTATTTTCTCGTTAATAAGATTACATTTCAGGCTTTACCCAACAAGCCACCTGATGTCCATTTTCTACTAATTCTAACGGAGGATTTTCTTCAAAACAATGTTCCAGTGCAAAACGACATCGAGGCGCGAACGGACAACCTTTTGGATAATGAATTAAATCGGGAGGAACACCTTCAATTGCAGGTAACTTTTCGGGAATATTTCCCTCTAAACGCGGTAAACTTTCTAGTAATCCTATTGTATAAGGATGACGAGGATGTTTATAGAGTTGATGAATAGAAGCTTGTTCAACAATTTGACCTGCATATAACACTAAAATTCGATCCGCTAATCCGGCTAATAATGCTAAATCATGAGTAATCCAAATCACCGCCATTCCAAGTTCTTTTTTTAACTGTTTAACCAACTCTACAACTTGGGCTTGAACGGTGACATCTAAAGCTGTTGTGGGTTCATCTGCGATTAATAATTTAGGACGACAAGCTAACCCCATTGCAATCATTACTCGTTGACGCATTCCCCCCGAAAATTGATAGGGATAGTTTTTTATCCTGCTTTCTGCATCGGAAATTCCGACTTTTTTTAATAATTCAATTGCTCTTGATTTTGATTGGTTTTTATTCAGTCCTAAATGAAGCTTAATGGACTCTGTAATTTGTTTTTCAATTGTTAGAACTGGATTTAGAGAAGTCATCGGATCTTGAAAAATAATCGAGATTTGATTACCGCGAATTTTTCGTAATTCCTCTGAGGAAGTTGTTAATAAATTTTCACCTTCAAACAATACTTTGCCGCCAGTTATTTTACCGGGAGGTGAAGGGATTAACCGCAAAATTGACAACACGCTAATACTTTTACCTGAACCTGACTCCCCAACAATTCCTATCGTTTCCCCCGAATTTACTGCATAAGAAATATTATTGACTGCACAGACAATACCATCAGGAGTAAAAAAGCGAGTTTCTAAGTTATGAACTTCTAATAGAGGCGACATTAAACTTTTAAATAAACGAACAAAAATAATTCACGTTTAACCTATATTGACTTTTGGTTATCTCTCTAAGCACTTCACTCTCTAAATAACTTACTTTACACTCCGTAATATTCTTTTTAAACTATATAGAGAGTAGTTTATACCATATTGCCACGATGTTGCTACAAGCTCAAGACCGCAAAAAACTCGATCAGACAGATGATTCCCAATTTTACTCCTATCCTCGCTTTGTCACTCATGTCGATGAGGGGTTTATTGATCGCTTAACAAATCTTTACCGCGAACGTCTTAAACCGAATACTCGAATTCTTGATATGATGAGTAGTTGGGTGTCTCATCTTCCGGAGATAGAATTTGCTCACCTGGAAGGACATGGGATGAATGAGGAAGAATTGAAAAAAAATCCTCAACTTGATCATTACTTTGTTCAGGATTTGAATGAAAACCCTAAATTACCCTTAGAAGATTGTGATTTTGATGCGGTTTTAAACTGTGTTTCGGTGCAATATTTACAGTATCCTGAAGCCATTTTTTATGAGATGTATCGCATTCTTAAACCCGGTGGAATTGCAATTGTTAGCTTCTCAAATCGGATGTTTTATCAAAAAGCAATTACCGCTTGGCGAGACGGAACCGAAAACAGTCGAGTGGAACTGGTAAAGGGATATTTTAACTCCGTTAAAGGGCAAAGTTTACCGGGGTTTAGTATTCCTGAAGTGATTGCTGAACAGTCTTCAGTTCCGTCTATTTTACAGATGTTAGGTTTGGGAGGTGGAGATCCGTTTTATGCTGTGATCGCCTATCGTCAAAACTAAATAATTAGAGCCAGGGGAAAAGGAAATTAACCTCCAATTTCCCCTTTTTTATAAGCTGTAATTTGGGTAAATTATCAAAGCCTAAAAACATGACCAAACCTTACCAACAAATACCAATTAAAGATTGTGGTGAACCGTTAGTGCTTATTCCTCACAAACAGTTTGCGGTTGAATCTCCTCATGCTTATCAAAAATTAGGCGCGCCTTATCATCTTTCTGGTGTTAATTCTCCCTATTATTTACGTCAAGAAGTTCTCGAACGTTTAATTAATGCTCAAACTGATTTACAATCTAACTATCCAAGTTGGAAAATCTTAATTTTTGATGCTTACCGCCCTGTTGAAGTACAACAGTTTATGGTAGATTATACCTTTGCTAAAACTTTAAAATATAGAGAACTTAAGCCCGATTTAATCTCCCCAGAACAACACCAAGCTATCTTAGCAGAAGTCTATCAATTTTGGGCGGTTCCCAGTCTTGAACCCGCAACTCCTCCACCTCATAGTACAGGTGCGGCGATAGATATTGCATTAGTGAATAATACCGGAAAAACTGTTAATATGGGTTCACCTATTGATGAACTTTCTCCTCGTTCTTATCCGAATCATTTTGCTACAAGTTCTCATCCAGTCGAACAACAATATCATCAAAATCGCCAACTGTTAGCAGAAGTAATGATTTCAGCCGGATTTCAACAACACCCGAATGAATGGTGGCATTTTTCTTTTGGTGATCAAATGTGGGTTTGGTTAACAAATCAGCAGAAAACTGAACATAACTATGTTGCCAAATATGGACGATACTCCGTAGATTAACTTAAATTAATTTAGCATAAATTTTGAATTTGTTCAATACTGAGTCCTATTGTTTGACTGATTGTTTCATTATCTAAAATATTCAGCAATTGACAGGAACTTTCGTCAGCATTATCAATCAAAGCATTCAAAAAGCTAACAAGAATATCTTTGCTTTCTGCCGAACCCATAGGATTAATCAATCTTATTGTCAATCTAGTTCAAACTTTTAAGATAATCATTATTGATCGGGAAAACATATTTAATATTAGCCCGAACATAACAAGTTCCAGAATCAGTATTAAAGTTGGGGTTAACACTACGCACCCGCAACCAAGGCTTACTATTTCTCATTACAATAGCATCTTCCCGACCTTCTTGTGAAAAAATTGCGGTCATGGTTGCCCCTGTTGTTAACTGCGTTTTAATCTTTCCTCCGGGTGTATCTCGACAATTGAGATTTTCTGGATCAACCACTAGCCAGATTCTATTATTGTAATAACCTCGATTTCCCATAACCTTAGCTGTCATAAAATCACCATTATTATTCGGTTCCGGTACTTCTGATATTTGAGCCATTCCAGAGGTGACATTAAAAAAAATTCCGGTCATCGATCCAATTGAAATCGCGATTCCTTGTTGAAGTCTTTTCATCTCACAACCAATTTTTAAATACGCTGACTTGATCGATACTATCATACATTATCCTTAATAAAATTGAGAAGTTTAATCGTAATCAACTGAAATAATTATATGTGATGTAGATGTGTAACAGCTTATAAATATTTATAACAACTAAAATTTTGATCAAATCAAGATTGAATAAAACAGCAGAACTTATACAAATTAATCTTGTTTACTTCTAAATTAATAGCCCGAATAGTAGGTGAATCGTATCAAGGAAATAGGAAGTATTTGGGAAGACTCCGACTCCGCGACCTGAACCCGCCTCTGAACCCAAGGCTACTGGAGCTAGGCTGAGGGGATAGAACTTGCATCTTTTCGAGCAAAAAAGACTTCAAATTTCCTTCATAAAATCTATACAAAGTCTATCTAATACTATGGTAGAAGCTAATTCATCGCACTTGAGTGTTCGCTTACACCCAATAAACTGATCAAATTTATCATTTTTCCCTGAATCCTTAAGATGGGTATCGAAATAACCCACAGGGTTGCGTGATGAGAAACTTCTAGAAATCGACAACCCAACGGACTATTTATAACTCAACCAACACGGTATAAATCATGGCAGATTTTAGTGATATCAAAGAATATTGGGCAAAAGACTGTATTGAAAAATTAGCGGATGATGAGATTATTAGCGGCTATGAAGATGGAACATTCAAACCCGATAATTCTGTAACCCGCGCAGAATTTGCCGCAATGTTAAACAAAGCATTTCCCGATCAACCCAAAATTCGAGAAGGAATTGAATTTGAAGATGTTGCTGATGATTATTGGGCTTATGAAGTTATTCAAAAAGCCTATCGTACAGGATTTTTAAGTGGTTATCAAGATAAAACATTTAAGCCCACACAGAAAATTCCTCGGGTTCAAGCCTTAGTTGCACTTTCTAGCGGGTTGAAACTTGATCTCATTCAACCCGTTGATTTTACTCTCGAAAAAACCTATCTTGATGACGATAAAATTCCCGATTATGCTAAACGCCTGATCGCGGCTGCCACTGAAAATGGTCTAGTTGTTAATTACCCGGATCTCAACTTCCTCAAGCCCGAAGAATTTGCCACTCGGGGAGAAATTACCACTTTTTTATCTCAAGCATTATTGAAAGCAGAGGAAGAGTCTTCTGTTCCCAAGGAATACCTCGTCAAAGCAGTAGAAATTGATGCCCCTAATGGAGAAATTCGAGGGGTTTGGTTGACTAATATTGACAGTGATGTTTTGTTTTCCCCCACCTCAGTTGTAGAAGCGATTGACTCCTTATCTGAGTTGAACTTTAATACCCTTTATCCAGTGGTTTGGAATCGCGGTTTTACCCAGTTTCCGAGTCAAGTAATGAAGCGTATTATTGGGACTGAACTTGATCCGGCACCGGAACTTGCCGGACGAGATGTTCTCCAAGAAATTATCACTCAAGCAAAAGCAAAAAATATGAGTGTTATGCCTTGGTTTGAGTTTGGATTCATGGTTCCCCAAGATTCCCAATTCTTACAGAGTCGCCCCAATTGGATTACCACAAATAAAGAAGGAATTCCTTTTGTAAAAGAAGAAGATAAATATCGCGTTTGGTTCAACCCATTTAACCCCCAAGTTCAACAGTTTATCCTAGATTTAATCGTTGAAGTTGTCAGCAAATATGATATTGATGGCATTCAATTTGATGATCACTTTGGCTTACCTTTTGAGTTGGGTTATGATGAGTTTACAAGTAAACTTTACCAACGAGAAAACGACGGTAAATTGCCTCCCAGTGATCCCAAAGATCAGGATTGGGTGAAGTGGCGTGCTGATAAACTCACTGACTTTATGATGCGCCTATTTTGGGTTGTCAAAGATTACAAACCCGATTGTATTATTTCCCTTTCACCTAATCCCAAATCCTACGCCTACGACAATTATTTACAAGATTGGCCAACTTGGGAACAATCTGGATTTATTGAGGAATTAGTGCTGCAAGTTTATCGGGATGACCCCAAAGCATTTAAAGCTGATTTAGAAGCAGCAGAAGTTCTGAATGCTAAAGTTAATATTCCGGTTGCTGTGGGAATTTTAACCGGCTTGAAAAATCAATCGGTTCCGCTTTCAACGGTTCAAGAACAAGTCGCTGAAAGTCGTCGTCGGAAATTTGCTGGAGTCTCTTTCTTCTTCTATGAAACGTTGAAGTCTTTAGCCGGAACAGAAGACGGTGAAACCGCTTTCTCTGCCCTATTCCCTGATACGATTGAACGGCCCGAAATTATTGCCGCTTCTCTTCCCTCTGTTACCATTCCTGAGTTAAAATTGGAATAGGGTTTTTTTGTTCCCTAAATGATCAAAATTCGTCCCTATTTTGAAATAGATTGGGAAGCCGTTTGTCAAGTTCACGACCGGGCGCAACCTGGCGAATTTGCAGGGGTATGTGTTCCTCGTGGCTTGACTCCTCTGGCTGAGAATCCTTATCTCAACAAAATATTTTATCCTTGTCGAAAGTTTGTAGCTTGTGATGATCACAAAGTAGTCGGTTTTGTGGCTGTTTACAAAAACCATATTAGCCTACTTTATATTGATCCAGATTATCAAAATCAAGGGGTTGGAAAACGTTTGTTGAGGTTAGCTCTAAATATTACTGGATGTCCGGCTTGGACAGTTGTAATTGCGGCCAATGATCGAGCGCGTCGCTTTTATGCTAAAGCCGGATTTCAAGAAAACGGTACATTTGAAAGTCTAGTTTCCGGTTCAACCTGTCAGTTTATCCGCCTAGTTCGCTCAAACATCTGATTGATATTTGCGGGTTTCTACTGTTTTAAAATACAGCTTGCATCCAGAATAAACCATTCTTCGGCGGTGTAAATTGAACACTTGCTAATTGTTTTTGCCAAAGCCGGAAATTCCCCCGTTATTTTCAAAAACTGATAAGCTTGTTTTCCTTCTTCAAATTCATTCATCCAATCGTTAAAAAAGAAATATTCAGGAACAAAAGCATACAGTTCAATTAGGAATAAATCAATCCCATACTTCTGAATAAAGGCTTTGAGTTCTTCCAAATCTGGACTATAATGAGCCTGAATTAAATCAGTGGTTCGCTCATTCATTTTTTGATAATATCCCGTATGATAAGAAATCGTATATTCTCGACCTGCTAAAATTGAACGTTGAGCAAAAGTGGGGAGTTGATTCACCTCTCCAGATACCGATGCGATTAAAACATCTTTGGGTTGCTGCTGAAAGAATTCATAAAGTTCAGGTCGATCTGCTTGTTCATATTTTACGAGCGGAAAGAACGGCACAAAACTCGGATAAAATAGTAGAGAAATTGTCATCACTCCAATTAATCCCCCGGCAATAATCTTCTGAGTTGTTCGGGGAAAAACTTCTTTTTTTTCTGATTTTGGCTGACGTTTAACCTCTATCCAATTTAACAAAGCATCGAGAATGATCGTAAACGCTACAATCGTAATGACAGCAATTACAATTCTAAAACTGATTCCGGTATATCGACTAGGAAGATGCAGTTTAAACAGAAACGCATGAGCCAACAAAAACATCACAACCGAGGAAATGAGTAATTGAAACATCACCCAAATTCCAGGCTTGATTCTATCCACTAAAGGAAAAGCGGGACGAAATAAGAATAAAACGGGAAATAACCACGCTAAACACTGAGTTGCCGGAGTAAATAACGACTTTGGAAACATCCCACTGCGTCTACTATTAAACCAAAAATCAAACAGATTCTCCTCAAAAAAGGGATTGCGTCCATTCTCAAAAAACTCTAAAGATTGTAGGGCTTCTGCTCGATTCATAGCTGGCCCAAATTCTAGAGTTTGTAAGGCATAAATCAAGATCACAACAAACGCTACAGCAAAACTAACTGCAAATATTTTTAAGTGTTTTGGGTGAGCAGAAAAACATAATCGTCCTTCTTTCCAGGCGAACAAACGCAAAATTAAAATCCCTAATCCGACAAACACATATTGCGGATAAAACAACCCCGTTAAACCAATTGAAATCGCTACACCCCAGATATTATTTCTGAGAACATAATAGATAAACGCTAGAAAAATCGGATAAATAAAAGCTCTCGGTGTTCCAGAGGCGACATCATCTTTCAACCAAATAATCTGATTCATCAACAACGCCCCCACAAAACCCGCCAGAGGAACAGGCAAAATTTCTAGACTCATTCCAAAGGCAAAAGGTGTGCTAATAATCCCTAAAAATGAAGGAATAATTCGACAAAAAACGAGCGGGTGAATTCCTAAAAACGTTGCGATAAAATAAACAAGTTTATATCCGCCAGGCGCAACAGATTGGAAATAATCAGCAATTAAATCATTCGGAAATAACTCTGGATCAATATATCTTTGCATCCAGAAAATATGCTGACGGGCATCATCTTGAATTACACCCGAACTCTCAAAAGCACGGTGTAACGCCATCCCGGCATAGATAACAGCAAATACCATGCTCAGACTAAACCAAAAAATCACTCTCGAACGAGGTGTTTTATCAAGTGGAGACGTTAAAAAAGCGTGTAAACGAGTCATTGACATAGACTTAGATTTGATAATAGTTTAATAGCCTGAAATTAAAAGTCGAGAATACAGTTAGCATCAAGAATAATATACTCTTGAACCTGGAGAACAGTACAACGATCTGTTAAGTTGGAAAGGACTGGTTTTTGTCCAGTTTTGAGATTTTTTTCGACCTCTGTAGTAACGGTTGGACTGAGTTTTTTGAGAGACTCCTGTTGTTGAACAAACTCTAAAGTAAGTGCATCTTCTTCTAGCATCCAAAAATCAACTTCATACTCTTGAATAAACTGTTTAACGTCTTCTAAGTTTGAACTATACTGTGCTTTTATTAACCCTTCTGCTCGTTGTTTCATCGGTGTATAATAGTTTTGATGATAGGGTAACATATATTCAGAACTCACTAAAATTGAACGCTGAGAAAAGGCGGGAATATTATTCCCTTCATTGGCTAAAGATGCAATTTGCGTATCTTTGGGTTGAATGGCAAAGAATTCATACAGTAACGGAATTTTCCCAACAACATTATTGGTAATGGGGAAGCGACTGATTAAAATAGGATAACATAAACCGAGAAATACTAACACCACTAAACCCAGTTTGAGGAAACTCTTATTCTGTTGTTCGCTAATTTTGCGGAGAATGACATCTAGAAGTAATGTAATTGCAATTCCCCCTGCAATTGCCATGATAATTCTCAAGCTATGCTGGCTATAACGACTAGGATGATGTAACCGAAAAGCCAACAAATGAGCGAGTAAAAATAATCCAGTTGAGACAAACAGTAATTCAGGTAAAATTAGAATAGAACGAGAAATTTTCTGAGTTAAGGGAAATTTTGATGAATATCTCAATAAAATTGGTAACAATATTCCGGCAAAAACTTGAGGGGGAATTGGAGATTTTCTAAACCATTCTTGGGGTAATAAACCCGAACGATCTCCGGTTAACCAAAAATCCAACGGTTTATCGGTAAAAAAGGAAGCCCGCCCTCCCGGATAAAATTCTGGTAATGTTTTGGCTTGAGTGAGATTAATCACTTCTCCCCATTGAGAAGAATTGATCAGATAAGGAAGTAAAATTAACGCCCCAACTCCCAACCCCGTAAATAGAATTAAATAGCTTTTTTTCTGGCGAGACTCAAAAATCTTTTCACTCCAAATTGTATGTAAAATTAACACACCCACCGCAATTAAAACCCCTTGCGGGTAAAATCCTCCCAACAACGCGATCGCAATTCCCACACCGATAATAGATCGCCGTAATAGCAAGTATAAAAAAGCCAAAAATATTGGATAAAAAAACGCTCTGGGTGTCGCTGTAATCAAATCATCTTTTAACCACAGATTTTGATTGAGAAGTAATGTACTCAAAAATCCTGCTATCGGAACCGGGAAAATCTCCCAACACACCCCAAAACAAAACCCCGTTGTAATCACCCCTAAAATTGTCGGTAATATTTGATTTAATAAAAGCGGACTCACCCCCAACCCTGCAAAAAATTGATAAAATTTAGCGTATCCTGGCGGCGCAACAGACTGAAAATAATCGATAATCAGATCATTCGGAAACAGTTCAGGATCTAAAAATCTGAGCATCCAAACAACGTGCGATCGCGCATCATCTTGTATAATATATTCTTGACCCCAACCCTTAAAAAACGCCCAAATTCCACACACAATCGCCACAATTAAACTTAGACTGAACCATAGCCTAACTTGACGACTCGAAGACTTTTCTAAAGATAAATTCAGCAAAGTTTACCCAGATGTTAATTCAATGAATTTTATTCTATCGGACAGTGTACCCTAGTTTGGCACAAAATAAAACAGATCGGTTTGATATCTGCTTTTAAACCCCATATTGGTAGGGTGCATCAGATAGAAAACTTAACGGTTTTCTCCCCTATCTTTTGGTTTGATGCACCCTACAGGTTTTTTAATTTTTTACAACATGAATAAACCCCTACTTTGCCTTGTAAGAAGCCTTATGTTTTGCCATCATCGCCGCAATATCAGGATTATAAATCCGCAAATAATTCCAATAGTTGCCAAAAACAGACTTCACATAACCATAGGTTTCAGGATAGGGAATCTTCTCAGCAAAAGCATCCGCATCTTGAAAACCAAATCGATCTAACCAACCCGAAACCGCATTAGGCCCAGCATTATAACTCGCCACAGCCAGTAACGAATTATTATTATATTCCCGATGAGTAAAATCGAGATAATAAGTTCCCAAATTCACATTATCCTCAATATCTTCCAACGAATAATTCGTCAGTTGAATTTGTTGGGCAACTTCTTCGCCTGTTTCCGGCATGACTTGCATTAAACCCGTTGCACCAACCACTGATTTAATCCCCGGCATAAACCGGGACTCTTGACGAATTAAAGCTGTTACCAACACCGGATTTAATTGACGTTCCTCCGACCAATTTACAATCGTGTTTAAGTAAGGAAAAGGATACAAAGCTTGCCAATATTCCGGTGTTTTCTTTAACTCCAAATACTTCTCACGTTCCTCGGGTTCATCGCGCATACTCAAGCTAGACAACATCCACAGCGCATCCAAATTATCCCCCACACCCAAGCGCACTAAACCATCCGTATACTGTTCATAAACAGACGGTTGCATTCGGTTTGTAAACTCAATTTGCCACAGTTTCCAAGCCTCTTGATGCTTACCGAGTTGATAAAGTTCTTGTAACGTCTCAGAACCCGCAGTCGGAACCGGATGTGTCTCTGGATATTCAACATGAGGATTGAGCGGACGAACTGTGGTAAAATCCCCCACAGGCCAACCCAATTGTACAGCACTTCGCCAAGCATAATAAGAATCGGGATAACGAGCCAATAAATATTCAAAAGCCTTTTTAGCCTCTGCGGAAT
The DNA here is from genome assembly GCF_000169095.1 of Lyngbya sp. PCC 8106. Lineage (GTDB taxonomy): Bacteria > Cyanobacteriota > Cyanobacteriia > Cyanobacteriales > Microcoleaceae > Capilliphycus. The sequence goes on from NZ_AAVU01000019.1 coordinate 60,893, forward strand.
TGCCAATTTGTTGCGCCCATTTTCCGATCCAAAATGTTGCTTCTGGGGCTAACTCACTATCGGGATTTTGGGTAGAAAGTTCCTTCGCCCATTTAGACGCCTCTTTAATTTTTCCAGCTTTGGCAAAATCCTGAGAAATTTTCCACCGCAATTGCGCCGCAGGTTCCGACTCACTATGCTGACTTAACAACATTTGTCGGGCTTGAGACGCAGACTGTTTTGATTGCAATTTATCGAGCAATTGCGCCTTATCATAAAGCGCTTCCGGGCGATGAAACGGAAACTTAGCGATCGCTTGATCGAGATATTTTACCGCATCTTTGCGATCGCTTAACCGAGACAAACGAATTAACCCAAAACCCGCATCTTCCCCACCGGGATCTGTTTGATCGGGAAAGGCTTGAATCAATTGTTCATAGGCTTGGCGAGATTCTGGAATCTTCCCCTCAAGCCACAAACCCCGTGCATGGCGGTAGAGGTTGCGAGGAGTGCGGGGTGCCTTTGCATAAGCCAAAGCGCCTTTACCATAATCCTGTTTTTCCCAATATCCAAAAGCCATTGCTTCCCAGTCTTCAGGTGTTAACTGGCTAGCATAGTTCAGGCGCAGCTTTTCTAAATAAGTGCCATAGTCTTTTAAGTAAATGCCATGTCGAGCAATAATTAATAACAGGGGAAGTTGATTGGGATTTTCTTTTAAGCGAGTTTCGGCAATTTCAACAGTCCGAGGATGAGCCGGAAAATCGGCGATCGCTTGATCCCAATATTCGGGGTTTTCTTTCCCCAAAACAAACAACGCCTCAGCGACAACGGGATCTTTGGGATAACCTTTGACTAAAGCTTCCCAAGTTTGTTTAGCATTCGCCGTATCGCCCATCTGTTCATAAGCCTGCGCCCGTTTCAGAAGGATATGACTCGCCAAAAGTGGATACTCTTTTTCAAGTCCGTCTAAAAGCCCAATGGCTTCAGAGGGTTGATTTTGTTGAATAAAATCACTGGCGAGTAAATAACGCGCCCGACTGCGATCAGTAGAGGGTTTAGACGTTTCAGCAATATCGATAAGTTCGTCTTGACGTTCTTCTGGGGACATCGATGCCAACAAAATCACCATCTCATTCGCATCAGACTCTGGGGTTGATACCTCGCGAGACGGCAAAAATCGTTGTAACTGGGTGATCGGGAAAAAGACACCAATTGCTAGGGCGACAGACGCAGCACCGAGCAAGAGGGCGAATTGAGTGATCCGTTGCTTAACCATGATGGAATTTGCTTTGTTGTCAATGTTCAGGGGTTAATCGTGAGATATTATCGGTTTTTGATTAATATGTTATGGTAACTTTTCTCAAGCGAAGATCAACTAGAATTTCATCTGTTTACCGTTTACAATTCAGTGAGCGGGATTTTCATTAACTTGACATAATATCCATCGTAAAGACATCGGTGGGTTAGGAATCGGAAACACATCGCGACCCAAAGCCCAATGTTCAAACCAAGGCGTAGGCGGCCATGCTTCGGCACTTAAATGAGTCCGTTCATATTCATACACCGACTCATCCGACAACACCTGTAGGGGCAAACCCTGCATTGCTGCGTTTAACTCTGGGCGAGTTAGCAGATAAGACCATTGCACCTGAGACATTTCTCGCACCTTTTCATCGGGTTCATAGCCATCGATCGCAATAAATGTGCTAAACAGCAGTAAACCTCCGGGTTGAATAGCATCGCACATCACTTTCAATAAAGTTTGCACTTGCTCAAGGGTACGAAAATGGGAAATCACTTCAGCAACAACGGCTAATTTATAATATTTTTGCGGGAGTTTCAGAGACGGGTTGAGAATATTACTTTGAACCACCCGCACGGGTAGATTTTCGGCTTTTACCGTATTAGCGATAATTTGAGCAAATTCGGGGGTGAGTTCTACCGCATCCACCGGATGTCCTCGTTGAGCTAGAGGAACCGTATTGCGCCCGACTCCTGCACCCACGTCTAAAATCGGAGTGGTCGCCGCATTTCTCAGTTGAGAAGCGATCGCCATGAGTTTAGCATCTGGATGAGAACCAAACAATGGCCCTTCGCGAGTTGAAAGCCAACGTTGATATTTGTTTTCAATAGTGAGGACTTCTGTTGTTACTGTTAATCTTAGCCCCTGAGTCAGTCCATGTGTTGGTTCAGGTGGCTCGTATTTGAAGACTAAACGAGCATGAGGCGAAGCGTTGTATCCTTCTGTCAGTTTCTTCTGAACAAGCTGACGCAAAGCCTGCATTTCCTGCGGTGTGAAATTTTGTCCCAACGCCACCAGTAAGCCGTGAAACTGTTTTACATATTGGTCTAAGAGTGCGGGTACACAGGGTAAAACGAGTTGTCCTCTAGCTGATGTGAGTCGCTTTACCTTCAGCATCAGTGCATCTTCTAAAACGGTTGGATCGCTTACCGTTGTCGGCTTGTTCGCTACCACGAGTTCTATATCCTCAATCTCATCAGGGTTCCCATGATGCTAATGTACCTCATTGACCCAACATTGGGTGAACTCGTTCCAGAACTCAATGGGTAGGGTGCATCAGATAATTAATTTCACGGTTTTACCATCAACCTTTTTGTCTGATGCACCCAAAAACCCGGTAACTCTTGCGAAACTCGGTTTTTTTCAACTCAATGGGTCGGGTGCATCAAAATAATTACTTTTACGGTTTCACCATCAACCTCTCTGTCTGATGCCAAGTAGCAAAGTCTGGTGCATCAGAGCATTAATCTTACGGTTTTACCATCAACCTCTCTGTCTGATGCCAAGTAGCAAAGTCTGGTGCATCAGAGCATTAATCTTACGGTTTCACCATCAACCTCTCTGTCTGATGCCAAGTAGCAAAGTCTGGTGCATCAGAGCATTAATCTTACGGTTTTACCATCAACCTCTCTGTCTGATGCCAAGTAGCAAAGTCTGGTGTATCAGAGCATTAATCTTACGGTTTTACCATCAACCTCTCTGTCTGATGCCAAGTAGCAAAGTCTGGTGCATCAGAGCATTAATCTTACGGTTTTACCATCAACCTCTCTGTCTGATGCACCCTACAGGTTTATTTTGGGCGCATTGCCTTGCGCCCCTATATTTTTTACACTCGTTTATATCAAGTCATATAAACATCAATATATGGTTCTTTATACGAATAAATACTTAATATTTTTTAGCTAAAAAAATCTCAAATTTTTTCCGAAATAATCCCGACGAATTCTGTAGCTTGCTTATAGAAAAATAAAAACAAAACTCTACCCCAACAGGTTACACAATGACTGCCTTACAAAATCAGGTTGATGCTCTACTAAATCAAATCTCTCAAGCCAAGATTACTGTAGATACAGCAGCAGTTCAACGTTCTCTACACAAAGCCACTTCTCCCCGATTTGAAATCGTTTTTGCGGGAACCTTTAGTGCGGGTAAATCTACCTTAATTAATACGTTGTTAGAGCGGAAATTGCTTTTTGCTTCCGAAGGAGTTGCAACCGGAACAGAATGTTACGTTGAATATGCTCAAAATCCAGGTGACGAAAAAGCAGTTCTTTACTTCTTTAGCAAAACCGAAATTCAACAACAAATTTCCGAACTTTGTGATCAGCTAAAGTTAGCAGACAGCGTAAACTTGGATGAACCTACTAGCATTCAAAACCTACGAGAAAAAGCCGAAAATATAGAAACACAGGCACAAGCAATTGGAAATTTAGAACGAGCAAAACAAGCCGAATTACTTCAACAGTTGCTTACGGGTTTTGAAAAGAACAAAGAAAATATTCAAAACGATCCGATCAAAGATATCAATTTAGAGGACGCACAAAACTATGTTCGTTGGGAAAATGCAGCCGTTTTCAAGCAAATCAAATATTACTGTAATCATCCCTTATTAGAAAATGGAATTGTTATCGTAGACACTCCGGGGATAGATGCGCCTCTATCAATTCATACTAAAATCACCTACGATAAAATCACTCACCCTGATACTTCCGCAGTGGTTTGTGTATTGCAAACAGCTTTAAAAGGCTCGCTAACAGAAGCGGAAATTAAGCTGATTAAACACATTCACGATAGCGAAGCAGTACGCGATCGCATTTTCTATGTATTCAATCATATTGATGCAACATGGTACAAGCAAGAACGTCGTGATCTGCTGGAAAAGGTAATTAATTCCCACTTTCACCAAGAACAGCAAAAAGGACGAGTTTATAAAACCAGTGCAATGTTAGGGTTTTATGGTTCTTTGCTGCGAAATGATCTTACATTTCAAGTACCAGATGAATTTAAGAGCGAGTTTAATCGATACTTTGACACTCCCGAGAAAGTATCTCATACTCGATTTACTACTACTCCTGAAATTAAGGCTGCACCAAATACACCAGAAAAATTTAAAGCAATTATCAATGAGTATGGTGATGATTTGCTGAATCAGTTAATTCAAGAAAGTGGAGTTGAAGGGTTTAAAGAAAAGCTGAATTATTATCTCATGCACGAACGTAAACCTCAACTCTTTCAAGCATTAGCAGAGGATCTTCAACCCATCTGTAAGGAATTGAAAGACTATTACTCAGACTTGAGAAATGAGTGGGAAAGTCAACCCGTTGATATTGCGGCAATTAAAAAGGCAGCTTTAGGCAAACTGGGCAAAGACTTGTTTGACATTAGTGAAGAATTTTCCAAACATATTAAGGAACAACTCAATGAAGCTTTTGCGACGAACAATAATAATCGTTTAGAACGAGATTATCGTCAAATTCAGAGAAATATGCTGCATGAACTTGATCGTTTGATTGCTAACTTTTCTGTTGAAGAAACGCATCAATTGGCGTTGAGAAGCCACGAAGAAAATGTCGTTGTTCCGGTGATGGCGATTTTGTCAGAAGCGTTTTACTATCTCACCAATGGACTGAAGAAAGTTTTAACTGCATCTTCTCAACAATTGGTGAATAATTTCTTCAATCAATTAACTCACAATGTCTCCAGTGCTGAATATTACCAACGGCTAGAAAATTTGTTGGGGAATGATGCGGGAATTTATCACTATCTCGATCAAGATTTGCGTGAAAAAGTAATTCATGCAATTATCAACGAAGCTCGAACCGAATGTGAACCCTATATCCGAGAAACCGCTTTATTTTACCAAGAAGGAGCCGTTCCAGCTTTTCAACTGCGACAAACGCTATATCAAGCTTGTCAAAGCACAGATTTTCAAGGAATGTTAACTGCTGAACCTGCTGTTCGACAACTTTTGGAGATTGATTTTAAACAAAAGGTTCATCACACCATTATGTACCGATTTCGGACTACGATTAATGCAACCATTAACGATCATCTTTTACCCGGTGCAGATCATCTAGTAGGAGTCATTATTGCTCACTTTAAAGCCGCTCATGTTCGGCTAGAACATAACATAGAAAAGGATGCTGAACGTAAACTTGAACAAATTAAAAAGGAGAAATACAAAGTAGACGCGAATATTGGGAGTTATAATCAAGCTGTTGATAGCATTAATCAAGATTTACAGGTTAACCATTGTACAGGGTTTATACTCCCTAACATTTAATCCCTAGTAGGGTGCATCAGATAATTAATTTCACGGTTTCACCATCAACCTTTTTGTCTGATGCACTCTACAGGTTCCACTCAATGGGTAGGGTGAATCAGATCATTAATTTCAAGGTTTCACCATCAACCTTTTTGTCTGATGCACTAAAATTTAATCCCTAGTAGGGTGCATCAGATAATTAATTTCACGGTTTCACCATCAACCTTTTTGTCTGATGCACTCTACAGGTTCCACTCAATGGGTAGGGTGCATCAAAATAATTAATTTCAAGGTTTCACCATCAACCTTTTTGTCTGATGCACTAAAATTTAATCCCTAGTAGGGTGCATCAAAATAATTAATTTCAAGGTTTCACCATCAACCTTTTTGTCTGATGGACTCTACAGGTTCCACTCAATGGGTAGGGTGAATCAGATAATTAATTTCACGGTTTCATCATAAACCTTTTTGTCTGATGCACCTGATTTTATTTTGGGCGCAAGCCTTGCGCCCCTACAGGTTGATTAATCAGTTTCAACTACACAAACAATCTTCCCAACCGCTCGCCCGGTTTCACTGTAATTATGGGCTTCAATAATATCAGAAAGCGGATAAACCCGAGCAATTACCGATTGAATTTTACCCGCTTCTATCCAGTCTCGCAACGCATCTAAATCTCGACGATTGGGTTGTGCCAAAACTAATTTAGCAGATTTACCTGGAAACAACCAAGTTTGAGCAGAGGCGAGAATATTTTCAGGAGTGGGAAGGGTAGAAATATAAATTCCATCAGGTTTTAGAACCTTCTCACAGTTAGAAAAAATTTGTTTTCCCACCGCATCTAAAATAATGTCGTATTGCGTGCCTTGTTGGGTAAAATCAACTTGTGTATAGTCAAGAACAATATCGGCGCCTAACTGTTTTACCCGTTCTAAATTGGCGGTGCTACACACTCCCGTTACTTCGGTTTCCATCGCTTTGGCAATTTGTACCGCGTAGGTTCCGACACCACCCGAAGCGCCATTGATTAATACTTTTTGTCCAGGTCGAATTTGACCCAAATCAAACAAAGATTGTAGCGCAGTTAAGCCCGCAATGGGAACAGCCGCCGCTTCTTCGTGAGTTATATTTGTAGGCTTGAGGGCGGCGATAGAAGCCGGAACCGCAGCGTATTGGGCGCAAGCACCGCCAGAAACCGGGTTAAGGCTGGTGTAGACTTCATCACCCACTTGAAAGCCTGTAACTCGTTCTCCAACTTCTACCACAACCCCTGACAAGTCGGCGCCAATTTGTTTGGGGAAGTTGTAACCGGAGATCAGTTGTAAATGTCCCTGTCGGATTTTCCAGTCAACGGGGTTTACACTGGTAGCGGAGATTTTAACTAATAATTCATCCGGTTTAATTTTGGGGGTGTCTATCTCTCGATATTCCAATACATTAGACGAACCATATTGATTAAAAATAACCGCTTTCATCTGCTAATCCTCAGCTTGTTTTTGATTTTGAATCCTTGTTAGCTTAATGTATCGCGTATTCTTGTGAATGTCATCCGGTTAAATTATTTTGATTCTACAGAATGTCTGAAATGTCTTCAGGGTAAACGTCCCTTGAATATGTGACTGGCTATTTCTCAGATTGGAAGTTAGATTTAATCTCTAGACTGATCAGATATCGTGTAATGTAGATTTTTTCCGGTTTGAGTTTAAGGTCAAATTTTACGGAAGGTTTCGTTTAAGACTTGAAAGATTAGATCATGTTAAGTTAACATTGAAAATGACTAAGATTGTTTTTGATACTTCCTACACCGTCCAACTCGGGGACACACTCAAAAGTATCGCTGAAAAAGGGTTTGGAAATCGCGATCGCTGGCGAGAAATTCGTCAACCCAATGGAACTCGTTTTACTTCCGCAGAGATGTCTGAACTGCAAGCAGGTCAAAGGGTTTATCTACCGATTAAAATGGGTCAACGATTTCATCCCACCTCTGGATATGGGGAGGGAGACGATTTTTTTTCATCTGATCAGTTGAGTCCTTTGTCACCAATTTTGAGCAATTTTTATCAAGCTTTCATTCGCTATTCTCCCTCGAATTTAATTGTTAATCAAAAAATCCTTAAACCTCTAATCGAACATTTTTTAGAAGGGAAAGGCGGTATTTATCAACATAGCATTGATTCACCTTTATCTCGTTTGATTGAAAATTCACAACCCTTTAATCAGGCATTTGATCAAGTTATTCCTCAAGTTCAACACCAACTTCAATCTCAAGCAAATGTTCACAATATTGATGTTCATCAGCTAAAAGTTTCTATTCCTCATTTTTCTTTTAAACCGGGAAAAGCAGACTTAACGTTATTTGCGACAGTTGGAGGAATTCAAGGTGCAGATTTACTCCTAAAGCGATTTACTCTGAATACAGATCGTCATTACACTCTTGAGGTTTTTTGGGTAATTTATGATGATTTTGGGGTTGGGAAAGATGATCGCTATACACCGAGTTTATATGCGGCTTGGAATTTACAGCATCGAGGCGAAGCCAAAGCGTTTGTCAATGAAATTATTCTCCACAAAACCATTACAGGAATCTTGGAATTTTCCCATCAAAAAGCTAGAGTCTATAGAGGTTAATAAAATTAGTCAAGGGGTTTGAGTTGAGTCTATTGATTTAATAGAAATTAACAACTCTACTTGAATCCCTTTAGAGACTTGTGTTATTCTATAAAACGTGATCATCTGCTCAATGTCAGCCTAATATTGAACTCCATCTCTCAGTCTAGTTGTTGATTAAAATTCAAATGCGTAACGACTTATTTCTAATGCTTAACTTAGAAGTTGATCCAGCTTTGACTTTATTTTTACTCTTTTTTCATTGTTTGATCGGGGGAATTGCCGCTTTAATTGCCAAACAAAAAGGTCGTCGTTTTAATCGCTGGTTAATTTTGGGATTAATTGGCGGTACACCCATCTTTTTTACAGCCCTCTGGATTAAACCTTTACCGACTCAGGTTTAAACAAAAGTGCAATTTAATCAAGCCGTTGATGGTTTTGTTTTTGAACCTCATCTATTTCTAAAAGGAGAAAAAATTGATGAGTCAGACTGCAATTGTGAGAACGCAAGGTGATACTTTAAATGTTCGTTATCGTCCGAATGGTGAGATAGTTGATACTCTAGAAAACGGTACAAAAGTTACAGTTATAGGTTCTCCCATTCAAGCCGGAAATTGGAACTGGGTCGCGATTGGCCAAAATCGTTGGGTAGCGATGGAGTTTCTCACCTTTGTCCCCCCTTCCGAACAGCCTTCCTCAACCGACTTTGGACTCAGTGGTGCAAAAGTGGTTTCGACTCAAACGAACCAAATCATTGCGTCCGGGTTAAAAGTCTATCAAACTGAATTAATCGATACGACAGGTCAGGTGATTGATCGGATACGCTGTGTTTCAGGTCGGGTCGGTTTACAAGATCCCTCCGAACAACCCGGATCTCAAACTCCGATACCATTTGGGGTATACACCTTTGATTATCCAGGTCATGTAGAGTATGCTCCCGGAGAATTTGGAGGAGTGTGGTCGCCCGTTACTCCGACTTTTGAGACAAACCGGGGTGGATTTGGGATACACTATGATCCCTCTACCTTTGAACACAACTCGCAAACGGGAACAGCAGGCTGTCTCGCTACACCAACTCCCGCAGAACAAGAGATAATGACCAATTTTATTATCAGCTACAAACCCACCTATCTGATTGTTCAAAAAGGCCATTGAGTCTAGCGTTGACACTCCCCGCAATAAATTACGGGGATTCTTGGTTCACAGATCAAACTTTCTAGTACAGGATTGCTCCAACACTAAAAGCGGTTCAATCTCCCCAAGCTTTAAAGATCCGGTCTGCCCGACCGTACTGAGAGCCTTTTTTAAGATGATTAAAGTCAGTGAAGGAGTCGCCCCCTCCACTGCTCTCCAAAACCGTACTTGATAGTTTCCCATCATACGGCTCCTCAGTAACACGGCTATTGTCATGATTCACGTCACCAGCAGATCGTTTTCCCATCGATAATTCTCAGGGATTCTGATGGGTTTGTGTGACAGTTTTCTGTCTATGCTGCCATCATTTCTGGTCTTTTCATCATGGCAATGTCGATGGAGAAGTTGCCAATTTTTATACTCATTCTTTCCGCCTTTTGACTTAGGAATGATGTGGTCTAGCTCGATTACATCTCCTTCTTTGAAGAACAATCCGCATTGAGCGCACTTCCCTTTTTGCTTTTTGAGCAGCAATGCCGTTCGCTTTGGCATCTCAGGGTGTTTGCCCATTCTTGTACTCCAGTAAATTAGGTCGCCGTTGCATGGACTGGCATCGTCTTTAACTTTTACATAACGACTAATTGTTGTATCGCTATGTTGTAGTAACCGCATCGGGTTTTTACCCTCTTGCTTGGTTGCGAATACCCAATTGTTATCCCCTATCTTTTGGAAGTATTTGGAAACTATAAATTTCCTTCCTTTGTTTCGATGGCGTTTTGTACCCCATTTGATTAGTTTCCAAACAGTTAAGTGCCATAATCTTTCAAAGACTTTTTGACTTACTACGGTTGAGAAGTAGTTGCACCATCCTCTGATTATTGGGTTAAGGTTTCTTATTAGAATTGCCGGTGATTTCCCTTTGTGCTTTTCTATTGTTTCTGCAACTTTTTTGTAGTGTCTTTTCTGGCTTTTCTTGCTTGGAGTTATAATGGTTTTGAAACCTAGTAGTTTTCCTCTTACCTTACCGGAGGTGTATTTACCTGCTTTGAACTGTCTGATATTGAATCCCAGAAAGTCAAATCCAGGTTTTTCCTGATTATATTCCTCTAATGTATGGGCTAATCGGGTTTTACTTGGTTTCAATTCCAAACCCATGTCTTTTAACCATTCAGAAATAAACTCTTGACATCTTTGGACAATGGTTATGTCTTCGTGAAGGATTACGAAGTCATCGGCGTAACGAATTAGACTAACTGATTGTCTTTTGTCCCTCTTGCTTAATTGTGTGCCGTCAGGACGTTTCATATCGAATGTATCAGCAAGTTTGTTGATTTCGTTTTCCATCCCATGAAGGGCTATATTTGCCAGTAGGGGTGATATTACTCCTCCTTGTGGCGTACCCTCAGATGTTGGGAACAACTCTTTTCCATCCATGACACCAGCTTTTAACCAAGCGAGGATTTGTTTTCGTAGGGTTGGATAGGTATTTAGTTTTCTTAAGAGTTGTTCATGGTTGATGCGGTCGAAGCATTTAGCAATATCAGCGTCAAGCACATATTTGGCTTTTTTGTTTATTGCTAAGAATATTGCTCCAATAGCATCTTGACATGAGCGTCTGGTCTGACCCATAAGAGTTAGGTCAAAGAGCGCTCCCATTCTGGCTCTAATACAGTTTGACAAGTCCCTGCAATGCGCGGTCGTACATGGTCGGTATTCCTAAAGGTCTTTTTTCCTCTGTCCCAGGTTTCGGAATCCATACTCTCCGAGTGGGTTTGACCTTTGTACCCATTTTTAGTTGATTTAAATCGTTGCTTTGGGGTCAGTGATTTAACACCATCCACACCTGCCGTCTTTTTACCTTGATTATCTTGGGTAACACGACGCACCGCTAGGCATTTTGCAGCCCAGGATTTGGTTAGGGTTTTTTGGAGTCGGCGAACTGTCTTGACATCATCACGACGAGACGCTTTGTAAATGCGCTTTTGTAGCTTATAAACACGCTTCTCTAAGTCATCCCAATCAATCGTTACCCAATTAAGTTGGGCGTTGATGTCTTCGGGTGATTCTGTTGGCGGTTTACATCCCACAGTCTTCAGTTTTGAATCTGTTTTAGGCTTATTTACCACTACTTGTACCTCTACAATCCGTTGTACCGTGAGTCTGTTAGCATATCCTTTTCCATTACGGAGAGGCGTTGGCTTTTGACGACTCCATCTAATAGGCAAAGGTTCTTTGCATTTGGCAATGTAAACTTGGCTCTCTTTAAACTTAAATGCTGACGCTCGTAAACTCTGCACTTCCACCATGTCGCTTTTTCTTGAAGTTTGGGTATTTTGCCCGACCCGCAAAGAAGTTACTGAAAGCAGTTTGCAGATGCCTTAAACATTGAAGAAGGCGGAACACAGCTAACCTCATTTAAGAAGTCTAATTCTTCCTCTTTCTTCCAGCTTGTCAACATTGAAGAAGTTTGAGAATAGCCAACCCGTTCTTTCCGTTCATACCACGCCTCAGTGCGTGTTGCTAGTGCTTTGTTGTACACCAATCGCACACAACCCAACGTCCTCCTTAACAGGTTTTCCTGTTCAAGAGTTGGTTGACACTCCCCCGTCAAGTTACACTGTGACGGGGGATTCTTGTTTCACAGAAGAATGCTTTTCGGTGCAAGCACCAACGAGTCTTACATCCTCTCCACCAGCTTGAAATTCCGTATGCCCTACGGTATTTGTTGACAGTATTCTTATACCCTCTTTCCTAATGTTTTTTGCTGCGTTTTCATCTCGATCATGGTGGGTTTGACAATTTGGGCAAACCCATTCCCGGACACTTAAATTCAATGAATTGTTTTTAAATTGGCAGCAATGGCAAAGCTTTGTACTCGGGAAGAACCTGTCAACTTCAATTAACTTTCCTTCTTCTCTTTCTAGTTTGTAGCCCAGGAAGTTAATTAGCATTCCAAAGCCAGCATCTAATACAGATTTTGCTAACTTGGTACGCGCTAATCCTTTAACACAAAGGTCTTCCACTACAATGACTTGGTTCTCGTCAACTAACTTTCGTTCGTAGTTTGTGCAGGAAATCTTGTCTTGTATTCGCTATCTTTTCATGAACTTTAGCAACTCTTTTGACTTGTTTCTTGCGATTATTAGACCCTTTTGTCTTTCGAGACAATGCTTGCTGTCTTCTTTTTAATCGCTTGGCAGATTTTCTAGTGGGTTTAATCGGATCAACCTTTGTATAGGTTTCACCGTCAAACACTGTCACTAAACTTGTTAACCCTAAGTCAATCCCTGAGATTTTCCCAGTTTTCTTAGCGGTTAAATCGTCAGATTCAAACAAAATAGCAGCAAAATATTTATCTGTACTTGTCTTGGACACGGTAACAGATTTAATTTTACTGCTAATTGTTTTTGAGATTCTGGCTTTAACAATCCCTAATTTGGGAAGTTTCAAACCATTCCCTTGAATTGAACAACTTTCGGGATAACGAATGGATTGTTTTTTATGTTTACTTTTGAATTTAGGAAATCTAGCTCTTTTTTGAAAGAAGTTTTTAAACGCTGATTCCAAATTCTTTAATGATTGTTGTAATGTGGCAGCAGTCGCTTCTTTCAGAAACAGGTAATCTGGTTGCTTTTTAAGTTGGGTTAAATATGCAGCCATCTCGTTATAGTTCAACCCTTTTCCTGTTTCCTTGTACTGACTGTTAGTCTTCTCTAGGTAATAATTCCATACCATACGGCAACAGCCAAAGTTTTTTGCTAAAGCTGTTTGCTGTTCCTTATTCGGGTATAACCTTACCTTGAGAACGTCTAACATTTCTACTCACACATCAATCTGTCTGGGATCATACCGTTTAGTGTTAGAGAGTGTCAAGTATGTATCGCAAGGGTTTTAGATCAGTTTACAGACTTAACGCTCATATTGTACTGGTCGTGAAATATCGAAGGAAAGCAATTAGTAAAGAGATCTTGATAAGATTACAGGAAATATTTGTTGATACCCTCAAGAAATGGGATTGTACATTGCTAGAGTTCAATGGAGAATCTGATCATGTTCATTTGCTGATTGATTACAAACCCGATCAATCACTATCAACATTGATTGGTAATCTTAAAACTGTTAGTAGCAGACTAATTCGCCAAGAATTTCCTGGATTGGCATCGAAATATTTTTATGACAAACCTTGTTTTTGGACGGGTTCTTACTTTGTTGCAAGTTGCGGTGGTGTCACGGTTGAACAGTTAAAAAAATATGTTGAACAACAAGCAACCCCGGAAAATTAAATCGTATTCGTCACCACTCATGTTTTTTGTTTTGTCGTGATTCATCTCACCGCCAAGCTTACGCTGTGGCGGGAGTCCTCTCACGACGATTAAGATAGAAGCGAAATTTCAGAGCTTTTTCAACCATGTCTTACATCTTACCACAAAAATTGTAAGCTGTTTGTTTGGTCGCGATTCATCCCGTCGCCAACGCTGTTCGCTTATGGCGCGGGTCTTCTCACTTCATTAAGATAAAAATATCCACTGCCATTTAAAAATGGCACTTTTGCTTATATCCCCCGGATGAATCGCGGGGGATATAAGCATCGCCCCCATAAAAACATTGATCAGAAGATAACGTTCTGTGTTCTGTATAGGGAACAGGGGAGTTATTATGTTATTCTTAGCCAATGTGCTAGAACAGACAGAAAATGTCTCAAGCGCTTTCTCGCAGCCCCTCCAACAAAACCGAACAGCTAAATCTAAATCATTGAAAACATTTGTCCGACTCAAGGTCGTCGGAGAGGCTCAATTGCTGTTTCTCCTGAGTCAGACAAATACAGACAAGTTCACTCCATTCTGCGATTCAGTATTAAAGGTCTTATGAGTATTGAGAAAATTGTTGAGCAAGCTTTACAAGATGGTTACTTAACGCCTTCTATGGAGGCTGAAGTAGGACGCATTTGCAATACAGCATCCGAACTCTCCATCGAGGAGTACATGGCACTTGATCGCCTCATGGGAGCCTTGTTAACGGGTGAAGTGGTTGTTCTACCCCGTAAACAGTTTATCAACGTCATGGAGGAGTTGGTTCTCAGTGAAGCGATCGCTAGAATTGCCGATATTGAGGATAACAATGAACCATCGCTTGATGTCGGAGACATCGCCGCCTATGCACTCAACCGACTTCCTCCTCTCTATGCGACCACCGAAGAAGGCGCCCAATATCAGCGTTCAAGAGCCAGAGAAGACCTCTATGAAATGATTTCTGGTCAGGTCAAAGAGGCCATTAATCTAAATCTAGACCGAGTTGCACAAAACAAAACTGTATTCGGACAATCTTCCGGTAAAGGCATCCTGGATAACATCGGTGACTTGCTCAAGACTTATGCTGAAAATTACGAACCATAATGCTTAAGATCCCCCGCATTTTAAACTGGGGGATATAAGCTTCTGGCATTAGTGAGACAGTTGATGTGCTTAGATTCGAGAAGCGGTAAAGCGCACACCAAAAAAGCAAGTGGAAATGATCGCGGCTCTTACCATGGCAACCTGGGCAGCACAGCTTGAACCCCCGCAGAAATTGTCACCAAGAAGAAATTGAATCGTTCCATCCATACAGGTCAAAAGGCTAGGCTTTCTACCTAAAAGTGGTTCAACTCCGGCTCCTTTTAGATTAAAGAATCCTCGTCTAGACGCGAACGAGGACTGGTTAGAGCCAAGTGATGATAGACATTTTCAGGAGTCAGAAGAAACCTCTGACGGCGCAGACTCAGGAGTAGGACTAACGGGGGGTTTAGCAGCCCGTTGTTCTCGCCGTTTACGTTCGGCTTGAGTCATTTCGTCCATAACAATGCGAGCTTGCTTCAATTTCTCTAAGTTGCTGCGATAGAGTTCTAGATCCTTTTGTAATTTGTCCAGGGGTAAGTTTAATCCCGAAGCAAGTTGAGCCAGAGTTTGCTGGGTTGCTTCCTTGTCTTCCATTGCTTGAGGATCGGCTTGTTCAATCAGGGTGAATAAACCAATCGCCAAGATGCGACTATATTTGTACTTGGGATTAGTGGCAATCTTTTGAAAAGAACTCTGCAAGTCGTTATGAACTTCAGAGTTGGCTGCAACATCAACCCAAGAGACAATATCCTGAACAGAGAGAGTTTGAGCAAACTCCTGCAATCGCTGGGCTTCGGCTCGATAGCGCTGAGGATCATCCTGTAGAGCATTGATCAAACCATGGAAAATAGACTCCTTATCGGATTCGGGTAGATATCCTTGCATGAAACGGTCGAAAGCGCTCACGACACCCAAAGCATAAATGGGATCATACTGGAAATCCACATTGACCGACAGTAGGTGCATCTCAACCATCAACTCCTCGATCACCCGACGGTAAACTGAATTGATCGGACGAGTGTGAGTGTTATAAAAAGCGCGTTTGGTATCAGAGACGGTACGGATGTTGTTCACAAGCCATTCTTAAGAGGGACTTAAGATTATATTGTCTCTCTTGAAGACTCGTTTGCCAAGCGAGATCCCTCTAGCCAATCTGACAACATCAGGTTAGTCTGTATTATGGACTGCAAAATTGAAACTGCGGTAACAAAAAGTTAATCTCCCGTCTTTGGTCGGGGATATACGCTCTAGTGCTGTGACGATTCCTGTTGTTACAGCTAAACGTTGAAAAAATAATAATTTCGAGGCAAAATTGCATGACTGCAACAACCGAACGTACTAAGTACGACATCAAAGATCCCTCTTTGGCAACTCTAGGAAAACAGCGGATTGATTGGGCTGGACGGGAAATGCCCGTTCTGCGGTTGATTCAAGAACGCTTCGCTAAAGAAAAGCCACTTGCGGGTATCCGCTTGGTTGCTTGCTGCCATGTCACTACAGAAACGGCTCATCTGGCGATCGCTCTCAAAGCAGCGGGTGCAGATGGGATTCTGATTGCAAGTAATCCTCTTTCCACTCAGGATGATGTTGCGGCTAGCTTAGTCGTTGATCACGGTATTCCTGTTTTTGCAATCAGGGGAGAAGATACAGAAACCTATTTGCGGCACGTTGAAACTGCTCTGGATCATCGCCCCAATATCATCATCGATGATGGCAGTGACGTTGTTGCCACTTTAGTTAAAAATCGTCAACATCAACTTTCTGATTTGATTGGTACGACTGAAGAAACCACCACAGGTATTGTTCGTTTAAAGGCAATGCTTAATGATGGTGTGTTGACCTTCCCAGCGATGAACGTTAATGACGCGGATACCAAGCATTTCTTTGATAACCGTTATGGTACGGGTCAATCTACACTCGATGGTATCGTTCGAGCCACTAATATTCTGCTGGCTGGAAAGAATATCGTTGTTGCGGGCTATGGCTGGTGTGGTAAAGGCTGCGCCCTCCGCGCTCGGGGTATGGGTGCGAATGTGATCGTCACTGAAGTTGATCCGGTACGCGCCATTGAAGCGGTAATGGATGGTTTCCGGGTAATGCCGATGGAACAAGCAGCGGCGATTGGAGATTTGTTTATCACTGTTACTGGAAACAAACACGTGATCCGTTCTGAACATTTTGATGTGATGAAGGACGGGGCGATGGTTTGTAATTCAGGTCACTTTGATATTGAAATCGATCTTAAGTCCCTGGCGCAAAAATCGACAGAAGTTAAAGAAGTTCGGAACTTCACTCAACAGTACAAGTTACAAAGCGGTAAGTCTGTAATTGTACTCGGAGAAGGCCGACTGATTAACTTAGCCGCTGCTGAAGGTCATCCCAGTGCGGTGATGGATATGAGTTTTGCTAACCAAGCCCTCGCTTGCGAGTATTTGGTTAAGAATAAAGGCAAGCTGGCACCCGGAATGTACTCGATTCCGACTGATGTTGATCAGGAAATTGCCCGACTCAAACTGAAGGCAATGGGTATCAATCTCGATACCCTAACTGCTGAACAAATTGAGTACACCAACTCTTGGGCGTCTGGTACCTAATTGAATTGAGTGACCAGTGATCGGTGACAGGTGACAGGTGACGGGTGATCAAAAAACTGTTTCTCGTTCCCTGTTCCCTGTTTCCTAAAAAATTACCATCTGGGTTGCGTATTTTCTCTGAATTTTTACCTTCCCTTTCCCACTACCCGTGTCTAAACTCTCTGTTGAACTCCAGCGTTACTTCTTTGATGAAGAACGTAATCCCCAAGTGACCCTTGCTGATATTCTCGATATTGGCGGCGAACGGATCTTTGGGTTTTTGTTTGTCTTGTTGGCTTTACCTTCGGCTTTACCTGTTCCTGCGCCGGGTTATTCGGTTCCTTTTGGGATTTTGCTCTTTCTCTTAGCGGTTCAGCTGATTATTGGGGCGAAGCAACCTTGGTTTCCTCAAGGATGGCTAAATCATCCGATAGAACTCAAGAAAGTGCAAGGTTTTTTAAAAGCGGGAATTCCCTGGTTACAAAAAATTGAATTGGTTTCTCGTCCCCGCTTAAGCTTTATTTGCACTAGCTTTCCGGGTCGGATTATTATCGGATTGGCGATCGCTTTGATGTCTATGTCCATGATGATTCCGATTCCTGGAACCAATACTCTACCTGCGATTGGGGTTTTTATTACCGGGTTTGGTCTACTTGATGATGATGGGGCGATTAGTTTAGGGGGATTGGTGGTTTGTGCGATGGGACTTACTCTTTCTACACTGATCCTGGTTTATGGTTATGAAGCAGTCAAAACCGGGATTAACTATATTCGTCAGTCTTTGTAATCTATGATTTGGCGTCAGGATACATGGACATCCCCCAGGTATTTTTGAACCCCTTTTGGGGTGATCAAAATACATTTACCAGTATAGACCAGGTGTGGTAGCATACCTGTATGCTGATGATGAACTACAAGTACCGAATCTATCCAAACACCGACCAACAAGCCAAAATACTTGATTGGTTGGAAACTTGCAGAGGAGTCTACAACTACGCTTTGCGAGAGTTAAAAGATTGGATTGCAAGTCGAAAATGTGACGTGGATAGATGCTCGCTATCGAAAGAATACATTATTCCGGCTGATACGCCATTTCCCAGTTATCATCTTCAGCAAAATAACCTGCCTAAAGCCAAAAAAATCAACCCAAAACTGAAAGAGGTACACTCTCAAGTATTGCAGACAACCATTAGAAGGTTGCATGACACTTGGGATGCGTTTCGCTCTCGTAGTTTTGGATTTCCTCGTTTTAAAAAGTTTGGGCAATTCAAGTCCTTTTTATACCCTCAATTCAAAGAGAATCCTCTTAAGGATGGGTGTATCAAGCTTTCTAAAATTGGCGAGGTAGCAATCAATCTGCACAGACCGATTCCCGACGGATTCACGATTAAACAGGTCAGGGTTTTATCAAGAGCAAGACATACTCAGTGGTATGTGGTTATCACAATTGCGCTCGACGTAGAAATCCCCGAAAATCCTCCGATTGGTCGTGCGATTGGGGTTGATTTAGGGTTGGAAAAGTTTGTCACAACGTCTGACAATTTCACGGTTGAACGCCCAAAGTTTTTGAAAGATCTCAAAGGCAAGCTTAAATCGCTGCAAAAGAGGGCTTCCAGGAAACATAAGGGTTCTAAAAGCTGGGAGAAAGCTCAGATCAAAGTGGCAAGATTGCATCATAAAATAGCCAACACCCGCAAAGATTTTCACCTGAAAACTGCACATCTTCTCTGTGACCAGGCGGAAACTATTTTCGCCGAAGATCTCAATACGGTCGGACTCAATCGAGGGATGCTGAGAAAAGAGTGTATTGACGCTTCCTTTGGTCAGTTTCTCGATCTGCTCAAGTGGGTTTGTTGGAAGCGGGGTTGCTATTTCCAAAAAGTAGACCCTCGTGGAACGAGCGCGACCTGTCCTGAGTGCGGTGCGACCGTGCAGAAAGCTCTCAAGGAAAGAGAGCATATCTGCCCGGAATGCAACTACAAAACGCATCGAGATCATGCAGCGGCTCAGATGGTGAGATTGCGAGGGTTGGAATCAGTACCCAAGGACTTTGGGGAACGGAAACTGTCTGGTAATGGCGGTCTGTCGGGGGTGAATAGCCTAGACAAGTGCTTATCCAGAAATGCTCAACTGTGAAGTTGAGAAGCCTGCACCATAAAACGCAGTTTTTGTTTGGTGTCGGGAGGATGTCACCGCCACTCTTGACTCAACGCCACCCAAGTTTGCTCATCAACAACTCCATTGACTTCTAAACCTTTAGTCTGTTGATAGGCGATGACAGCCGCTTGGGTGCGACTTCCAAATACACCATCAACCGGACCCGGATCGAAGCCTTTGATTTCTAAACGGGTTTGCAGGGTTCTGACTTTAGATCCCTTGGTTCCTTTTGTTAATACTTCTTGTGCGACTGCTACGGGCCTGGGAGCAGTTTCTACGGGCCTTGGAGCCGTTGCTACGGGCCTGGGAGTAGTTTCTAATAACTTCCAGGTTCCCCGATCTACAATCCCGTTAACTTCTAGTCCTCGGGCCTGTTGGAAGGCTCTGACGGCCTGTTCTGTACGGGAGCCGAAGACACTATCAACACGACCGGGATCAAAACCATGAATTTGTAGACGCTGTTGTAAGCCTGTTACCTGTGTGCCTCGTGTTCCCGGCTCAAGGGTATAACGTCGGATCGGTTGAGACGAACCTTCATAAAAAGGCTCAGAAAACAGTCGGTCTTGACGGGGTTCTGCGGGAACAAACTCTGGAGAGCGTCTGACCGGAATTTGCAGGTCTTCACTAAAACTGAACTCTTTTCTGGGGAGATCTTCGGGCTGAATGCTAGATGTTGCCCGAGCCGTGGAATCCAACCCCAAAACAGCTACAATCAGTGAGCCTGCTAAGATAGTATTTCTGATAAACATGAGAAGTTATCCTAAACTTTATTGGCAGTTGATGTACAGAGCCGATACACATTATCTGAATTTTATCATCTACCTCCGATCAAAAAATCCGGTAAAAGATAGAAGATCTATTTAAGTCTAATTGCAAAATCATGGTTGGGTGTACCGGAAAGGACTCTTAATTACAAAACGTTAAAATCTATAATTTAATGTTGTAAAGATATCCGTATTTGTTCCTAATATAATTCATAAATGGGTCAAGACTCAACCCCTGACCTGTAACTCTTTCCAGAAGTTCGTGAGACGTATACTTTCGGCCATGTTGATAAATCTGAGATCTCAGCCAGTCATGCAAGTGGCGAAAGTTTCCTCGTTCGATCTGCACGGGAATTTCTGGGTCGCTGTCAATTAAGGCTTCATAAAATTGAGCGCTCATTAAGTTTCCTAACGTATACCCATGAAACATTCCCCCAATTAACCCGACAAACCAGTGAACATCTTGTAAAACGCCGTTGGCATCATTTGAGGGAATCAGACCCAAATCCTTCTGATATCGTTCGTTCCAAGCCGACGGTAGATCGCGCACGGCTAAAGTGCCTTCTAACATTGCCAACTCCAGATCGAAGCGAATCATGGCGTGTAAGTTGTAGGTGACTTCATCGGCATCCGTGCGAATTAAAGAAGGTTGGACTGTATTGATCGCCCGGTAAAATTGCTCTGCGGAAGTTTGTCCTAACTGACGAATAAATGTTCCTTGGAGTTGCGGATAAAACCACTCCCAAAACCCTCGACTGCGACCGATGAGATTTTCCCATAACCGTGACTGACTTTCATGGACACTAAAAGAAGTTCCTCTAGCCAGTGGTGTTGCTTCCAACTCGGGTGCAAGTCCTTGTTCATACATGGCATGACCCATTTCATGGATACTGCTAAATAAGGCTTGATCGAGGTGATGTTCATAAACTCGGGTGGTAATTCGGACATCGCCAATCGAAAACTTGGCGGCAAAGGGATGTAAGGTTTTGTCTTGACGTCCTCGATTAAAGTCATAACCCAACCGAAAAATTACGCCTTTGATAAAGCTGAGTTGCTCTTGTTCGGCAAAGAACTGATGCAGACAGGAATTATTAATCGGGGGGGCGTCCGCGATCGCTTCGACTAGAGGAACTAACTGTTGTCGCAACTGCTGAAAAATGGGTTTGATCATGGCGACGCTCATACCGTGATCATTTTGCTCAATTAACGGATCAGCGATATGTTGAGTCGGGCTAAAAAAACTTGCCAGTTCGAGAGACAGATCTAAAGTTTTCTCTAAATAGGGTTGGACTGTGGCAAAATCATTCTCCGGGCGAGCCTTTGACCAGGCTTGATAAGAGGCTGCTTGATGCTGAGATAGCCTTGCTATAAATTCAGCCGGAACTCGAATTGCTCGTTGATAATCTTGGCGAGTAACGCGAATCAAACTTGCGGCGAGGGAATCGTAGGAAAGAGAAGCCTCAAAGGGATGTAAATCTTCTAGCAGTTGACCGAGAGCTGGATCTGTAAACTTTTGGTGAGCAATCTGTTTGAGGGTGGCAATTTGACGTCCTCTAGAGGCAGCCCCCCCAGAGGGCATATAGGTGGCTTGATCCCAATGTAGTAGGGAAACCACCGATTCAATATCGTTAATCTCACTCAAACGGTGTTTAAGTTTGATTAATTGAGGTTCCTGGTTCGGCAGTGGCATGATTGCGGTGTTTGTCGGATACACACTATATCATTTCTAGTGTGCCATTCCTTGTCGCTAATCCTGACAAGCTTTAATCAAATCAACTTAATCATTTATAAAGTCTTAATCGTTGACGGATTCATCACTTTTTCTAGAGGTTGTACTCTCTTTAACCCTAGTCTCCTAAGCCACCCCCAATCCAGCAACTTGACTGTTTATATCTTGGTGTACAATCTGATGGTATTTTCGTGTTCCGAAGTGATTGATATGTCAACAATGACTTATAACGAGACAGCAAATTCGGTAACAGGTGAAGCGGATGCCAAGGCAAGAACTCGCTTGCTTTTAACATTGTGGGCGCTAGGAGGAATTCAAGCCAAGGTTAAGAAAAGCGAACTCACCAGTAAGGTTAAGCAAAAACGCCAAGGTAAAAAAGTGGGTATTTATCAGGGGCTTTATGATGAACTCAAAACCGCTGGAGCAATCCAAATAGAAAAGGAAAATCAGGTGCCGATGGTTTCGATGACAGAAACTGGAAAACAAATGTTAATCCAAGCACTTAGAGATCCTGAATTTGAGTTTGAAGGTACAGTTGTAGCCGCTCGATTAGCAAATGCTCTCGTGGAATTGATTCGTCATATGGATCATGTTCCTCCTGCACCCAATTCCGAAGCCGTATCTGAGGAGGAAAACAATTCTTCTTTATAAGATGTCTAAAGGGATGTTCAAAATCATACCCTGAAAGCACATCCGACTAACTCATCCCCGATGATTCAGTAGTTTATCTGTTTGGTCAAGTTTGATGGGTTACGCTTTACAATGTTGACTGCTATCAACTGAAAAAAGTCGATTGAATTCGATCACCTATATTAAGGTCGTGTTTTCATTCTAATCAGGAATTAATTTACAGATTTCTCTGTTCTATCTGAAAGGGAGAATGATGGTAAATAAGGGTTTAATCGACTGATATAGTTCCGCTTCTCACGCATTTCCCTCTAGTATGAAAAACCCTCGATTTTGTCGTAAATTATGGATTCGCTCTCTCCTTTTCTTCACTTGGAATTTTAAATTTCTAGAGGTGCGTTAGGTTAACGCACCTTGAAGTTATTTACCTGCTCTTAACCCATTCCTTCAACACTCCTCTGAAGATTCGCCAATCAGAATTTAGTTTTTGCGGCGATGAGATGAAACTTGATTGAACAAAAATCCTACAGCTAATGCACTCAAAGCCAGTGTTGATGTCGGTTCTGGAACTTTGGCAAATTGCGACTGTACTGTAGAATAAGCTACATCTGCAAGAATTTCGTGAGCCGCAGTGGTTGGATGAACTGCATCCCAATAAAAATATTCATCAGGATTGGGAAACTCCTCACAACCCACTTCTAGACAAACTGCGACTGCATTTGACCAACTATCGGTAACATTTGTCAATCCAAATTCGCCGGGATTTTGCAAAATGCTGTTAACCGTAGCATTAATATCAACTAAACCAATATTAACACCTGTTAAGGATTGATTTAAACCATTCACGGCTGAACTTAAGTAGAAATTATGAGCTACAGTTAACTGATTTAAAGGGTCCTGGAAATCACTATTTAAAACTAATGGAGTATTGCCTAAACCCGGTAAATTTAAAAGCAAAAAGTTCCGAGCGCCAACGTCATACAGCGAGTGAACAGCCTGTGATACATTATTAACAGGTATTGTCGGATCACTCACGCCACCAAATAGATAATCATTTGCACCCGCAAAAACGACATAAAGCGCATCAGAATTAGCCGATTGATTTTGTGCTAATAATGGGGCGATAAAATAATTAAGTTCTTGAGTTAATCCCGGAAATACAACGGGAATATCAGGACGGAGAATATTAATGATATTAAAACTTCCAGAAGTCGCCCCTCCTAAAGAATAATTTATCCCATCGGAAGACTGAACTGGACTGGTAAAAGCACTGGGATTTAAGCCTAATTTTGGACTCAAATATTCAATCCAAACTGGCCCGTTAGAAAAGCGTCCATCGAAAGATAAAGGATTTTCTGGAACGGCTCCACCTGTGAGGTTACTAATATTACCCGGATCGGAAAGACTATCACTAAAAACAAAGATTTGATTAAAACGAGAATCCAGACTAGCGGCTTGAACCGAAACAGTTCCTACAGTTAACAACCCCAATAAAGAAGTGCTAAAAGCGAGATGAGACGAGTAGATGCGAGACATAGATGACACTCTGGTTATTTGAAACAATCTTGATGTTAAATAATCTAGCATCCATCTCCGTGAAATTACAGAGGATTATGTAAAACTTTCAGGGGTTTCTGTAAATTTTAGATAAATGTCTAACTTTAGATGGAGATGTTTCGTTTGACTCAACAGAATAAATAGTATTGTCATTCTCAGAGAAGCGAATAATCTAATAGAGATGTTTCGTTTGACTCAACAGAATAAATAGTATTGTCATTCTCAGAGAAGCGAATAATCTAATAGAGATGTTTCGTTTGACTCAACAGAATAAATAGTATTGTCATTCTCAGAGAAGCGAATAATCTAATAGAGATGTTTCGTTTGACTCAACAGAATAAATAGTATTGTCATTCTCAGAGAAGTGAAGAATCTAATAGAGATGTTTCGTTTGACTCAACAGAATAAATAATCTTGTCATTCTCAGAGAAGCGAAGAATCTAAGTAAGATGGGAATAACCCACCCTACTCTTTACTTAGTCAAAAATCAAGACTCTTTCAACATTGAACGCATGGTTGGGAACATGATCACATCTCGAATACTTTGAGTATTAGTTAACAACATAATCACTCGATCTACACCAATTCCCATCCCGCCACAAGTTGGCATTCCTAACGATAACGCCTGAATAAAATCTTCATCCATCGGGTGTGCTTCTTCATCCCCTGCATTTTTTTGGGCGAGTTGTTCTTCAAACCGTTTACGTTGATCAACCGGATCATTTAACTCCGAAAATCCGTTAGAATATTCGGTGCCGTGAATAAATAATTCAAACCGTTCAACAAATCCCGGCTTAGAACGATGACGCTTGGCTAAAGGACTCACTTCCACAGGAAAATCAATAATAAACGTCGGTTCCATCAGTGTTGATTCTACCTTTTGATCGAACACTGCATAGAGCAAATATCCTAACGTTTGAGTGTTTAGCTTTGAGGGATTTAAACCCAACTTTTCCGCTTCTTTAATTGCTTCTCCCAACTCCAACGTGTCGAAATCTAAGCCTGTTTTTTCCCGCACCGCTTCCACCATTGTTTGCACTTTCCAATGCTTTCCGGTAAAACTGGGATAAATATCGGTGTAGTCATATTTCCGCTCTAGACTAATTTTATCATCGAGATAGTCTACTTCAGTAACATCACCTAATACATCTTTCGTCACAACACAGATTAAATCTTCAACTAAAGTCATCAAGTCAAAATAATCAGCATAGGCTTGATACGCTTCAACGGATGTAAACTCAGGATTATGAGTGCTATCAATTCCTTCATTTCTAAACACTCGCCCAATCTCAAACACCCGTTCAAATCCCCCACAAACTGCCCTTTTTAAGAACAATTCTGTCGCAATTCGCAGATACAAATCAATATCTAAAGCATTGTGATGGGTGATAAACGGACGCGCCGCAGCACCCCCGTAAATCGCTTGTAAAACCGGGGTTTCGATTTCATCAAATTCTGCATTCCACAGATAGGTTCGCATACTTTTAATAATGCGACTACGAAGTTTAAATGTAGCAAAAGATTCAGGACTACTGACTAATCCTAACTCTCGATGGCGCCGACAAATTTCGGGATCATTAACACCATAATAGGAGTCAGGAAAGGGAATTGTTGCTTTTGAAAGTACGTCTAATCGTTGAACTTGTACGGAAAGTTCGCCTCGGTTTGTGCGACAACCTATTCCTTCAGCGCTGATAAAATCTCCGGTATCCAATAATTTTTTGATTTGATTAAAAGATAATCCTCCCGCTTCACCTGTAACGAGTTTTTTCTCGATTTTGAGTTGAATTGTTCCCGATGTGTCGGTTAACCCAATGAAGCCAATACTCCCACTATCGCGCTTGAAGGTGATGCGTCCGCAGACTTTGAGGGGGGCTTCGTTGGGGTCTGCTTCGCCGTCTTGGAGTTCATTTTCGGACTGGGAGAATAGATCTTTGATGGCTTGGGCGGTGTGCGATCGCGCAAAGGACTGACTGGGGTAGGGGTCAATTCCCAGCGATCGCAAGTCGTCTACTTTTCGAGAACGGACTTCGGCTTCGTTACGGGTTTCATTTTGAGCCATATTTAGGATTTCCTGTAGGAGTTCAAGTTTAATGTTCTATCATAACTTGTTACGAAACTATATTTTTGCGGATGGCGATCGCATTTAATTCTTAAATTATTCTTAAAAACAAGCTCAATTGACTCGGAATTTTTGCTCATCCAAAAAATCTAAAATGATTTTACCTCTTGCATGAGTGCTTTTTACAAGCAGATATTTTACACAATTCATCGGATTATGATATCAAGCAACACTCTTGCACTAATATAATATTTGGTTTTCTCAATTTAATCCATATCTAACAATTTTTGTTGATATTAATCTATTATTTAAAGTTGAATATTCAGTGATAATCTTAAGATTTGAGGTGTCACTGATGGCTTTATAATTCTGGCATGATTTGGAGAATATAACATGGATGCTAAAGAACTGTTAGAGAAATATGCTCAAGGCGAACGAAACTTTCAAAAAGCTGTACTGACAGGACTTGATTTAACTGAAGTAGACTTAAGTGGTGCTGACTTGACAGGAGCTGACTTGACAGGAGCCGATTTAAGCAAAGCAACTTTAACAGGTGCAAATTTGGGTGCTGCAAAACTGAGCAGAGCATTTTTAGAAGGTGCAAATTTAGTTGATGTACAAGGAAGATCTCTTGATCTAAGTTGGGCGGATTTGACTGAGGCTGATTTAAGTGGAGCCGATTTGACTTCATCCAATCTATCTCATGCCAAGTTAGATGGAGCCAAGTTAGATAATACAAGTTTAAGCTCTGCAAATCTCAGTCAAGCCTTTTTGATTGAAGCAAGTTTAATGGGAAGTAATCTATCTAATGCAAACTTAACTGAAGCAGACTTAGAGCAAGCTAATCTGAGTCGTGCAAACCTACAAGGCATAAAAATTCAAGGGGCAAATTTCCAGAAATCAAAATTGCAATTAATTAATATTTCTAATGTAGACTTGTCTGAAATTAATTTGTATGAGGCTGACTTAGAACGAGCAAATTTGGAGAAAGTTAATCTCAAAAAATCTAATCTTAAAAATGCTAACCTAGAAAGAGTCAATCTAAAATCAGCCAATTTAATTTCTGCTCAACTCGATGACGCCAATCTCAAAAAAGCTGACTTAACTGAAGCAAATATCTATGGTGCAAGTCTAGAAGGAGCAGATTTAACAAATACCATAATGCCGAATGGAGAACGTTACCGAGTTAAATCTACACAGACAAAAGAATCGCGCCAACAGACAGAAGTAACAGGTAAAAATATTATTCATACGGACAAAGCACCCGAACCGCCTAACTCTCGAAATCAAGCGGTTATTGTGAATGGAATGGTATTTTTAGCCGGACAAATTGGCATCGATCCGCGACTGAATAGTATTTTAGATGTAGAAGATGTTGCTAAACAAACCGAACAAATTATGGCAAATATAGAGATAATATTAGCCGAAGCGGGAGCAACTTGGGCGGATGTTATTAAAACAACAATATTCTTAAAAAATATGAGTGACTTTGCAGCAATGAACGCCATTTATGCTAACTATTTCGATGCTGAAACTGCTCCGATTTGTGCTTGCGTTGCAGTCGCTCAACTTCCCCAAAATGCCCTCGTTCAAATCGAATGTGTAGCGTTGAGTCGTTAGGTTAAGTGATTGGATTTGTTACCCCTCCCTAACCCTCCCCTAAAAGGAGAGGGAACTGAAATAAAGACTTGAGTTAAAGGGAGGATTTATTAATGGTTTTAGATATTTAATACTCTTAAAAATTTCCCCATCGCCTGACCCCCATCCGCACCCCCTTTGTCCCCCCAATTCTGAGGGGAAAACAATATTCTAAGTCTCCCAATTTTCGAGGGAAAAGAATATTCTAAGTCCCCCATTATTGGGGGATTTAGGGGGCAAGGGGAAAAAGTCATAAATATTAATATAAAATAACAAGATAAGAAAGTTTACAGTTTGGTTGTAAACTAAAACTCATTGGGTGATGGAGAAATCGACAATGAACGCTGAGGAACTTTTGGAACGATACACCAAAGGAGAACGAGATTTTGAAGGCGTTGAACTTGCAGGAGCTAGCCTAGATCGCCTCGATTTA
Organism: Lyngbya sp. PCC 8106; assembly: GCF_000169095.1. GTDB lineage: Bacteria > Cyanobacteriota > Cyanobacteriia > Cyanobacteriales > Microcoleaceae > Capilliphycus. The sequence goes on from NZ_AAVU01000019.1 coordinate 89,092, forward strand.
AGTGATATCAACTTACAAAATGCTGATCTGACTGACGCCAATCTCAATGAAACAAAGTTAATGCGAGCAAATCTTTCTCATGCTAACTTAACTTCTGCTAATTTACGGGGAGATTTGCGTCAAGCTACTCTTTCTTATGCAACTTTAAGTGAAGCAGATTTAGGGCGAGCAAAGCTACATGGAGTTGATTTAACCGGAGCAAATTTAACGGGAGCAAATTTAACCGGAGCGAGTCTAAACCATGCGAATTTAAAACAAGCAAACTTTCACAATGCAGACTTAGATGCAGTGAATTTAATTAGTGCAGATTTGAGAGGTGCAGACTTAAGTTCAGCCAGTTTGAGTTGGTATGATAAAGTTGTTGCTAATTTAAGTCGAGCAGATTTAACTGAAGCCAACTTATCAGAAGCTAACTTATGTGGTGCAAATTTACTCGAAACCAATTTAACTCGCGCCAACTTAAACAAAGCCAACTTACAAGATGCCAACTTAATTCGGACAATTCTATTAGAATCTGATTTAAGTTTAGCAGAACTCAGTAACGCTCGATTACAAGATGCCAACTTAGAAGGAGCCAAACTCCAACAAGCCAACCTCACCGGGATTAATTTGTCAAGATTAAATCTAGCGAGAGTAAATCTTAATCGTGCAAACCTCAAAAATGCCAATCTCCTAGAAACCAGTTTTGAGGGCGCAAACCTAAGAATTGTTAATCTTAATCAAGCGAATTTAATTCGTGCTAATCTGAGTAGAGCGAGTTTAATTGGAGCAGATTTAACCGATGCGAACCTCTACGGGGCGAACCTCGAAAATGCAGAATTTTTGGGGGCTGTTATGCCCGATGGAGAAATCTGTGAAATGGATACAAGCTTAACTCAACTCACACAAATTCAAGCGATGACACGTCAAATTATTCGGACAGAGAAAGCACCCGCCCCCGTTGGCCCATACAATCAAGCGGTAATTGCGAATGGGATGGTATTTGTAGCAGGTCAAATTTCAATTGATCCCGCAACAAATCAAATTGTTCATCTCAAAGATGTTGCTAAACAAACTCAACAAGTTATGGCGAATTTAGAAGCAGTTTTAAGCGCAGCCGGAGCCAGTTGGTCAGAAGTCGTAAAAACAACTATTTTCCTCAAAGACATGAATGATTTTGCGGCGATAAATAGCGTTTATGGACAGTATTTTGAAACCGAAAACGCACCTGCTCGGGCTTGTGTAGAAGTGTCGCGTTTACCCAAAGATGTGTTAGTCGAAATTGATTGTATTGCGATGTTAGAGAATAATTCATAATTGCAGACTGTCCGGAAATACTCCCAACCCACCCGAAACAGCAAATAATCTCTAAATACAGATAAACTTCTATTATTCTGAGCGCAGCGAAGAATCTCCCAGAGACTTCATTAGATTCAGGATGACAGCAGAAAAAATCTAAGTTTTTCCTGACCGTTAAGGTACAATCCTTGCACGTCTACGAGTGTTTAGACCTTTCAAATGTATAATTCAATCAATCTATTCAGGAGTGAAACCCGATGAATACGCCGAAAATTTCTTCCGCTTTTTTCCCGGCTTTAGGGAATAGTGATCCCAACAGCAAACAGGATGCAATTGTCATTTATAGAAGCGAACGTCCACCCGAAGAAATACCTTCTCGGGGTGATGAACGACGTTTTCAAGTCATGCAACAAAACAGCCAACAAAACACGGATGTTGTTGCTCGAATGGCGACGAATTATCAAAATGCTACAGGTCAGTCATTAAATGCGACAAAAGTGGGTTCTGGTGCATTACCTATCGCGACGATAGAAGTGACTCGTAATACCCTTCCCGCCCTCGCTGAACAATCAGAAATTGTTGCAGTTATCCCCAACCAAAAAATCAAACTGATTAAACCCCAACAAATCGAATATTCTGATTTGATGGCTCAAGAAGAAAAGCAAAAAATGACTTGGGGTTTGCAAGTTTTAGACATTGCTAAAATGTGGGAAACCACTAAAGGAAAAGGCGTTAAAGTTGCGGTATTAGATACAGGTGTTTATAGTGATCATCCGGCTCTAAAAGATCGAGTCAAAGACTTTATTATTGTAGACCCAAATGGACGACGAATTTCAGCAACACCTTATTTTGATGCCGGACAACATGGTACTCATGTTTGTGGAACGATTGGAGGTGGAAAAACTGATAAAGGAGTATCAATTGGTGTTGCTCCAGAAGTCGATTTATTGGCGGGTGGTGTTTTAATTGGAGATGCAACCTTACAAACCTTAATTGAAGGCATGGCTTGGGCGATTGAAAAAGGCGCTAGCGTGATTAATATGTCGTTGGGTTTGACTTATTATGAACCCTTGTTTGCTGAAGTTTTTGATATGCTTCTCAACCAATTTAATGTGTTACCTGTTGTTGCGATTGGTAACGAAAATCACGGTAATACCAGTTCACCCGGAAGCGCTCATAATGCCTTTTCAATTGGGGCATTAGAAAAGTATCCTAATGATGAATTAGGAATTGCCTTTTTTAGTAGTGGTGCGAGTTTAGTTTTCCCTGAAGATTCGCCGAATAAATGGGTAACAAAACCCGATGTTGCAGCACCAGGAACTCAGGTTTATTCTTGTATTCCTCCGGTTCAACAGCCCAATGGAATTTATCAATATACTTACATGGATGGAACTTCAATGGCGACACCTCATGTTGCTGGTGTTGTGGCGTTGTTAATGTCAGCTTGTCCGAAAGCACCTTTGAGTGCAATTATGAAAGCCCTCGAAGAAACCGCCTATCATCCCGGTGGTGAAGAAATGCGCCCAGATAATCGTTGGGGTTGGGGTCAAATTCAACCAGTAAAAGCGTTAGAAGCACTTAAATAATTAGTCACCAGTGTAGGGGAGGTTTACGAATGTATGTTTCTTACAAACAATATTAATAAACCTGCCCTTGCTCTTTTTTTCTATTAATTTAGAGTGAATTGAGGGTGCAAGCCTTGCGCCCCTAAAAGTTTTTTATCGGCGATGATTTCTTTCCTCTGGTTGATTCAATCTGCTGAATTTCCTAATACAATGATCAGTGAAGTTCATGTACTCAACTCTATGAAAATTAGCTCAGAATTTGCAGTCCGGTTAACTCGTCTGAACTCAAATAAAATGATTCGAGTTATTGTTTTTTTGGAAACAGAAACTGAAGCCCAACAAAAATCTCCCCAGGAAGTTCAAGAAATTGCGGAAAATAAACTTAATAATATTCGCCCAATTCTAACAAAATATCAAGCAGAACTTCTGAGCGAACATCCGAATATTTTTGGTTCTATTGGGGTGAATATTACCGTTGCTGGAGTTTATGCTTTGCTGGAGTCGCCGTCTGTAAAAATGATCATGGAAGATCAGGGGATTTTTCCTCGTTAATTGTTAAGATTTCAGCATCATTATTCCCAAAATTTGAATAGATATGTCACAATAACACTTACCATCTCTCAATGATATCAAGGGTTATTGTCAAGCATCCATGTCAACTCCCCGCATCCATCCCGACACCATAGAAGAAGTAAAACAGAGGGCGGATATCTACGATGTCGTTTCTGAACGAGTTGTCCTCAAACGTCAAGGGAAAGATTTTGCGGGGTTGTGTCCATTTCACGAAGAAAAAAGCCCCAGTTTTACCGTCAGTACCAACAAACAGATGTATTACTGTTTTGGCTGTGGGGCGGGTGGAAATGCGATAAAATTCTTGATGGAGTTGGATAAATCTTCGTTTGCAGATGTTGTTTTGGACTTGGCGCGTCGTTATCAGGTTTCGGTGAAAACGGAGTCTCCTGAACAACGTCAAGAGTTACAACAAAAGCTTTCTCTACGAGAACAACTTTATGAGATTTTAGCAATTGCAACGAGCTTTTATCAACACGCTTTGTCTCAGTCTCAAGGAATAGAAGCACTCGATTATTTAACTTCTAAAAGACGCTTAAGTACAGAAACTATTCAACACTTTCAACTCGGTTACGCCCCCAAAGGTTGGGAAATGCTTTATGATTATTTAGTCGAACAAAAGCATTTTCCGGTTCATTTAGTCGAACAAGCGGGTTTAATTCTTCCTCGCAAAAAAGGGAATGGTTATTATGATCGATTTCGCGATCGCTTGATGATTCCGATTCACGATATTCAAGGGCGAGTGATTGGGTTTGGGGGAAGAACATTATCCGATGAACAACCGAAGTATTTGAACTCTCCAGAGACGGAGTTATTTGATAAAGGGAAAACATTATTTGGGTTAGACAAGGCAAAAACAGCAATTTCTAAGCAGGATAAAGCAGTGGTTGTTGAGGGGTATTTTGATGTGATTGCCCTCCATGCTGCTGGAATTGAAAATGTTGTGGCGGCACTAGGAACGGCGTTGAGTATGACTCAAGTTCGGCAACTTTTACGCTATAGCGAATCTAAACAAATTATCCTCAATTTCGATGCAGATACAGCCGGGGCAAAAGCAGCTGAACGGGCAATCGGAGAGATTGAAAATTTGGCGTATCAAGGCAGTGTACAACTGCGGATTTTGAATCTCAGTGATGGAAAAGATGCCGATGAATTTTTATATAGTTCTTCGTCAGAAGATTATCAAAATTTATTAGAAAATGCGCCCTTGTGGATTGACTGGCAAATTAGTCAGATGTTAGTCGGGCGAGATTTAACCAAAGTGGTAGAAGCGCAACAAGTCGCACAAAATATGGTAAAATTGTTGCAGAAAATTGAACAAGATCTTCAGCGATCGCAATATATTCAGTCTTGTGCAGCCATTTTAAGTCAAGGAGAAGTACGGTTAATTCCATTTCTCGTTAAAACGCTACAAAAGCAGCTTCAAAAGTTGCGACGACGGGATGAATTTAAAGCGGAAGAATCTTCAGATATCGAACTTCCAGTTTTAGCTGAACAGAGTTTATTACCCGAAGCTGAGGCGTTACTGCTGCGAATTTATCTACACTGTTCACAGCATCGTCAGACGATTGTGGAAGCGTTAGAAATCGGAAATTTACAGTTTAGTTTTTCCCATCATCGCTTTTTGTGGCGAAATATTTTGGAAATCGAAGAAAATTCAGAAGGAGCAATTGAATCAATTGATTTAATTTCGAGATTACAAGATCATTTGTTAGAGTTTCCTGATCAGCAGCAACAAATCGATCATTTACTTTATTTAGACGATAAACCAATCGCCAATTTGAGACGGACACCGTTGGAAATTCGGGCGGCGATCGCATCAATGGAGTTAACCCTGTGTCGAAAGCGGCGTAGTTTAGCCTCGCATATGTGGCAAAATACAGATTGCACTGAAAACCTGGAATTATCGAAAATGTACCATGAGGAGCTTCTAGCGGCGCATCAACGCATTAAAGAGTTAGAACCCCTGTGTTCTGCAAAGTCCCAAGACTTAGCGACGGTACCCGTCGGAGAATCAGAATTACCGATAAGTGCCACATTGAGAGCGATCGCCAACTCTAGACTCTGTGGTAAGATTAAATGAAAAGGAGCAAAAAAACTGCGGTTTTCAAGGGTTAATCTCATGTATTAATATTGTAGTATAAACGTCGTTGTTTTCGAGGGGTTGAACAGAAGTCAAGTCACAGATTATCCAGCAATATATAACGGGAACCCTAAATCCGATCTTAGGTCAATAGAAGGAAGAAACCCAGACCTTTGATGAAGAAATTTTAATAATCCTCCGTCGCCTTTATCTGATTAAACCTATTCTTAAAATTTCCTCATATTTCCCTTGTTTTCCGGAAGTAAACTGCTCAATCTAGAAAACTTGATTAAGATTGGAAGTTATTTTCATCTTATTCAAGTTTTGAGAAAAATATTCTCGCAGTGAATAGAATTTAACATCCGCCTTTCACTCCCTTTTTATTTTTTTAAAATCAAGTTGATTTCTGTGTAATGTGAGAACTCAGCTTTGGGGAGATGTGAGCGAATGTCTAACGAAAACCTAAAACTCTAAAAAGGAGCTTACCATGTCGTACAGAACACTATTTTGTTTAGGATTTACTACATTATTAGCAGTAAGTTTGATGCCTACAATGGCAGTTAGAGCAATAACAAAGCCAATAACTTATAATATTGTACCATCACACACCGTTAATGAGCAACACGGTCAAGTTTCTTTAGAAAAAGATAAATCAACGAGTTTGGTCTTTGCTAGTGAAGAAACAAAGTCAACTGGAGTTCCTCAAGGCTCGTCTCGTCCACCGAGAGGATAAACTATCTAATCAACCCTTAGTGTGTGACATTTCTAAACTTTGTCAAGATATAATATCGATTCCATCCGCAATCAAGTCCGTAATCAAAATTAACTCACCTGATTTTTTAGGTGCAGTTTTTTATGAGATTGTTTAATTAGGAGTAATCTGTTCACAAAGTACCTGATCGGTTTGATCAACCGTCGAATTATATTTTAAATAATCATTAAATTGAATACAAATCTGTCGAAGCAAAAAATTAATACTGTTAAATTTGCTAGTATCTAACTTCCAGAAAACAACTCGATTTTGTTGATCTGTGGCGACCAAAGTTTGAGCATCGGGACTGAAACTCACCGAGAGTATCGGCGCTGAACCAACTCTCAAAGTCGAAATTAAATTTCCGTAGCGATCCCAGAGTTTTACCGTACCGTCGCTACTTGCAGAAGCAATAATTTCACCATTCGGACTAAAACTAACCTCATAAATTTCCCCTGTATGTCCACCCACTGCTGTTCTTGTATTTAGCCTTTTCCAGGTAGTATTTTGACCTTTCCAGAAGTCGAGAGATCGATCAGCCATCGCCGCCACAATCAGTTGTTCATCCCCACGAGAAGGGCTAAAACTGACTGATGAAAATTTATTTCCATTCCCAATTAGTGTTTGTAGACGTTTACCATCACGGTTCCACAGAATAATTGTATTATCATCACTCGCTGATGCAATCAACTGACTATCAGAACTAAAACTGAGATCATTGATCTGTTTTTGATGTCCTTGAAGCATCTGTAAAAGATTACCCCTATTATCCCAAAGTCTAACAATCTGATCCTCACTAGCCGTAGCAATTAGTGTTCCATCCGGACTAAATTTAACTGTCCAAACCGGAGCATTATGAGGTAAGTTTTTGATCACTTCACCCTGAAGATTCCAAAGTTTTACCGTTTGATCCTGACTCGCAGAAGCGATCAGTTTACCATTCGGACTAAAACTAATATTATTAACAATATCTCGATGTGCTGAAAAGGAGAGTTGCGTACTCAATTTATAAGGAAGCTGTTGTTTTATCTTCCGATGCACTTTCCATAAAATTACTTGATTCTTTGCACTTACAGAAGCAATAATCTCACCATCTGGACTAAAAATAGGACTGTAAACTTTTTTATCTGGTTGAAAAACCTGAGGAATACCATTCAAGTTCCATAGTCTTACGGTGCTATCTCGACTCGCAGAAACAAGCATTTGATTATCCGGTGTAAAACTGACCTGATTGACAGCATCTCGATGACCTCGAATCGTGGTTTTTAAGATTCCTTCCCGGCTCCAAAAAATAATCTTACCATTAATGTCTGCTGTCACAATACATTGACTATCCGGACTATAACTAATACTATAAACGGGGTGTTTATGTTCCTCTAAACTATTCAAAAGTTGACCTTGACGACCCCAGAGTTTAACCTTTTGATCTGCACTAGCAGATGCAATCGTCTGACTATCCGGACTAAAAGCAATACTCCAAATTTTTCCTTCGTGAGCTTTGAAGGTTTTCAGCAGTTGACCTTGACGGTTCCAAAAGATTAAAGTTCCATTTTCATCTGCGGAGACAATCAGTTTACCATCCGGACTAAAAATTACGCTAGAAACCGGACTTTTATGTTCTTTTAAAGTGGTAATTAAAGTCCCATCAAGCCTCCAAAGTTTGACTGTGTTATCCCTGCTTGCAGAAGCAATCGTTTGACCATCCGGACTAAAATTGACCCACTGAACAACATCTTCATGTCCTCTAATTGTTTGAATTATAGTTCCCTCTCGTGTCCAGAGTTTAATCGTTTTATCTAAGCTTGCTGAAGCTATTATTTGACTATTAGGACTGAAGGTTACATATAAAATTGCTGCATCATGTCCTTCTATTTCCTTAATAAGTTGACCCCTCAAGTTCCAAAGTTTAATTTTTTTATCTTCTCCCGCAGAAGCAATAAGTTGACCATCGTTGCTCACACTCACTCCAATTGCATTACCGAAATCTCCCTCTAATCTATTCCGTTCTTGGAGTAAATTTACCACGGCCCAAAGTTTATGTAAAGTTTCTTTTTCTAAAGAAGATTCAGTAAAGCTTTCTCTGAAATATTTTGCTCCTCTTAAAATACTTAAAGAAGCTTCCAACTGATTGTTATCAATTAAAAAAGCAGTATAGTTAAAGTTTGCAGTTTCAATATTTTGACTTCTGAGTTGAGCTTTTTGTTCTCTCACCGTGATGGTACTGAGGATTGCTGTAGCCGAAAGAATAACCATTGCTAAACTTACACCCAATGATAGAATTAACTGTTTTTTCTTCCGTTGAATATTCGCTTGTGCTTCTTTGAGTCTTTGTTGAAGAACTTGATTAAGTTTTTCTTCTACTTCTTTACGTTCGGCTTCTGCTTGCTCTCGTTTTCTGCGTTCGTAATTTCGTTGAGCAATAATTTCTTCACTATGTTGTTGACGAATAAAGTAAACTAAGTAATCGTGAACTAACTGATAACGTTCTACGGGTATTTCTGGAAATAAACAGACTAAACCTGAAGCGACAAATATCTTGAGAATAGTATCTAAATCATGGGTTTTTTGTTCTAGATATTGAGCAAGTTCTCTGATTTCTCGAATTAAATCTGAGCGGGTTTTTAAGGGACGAGTATTGTTCTCATCAGTCAACAAATAAAGCACTAATTCCGCCAATTGTTTATTTTCAGTACCACATTCATCAATCACTTCCTCCAAATATTTTTCTTCAAGCTTGCGAGTTGGCCCCTCTCTTTGATATTGTTCTAGCGTAGTAATTTCCATGGCTTGGAGCTGGGCACCAACGACTTGTAATTGAATCGGACGAACTTCATTTGATTCTTGAGCTAAATCTTTTACTAATTCATCAATTAAAGCTGCTTCTGGCTTAAGTTGAGTAGTTTCTGTTAATTGATTAATTACAGATTTGGCTTCATCTGGCGAAAAATTTCCGATATGATAGAGAATACTTTTATCCAGAACATTATCATTCACCGCTTCAAAGTATTTGAGACGATTGGCTTCTAGCAAATAGTGTAAGTAGTCTTGTCTTAAAGAAAGAACGACTTTAATAAAAGGAGTATTTAAGCAAAATTCAAGAAATTGATAAAACTGTTTGCGTTGCTCAGGTTCTTTACAAACAAAGAAAAATTCTTCAAATTGATCAAAAATGATCACAATTAATAAATTATGCTTGAGACTTTTTTGAAGAAAAGTTTTTATTTCGTCTAAGGTTTGAAATTTTTTCGAGTCTGATTGAATAAAATTTAGAGGACTAAAAGTTTCAGATAAGGCTTGACTTAATGCTTGAACCCAGTTTGTATAATATCGTTGTAAAATCGGTAAAACTCGACGTTCTTCTACAAAAATATTTTTGAGTTGAGGAATTAAACCCGCTTGGATAATCGAGCTTTTTCCAACCCCAGAATGTCCATGAATCACAATTAATTTTCGGTCATTTAAGCGAATACGTCTAACTAAACGTTCAAGATCTCGCACTCGTCCAGATGCAGCAATTTCAGGATTAACTTTTTGATTTTTTTCAACAAAAGGTAAACCGGGATTTGTAATCGATTGACTATGAACCAGACGACCCGCTCCAATAAACGCTCTTAATCCAAATTGTTGTTGAATTTCTCGCCGTTTTTGCTTCGTTGTAAACGCATCCAAATATTGCTGATTATGAAAGTATAACTCCCATAAGTGATTTAAAGTATCAACATAAAACTCTGGATCATATTCAGGTTTAGCGATTTTTTGAGCGCGTTTTAAAGTGGTAATAGCTTCTTCAATTTCACGTAACTCTTTTTGAGCTTTTGCAAGTGAGAATAAATACCAAGCTTTATGAAAAGACTTTTCCCAGGTTAAATAAGTGACTTCTTCATGTAAAATTGTTGTCAGTCTTTCTTTGACTTCCTGATCAAAAATATTGAGGGATTTTTCTGCTAATTTTTTTCCTTTTTTCCAGTTATGCTTTGCTAAAGCGACTTCAGAAAGAAAATGATAACCTCTCGCTTGTCGAAACGGATGAGAATAAACTTTATGTAAGCCCACCGCTTTTTTAGCAACATCTTCGAGTTCATCCCAATGTTTGAGACGATATAAAGCTAACGCTAACGCATTGATAAATTTTGAGGCTAAATCTGGACGATTATCTTGTTCAAATTTCTGGAGAGATTGCTGATAATAATTTTTAGCCAATAAATGAGATTGTTCTTGTCCTGAATGATTTAAGAAGGCATGACTATGCCACCAAAAACCAAGATAAAATAAAAGATAACCCCAACGTTCTAAATTATCCGTTTTTTCCCATAATGCCAAACTTTTTTCATAATGTATTCGTGCTGCTTCTGTCGAATTATCAGTGATTCGACCTAATACAAATTCTAAGCTGGCAGCTAGTTTTATGTCAAGTTGAATATTACGTTTCTGGATATCTTCTTGAGCGAGTTCAAGTTCATTTCTCAGGGGTGAACCTTTTCCTAACTTTAAGCTTGAATCTTCTAAAAAAATACTCGCTCCACTATCTGAAATAGTTTGAAAGACATCATCTGTTGTTTTTTTAAGAAACTTCAACAGTTCTTTTTCACTAATCACAAACTCAAACGTTGTTGCCCAACTATGAAAATCAGGAACCAAGCGAATCATCATTTGTAAAAGATGGTCATCAATCCAGATAATCAACGGAAATTTAAACTGACTAAACTCCTCTCGGATTTGATTTGTTGCTTTGAGAACTTCTTCAATATTATTAACAGATTCCAATCCAAAAATCATCAAAGCATGAGGTTGTGTTTCTCCTAAACATTGTTTTATAGTTGTATAAAGAGTCTTGGTTTCTACATCTAAAGTAATTTCTTGAATTTCAACTAAACATTTCTTTCGTAAGCTCCGCATAACTTTTTCGCGCAAACTACGATAGTTGCAACAGGCTAAAACTAAAGAAAATTCATCTGAAAAATGATTGATTATTCTTAATATTGTCTTGAAAGATCTGTTGTTTTTACCTCTGTTTTCATCGTCCATAAATTATTTGACCTCTGATTTAATTAATTTTGATTCCACCCTAATATTCATCAGTAAAAATGAGTATATTTCAGCTAATTCAACGTTTATTTAAACTAAACTTATTCAATAAATTTGTTAAGTTCAGATCACAAATAGAACAATCTTGAGATCGTTCGTCATCAGTTTATTACTTTTTTAATTTCCACCCTGAAGTTTGATTTAACTGCCAACTTTTAAATAAAATTGACAAACAAAAACAACAGTAACGATGCTATTAACGAGTCTAGCATCGTCTATCTATTCTAACTCGTTCTAAATCAGAGTTGCAACTCCACTCCCATTTCAATAGAGATCACGTTAACTCCCTGACCTTTTAAACCACTTCATCTAATTCCTCAGTAATCACTCGTCGTAGAATTTCAGTGACTTCTGCTGCTATTCGTGCATCCAATCGAATGGACTCATCATCAAAATTTTCCATATCTTGAATAGGAATTACACCCCGTAACGTCATCGCAATTGATCGCAATTTTGCCGAATTTCCTGTAGCTTTGGGTAAAGGATCAACAAACTGTACAAAAGCCATATAAGTAGTTTCTATCGTTTGTCTTAATGAACTTGGCCCATGACCTAACTTAGAAAGAATCACCGGAAAACGAATCACATTTTCTAACCCCAACATCTCCAACGCCACATCAACAAATCGAGCCGTATCTTTACCCAATCCCCTAATAATAGGTTGAAGACTATTCCAATTGACTCCCGGAATTTGTAGACTGGGATCAAGATAATAATGCCAGCCAACCATAGAAATAATTCGAGTTAAATCATAAGCCGACAATAAATTTTCACCTTTTTCAGTCTCAGAAACAGCCTTCAGTAAAACCTCTTGTCGTTTACAATCCACCAATTCAGGATTCATCATCCAAGGACTTTCGCCATAATCCCCCTGAAACTCTAAATCATAGTTTCCAGTAATATTCTGTAACCATTTCTCTAGTTTTTCCCGAGTTTCAAACCGCTTAAACATCGCCGATAAAGCATTAGAACTCGCAATTTGTTTTTCATAGCTAACAATATCCTCAACAATGGCATCAAAACTAGCTTTCATACACTCATCTTCTGGATTTTGAATCTGCCAATTTTCCACAGCAGAATAGGGAAACCTTGAGTTGACTTGACTCAATACATTTAAAATCGCAATAATTTTTGTCGAACTCCAAAATTGAGCTTTTCTGAGCGAATTTTTACCCATCCATAATGTTTGTAATTTTTCCTGTTCCCAACGACCCAGACAAATACAAGCTTCGGTAATTTCTTCATGCAGAAATAAGAGTGCATCTGGATTAATTTCAGGAATTTTCCCCAGTTGAGGATAGGGGCGAAATGTCATAGATTTCTGAAGCAGATATGTCGGATAGTGATCAATTTCATTTCGATAGGGAGAGTTTTCTATTCCTCGATCCAAAAAAGCTAAATGATTGGCGTTAGCACCCTGATTCAGTTCAGTTTGTAATAGTTTTTTAAAAACATTGTCCCGGTTAATTGCTTGCTTGAGTAAATTTTGATTCATTGTAATTGGTTCTTCAACATCTAGAGAAATGCTGGATACTGTGGGTTTATTGGCAATAATTCAGTTTATACTGTTGCTTTGTACAAATCAATCACCGCCCGACGACCCCATAGAATCGACGATCAATGATTGTTATTTCTCCATTCCTCTAATATCTTTAAATTTTTGCAGCATCAGGAACAAACTCTAACGATTAATCAGAACATTGCTTTCTTACCTTGACATTTTGAGTTAACTTTAGATTTTTAACTATTATATAATTACAAAAAAATAGCAATAAAAAAACCCCATCAGGGGCGGTAATAAATTGAACAAAAGTGATCTGATAATTTAGAGTATATACAACAACAGAAACAGTACAATCCAGATCACATCAACAAAGTGCCAGTAAATCTCTGCCGCTTCCGGGCCAAAGTGAGACTCTTTGGTGTAGTGACCGTCTTTGCGACCTCGAAACAGAACCCCTAAAATTAACAGCACTCCAAAGGTAACGTGCATTCCGTGAAATCCAGTTAACACATAAAAGGAACTGGCGTACACATTTGTAGTCAAGCCAAATTCTAGATTACTGTATTCAAAAATCTGACCCGCGAGGAATGCAATCCCCATCAGAGCCGTGATGATATACCATGTTCTCAAACCAGCCTGATCATTTTTCTTGATGGCAGCGGTGCCTTTATTCATCACAAAACTACTGCTAATCAGAATCAGGGTATTAATTCCAGGAAGTAAGAGTTCGCGTTCAATGCCATCAGGGGGCCAGACTGTCGATTCCCCTCTAAAAATCAGATAGGCAGAAAATAGCCCCATAAAAATCATACTCTCCGCCACCAGAAACACGATCACCCCCAATAGACGGAGATCGGGATGTTCTTCATGGCCATGAGCAGATATTTCTTGGGCTTGATAACCCATCGCGGTTTTTGTGTTGTCAATCGTTGAACCTTGCATGAATCTCTACGACAAATTAGGGTACAAATCAAAAATCATCAGGAGGAGAGGTTAGGCGAGAATCGGTGTTTGTGTGATGCCGATGTGACGAACGGACAACTGATTGACTATCCTAACCCTCATTCCTAGAAACTCTCCTGACGTTGAAGCGAAGTTTACTCATCCAACAACGAAGAAGACTTCGCTTGCGAGAGGGGAACACCATCTTGTTTACCCCGAGTTGAACCATTCGTTGCTTTTAAGCGTTCACGAATCGCTAGAGTTTTCTTCATTCCATAGTCGTAGGGGCCAGTTCTGAGTACGGGTGTACCTACAAAGTTCTCAATCGGCGGAGGAGAAGTTGTCATCCATTCTAGAGTCAGTCCATCCCAAGGATTATCCGGGGCTAAGGGGCCTTTGAACCAACTCCAAATCGCATTAATTAAGAACGGAATGGTGGAAACCGCTAACACCGCAGTCCCAATGGTGCAGATCATATTGATATCGGCATATTTGGGGTCATACATCGCCACCCGACGGGGCATTCCTTGTAACCCCAGATAGTGCATGGGTAAGAAGGTTAACGTTGTCCCAATGAAGGTCAAAATGAAGTGAACAATACCCAGGGGTTCATTCAGCATCCGTCCGACCATTTTGGGGAACCAATGATAAATTCCCGAATAGATCGCAAATACCGCCCCACCAAACAGAACATAGTGGAAGTGAGCAACTACAAAATAGCTGTCGTGAACGTGAATATCAAAAGGAACAGATGCCAACATGATTCCCGCTACCCCAGCAATCACAAAGGTAGACAGGAAACCCATTGCAAACAGCATGGCACTGTTGAGGCGCAGTTTACCGCCCCAAATCGTTGCCAGCCACCCAAACACCTTAATTCCGGTGGGAACCGCGATGATCATTGTGGCGATCATAAAGAACATCCGCAACCAACCGGGAGTTCCACTGGTGAACATATGGTGCGCCCAGACAATTAAGCCTAAGAAGCTAATCGCCAGACTGGAAAAGGCGATCGCATGATAACCAAAAATCGGCTTGCGAGCATGAACCGGAATCACATCAGAGATTACCCCAAAGAAGGGCAGAACCATGATATAAACCGCCGGGTGCGAATAGAACCAGAATAAATGTTGGTAAACTACCGGATCACCTCCTCCGGCTGGGTTAAAGAAGTTCGTCCCGGCCAGTAAGTCAAACGATAGGAGTACCAACGCACCTGCAAGTACAGGAGTCGAGAGTAAGATTAAGGCGGAAACGGCGATCATCGCCCAGCACATCAGGGGCATATCATACAAGCCCATGCTCGGAATCCGCATTTTGAAAATGGTGATCACAAAATTGAGTCCACCCAAGATCGAAGCCGTTCCAGCCAGCAGAACGCTCATAATCCAGAGTTCTTGGCCGATTTTACCCGACACCAAACTTAAAGGGGGATAAGCAGTCCAACCCGCTTGCGGGGCGTTTTGAATCACCAAACTCACCAACAGCAAGATTCCAGACGGGGGAACCAGCCAGAAGGCGACGGCGTTCAGTTTGGGAAACGCCATATCTCTCGCCCCGATCATTAAGGGGATCAGATAGTTGGCAAAACCCGCACCCGCAGGCACGATCCACAGGAAGATCATGATCGTTCCGTGCAGGGTGAACAGGCTGTTGTATATTTCCGGCGTGACGAAATCCGGATCGGGTGTTGCGAGTTCAACACGAATTACACCAGCCATCACGCCTCCGATTAGGAAGAAGATGAAGGCGGTGACAATATACTGAATGCCAATGACTTTGTGATCGGTACTAAAACCAAAAAAGTCTCGCCAGTGTCTTTCCTGATGAGCATGAGATTCAGGAAGATTGGTGCTTACATCTAACTGTGCTTGTGTCATGGGAAAAGAAAAAAAGATGAAAACGGATAAAAAGTGGTTGTAACGGATTACCTCTATACTGGGCTGCAAAAATGTTTGCTTCCCCGCGATCACTTAATCCGTTTTTTGTCATCGGTTTCTAGCAAAAGTTGAGAATTCGACAATTCCCAAATCCGTTCTAGAGGGAAATTGAGTGATAATTTCAGGGTTTGACGTTGCAGGTAACGTCTATCTGGGTTGGAGGTGTCAGGTAAGGTGAGTTAACACGCAAACCTAATTCACCTCTAACCTCAAAGGGGTTACTGGGGATGAACTTCTGTCTGGATTTGTGCCAGGAGTTCCTCATTTACACCCATTTCTTCTGCATAAGGGGCGAGAAACTCACTGTTTGACATTTCAGAAGGCTTCACGGCTAAAGTTTCCGCTAAGTTCGGATTTTGAGCCACAGCGTTTTCTTGAACCCAGGCTTGATAGTCTTCCGGAGTCTGAACAATCATCTGAGTTCTCATCGCGCCATGATAGCCTCCGCACAGTTCTGCACAGACAACCGCATAGGTTCCCACTTTTGTCGTTTTGAACCGTAGTTCTGTGGTCATACCGGGGATCGCATCTTGCTTCAGACGCAATTCGGGTAACCAGAAAGCGTGAATGACATCTTGGGCGTTGATGTTGAGTTGTACATCTTGACCGACGGGAACGTGCAGTTCACCTGCTATGACGCCACTATCGGCGTAGTTGAATAACCAGGCGTATTGCAGCCCCGAAACATCAACCACAACATCTGCATTTTGACCCAGTTCATCGGGACGGGCGCCAATTCCCAAAGCAATTTGAGAACGTTCGCCTGGGGAAGTTGCCCCATTTTCTCCCGGTAAAGGGGCGGCGATCGCGCTTCCTCGCATTTTGGCGTGCGCTTCCATCGAGTGTTGACCCGACACCATGGGGTCAAGTCCACCCATTTGGTTATAGATCTCGAAACTATAAATCCCGACGGCTAACACGGTAACAGCGGGAATTGCTGTCCACAGAATTTCTAGCGATAAGTTGCCATGAATGGGTGGCCCATCGCTGTTATCACCGGGACGACGGCGAAATTTAAAAAATGCAATGACCAGAACTCCCTGAACGAGCAGGGTTAAGCCAAAAGAAATCGTTAGCATTAGTTGAAATAAGCTATCGACACTTGAAGCTTCTGCTGATGCCGCAGCAGGCATAAGACCGTTATTTTGGCCGTACCAGAGGCTGATGAGCGTTATGGCGATCCCAAACAGCATGGTTAAGATTGAACCGGGAATGTTCACTGTGATACCTCCTTAGTTTGGCACTCCCTTGTTTTTATACACTAGAGATCTGCGATGCAATTTTGTCTAGTGAATGATGATTTTAGACCGGGGTGATGGGGAAATTGGGGATAATGAGAAGACTATTAATGGCAAAATCTGTTCAATTTTTAACCTAAAACCTCACTCTATAAGGTATAGCAGATCACCAAGACAAGCTGTCTTATTTACTAATTCTTAGACTTTTCTTTAGGATTCCGCCTAATCTGAATCTGAAGTCACAGTAATAATACAAACCTCATTGCTTTTCTGAATTCAAATTAACATTTTTCTTAAAAATATTTCAGGTGAGGTTTACATAACTTAATAAACAAATAAAATCCGAAAACTTTGTAAAAGTCTGTCCATCTGCCGATTGTGTCGCTAAGGTAGATCAGTAGAACCGTGAATCCAGACTAGAGATTTAATGATGAGTGATTAATCGATGGGGTATGAGGATAAAAAAGACCAATGGCAAAATCAATCCGTTAACCTGGAGAGTCCTCTAAGGAGTTGGGTTGTCAACAGCACAAAGCTTAGAGACAAAAGCTCAAACATTCATTGTCAATTCAAACTATAGACAGAATTCATGGCTAATACTGTCCTTCACAACAGAAATATTTCTACTGACGTTCAGCCCGCCGATCGCATTCGTCGCCTGGTCTGGAAACTCTGTATTGCCACTTTAATTTTAATGGCGATCGGCAGTGCCACACGAGTAATGAATGCGGGTCTGGCTTGCCCGGACTGGCCCCTGTGTTATGGTCAATTGGTGCCAACGGCTCAAATGAACTTACAGGTGTTTCTAGAGTGGTTTCACCGTCTAGATGCCGCCATCATCGGTTTCGGGGCGCTGGCTCTGTGTGGCTTATCCTGGTGGTATCGACAAGAGTTACCCAAATGGCTACCTTGGGCTTCTACCTTTGCCCTGAGTTTGATTGTGTTTCAAGGTATTCTCGGTGGCTTAACAGTAACTGAACTTCTACGGTTTGATATCGTCACCGCTCATCTCGGAACTGCCCTGTTATTTTTCACCACCTTGCTGATCATCGGCTGTTCGATGATGCCCTACAAAGGCACAGGCCAGTGTGGAAAACTCCCTTGGGTAAGTTTAACAGCAGCAATTTTAGTTTATCTTCAAAGTTTGATCGGCGGATTGGTTGCCTCTCAATGGGCATTACACCAATGTTTCGGCGGCACTCAACTCTGTACCGTCATGAATAGCCACATTGCAGGGGTTGTTCCTCCTACCGTTGCCACCTTAATTGTTGTGTTTTTAGCATGGCGAACTTCAGCTTTGCATCCAATGCTACGAAACTTAGCGAACTGGGCTGGTATTTGTGTAATAGCTCAGATTGCAGTGGGAGTTGCCACCTTCCGCCTACATCTGCAAGTTGAACCTCTAACTGTTACTCATCAAGTGATTGCAGCCACATTGCTCGGAATACTGATTGCTTTGACCGTTCTGGCCTTTCGCGATCGCAACAGCCATAAAACAAGCAATACGTTCATCCCTTCAGCCAAGTCCTAACTTAGAATTTGGAACTCTGAATGAATTAACTCATTCCCCATCGAAGAACACTTCACAAGAGAAAATCAATGCAAGAGATTATTAGCAACAGCAGCGCTCGGCGCCACGAAAACTTGATACAAGTGGTTCAGAGTTACTATCAACTTACTAAACCTAGAATTATTCTTCTACTCCTGATCACCACCGCCGCCGGGATGTGGTTAGCAGCCAAAGGAGAAGTTGATCCCCTGTTATTGGTGATTACTCTGGCGAGTGGTACTTTTGCCGCAGGTTCAGCCAACACCATCAACTGTATCTATGACAGCGACATCGACTACATCATGGAACGGACACGCTGGAGGCCGATTCCCTCTGGACGAGTCAAACCCCGTCATGCTTTATTCTTTGCGATCGCTCTAGCGGTTCTTTCCTTTTCCTTACTGACTGTATTTGCCAACCTATTGGCAGCCGTATTAGCGATGTTAGGCATTGCCTTCTATGTCGTGATCTACACCCATTGGTTAAAGCGCAATAGTGTTCAAAATATTGTCATTGGTGGTGCAGCCGGTGCCATTCCTCCTTTAGTCGGTTGGGCAGCAGTTACTGGAGATTTAAGCTGGGCGGCTTGGCTTCTATTTCTGATCATCTTTTTGTGGACTCCCCCTCATTTCTGGGCGTTGGCAATTATGATTCGCGATGAATATAAAGAAGTCGGTGTTCCCATGTTACCTGTGATTGCCGGAGATGAACCCACTGCCAAACAAATCTGGGTTTACACTTTAATTATGATTCCCTTCACCTTCATGCTGGTTTATCCTTTACATACCAGTGGTATCGTTTACGCCGCGATCGCTTTGGGTTTAGGAGCTATTTTTGTTCAGAAAGCTTGGCAGTTGTTACAGTCTCCTGAAGATCAAAAAGTTGCTCGTTCTTTGTTTAAATATTCCATCTTGTACATGATGTTGCTTTGTACTGGAATGGTGATTGATAGTTTACCCGTGACTCATCACATTGTTACCGCTTTCGGCGATCATTTCCACAGTTGGATGGGTAGTGCCGTTGCCATGGTTTCATCGATTTGTCAGGGATAACCCTCAAAAGATAACAACTGAATAAAATCACTTTCAGGTAGGCATCGTTTGTCTACCTGTTTGTTTTGAACTAGAGTTTGAACTAGACATAGAATTTTTGCATAAACTGACACTCAACCTTCTATCAGGTCTTCGGCAGGTTAAGATAAAATTTGTCTTATCCTTCACCCCCAAAAACAAATCCATCATGTCTGACTTTGACACAGGTTTACCCAGTATTCGCCAAGTTCAAACCTATACTCAAGAGAAACAGCCGATCGAAATCAAGCTACTCACGAATGATATCCTTGTAGGCACCGTATTTTGGCAAGATCATCACTGTATCTGCCTCCAAGACGAACATCAACAACCGATACTCGTTTGGCGACAGGCGATCGCTTATATTAAACCTCAGATCTAAAGCGTGGCTGGTTGTTTCGTTTCCGAGGGATTGCTTTCGGTTTTTGTTGAAGATGCAACTGTTTTAGCATTCCCTGAAGTCATAATTGGAATGAGATCACAACGAACCTGATTTAGATTTTGGAAACCACCACACAGCAACAAGTGATCGCCAGCTTGTAAGTCCATTGTCGGATGAGGCCAACGCATAAATTTTCCTTCACGGCGTAAGGCTTGCACTTGAACACTGTAGCGTCGAAGTAAATCAATTTCTGCTAAGGTTTTCCCAATCGCCAGACTATTTTCGAGGACTACTAACCACTGACAAGACACACTATCAGAGGGAAGTTTAACCTCTCCTTTTGCCAGTTGATCTAAAATCCCTAAAGCTTCGGGTTCTCCCACTAATAGTAAACGATCACCTTTTTCCAGCGTTGTATTACTATTGGGATAATCAATTTCTTCTCCATTAGATCGGCGAATTGCCATCACACTTACTCCACTGAGATGACGTAAATCCGTTTGTTGAATCGTCATTTTTTCTAAGGGAGAACCTTCGGGGAGAGTGTACCATTTACTATTCATATTTTGCGCCGCCTGCTGTAAGTTGCGAGAAATTTTTACAGGAGATTCTTCTGGGCGGAGATCGAGGTAATGACTGTTGCGAATTTTCTGGGTTTGTTGTTGAATTTGATTGAGGGGTAATCCCATACTCACCAACAAATGAGTTGATAATTCTAAACTGGCTTCAAATTCGGGTTGTACGACTTCTTTGGCGCCCAAATGGTACAACAGTTCGATATCTTTATCTCGGTATGCCATCACGGTAATATCGAGGTCCGGTGAATATTCTAGCGATCGCTTTAAACACAGTCGAGTATTCATCGGATCAGGAAGCGCAATTGCCATTGTACAGGCGCGATCAACTCCAGCCGCTTCTAACACATGAGAACTTGCAGCATTCCCATACAAATAGGGAATTTTAGCATGGCGCAACTCTTGAATTTTCCGTTCAGAATGATCAATGACAGTCACGGGATAGTCATGATTAGTCAAGATTTGTACCAAGTTTCGTCCCACTCGTCCATACCCACAAACAATCACATGATTTTGTTGAGGTAAATCGTCAGAAATTGCAATGGGTAAAGAGGTTTCTTCTAAGAGTGCAAACAACCAAGGTACATTTTCCATCCAGTCTAATAGACGAGGAATCAGTTGTAAGACAAAAGGAGTAATCACTAAGGTTACGGCTGTTGTTCCTAAAATTAGGAGATAAACTCGACGAGAAACTAAGCCTAAACCTTGTCCGGCGCTGGCGAGTACAAAAGAAAATTCTCCAATTTGAGCGAGTCCTAATCCGACAATAATTGAGGATTTAATGGTATAACCAAAACTCCGAACAATCGGAATAATAATCAGTGATTTTCCCAGCACAACCAGACAAACTAATCCTAAAATCAGTTCTAAATGTTGCCACAAGAAAACCGGATCAATTAACATTCCTACAGCAACAAAAAATAAAGCGGCAAAAATATCACGCAGGGGTTCAACATAAGTCAGGGTTTGATCGGCGTATTCTACCTCAGAAATCATTAACCCGGCGACAAAAGCCCCCATTTCAATTGAAAATCCTAAATGTTCAGTTAATAACGCAATTCCTAAACATAAAACAACCACACCTAATAAAAACAATTCGCGGCTTTCAGTTTGAGCCAAAAAACGCAATAATGAGGGGATAATCCAAATACCCGCAGCAACAGCACCAAGCGCAAATAATCCAATTAACAATAAACTACGCCCAACGGCTAAACCCAGGGCTTCGGGGGGTTGATCTAAAGCAGGCAGAACCGCTAACATTAAGCCTAAAGCTAAATCCTGCACCACCAACATTCCCAACATCACTTGACCATGAGGGGTGGTGGTTTCGTTCCGTTCCATCAAACATTTGAGGACAACCGCCGTTGAGGAAAGGGATAAAATTGCCCCGAGAAAGATGCCTTGAACCGGAGAACTCACCCAACCCACACCCAGAGAAACAACGGTTGTCAGCAGCATAGTTAGGACAATTTGTAAACCCCCGCCCCCTAAACTGATCCCTTGCACTTTCTTGAGTTCGGCAAAAGAAAACTCTACACCGAGGGCGAATAGCAGAAACGCCACCCCAAACTGGGCAAGGGTTTCGACTTGTATTAACTCTTTGATTACACCCAGTCCCGAAGGGCCAATGACGACACCGCCAATCAGATAACCCAAGAGGGCAGGTTGTTTCAGCAAAGAGGCGAGTAAACCTCCGGCTGTGGCGGCGGCGAGAACGATCACTAAATCAACAATTAATCTAAAGTCTTCTTGCACGGATTTTAAATAAAACGACAAAATGTAACAACGTGTTAATTAAATATTAGGGTAGCAACTCCAAGATGGGAGTGCCATATGGACAGGGAACCGATGACCGGGAAGAATGATCAATGATCACGGGTGAGTGATAACTCAAAAGAGGTGTTTTAATGAAAATTTTAAATGTATTCGCATTTTCCCCTTTTTCTAGCGGGGGGTTGAGAAAATCACGTTGGCTGAAAAGTTTGATGCTAGGTTTGATGACTGTCGGTTTGACCATGGCAATTCCGGCGAGCGCTTCTTTTCAAGTTCAGGTGAAGCCGTCTTCTCCGCAGTTAGGGGATACGGTTTCGGTGACTTTAAATGCAACGGGAAATACACCGAGTTCTAACCCTACTGTGGTATTAAATGGTAAAACTTATCCGATGTTTCCTCTCAGTGGAAATCGTTATCGAGCGTTAATCCCCACAATACCGTTAGATCAGCCCGGAACTCGACAACTCCAAGTCAGTGACGGAACTCAACAGCAGAGTCTCACCGTACAAGTGCGCGATCGCAGTTTCCCTACCCAGTCTATTTGGCTGTCAGACGATAAGAACAGCATTCAGGGGACTGATTTTGAATTTGACCGAGTGGATGCCTTCAAAGCGTTAGTCACGCCGGAAAAATACTGGAATGGGCCGTTTATGCGACCGAGTGAGGGTTATGTGAGTACCATTTATGGGGTGCGTCGCTATTACAACGGTGAATTTGCTGAAGATTATTACCATCGAGGTGTTGACTATGCGGCGGGTACGGGTTCTCCGGTAATGGCGCCGGCGGCGGGTCGGATCGCGTTGGTGGGGTTAGAGTCTCAAGGTTTTGAACTACACGGGAATACGGTGGGGATTGATCATGGTCAAGGAGTTAGCAGTATTTTGATTCATCTCAGTCGGGTTGATGTCAAAGAAGGGGATATGGTGAAAGCTGGTCAAGTGATCGGTGGAGTGGGTTCGACGGGCATTTCCACCGGGCCGCATTTGCACTGGGGGTTATATGTTCACGCTCAAGCGGTTGATCCGGTACCTTGGCGATATGAAGGGGTAGAGTAGGAGAAGATACTGAGGAGTTATTGTGATTCGCAGATGCTCGCTTCTAATTAAGAATCTTAACGCGATCGTAGAAAATGTTTTGATAAAATAGGGTTAATCGCAATGACGACCCCCGCAGCCATTTTCAATGGGTTTCCCCGTCGTTAATCACGGGGCAATTGGCTGGTAGTCGTTAATTGTTTGGGGTTCATGGGTATAGCCCGTCAGGAACTCTGAACCCCGAAAATTGAAGATTTCAGGGTACGGGCTGGTTGGGTAATTCTTGATAAACTCATCCGATGAAGTTAATTAGTTTTGCACTTCGCCGACAGTTAACGTTCCGAATTTAAAACAAAAGCTTAAGTCAAGTTGAAGTGGAACGGGGCGATCGCTTTAGCTTTTTTTTATATCCAAAATAGTGACTGGGAAATCTGGCATCATCTGCCGAGCAAACGTTTAGAAAAAGAATATTTGCTGAAGCTTTCCCGAGGTTTTGGTTTAGCCAATCATAAATTAAGACTGACTCGACTCTACCCCTGGCAGCGACCTTTGATGATTTTACTAACTCCTTTATATTTGCTGTCCGATGGTTATAAACTGGCTTATTATTACTTACGTTATCGCCATGAATTTGATTCAGACTTAACGAAAGCTTGCGAGTTACAAGCAAGAATTGGTCGGTTTATCAGTCCTTTTGTGAGAGCTTAATCCGTTTAATTTACCTACATTTTATCAAAAAAAGTGACTAAATTAAAAGTTTTACTGGTGCCGGATTACTTAACTTGGATTCTGGGAACTTGGGCGAAACAAATTGTCCGAGTCGGAAGCCAACACGATTATTATTTTTTCTCCCAACAGATGTTACCCTACCATCAAAAAGAGTGGGAATCTTTAATCAAAATAGTCGATATAGTTCACGTTTTAAGCGACTTTGATTTTGATAAATTGACTCTACCCGATCCTCTCCCCTTAGTCGGTTCTATCCATCACGTTACCAATTGGCCTAAGCTAATTGCGATCGCAGAAAAAAGCGATGCAATTATGATGGTTGCCAACGAATGGAAAGAATTTGTTTGTCAACAGGGAGTGTCCGAAGAGAAGTTATTTTTGTTTAATAATGGGGTGGAACAATCTAAGTTTTATCCTCTGAACAACCGCTTAAAAGCCCGGAAACAATTGGGGATAAATTCCGAGACTCCCCTGATCGGATACAGTGCCAAATATACCAGCAATACTGATGGAAGAAAAGGGGTAAATATTCTCTTAAAAGCCTTAGAAAAGTTGGGAAATCAAGGAGAACAATTCGGAGTTTTAATCACGGGACCGGGTTGGGATAAAGTGGTTAAGGAAATTAAAAGTTATGGGATTAATCAGGTCTATTATTTCCCTTTTCTGCCCGATAGATTAATGCCAATTTGTTATAATGCTCTCGACCTTTATGTGGTCACCTCAAAAGTTGAAGGCGGGCCGGTTCCGGTGTTAAATTGTATGGCTTGTGGTGTTCCGGTCGTCACCACACCGGTCGGAATTGTTAAAGATTATCTAGAAGATGGTGTCAACGGTTTAATAGTACCAAAAGACGATGCAGAAGCGACGGCTAATGCTATTTCTCGTCTGTTAAAATCGGAGGACTTACGCGAACAATTAGCGAAAGCGGGTCTGGAAACTGTTAATAATTATTTGACTTGGGATAAAACATTGGCGGGAATTGAAGATTTGTATCAACGAGTCTGGGAAGCAAAAGCCGATAAAAAAGAACCCGCAAAAACCAATATAAACCCGGTGCAACAGAGGGAAAGGGCGTTAAAAATCGATTCTTATTTGTGGAATTTAAAATTGGCGGCCAAAGGTCATCCCCTAGAAGGTTTGCGCGGCATCATGGAAGGAGGTTTGGCAGTGGCGGTGAGCGAAACTCCGAGACTGGCGATCGCAGAAATTCCCAAGTTGTTCAAGGGGAAGGGTTGACTTCCTCTGTGGGGTTGAGGGGCTAGCTGGCCGAACCCCGAACCAAAACCCAAAACCTAAAATCCAACCCTAATCGGCATTTCAGAACTTTTTTTGCGAAAGGGGTTGCACAAAAGCCTAGAGTGTGTGTTATGCTAGCTAGCGTTGAAGTAATAACAAACCGTACAGGAAAAAAGGAGGTGATGCCCATGATTGATAGTAGTAAACGCATGGGTCACCTGATTGGAAAATGCCGGCTGTGCGCCGGAGCTGACAATTAGAGTCAGGCTAGTTTCCCTCTGGAGCTACGGATGTTCTAGAAGGACTGGCTGCACTCAAGAGTTCTTCCGGCAGTCAGGTTCCAATTCAGATGACCCGCTAGACCGCTCTTATCCTTAAAATGCTAAAGCTTAGTGCTGAGGCTATTCCGGGTAAGAGCGGATAGTTATTTTAGGGGTAATAAACCTCAGTAGTTAAGAGGAGAGAGCTTGAATATGTCTGAAGTCTTAAAAGAAACTCAAGTCAAGGAAATGGCGACTCAGGTTCCTGACTGGAAGGTTGAAGGAAAAGAATTAAAGCAAGTGATGACATTTAAGGATTTTGTCACTGCAATGGATTTTGTGAACAAGTTGATTGAACCGGCTGAAGCAGCAGGACATCATCCAGATATTGCCATTTCTTACAACAAAGTAACGATTAGTTTAACTTCCCATGATGCGGGTGGTTTAACCGAAAAAGATTTTGCAATGGCGAAGCAAATTTCTAGTCTGAAGTAAATCTTTAGTTCTACTTGAAAACTTGAACACGCTAAGAAAACCTCACAAAAAATTCTGGTGGGGGTTTTCTCTGATTTGGGTTAAAATCTAAGCCAATTGAGATATTCTCTACAAAGTCTCTACATTTGGTCAAAAATAACGGATAATAGGAGGAGAGTAGTGTTGCAGTCTGAGCAACTCGATCTGATGTGATGACCGCTGTTCAGCATCTACGAACCCTATGATTTTTCAGAATCCAGAATATTTAAAAGAGTTAGCCGAACAAGCAGAGTTAATTGAAAAGCTATTAGATATCGGCGCCGCTTTATCAAGTACCCAAAACTTGAGTACCCTACTCAATTTGATTTTAGCCAAGAGTCGGGAAATTACTTGTAGTGATGCGGGTAGTGTTTATTTAGTAGACTCCACCGACAATACTCCGAAGTTATTGTTTAAAGTCGCTCAAAATGTATCCCTTCCTAACCTGTCGTTTCGAGAGTTTGCAATTCCCCTCACCGATAGGAGTTTGGCGGGCTATGTGGCGTTAACTGGGGAAAGCTTGAATATTCCCGATGCGTATCAGTTACCCCCCGACAAGCCTTATCGCCTCGATAGCAGTTTTGATCGCGATATTAGCTACCTGACTCGTTCAGTATTGGTTCTTCCGATGCAAAACCGTCAGGGAGAAACGATGGGAGTGCTTCAGTTGATCAACCGCAAAGTTAGATCCGATGTGACGTTGGTGCCTGAAAATACTCTGGAAATGACTCAACCCTATGGAGAATGGGAAGAACAAATTTTGCGAAGTCTGGCTTCTCAGGCGGCAATTTCGATAGAACGCAATCTCCTCCAAGATAGTATTGAATCCCTTTTTGAAGGATTTGTCAAGGCATCAGTCCAAGTCATTGAACAACGAGATCCCTGCACTTTTGGTCATTCTGAACGGGTTGCTCAGTTAACCGTTCGTTTAGCCGAAGAAATTAATACGACGACAACCGGTTCTTTAGCGGAGATTAACTTTAGCGATCGCCAAATTCAAGAAATCCGTTATGCTGCATTATTGCATGATTTTGGCAAAATTGGGGTTCCTGAAGCGATTTTAACCAAGTCTAAAAAGTTATATCCTCACCAGTTAGAAGTGATTCGTCAACGTTTTGCATTAGCAAGGCGAACTCTCGAATGGGAATGCACTCAAGCCAAATATGAACTATTGCTGAACAATAGCAATCAAAAATCAACACAGACTGAAGGTAAATCTTCTTGCACAATTGAACAGTTAGACGCGAATTTAAGCCAAGCAATTCAGCAGTTAAACGATTGCTGGAATTTACTTTTAGAAGCAAATGAACCCCAAGTTACCGAAAGAAAACCCTTAGAGAAACTCTCAGAATTGACTCAGATAGTGTATCGGGATATTGACGGGGAAACAAAGCCTTTAATTACTCCCGAAGAAATGAACTTGCTGTTAGTTAAACAGGGAAATCTGACTCCAGAAGAACGGTTAGTTATCGAGTCTCATGTAACCCATACTTACAAATTTTTAGAGAAAATTCCCTGGACAAAAGACCTAAAAGATGTTCCTCAAATCGCCTATGGACACCATGAAAAACTTGATGGTACCGGCTATCCTTTAAAATTAAAACAAGCGGAAATTTCGACGCAATCGCAGATGATGGCAATTGCAGATATTTATGATGCGCTAACAGCCGGAGACAAGCCTTATCAGCATGGATTACCAACGATAACAGCTTTAAAAATTCTCCGCAAAGAAGCCGATCAAAACAAAGTTAATCTAGATATTCTAACACTTTTTGAGCAACGTCAGGTTTATCAAGTGATTGGACATAGTTTAGATGTGGTAATGAAATTGGCGTAAAAAACGGGTAGATAATAAAGAGATAAAATTGAGTTTAAATATTGTCGTTCAGGGTGGAAAAATTGTGATGAAATAGAATAAATTAGCTTTAAAAAATAAGGAGATTAGGATGACGGCGGAAACAGGAATCGGATGTGATCAAAACCCTGTATTATTTAGTAAACTCGCTCGATTTTTACTCCTATTTTGCTCATCTTCCATATTTTTAGGTCTAAGTTCTAGTCGCATTTTAGCTGAAGATGCAGATACGTTAGAACAACTCCAACGTTACAGTCAAGAAGGACGCAAAAACACTTCATTAACTCAAGTCACTTCGGTTTCCCAACTATCCGATGTTTACCCCACCGACTGGGCGTTTCAAGCGTTACAATCTTTAGTCGAACGGTTTGGCTGTATTGCAGGTTATCCCGATGGGACTTTTCGCGGAAATCGTTCCTTAACTCGCTACGAATTTGCAAGCGGTTTAAATGCTTGTTTAGAACGAATTAACGAGTTATTAAATGCCGCCGTAGAGGGGAGTTTAACTGAAAATGAATTTATCGCTTTACAACGCTTACAAAACGAATTTGCGGCTGAGTTGAGTTTACTTCGAGGTCAAATTACAGACTTAGAAGAACGCACCGAAGTTTTAGTCACTCGTCAATTTTCAACGACAACAAAACTCACGGGAGAAGCAATTTTTGCGGTAACACAAGCTTTTGGGGATGATATTGCTTTTCAAGGGACCGAAGAAAACCGTAACCAAGTTGTTTTTCAAAATCGAGTTCGTCTCAATTTTAACACCAGTTTTACAGGTCAAGATTTACTCCTGACTCGCCTACAAATGGGAAACGCCCAACTGTTTGATTTAGGGTTTACTCGTCAAGGAACACAAACCTTTAATTTTCGTGGAGATACAGAAAGTAAAGTTGAGTTAGAACGATTATATTATCAGTTTCCAATTAACAATCAACTTCAATTAACTTTAGCCGCAAAAGGGGTAACTTGGGATGATTTTGTTCCGACTGTTAACCCCTATTTAGACAACTTTGATGGTGGAAATGGGAGTTTAAGTACCTTTGGTCAACGTAACCCAATTTATCGCATCGGTGCGGGTCGCGGAATGGGTTTGCATTATCGCTTTAATGAACAATTTTTAAATGGAATTTTTGGGTCAACTTCGGTTTCTGTGGGTTATCTTTCTGCAAATGCGGGAGATGCGAGTCAGGGAAATGGTTTGTTTAATGGAGATTATGCAACTTTAGCCCAAATTACAGTAACGCCAAGAGATAATTTACAGTTTGCTTTGACTTATAATCATGCGTATTCAACGCCGGGAAATTTTGGCTTTGATAATGGTTTAAGAAATGGTTTAGTGGTTGACCGAAATAGAGGTAATATTGATGGAAATGCAATTAATGGTGTAACTGGGAGTGGAATTGCGAATTCTATTTTAGGCTTAAGTGAGGGAATTAATTCAGGGGGAATTGCTTCGGGGGTTGTGAGTAATTCCTATGGTTTACAAGCTTCATGGCGAATTAATCGTAAAATTGTTTTAAGTGGTTGGGGAGGTTATACTGATGCGAGAGTGATTAATATTGGTGATGGTCAAATTTGGAATTTTGCGGTAACATTGGCTTTACCCGATTTATTTAAAGAGGGAAGTTTGGGGGGAATTGTTGTCGGTCGAGAACCCTATTTGAATGATATTGATGCGCCGGATGAATTAACATTCGAGTTTCCCAATGACCAATCTTGGCATCTTGAAGCGTTTTATCGCTATCCGGTAAATGATAAAATTTCGATTACTCCGGGTATTATTTTTATTACAAACCCCAACCAAGATAGCCACAATGATAATATTTTGATTGGGACCTTAAGAACAACGTTTTCTTTTTAGATAAATCAGCGGGACTTACTCCCACTGATTTTCAAGAGGCTAGCCTCCTTACCTCGGGTTAACTGATTTTACCAATTATGTGATGGGTGTTGAAACAAGGATCACTGGGGAGATCCAGGTGGCACTGAGATACACACCCTTACCCTGGTTAACAGCTTGCATTAATACCAATTGTACTGATACATATGCTGCAACGATAGCAACTAACGAAGCTAGTGTCCCACCAGATGCAGCAATTAGGGAGCCACCATAAGCCATGAATGCAGCAAAAACATCTGATACCTTGGAGAACTCTTTCATAACAGCTTCGGGGATGACAAAATGATAGCCCCACCAAAATGCGGCAGCAGTAATAACTGGCCCGGCAGCGACATCCAAGGTTTCACCCAGTCGAATATTCTCTGTCGTAGTTTCAGTTGGCGGGGCTTCCAACCCAGCCTTTTCTAAACTGGCACAAATACCCTCAGCAACCTTCTCACGAAACTTTAAATCCTGTTGCAACTTATTTTCAAATACTTGAGAGACAGCTTCAAAACCATTATCGAGATTCAGTGCATTAGTCATAATCGTTATCCTTTGATAAATAGAGTGTTTTGGGAAATGCAAAGTTTAGCTTTTTTACTAACCCTTTTGCTGTTTATTAATATCAATACTATCCTTTTAATTATGGATGTGTAATGAACTATTTTTAGGTTATTATTCAAGTAATTGTTAATTATTTTTAGGCGGTTTTAATTGATTTATACCTATATAAACTGTAGTGTATTCAGCCATAATAAATGTGTAAATGTGAAAAGTATTAATGTTAAAAAAATCATCAAAAAGCAGCAGCAAGTAACTGCCGAAACAATTACTTACTACTACAATAATTCACAAATCGGTCAATCTACTTTTTTTAACGTCTGCGAGCAGTCTGATAATCAATATCGAGGCGTTGCAATTCACGGACAACTTCGTCGAGTCCCACTTTGTTGATGTAAGACTTTAATACTTTACCATTTCCTTTGAAAGCAACAGCGTGACCTCGTTTAACTGATTTTAAGATATTATGCCGATATCCAGCATTGCCATAAGCGCATTTGATTCCATAGTTAAATAGGGCGCAATTATTCCGGTCTAGAGAACGTTCGGCACTTCGGATATCTTCGGATGACATATAAAACACGTCGGGTTGATCCGGATCGGCAATGCTGTTTTGTGTTGGAGGTTGAGCTTGAGCGGGATTACTCGCAGTTAATCCTATTCCTCCTAACATCGAAACCAAAACTGCACCACTAAACAAAGCACGGCGTAGATTCATTTTTTTTGTCGTTAAGTTCATCATGTTCTCCTTTACATACAGAGTTGAATTGAAAGATTAGCTTAATTGCTAATACTTGATTTGTTTCTTACTATCAATCATATTCTTTTCTAAGTAGATTGATAATTAACTATTTTTAGGTCTTCATAACTTTTTGAGAGATTATTCGCTTTATTCTTTCAGTTGTGAGAAATGTATCTTGTCAACTTAATTACTGTTCAACTTTCGAGATAAACTCCAGTTTAATTCAGAAATATCCGGATTCAAGCCTGTTTTTTTGTAACGGATTGAGACTCAGGTTTTACCACAATCAACCGACCTGTATTGGAATCTCGATAGGTGGTAAAAGGATTATTTTTTAAAGGCTTTTTGGGGCAATCTTGTTGCTGTCTTTTTCTCCAAGCGTGGGGAGTATTGTGATGATAATTACGAAACTGAGAGTAAAAATGGTTGAGATTTTGATAACCTATTTTAAAAGCAATCTTTTCAATAGAATTATCGGTTTCTAACAGCAAGCGTCTTGCTTCTGCTATCCGGCGTTCGACAATCCAATTATTCACCGTTTTTCCGGTCAGTCTTCGCACTAAGTCGGTTAAGTAAGCCGAAGAATAACCAACGGCTTGAGCAACTTCTTTGAGTTTAATACTTTGATGATAATTCAATTCTATGAACTCGAAGATATCACGCAGTCGGGGAATGGATGGAAATATTGACTGGAGAATATTTGATTCTTGACTTTCGGTGGGAGTAGAGAATTCCTCATATGCTAGAGGACTATTATCACTTACTAAAATATTAGTCATTTTCTCTCCTGATATTTAAGATAAATTTGGGTTTGCTCTACTGTTTACTCGCTTACGAGCAACCCTCTTTATCTGAAACACGACAGAGTTGTAACAAAACTTTATAATAAGTCAACACGCTCCGTGCTTCTATGACGAACGCCTAGCAGTTGACTACTTATGATCACCCATTCCATCACAGAGGCGCTTATCGCGGTCGCTCATATTGGGATTGGTTTTCAGATAGTCTCGCACCCAATCACAACCCAACTCTAGTAGCCTTTCTATACCTAAATTTTCCTGCCAATTCCATAAAATTACAGTTTTGTCCTTACTTGCTGAAGCCAGCGTCTTGCCATCAGGGCTGAAAGCGATTGCGCTAACTGCATCCCGATGACCTGTGAGAGTTTTGATTAAGGTGCCGTCAGTTTTCCAAAGTTTGATTGTTTGATCGTTACTGGCTGTGGCAATGATTTCACCGTCGGGGCTAAATGCAACTGCACGAACAGCCTGGGTATGTCCAGTCAGGGTGTTGTGGGGACGAGATGAAAACTCACCACTGGCTTGACGTTTCCAGAGTTTGATGGTTTGATCATTACTGGCTGCGGCAATGATTTCACCGTCGGGGCTAAACGCAACTGCACGAACAGCCTGGGTATGTCCAGTCAGGGTGTTGTTGGGGCGAGATGAAAACTCACCTGCGGCTTCTCGTTTCCAGAGTTTGACTGTTTGATCGTCGCTGGCTGTGGCAATGATCTGACCCTCAGGGCTAAACGCAACTGCACGAACAGCCTGGGTATGTCCAGAGAGGGTTGTGTCGGGACGAGATGAAAACTCACCACTGGCTTGGCGTTTCCAAAGTTTAACAGTTCCATCATCACTCGCCGCCGCAATAACTTGACTGTCAGGACTAAAACTGACTCCGACAAATTTACCACTATGCCTTTCAAGAGGTTTGATTAAGATGCCATCTGACTTCCAAAGTCTGACATACTGGTCTCCACTTGCTGTGGCAATGATTTGACCCTCAGGGCTAAAATCTATTCCGACAACTGGGCCATCATGCCATTCCCCAGTTTTCAGCAATGTACCTTCTCGGTTCCAAAGTGTAACCGTTCCATACCCACTGGTTGTCGCAATCTGGCGACCATCAGGACTAAAACGGACTGCATAAATCTGACTTCCCGGTTTAAGGGCGGGCATTGGGGGTTGGTTTGGTTTCCAAAGTTTGATAGTACCATCATCACTAGCAGAGGCAATCATACTACCCTGACGGCTGAAAGCGACTGCCAGAACCACATTCCTATGCCCTTGCAGAGTATTGACTAAAGTGCCATCTAATTTCCAGAGTTTGACCGTCCTATCACTACCCGCAGTTGCAATGATCTCACCGTTTGGACTGAAACTTACTCCCCAAACTCCATCTTTGTCTCCAGAGAAAGTCGTTGCTAAGGTGCCATCTACCTGATGGATGTAGACACTGCCGTTTGCAGTCCCCGTGGCAATTATCTGACTATTGGGGCTAAAACTGACGGTGTTAATTGCATCTGCACCTAACAGGGTGTGGGTGATGGAAGTCCCATCTTTTTTCCAGAGACGCAATGCTCCATGCCAACCTCCTGAAGCAATCATCTTACCATCGGGGCTAAAAGCAACTGTTAACTGAAAATCAAGATTACTATTTTTTTGGTCTTCTAGGGTTTTGAGCAAAGTGCCGTCTTGTCTCCAGAGTTGCACAGCCCCTTGCCCACTTGCTGCATCCCCACTTGCTGTGGCAATGATTTGGCTATCAGGGCTGAAAGCTAGGGCAACAACTGTATACTTGTGTCCTTCAAGCCTGTTAAGCATCTTACCATTTAGATTCCAGAGCGTAACAGTTTTCCCACTTGCTGTGGCAATTATTTTGCTGTCTGGGCTGAAAGCAACGGCTGAAATATTTTTCAAATTATTTAGCCAAGGTCTATTCAGTAAGCTACCGTCTGGCTGCCAGAATTTAACTGTCCCGTCCCAACTGACAGTAGCCATCATTTCACCATCTGGGCGGAAAGCTACGGTTTGTACCCCACTTCTATGTCCTTCTAAGTGGTTGTAGTTTTTGATTCTGTAAAGCAGATTTTGTAGGGTATTGATAACAGTTGTCCGAGTATCTGTTTTGACCCAAGGCAATTTTCGCAATTGCTGACCCGACCTAATTGCTGCGGTGAGTGCTTCTAACTCCTGATGGGAGGCAAATAACGCTTCTGAGGATGCACTGGTCGTGGTGATTTGGCTGATGATTGCATTCTGCCATTGCCACCCAGCCACCCCAGCCAAACTCAAGGCTACAACTAAGCCACCAGATAGTCCCCAAATTGTTAATTGTCGTCTGCGTTTTTGTTTTTTACTTTCACACTTTTTAAGTTCCCCACTCAACTTAATAAAACACTTCTCATCGGAACTCAATTCTAAAAAGCGTTTGCTGTACCAATCTTCGGCATCAAAAAGCGGTTTTCCTCGCAACAAAGCCCCTTCATCACAATTACTACTCTCCCAAGTTCGCATTGCCGCCCGCAACTGTTCTTGCCAGTACCGAAAATCCCGGTCTTGCTGCATCCACTGTTGCAACTTTCCCCAACGGCGAATTAACGCTTCGTGGACGATTTCTACCGTTTCCGAACTCGTTTTCTCGTCGTATCCCGTCACCACCAAACGGGCATCGGCCAAGCGAGTCACCAAAGCCCAATTTTCCTCGCCCACTTCCCCCCGGGTGGCGATACGGCGGGTGTCTTCGGTACCTTCCCCCGGATGGACGAGTTGGATAAAAATTCGCTGCGCCCGTTCTTGTTCCTCAAAGTTGAGTTGCTGATAGGCTTCATCGGCAAAATGGGCTAGTGCAGCTTCTACCCCGCCAATTTCCTCGTAAGCGGCATGGGTCAACCGGGCATCTTGCTGTTTGGCCCACAGTTGGGTCAAAGCAAATTCCAACAGCGGCAAATCCCCGGGTTCGGCGCTCACCGCAGAAACTATCCGTTCTGTGAGTCCCTGTTCGATGGTTACTCCCAACAACGCCGCAGGCTTTTCTACGGCATCTTGCAGTTCGGAGTGGGTCATGGAACCCAGTTTTAAGTCCGCGTACTGCAAGGCATCGGCAAAGGGGCGATAAGACAGCGCTTGTCCGAGAAAATCGGCCCTCAACGTGATTACAAAACTAAAATTTCGGCAATTATAAATTGCTGACAATAATCTATCTAAAAAAACGTTGCGCTCTTGGGTATCTCTGCACAGGGTATACAGTTCTTCAAATTGGTCGGCAATTAGCAACAAACGCTGGTTTGGGTCAACACAAAGGATATCATCAATCACATCCCGCAACCCATTTTCACAGTCTTTTAAATCGGCAGCCAGGTTTCTAATCGAACGCAACCGTTCGGCGCGGCTTAGGTGGGTTTCTTTTTGAGAAACAAGGGCAGTGGCGAGGGCAAACAAAGGTCTTGAACCCGGACGAAAGTCAACGATTTGCCAGTTTCCTGCATTCCGCAAGCGGTTCACCAAACCCGCAAATACTACACTAGATTTACCACTCCCACTCGAACCTATCACCGCAACTAAGGGTTGATGTTGTACGGCTTCTACCAACATTTTGATCAAAGATTCTCGGCCAAAAAATAAATGGGCGTCTTCTTCTCGAAAGGCAAATAAACCTCGGTAGGGACTGATTTTAGTCGGACGACGACCTAAGTCTAACCAGCACGGGGGAGTCGTTCCGGCATTTTGATAAATTACGGGCAACCAAGAAGCGCAGGGATATTTATCTTCGAGACCGTGCAACTTTAATCGGGCTTCTTTTACGGCTTGATATAAGGGTTGACCAACATTGGCAAAACCCAGGAGAAAATGCTTTAAAAAAACCTGTGCCGCTTCATCGGGTACGGGTTCTCGCATGACAATAATTTGCGGAATTTGTAGCGCTTCTAATTCCGATACTAATCCCAACCCATCGCAGGAATTAAAAATTGCCAAAGCTAATCCATTGTTTACCGCTTGTCTCAAGCCGTATTTTAGGTCATCAATGGTTAAGTATTCCTGATTTTCATTGATGTAGATTCGACCGCTATCTCCCACCGTTTGGCTGTGACCCGCAAAAAACAAAATATCCCAGTGTTTTGACCACAAAGAGTCATTAATTTCCTGACGTCGGGGCTGTACCAAAAAAGTGACCTCCGCATCGGGTAAACTGTTGAGCAAGCTTCGGTCTGTTTCTACATCAATACCCCTGCTGTTTCCCAAAATTGCCAGAATTTTGACTTTTTCTCTGTAGGTTGGCGTTTTTGCTGTTATTGGTTTTTGATAATTAGTTGCACTCAAAGCGAGTTCAGCCTGGGGATATTCTTCTAACAAATCCCACAAATGCCAGGGGATTTGTCGCAACTGCTGGCTGGATGTGCGAACCAATACCCGCACGGATTCTTTTTGTTGTAATTCCTTTAACCAAGTCTCGCGGATGGGGCGAAAAGATTCTGAATGCAGCCAATTATTTAATTGTTTTTGTAACGCATGAGCGGAATTTTTGCAGTCTTTATATTTGTGGGTAATGGAACCTGAGTAGCTCACTTTTTTCGCTTTCAGAGCGCGAGTAGAACTCCCCAAACTCCGATAATTTGACCGCCACTGGTCAATTTTTGTCTGCAATTGTTCTATGGGGGGTAAATTTCCAGTGACTTCTTGATGAGGGCTAGCACCTTCATTAGCGATTGAAAATGTTACCCGAACCCCCTGCTGTAAATCGCCATCAAGCTTTAAAGTCACTAATTTGGTCATAGGCGATATTAAAATTGAGTGAATGCTAGAGTTTAAACTTGTTAACATAATAGCTCATTAGTCATTTAGTCAATAGTCACATAAATGAGTGACAGACAGCAGACTACTGGTATTGTTATAATGTTAGCCGCTGGAATTCACAACATAAAATTCTCTGTAATAGTAATATCTTTCCAGACTATTTTCACGCCAAAACTATCGCCGACAGAGGCGTTAAATTCCAGGGAAATTTTTGGGTTATCGTTTTTAGTTAAGGCTTCCATCACGGCAGTTTCTTCCTCGTCTAAAATCATAATCCCTAGAGAAGGTGGTAGGTATTCTTGACCGTTTGTTGGGTGTAACTCTACAATAATGTTTATTTCGTCGAATTCGTTTTCGTCCGGGCTAACCTTGACAACTATTCCGACCGATGCGCCATTATCTTTGATTCCCAAATTAATCAATTTAGCCCGAGAAACCGAGTTGATTTCCCTTTCGTCATGGCTTCTAAATTGCCAAGCGATTTGTTGAGAAAATATGGATTCTATTGGCAACCAATTGGATTCATAAATATTCTCCAACCATTGTTTTAAATTAACGGTTTCTTGACGATTTAATTGATTATTTTTTAATTCCAACTGTTCGAGGTAATCTAAGAAAAACTCCAAAGGTTGTAGTTGATTAATCGGAAACTCATCAATTGATATTTCCTTGACAAACCCCAACAAATTCGCCGATTGCAAAGATTGATTGATTTGCACAACGACATAACCAATTCGGTTGGATTGAACTTCCGGTGGCACACAAACAAACTCTGCATCTTCTAACACCGGACGACATTCTAATTTGCCGTAATTTTTAATCAATAAATCGGCGACATCTGTTAGCGTTTGTTCTACCGGATTCCAACTGTCACTTGCTTCTAAGTCTGTTTCAAATCCCATACACTCCAGATAGAACTTTACGAAAAATACGGACAAAGTATTCAGCAGAACTTGCTGACTTTTTTCGGGCGTGGCTTGCTGTCTTGCTCTTTTTTCTGCGACCCTAACAGCTTGGGTTGATATCGGCCCTGTAAATGTAGAAAACGTTAACATATTGCCCCTATTTTTTCCTCTAATTTAACAGTCTAATTCAAATTTTTCAAACCACACAAGTCTCTCAATTCCTGGCGAAATTTTTCTAAGTTTCTTTGATAAAAGTTACTTAAAGTCGCTACGGGAATATTGAAGTCATCTGAAATGTCTTTCCAAGATACGCCCGACCATCTTTTCATCGCGATTTCTCGAAAATTGACCTCGGGATATTTTTTGATGTATGCTTGTCTAAAAATTCCTTTCGGGTCGATTTCAATATATCGTCTGATTTTTTGAAAAGTCCGGATATAATCATCCTCGTCTTCCCTCTCCTTAGTTGCCAAGTCTTCTAGATTTTCTAAAATAGAACTTTCTAGGTTAATTTCATTGGCTGTACCAATCACTTTGGGAATAGCTTCTCGAAAAAAGCGTCTACTTAATAACATATTCACCCAAGTCATAAATTTTCCCCGTTGCGGATCATATTTGTCAATATTTTTGCAGATATACAAAAAAAGATTCTGCACGGCTTCCTGATAAATATCTTCATAGACTCCTTGAAATTGACCTTGATATGGGCGAGTGAGTTGGCGGGAACGGTAAATTGTATCAATGAGTTTTGATACAATTATCCGTCTAGCAGTTGTATCTATTGGATGCTGTTGGACTTCCAGAGCTAGCGCTTGAAGCTGTTGCTCGTTCATACATTTATTTCTGAGAATTTTATCCTCTGATTACTATCGGATGCTTCCTGGGGCTGTTATCCAAATTGTTTGCCAAAGTTTACAAAAATTTACAATAGGCGGTTTTGTGAGCGATTACCTCTCTAAACGAGTGGCCATTGAAGAAATATTCCGAGACTTGAAAAAGCGGTGTGACTGGGTTAGGGGCAGATGAAATTTTTGATTTTCACAGAAGATAGAAACGCTATATTTCTAAACTTCTCTTCAAATTAAGATTTTTTGGACGGCAATACAGGTAATGTAAACCAAAATGATACTCCTGAATTATTGCTAGGAATGACTCCAATTTCACCGCCATGACCATTAATAATTTGACGACATAAATATAAACCTAAACCCAATCCTTTGATTTTTCCAACGTTTTTCCCGCGTTTGTAGAGTTCAAAAAGTTTCTCGGATTCTTCGGGGTTGATGCCCACTCCATTATCAGAAATGGTGTATTTTATCCATTGATTACAACTCTTTATTTTTGCTTTTTTGTCAGAAATTATTTCCGTAGATAACGTTAAACTTAATCCCGGAATATTGTATTTAATCGCATTAGAAAACAAGTTATCAAAGACTCGCCAAAGTTGAGTAGAGTCGGCTTGAACTTGAGGTAAACTTGACGGCAGTGTATGATTTAAACCCACTTTATTTTTATCAAAAATAGGTTGCCATTCCGTGATTAATTGTTGAGTGAAAGTCACCAAGTCTAGGGGTTGACAATTCAGAGAGATTCCTTGTAAATCTGTATCACTGGTTTCGACTAAAGAGTTGAGAAGATTGAGTTGGCGATCGCAACTATTCGCCATTTGTTCTAAAATATTAGTATTAACGGTTAAACTTGAGGGAGAGTCTGAAGACTTTTTAGACAGTAAATTATTCAGAATCATTAACATTCCGGTAACAGGATTGCGTAAATCGTGAGAAACTGCATGGATATAAACTCGTAATGCAGACTCAATTTTCTGTCGTTCTTTAATTTCTTGTTGGAGTTTTTGGTTTTGTTCTCGAAGTTGTTTTTGTTGATTCCGTAAGGTAATTTGAGTTCTGACTCGTACTAACACTTCTTGCACTTGAAAAGGTTTTGTGATATAGTCAACCCCACCGACATCAAACGCAAAAACTTTATCCATTGTATCGTTAAGCGCACTGAGAAAAATAATCGGAATATCACGAGTTGAGTCTAAACTTTTGAGATGTTTCGCAATTTGATAACCGTTCATTTCCGGCATCAGAATATCGAGTAAAATCAAATCAGGAGATTGGGCTTCTATCGCTTTTAACGCTTGTTTGCCATTGGTGGCTTTACGAACTTTATAGCTTTGTTCTTCTAACATCGAAGACAGCAATCGTAAATTTTCAGGAGTATCATCCACAATTAAAATATCAGCTTGTTGCACTGAAGACTGAATCATATTTGTACCCCTAATTTTTGATGCTGGATCAATTCTGAAAACCTGAACAGGAAGAATGCTATCATTCAGGGATAGCCCCAATTTTCCCCGAAATCGGATTGAGGCAAACGCGAATCAAATTTTTTCAACGGTAACATTTTTTCGGTCATTGGCTATTGTAGCGAGAATGAAGCGAGGGGGAACAGATTTTTCTACAATAGTAAAGAAGTCCATCTATCTCGTATAAATCAATGTCAGGGCTATCTGTATCCTCTTTTGCCCAGCCCCAATCCCTTGAACAGTCCCTCAAGCACTTTTTTGGTTACGACTCCTTCCGTCCGGGACAACGAGAAATTATTGAACAAGCCCTCCAAAGGCGAGATTTGCTGATTGTCATGCCGACTGGGGGGGGAAAATCCTTGTGCTTTCAGTTACCTGCGCTTTTGAAACCCGGAATAACAGTGGTCGTCTCACCTCTGATTGCTTTGATGCAAGATCAAGTGATTGCGCTGGAGGATAATGGGATTGCAGCAAATTTTCTTAATAGTACACTTTTACCCGAGGAATTGCGATCGCGGGAAGCAGCAATTTTGAAAGGAAAAATAAAACTGGTTTATGTTGCTCCTGAACGACTTTTAGGCGAACGATTTTTATCTTTTTTAGATGTAGTCAATACTCAAGTGGGAATCTCAGCTTTTGCGATTGATGAGGCTCATTGTGTTTCGGAATGGGGTCATGATTTTCGGCCAGAATATCGACAATTAAAAAAGTTACGACATCGTTATCCTCAGATTCCCATGATGGCGTTAACGGCGACGGCAACTCCCCGAGTTCGAGAGGATATTATTGAACAGCTTGCTTTAAATGAACCTTTAATTCATATTGCGAGTTTTTTACGTCCCAATCTTTATTATGAAGTCATTCCTAAACATACTCACAGTTTTAAGCAATTGTTGAAGATTATTCAGCAAGCGGGCGGTTCAGGAATTATTTACTGTCTGACCCGCAAACGAGTCGAATATTTAGCGTTTAAATTGCGAGAAAAGGGGATTCCTTGTTTACCCTATCATGGCGGATTACCCGATGAAGAACGCCGCGAAAATCAAATTCGTTTTATTCGAGATGATGTCGAAGTCATGGTCGCAACAGTGGCGTTTGGGATGGGGATTAATAAGCCAGATGTTCGTTTTGTGGTTCATTATGATCTCTCCCGAACTTTAGAAAGTTATTATCAAGAAGCCGGACGAGCCGGACGA